>NZ_JBNDLX010000009.1:0-401928 GCF_050436285.1 Paraburkholderia sp. GAS82
GACCGTGAAACGACTCCACGCCGATGATAGTGCGGATTACCCGTGTGAAAGTAGGTAATCGTCAGGCTCCCTAGCAGAACCAGAAACCCCACCCCATCAAGGTGGGGTTTCTGCGTTTACGCGCGCAAATACGCTCGTCAAACCCCTCCACAGACCTCAAAGACCCAAGCACTCCGGCAGCGCTGGCAGAGTCGCTCACTGGCAGCGCCGCTTCATCCCGCCAAATCAAAGCGTCAACTGCATCACACCACATGCCGCCAACGTCCCTGTCCAGAGCAGATCGAAGTTGAGCCACTTGGTACGCAAACCGCCAACGCCAAAGTGGTCGAACACAGCCACAGCGATCACACCTGTAGTCACCAGCATCGCAGCACTATGCACGCCCAGGGCGATCGCCGCGATCGTCGCAGTGGGCCCGGGGCTGGAGATCACGGCGCCTGGCGCGTGAGCCAACGCGCCGCATATCGGCATCAGAGCCGGAATCAACATGAGTCCGGCACCGTGCGAACCTGCCATCACAAACGACCAGACCATCAGCCCGGCAAAGCCTGTCTGCATACCCACTCGCGGTCGCATGCGATGGCCTCGCAACGCATGCCACGCCGCCCAACCGATCAGCAAGACCCCACACACTCGGCTCAATACGGAATGATCGATGATCATGCCGAGCGACAACCCGGCCATCAGCATGCAGCCGGCGGCGAGCGCATGTCCGAGTGCGATTGGTATCAGCGAGAGCAAGACCACTCGCCGACTGCGTCGATACAGTCCAAGCGCGACAGCAAACAGCCAGCCCATCGCCGGGTTTATGCCGTGAAACGCGCCGAGCGCGGCAACCACGAACCATGTCCACCACGTCGACGTCGATGGATTCATGCCGTTCAGGGATAGCAGTACGAATCAGACGAACAGTCGCCGCCTTGCAGACGAATCTGATGCGGTCGATGTCCTTCCGGCCATTCCAGAAAGAACTCCTCATCGAACGACAGACCGCCATCCGGGCCTGCATCGAGCTTGACCATCCAGCCGTCGATACCATCGGGATAAAACTGCGGATCGACCGCACCGTACAGCGAGTTCGTAAAGTAGATCCGTTTGCCGTCGCGACTTACCTCGACCATTTGCGGACCGCCGCTGAGCGCACCGTTCGAGGCACCCGGGTGGGTCGCCCGCGAGACGATGCCGCCAATACGCACTTTCCCCGTAAGTTTCGGTGCGAACGGATCGGACACGTCGTATTGCAGCAGATCGCCCGTGCCCCAGCAGGACACGTAAAGAAAACGATCATCGAGCGAAAGATCGATGTCAGTCACAAGCGGCGGCACCGCGCCGAAGGACTTGAGGACTGGCGGAAGCAATGCGGGGTCAGCAGGCTCAGCGGGAATATCAATGATCTTGCGCACCGCCCACTTGTCCTTGTCGCGATACCACGTCCAGATGGACGAAGACAAATCCTTCAGACTGATCACGCAATTGACGAAACCATGCGCTTTGGTCGGATCGTGCGCCGGCCGCAATTCGAACACGAGTTGGTACTCCGGTCCGAAATCAATTTCCTGCAGATGTTTGCGGCGCGTGAAATCCCAAAAATGCAGACGGCGACCGTAACGCGCGCCGAGAAGCACCTCCGGAATCAAACCATTCTCGAACGTATCCGGTGTACCCCATTCGCTGGTGACGAGCGTGTCGTAGCCGAGGTGCCACCAGCCATCGTACGCGAGTTGCTGCGAGCCGCGGTCGACTTCCCAGCGTCCGAGTGGCTCAAAACTTTCCGGATCGAGCAGGAAGATTCCACCGGGTGCACCGCCCTCGGCGCTGCCGAGGGCGGTCACATAGATCCCACCCGGACCACAATGTACGGTGTGCGGACGGCTATAACCCGTCCGGCTCGCAATGGTGGCCGGCTCGATTGTCTTGACGATAGTCGGATGAAGCGGATCAGGCTTCGTATCGAGGATATAGATGCGCGACGAGCGTAACCCAGGCACAACCAGGTAACGCCGCTCCGTATGCGGATGTGGCGCGTTGGGGCAGAGGCACGAAGAGCATGCATTCCAGCCGAAATGATGCAGCTCGTCGCCGGCATGCGGCATGGCCAGATTGCCGACGATGCTGGCATAAGCCGGAGAGGCCGGATCGACATCGACCACTGCGATCTCATCCGGCCGGGTGCGATCAGGATCGAATGCGGCCACATAGGCGAGCTTTTCAGGGGGCGCCTCTGCGGCAAGGCGCGGTGAGGGATAAAAGCTCGGGTCCGGCTTCCAGATGCCCATGGTGCTCCTCCTCCGTATCAGTGCGACTCGGGACGACACAACTAGCCATCTTGAACTGTAGTTGGTTTAAGCCACGCTCAAAGCTCGATATGGAATAAGCAAATGCGCCGACGTTATGGGGCAAGGCGAGTTCGCACAACGCGCAATGCACAATGCGTCGTATGCGATCTGTGCGACGAAGTCGATCGCGAGAAGAAGGGGGACGTGATGAGAGCGCCGTAGCAGCGGTTTGATGCATTGCAAGTCAGGCGACCGAAGTCGCCCGACACGGCAAACGCTAGACTCCGCGCCGACTAAACAGGCGGACGATAAACAACAGAATGACCGCACCGATTACCGCTGTGATGATCGAGCCGATCCAGCCACCGCCAAGCGAGATGTGCAGGACGCCGGAAAGCCAACCGCCGATAAACGCGCCGACGATCCCGACGATGATGTCGACGATCAACCCGAAACCGCCGCCCTTGACGAGCACACCAGCTAGCCAGCCGGCGATCGCGCCAATGATGAGCCATGCAATGATGCCGTGTTCCATAATCAAGACTCCATGGTTGAGCGTGAAAAATTCACGGTGACAGAGCTTAGTCCAAGGGGGTGACGCAGTCCATATTCAGGATATGGATTTAACAATGTCTGAATGTATTGTGGCGGGATTGGCGAGGAGGCCGCCGCGGTGGCGGAACAGGGCGCATAGCCAGAATGGCTATGGCGCAAAGGCACGGTAAGACAACGCGCAGTCGCTCGGTTCATTTCGTTCTCGGTCTCGGGCTGCACAGACATACGGACCATCGATTCACACGACGCACTCTACTATCAATGCAACGCGGCGCCGGCCGATGCTTCGTCTACGGTTGTTATAGATGACGCCGTCGCCGGGCGCAAGGCGTGGACTACCACCCGCGGCCGGTGACGCCAGGTTGGGCGTTTGAAAGCGAAGCGGCGGCGCGGGCCGAACAGACGTTTAGGTGCCGGCTTCTACACAGCACGCGGCGCTACTCCGGCGCCGGTTCCGCTTCTTTCGCAATCCAGCTTACGCTCGAGACACTCGCTTCCATGCTGATGCGACTCGCCATCAATTCGAGCTTCGACTGATCCTTCGGATGCAGTTTCAGGTTAGCCGTGACGCGTATGCGACCAGGTTGCTCTGCCACGTCCTCGCTCGTCAGACTCTGAAACGACAGGGGCATGGAGTACATCGAGTTCGATAGCGCCGCGCGGATATGAACCTCATCCTCTTCGCGGCAGACCACGGTCAGTACGTACTCGCGCACGAGATCGGCATTTGAGACCGGCGTTGCGTTGATGGTGCGGCTAACTTCGCGTAACACGGTGTTGGTCAGCAGCACGATAGCTGTGCCGGCGAGTGCCGGGCCGAAATGTCCCGCACCGCACAACACGCCGACGGCCGCAGAACACCAGAGGGTCGCCGCCGTGTTGATGCCCTGGATGGATCCCTTGTCGCGCATGATCACGCCGCCGCCGAGGAAGCCGACGCCGGACACCACGTAAGCGGCGATCTGCGTGACACCAGCGGTGCCGTTGCCGGTCAGGACGCCCAACGAAACAAACAGACACGCCCCGCTCGCGACGAGGGTAATCGTGCGTAGACCGGCCGTACGTTGCCGCATCTGCCGTTCGATGCCGATTGCAACACCGCAGGAGAAGGCGGCGAGGAGCCGCCAGACAAATTCAAGCGTCATTGGATCAATAGTCGAGGCGTGCTCAAACGCGTAGTTTGAACCAGACGCGTGACAGCATCGCTAACAATACACGAGTTGCGATGCGTGTCTCCGTGCTATGCCTCGCGCAGGCAGATCAGGCCGTAGAAGCAGACAGATAGAGGACGAGTCGAGTCCACTGTGCACCGCGCACTTCGCTGCGAATCACACCTGTGGTGGCGACAATCCGCCGGCTATCGCCTGCAGGGATGAAGACATCCACGGAGTCGAAGGGCCGCGCCCATTGCCCTGTCCAGTTGACTGTCACGGCGAGCGTTGCCGCGTCACTTTCCACACTGACCTTCCAGCAACCGTATGCTCCGGTACGCCAGGCTTCCGATTCGCCATCGTCTTCATGACACTCGCCTTGCGCAATACCTGCGCCTTGACAGGGTGCCACCATAAAGCCGCGCAGATCGGCAGGTTGGGCGAAGTGTTGCTGCGCGACATTCAGCGGCACGACACTACCCTCGCGAATCAGCATGACGGGTTGATCCCACGGCGCGGGCAGGGTGATGTGCCGGCCGCCTTCGAATGCTTCACCGCTCCAGTACGAGATCCAACGTGCACCCGCCGGCAACCATACGTCACGTTCAGTTTTCGAGGGTTGGACAACCGGCGCACAGAGCAGCGATGTGCCGAGCAGCATATCGTCGCCATCGACGTAGCATTGCGGATCGTGCGGGAAATCCGCGAAGGTCGGGCGCAAGACGGGCTCGTAGTGTTGGGTCGACTGCCAAAGCAGGTGGTACAGATACGGCATCAGGCGGTAGCGCAGCTTGATCAGGTCCGAGACTTGACCGGTCGCCTCAGGATGCATCCATGGTTCGTTGACCGTACCATCGTCGTTCCACGAGTGGATGCTGAAACGCGGCATCAGGATTCCGAACTGAATCCAGCGAACAAACAGTTCTGCGTCAGGCGCCGGGCCTGAAAATCCGCCAATGTCATGCCCAATGTTCGACACACCCGAAAGCGCGAGTCCGAGCCCCATCTTGAGGTTGTAGCGCAGCGTTTCCCATGATGTGTAGTTGTCGCCCGACCACGTCTGAACGTAGCGGTGCATCCCCACACCGCCCGAGCGCGAAACGAGAAATGGCCGCTTTTCAGGCGCGAACGCGCGCTGGGCGTCGCGTGATGCGCGCATCATCAGCATGGTCTGCAGCACCTTCGCTTCGCGGGCCGGGTACGGCTTGCCGAAGCCGTGGGCGATGGCGTCCGTCGCCCAGATTTCAAATTCGTTGTTATCGTTCCACGTCGAAGCAATGCCGTAACGCAGCAGCGCGTCGGTCACGTGCGAGCGCCACCATGCAATCGTGTCAGGATTGGTGAAGTCCAGATACGCGCCGACTTCGTCCCAGAACTGTACCCACGCGGGTTCGCCGCTTCGCGCGCGAATCAGCAGGTCGTCGCGTGCAACCTGGTCGAACTCCGGGTGGTCGCGCAGCAGGCATGGCTTGATGTTGGCGCACAGGCGCACGCCTTCTTCCAGATAGCCCTGCACAAAGCCGTCTACGTCGGGGAATTTGTCGCGATTCCAGTTGAAGACGTAACGCTTCGGCCCGATCGACGTATAACCCGACGACAGGTGGAACGAGTCGCACAGGATATCGTGTTCGCGACAGCGCTCGATGAACTCGCCCATGCGCTGCTGCGCGTCGGGTGCGTCCGTATAGCTCATCGTCGACCCGGAGTAGCCGAGGCCCCATTTCGGCATCAGGGCAGGGCGGCCGGTCAGCCACGTGAAGCGGCGCACGGCTGCGAGCGGCGTTGCTGGCGAAGCGATGAAGTAGTAGTCGAGATCGCCGTGCTCCGCGATGAAGTGGCGATAGTGGCCGTGATAGTTGTCGAGCTCACGGCCCATGTCGAATGTGCAATCGGCGAGCGTGTCGTAGAAGAGGCCAAAGCCGAGCGCCGCTTCTCGCTGCCACGTGAGGTAGAAGGGGATGTGCTTGTAGAGCGGATCGGTCGTCTTCGCGCTGTAGCCCATCGCGTCGACGTTGACCATCTCATAGCGCTGATTGGCTCGGTCGAGCGAACCGGCGCGCTCGCCGAGCCCCAGATACATCTCGCCCGGTTCACGGCGTACGTAGTGATAGACGCGCTCGTCCCACCAGCCGAAATTGTAGGCCTGCGTCGCGCGGTCCTGCAGCACGCGCTGCCATTTTTCACCGCTACGCATGTCCCAGCTGCAATGGCCGCCTTGCAGCGCGACGGTGAGCCGGATTTGCGCGGTTTCGATGCACAGTTCTGTGTCGTCGGCACGCTGTCTGAAAGACGGCAATGTATAGCCCGAAAGATCGAGACGATCGCGGCCTTCGATGTCTACGTCGTCGAGTCCCGGTGCAATGGCCCAGGTACGCGGCCCGTGTGCCTTGCCATCGGGCAGCACGCGCACCCGCACGATATCCTCTTCGAGCACGAAGATTTCCATGACCGGCCCCGCCGCGCTCGTCAAGCGTACGAGGTTGCCCGACTGGGTGCAGGGTTTGAATACGGGCGGATTTAACAGCGACGTCATCGGACTTTCCTCTGGTTGAATCTGCGATGCCGCGTCAGGCATGCGCAAGCTTGCGTTCACGTTTCGACTGGCCGCGTATCAGCACGACAAGCAGCGTTGCGCCGATCAGATCGAACGCGCCGAGGCAGCCGAACAGGGGCCCGTAACCGACCGTGTCGGCCAGTGCGCCGACCACCAGCGAAAAGCTCAGGCCTCCTATCCAGGCCGCCATGCCGGCGAACCCGCTGGCAGTGCCGACCTCGTCGGAATCGAATACGTCGGCGCTCAGGGTGTTCACGAGCGCTGAGATCATCTGGTGCGCGAAACCGCCGACGCAGAATAATGCAATGGCCGTGTACGGCGATGCGACGAGGCCGATACAGGCCGGTCCGATCATCAGGAATGCGCCGAGAATCACACCCGCCACGCGCGACCAGATGAGCGGGACGCGGCAATACCGGATCAGGAACGGCGATAGATAACCGCCGAAGATGCCGCCGAGGTCGGCGGCCAGAAAGGGCAGCCACGCGAAGATCGCAATCTGCTTGAGGTCCATGTGACGTACCGTCACGAGATAAAGCGGGATCCAGAAGCTGAAAGTTTGCCAGGCCGGCTCGGCGAAGAAGCGCGGCAGTGCAATGGCCCAGAAGCGGCGCGAGCCGAGGATCTCACGCACAGGGCGCTGACTGGCCGGTGCGAACTGGGTCTGGCCCTCCTGGATCAACGCCAGCTCTTTTCGGGAGACGCGCGGGTGATCCGCGGGTGAACGATACAACGCGTACCAGAGCGCGGCCCAGACAAAACCGAACGCACCGGTTGCCATGAACGCAGCCTGCCAGCCAAAGCGGAGCGACAGAAAGATCACGACCGGCGGCGCGAGCAGGGCGCCCAGCGATGTGCCGGCGTTGAAATAGCCGACGGCGACTGACTTCTCCTTGTCAGGAAACCATTCTGCGACCGCTTTCATGCCGGCGGGAATCGCCGCCGCCTCGAACAGCCCAAGCGCGCCGCGCAGGGCGCCGAGCGACAGCCAGCCGGTGGCGAACCCGTGCAGGACGCCGGTGAGCGACCACAGCGCCGCAAACAGGGCAAAGCCAAGCCGCAAGCCAATCAGGTCGACGATCAGTCCACACACCGGCTGCATGATCGTGTAACCGATCTGGAACGCGCCGACGACATACGAATACTGTTGAGTGGTGAGCGCGAATACATGCTTCAACTCCGGCGCCAACACAGCCAATGAGTTGCGAGCCAGGTAATTCATGATCGTGCCGAGACAGACGAGCACGATGATCCACCAACGTAAGCCTTTGATTACTTTCAACGCTGTCTCCATCCTGTCATTTTTTGTCGCGACGCGGCGATCCGGTCGGTGTGTCAGCCCTTGGTTTGCCGCTGGGCTCAGCGGTCGATCTGATAGGTCATCACATGACTATCTGCCGTATTCGGCGACCAGAAAGACTGTTTATCCCGAAAAATGGGCAGGTTGCCGTTTTGAGGTACATAAGTCATATGACAACCGATGTCGATGTCGCTTAGTCGTATCGTATGTTCGTAAACGAGCGCCGTCAAGCATCCCGCTGTTCGTTTGAACGCGAAATGAACAGTCTGACTGTTCGGGCCTGATTCGAGTCCGCCCTGGCGCGACTTCCGTACGTCAGACTGGAGTCGCCCCGCTGACGGAGACCACGTGGCCGGCCTTCTCACGTCAGCTCAGCGGCGCTTTTGCGCCAGATTTGCCCTCGCGCTGCAAAACCGCTGGCTCGAAAGCTGGTCTGCGTATTCCCGTCATCCTCGACTTCAATCCAGCTAAACCGTCTTTCCATCCCAAATTAAATGTGGAGTCCGAAGCTTGACAGGGCTCATCCCAGAAAACAGACTGGCCCGTGCTTTGAATCAGGTCGTGCAGCCCCTGCGCCAGATCGCATACGGCAGCCAGGTCCGGCGTCCTCCTGCATAACCCGGCGTGAGCGCCCCCGTTGATCGGGGTTGTGCTCCTTGCGCGCCTGCCCGCGGCCTGATTCTCTTTTCGTTATTACCTGATTGAGGATTGCATGAACAAGAAAACCCTTGGCATCGTTGCCGGCGCATTGATCGCAGCAGCACCGCTTGTTTCATCGGCGGCCGAAGCGTTGCCCGCGGCTTTCGAAGGCAACAGCGTGTTGCAGGCCGACGGCGTGGTGAAGGGTGTCGACCAGGTACGGCACGCCGTTACCGTGGTCGACGCGCATGGCGGCGAAGCATCCTTCACGGTCACGGATACCAGCAATCTTGCCCAGATCCATCCGGGCAGCAAGGTCCATGTCCGGATGATCCGTAGCGCGCTCGTGAGCCCGTCGCATGGCGCGCTTGCGGCACAGTCGCCGCAGAACCTCACGGCCGAGGTGGTGGCGTTCGACCGCGCTTCAGGTGTGGTCGAATTGAGGGGACCTAATGGCGACGTGTTCCACATCCAGAGCCATGATCCGATGAAGGTTGCAAACCTGCAGCCGGGGATGCACGTTGACGTGGCGTACGCGCCGCAAGTGAGCGTCGCAGTGGCGCCTGCGGCGCAGTAAAACGTCGTCTGTGAGGCTGGCGTAGTTACTTGGGTAAGGGGTTCACACGCGGAGCACCTGAAAGAGCGCTCCGCGTATTTCATTTCAGCTCGGCTCGCCCGGCACCAACCGTAGCCTCGTGATCTCCGAAGGCGCTCCGAGGCGCTTCGGCGGGCCCCAATAGCCGGTACCGCGGCTCGTATAAACCCACAACCCATTGAGCCGCGCGAGCCCTGCCGTAAACGGCTGCTGCAGGCGCACGAAGAAGTTCCACGGGAAAATCTGTCCGCCGTGCGTGTGTCCCGACAACTGCAGGGTAAAACCAGCTTCGGCAGCGGCTTCCGCCGAACGCGGCTGATGCGCGAGCAGCACTTTGATCAGCACGTCGCCAGGAGCGCCTGCGAGCGCGGCAGCGGGATCGCTGTGATGGGCAGGGTCGAAATGGCCCGCGGAATAGTCAGTCACGCCTGCAATCACCGCGCGGGCGCCTTCGTGCTCCACCACCACGTGCTCGTTGAGCAGCACATGCAAGCCAAGCCGGCGAAACTCGTCGATCCACGCGTCGGCGCCGGCGTAATACTCATGATTGCCCGTGACCAGAAACGCTCCGTGGCGCGCGCTCAGACGCGACAGCGGCCGCGTGTGGTCGCGCAACTGCGGCACGCCGCCGTCCACGACATCGCCGGTTACCGCGATCAGGTCAGGCTTCAGGCGGTTGACTGCGTCGACGATCGCATCCACGTAACGGCGCTTGATGGTTGGGCCAACGTGTATATCGCTGATCTGGACGATCGTGAAGCCGTCGAGCGCTTGCGGCAAATCGTCGATCGGGACATCGATCGTGACGACGCGTGCCCGCCTGCGCGCATTGAAAAAGCCGACTGCCGTGGACAGCAACGCCAGCAGCGGCACCGCCGCAGCGGAATCCATGCGCAAGCGCGCCAGTGGGATGGTGTGCGGCCAGATGGCATCGACAGTCAGCAGCGACGCCAGCACGAGATCACGCGCGAAGGTCAGCACCAGCAACGAGGAGAAAAAGCCCATCGCCAGCAAGCCGGCCCAGGCGAGCCGGTCGCCGAGAGGCTGACGTTTGATGGTCCGTGCCAGCATGCCGAGCGGTATGAGCAGGACGGATAGCACGAGCCAGAGTGCCGCAAGCCAGCGGCCGGCGTTTCCCACCGGCAGGTCGGGAATGACCCGGAAGCCGACGTAAATGTGCAGCAGGACGCCAATGCCAATAATGCGAAAAAGGAACGATAAGCGGCGCATAGGAAGGGGGTAAGGCGAATCGGGTGCCGGACGTACGCGCAAACTTGCTGGCGCGTGCGGAGAAGGTGTTCGCCGGCAAGGCAGATCATTCTACCGACATGTCGTCACGCCTGCCGACGGCGCCCAAGCCTTTTTGAATTGCGTGTGCGGTAAGCTATTCTAAGGGGGCGCGGGACCGCGCATGTTATCTCCCATTCCATGAACGATCTGTTCGACGACCTTCCCAAGCCCGACGTTGACTGGTATCCCGACTGGCTCTCGCCCGAAGCTGCGGGCCGCGCCTTGACGCAATTGATCGACGAGGTTGCGTGGAAGCAGGAATCGATGGGCACGCCAGCGGGACGCGTGGCTCTGCCGCGACTCACCGCCTGGCAGGGGGAGGCGGACGCGGTGTACGTTTACTCCGGCATTCGCAATGTGCCGCAAGCGTGGACGCCGATGGTGGCCGAGTTGAAGGCAAGCGCCGAAACGACCAGCGGATGCCGTTTCAATAGCGTGCTGATCAATCGTTACCGCAGCGGAATGGACAGCATGGGCTGGCACGCGGACCACGAACCTGAATTGGGCGCGCAACCGGTAATTGCGTCGGTGAGTCTTGGCGTGGCCCGGACCTTCGATTTGCGCCACAACAAGACGGCGGTCGTGCAGTCGTTTCAGCTCAAAGGCGGCAGCCTGCTCGTCATGCGCGGAAACACTCAGGCGGAGTGGCGCCATCGGGTGCCGAAAGAACCGCGTATCAGCGGCGAACGGATCAATCTGACGTTTCGCTGGGTGACGTCGCGCCGCTAGAGCGGCTAGTTCACTGCGGTGACCGGTATCCTGGAAACCCTCACCAGACGGTCCATCACGCTACGGTTGATGATCCGCGCAGCAGCGTGGAACAGGTCTCTGCGCGGCGCTGCGACGACGATCTCGTCGCAGCCGTATTGTTCTGCACAACTTGCGATAGTCGGCACCAGCGGGCCGACCCTGATTTCTACGGAATACTTAACGCCTGCGTCGTCGAGAATGCGTTTGGCGCGGCTCAGCGCGGCCTCGCCGTCGGAACCTTCGAGTGTGCGCAGCTTCGAGAGGGAATAAAAGGCTTCAAGACGCGTCGATTCGAGCGAGGGCTGCACGTTGACCAGCACGATCTCGGACGCACATCGCTCGTTGTAGAGGAACGCAGCGTGCCGCACGGCCTGTAGCGAGCGCGCCGAGCGGCTTACGGGTACCAGAAGTTTCAGCATGATCGGTTGTCCATCAGATGACCGTTGGATCTGACTGCAGACGTGCAGCAGGATCGACTAAAGCGTAGCGGCAGCCGCGTACCGGGCGTCTAAAGAATGCCCGTGAGCACATAAAAATCGCATCAAAAAATCGTGCCGAAGCGCGAACCAAGGCCGGGCTGGGGCACCATCAGGGTATGCCCGAATACGTAGTCTGATTGGCATCGCTATACCAAAATTGGTATCGAGTGTGCAAATCATATGATTGGACGCGTGTCACGCCAGCCACTACGCTTTAACACGATCCCCTGCCGCAGCCTTGCTGCAGGCGGCTACGGATCGCCAGCACAACAACGATCAGGAGACAGACATGGCGAATTCACGGCGCGTGGTATGTCGTGCGTTGGGCGCGCTTGCACTCACGGCAGGCACCGGGACATTGAGCCTCGTGGCGCGCAGCGCATATGCCCAGGACAAGACCATCACCCTCGGTTTTGCGCAGGTCGGCGCCGAGAGCGCATGGCGCACGGCGAATACCGAATCGATCAAATCGGCAGCAGCCGATGCAAAGATCAACCTCAAGTTCTCGGACGCCCAGCAGAAGCAGGAAAACCAGATCAAGGCAATGCGCTCGTATATCGCGCAGAAAGTCGATGTGATCGCGTTCTCACCGGTGGTGGAGTCGGGCTGGGAGCCTATCCTGCTCGAAGCGAAGGCCGCCAAAATTCCGGTGATCCTGACCGACCGCAACATCGACGTGAAGGACACGTCGCTCTACGTCACCATGATCGGTTCCGACTTCATGGAAGAGGGGCGGCGTGGCGGTCACTGGCTTGAAGACAACTTCAAAAGCAATCCCGGGCCCATCAATATCGCGGAACTGCAGGGAACGGTCGGATCGGCGCCGGCGAATGATCGCCATTCTGGTCTCATCGAGGTGATCAAGAACGACCCGAAATTCAAGATCATCGCCTCGCAAAGCGGCGACTTCACCTTGGCCGGCGGTAAGCAGGTCATGGAAGCCTTTATAAAAACTTATGGAAATAAAATAAATGTAGTTTATGCGCATAACGACGACATGGCGCTCGGCGCCATCCAGGCGATGGAAGAGGCCGGCCTGCATCCCGGCAAGGACATCACCGTCGTCTCATTCGACGCGACCAAGGGCGGCTTCCAGGCAATGGCCGCGGGCAAGATGAACGTCGATGTGGAATGCAGCCCGTTGCTGGGACCGCAACTGATGTCGGCGGTGAAGGACGTGGTGGCCGGCAAGCCTTTGCCCAAGCGGATCCTGACGCAGGAAACGGTGTTCCCGATGAGCGTCGCGGCGCAGACGTTGCCGACCCGCAAGTACTGAACCGGGGCGCTGACGGCGTGACTCAGACATAACAAGTTTCTCCAGCGGTGCCTGGCCGTCCTGCTGCGTTCCACAGCAGACGGCCTCTTTTCCACCCATCGAGCGAGGTCTATGGCCCACCCGACTCCCGACTCCCCGGAACCCGTCCGCAGCCACGGCCCGGCGTTGGCGCAGCATGCCGACGCGACCGCCCAGGCGGGCGAGATTGAGCCAATTCTGGCAACGAAGGGCGTCACCAAGACGTTTCCCGGCGTGAAGGCGTTGCAGAACGTCGATTTCCGCCTGTTCCCCGGTGAAGTTCACACACTGATGGGGCAGAACGGCGCCGGCAAATCCACTTTGATCAACGTTCTGACGGGCGTGGTTGCGCCCGACGCGGGCGTCGTACATCTAGGCGGTCAGGCAGTGGCTTTTGCGTCTCCGCAGGAGGCTGAGGCAGCCGGCGTGCGAACGCTCTATCAGGAAGTGAATCTGTGCCCGAATTTATCGGTGGCGGAAAACGTGTTTGCGGGCCGCCAGCCGAAACGCTTCGGCGCGATCGACTGGCGCGAAATCCGGCGTCGCGCGCAGGCGGCATTGGAGCGCCTCGATGTTTCGCTGGACGTGACCAAGTCGCTCGATGCCTATCCCATCGCGGTGCAACAGATGGTGGCCATCGCGCGGGCGATTTCGGTCGACGCGCGCGTGCTGATCCTCGACGAGCCGACCTCGAGCCTCGATGACAGCGAAGTCGCGCAGCTTTTCAAAATACTTCGGCATCTTAAGCAATCGGGCATTGCGATCCTGTTCGTGACGCACTTTCTCGAGCAGACCTACGCGATTTCCGATCGCATCACCGTGATGCGCAATGGCGAGCGAGAGGGCGAGTACCTGGCACGCGATCTGTCGGCGGACCAACTGGTCGCGAAGATGGTCGGACACGAGCGTATGAGCACGCGACTGCGGGAAGCGGCGCACGAAGCGCCGGCAGAGAAAGAGGCGGTGCAGCCGTTCGTCGAGTTGCGCGGAGTGGGGCGTCGCGGGAGCATGCAGCCGGTCGACCTCGACGTGCAACCGGGGCAGATTCTCGGTCTCGCCGGCCTGCTCGGCTCGGGACGTACCGAAACCGCGCGCCTGCTGTTCGGCGCTGACCGCGCCGATAGCGGCACAATTAACGTGGGCGGTCGCGCCGTGCGCTTGCGTTCGCCTCACGACGCCGTGGCGCTCGGTATTGGTTATTGCCCGGAAGACCGCAAGAAGGAGGGCATCGTCGCCGAACTGTCGATTCGCGAGAACATTTTGCTGGCACTGCAGGCACGGCGCGGGTGGTTCCGCAAGATCAGCGGACAGCGGGCGCGTGAGCTGGCTGACTTGTGGATCGAGCGCCTGGGCATCAAGGCATCGGACGCCGAGCAGCCCATTGGCCTGCTCTCCGGCGGCAACCAGCAAAAGGCGCTGCTTGCGCGATGGCTCGCCACCGAACCGAAGCTGTTGATTCTCGACGAGCCAACGCGAGGTATCGACGTCGCCGCGAAGTTCGACATCATGGACCGCATGTTGGCGTTATGCGCCAGCGGTCTCGCGATCCTGTTCATTTCATCGGAGGTCAGCGAGGTGCTGCGGGTGAGTCATCGGGTAGCCGTGCTGCGCGATCGCCGCAAGATTGCGGAGGTGGCGGGTAACGCGTCGAATGAGGACAACATCTATCGGCTGATTGCGGGGAGCGGCGAATGAAGATATCGAACTGGTTCACCCGCGATGGCGCTGAGCGTCCGCTGATCTGGCCGTGTGTCACCCTCGTGCTGCTTTTCGTGCTGGATTTGTGGGTCAATCCGCATTTTCTGTCGCTGCGTGTTCTTGACGGACATCTGTTCGGCGCGCCCATCGATATCCTGAATCGTGCCGCGCCGCTCGCACTGGTGGCCACAGGCATGACACTGGTGATCGCCACACGCGGCATCGATATTTCCGTGGGCGCTGTGGTGGCGATTGCCGGTGCGGCAGCGGCCACGATCCTGGCGACGCAGCCGTTTCCGAGCGCAGGGCTGATTGGCGAGGCACTGGGTGCTGCGCTTGTCGTCGGCGTGTTGAGTGGCATGTGGAACGGCATGCTGGTGTCGTTCGTCGGCATGCAGCCGATTATTGCCACCTTGATCCTGATGGTGGCTGGGCGTGGGGTCGCGCAGTTGCTGACCGGCGGCCAGATTATTCCGATCGGCGCGCCGGGCTATCTGTTCGTCGGTGGCGGCTATCTGTTGGGCGTGCCGTTTTCCGTGTGGATCGCGACCGTCGCGGTGCTGGCGACCGCGTTGCTGATCGAAGGTACGGCGTTGGGACTGTTTATTCGCGCAATCGGCGTGAATCCGGTCGCGACCCGGCTGGTAGGACTGCGATCGAAAGCGATCGTGTTTGCCGTGTACGCCTTCTCGGGGCTTACGGCGGCGGTGGCGGGCATCCTGATCAGCTCGAACGTTCGCAGTGCCGACGGTAACAACGCTGGCTTGTTGCTCGAACTCGACGCGATTCTGGCGGTGACACTGGGCGGCACTTCGCTGCTCGGTGGCCGCTTCAGCCTTGCGGGCACCGTGCTGGGCGCGCTGATCATTCAGACACTGACCTACACCACCTATTCGATCGGCGTGCCGCCCGAGGCGACACTCGTCGTCAAGGCGGTAGTGGTGCTGGCGGTCAGCGTGATCCAGTCGCCCTCGGCGCGCGCGCTGGTAATGTCTCTGTTCACCCAGCGCGGGGTGGCGCGATGAAACGGCTAGTCGATATCTGGGCCCGTATCTTCGATCCGCGCACGTTGCCTATCGCTGTCACGATCCTGCTGTTCTGCGCGCTGTTTGGCTTTGGTTCGGTGATGTACACCGGCTTTTTTTCGCTGCAAGTGCTGCTCGATCTGCTGATCGACAATGCGTTCCTGCTGATCGTCGCGATCGGTATGACCTTTGTGATCATCTCGGGCGGGATCGACCTGTCGGTGGGCTCGGTGGTTGCGCTTACAACGATTGTCGAAGCGGTGCTGGCGGAACGCTTCCACCTTCCGGTCGTGGTCATTCTTGCCATCGTGCTGCTGATGGGCGCGGTATTCGGCGCCGTGCAGGGGGCGCTGATTCACTTCTTCCGTTTGCAACCGTTCATCGTGACGCTGGCCGGCATGTTCTTCGCGCGTGGTCTGTGCTTCCTGATCACGACGCAGTCGATCACCATCACGGATCCGAGCTTCAAGGCAATCTCGGCGTACCGGCTGCAAATCGGCACCGGCTCGGTGAGCGCCAATGTGCTGATCGCACTGGTGACCCTCGTCGCGGCGATCTTCGTGGCCCATTACACGCGCTTCGGCCGCAATGTTTACGCGGTGGGCGGCAATCCGCGTTCAGCACTGCTGATGGGGTTGCCTGTGGCGCGCACGCGGATCGGTGTCTATGCGCTGAGCGGATTCTGCTCGGCGCTCGGCGGCGCGGTCTTCACGTTCTATGTGCTGTCGGGCTACGGACTCCAGGGACAAGGCATGGAACTCGACGCGATTGCGGCAACCGTGATCGGCGGCACCTTGCTGACCGGCGGGGTCGGCTATGTGATCGGTTCCTTGTTCGGCGTCGGGATACTCGGCACGATCCAGACGCTCATCACTTTCGATGGCACGCTGAGTTCCTGGTGGACCCGTATCGTGATCGGCGCGCTGTTGTGCGCGTTCTGCCTGCTGCAGCGGCTGATCGAGCGGCATGCGCGTTCGGTCCGGCGGCCTGGTGGCACCGCGGGCGCGGTGGTGGCGCCGTCTCGTGAACGATCGCGACAGGACCCGGGCGCTACCGACTCGCACGCGGCCGGCCGCGTGGCGCGCGCGTCGCAGGAAGGTCTGGGCAAGGCGCTGTGACGTTGATGGCGCGGTACTGTGCTGCGCCTGCCCCGGCTTCCGGCTCGACCGGCGTATCCAGTGTGAAAAGTGGCACGGCGCGGCACGTGTCCCGACTAGCAGCTGCGAGCCGTTGCTAGCCGGGACACAAATGAGCGCGAGAAATCTCAAGACTGCAGTTGACGCCCCCTGGTTTCAGGCAACGTGAGCGCAGCAAGAATCACCACCCCGTAAGCGGCGGCCGCAAACACTCCGATAGCGTGCCCGAGCGTCATGCTTTGCGACACATAGCCGATCAAAAACGGAAACGTCGCGCCGACCGCTCGCCCAAAGTTGTAGCAGAAGCCTTGCCCCGAGCCGCGGATCCTGGTCGGAAAGAGCTCGGTCAGAAACGCCCCCATGCCGGAGAAAATCCCGGATGCGCAGAAGCCCAACGGAAAGCCGAGCGCCAGCATGGAGAGGTTGTCGAGTGGCAGGCGTGTGTACATCAAGGCGATGCCCACCGAAGCCAGCGCGAAGGCGATAAAAGCCCGCTTGCGGCCGATCGCATCACTGATATACGCGCCCGCCAGATACCCGCAATAGGAGCCGGCGATCACGACGCCCAGATAACTGCCGGTGCCGATCACGCTCAGATGGCGTTCGGTCTTCAGATACGTCGGCAGCCAGGTCGTTACAGCGTAGTAGCCCCCTTGTACGCCTGTTGCAAGGATCGAAGCACGCAAAGTAGTCCAGACGATGTCCGCACGAAAGATGTCGAGCAGGGACGGCCGCGACTGTGCATCGGCTTCGATCTGCTTCTGTTGCCGATGCACCTCCGGCTCTTCGACGAAGCGGCGAATCCAGATGACAAACGGCGCCGGCGCAATACCAATCGCAAACAGGACGCGCCAGGCGTAGTCCGCGGGGACAAGCGAGAACACCAGCGTGAAGAGCAAGGTGGACAGTCCCCAGCCGATTGCCCAGCCGGCCTGCACGAGGCCGACCGCCTTGCCGCGGTCGCGTGGCCGGATTACTTCGCCGATCAGCACCGCCCCCGCCGTCCATTCGCCGCCGAAGCCAAGCCCCATCAGGCCGCGCGCCCACAATAGCTGCGAGAAGTTCTGCGCCAGCGCACACGCCAAAGTAAAGATCGCAAACCAGAGGATCGTGATTTGCAGCGTCTTGACCCTTCCGATGCGGTCCGACAACACGCCTGCCGCCCAGCCACCGATCGCCGAACTGAGCAACGTCACCGTGCCGATCAGACCTGCCGCGCCGCGCGTAATACCCCAGCTTGCGATCAACGTAGGAATCACGAAGCTCAGAAACTGCGTATCCATGGCATCGAGCACGTAGCCGATCTTGCAGCTCCAGAACGCGCGCTTCTCGCTCGCGGAGATCGTTCGATACCACGAGAACGGACCTTTGGTGCGTTCATCGTAATGGCCAGTCTCGGCCGGCAACGGCGCTTTGCTTTCCATGCTTAACCTCCGGATCGTAGTCAGTGCCGTGTCTGGTTGCGCGGGCTTGTATTGAATGAGAAGACGCTGGCGCAGCGCACGCTCAGAGAATGGCGAGCCGTGCGTTGGGGATATCGGTGATCAGCATGTGGCCTGGTTTGTGTGCGATCGCGAACGGCAAACGTGCGCTTTCAATGGCCGCCTGTGGTGTCACACCGCAGGCCCAGAACACCGGCAACTCGTCGCTGTGGATATCGACTGCATCGCCGAAATCCGGTCGCGACAGATCGCGGATACCGATCAACGACGGATCGCCCAGATGCACCGGTGCCCCATGCACGCCTGGAAAGCGGCTCGTGATCTGGATGGCGCGAATCGCGTCGGCAGCCTTCATCGGACGCATTGACACCACGCGGCGACCGCCGAACACACCGGCCGGCACATTCGCTTCGCTGGTGCGGTACATCGGCACATTGCGTTTCTGCTCGATATGTCGCAACCCGATGCCTTCGCGCTTGAGCATTTCCTCGAACGAAAAAGAACAGCCAATCGCAAACACCACCAGGTCGTCGCGCCACAGTTCGTTCAGGCTGCGCACTTCCTCGGCGCGTTCGCCGTGACGGTAGACGTAGAAGGCCGGCACATCATTGCGGACGTCGAGATCGGCACCGAGCGCAGGCACGCGCCATTCGCCGGGTTCGCCCATACCGAGCAATGGACACGCTTTTGGATTGAATGTGCAGAAGCGCAGGAAATCGTCTGCATATTGACGCGGCAGGATCGCGAGATTGGCTTGCGCAAAATCGCCGCAATAGCCGGCAGTCGGCCCGGCGATGCGGCGGCTACGCACCTGCTGGCGGAATTCGGACGGGGTGATGGTCATAAACAAAGCTCGCTTCGGATAACGGATGCGAATTAGAGTAGTCGCGCCGAAAATATCCCTCTAGCGAGATTTTTTTGCTTTTCGTTAAATTAAACTTAACGGTGGAGAAGTGACTTCGTGCCATTCTCTTCTGCTATTTCCTCGCTTCCGCCCGAGATGCTGCCGTGAATACACGTTTTGTGGAAACCTTTCTGACGCTCGCGCGCCTTGGCAGTTTTCGCGCCACGGCCACTGCGATGCACGCGACACCCGCTGCGATCTCATTGCGCATCAAGACACTCGAGGCGGAATTAGGCGTCGAGTTGATCGAGCGTAGCGCTACGGAGTTCCAATTGACGCCTGACGGCGAGCGGCTGCTCACTCACGCGCGTTCTGTCGTGCAGGCGACGCGTTCGCTGCAACTCGCCGCACAGGACGACGCGCAAATCGCAACGCGACTGCGCCTTGGTGTGATCGAAACGGTCGTGCATAGCTGGCTGCCTGACTATGTGCGCATGCTGAACGACGAACACAGCGGCATCGTGGTCGACCTGACCGTCGACGTGAGTGCGGTGCTGGCGCCCCGGTTGCGCGCCGGCGAACTGGACCTCGTGTTGCAAGTGGAGGGCGACGGCGACCCCTCTGTGATTTCGACCGCGCTGGCGAGCTATCCAGTGCGTTGGATCGCGAGGCGCGACCTGATCCCGGCAAGCCGCACTAAGCACGTTCAAACCGTGCTGCGCAAACCGGTGCTGACTTTTGGCCGAGGCACTGCGCCGCAGATTGCGGTCGAGGGCATCGTCAGCGCATTGGCGCGACGGGCGGGTGTGCCGCTGGAAGAAACCAACGTCACGTGCATGCCCTCGGTGGCCGTCATCGTGCAGTTGCTGCGAGACGGCTATGGCGTGGCGGCCGTGCCGGCGCTGTTTGTCGAACCTTTGCTGCAGACTGGCGAGCTGGGTGAGCTTCAGGTGCGCCCGCTGCCTCCGCCTATCGTCGTGGCTATGTGTTATCGCGACGATGCTGCCGTAGGCGTGCTGGCGGCAGCGCGGGTAGCGCGTAACGCGTGCGACGCATACGCCAATACGATGGGGCGGCAGTTGATCCAGCGACGCTAACGTAGCGCGCCATGGGCGCATGGTAGTGCGTTTTGGCCTATGCCATTTGCCGTGCTATCATGTAATTACATTGTGTTTACTTTCATCAGTTTACCCCGTAGCATTTCACTTCAGTTCAGGTGACGCCATGAAGACGACAATCCGCAGAATGGGCAACTCCCATGGCGTACTGATTCCGAAACCTATCTTGACCCAATTGGGACTGGAGGACGAAGTGGATATGCAAATAGAAGGGAACACATTAGTGTTGCGGCGCCCGCAGAGCGCCCGTGCGGGTTGGGCAGAGGCAAGCCGGTCGGTGGCGGCCGCCGGGAGCGACGAGCTCGTGATGGGTGAGTTTCCGAACGCGGACGACGCGGGGCTTGTGTGGTAGCGCGCGGCGAAGTCTGGCTGGTCGCGCTCGATCCTACGATAGGCAGTGAGATTCAGAAAACGCGACCGTGCGTTGTCGTCTCGCCACCGGAGTTGCACGATCATTTGCGCACCGTCATCGTTGCGCCCATGACCACCGCGGGCAAAGCAGCGCCGTTTCGCGTGCCGCTGACTTTCTTGCGCAAGAAGGGTTTGATTCTGCTTGACCAGATCCGAACGGTCGACAAGACGCGGTTGATAAAAAAGGCAGGGGCTGTATCGGATCTCGCGTTGTCCAACGCGCTGTCGACGCTGCAGGAAATCTTCGCTGAGTGAGACGGCGCTAGGGTAGTGCAGCGTTGCAACGGACATAGCTGCTCTTGACGTGTTGCAATCTTTCGCGTCCGCGCTGTGACGAGCTGCTGCAGCAGTTTCGTTTAACGTGCGCCCGAGACAGACGTAACGCGTCGACGCACGGTCGCCACCCACTGGTCCGGCGAAATACTGCTCAAAGCGATCGCCTTCGCTTGCGGCCACTGTTCACGAACAATGTCAGTTAACACCTGACCGGGCGGAGCTTCAACCACCACCTGCGCACCCATTTCAAGCATCACCGTCAGCGCGTCGAACCAGCGCACGGTGTAACGCATATTCGTCGCGAGATCGTCGCGGATTGCCTCCGCGGTATGCAACGGCCGGCCACCTCGATTGCCCACGTAGACACTTTTTGGTGCCTGAAACGGCACATTCCGTGCGTAGTCGACCAATGCATCGGCGGCTTCCCCGAGCAATTCGCAATGCGAAGGAACGCTCACCGCCAGACGTGTTGCTTTGCGCGCACCGGCGGCAAGTGCGCGTTCAATCAGGGCATCGAGTGCGGCGTCCGCGCCAGCCATAACGATCTGTCTGGGCGCATTGACATTGCCAATATAGACCTGCGGCAGGCCGTCCTTCGTCTGATTTGCTGCGAGAGTTTCCAATTGCCGTTCGGTCAGACCGGAGATAGCGGCGAGTCCGTAGCCTGACGGATAGGCGGTCTCCATCAACTCGGCCCGCTTGTGAACCATGCGCAGCGCGTCGGGAAACGCAAGCGCGCCGCAACTGACCGCGGCGGCATAAGCGCCTACGGAAAGACCGGCGCTGATATCGGGGGACAATTGTGCGTCGGCCAGCATGCGAGCGGCGGCAACGCCTGCCACTACGAGTCCCACCTGAACCGCCACAGTGGAGCGTAGCGCATCGGGTGTGTCGAGCGTTAGCACATCGATGCCTAGCACCTGTGAAGCTTCATCGATCGTCGCGGTGACGACAGGGTGCTGCGGCAATCGATGCAGGAAGCCTGCCGATTGCGCACCTTGGCCGGGGAACTGATAGGCGAGCGTCATGCTTGCGGAGGCGGCACCGCCCACGGATCGCTAACCAACCGCGGCCCTTGAGCATGGCGCACCATCACACGTACCTTGCCGGCCGCCCACTCCGCGAGAGCAATTCCACCCAAGGGAGTTTCCAGCTGGACATCGACGCGTATTCCAGCGCGCCGCGCGAACGATTCGAGTTCGCTCAGCAGTTGCGCGGCACGCTCGCGCGAGAGTTTCTGTGCCGTACGGATCAACAGGTCGAGATCGCTCGTAGCTGTGACAGTGGGCGTGCCGGTAGCAAGCTCGAAGCCAGCGCTTCCGGTGGGTCCCCAGGAGAATGCGCGCAACGATTGCGCTTCGTCACGCACGCTGTAAAGCATCGCGAACGCGGGTAGCGCAAGACGTTCCATATCAAGCTGGGAACTCGCACCCAGGAGATCTTCGGGGGAGATCACGGCCTCGATATCGTCGGCCTGCGCCCATGTACCGTACCGTTGCGCGCGACCGTTACCGCGCATTCCAACCGCGATGAAACCGGGCGCGGCCGACGCGCGTCTGACCACCGCAAAAGGCGCGTGCGCGAAGGCGGGGCGAACCCAGTCCGGTTCGCCATCGTATGAGGGCAAGCGCCGCAGGCGCAGCAGGTCGTGTGGCCGCCAGCGCGTATCGGAAGGGTGTCGTGCAGTGGCGCCATCCACCCCGCCAGAGGCCGCCGCACCAACCTGCGCGGCAAACGCAGTATCAAACGGCGGTGCCGCGCACGTCCGCATTACGCTGCGTCCCACTGTTCCGTCAGCCGCCGCCGCACTTCGATCGAAGCCGCACGGTTCTGCTTCGCAGCATCCGATTGCAGTCTGTGTGACAGACCGCGGACGTCGTCGCGCGCGCTACGGATCGAATTGCTCAGCACCTGACGCACCTGATCGATCTGCGCGTCGCTCGGCGTATCGGCGTCGACGCCTTTGATCAGTTCGTCGAGCAGACCGAGTTTGGCGAACGAAGCCATCGAATATGACATCGGCACGATCGTTTCGCCCAATGCTTCGAGGGCTTCGACCGTACGGCGCGTGACGCGGGCAGCCGCTTCCTTGCCCATCGCGTGCACCATCGTGCCGGGTGCATCGAGTGCGACGATCCGGTTGGCCTGGTAGCCGTGCGCGAGGAACGCGCCCGACATGGCCGGTCCGACAATCAGCGCGACCACAGGATGACCGGCGTCGCGTGCCGAGGCGTAAGCATCGACCGCCGACGCACAGGCAAGATGAAGCCCCAGCGTCTCTTCCCGGTAGCCATAGGCCTGGCTCTTGACATCGACGATCGCGACGATAGGCCGGCGCGTGCCGCTTTGCGCATCGTCGGCGATCGCCTTGCGCACCGCGCGGGCGAGCTTCCAACCTTGTTCGAGGCCGACGACGTTATCGGTAGCACGCGGAAAGCGGTTCTGCGGGTCGGGCACCACGGCAAAAAAGTGCGCGGTTTCGTTGCCGAGCGCAGCGGTGCCGCCCCACACCGGAGCGGGGCTGGACGGTTCGCCAGCGAGCGCCCGGAACCAGCGGGCCCCGCGGGTCAGTGAGGTATCGTTCACGCTTCCTCCTTCGAGGACTGAATTGCGGTGTTCGCATGAAACACGGTCCGCATGGTTTCGGGGGTGACGTTGGCCGGATCGACCTCCGCGAGCCGCGCGAGATAGGTGTCGACCTGTTCGCTACGATGCGCGGCCGGTACGCCCAGTTCGAAGGCGCGCTGCACGGCGGCGCGCACGGCATCGGGGTCATCCTCGACGAGCGCATCTGCGAAGCCCGTCAAAGCCCGCTGCTCGCCGCCGATCAACTGCCACACATGACGGCGGTCGCTGGAATCGAGTTCCTCGATACCGGCTTCCTGCTCGATCACTTCGGGTCCGTTCATCCCAAGCCGTCCTTGCTTCGTGACGACCAGATAGGAGCACAGCGCGGCTGCGAGCGACATGCCGCCGAAGCAACCCACCATCCCCGTGATGACGCCGACCACCGGCACATGCCGGCGCAGCGCGACGATCGCCGCCTGCATCTCGGCGATCACGGCGAGGCCCAGATTGGCTTCCTGCAGGCGCACGCCGCCGGTTTCGAACAGCACCACGGGGCGCACCGGTTTGCCGCGTTCGCAGTCACGCAACGCGAGTTCGAGCGCCGCGGCGATCTTGCTGCCTGACACCTCGCCGATGCTGCCGCCTTGAAACGCCGACTCGATCGCGGCCACCACGGCGGGTTCGCCGTCGATCGTACCGCGTGCGATCACACAGCCGTCGTCGGCCTGGCAGACGATGCCTTGCAGCGGCAGCCACGGCGACTCGATCCGGTCGAACGGTCCTAGCAGTTCGCGAAACGTGCCGGCGTCGAGCAACGCACGGGCGCGCTCGCGTGCGGACAGTTCGATGAAGCTGTCGTGCAGCACGGGCGCTGCTTGAGGAGTGGCAACGGTGCTCATGCTTCACCTCCCTGTTCTGCTTCTTCGACCGCTTCGGCGAGCCGCAACGCCACCACGCCGGGCGTCGCGCCGAAGTCGTTGATCTCGATCTGCGCAGCGCCGTCGTAGCGCGTGAAGAAGCGGTCGAGCACGCTCTTCCAGATATGTCCGTAGCCGTCGACGCTGGTGCGCACGATCACGTGCGCAGTCATTGCGGAGGCTGGCGACAACAGCACTTCGAGGTCGCCTGAGCCGACTACGCCGACGTGCGCGCGGGCCGTCACGGCGCGTTGCGCCGGATAATCGAAGGTCAGATTTTCCATGAGGATTGGCTCCCGCCGGTGCTGTGATGCACCAGCTTGTCGATGAAAAGGGTGGCGGCGAGCAGATCGGCTGCGCCGCCGGGGGATGCATTGAGCGTGAGCAGCGCGCGGTCGAGCTCATAAAGCGCGGCCCGACCCGCGACGCTGGCGCTGCCGCCGAGTTCGAGCACCCGGCGCGCGCCTTGCTGGCCGGCGCGCAATCCGGGCAGGCCGGCGCGATGCAACAGGCACGTGTCGTCGAGCGAGGTCATGATCGTTAGCAGTGCGTCAAGCCGCGCTGATTCTTCGCTCACGCCATTGGCGCGGGCTGCCAGCAGCGCGGGAAGACCGATTGCCATGACGTGTGGAAAGCCATCCTGCGCTTCGCGACGAGCACCGCCCACCTGGTAGCGTTGGCGCGCACGCTCGCCGTTGCTATCGGCAATTGCGGCGAAGCGATCGGGAAAGCAGGCGATCTGCGCGGCAAGCTTGCAGACTTTTACCGCATGCGAGACCCGGGTCGCTGCGGGCGCGTGTGCGTGGCAGTGACCTTCGGAGTTCGAATGAATTGAATCGCTCGCATGGTTTGTAGCGGCTTGCGCGTCGCGTTGCGCAAGTGCTGCGCCCGCGACCAGCAGTCCGACGATCCAGATGGCGCCACGATGCGCATTGCTGCCGCCGGTGGCCCGCATCATCTCGCGTTCTCCAGCGCGGCCGATCTGCGCCAATTCTGCGCGCAAGGTAGCGGATGGCACGCTGTGCCGCGCGGCGCGCGCAAGCGCAACGAAAGTCGGCTCGAGTGCATGAGCGGAGCGCAGCATGATGTCCAGATCGAGATCGCGGTGCGCGCCGCTGCCGCGCTGATCCACCAGCGCGGGCTTGGGCGTCAGTTGCGCCTCTTCGATCAGCGCAGTGACGGCTAGCTGCGCCAACAGTGCGTCGGCCTCAAAGCTGCCTGAAACACTTTCCGGTGTACGGAGTGATGGCGCCGTCGCGCGTGTTGTGCGCGTACCGACCGGCGACGCTTCAGTCCCGGACAGAAGCCGGCCAGAATCGCTCGAGATTCGCGCCGCCGTCACCGGCATTACCGCAGGCGTAGCCATGATTACCAGCTCCGGAATTGCGCCGGCGGCACATACAGACCGCCCGACCATGTCACCAGATCGTCGATGCTGCGCGCGGCCAGTAGCGAGCGCTTCGCTTCACCGCGGCGGATGCCGAGATCCTCGGGATACGCGACGATGCCGCGCCGGCGCAGCTCCGCGGTTTTTTCCGGCTTCGCGCGCAAGCCGATCGGCGTGACACCGGCTACGGCAGCAAGTGCCGCGCGCCGTTCGTCGATCCCTTCGGCCTTGTGCAAGTGGGCGATGCCTTCCTCGGTGACCACGTGGCTGACGTCGTCGCCGTAGATCATCACTGGGGCGATAGGCATGCCGCTCTTCGCGCCGACTGCAACCGCATCGAGCTCATCGACGAAGGTCGGCTCGCCGCCTTTCTTGTACGTCTCGGCAAGCTGCACGACCAGCTTCTGACCGCGGGAGACCGGCCCTTGATCCTTGAGAAGCTTGAGCCACGCTTCGCTCGAATGACGTCGTCCGCGCGGATCGTGTCCCATGTTCGGGGCGCCGCCAAAACCAGCGAGCCGCCCACGCGTAACTGTCGACGAATTCGCATCCGCGTCGATCTGCAGCGTGGAGCCGATAAACAGGTCAACGCCGTATTGCCCCGCCAACTGGCACAACACGCGGTTCGAACGCAGACTGCCGTCGCGTCCGGTGAAGAACACGTCGGGGCGTGCCTCGATGTACTGCTCCATGCCCACTTCGCTACCGAAGCAATGCACGCTTTCGACCCAGCCGGATTCGATGGCCGGAATCAAGGTGGGATGGGGATTGAGCGTCCAGTTGCGGCAAATCTTGCCCTTCAGCCCGAGTGACTCGCCATAGATGGGCAACAGCAGCTCGATGGCCGCCGTGTCGAAGCCGATGCCATGATTGAGTGCGGTCACGCCATACGCTTCGTAGATGCCGCGAATTACCATCATCGCGGTCAGCACCTGCAGGTCGCCGATGTGGCGCGGATCGCGCGTAAACAGCGGCTCAACTGCGAAGGGCCGGTCGGCCTGCACGACCACGTCGACCCACGAGCCGGGAATGTCGACGCGTGGCAATTCATCGACGATTTCGTTTACCTGAACAATCACGATGCCGTGCCGGAACGCCGCGGCTTCTGCGATGGTGGGCGTGTCTTCGGTGTTCGCCCCGGTGTAGAGATTGCCGTGACGGTCTGCTTTTTCTGCGCACAACAGCGCAACGTTCGGCGTCAGCTCCACGAACATCCGTGCGTACAGCTCGACATAGGTGTGGATCGCGCCGATTTCGAGCTGGCCGTCTTCCAGCAGTTGCGCGACGCGCAGGCTCTGCGGCCCCGCGAAGGCGAAGTCGACCTTGTGCGCGATGCCGCGCTCGAACAGCGTCAGATGCTCGGGCCGGCTGATGCTCGAAATCAGCAGATGGACGTCGCGGACCTTTTGCGGATCCACCTTCGCGAACGAGCGCGACAGAAAATCGGCCTGCTTCTGATTGTCGCCTTCGAGCGCAACGCGGTCGCCTGGGCGGATCAGTGTTTCCAGCGCATCGACGATGCGCTCGCTGCGCAACACGCCGTCTTCGAGCCACGGCGCAATGGCGGCGAGGCGGCGCGCTTTCTCGTCGCGCATGGTGGTCCAGGACCGTGCTGCCGGTGCGGCGGCGGAGCGGGGGGATGGTTGGGCTTGTGGATTCATCGGCGGATTCAGCTCCCGGAAGTTGGAGTGCGCGCGCGTCTCGCGCGCGGCTTGCGGCCGTTGGCTTGCGCGGCTTCGGCCTGCGCGCGTTCGGTCAGGAAACGGTAGAGCAACTCGCCGGTGCCGAGCAGATGCGCGGTCAACAGCGAGCGTGCAGCGGGGATGTCGGCGCGGCGCACCGCGTCGAGTATTTCCGCGTGTTCGCGATCGGACTCGTCCTTGTACAGCGGTAGTCCGAATTTGAGCCGTAAATAACGTTCGCCGCGCCGATGCAGCGTGGCAATCATTTCCTCGAGTTGCGGTCGTGCGGCCGACGCGTAGAGGCTCATATGAAACTCCTCGTTGCGGGTCACGTAAAGCGCCGGATCCATCTCTTTCTCCGCAGCGCGGCACAGCTTTTCCGACTCACGCAGCGTTGCAGCGGTGTGGTGCGGAATGGCGAGGCCGACGGCGAGACTCTCGAGCGCCGAGCGGATCTCATAGATTTCGCGGGCTTCGTCCGCCGACAGCGGCGCGACCGTCGCCCCTTTGTGGACGGTGACCTTCGCCCAGCCTTCGCCTTCCAGTTGACGCAGCGCTTCGCGCACGGGAATTGCGCTGACCGAGAAATGGCGGGCAATGGCGTCCTGCCGCAAGGGGGCGCCGGGGGCCAGCGTGCCTTCGACGATCGCCGTACGCAAAGCGTCTGCGATCACGCGTGACGTGCTGGCCCGCGGCGTGGCCGCTACGGGCAGAAAGGGGACGCGCGCAGCGCTGTCCAGGGGAAAACCATCGGTTGCATCGTTCATAAGTTCAAATATTATATATGAAATGACGCGTTTTGCACGAGGGAAATCCAGGGTCCAGGAAGCAAGCAGACTGTAGGGACCGCGTTCAGAAAGTGTCAGGGGCTGTCTGACGAAAGCCCATGTAGTTGCCGCACGCACGCTAACCCGTTGTTAAGAATAGGCAATTGGCAATCCAACCGTAGTATCGGAGGAGCATGATGAATTCAATCTCGGACCGCGCGCGTGTCGCGCGGCATCGCACGCCACTAAACCGCTCGCAGATCGCAGGGTTCTGGGGCGCATGGGCGGGCTGGACGCTGGACGGGATGGATTCGTTCATCTACGCGCTGGTTCTCACCCCCGCGCTCACCGAACTGTTGCCGCGCTCGGGCTATGCCGCGACGCCAGCCAACGTCGGGCTCGCCGGGTCGATCCTGTTTGCGCTGTTTCTGATCGGCTGGGGGCTGTCGTTTATCTGGGGGCCGCTCGCCGACCGCTTTGGCCGCACCAAGGTGCTGGCCGGTACGATCTTCACTTTTGCAATTTTTACGGGACTTTCGGCGCTCTCGCAGAACGTCTGGGAACTGGCTATCTTCCGGTTTATCGCGGGCGTGGGGATCGGCGGCGAATGGGCGCTCGCTGGCACCTATGTGGCTGAGGCGTGGCCGGAGGACCGTCGCAAGATGGGGGCGGGCTATCTGCAAACCGGTTACTACGCCGGCTTCTTTTTGGCCGCGGCGCTCAATTACACGGTCGGGGTTCACTACGGTTGGCGCGCGATGTTCCTGACCGGTGCAGTGCCGGTGGTCGTCGCAATCCTGATCTTGTTGCGTGTGAAGGAGCCGGAAAAATGGCAGAAGGCGGAGCCGCAAGCCGTGCGTAGCAGGCCATTGCGCGAGATTCTCGGTCCTGTGTACCGGCGCCGCACGTGGGTTGCCTGTGCGTTGTTGACGATTGCGATTATCGCTCTGTGGGCGGGCGCGGTGTATGAGCCGTCGGCAGTGATCCAGCTTGCGACGCGCGCAGGAATGGGTAAGCCGGATGCGATCCGCACGGCGTCGATCGCAACTGGCTTGCTGTCTATTTCGACGGTTCTCGGATGCCTTGCGTTGCCGCCGCTAGCGGAACGGATCGGGCGTAAAAAGACTCTGGCGATTTACTTCGCCGGGATGGCGGTCGCAATCGCGGGCAGCTTTGGGTGGTCGTTTTATATGCCTAACGGACTGGTGCCGTTTATCGCGTGGTTGTGTGTGCTGGGGTTCTTCGGCGGCAACTTTGCGCTGTTCAGCCTGTGGCTGCCGGAGCAGTTCGAAACGCGTGTGCGGGCCACGGCGTTTGCGTTTTGTACGTCGTTCGGACGGTTTGTCGGGGCGGGCGTGAACTTCCTGTTGGGCGCGGCGGTGCTGCATATGCATACGCTCGGTATTCCGGTCGCGCTGACCGCGGTGGCGTTTGTTATCGGGCTCTTCATCATCCCGTTTGCGCCGGAGACGAAAGGGGAAGTTTTGCCGCAGTGAGAAGCAGCGGAAAGCTGTCCTGCGCACGTCGATAGCCAATCGGCCAGGTGGTGCCTGGCCGTGATACACGGCATGCTTCTGATTGTTAGCGGGCGTGCAGCATCCTTGGCCATATGCTTGAGGTGTTGTACGGATTTCTGTACAATGAACTCCGGGTCGGGAGTTTCCGATTCGCGCTCGTCAGTGGACTTGCTCGCTTTGTCGCCGGGCTTTGTTCGCCGCAGGAAATACCGCTAACTTTTTTATCAGGAGCGGCCGGAGGCACGCCTTCGGGCCGGATAAGCCATGAACACCCTTACTTACAGCGAGGCCCGTGCTGGCTTTAAGCAAGCGATGGACGACGTCTGCCGCGACCACACGCCTATGCTGATAACCCGGCAAGGTGGCGAACATGTGGTGATGGTTTCGCTCGAGGACTTCAGTGCCATGCAGGAAACCCTGTATCTGCTGAGCTCTCCGAAGAATGCCGAACGGCTTGTACGTTCTGTCGCCCAGATCAATGCACGCAAGGGTACGCCGCGCACACTGCTAACAGATGAGCAAACAGAAAGCCCGAAACAAGGAGACCGTGAGGTCTGATAGTGTTTTTGTCTTTACGGATGAAGCTTGGGAAGACTATTTGCATTGGCAGAAGTTCGACCCCAAGGTATTGCGGAAGGTCAACGAACTGCTTGAAGAGTGCCGGCGTGCCCCTTTCAAGGGTGCGGGCAAGCCGGAGCCCCTGGTTGGCAATCTGACGGGTTTCTGGTCGCGCCGCGTGAGCCTTGCTGATCGCCTGGTCTATATGCCGCAGGACGGATTGATCTACGTCGCCGCCTGCCGTTTCCACTACGACGATTGAATGGAATCCGGGCGCCGCGCCGCCCGGTTCTTTCGTCTCAATCCGCCGAACGCCTCGCCCTTACCCCACGCCGCAAAATCGACACGAGCGGCCACCCAAGATTGACCCCAAGGCTCGCCGTCACAATCAACGCCATCCCGGCCAGCTGCAATGGCGACAGCGCCCGCCCATAAACAACCGCATCCACGACGATCGCGGTCAGCGGATAAACAAACAGCAGTACCGCGATGATCGGCGTGGTCAGCTTGGGCAGCGCGCCGTAAATCAGCACATACGACAGCCCCGTATGCAGCACGCCCATGCCGACGAGCCAGAACCATTGCTTGGGCTCGATATGGGCCACCGAATGCAGCGGCGCAATAAACGCCAGGCAAACCACACCAACCAGACACTGAGCGAGCGTCAGCAGATGCGGGCGCAACTGACCGAGACTCTTGGCGATCAGCGTCACGCTTGCATAGAGCACTGAACCGGCCAGCGCTTCGCCTACACCGATCAGATAACCGGCATGCCCTTGCAGGTTTTCGCTGGTGGCCACGCCCGAAGCCAGCACGAGTCCGACAAACGCCGTCGCGATCCAGCCGAGCCGGTCGCCGCCGAGCCGCTCGTTGAAAAGCGCCGCACCCATCAGCACGACCCAGAACGGCTGCACATGAAACACCACGGTCGCGACCGCGATGCTGGTGCGGTGAATGGCATCGAAGAACCAGACCCATTGGGTCACCATCAGCGCACCGGACAGCACGGCGAGCAACACCATGCGCAGCGTAAATTGCTGCGCCCTGAAAAATCCCTTCCACGCGCAATACCCCGCTAGCGCTAGAGATCCGAACAGGCAGCGAAAGAACACCATCGTCATTGCATCGAGACGCGCTTCCTCGACGAAGATGCCGATCGTCCCCATCAGCAAACCACCGCTGGCGAGGGTGATGGCGCCTTGTTGACGCGAGGTGAGTGACATGCAGAACGCTCCGTGACCGAGACCTTGGTCGAGTATCGGGGACTTGCGAGGCAACGACAAACGAATAAAATTGAGAAATCTGATAAGCCGGGCTTATAAATCATGAACCCTGAATTCGACGTGGATCTGTTGCGTACCTTCGTCGCCGTGGTCGAGACGGGTAGTTTCACGAAGGCCGCGGCGACCGTGCATCGTTCGCAGGCGGCGGTCAGCATGCAGATCAAAAGGCTCGAAAGCATGCTCGGCACGACGCTGTTCGCGCGTGACACCCGCAATCTGGCGCTGACACGGCCAGGCCACACGCTGCTCGAATACGCGCGGCGGGTGATCGATCTGCATGAGGAGGCGTGGTCGGCGATCGTGCGGCCCGAGGTGACTGGGCGGGTCGTGCTGGGGGCGCCAGACGATTACGTGTCGTCGTTGTTGTCGCCTGTGCTCAGGCGCTTTTCGAATCTGTACCCGCAGGTCGAGATCGAGATTGTCTGCGCGCAAAGCACGGCACTCGCGCCGATGCTGGCCGACAACAAGATCGACCTCGCATTCGTCACCCGCGATCGCAAGCTGCGCGGCGAATTTGTGCGCAGTGAGCCGATGGTGTGGGTGGGGGCGTCGGAAGATACGCCGGTGCTGGCGGCCTCACCGTTGCCGGTGGGCTTATACGAGCCGGGCTGTGTAGCCCGTACGCATACACTGGCCGCGCTCGATAAAGCGCGGATTCGTTACCGTGCCGCATACAGCAGCGCCAGTCTGCTTGGCCTCGTGGCGACCGTAGATGCCGGATTGGCCGTCATCGCGCTGACTCGCTGCAGCGTGCCGACACGTCTTGCCATCCTCGGCGACGCGCATGGCCTGCCGAAGATCGAGCCGCTGGAAATCGTGGTGGCGCGCAGCGCCAAGTCGGACCGCCCGACCTGCGACTATCTCGCGGCGCAGATGATTCAGGATTTGTCGGTGCGCACGCAGTCGCGCGCCTCGGCGGCTGTGGCATCTGTCTTGACGCGCGAGGACCGCGCTTCGGACGTTCAGGCGCGGGCGTAGGCGGTCACGTCGCCGTCGATGGCGAGCCTCACGCGCTCGCCCGGTTGCGGTGTCCGGTAGCCCGGCACGCGGGCGCGCACCACCGTCCGCGCCGCCGACTGCAACTGCAGCGCAACGCCGGCATCCTGTCCCTGGAAGGTCACGTCCTGCACGATGGCATCGAACGAAGCGGTCCCATCCGGCGTGCTTTCGTTCGCGCGCCACAGACGGATCTGTTCGGGGCGAACCATTACGTCGACCGCGCCGTCCCGTGCCGGCGCCGACAGCGTCAGCTCGCCCAGTTCGCAGGTCACGCGATCACGAGCGGCAACCCCCTGCAGCAACACCGCCTCGCCGATAAACGAGGCGAGTTCGCGCGTCACCGGACGACGGTAGATCATCTCCGGCGTATCGGTCTGGATCAGCTTGCCTTGCCACAGCACCGCGACTTCGTGGCCCAACGAGAGCGCCTCGGATTGATCGTGCGTCACCAGCACCGCAGTGGCGCCGGCCGCTGCCAGTGCGCTGGCCACCGCCTGGCGCGTTTCGAGGCGCAGGGCGGCATCGAGCGAGGAGAACGGTTCATCGAGCATCACAAGCGTCGGCGATGGCGCCAGCGCGCGCGCCAACGCGACCCGTTGCTGCTGACCACCGGAAAGCTGCTGCGGCGCGCGGTCGGCAAACGCCGCCGGCAGGCCCACGAGCTCGAGCAGTTCGGAGACGCGATGCCGGACGCGCCGTTGCGTGCGCGGCAGACCGAAGACGATATTGTCCGCCACCGACAGATGCGGAAACAGCGCGCCTTCCTGCGGCACATAGCCGATGCGGCGCTGTTCCGACGGCACATGCAACGCATCGCCGACAACCCGCCGGCCGTCGATTTCCACGCTACCGCGGTCCGCACGTTCGAAGCCGCACAACACGCGCAGCAGGGTAGTTTTGCCGCTGCCGGACGGACCGAGCAGGGCGAGCAGCGTGCCGCGCTCGACGGACAGATCGATGCCGTGCAGCACCGGGTTGCCGTCGAACGATTTTTGCAGGCCGCAGATACGAAGGTCGCTCATGAAAATCCGATGGGGATAGCGGTAGATTCCACGCAGTCTTAGCTGCGTTCGCCAAGCAGCGCAGAGCGGCCGAGCAGCGCAAACAGCAGGCCCGAGGCGCACAGCGAAATGCCTGTGAGCAGCGCCGCATAGGGCGCAGCAGCGGCGAAGGCCATGGTCGATGTGTCGGACCAGACCTGGGTGGCGAGCGTCTGGGTGCCGATGGGGGAGAGTAGCAGTGTGGCGTTGAGTTCGGTGACCACCGAGATGAACACCATCGAAGCCGCTGCACCCAGACCTGGCCCAGCCAGCGGCAATAGCACGCGCACCAGAGTTTGTCCCCAACCGAGACCGAGCGCACGCGCCGTCTCTTCGAGCCGCGGCTGCGCCTGCATCAGCGCAGCGCGCACACTCACCAGCGCGAGCGGCAGGAACAGAATGGCATAGGTGATGATCAGCAGCGTGGTGCTTTGATACAGCGGCTGCAACGCGTGCACGGCGAGTGAGACGACTGCCAGCGCAATCACGAGACCGGGAATGCCCTGCGCCAGAAACACGGTGCGTTCGAACAGCGTGGCGAGGCGTCCCGGATAGCGCACCAGCAGGAACGCCAGCGGCACGATCAGCAGGGTGGTGAGGACGGCCGCACCGAGGCCGAAGCCGAGCGACGAAAGCGTCGAGTCGAGCAGCAATTCGGGCGAGACGTCAGCCGGCGTGACAGCGGCGGCGCCGGGCTGCGTGAGCCAGTAGCCGATCATGCCGAGCGGCACGCCGAGCGTGGCGACGGTCAGCGCGGTAAAGCCTGCGACTACCAGCCAGCGCCAGAAGCCGAGGTCATAGCGCAGCACCGCGCGGCGCGTGCCGCGGTCGACGCGTTCGTATCGCGCGGCCCCGCGCACGCGGAATTCGAAGGCCAGCACAACGAGACACATCACGATCAGCAGACAGGCCAGCAGCGATGCGCCGGGGCCGTCGAAACTCGTGCGATATTCGGCGTAGATCTCGGTTGTGAAGGTGCGAAAACGCAGCAGCGTGAACGCGCCGAATTCGGACATCACACCGAGCGCGACCAGCAGCATGCCGCCGAGCAGAGCAGGGCGCAGTTGCGGCAGGATCACGCGAAAGAAAGTGTTCCAGCGGCCGCAGCCGAGGGAGCGGGCGCTTTCTTCGAGAGCCGGGTCCATGCTGCGCAAGGCAGCTGCGACCGGCAGATAGACCAGCGGGAAATACGCGGACGTAATGACCAGCAACGCGCCGTTGAAGTCCTGCAGATCGAGACTGAACGATACCCACGCATAGCTCGTGATGAACGGCGGCATCGCGAGCGGCGCGGCCATCGCCACGGCCCAGAAACGGCGGCCGGGCAGGCGGGTGCGTTCGATAAACCAGGCCGCAGCTGTACCGATCACAGCGCAGGCCAAAGTGGCCGACACCGTGATCATCAACGTATTCACAAGCAGCTCGCCGACGAGCGGCCGGAACACCAGTTCGGCCGCCTCGGCGAAGCCAAAACTTGCCGCCCGCCACACGGTGAACGCGAGCGGCAACAACACCAGCAGAGCACTGACCGCGGCAGCAGCAAACAGACCACCAGGCGCGCGCTTGCGCGCACGCGCCGGTTCAGGGACAACAGCCGGCGCTGCGGCTGACACGGCGTCGCTCATTTACAGCAGTCCGGCCTGGCGCAGCAGCTTGCCAGCCTGGCTATCGTCGCCGAGTTGCTGCACGGTCAGCGTCGGCGGGCTCAGTTCGTTGAACGGCTTGAGGATCGGGTCCGGAGCCACGCCGTTATGCAACGGGTACTCGAAGTCGACATGGCCCTTCGCCATCAGATCCTGAGCGCGTTCGCTGACCAGATAGGCCAGGAACTTCTGCGCGCCTTCCGCGTTGTGCGCCGACTTCAGCACTGCTGCGCCCGAGACGTTGACGAGTGCACCGGCGTCGCCGTTCGTGAAGTGATAAAGCGCGCTACGGGTGGACTTGTCGCCGATTTCGGCATGCAGACGCGCCCAGTAGTAGTTGTTGATGAGGCCGGTTGCAACCGCACCGCGATTCACCGCCGCCACCACGCCTTCGTCGTCGTCGAAGATCTGCGAGTTGGCCTTCAGGCCCTTCAGCCAGTCGAGCGTCTGCGCTTCGCCCTTCAGCGCGATCACGGCGCTCACGAGCGGCAGGAAGTCTCCGTCGCTCGGGGCAATGCCGACCTTGCCTTTCCATTCCGGTTTGGCCAGATCGAACAGCGATTGCGGCAACTGGCTCGGCTGAACCTTGTTCGTGTTGTAAGCCAGCACGTTTTCGCGTGCGGTCACGCCAACCCAAACGCCGGTTGGCGAATCGAAGCGTGCCGGCACGGCCGCGAGGGTCGACGCATCGACCTTGCCGAGCAGCCCCTTTTCCTCGAGCAGCATCAGTTCGGGCGAGTTTTCCGTGAAGTACACGTCAGCCGGCGACGCCGCGCCTTCTGCGACGAGCTGGGCAGCCAGTGCCGGGCCTTCGCCGGTGCGGATCTTGACGGAGATGCCGGATTGATTCTGGAAGTCCTTCGCGAGCGCGTTGACCACCTGTTCGTGCTGCGCGCTATAGAGCGTGATCGATTCAGCGTGGGCGGCGAGCGGCGCTGCGCCCAACGTCGCCAACAGAAGCGCCGCCGCGCCGCTGATTGCGCGGACACGGTTGCCAAGCCAGGAATGAGTCATGATTCAGAATTCCTTTTGTGATGGTATTTGATCTTTGTTCATACGCGGCGCGCCGCGGGCGACACCGTTGCGGGTGCCGGTCGCGGCGCGAGTGGTGCGGTCTCGCGCATCCAGCCAAATCTGCTTCATGAGAGCCGCGTGTGGCTTTCACTGCTTACGTTTCGAACAGCCCCGCGCCGATATACGAACCGGGCTTCGCCCCCGGCGGACAGGCAAACACCGCGCTGCCGACGTGCGTCGTGAACTGGTTCATCATGTCGAACTTCGAGAGCTTCTCGTTGATCGGGATGAAGCCGGTACGTGGATCGCCCTGGTACGCGATAAAAATCAGGCCTGCGTCGTACTCGGTTTCCTGGCGCCATGGCGGCCAGCGCTCGATGTAGAAATTCGAGCCGTCGTTGTACGAATACGAGCGGCGCAGAATCTGCGCGCCGTTGTTGGTGGCCTGGTTCGACAGGCGGACGTGCGAGTTTTCCGGGATGACCGGATTGCCGTCCTTGTCCTGAGCGTCGAGATCGAGCGGCTCGAATTCGTTCTTCTTGCCGATCGGCGCACCGCTGTACTTGTGACGGCCGAACACCTGCTCCTGGAAATCCTCTTCCGTCATGTCCCAGTGTTCGAGCGTGATGCGGATACGACGCACGACGCTATACGAGCCGCCTTGCATCCATGCGGCGTCCTTGCCGTCAGCCCAGACAAACTGATTCATCAGTTCAGGCTTCTTGATGGACGGGTTGTTGGTGCCGTCCTTGAAGCCCATCAGGTTGCGCGGCGTCTGGCCGCGCGGACCCGATACGAAGCCGGCCTGGCCCCAGCGCATCGTCGCCGCGCCGTAGCACTGGCGCACCAGTTGGCGCACCGCGTGGAAGGCCACTTGCGCGTCGTTCGCACAGGCCTGAATGAACAGGTCGCCGCCGGTCTTTTCCGGAATCAGCTGGTCGCCGTTGAAGCGAGGCAGATCGACGAGCGCAGCAGGGCGGCGATCGGCGATGCCGTAGCGGTCCTTGCCGCCCGAGGTGAAGAGTCCAGGGCCAAAGCCGAAGGTCACCGTGAGGCCGGCCGCACCGAGGCCGAGCACGTCGCCGGAATCCGGCGCGGCCTTGCCGTCGGGGCCGGGCAGCGCGCCCGCGGGTTGCCCTTGGGTCATGCGCGCGGCCGAGTCGGTCCACGTGCGCAGCAGGGCAATCACATCTTCGCGCTTGGTCGTGGTGAGATCGAGCGCTGCGACGTAGATATGCGCCTGCTGCGGCGTGACGATGCCGCTCTGATGCTCGCCGAAGAACGGTTCGACCGCGAGGTACGGATCGGCGGCGTGCGGCGCTTGCGACTTGTTGAGCGCGGCGTGGGCGACGCCGGTCGCACCCAGGCTTGCGCCTGCGGCGACCGCCGCCCCCCCCGCTTTCAGAAAACCGCGCCGGGCAGGCCGCTTGGGGGGATGGGTATCGTTTGCCATGATTACTTCGCCAGTACCAAAGTGTTCACGTCGTCTTGCACGTAGTAAAAGCCATCGCCGGCCGGCGTCATGACGATGCCGAACAGGTCGCCGTTACCCGGGGGCGATTGCGCCTTGTCGGTATCGATCCAGCGTGCGTAGATCTGCTTGCCGGTGGCCGGGTCGATTTCGACGACCTGGCCGTTCAGCGCGTTCGTCACCAGCAGATGGTTGTTGGGCGCCACGACCATCGCGAGCGGGCGGTGCAGCAGTCCGTCGGCGGTCAGCTGCCGCCCGACGCCGGCGCTGGTGTCGCGCGTCATCGGATCTTCGATTACGTTGACACGATTGCCGATAGCGTCCGAGACGTACAGCAGCTTCTGGTCGGGCGAGAGCGCGAGGCCCGTCGGTCCGATCAGGAACACGCCCTTGTCGGCCTGCGCGCCGAAGCCGCTGCCGACCACCGTTTCGCTTTTCACGACCGGCGGCTTGCCTTCGGGAATATCGAGCTCAAGACGCAGTACCGTCGCCTGCTTGAACACCGGCGGTTCGCCGTCCGGGCCGACCGCGGTTGCAGCACCCACGCCGAAGCCCGCGTTACTCACGAACAGGGTGGCGCTGTTGCCGTTGTCGACAACCGCCATGTTGCCCCAAGGGTCGTTGATATTCGGGCTGGAGATCGTCGAGGCGATCTTGCCTTGCGGATCCAGCACGATCAGGCAGCCGGCGCCCTTGGTGCCGGTGGTGCCGTCATTGCTCGGCGTGCTGCCGACGATCACCCAGCCCGACTTCAGCATGGTCATCGCCGTCGACAGACCGACGCCGCCCGGGCATTCCTTCAGGTCGCGCGGAATCACCGCGAACAGCGACATCTGCCTCGTGTCCGGGTGGTAATCGACGATCGTGCTGCCGGTGCCCTGCAGGTTGGTCGAGTTGTTGAAATTGTCGACGAGCACGTCGTCTTTTTTCACCGTGCCGGCCGTAACCGGCGCGACCACGATCGCGTACGGATTCTGGTCGCCGTTGTCGGGCACCGTGTTGATGAGCGTGGTGTGCTTGTGGACCGTCTCGAGGAATCCTTGCGGATCGGCGTACGCGGTGCCGGCCGCGACCAGCGCAACGGCGCTCGCCGCTGCTGCCATCAGTGCCCGCGTAGCGCGTGGCAAATACTTGCGCCTGGGGTAGTTCATGCTTGAGCCTCCGTGCCTGCGCACAAAGCGTTGAATGCGGTCATGATCGAAAGCATAGTGTCTGGGTTATGAAAGCGGTCAGAACGTGATGTTGGTGCGCACGCCGACGACCAGCGTGTTACGCAGCGGCTGGGTCGGATCCACCGGATTCTGGCCGGCGCCGGCGTTGAACGTGTATTGCGCGTCAGCCTGGATCTGCCACCACGGATTGACCTGATACTGATAGGTCGCCTCCAGCGTGGTTTCCTGGGTGCGCACGCCGTACGGGCCGCCGCTGAACAGGCGGTTTTGCAGGTCGAGATTTTCAACGCTGTTGCTGACCTTGATGTACGTCAGCGCGAGGCCCACCGTGTCGTTGTCGCGGCCGGGAAGCGGATCCTTCATTACCACGCCGAGGTTGGCCGCGAAGCTAACGAGGTTGCGGTCGCCCGGCGCGCCCATCACGCGTGCAAACACATTGATGGCGCGTGGCTCGTCCGGATCGGGACGCCAGACCATCTGGTCGGCCACGGCATAGAAGCTGTAGTCGCCGCGATGCTGCGCGGCAATCCCCGTCGAGTTCGGGTTAGCCAGCGACAAGCCGGTGGTGTCGTAATACTCGTCGGCGAAGCTTTCGGTGTTGTACCAGAAGCCGATCTTGTAGCTGCCGGGCAGGCCGCTGTGACCGGCGCTGACCATTTCTCCATCGCCCGGCTGGTTCAGCGCGTACTGCAGTTCGCCGATATAGAGTGCGCCGTTGTGCAGGTTGAAATTCGTGCCGCTGATGTTGTTCGGATTGTTGCCGAGCGGATCGGCGTCGAACACGCCCGCGAGTGCGGTCACCGCCGGCGAGAGCTGGCCACGCACGCGCACGCCGAGATCCGAAAGCGGATACGCCGGACCGCCCGAGGGCAAGTCGTACGACGGCAGGGCAGGCCAGCCGAACATCGTGTTGACGAACAGGCCCGCGCTCTGGCTGCCGATGAATTCCTGGTCGAGACTCTGCTGCCCGACCTTGACGTCCATCTTGTTGTTCAGGAAGGACTGCTGGTACCACAGCTCCCACAGACGCGTCGTATCCTGGGCTTCGATCCCGCTCGCGGTGTTCAGCGTGCCGAGATTGTCCGCGCTCAGGTTCTGACCGTGGATGTTCAGTGCGCTGACGTTGAAAAGGCCGCCCTGCAGACCAAATGCCTTCTTCGTATCGACCTGGACCGTGGCCGTGGTCAGGCCGTCATAGGTGCCGCCGGTGTTCAGGCCGCCGCGCGCGTTGTAGAGGTATTCGCTGGTCTCGGTGAGGGCGAACGTGATGCCGTACTTGCCGAGCCAGGGACGCAGGCCGCCAATGTCGCCGAGCAGGTTGCCCCGGTTCCACACGCCGGTCCATTGGCTCGTGGGCTTTGCCTGAATGCTCAGGTCGGCCTCGGGCGCGTCGTTCGGCGTGGCGTCGGGGTTGGTCTCGGCCATCGCGGTGGCGGCCGTCAAAGAGGCCCATGCGAATGCCGTGTAAAGTGCCATGCGACGCATCGAGGGCAAACCTGGCGAGCGTGCGGCGCGACCGCGCGGTGAGGCATTCCTGAACGAACGTGCGCTTGACGCGAGTCCGGTGGGCTGGGCGAACTTCATCGAAATCCTTATTGTGTTGTATCGACTGTTCCGGCTATTTGCAGCGAGTGTCGATAGCCGGACTTTCCGCGCATTGCCGCTGCGGGTCGCGACGCCTCAGACAGCAATGCCGAGATCGTACGCATGCGGAATAGGTGCGTCAATACAAATGAGAACGATTCGCAACAATATTACTGAGGTGTAATTCGAATTTTTACGGTTGCCGGAATTTATTTGAGGCTTTGTTATTTATAAGTAAATTATATGTAATTATTTTGTATGCTATTTGGGGCCTTTGATTTCGATCTACGTTCGTTGTGCATACCGCTTGTCAGCGGCTTGTCGCATGCGTCGCTCAACCTGTCACAACTGTCCGGCGGCGCCGTTCGCGTCGAGCCGTAAACGTTCGCGTCCCGCAGGCCGCTTCAGTCGTTCCAACCGTTCCAGGATTCACTTTCATGTCAAACGTGCTCGACCTCGATCTGTATTTCGCCCGTATTGGCTATCAGGGCCCGCGTGCTCCCACGCTCGCGGTGCTGAGCGAACTGCACCGCCTGCATCCGCTTGCGATCCCATTCGAAAATCTCGACTCGTTTAGCGGCCGGACGGTCGCGCTCGAACTGCCGGTGATCGTCAGCAAGCTGCTCGAGCGCCGGCGTGGCGGATATTGCTTCGAGCAGAACAAGCTGTTCGCCCATGTGCTGATGCAACTGGGCTTTCGCGTGACGCCGCTGATTGCGCGCGTATTGTGGGGCTGCGAGCCGGGTGCGGTCACGGCTCGCACGCACATGCTGACGCGCGTGGATATCGACGACACGGCATGGCTCGCCGACGTCGGTTTCGGCAGCATGACGCTGACCGCGCCGTTGCGTCTCGAGGCGGGCATGCCGCAAGGCACGCAACTGGAAACGTTCCGGCTCGCCGATGCGTCGCACGGTGCGCTTGACCTCGAAGTGCAGTTGGGCGATATCTGGGCGAAGACGTACCGCTTCGATCTGCAGCGCGCCGAGTGGATCGACTATGAGGTGGCGAACTGGTACACGTCGGCGTGGCCGCAGTCGAGGTTCGTCAATCATCTGATTGCCTGCCGGGTCTTGCCGCAGGGCCGCCTTGCGCTGTTCGACCGGCGTCTGACCGAACGCGGTGCGAATGGCGAAGTCGTCAGCGAGCAGGTGCTCGAGTCCGCCGCGGAGCTTGCGGCGTGCCTCGTCGAGCGGTTCGGCTTTATGTCTGGCGAGATCGACGCGCCGCGTCTTTTCGAGCGGGTGCGGGAGCAATAGCGCGACACCGGCGCGTCTTTGCAGGATCAATCCTGGAGCCTGATGCGATGATCATGCGACTGCTGGTTCAAATGGTGGCTTCGTCCGTCGTGATGGCGGGGCTGCTGTTCGGCGCGGCGGGCACGTTGCATTGGGCCGGCGCGTGGTGGTTTCTGCTCGAATGGGCGGTGCTCGGGACGTGGATCGGCCTGTGGCTCGCCCGGCACGATCCGGCGTTGCTGGCCGAGCGGCTCAAGCCGATCGTGCAGCGGCAACAGAGCCGCTGGGACCGCGTTTTCATGGCGTTCACCGGCGCGATCTGGATCGGCTGGATGATCCTGATTGGCCTCGACGCCGGGCGTTTTCACTGGTCGGCTGTGCCGGGCTGGCTGAGCGTGATCGGCGCGCTCGGGATATTTCTCTGCCTCTACGGCTGCCGTTATGTATTCCGCGCCAACAGCTTCGCCGCGCCTGTCGTCAAGATTCAGTCCGATTGCGGCCACACGGTCAGCGATACCGGCCCCTATGCCTACGTCCGGCATCCGATGTACGCGGCGGCGCTGCTGTTCCTCGCTGGTACACCGCTGCTGCTCGGGTCGTGGTGGGGGCTCCTGTGCGTGCCGCTGCTGATTGTCGGTATCGGTTATCGCGCCGTGCGGGAGGAGCGCATGCTCGCCGAGCAACTCGAAGGCTATGCCGACTACGCGGCGCGCGTGCGCTATCGGTTCGTGCCGTATATCTGGTAGCCGGCGCCCAGTTCACATCTTCGGTCTCACATCTCCCGGTCAGATCTCCTGCTCGGGTCACGTCGGCGCATCCGTGCACCAGCACGGCACATCTTGCGCCATCAGGTGAACCTGTCTAGACAAAATGCACCGCGACGGCGCGTCTGACGGGTACTTTTCAACTCCTTCAGGCTTTTAAATATTCGCCTTTAGCCTTGTTTTATAGGGCTTACCCGAAGGTTTGAGAAAAATTTCATGATTCTGCTTGCGACGATTTTTTTACTCATGCAGACTTGTCTAGTCAATTCAGCCGAGTGAATGGATCACTCGGCTAGCTGGATGGTGTTCCCTCAATCAAAGGAGTTTCGACGTGAAGGTAAAGCGCACTACGTTGGCTAAAGCATTGATTGGCGCCGTCCTCGGCGCAGCGACCATTCTCGCGGCGCCCGTGCAGGCGAAAGACTGGAAATCGGTGACCATCGCCCTGGAAGGCAGCTATGCGCCGTGGAATCTGACGCTCCCCGGCGGCAAGCTGGGCGGCTTCGAGCCCGAACTGGTGGCGAACCTGTGCGCGCGCATCGAGTTGCAATGCAACCTGGTCGCCCAGGACTGGGACGGCATGATTCCGGGTCTGCAGGCAGGCAAGTTCGATGTGTTGATGGACGCCATCTCGATCACGCCGGAACGCGAAAAGATCATCGCCTTCTCGCGCCCTTATGCAGCCACGCCGGCCACCTTCGCCGTGACCGATACCAAGCTGTTGCCGAAGTCCGGGCCGACCAGCGCCGTGCTCAAACTGACGGGCGACCCGAAAACCGACCAGCCGACCGTCGACGCGTTGCGTAAGGAGTTGAAGGGCAAGACCATCGGTATCCAGTCCGGCACGGTCTACACCAAGTTCATCAACGACGGCTTCAAGGACGTGGCCACGATCCGCGTCTACAAGACCTCGCCGGAGCGCGACCTCGATCTGGCAAACGGTCGTATCGACGCCTCGTTCGACGACGTGACCTACTACGCCGGCAACGTCGACAAGAAAGAGACTGCGTCGATCGTGATGGCCGGACCGAAGATCGGCGGCCCGATCTGGGGTCCGGGCGAAGGCCTCGCGTTCCGCAAGCAGGACGCCGACCTGAGGGCGAAGTTCGACACTGCAATCGCCGCGGCACTCGCTGACGGCACCGTGAAGAAGCTCTCCATGAAGTGGTTCAAGACCGACGTCACGCCTTGAGCGGCGAGCGCGCGAGCGCGGCGACGCCGCCTCGCGACGAAGCCGTGACCGCGTGCCTGCACGTGCGGTGAAGTTGGCACGTGCAGCATGACTGATACAACGGATAGGACGAGGAGTAGGGTATGACTCTGATCGGGATGCTCGGCTTCGGGCCGGATGGCTGGGGCGGCGTCGTGCTGCTGGCAGCCTTGATGACCGTCGCGCTGACGCTCGCGGCGCTCGCTGTCGGCGCGGTGTTTGGCGCACTGGTGGCGGCGGCCAAGCTGTCGCGTTTTCGCAGCTTGCGCATCGTCGGCGATTTCTACACGACGGTGTTTCGCGGCGTACCCGAACTGCTCGTGATCTATCTGTTCTATTTCGGCGGTTCGACGCTGGTGACGACCATCGGTCAGTGGTTCGGCGCCGACGGCTTTGTCGGCGTACCGCCATTCGTCATCGGCGCGCTCGCGGTGGGGATGATTTCCGGTGCGTATCAGGCCGAGGTTTACCGCGCGGCCGTGCTGGCGGTCTCCCGCGGCGAGCTTGAGGCGGCCCGTTCGATCGGCATGTCCACGCTGACGATGGCCCGTCGCATTCTGATTCCGCAGGTGTTGCGCTTCGCATTGCCAGGCATCGGCAATGTATGGCAACTGAGCTTGAAGGATTCCGCGCTGATCTCGGTCACCGGCCTTGCCGAACTGCTGCGCGCGAGCCAGATAGCGGCAGGCTCGACCCATCAGTATTTCACCTTCTTCGTCGTGGGCGGCGGCTTGTATCTGCTGATGACGAGCATCTCCAACCGGATCTTCAATCACGCGGAAGCGCGTGTGGGCCGGTCTTTCCGCCGCAATTTCGCGCGCAACTGACGAGGCCGGGTCATCATGCATATAGACTTCGATTTCCTGCTCGACACGCTGCGCCAGTTGTTTGCCGCGGTGCCGACCACGCTCGGACTGTTCTTTTCTTCGCTGGTGCTGGGCGGTCTGCTGTCGCTCGTGATCGTCACGATGCGTGTGTCGCCGCATTGGCTGCCGAACCGCTTTGCGCGTGCTTACATCCTTGTGTTTCGCGGCTCGCCACTGCTGATCCAGATGTTCCTTGTGTATTACGGGCTCGGCCAGTTCGGTGTGATCCGCGAGAGCTTCCTGTGGCCGGTGCTGCGCGAACCGTATATGTGTGCGGTGCTGTCACTGGCATTGTGTACGGCCGGCTACACCGCGGAGATCATCCGTGGCGGCCTGATGGCCGTGCCGGTCGGACAGATCGAAGCGGGTTATGCGATCGGCCTGTCGGGCTTCGCATTGCTGCGCCGGGTGATCGGCCCGATCGCGTTGCGGCAGTGTCTCCCTGCCTATTCGACCGAGGCCGTGCTGCTCGTCAAGTCGACCGCGCTCGCGAGTCTCGTCACCGTGTGGGAAGTGACCGGCGTCGCGCAGCAGATCATCCAGCAGACCTATCGGACTACTGAGGTGTTTATCTGCGCTGCGTTGATCTATCTGTTCCTGAATTTCATCATTGTGCGTCTGCTGGGGCTGCTCGAAGTACGGCTGTCGCGCCATCTGCGCGCGGCGCCCGCTCAAGCCGCAACGCGCCCGGTTCCGGCCGCCACCGAAGCACGCCAAACCCCTCGGGCGGCACCTTGAACGGCCACTCGTCCTGGATAGTCTGGAGAATCAAATGAACGCTACGGCACCCGTTGCATTGTCGGTCAAGAACATTCACAAGTCGTTCGGCGAGCATCACGTTCTGAAGGGCATCTCGCTCGACGCGCATGAAGGCGACGTGGTCTCGATCCTTGGCGCCAGCGGCTCCGGCAAGAGCACTTTCCTGCGCTGCCTGAACCTGCTGGAGACACCGGACGACGGTTCGGTCGCGCTGGCCGGTGAAGAACTGAAAATGAAGCGCCGTGGCGACGGCAAGCTGCAACCAAGCGACCGCCGCCAGGTGGACCGCATCCGTTCGCAACTTGGCATGGTGTTCCAGAACTTCAATCTCTGGTCGCATATGACAGTCCTCGACAATCTGATCGAAGGTCCGATGCGCGTGCAAAAGCGCAGCCGCGCGGAAGCCGTCGAAGAGGCCGAAGCGTTGCTCGCCAAAGTCGGTCTGGCGGAAAAACGCGGCCACTATCCTGCGCACCTGTCGGGCGGTCAGCAGCAGCGCGTGGCGATCGCGCGGGCGCTGGCCATGCATCCGAAGGTCATGCTGTTCGATGAACCGACTTCGGCGCTCGATCCGGAACTGGTGGGCGAAGTCTTGCGGGTGATGCGCTCGCTGGCGGAGGAGGGCCGCACGATGCTGGTGGTCACGCACGAGATGGGCTTTGCCCGCCATGTGTCGAACCGCGTGATGTTCCTGCATCAGGGCGAAGTCGAAGCTGACGGCACGCCGGACGAGGTGTTCGGCGATCTCAAGTCCGATCGCTTCAGGCAATTCGTCTCGAGCCACCACCATCGCACTACGAACTGAGTATCGTCATGGCCGTTATCCGTTCCGATCGTCCTCTGGACTGGCGTCAGATCGCGGCGGTCGCCGCGGGTGAGCCGCTTGAGCTTTCCGCCGATGCGCGCGCGCGCATTTCGGCGGCCCATGTGCTTGTCGAACAGATCGTCGAACGCGGCATTCGCGCCTATGGCGTGAACACCGGCGTGGGCGCGCTGTGCGATGTGATCGTTTCGCCATCCGAACAACGCACCCTGTCGCGCAACATCCTGATGAGTCATGCCGTGGGTGTCGGCACGCCGCTCGGCGCCGCGGAAACGCGGGCGATTATCGCTGCGGCCGTCAACAACTTTGCTCACGGACATTCGGGTATCCGGCTTGCCGTCGCAGAGCGGCTGGTGACGCTGCTCGACGCCGGCTGCCTGCCCGAGGTGCCGGCGTTCGGCTCGGTCGGCTATCTGAGCCATATGGCGCATATCGCGCTGGTGTGTATCGGCGAGGGTCATGCGCACTACCGCGGCGAGCGTCTCAGCGGGCGTGAAGCGCTACAGCGGCTCGGACTCGAACCGCTCGTGCTCGACGCAAAAGAGGGGCTCAGCCTGGTCAACGGTACGCCCTGCGTGACAGGACTTGCGGCGCTGGCGCTTGCGCGCGCCGGGCGGCTGCTCGACTGGACCGACGTGGTCGCGGCCATGAGCTTCGAAAACCTGCGCGGCCAACTGGTTGCGTTCGACGCCGAATCGTTGGCATTGAGGATTTCACCGGGCCTGAGTCTGGTCGGCGAAAGAATGCGCAGCGCGCTTGCCGACAGCGGCATACTCGCAGCGGCGATCGGGCGGCGAACCCAGGACCCGCTCAGCATGCGCACTATTCCCCATGTGCATGGCGCGGCCCGCGATGTCTTCAGCTCAACCGCGGAAGTCGTCAATCGCGAACTCGCTTCGATTACGGACAATCCGATCGTCGCCGGCACGCCCGAAGAGCCGCGCGTCTATTCGCAGGCCCATGCCGTTGGCGCTTCGATTGCGCTGGCGATGGATAGCCTTGCTACGGCTATCGCGCAGGTGGCAGCGATGGCGGAGCGGCGGCTCGACCGCCTCGTCAATCCGCTGGTGAGCGGCTTGCCGGCGTTTCTCGCCGAGCCGGGCGGCACCTGTTCCGGCTTCATGATTGCGCAGTACACCGCGGCTTCGCTGGTGGCGCAGAACCGGCGCCTCGCCATGCCCGCGAGCCTCGACGGCGGGATCACATCCGGCCTGCAGGAAGACCATTTGTGTCACGCGACGCCGGCGGCGCTCAAGGCGCTGGAGATCGTCGACAACGCTGGCCGTATCGTCGCCATCGAACTGCTGGCAGCGGCTCAGGCTTACGATCTGCAAATGCTCGATGCCCCGCGCGCGCCGTACACCAATTCCTTGTGGCGACGCGTGCGCAGCGCCGTGCCGACCTATCGCGACGACCGGCCGCTCGCCGAGGACATGGCGCTGGCATTCCGTATCATTGCCGACACAGCGCCGCCGCCGCTACCGGACCCGGGTAAGATGCGGCCTGCAACCGTTGGCACCGGAGCGGACACTGCCTATCCACCGGTTGCCGGCGCGAGCCCTGCAGCACCCACGACGGTTGCGATCGCTGCTTGCGATCTGCAATCGGCGGCGTGAAACGGTCAATGGACCCACGAGCCGGTGCGGCCGGCCTACCCGCCGGACGCATTGGCGCATTTGCGTATTGCGTGCCACCCACGAGGTCGACGTGAATATGAACATAGACAACGCGCCATTCGAAACGACCGAGGGCAGTCCTCGCCAGGTTGCCGAAGCGTCAGCAAAAAATAACGCACAGGAACCGGCAAAAGCGACGCCGGCCTATCAGCAGATCAAGCGCTACGTCGTGAAGCGGATTGCCGAAGGCGACTGGAAGCCGGGTGGGCTGATTCCATCGGAGACCGAACTGGTCAAGGAGTTCGGCGTGGCGCGCATGACCGTGTCGCGCGCGCTGCGCGAGCTGACCACCGAGCGGGTATTGACCCGCGTGCAAGGGTCCGGCACGTTCGTTGCGCCGCAGCGCTACGAATCGACGGTACTCGAGATTCGCAATATCGCGGACGAGATTGCTGCGCGCGGGCATCGGCATATGGCGCGCGTGCTGACGCTCGAACCGAGCGACGATCCGGAGGCGCTCGATGCACTTGGTCTGTCCGCTGGACCGGCGTTTCATTCGCGCATCGTGCACTGCGAAGAGGGCGAGCCGATTCAGTACGAAGACCGCTACGTCAATCCCAAGGTATTCCCCGAGTATCTGCAACAGGACTTCACGGCCGAAACGCCGAATCACTACATGGTGCGGCTCGCGCCGATCCAGCGCGCCGAGTTTCGCATCTATGCGCAAAAGCCTGACGCGCACGTGCGCAAGCATCTGCTGATGGAGATCGGCGAGCCGTGCCTGCTGTTGTGGCGCCGCACCTGGGTGGGCGTTGCGGTGGCGACCTCGGTGCGGTTGTGGCATCCGGCGTCGCGCTTCCATCTGGCGGGCAACGTTTGAGTCTGATCTAGGACTGTGGCTTGTTCAGGCGGCCCGTCCAGGCCGCCGTATTCACCCCTGGCGCTGCGAGATGTCCGGCGTGAACCGGCAGCCCAGCCGGTAGCGTGAGCCCGGATGAACGAAGCGGGCGAACGTCACTGCTACGCCGCTCGTCCACGTGCGGCGCACCAGCGTCAGACACGGCTCTTCGACGCGGATTTCCAGCAGCGCGGCTTCGGCAGGCGTCGAGAGGCCTGCATCCACGACATGTTCGACGTCATGCGCCGGCACGACGTTGTAGAGATACTCGGATGGGCGGATCGCCGCGAAGTCCTGCTGCAAAAACTCCGGCGCGGTGGCCGGATTGACGTAGCGGTCCTCGAGTTGCACCGGCAGGCCGTTCTCGCGATGTACGCAGATCACATGAAACACCGAAGCACCCGGCGCCAGCCCCAATGCGTTGGACACCACCACAGGCGCGGTTTCGCGTTGCTTGAGCAGCGTTTCGTAGGTGTACTCATGACCGCGCGAGCGGATCTCGTCGCCGATATGGGCGATCATCAGCAGGGTGGATTGCGGTTTGGCCTCGGCGACGAAAGTGCCCACGCCCGACACCCGCGTGACGAGCCCTTCGTCGGCGAGCTCGCGCAGCGCGCGGTTGACGGTCATGCGCGAGACGCCCAGTTCGGCGACGAGGTCGAGTTCGGACGGGATGCGGTCGCCGGGTTGCCGCGCACCTGATTCGATGGTGCGGCGAATATGGCTTTTGACCTGTTCGTAGCGCGCAGTCGGATGGTCGGGCATGTCGAGCGCACTGCCAGCCGCGCCAGCCGCAGCGCTGGCGGTCGCGGCAGCGGCGCTCGCAGAAACGCGCGTTGCCGGCATACGGCCAGTACCGCGGGCGGCGCGCGCGATCATGCTGGGTCCGCCTCGCCGGCGTCCTGGGTCCAGAAGGCGTTGCGGTCGAAGTAATTCTGCAGGAACTGGCGCAGGCGCGGCTGGCCCGCATCGTGAAAGACGTCGCGCGGTTTGCCTTCCACGGCAATGCGGCCCTGATCGATAAACACGACCTTGTCGGCCACCTGGGCGGCAAAGCCCATTTCGTGCGTGACGACGGCCATCGTCATGCCGTCGCGTGCGAGTTGTTTCATTACCTGCAGCACCTCGCCGACCAGTTCAGGATCGAGCGCCGAGGTGGGTTCGTCGAACAGCATGATGTGCGGCTCCATGGCGAGCGCTCGCGCAATCGCCACGCGTTGCTGCTGGCCACCCGACAGTTTGGCCGGATACGCATCCGCCTTGTGCGCAAGCCCGACCGTCTCCAGCATGGTATTGGCGCGACGCCGCGCATCGTCGCGCGAAAGATGCTGCACTCGCAACAACGCCTCCATCACATTGCCGAGCGCTGTCATATGCGGCCACAGGTTGAACTGCTGGAACACCATGCCGACATTGCGCCGCACGCGGTTGATTTCGCCCTGCGATGCGCGTACGCGTTTGCCGTTGCGCTCGGTATAGCCGAGCAGTTCGCCTTCGATGCGTACGTCGCCCTGATCGTAGGTTTCAAGCGCGGCGAGACAGCGTAATAGCGTACTTTTGCCTGAACCCGACGGTCCGATGATGCAGACCACCTCGGAGCGGGCAATCTGCAGGTCGACGCCGCGCAGGACCTCGACTTCGCCGAAGCGTTTGCGCAGGTCGCGCACGTCGATCAGCGATGCGCTGTTCGCGTGTCCTGCAGCGGTGGCGGTGGGCCCGGAGGTCGGCATATCGGCAAGGGCGTTCATCGATCGGTCCAGTGTGGGGTCATGCCATGAAGCGCGCAATCCGGGCTTCGGCCCACATGCCGGCGCGCGAGGTGATCTCGACCAGTGCGAGATAGCAGACGCACAGCGCCAGCAGCGTTTCGACAAATGCGAAGGTGGCCGAACCGATACCGGTCAGGACAAAGGTAAGTTCAGGCACGGTGACGATCGACAGCACGGCGGTCTCCTTGCTGAGCACGATGATCAGATTGGTGAGCGCCGGGACGATCAGCACGAGCATCTGCGGCACCTGAATGCGTAGCACGGCTTGCCAGCGCGACAGCCCGAGACAGGACGCCGCTTCCAGGTGGCCGCGCGGCACGGACTGGAAGCCGGAGCGGAACGCCTCGGCAAAATACGCGCTGCCGTACAGGCCGAGGCCGAGCACACCGGCGGTCATCGGTTCAAGCGTGAGGCCGAACGAAGGGCCGCCGTAATACAGCAGAAATAGCTGCACGAGAAACGGCGTGCCGCGAAATAGTTCGATATAGAAACGCAGCAGCCCGCGCACCCAGCGTCCGCAAAACAGTTGCAGCACCGCGATCAGAAAGCCGATCAGCATGCCGATGACGACACCCGCCACCCACGTACCGATGGTCGTCGCGAGACCCGCTGCAATCGGCTGCAGGTTGTGGGTGATGACGGTGGGATCGAATTGCTGCATCGCTGGGGGCTCGGGCTTGGTTTCAGTGCTATCGCAGTGGCATCTTCAGGCGTGCTGCAAGCGGTGCTCGGCACCGTGCGCAACCAGCGCGAGCGCGCCGCAGATGACGAAATAGATCAGTCCCGCAGCAACATATGCTTCTAGCGGCCGATAAGTGCTGGCGGCAATGTTCTGCGCGGTGCGTGTGAGTTCCGCCACGCCAACTACCGAGATCAGCGACGACGCCTTGATCAGCAGCACCATCTCGTTGACGAGCGACGGCAGTGTGAGGCGGAACGCCTGCGGCACCTGGATCCGGCGCAGCATGTCGAAGGGCGACATGCCGAGCATGCGCGCCGCTTCGATGTGCCCAGGTGGAATGCTCAGAAAGCCGCCTCGCAGAATCTCGGCGATATACGAGGCCGAGCACAACGACACCGCGCTGATCGCTGCGGCGAGCGGCGATACGTTGATGCCGACGAACGGCAGCAGGTAGTAGACGAGCAGCAGTTGCACGAGCATCGGCACGCCGCGAAAGAAAAACACGTACGCACCGCCGAACATGCGCGCGGCACGATGCGCCGAGAGCCGGGCCGAGCACACGCCGATCGCGACAAAGAAGCCGATCACGAGCCCCGTCAGCGAAATGCCGACCGTGGCGATGGCCGCGTGCAGCAGCAGCGGCAGCCCCTGCAGAAAGACAGTCATGCTGAACATGTGGTGCACCCGCTAGAAGAGCCGGCAAACCGCTGCGGCATGACGCATGTCCTGCAGCGGTTCGCTCAGTTCATCAGTAGTTCGGCGTGGGCAATGTGGTCGGCGCGTCCATCGCGACGCCGAACCACTTCTTCTGCAACGCGGCGAGACGTCCATCGTCGTGCATCTTGATCAGCGCGGCGTTGAAGGCGTCGTCGAGCGACTTGCTGTCCGGGTCTTTGCGCATGCAGTAAGCAAAGTACACCTTGGCGCCGAACGGCGGCTGCACAACCGCAAAGGTCTCGGGCCGTTGTTTCGCCACATAGGCGATGTTCGTCATCGAGTTCGCCACGGCGGCAATCCGGCCGGCAGCGAGGTCGGCGTACGCCTGGTTGTTGTCGACGTATTCGCGGACTTCGGGCGGCTTGGGCAGCGTCGCGATATAGGCCTTCAACTGATCGAGTTGCGCCGAGCCCTTGCCGGCGCCCACGGTCTTGCCGGCGATGTCCGACGATTGCTTCAGCGACGTGTCGTTGGCGCGCTTGAGCAGCGCGTCGGTGGCGTCGGCAATGGGCAGTGTGTACGTATAGCGATCCATACGCGCTTTCGTCACGGTCAGCGGTCCGCCCACCATGTCGAACTTGCCCGCTTCGAGACCGGGCAACACGCTCGGCCAGGGCAGGTCGATGAAGCGGACCTTCACGCCCAGTTCCTTGCCGATCTCGGCGAACAGGTCCTTGTTGAAACCGGCTTGCTGGCCGTTCTCGAGAAAGTCGAACGGCGCGAACTGCATTTCTGTACCGACGACTAGCTCGCCCGCCTGCTTGACCTTGGCGAGCTGATCCGCGTGGGCAGCAACGCCTGCTGTACACAATGCCAACATCACTAAACGACACTTCCAGCCTGCAAGGATGCTCATACGATTCTCCGGTTGGCAAAGCGGTGTCGCGCGGCACGCAATGGAGCAGGCGCGCGCTATTGATCGGTATGCGAGGCAGTATATACCGCACCTTTTGTGCGAAATAAATAATCGCATTGTGCACTGCAAGGCAAGCCTGGCAGTGGTGAGTCCGAGCGGAAACGTCGCTTGCGAAGGTGCTTTTGGCGGTATATACAACTGAGAACGCGTGTAGCGCCCGGCTCGCTTTGCAAAGTGTTCGAAGTAAAGGCCGCGCACGCATTCCTCAGTCATATCCATCTTGCTCACCAGGAGCATTGCGATGCCACCTGTCACCCGCATTCCGATCATCGACTTTGCCGGGGTGCGCGCCGGCGATCCCGCGGCCCTGCAGCGCGTCGGCCGTGAGATTCACGACGCCTGTACCACGATCGGGTTTTTCTACATCGTCAACCACGGCGTGCCGCAGGCGGTGATCGATGCCGCGGAGCACGTGGCCCGCAGTTTTTTTGCGTATCCGGTCGAGACCAAGCGGCGCGTGGCGGTGAATCAGCGGCATCGAGGCTTCAATGCGCTCGGCGACGCCACCATGTACCAGGCGAAGCGACCCGACTACAAGGAATTTTTCAGCGTCGGACTGGAGTTGCTGGAGGACGATCCCGATGTGCTCGCCGGTCAGGCATTACGCGGGCCGAACAACTGGCCGGACTTTATGCCAGCGTTACGCCCGGCGCTGTATGGCTACTACGAAGCGGTGGCATCGTGCGGCGCGGATCTGTTACGCGCGGTAGCGGCGGGTCTCGGCGTCGACGAACAGTTTTTCGCGCCGCGCTATACCAAGCGGATGCAGCGTACGCAGATGGTTTATTACCCGCCGCAGCCGCCGCAATCGGATGCCGGGCAGTTCGGCGTCGCACCGCACACCGACTATGGTTGCATCACGCTGTTGTGGCAGGATCAGGTGGGCGGTCTGCAGGTGCGCGAAATCGCCAACGACACATGGGTGGACGCGCCGCCCGTACCCGGCAGTTTCGTCGTCAACGTCGGCGATCTGCTGGCGCGCTGGACCAATGACCGGTTCCGCTCGACGCTGCACCGCGTGATCAACGCGTCGGGCCGCGAGCGTTATTCGATCGCGACCTTCTACGATCCGACTTACGGTGCGCTAGTCGACCCACGCGAACTCGGCACCAGCGAAGCCGACCTCAAGTATCAGCCAGTCGCGGCGGGAGACTACATCCTCGGTCGTATCAACGACTCCATGGGTTATCGAAAGAAACTGGCGGTCCAGGGGACGACGGCATGACCGTAAGTACTCCCGCGGAGTTTTCCAGTACGCTGGCTGCCTTGCGCGATGCGCTGGGTGCGGACGCAGTGCGCGTTGGTGAGCAGATCGGCGAGCGGTCAATGACCGATTGGACCCGTCACGAACCAACCCGCGCAGCCGCGTTGCTCTTGCCACGCACGACGGAACAGGTGTCGCAGGCACTGGCGATCTGCCATGCAGCGCATCAACCGGTGGTGCCGCAGGGCGGTATGACAGGCCTCGCGGGCGGGGCGATCCCACGCGCCGCCGATATCGCGCTATCGCTCGAGCGTATGACGGGCGTTGAAGAGATCGATCCGGCCGCAGCGACCATGACGGTGCTGGCCGGCACCACCTTGCAGACCGCACAGGAAGCGGCCGCGCAGGCGGGTTTCGAACTGGCGCTCGATCTCGGCGCACGCGGCTCATGCCAGATCGGCGGCAATCTCGCCACCAACGCCGGCGGTAATCGCGTGATCCAGTCGGGCACGGCACGCGATCAGGTGCTCGGCCTCGAAGTGGTGCTCGCGAACGGCGCGGTGTTGAGCTCGCTCGGCAAGATGGTCAAGAACAATACCGGCTATGACCTCAAGCACTGGTTTATCGGTTCGGAAGGTACGCTCGGCGTCATCACGCGGGCGGTATTGCGGCTGCATCCGCAACGCGCGGCGCGGCATACCGCACTGGTTGCGCTGAACAATTACGATGCTGCGGTAAGTCTGTTGCGGCGGCTATCGACGCGCTTTGGCAACGATATCGGTGCGTTCGAAATCATGTGGCCGGACTTCTATGACTTCGGTGTTGCATTGACTGGCGCACGCTCGCCATTCGCCGAAGCGCATCCGCTGTATGCATTGATCGAGCACGCCAGCTTCGATGCGGCGGACGACGGCGAGCGCTTCGCTGCAGCGCTTGCCGAAGCGCTCGACACACAGGTCAGTCGCGACGCAGTGATCGCGCAATCGGTGGCTGACGCGCGAGCTCTATGGGCGGTGCGCGAATGCACGGCCGAATTCCCGGTACGGCTCGATCCGATCAATTTCGACGTCAGCCTGCCAATTGGTGAGATCGGCACATTCGTCGAGCGTTGCCGCGCGGCACTCGATCGTCAGTGGCCCGGCAACGAGTCGTATTTCTTCGGGCACATCGGCGATTCGAATCTGCACCTCACCGTGGACGGCCGTTCGATCCCGGGCGTCGATCATCACGCCGTGTATGCGTTCGTCTACGAGATGCTGGGACCGCTGCACGGCTCGGTGTCGGCGGAGCATGGTATCGGTTTATTGAAGCGCGAATTCTTGCCGATCTCACGCTCGCCCGAGGAGTTGGCTGCCATGGCCGCGATCAGGCAGGCGCTCGATCCGCACGGAATTCTGAATCCGGGCAAGCTGTTTTGAAGGCGAGTGGGGCGGACAGGGACACCATGCCGCCCGGCATCTCAGTAGGCGGAGTAGTCCAGCAGCTCGTTGGCGTAACGCCGGTAAAGCCAGGACAGGACCGAGGCGGCAAGTCCTATGAAGACGGTGTTGATGAACCCGAATCCCAACGCGAATGCAATCGAGCCCTGCCCACCGGACATCAGCAGCCTCGGGCCGAGCACGGCAAATGTGATTGTCCAGATGAGCGTTAGCGGCAGGTGGGCGACGAAACCGACGCCGAGGATGCTCCAGAAATGACCGCGGCTGTCTTTCCATGCCGCTCGCAGCGTAAGCGGGCTACCTAGAGAGACAGCCGGGTAGATCAGGCATAGACGGCAGACTGCATACAGATACGCTAGCGAAATGAGTAACGCGAACAGGAAGAAGCCGCCCGCGCCCATGTGGCGCATGACCGGGATCAGGAGCATGACAAGCAGAACCGTCACCACAACCAGGACCACCGCGAGACCCAGCGAGAAGAGCATGTAGCGGCCGAGCGGTTCGCCGTTGAGGGGCAGGAGAGGCTGGGTGCCTTCGCCGAGTAGCAGGAACCGGTTGACCTTGATGATCACGCACCCGTAGACGACGAGCTGCAGCACCGAGCAAACCAGCTTGACGAGAGGATGACCGGCCCTCGCTGCGAAATCGAGTTCTGCGCCTGGGGCGAGATGCTGAAAGGGAGCGGAGAGCAGGGTGGTGCAGGTGAGGACTGCAAATATGCAGAGGAAGAATCCAGGCATCCGGATGATGGCTTGCCAGGTGCTGATCCAGCTATTCTTAACGCAGTTACCGAAGGTCAATTCTTCCATGGCGTTTGCCGTAGCTGTTAGGGTTTATTGGAGTGATTCGGATCATAAATGAATTTGCAGGCGCGGTCTGCAGGATGATCGAGTCATTCGGATACCGGACGCACATAGCGCTTCAATGCTCATCCAGATAGCGCAATATCACCGGGTACACGTCCGCCGCCGCGTTCTTGCCGAAGATGCAGTCGAGATGTCCATACCCCGGAATTACATGCCGTTCGTAGTGTTCGGCACCGAAGCGCTCCACCAGCAGATTGAAGGTGGTTTCAGTGCTCACCGGCAGATAGCACCGGTTCTCTGAACCGTGAATGAAGCCGATCGGCAGACGCATGCCCTCCAGATTGGGCAGATAAACGTCCTTGCCGTGAGCGTCCACAACGTGTCCCGCACGCACCATCGTTGCCAGCTGACTGAAAAGCTCGACGTCATGCACACCGAATAGCTCCTGCAGATTGGCGTGAAGCTGCTCGCCGAGTTGCGCGTGTTCATAGAGGAGACCATACAAAAACGTCGCGCGATGGCAGAGCGCATTGCCACAGCCTTCGTCGTGTCCAACCGGATAGAGGCGCAGCGCCTCGTCGAGCAGATTGTGTGGCCAGTCATGAGCCCGCGTAAATACCGTCAAGTCCCTGACGCCCAGGTGTTCGAGTATTTCCGGCATGTGCAGACCGGCCTTGATCCGCTGCAATGCACCCGGAACCGGATGGGCCGATACCTGAGACAGCAGGGCCGAGCGCACGCCCTTGAGCCCCGAGAGCAAAGACATGGTGACAGCCATTGCGCCGAAACAATGCGCTACTACCTGGATCTGCTCCGCGCCCGTAATCCGCCTGACCTGCGCGACAGCGGCGGGGATGTCCTCATGTGCGATCGCATCCGCCGTAGTGGATTCGAGCGCGCTCGGCAGTTCGATGCTCACCCGCAGGTCGACGAGCCATACGTCATAACCGGCGGCGCATAAAAACTCGACAAGGTTGGTGTCGACCAGGTCCGTCGAGAAGATCCGGCTCGACGTCCCCGAGCCGTGCACAAGCAGCACCGGTCCCTTGTTGCCAGCGTGATAGCGCGTCAGTTTTAGTGTCTTGCTGTCCGCTCCGGATGTATTGAACCAGTTCAGTTCCGGTGCCGGCGCGCGTAGGGTGCGCTTCACGCGCGGTGCGGAGGTGTCCTCCGAATCCAGAAACTGCAACGGCGCCGCGACGCCGCCATATTCAGTGAACAGCACCCCGCCGAAGAACTTGCCGAATTTCAGCGTCCATTCGAGCCGTGTCGCGAGGTCAGGTGTGTGCGTGACTTCGATGGTGCGCATCTGCCTGAGGAAATTCTCGGGCGTGATGATCAGGGTTGCTTTGCCGATCACGGGGGCATCGGCGACGTCGGAAGCGCGGATCTGCGCGTACAAAGTATTCGTCTGCGGCCACAGTTCGAGTAGCGACGAACGCGTGATGATCTTCTGTCCTGAGAGGTAGTAGCGAGGACCTTCCACCGTCTCGAGGGTCATCTGGTAGTTCATGTCGCGTCGGTCGACCTCGGTCTGATCGACGACGAACAGGTTGAAATGGCCATCCACGATGGTCATTGGCTGGGCCGACAACGCCTTGCACGTCAGCGTTCCGACTGCGCGTGCAGCGTGCTGAGGGTTGGCGAGCATGTCGGCCAGATCGTCGGATTCGACCGTGAGCGTAAAGCTGATCGAAATGTTGTCCGGAGACGCGTCTGGCGGCGCTGCGTCCGGCTCGTAGGTGCCGATCATGGTTTCGGTGAAGCGTAGGCCGATCTTTTGCGGCGGCGGTGGCGCGACGTCGCCGCGCGATGTGTAGTCGATTTGCCAGCCATGCGCCGCAGCCAGTTGTGCGCAGTTGCGTTCGGCTAGTGCCGAGATCGTCAGCAGTGGATTCACGCCGAGCGAGATGGGCATGACCGCGCCGTCCATCACATACAGGTCGTCATGAACCGCGGCCCCTGTCGTGCCCGAGAATACACGACCGGCCTGATCGACGACGCCGTTTTCGGCACTATCCGCCATTGCGCAACCGCCCAATGGGTGCACGGTCACGAGGCGCTCGCCAAGCAGATTCGCGGAGATCGGGTCGCGCACATAGTCGCCGCCCAGTGCGCGCGTCGCCGCTTCGAGCGTCTTTTCGATGGTGGCGTAAATCGGCTGCTTGCCGGCGTTGGGCCAGCGGATGCGTGGCCGCCCATGCTCGACCGTGATCTGTCCGCTTTCGTCGTCGTGCGCCATCACGAGGTACGTCTGCGTGTGGTTCATGGCGCCGTGGTACGGCCCGCGCAACAGGCTTTCGGCGATGCGCGCGTCGGCATCCAGCGCGGTGTTTGTCGACGGCGGCGGCTCGGGCATCTTCACGCCCTCGGCCGGCGCGGCGATCCCCATCACGCCCATCATGGCTACTCCGACCGGCCCGGCCAGGGAGCCTTCCTCGATCACGAAGCCATCGCGGACGTCCGGTGTATTGCGGTGATCGATCAGGCCGCAGATCGTGGGTCCGACCGGTGGAATTTCACCGGCCTTGTGTGCGCCCCAGCCGATGCCGTTGATCGGCTCATCGGTGTTGTAGGCAAAGGCGAGCACATCGCCATTGCCGGTGAAGTGCTCGCCCAGTTGCGTGGACACAGATAGTCCGGCGTCACGTGAGCGCAACAGGATGGCGGTCGAACCGAGCGTGCCCGCCGACAGGATGACGATATCCGCAGTGACCGCCAGATCCGGCGCGTCATAGATTTCGCGGCCGAGGTCCACCGGTTGATAGCGCACGAGCCACTGCCGGGTGGCCTCGTCGCGCACCACGGAATGCACGGCTACGCCCGTGAAAATCTGCGCGCCGTGCGCGACCGCGTCCGGCAGATAGTTCATGTGGGTCGAATTCTTCGACTCATGGTTGCAGCCTGCATTGCAGTCGCCGCAGCCGATACAGCGTTTCTGTCCGATACCGGCTGCGTTCGGGCCGTCCTTGAAGGTGACCGTGATGGGCGGTCGCGAGAAGCGATCCTGCATGCCGAGTGCCTGCGCCGAGCGCGCGAGCGCATTGAGCTTCGGCAGCGAAGGGAAGTCAGCGGGCACGGGCGACGGTTGCAACATTGCTTCGGCGCGTGCGTACCCAGCGGCAAGGCCGGCCTCGTCGACGCGCACCGCTGCGGGCCAGCGTGGGTCCTGCCATAAGCGCGGATCGGGCCTGAGCGCCACGTTCGCGTTGATCAGCGAGGTACCTCCGAGTCCGCAGCCGACCACCGCGTTGACCTCGGCATTGACGTGCACTTCGAGCAAGGCCAGCGGCGAGCCGATCTGCGCAAGCTCAGTGTTGTATTGCACCTGGCTCGCACCCTCGAGTTGCGTGGCGGGAAACTCGCCCGCCATGAATTCGCGGCCGCGCTCGAGCAGGCACACCTTGCGGCCCGCCCGCGCCATCCGGCTGGCCGCGATGGCGCCACCATAGCCCGAGCCCACTACGACGATTTCGTAGTGCGGCTGCATTGCCTGAATGGCGCTGGACAAGCGATCCATCGTGAACACCTCGATTAGGCGGCCACTTCATTCATTTCGCTGTCGGTCGATTCGGCGGCGAGCAGGTTCAGCGCGATCAGGATCGCCGCGCGATTTTCGACGTCGATTTCGATGCCCAGTACATCGACCAGCCAGCGGCCGATCTTGGTATTGGAAAAATCGGCGGCGTCGTCCGTCTTTTTCATTGTGACGCCGAGTTTGATGGCGCGATAGTGATAAGAGGGAACGCGATGCTGTGCCGCCACGGCCGAAAGTCCGCCTTTGCATTCCGAGCACCAGCCGAGGCTGCCTGCCAGCACGATCCGCTCCGGTTCGTCGAGGCCGTCGATGAAAGCCCGCGCTGCGAAGCGCACGCGTGCTTCGTCGAGACCGTATTGCAGCAGCACGCTTTCGACCGGGTCTTCGAGCGCGTGAGCGTGCAGGTCGATTTCCTGCGCCATGCCCTCGTTTTCCATCGAGACGTTGCGCTGATGGCCGGCGCTGCGCAGGCAGTCGATCAGATAGCGGCGGAAGTATGCGCACAGCGCGTAGCCGTTGGACGGCGCGCTTTCGGCGCAGGCGTTCGTGTCGGAATGACCGGGGGTGAGGCGCAAAACCCGGGAAAAGATGAACTGCGCAACCAGTTCTTCCTTGTCCTCGCCGAGCGCCTGCAGTTCGAGCGGATGGTAGGTCCGCAGCGCCCGTTTCACCAGATCCACCATCGAAACCATTTCGTCACCGGACAGTTGGGTGCGACGGCGCCACAGATCAGGCAGGATCGCATTGTCCAGATTGCGGACGAACTCGCGGCTCGGTACAGCGCCCATGAAAACCTCCGTCGAAGGATGGGTCAAGCGCGCGGTAGGCCCCAGTGCGGGGCGGCGAGGGCTGTGTGAACCGGCCCGGTGCCGCGCTGGAAAGTGATCCCAGTATGGTTTTTGCGCGCGGCTTCGCCTATATGGATTAAGTGATAGCTGACAGGTAAACTGCCGGGTAAACCAACGGCGCCGATGGTCCCAAACGGCCGCTGGCGCTAGCGCCGCCTGATGCCATGCACCATTTCGGTCATCCAGAGCGGCTGAAGCCCGCCTCTTGCCCGCAGCACTTCACCATCGAAATAGCCGGACCCGGCAGCAATAACCTTGCATGGGAGACCGCACGATGCGGGCCGATCCTGTCCAGCGAGCGATCGACGAGGACCTGGTGCGGGTGCTGTACGCCCAGAATCCGATAGCGTTCTTCACTCACTGGTTCGCCATAGCGGTGCTCGTGTCGATCTACTGGGTCGACATGCCGTATCCGCACCTGTTCGCCGCGTGCTTTGGTTTTTACGCGGTGGCTAACTTTGCCGCCCTGGGGCTGTGGCTCTGCAGGCGCCGCTGGCCCAACGCCATGACGGCGCGCAACTGGATCAGGCTGCACGCCGTGCGTGGCGTGTTGCTGTACAGCGCGCCGGGGCTGGCGATCTGGTTCGCGTTCCACAGCCGGCAAGCGGATCTGCCGGTGTTGCACACCGTCATGCTGGTAACGCTGGCGGCGGGCGTGTTCATGTCGAATGGCTTCGACCTGCTCAACTTTTCGACCGGCATCATATTCGTGCTGCTGCCGGCCATCGTGCTGCTGTTCGGCAGCCACAACTTCGATCGCACCATCCTGGCGATCGTCCTCGCGTTCTTCTTTTGCGCCATCAACGTCTATGCGATCAGCTATCGCAAGCTGTTCCAGCGGGTCGTGCAGGCGCGCGTCGATCAGCAGCAACTGGCGGAGTCGCTCGCCGAGCAGAAGCATGTCGCGGAAGAGGCGAGTCTCGCCAAGACGCGCTTCTTCGCCGCGGCGAGCCACGATCTGCGCCAGCCGCTGCACGCGATCGGCCTGCTGGCGGCGTCGCTAAATGACGTTGCCGTGACACAGGCGCAGCACGGTAAAACCGCCGCTCACATTGTTCACAACGTGGAGGCTCTCAACCAGCTGTTCAACCAGGTCCTCGATCTGGCGCGACTCGAGAGCGGCGTCACTCAGGTTATCCGGCTGCATTTCCGGCTGGACGAACTGTTCGAACGGGTTGGCAGCCAGTACCGGCCGCAGGCAGCGGCGAAAGGGCTGGCGCTGCGCATCGCGCCCACCACGATGGTGGTGCACGACGATCCGGTGCTGCTCGAACGGGTGCTGAGCAACCTGCTGTCGAATGCGGTGCGCTATACCGAGGAGGGGGCGATATGGGTGGGCCTGCGGCGCGGCGGGCGGCGTGACGGCGGCTACATCGAGGTGCGCGATTCGGGTATCGGCATTCCGGCAGTCGAGCAGGAGCGCATCTTTGAGGAGTTCTACCAGGTCGCCAACCCGCAGCGCGACGCGCGCCAGGGACATGGCCTCGGCCTGCCGACGGTGAGGCGTCTGGTCGAGCTGCTGGGCGGCGAGTTGCGCCTGCGTTCGGCGCCGGGCCGTGGCTCGGTATTCCGCTTTCCGGTTCGGGTCGGCGACCCCGGCGGGATTGTGACCAGCCTGAGCGACACGGTGGTGACTGGCCCTTCGGCGCAGGGGCGGCGCGTGCTCTGCATCGACGACGACCCTTCGATTCTCGAAGGCCTGACGAGGCTGCTGGGGCGTTGGGGCTGCATCGTGCGGGGTGCGCGCGACGAAACGCTGGCGTTGCAGGCGTTGAGCGAGGGCTTTGTGCCAGACGCGGTGTTGTGCGACTTCCAGCTGGCGAACCATCGCACGGGGGCGCAGGCGCTCACTGCGGTGCGTGAGGCGCTACGGCGTAGCGGCCACGAAGGGGCTGTGATGCTGCTGATTACCGGCGATATGGCGTCCGGTGAACTGGCGACGCTCGCCGCGCAAGGCATTCCCGTATTACATAAGCCGGTCACGCCGGCACGCCTGCGCCGTACGTTGGAAATCTTGTGGCAACAGGCGGAGCGGGACGGCGCAGCCGGCAACCTGGCTACAGCGTCCTGCCCGCTTCCAGCCAGCCGTTGATCACGGCAATCGCGGTGGACCGGTTGTGGACGCCGAGCGCCCGGAAGATCACCGAAAGATGCACCTTGATCGTTCCTTCCGCCACACCCAGCTCGCGCGCAATCATCTTGTTGGTCCAGCCGCGGTGCACCAGACGCATGATGTCCTGTTGGCGCGGCGCGAGATTTTCAAGCAGATGCTGCTGATGCGGCTGCAAGGCCTCGACGTGAACAATGGGCTCGGTCACGGATGGCGCGCCCGGCGAACTCCCCGCGCCGCCCGGTGCCGCTTGCGCAGCTTGCGCCGTTTCGCGTACGCCGAGCAGACTCAACGCTTCCATCGGCACATACGCGCCGCCCGATAACACCAGTTCGATGGCCTTCAGCATGACGCTGGCCGGCTGGCGTTTCGGAACGAAGCCAAGCGCGCCGGCCGCGAGGACCGCGCGCATTTCGTCAGGTGATTCTTCAGCGGAAAGCACGACCACCGGCAGCGCCGGGTGTTCCTTGAGCAGGATTTCGAGCGACGCCGCGCCGCTCATGCCGGGCATATGCAGATCGACAATCGCCAGATCGTGATTGGCGTCGGGCCGCGCGGCGGCGGCGAGGGTGTCCCAGGTGTCGGCCTCGTCGAACTGGGCATCCGGGTCGAGTCCGCGCAGCATTCCTTTGACGCCCTGGCGGATCAGTTCATGGTCATCGGCCACAAGAAACTTCATGATGTCTCCGCGTGTCGGCACTGCGCGCTCGTATTTCCCACCCTTATTCCGCCGATGCCGGACGCGGATGGCACCTCCCCGAGATACGCCATCCGTCCCGTCAGGCCACCTGCGCGAGCGTGGCCGCGTCTATCGCGTGCCTCGTCGAACGCGAGGCTATGCTGTTGTGTCGCACTGCTGATGCTTCATCATCTTCATCGCCTCACGCCGCGATCATATGCTTGATCGTCGGCCATGAGGCATTCCCCAGGTGGCCAGCGATGCGACCGGCGAGGGCGCATGCGTGGCGCATTCATTTTTATGGTGTTGATCCCCGGCGGGCTGCGGACAGTGTCGGCGATGGATTGGTCTCCTGCGCTGCCGGCTCTGCGGCACGGTCGTGCGTTTTGCACGCCGTTTTGTTTCCATGCGCCGGACGACTGTCTTTGCTGCGGCCTGCAACATAGACGCATGAAGCGGCGCAATTTTGAAGCACAGCATGAGAGGTTTAACAATTGACGCCGTGTGGCCTTGTTTGGCCCGGTGTGACCTCGTCTGGGCCAAGCTGACCGGCGGAGCAAATAGCCGCCGGCCACAAGTCAATTTACAGCGAACAGCGTCAGGTTCATCAGGATCCGGAATGCGAAACCGAGCAACATCGCGCCGCCCACGCCCAGACACCAAAGCGCGATAAACCAGACCCAGCCGGGCAGCACTCGCTGCGTGGGCGCGGCGGCCGGCTGCCCGGACTTAGTGATAGTGATGTTGGTCGTCATGGCGCACCTTGCCGCGAAATACCCAATAACCCATCGTCGTATAGCTGATGATGACCGGAATGATGACCGCTGCGCCCACCAGCGTGAACATCTGGCTCGAACGCGGCGCGGCGGCCTCCCACAGCGTCATGCTCGACGGAATGGCATACGGCCACAAGCTCACCAGCAAGCCGAGATAACCGATCAACACGAGCGCGAGCGCCAGCACGAACGGCGTCTTGTGATGCCGGTCGCGCACGGCGCGCCGCATGAACAACGCACAGATGGCAACGAGGAACGGCACCGGCAGCAAGCGATAGAACAAACCCGAGTCGAACCAGCGCTGGGCGATGTTCGGGTCTTGCAGCGGGGTCCAGAGACTGACCACTGCGATGAAGCCGAGCAACACGATCGTCAGCGGCCACACGACGCGATGCAGGCGGCGTTGCAGATCGCCTTCGGTTTTGGCGACCAGCCAGCAGCAGCCGAGCAGCGCATAGGTGACGACGAGGCCAAGACCGGTCAACAGGCTGAACGGCGTGAGCCAGCCGAACGCCGAGCCTGCATAGCTGCCGTCCACGACCGGAATGCCTTGCAGGAAGGCCCCCAGCACGATGCCCTGGAAGAACGACGCGCCGGCCGAGCCGCCGATAAACGCCAGATCCCACAGATGCTTCGTACGATTTGCCTTGGCGCGCAGCTCGAACGACACGCCACGGAAGATCAGGCAGGCGAGCATGAAAATCAGCGGCAGATACAGCGCCGACAACACGGTTGAGTAAACCACCGGAAACACCGCGAACAGGCCGGCGCCGCCGAGTACGAGCCACGTCTCGTTGCCGTCCCAGACGGGCGCGACGGTGTTCATCATCAGATTGCGTTCTTTCTCATCGGGAAAGAAAGGAAACACGATGCCGATGCCCAGATCGAAGCCGTCGAGCACCACATACATGAAGAGGCCGAGCGCGATGATCGCGGCCCACACTACGGTGACATCCATTTTTTAACCTCGTTACGGTGTGGTTCAGGCTACGTCGGCCAGCTGCTCGGTGGCCGGCATGGGGAGGCGCGCGGGGCGGCCGGGTAGCGTTTCCGGCGTGCCGTGGGGCGTCTGGCCGGGCAACGCGGGACCCGAGCGCATCAGCTTGAGCATGTAGTAGATGCCAGTGCCGAACACGAGGAAGTAGACGATCACAAACGCCATCAGCGAGATGCCCACTTGCTGCGTGGTAAGCGGAGACACCGCCTGCGAGGTGCGCAGCACGCCGTAGATCACCCACGGCTGACGGCCTGCTTCGGTCGTCACCCAACCGGCCAGCAACGTGATGAAGCCAGTGGGGCCCATCGCCACGGCGAGCTTCTGGAACCACCTGGCGTCATAGAGCCTGCCGCGCCGGCGCAGTACCCATGCGGTGATCGACATCACGATCATCAGCACGCCGAGTCCCGCCATCACGCGGAAGCTCCAGAACACGATGGTCGAATCCGGCCGGTCCTGTGGCGGGAATTCCTTCAGGCCGCGGATCTCGCCGTCCCAGCTATGCGTGAGAATCAGGCTGCCCAGATGCGGAATCGACACCGCGTAGCGAGTGGTCTCCGCCTTCATGTCGGGGATGCCGAACAGGTTGAGCGCCGTGCCGCCTTTCTCGGTGTTCCAGAGGCCTTCGATCGCCGCGATCTTGGCCGGCTGATACTTTCGGGTGTTCAGGCCGTGCTGGTCGCCGACAAAGGCCTGGATGGGCGTGAGGATCAACAGCATCCACAGCGCCATGGAGAACATCGTCTTGACCGCGGGATCGCGCCGCCCCTTCAGCAGATGCCATGCGCCGACGGCCGCGACTACCAGAGCGGCGACGATAAACGCGGCGAGCGCCATATGTGCGAGGCGGTAGGGGAACGACGGATTGAAGATGATCTTGAACCAGTCGAGCGGCACGACGTGACCATTTTCGACAGCGAAGCCTTGCGGCGTTTGCATCCAGCTATTGGAGGCGAGAATCCAGAAGGTGGAGATCAGCGTGCCGATGGCGACCATCAGAGTCGCACCAAAATGCGCGCGCCGACTGACGCGCTGCCAGCCGAACAGCATGATGCCGAGGAAGCCCGCTTCGAGGAAGAACGCGGTCATGACCTCGTACATCAGCAGCGGTCCGGTGATCGGCCCGGCGAAGCTGGAGAAGCCCGACCAGTTGGTACCAAACTCGTAGCTCATGACGACGCCGGAGACGACACCCATGCCGAAAGCCACTGCAAAGATCTTCGACCAGAACAGACACAAATCTTTGTAGTAGGCCTTACCGGTCTTGAGCCAACGCCATTCGAGGACGGCGATGAAACTGGCGAGCCCGATGCTCAGTGCGGGAAAGACGATATGAAACGAGACCGTGAACGCGAACTGGATGCGCGCCAGGTCGAATGCGGAGATTGTGGATGCGGGATTCATGATCTTGATACCGGAGACAACCTACGCGCATCGACCGCTGTCGACGCGCACTGCCGTAAGCAGATGGCGCAAGCGTAGGGGAATGCGCGGTGTTTTGCTGCGTCGCGACGTGCGTCGAAAAGACGCGCAGAGAACGGCGATCTAGCGATTTTGAGATGCTAAACCATTGATCGGTATCAAGTTTATATAAGGTTTCGTGAGCACTGATGCGGCCCCCGAAAATGAAAAACTGCGTCAATACACCGCGCTGCAGCAGAGCGCGTGTGACGCTCGTGCTGGACAGCGAATCACGCGATCGAAATGACGAGTTTCTTGCCGCACGCGGCCGCATATTTGCGCAACGTGTCGATGGACGGCGAGTGCTGTCCTGACGCAAGTGCGCGCTCGAGTCGCGTTACAGCGGGTGCCTTGGTGCCCATGCGTTCAGCGACTTGCGCCTGACTCAGCCCGGCGGCGTGACGCGCTGCGAGCATCTGGTCGAGGAGGGCGAATTCTTCGCGGTTCAGCCGTTCGTATTCGGCGCGGACTTCGGGGTCCGCGAGGGCGCGGGTGCGTAATTCCTTATACGTTGTCACGTTTGATCTCCAGCAGTCTTTTACGAGCTATGTCCAGCTCGTTTCGGGGCGTCTCTTGCGACTTCTTCACGAACGCATGCAGCATGACGACGCGGCGTTCGACGACCGTGCAAAAGAACACTCTGGCAATGCCTTCCGCTCCCTTCAGACGCATTTCGAAAAGGCCGCCGCCCATGGATTGGGTGTGCGGTTCTCCAAGGTTCGGACCATATGTTTCCATGCGATCCGCCAGTGCGATAAATCGCGCCAGTAGCGTCTTGGGCAGCGAAGCGACCTGGACTTTGACCTTCTCGTTGTAAAAGTCGATCAGAAAAGCCATTGGACTCCAATATAACAAATATGTTACTAAAATGCAAGCGGGAAACTACCGGTCGGGACAGGTCCGGCATCGCCTTCGATCAGGCAATACCGGGTAGCTTCGCGAACTCGGATGGGGCGACGGGACAGCGAACGAGAGCAGGGGCGCGACGAACGGCTACGGTAACGTTCAGGATAACGGAGCGAATTGCTCGTGAGAATCTGCCGAATGGTCAGGTCAATTCGGCCGTGTCGTACAAGGCCGTAATAAGTGTTTGAATCTGTAAATTCACAATCTGGGTGATTGAACCAGCTAAAGCGATGAGAGCTTGACGCGGCGGGGGAATGCGAGAAAGCGCTTTCTCGCGATCCGTAAGAGCTACCTGGCCGGTCGTTACAAAGGAAGGTTTTTCATCTTGAGACGCGGCCGGGTAGCGGATACTGTCGGGTTCTCGTGTGGTCGACCCCGACATGCGAGTGTGGTCCTAGCGGCGTCCCGCCTTCAAAGCGGAGACGCCGTCTTTTTTATGCCTCGGTTTCCGGCGTTTTTTTGCTCGGGTCAGCTCTCAGACGTTATAAGCTGGCGAATCCGCAGCCAGCATTTTCGAAAGGAGGCAGGCCATGCGCGATATACGTTGGGTATCGGAGGAAGGCGACGGCATCGAACATCTCGCGTTCGATGCACGTGACGACGGTTTCCACGTCGAGAGCGCGCTCGTAGGACAGCGCTACGGAAAGGGTTATGGGCTTTACTACCGGATGCATTGCGATCCGCGTTGGCGTGTGACCTATGCGTTTCTCAAGATCATGGGCGGCGGCGAGCTGGAGATGCACGGCGACGGCGAGGGCCATTGGCGCGATGGCGATGGCAAGACGCTCGGCGTGATCGAAGGCTGCATCGACATCGATATTGCCGCTACGCCGTTCACCAACACGCTGCCCATCCGGCGTCTGCAACTAACCGAGGGCGAGCGCCGGCCGATTGCAGTGGCTTACATCTCGACGCCGGAGCTTCAGGTTACTCGCGCCGAGCAGGCCTACACATGCCTCGCGTTGAACCGCGAGTACCGCTACGAAGGCATCTTTCGCAACTTCACCGCCGACATGCAGGTGGACGAAGATGGTCTCGTGATCGACTATCCGACGCTCTTCACGCGCTTGCCGCGAACGCGCTGACGCCGTTCACCCGGCTTGGCGACGGATGCTGTGAGGCAAACCGGTCGATCCGGGTGGCGATACCGACGGGATCGCGCAGCACGACCCAGTGGCCGGCGTCGATCGTCTCGCGCGTATAGTTGCCGAGCCACTCCTCGAGCCCCAATGAAAGGGCGGGCCCCACATAACGGTCGCGCAGCGGCACAACGAATTGCACCGGCGCGTGAGCCGGGCGGTTGCGTGGATGAAACAGCCGGTCGACGAAGTTGGCGCGGTACAAATTCAAACCGTTGATCGCATTGCGTAGCTGGGCAGGATCTGGCGCAGGGCGGATGCGCTCGGTGAGCCGCAACCACAGCGGCCATGCGCGTGCGCCGCCGCAACGCCACACCAGTTCAGGCACGAGCGGCACATGAAACAGGAAGATGTACCAGGACTTCAGCGTTTGGCGCAGGCCACCGGCGAACCGCTGCGTAGAACTGTGCGTGCGGGGTTTGTCCGGGGACGACACGCCGTGGCTGCTATCGCTGCTGCGGTTACCAGGGCCGCTCTGGTTACGTAGACCCAACGCGGCGTGATCAAGACACGGCCCCGAAATTGACGTGAACGAAGCGATGCGGCCTTCGAACGCGGGACTCGTTACCGCTTCCCAACTCTGGATTGAGCCCCAGTCGTGGCCCACCAGATGAAAGGCCTGTCCGCCACAGGTAGCGTCGACCACGGCGGCCAGATCAGAGGCCAGCCGTTCCAGCCGATACGCGGCCCGGCCAGACGGCGCTTCCGACGCGCCGGCGCCGCGCACGTCGTAGGTAATCACACGATAGCGCCCGTCCAGTTGCGCCCGCACTGGCTCCCATACCGCCGCCGAATCCGGATAGCCGTGTACGAGCACCAACGGCGGCGCTTCGCGCGGTCCGCTGACGTACACGGCAAGGCGTACGTCGCCGGCTTCGACGACGAGCGTATCGCGGATCACGCCACCGCCCGCACGCCGCGGCGGCTCGCCTTCAGCGCGGCGGGATTCGCGGCATTGGCCGAGTCAACGGCGGCCACGAGGCCATCGATTCGCGCCAGTTGTGCGCGGTTATCGTGATCCCACGGATGGAAGCTGGGTTTGAAAAAACGCAGCCACTCGAGCGCGATGCCCGGGAACACACCGTGTTTTGGCCCGTACAGGAATTTGACGACGCGCCACATACCGCGCAGGTGGCCGCCGCGTTTGCGATCGGAGATCAGCAGACGCACGTGATAATCGAACACGATCAGCCAGAACGCCAGCGTCACTGTCAGCATGGTGCCGGTGCGCAGCAGATAGCGCGCCGGCCCGGGTTTGATCACGGCGTTCCACACGTCGAACGAGACGGCCTTGTGCTCGGTCTCTTCGAGCGCATGCCAGGTCCACATCTGCGCATAGCCTTGCACCGATCCGCCCACCCGCGTGTCGTCCTCCAGCAGCAGACCGGCCAGCATCGCCGTGTAATGCTCCAGCGCGACGGTCATCGCGAGCTGAAACGATTTGGGCATCTTGCGATTGACGTTGAGGAACCACGTGAGACGCCGATCGAGCTTGTGCGCGGGCAGCCTCGCGTTTTGCAGCAGATCGTTGTACTCGATGTGCTCGCGGGTATGCATCGCTTCCTGGCCGATAAAACCGAGTACCTGCTTCTTCAGGACGGGGTCGTCGATGCGGTCTCGGTAGTTGCGCACGCTGTCCATGAAGAAACGTTCGCCCGCTGGAAACAGCAGGGAAAGCGCATTGAAAAAGTGCGTTACATGCGAGCCTTCCTGATGCCAGTCGCAGGCACGCTCAGGAGGTAAAACGAAACGAAGGTCGCGGCGAATCGGCATCATGGCCTTTCTCTCCCTATGATCTTTGATGTTCACGCGCGCCGTCCGGCGGCTTCTGCTTCGGCAGCGCGGGCGCGCTTATGCGCAATGCGGTGCAGGCGGCGCGTCTGCATCACGACGAGCGCCTGATAGGCGGCCGGCAAGGTGCGGGCGAGCCAGTCGGCAGCCCGCGCATCGCGGCCGATCAGCACGCGCCGTTTGTTCCTGCGCACGCCGTCGAGAATCGTGCGGGCGGCTTCGTCGGCCGTTGTGATGAAGAACTTTTCGAAATCGTCCTTGCCTTGCTGTTCGCTCTCGATCATGAAACCGACCATGTTCGAGGCGATCCGGCTCGACTGCGCGATGCTGGTTCGGATGCCGCCCGGGTGCACGCAGGTGGCCGAGACGCCGCATTTCATCAGATCGAGCTCTTGCCGCAGCGCTTCGGTGAAGCCGCGCACAGCGAACTTGGTCGCGTTGTAGCCGCTCATGCCAGGTTGTGCGAACAAACCGAATACGCTCGAGGTGTTGACGATATGCCCTTCGCCTGAAGCCTTCAGATGCGGCAGGAACGCTTTCGTACCATGCACGACGCCCCAGAAGTTGATACCGACGATCCATTCGAGATCGGCATAGTCCATGCCGTCGATCGTGCTGGACAGCGCCACGCCTGCGTTGTTGAAGACGAGATTGATGCGGTCGTGCTGGGCGGCGGTTTCGGCGGCCCAGTCGAACATCGCCGCGCGATCCGCCACGTCGAGTACGCGGGTCGTCACACGTAGCGGCGCACCGACGATCCGCGGTGCTGCGCCCTCGGCGAGCAGCGCGGTTTCGGCAAGGCTTGCGGTGTTGCGATCGGCGAGCGCCAGGTGGCAGCCCTCGCGCGCCAGCTGGATCGCCAGCGAGCGGCCCATACCCGAGCCGGCGCCGGTAATGGCCGCAACACGGTCTGTGAAATTCTTCATCGTACTGTCCTCTCTGAGCGGTGCCTTGTTGTTTTGTCTGTGCGTGAGACGTGTTCGCTTGACGGCATGGCGTTAACGCGTGCTTTGTCTCAAGTCGCCTCTGCGGACGACGCGGCTGAAGAAGCGGACCCGGCTGAAGCCGTTGACGCGCCGCCCTGCGTTGACCCGGCCGTGTGCGCCTTGAACACCGCCTCGGTTTGAGCCGCAGGCGCATATGCAAAGTAATCACCCATGCTGAAGCTGCGGGTAGCCTGGCGGAAACGGAACGCGAATCCAGGCCACAGCGTCGTGTTCTTGCCGGTCCGCGGATCGAGGTACCAGCTCTTGCAGCCGCCTGTGGACCAGATGGCGCGGCTTAGCTTCTGCTGGATCTGCTCGTTGTAGGCACGTTCGACATGCGGCCGCACCTCGATCGCGGCAGCGCGTTCGCGTTGCATGGTTTGCAGCGCGCGCAGGATGTACTCGACCTGCGACTCGATCATGTACACCATCGAGTTGTGCCCGAGCCCGGTGTTCGGACCGACGACCATAAAGAAGTTCGGATAGCCAGGCAACGTGGTGCCGAGGTACGCGTGCGCACCGTTGTGCCAGGTATCGACGATATCGACCCCGCCTTTGCCCCGCACTACGCCGCGCGGGAACGGATCCGAGATCTGGAAGCCGGTGCCGAAGATCAGGCAGTCGGCGGGATGACGCACGCCATCGGTCGTGATCACAGCGTCTTCTTCGACGCGCGCGATCCCGCTCGTGATGACCGCCACATTCTGGCGCGACACCGCCGGGAAATAGTCGTTCGAAATGAGGATGCGCTTGCAGCCCATCGTGTAATCGGGCGTGAGTGTGGCGCGCAGTTGCGGGTCGGTCACCTGACGATGCAGATGACGCACCGCGACTTTCTGCGCAGTCTTCATCAGCGATGGATGAATCGCAAAGCCAAACGCCCGCGATTCCAGCATGCAATAAAGACCCGCACGCCATATCTTCTGGGTGAACGGCAGGCGCCGGAACAGCCACTGTTCGAACGGTTTCACGGCACGGTCGGCCTTCGGCATGATCCACGGCGGCGTGCGCTGGAACAGGTCGAGTTGCGCCACACGCGGAGCAATCTGCGGCACGAACTGAATGGCGCTCGCGCCGGTGCCGATCACGGCGACGCGTTTACCTTCCAGCGAATAGCTGTGGTCCCACTGCTGCGAATGGAAGGTCTTGCCCTTGAAGGTGTCGAGCCCGGGAATATCCGGCACCGCCGCACGCGACAGGCCGCCCATGCCCGATACCAGCACCCGCGCCGACCAGCGTTGGCCGTTGGCGAACAGCATGTGCCAGCGATGACGCGTTTCGTCGTAGATGGCGCTCACCAGTTCGTGACCAAAGCGAATGTGCCGTTGCACGCCGAAACGCTGGGTGCACGCTTCCAGATACGCGCGAATTTCCGGCTGGCGCGCGAACATGCGCGTCCAGCGCGGGTTGGGCGCGAACGAGAAGGAATAGACGTGCGATTGCACGTCGCAGGCGCAACCCGGGTAGTGATTGTCGCGCCAGGTGCCGCCGACAGAGTCGGCCTTTTCGGCGACCATGAAGTCGGTCATGCCGGCCTGGCGGAGCCGGATCGCCATGCCGAGTCCGGCGAAGCCCGAACCGATGATAGCGACATCGGTTTCGAGCGGCGCCAGAGCGTCGGGGGGCATCGTGCGTGCGTTCATCCGATCCGTCTCCTTTTATTCACTCTTAACTGTGACATTGAGTGATGTAACGATAGAGGCTGAGAAGGAATGACGCAAGCAGACGTTTAGGTTGGGGACTCTATGGGTGGGAAAGAACCGGCGGCGGTCAGAGGCCGCCGGCCGATGACCGCCTGGCGGTGCGTTACTGGGTAACAGCCCTCGGACGGGATACCGCGCGATCCATCACCGGCTCGCCTGGTTCAGCGCTTTGCACGATGTGCAATTCCCGCGTCCGCACCGGCAGCGCGCATTGCGCGTCGTTGAGTGTCTGACGCACCTGGCGGGCGAGATCCCAGCGCATGTCCCAGAACACATCGATCTTCGCCCACACGCGGATATTGAGCACCACCGTGCTGTCGTCGAAGCGGGTCACCATGACTTGCGGCGCGGGCGTTTGCAGTGCGCGCGGATCGGCGGCGGCGAGGGCGCGCAGTGCGGCAAGCGCGTGATCCACGTCGTCGCGCACGGAGATTTCCACTTCGAGATCGAGACGGCGGGTCGGATTGCGGTTGTAGTTGCGGATCGAATTACTCCACAGCGCGCTATTCGGCACGTACTCGCAGATGCCGTCGGATTTGGTCAGGCGCGTGGTGAACAGGCTGATTTCTTCGACGGTGCCGGCGACAGTACCCGTGCCCGCTTCGATCGAATCGCCCACCTTGAACGGGCGTAACAGCAACAGCATGATGCCGGCTGCGATGTTCTGCATCGTACCTTGCAGCGCAAGACCGATCGCGAGACCGGCAGCGCCGAGCACCGCGACGATGCTCGCGGTCTGAATACCCAGCTGGGACAGCGCGCCGATGATGGCGACCACGCGAATGCCCCACAGGCTGGTGTCGCAGAGGATAGGGCGTAGCGTGGCGTCCATACGCGACTGGTTGGTAAGCAAGCGGTTGAGCGAGCGCGAGACGCGCCGCGCCACCCACCAGCCGACCACGAGGATCAGCGCGGCGGCGCACAGGTGCATTGAGATGGCGGTGAGCGAATCCCAGAGAAAGGTCCACCGGTTCGGGTGGATCTGGGCGAGAAGGTTCTGCATGGCCGTGACGGTCCTGATTTTTCAGGCGACGGCGAGCGAGCGCCGTCGTGATGGTTCATAAGAGGCAATGGGTGCCGGCGCGCTCGCGCGAGGCGAGCGGCCAGTCCGCAAGAGCGGAGCAACCCGGAGAATGGACGCGTGGAAGCGTGCGGAGAAGGGACCGCAGCGAAAGGCGAAAGTTCTAATGATTCAACGTTTTTGACAGTTTGCTTTTACGAGATGCGGGACGGCGGGACTGTGTGAAGTTGGTCCCGCGGCCCGCTTATTTCGCTGCGAGACTCGCCGCTACTTGCTGGTTTTGCCAGACGTTGTCGCGCACCGTGATCTTCTGCGGAATCAGATGGGCGCCATAGAACGCGTCGGCGACGCTTTGCTGCGAGTGGACGATTTCGTCGGTGACAGCCGTGGTGCCATAGGGGTAGCGGCGCACCCAGGTTTCGACCAGCTTTTGATCGAGACCGACCTTCGGCGCAATCAGCGCAGCGGTTTCTTCGGGATGCTGGGTGACCCACTGGCCCGTCGAGCGCAATTGACCGAGAACCGCCCCGATGACATCAGGGTGTTGCTGGGCGAAATCACGGGTCGCCTCGTAGAAGCTGTAGGCCGTATCGAGATTCGTATAATCCGCCAGCGTGCGCGCCTTGAGCGCTTCTTGCGCGGCGGCATAGTAAGGATCCCAGATTACCCATGCATCGACGTCGCCGTTTTCGAATGCGGCGCGAGCGTCCGCGGGGGCGAGGTACACCGGATGAATATCTTCGTAGCGCAAGCCCGCCTTCTGCAGTGCTTCGAGTAGCAGGAAGTTCGAGCTGGAGCCCTTTTGCAGGGCGACGCGTTTGCCTTTCAGATCTGCGACTGTTTGCAACGGCGAACCGGGCTTGACGATGACCGCCTCGGTATGACGTCCTCCGGGTTCGGCACCCACGTACACGAAGCCCACGCCCGCGGCTTGCGCGAACACCGGTGGCGGCGAACCCGTGTAGCCGAAGTCGATGCTGTGCGCGTTCAACGCTTCGAGCAGTTGCGGACCGGCCGGAAATTCAAACCACTTCACGCTGTAGCCAAGCGGCTTGAGCTTTTGCTCCAGCGAGCCTTGTACCTTGAGGACTGCGAGCAAACCGGCTTTCTGATAGCCGATGCGCAGGACTTTTTCGGTTGCGCTGGAAGCATCTTGAGCGAGCGCGCTGCTGGTGGGAAGCAGCGTCGCCGCAGCGAACACAGCGCATGCGGCGAGCGCGGTGAATGCGCTAAACGTGGCGGCGATCGGTGCAGCGAGGCGAGGGCGGCGGCTCGGGTTGCGTGTCATTCGAAAACTCTCCATGCGTGCGGTCAAGGCAGCGGCCGTGCACGTCCATCCCTGACAGGCATGCGCGATCGTATGCCGATGCTGCGGGAAGGATGCTGCTGCGGTCAACGGATCGTCGCATGGACGTGCTATACCGCAAACCAAGCAATGGAGATTTGGATATGACGCGCACGGGGAATATGCCTGGTGCGTGATACTCAGTGCGCTATGCGCGTGGGGTGGGCTTACTTCTTCGCTTTGGCTTTTGTGTTGCGCGCTGGCTGCACAGCTTTAGTTTCGGCGTGAGCGTCCGAGCCCGGGTGAGACGCCGCCGACGGCCTGCCGGCAGACGCATTACCGAGCCGCTTTTCCATGATCGCAGCGACCCGGTCGCCGAGATAGTCGCCGGCAGCGTCTTCGAGCGCGCGGTTCATCTCGGTTTCGACCAGCACCATGGCCAACGGACGCACCCGCCAGATGGCGTCCACCAACGCGGGTACATCGGCGGGCGGCGGCAGTGCATCGGCTTCGTAACGATCGAGCTGACGCACCACGAGATCGACCATCGCCTTGGCGACGGCATTGAAATGCGGACGGGAGATCCGTACCGCGTCGAGCAGATCGGCAAGCGGAATGCCTTCATTCGCCATGGTCGCGCCGGCCGACAGCGCGGCGGGGCTGTCGGCCACGAACGACAATCCCTTGCGCTCGAGCAGGCCCAGGTCGACCGCTTTGGACAGAGCGCCAGGCGAGGCCTTGTCGCCGAACATCTGCAGCAATTCGAGCAGCGAATATTTCCTGGGCCGCTCGCGCGACCAGCGGCTGCCGATGGCCGTCTCCAGACCGAGGATCGAGCGCAGGTCGTGGCCTTCGTCGACGGCCTTGATCAGATCCTGGATATTGGCCAGCGTGTAGCCGCGCGCGAGCAGGTGATTAATGAGCTTGAGCCGCGAAACATGCGTGTCGTCGTACACGCCGACCCGGCCTCGCTTCTCCGGCGGCGCGAGCAGACCGCGGTCCTGATAGGCGCGCACGTTGCGCACGGTGCTGTCCGTCACGCGCGCGAGTTCGTCGACGGTGTATTCGTTGCGCGGCGCGGCGGGCGCTGGGGACGGGGAGGGGAGCGTTTTCGGCATGGGGGGATTTTAGCGCGGTGGCGTAGGGGAACGTCCGCGGTTATTTTCAGTGAGATACGGAACGATGGCGACACACAAACGGGTTGGCCGGGCTAGTATGGACTTGGTACTTACCGTCTAGTCAGGCCAATCCTCGGGCAACGCTTTATCCCCCACACCCAGCGCACGCTGCATCAGCGTGGTATCGAGCCAGCGCCCGTGTTTGAATCCGACCGCTTTTAGCGTACCGGCCATCTCGAAGCCGAGGCTGCGATGCAGCGACAACGATCCGCCGCTGCCGCCGTCCGCGATCACGGCCACCATTTGCCGCCATGGTCCGGTTTCGCAGCGTTCGATCAACGCCTTCAGCAGAACACGGCCAATGCCGCGCCCGCGAAACGCGTCGTCGATATAGATCGAGTCCTCGATCGTGTTCCGATACGCCGCTCGCGGCCGGTATGGCGTTGCGTAGCAATAGCCGGCAATCGCGCCGTCGATCTCGGCCACCATATACGGCAGACCATGGCTCAACACGGATGCGAGCCGGCCGCGCAGATCGTCGATGGAGGGCGGTGTCTCCTCAAATGAGGCGACGCCGTGCAGCACGTGATGCGCGTAGATCGCTTGAATCGCCGGCAGGTCAGCTTCCGTTGCATCGCGCACCTCCAGCTGTAGGGCCGGGAGAGCGTTCGTCGACGTTTTGGCAGGGGTTTGCGTGATGGTGCTCATGCCTGATCCTGTTGCTGGCCCGGAGCCTCTCCGGAAACACATCACTATGCCCCCGGTTTGCGAGGAATTGAAGCCGTGCAAAATTGTCCGCGGGGTGGCCGTGACGTGGCCGCCCCGCGCGCAGCTCAGCCGCGCGAATAGAGATTCACGTTCGATGCTTGAGGCGGCTGGCGCTTCTGGTGCGCCGCCTGATGCTTCGGTTTGGTCTTATGCTGCGAGGGCCGCGCATTGGCGGCGTGTGGCGTGGTCTGGCCTTCGCCGAAGTTAAACGTCTGCGAGGTTTGGGCATACGCGCCGACGGATACGAGCAGCGCTGCGCATCCCAGACAGGTCGAAAATTTCATGGGTCCTCCTTCTGAACACGAGCGCGTGAGCATACCGCAATGCGGCGCGGGGGAGGAAAGTAGCGCCGCTAACCAGCCGGTCGGACGGGCGCGGCCCTGGCAAACCGGCGCGCCCCGGCGACGCATGCCACCACGACGACCGTGACGAGAATCATCACTGGCGGCACCTGCTCGTGCAGCAGGAGACCGGCGAGCAGCAACCCGAAAAACGGCTGCAGCAACTGCAGTTGTCCGACGCTGGCGATGCCGCCCAAAGCCAGCCCGCGATACCAGAACACAAAGCCGATCAGCATGCTGAACAGCGATACATACGCGAGTCCCCACCAGGCTGCCTGACTGACGCCGTCGAATGAGGCCGGGCACGTCCACCAGGTGAGCGGCACCATCAGCGGCAGCGACAGCACGAGCGCCCAGGAAATCACCTGCCAGCCGCCGAGGTGTCGCGACAGCCGTGCGCCTTCCGCGTAGCCAAGTCCGCAGACGATGATCGCCGCCAGCATCAGCGCGTCGCCGAGTGGCGATGCCTGGAGCCCGTTGCGCACCGCGAAGGCGACCACCGCGCAACTGCCGAGCGCCGAGAATAGCCAGAACGCCGCTTGCGGACGCTCACCGCCGCGCAGCACGCCGAAGATCGCGGTCGAGAGCGGCAGCAGGCCGACGAACACCACCGCATGGGCCGAGGTGATATGACGCAAGGCGAGGGCGGTCAGCAACGGAAAGCCGACCACCACGCCGAGCGCGACGATCAGCAATGGAAGCAGGTCGCGACGCGCGGGGCGCGCCTCGCGAAACACCAGCAGCAGGAGCAACCCGAGCGTGCCGGCAATCGTCGCGCGGGCGACGGTCAGAAAGATTGGATCGAGCCCCTGCACAGCGATGCGGGTGGCCGGCAGCGAACCGCTGAAGATCAGCACGCCTAGCATGCCGCTAACCCAGCCGTTCGCGGCCCGAGCATTGGTGGCCCGACCGTCTTTGGACTTTTCCATTGCGATTTCCATGTGCAAGCTAAAGCCGTCAGCATCCTCCTGTCTGGCAAAAAGGGTAAGCTACGGAGCAGTACAATTCGCAGAAACTGTACCTATCGAGGAACAGTACAGATGATGGAAACCGCCAAGGACAATCCGGACAATGTTGTTTTAGCACGCACGCGGGTCGACGTCGTGATGGACGCCTTGCGCGAACGCATCGCCAGCCGCTCGCTGATGCCTGGCGCTCGCGTCCCATCGATCCGCGCCATGACGGAAACGCTTGGCGTGTCGAAGTCGACGGTCGTCGAGGCATATGACCGGCTCGTGGCGGAAGGTACGATCGTCGCGCGACGCGGCTCGGGGTTTTTTGTCTCCGGTCATGCGCCGCCACTGGCGCTGGCTGATCTGGGGCCGCGGCTCGACCGCCAGGTGGATCCTCTGTGGCTCACGCGGCAGTCGCTCGAAACCGGGCAGAAGGTGCTGAAACCCGGTTGCGGCTGGCTGCCCGCCTCATGGTTGCCGGAAGACGGCGTGCGGCGTGCCCTGCGCGCGGTAGCGCGCGATCCGCATGCCGCGCTGGCCGATTACGCCACGCCGCCCGGTTTGCCCGCCCTGCGCCAGCAACTCGCGTGGCGGCTCGCCCAGCATGGCGTCGACGCACCTCCCGAGCAGATCATCCTGACCGATGGCGGCACCCACGCGCTCGATCTGGTGTGCCGCTTCCTGCTCGAACCAGGCGACACCGTGCTGATCGACGACCCCTGCTATTTCAACTTCCAGGCCTTGCTGCGCGCCCACCGCGCGCGCATCGTCAGCGTGCCGTACACACCGTCCGGGCCGGATCTCGCCGCGTTCGAGCGGGTGCTTGTCGAACATCGCCCGCGCCTGTATGTGACCAATTCGGCCATCCATAATCCCACCGGCGCAACATTGGCGCCCGCGGTTGCGCATCGTCTGTTGAAGCTGGCTGGCGAGCACAAGCTGCTGATTGTGGAGGACGACATCTTCGCGGACTTCGAGGACGAGGCTGCGCCGCGTCTGGCCGCGTTCGACGGACTCGCTCGCGTCGTATCGATCGGCAGCTTTTCGAAGACGTTGTCCGCGGCCGTGCGTTGCGGTTTCATCGCGGCACGTGCGGACTGGGTGGAGCCGTTAATCGATCTGAAGCTCGCCACGTCGTTCGGTAACGGTCAACTGGCGGCGAGTGTCGTGCACCGACTGCTGGTGGACGGCACCTACCGGCGGCATCTCGAAGGCATGCGCGCGAAGCTTGCCGATTCGATGGGCGAGACCATCCGTCGCCTGACCCAGGCCGGTCTCGATATCTGGACCCGGCCGCGCGCCGGCATGTTCGTGTGGGCACGTTTGCCGGGCGGCCTGGATGGCGCGGAGATCGCCCGTCACGCGCTCGTCGACAATGTGGTGCTGGCGCCGGGCAACGTGTTTAGTGCTTCGCACTCGGCGGCGGGATTCCTGCGCTTCAATGTCTCGCAGTGCAACCGGCCAAAAGCCTACGAAGCGCTGCAACGTGCGATGGATCTTGCCCAGGCGCCAGTGTGATTCACTTGCACAGCATCAACACCCGTGCCTCATCCGTGCAATTCGATTTGGGAAGCGCCTTGTCCGCCGTCTGCGCGGGCGCTTCAGTGGTCACGGCCGCCGCACGACGGGCGACGCAGCTGCGCAGCCGCCTTTCGACAGGCGGATAGTATTGCCAGCCCTTGCCGAGACTCGGCAGCTCCATCTTCACCTGCTTCCACTTCGGATGACCGTGCTCCTGCAGGTTGTCGAAGTTCGTGCACAGTGAATCGGCGAAGTGATCGAGGTTGTTGACCGTATCGCGCAGCCCGAAATCGTACGTGACCAGAAATGCCTTGACGGTGAAGGTCGGCACATCTTCCTTCAGCCAGGTCGGATAGCTCGTGGTGTGGATGATGGCCGGAAAGTAGGTCTGCTTGGCGCGCGCCGTTTCAGGCGCGTTCGGATCGACGCGCAGCAGGCGAAGCTGTTGCAGCAGTTCCGGATTCATATCGGTAAAGAGCTTCGCGGGCTGACCGACCACCACGACGGCCACGTCGATCTTCTTGACGATCAGCGCGGCGAGGGCGTCCTCGTTGCTCAGATGCTGCGCGTTCTGATCGGCAATCGGCTGGCCGAACATCAGGCGATAAATGGTGTTGGCCGATTGTGCAGTACCGCTGCCGAGCAGGCCGACGCTGATGTTCTTGTCCTTGATCTCGTTGATGGTCTTGATAGGCGAGTCGGCGCGCACGACGAAATTTATTTCTTCATCGTAAAGCGGCATGATGAGCCGCAAGGGCCGGATCGCCTGGCCGGCGTCGGGGTTGCCGGCATTGGCCATGTCCACATAGGCCTGGTAGACATCGGATTGCACCAGCGCGAGTTTTACGCCCGGTTCGAAGCGCATGCGCTGGACGTTTTCCGCGGAACCCTTCGACGGCATGACTTCCAGATCGATACCGGCCGGTTCGGCCACCCATTTCGCGAGATCCGCGCCGATCTGGATGTAGGTGCCCCGTTCGGGGCCGGTGACGATCTTGTAGTGAGCGTTATCGGCAAGCGCGGGCGAACACGCCAGCACCAGCCCGAGCCACCCCGCCAGAATTGTCTTGAGCATGGTCTTCTCCGCCTATCCCTGTGGTTTTAATGAACTTCGCGGCGAGCCGCGTGAAGCATCGGTGAGTCAGGTTTTGCACTTCCAGATATTGCGTCCTTCGAGGTGCTAAAGACTTCTGTGGCTGCGTTTTGCTCAATGGGCCGGCGCCGCGGCTGAGGCCGGCGTGGTTCGCCAGCCGGACTGCGCGATGGCCCGTTCCTGAGCGTCGATGCTGTTGGGGGCAGGCGTCGCAGTGACGATCTGTGCGGTTCGTGCGGATGGCGGCGGTTGAGGTACCTGAGAGGGTAACGGGACAGTCTTCGCAGCCGGTGCCGCGTGGCCGCCAAGCGGCACCCACCCGGTCTCGACGATCGCCCGCTGCAGCAACGTCTTCGCCTCGGGACTGCCGCTGTCGACTGCGAGCGCATCGCTGGCGCTGTGCTCAACACAGTTCCACAGGTGATCCTTTATGCACACGTGCGCCGTCTGCAATGCCGCGTCGCGCCGTTGCTCGAGTGGCGTGATTTCATGCTGGATCTGCAGCGCGTCGGCGTTGCCGGAATCCATCGAAAGCGCGGCGTTCACCGCAGCCTGTGCGCCCGACAGATCGTGAGCGTCCTCGTGCGCATGCGCTGCACGCAAGCTCTCGGAGAGATCGCGATAGTGCGGAACGGCAACCGGTGCTGCCGCTCCTCGCGGCGGTGCCAAAGATGCGTTGACGGTGCCCGCGCTGGCCGGCGAGTTTGCTGTCTGTTCTGCCGTATAAGGGGCGATCGAACCGGCCGTTGATTTGGCGTCCTGTTCATCATAGGTGGGCGGGGCAGTACGATGGTCGCCGAATAGTGTGTAAGCGCCATAACCTAGTATCAATACGACAAGCGCGATCAGCCCGCGTGTGAGCAGCCATCGCGAGCCCACAGGAGCGCCCAGGGGAAGATGCTTGAGCGGGGGAATCGACGCTTTCGGCGTTGCCAGTTCCGGTGCCGCCGACTTGAGATCAGCATCTGTCTGCGTGGGAGGGTGGCGCAGGCCATGGACACCCGCGAAGCCCAGAGGCGACGGCGTGGCTATCGGACGCCGGGTGCCGCAATACGGGCACAGGTCGGCGGGCTGATACAGCAAGCCGCCGCAACGTTTGCAAGGCGCTGGGAAACTTTGGCCAGGAGTAGTCTGGGTGGACATTCTGTGGACCCACCTGCGAAAGGCTATGCTGCTACGGCATGCACCAGATCGTGCTTGAGGCAGTCCGCACTCTCTGCGTGAAACACGATCCACATGCGCTGAAGAGGAGCGTCTGCGATGCAAGTGCATGCGACGCCACCATGAACAATATGTGAGCTTTCGGAGTGAACGTCAATCGCCGTTCCTACCTACCATGTGTGCCGAAACACACATAACGGTGGGACGAATCGTTGCACTTGTCGGCAGAACGAATGAATGGGGAGTTTTTTGCACGCTGCCGGTAGCGCGCAGCGTGCGTGGAATATTGATTGGATGAAATGCTTCGCGAGGCCGTTGTCGTAAACAGCCAGGCGAATGGCGGAATTCAATGCTTGCGCAGCGGGTGATCTTTGAGTAACCAGGCCAGCGCGAACGCCAGGACGACCACACATGATGCCGACAGATAGACCGTGTGCAGCGCGCCGGCAAATGCCTGCAGATAATCGTCGCGCAATGCGACAGGCAACTGATGGATCGCTGCAGGGCCCAGTGCGTGGGGCAATTCGGTATCGGGCGGAATCAGCGTTTGCAAGCGCGCTGCGAGACCGTTCGAAAACACCGCGCCAAAACCCGCGACACCGACCGATCCACCGATCGAGCGAAACAGCGTGGCACCGGATGTCGCGACGCCCATATGCTTGAACTCCACCGTGTTCTGCACGGCGAGAATCAATACCTGCATCACCATGCCGAGACCCAGACCCAGCAGCCCCATGTAGAGATACATCACATGAATCGGCGTGGAAATTTCGAGCCGCGCGAGCAGCGTCATCGCCACAGCAACAAGAAAGGTGCCGCCGATCGGAAACATGCGGTACTTGCCGATCTTGCTGATCACGCGTCCGGTGATGACCGACATCACGAGCAGGCCGCCCATCATCGGCAGCATCTGCATGCCGGCCTCTGAAGGCGTCGAGCCTTTGACGACCTGCAGATACAGCGGAATGAACGTTACCGAGCCGAACAGCGAGACGCCGATGATGAAGCCAATCAGGCAGCTCAGCAAAAACGTCCGCTGTTTGAAGAGTTCGAGCGGCATGATGGGCTCGGCCGCGTCCCGTTCCTCATAAATAAAGCCGGCGATGCAGACAAGACCCATGGCGAGGGTGAACCACAGTTGCGGCGACGTCCACGGCAGGATTGTGCCGCCCTGGCTCGTGAAGAGGATGATGCAGGTGAGCGCGCCGGCAAGGAAGGCAGCGCCCATGTAGTCGATCGTGTGCTTGATATGTGCGGCGTGCGGCTTGAACACTGCGCCGATGACGGCCAGCGCGATCACGCCGAGCGGCAGGTTGATGTAGAAAATCCAGCGCCATGACAGATGCTCGACCAGGAAACCGCCGAGGAGTGGGCCGACGACGGTGGCCAGACCGAATACGCCGCCAAACACGCCTTGGTAGCGACCACGATCGGCGGGCGGGATTACGTCGGCGATGGCCGCCATGGTCACCACCAGCAGGCCGCCGCCGCCGAGACCCTGCAGTGCGCGCAAGACGATCAGCTGGGTCATGTTCTGCGCGAGGCCGCACAGTGCGGAGCCGACGAGGAACAGGACGATGGCCGCCTGCAGCACGATCTTGCGACCGAACAGGTCGCCGAATTTGCCGTACAGCGGCACGACGATGGTGGAGGTCAACAGGTAGGCCGTGACGACCCACGACAGGTTGTTGAGGCCGCCGAGCTCACCGACGATGGTGGGCAACGCCGTCGACACGATAGTCTGGTCGAGCGCAGCAAGCAGCATCACCAGCAGCAGGGCCGGGAACAGGAGGCGAATCGGCGGATGTTCTGGGCCGCTCGCGAGTTCGGCTGGAGTAGTGGCAGGATGATCCATATGATGGGGACCTATCGAACGTGTCGGGTGTGTTGAAATTAATTAATTAGGAGATTAATATATGCGATATCTCACAATTGGTCAAATGGAAAGGAAATGAGTACTGCACCCGCCGATGAGCTCGCGGCCAAAGAGGCGTCAACAGAACCGGTCGTGGAACAGGCCGCCACGCGCCGGCCCGGTCGGCCGAGCGGCAGCGCACGCGGCCCGGAGCAGCGTGCCCGTCTGCTCGACGCGGCGCTGACCCTGTTTGCGCGTCAGGGCATCGTCGATACGACACTTGGCGCCATTGCACGGGAGGCCGGTTTCACGCCGGCGATGGTCCATTACTACTTCAAGACCCGCGACCAGTTGCTCGACGTGCTGATCGACGAACGTTTTCTGCCGCTGCGCACGGCGATCGGCGGTGCGTTCGAAGCCAATTCCGACGACCCGGTGGCCGCAATTACGCAGGTGGCGCGAGGCTTCGTGCAAATCGCCGAACAGAATCCGTGGTTTCCGCCGTTATGGGTGCGCGAAGTGATCAGCGAAGGTGGTCTGTTGCGGCAGCGCATGCACGAGCGTTTCGGCCATACCCATCACAAGGCCTCGGTGGCGCGGATCGAGCAGTGGCAAAAGGAGGGGCGTCTCAACCCGGATCTTGAACCCTCGCTGGTGTTTCTGACGCTGCTGGGATTGACCATTCTGCCGCTCGCCACCTCGAAGATGTGGCGCAACGATCCGGTGCGACGCAGTTTGAGTTCCGACGATATCGCCCGCCACGCGGTGGCAATGCTGATACATGGGGTGGGGCCGCAGCGCGGGAAGGACTAAGGCGTTGATGGCGCCGGTTTGTCGCTGGCGCCAGGTGGGCCCGGATAGAGCGCGAGCTTGGCAGTGGCCCGCGTCGTCCGTGAGATGAACCCGCCGCTGCAATAGGGCGTGCGGGCGCCGGACATTACGTGGTGGTATCCACGCGGATGTCGCGCCTATGCCCCGGTCCTAAGCGTGTGGTAACGCCGAGAAACATCCGGAAAGAGTTTTGCGCTGCCAGCCGTTGCAGCGCTGCCTCGCTCTCAAACCTGACGCGTCTTTTTCCACGCCTCGTACGCGGCCTTCGTCGCGTCGTTCGGCGGGTAGGTGCCCGGCAGCGGCGCACCGTCGCGAATTCGCCCGGTCAGAAACTCCTCCTGCAGTTCCTGTTCCGCGGCGGCCTTGGCAACGTCCGCGGCCATTTCGCGCGGAATCACCACAATGCCGTCGGCATCTCCGACGATCACGTCGCCGGGAAACACCGCAACACCGCCGCAGCCGATCGGCACGTTGATATCGATCGCATGATGGCGGATCAGGTTCGGCGGCGCGCTTGCACCGGCGCAGAACACCGGCAGGCCGAGCGCGGCAATCGTCGTGCTGTCGCGCACCGGGCCGTCCGAGACCATGCCGGCGACGCCGCGCACCTGCAGACGCTGCGTCAGGATCGAACCGAACGACGCGCTACTGCGCTCGCCGCGGCAGTCTTGCACGAGGACGTGTCCGGCGGGGATCGTTTCGACGCATTTGCGCTGCGCGTACTCGGGGTTCGCAAACAGTTCGAGGACGTCGATGTCCTCGCGCGACGGGATATTGCGTAGCGTGAACGCCGGCCCGACGAGGTTGGGGCCGCTATGACCCGCCAGCGGCGCGACGCCCTGCATGAACGTGTTGCGCAAGCCTCGCTTGAATAGCTGAGTGGTGAGCGTGGCCGTGCTGACTTGACGGAGGGCTTCGAGCGTAGCGGGATCGAGTTCTTGCATCTTGAGATCGGGTGTTGAGAGTTGGAAAAGAGCCAGGTTCAAAGCCTCACTTCGCTGGATGATGAAGCGTGGGCTTGAGTCCAGGCTTGAGTGTCTCATTGTCCGGCAGCGGATCCGAGGAAGCTGGGTGCGTGCGCCGGTAATTCGCCGACAGCACGCCCCAGCGGCGCGCCCAGATAGCCGTGAGAATCGGCGTGAGCAGCGAGGTCACCACCACCGAGGTGGCGACCAGTGCTGTGGCAGCCGGAGCGACCGCAGCATAGCGCGGTTCGATGCCGGCGATGATCTGCGGCACCGCGACCGCCGCGCCGGCGGTCGATGCCGCGCCGATGCCCGCCGTGCCGTTGCCGCGCGCGAGAAAGATATCGGCCAGCACGAGCGTCGTGCCGGTCACCACGATGACACAGAGCCCGATCAGCACGCCGAGCAGGCCCGTGTCGAGGATGACACGGAAGTCGAGATTATTGCCGAGCGCGAACGCAAAGAACGGCACCATCACCGCCACTGCCTGACCGAAGAACTGCCGCAGATCGCTATCCAGATTGCCGAGGGCAAAGCCGATCAGGAACGGCAGCAGCGCGCCGAGCAGCGTGGCGTAAGGGAAACTCGCGAGTCCGGCGATACCGAGCGTCACCATGGTCATGAACGGGCCTGACTCGAGCGACATCAGGCAGAACGCGCCGGCTTCTTCCGGCGTGCCGTACTGCTGCATGAGCGCCATATACAGGCCGCCGTTGCTCTCGTTCATCACGCAGATCACGGTGAGGACCGACAGACCCGTGAGAAAGCCGGAGGTGATGCCGCCCGGCGGCAGGAAGTGCGAGGCGATCACCCCTGCGACCGCGGCGGTCAGCACCTTGGTGACGACCAGCACACCGCTTTTGCGCAGCACGACGGGCGTGGCCTTGAGACTGATGCTCGCGCCCATGCAAAAGAACCACACGGCGAGAATCGGCAGTGTGCCGGTAATCAGGGCATTGGAGAACGAACCCAGAAATTTGCCGGCATGCGGGGCGAACGTATGCACGCACGCGCCAAGCAGCAGCGGGACCAGCATCAGCCCACCGGGAATACGGTCGATCGCTTTCTTGATTTTCATGCCGGGTGCTCCTCCGCGGTCATCGTCTCGACCGAAATTTAGCACCGCGAGGTCGGAGCGCCCGCAAAATCGTGGTCCTTTGAAGTCATCGTTTACACCTAAGGTGGGAAGATAGAAATGGCATGACGCCTGGCAGATTTTGCACACCGGAGGTGCATTCTGGCGTGTTGTCAATCGATAAACGGTGACTTGGCTGTGCAGCCTTTTGCGGCCCGCCCGATGGGCGCAAGCCTTATGCGACGGCGCTGTGCGGCCCACTCACAAGTAAGCGCCGCTCCCCTCGCGCAGACAAGGCACGTGATGTGCTATTACCGGATCACCCGGACGAGGGCGTATTTGCCGGAAGAATGCAACTCGTCGTGCGAAACCGAGTCGGAGCTTGCGAGCGATGCATCATGTGGTGCACGCCCGCTTCACGAAGGCCGCGGCAAAGCGCGCGATACAATGGCTGCCTTATCGGGCCTAACCTGCTTTATAGCAACAACGCAAAATGAACGGAGTGTTGAGACTCGATCAGGCAACGATCGTGCTCGTCGAGGATGACCTGCAAAGCAGGGAATCGTTGACGCACCTGCTTGAATCGGAGGGCGCGCATGTCGTCGCAGTGGCGGATGCGGAAGAGGGCGTCGAAGCGGCGCTGCGATTGTTACCCGATGCGGTGGTTTGCGATCTCGAACTGCCCTGTATGGATGGTTTCTATCTGATCCAGCGGCTTCGCGATCACGAGATTCGCGGCGATCATTCGCCGGCGGTTGCGGTGGCGCTGACCGGCCACACTGACGATACCTACCGCTTGCGCAGCATCGGTGAAGGCTTCCAGCATTTCATGACCAAACCGGCCCGGCCGGATGATCTGGTCGAATTGCTACACGATGCGATAGACGCCCGCGCGGCAGGCTGAGCGCTTTCAGACGCCGCTGCCGCTTGCTGCTGCCGCGGCGGCGCTGGCTTCGGCGGCCTGACAGTCGGAGCACAGGCCTTTCAGTTCGATCTCCTCGCTGGCGAGGCGGTAGCCTGCGTCCTGAATCTGCAGCACCAGCGCCTGCCGCAGCTTCGGCTGATGGAGTTCAGTGACGTTGCCGCACTGCTGGCACACTACCAGAATGCCGTGCTGACATTGCGTCAGATCGTGGCAGACAGTGAAGGCATTGATCGATTCGATTCTGTGTACGAGCCCCGCGGAGAGCAGGAAGTCGAGCGCCCGATATACCGTCGGCGGCGCGGAGCCCGGGTGGATCTGCCGCATGTCGTCGAGTAGAGAATACGCCTTGGTCGCACGGCCCGACGTCAGCAGCAGTTCCAGCACCTTGCGCCGGATCGGCGTGAGTTTCTCGCCGCGTTCGCGGCAATATTCCTCAGCCAGCACCAGCGCCGCTTCGGGCGAAGCGGCCTGGAGATGCCCGTGGTCATGCTCGTCGCCGTGCGCGTGATGATCCGCATGGGGATGCGAATGATCGTGCGCACTCTTGTGTGCGGTGTCTTGGGCAGGGGCGGTTTTTTCGGCAACCGCGGCGGACTTGGCGTTCTTCATAAAGCAATTATAAGGTCCATCGCGGTTCGGCGTAGCAGGTGGGATACCCGTTCTTCGGGAGAGGGAATCTCTGCAGAGTCACCGCTCGGCTTAGTCCAGCTTCGCCGCAAAGCCGCGTTGCACGCCGGGCCGCGCAAACAGCGTGTCATACCAGCGCCGCACGTTCGGATAGGTGGCGAGGTCGACCTTATGGCGTTCGTGCCGCCACGCCCAGCCTAGAATCGCGAAATCCGCCACGGAAAGCTCGCCTGCGACGAACTCCACTTCGGCGAGCCGCCGGTCGAGCACGCCATACAGCCGGTTGGTTTCGTCCGAGAAGCGTTTGAGCCCATAGCGGCGGTCGTCTTCCGCTTCGAGCGCGGCGAAGTGGTGCACCTGGCCCGGCATTGGACCGAAGCCGCCCATCTGCCACATCAGCCATTCGAGCACCGGTATCCGCTCGCGCAGACCGGCGGGCAGGAACTTGCCGGTTTTCTCGCCCAGATAGAGCAGGATCGCGCCTGATTCGAACACGCTGACCGGGCCGCCGCCTGCGCCGTCCGCACCGCTCATGCCGCCCGCAGCGGCGGGGCCGTCGGGATCGACGATGGCCGGAATCTTGTTGTTCGGACTGATGCGCAGGAACTCGGGCCGGAACTGCTCCCCCTTGCCGATGTTGACCGGTACGACGGTGTAAGGCAGTTCCATTTCTTCGAGGGCGACGCTGACCTTGCGGCCATTCGGCGTACCCCAGGCGTAGAGCGTGATTGTCATATCAGATAGAAAGAGGATGCCGTTCAGGTCAGCGGAAAATCGACGTACTTCTTGAAGCCAGTGCGGGTGGCGAGACGCGAATACCAGCGTTCCAGATTCGGCAACGGCGGACGCTCGACACCGTCCAGTCCAAACCAGCGCTTTGCATACGAGCCGATCACGATATCGGCCAACGTGCATTTTTCGCCTTCGAGGAAGAAACGGCCCTGCAGATGCGTGTCGACCAGCTTCCAGAGTTGCGTGACGGCGGCAATGTCGGCGGCGAGTTTGGCCTCGTCGCGCTCGGCGGCGGGCGTACGCACGATGGACCAGAACACCGGGCGTTCGGCCGGTTGCAGGGTGGAAAGCGACCAGTCCAGCCAGCGGTCGATACTCGCACGCTGTTTGGGCTCCGACGGATAGAGCGGGCTTGCCGGCGCGTACTCCATCACCAGATAGCGCAGGATCGAGTTCGATTCCCACAGCACGAAATCCCCATCGACCAGCGTCGGAACGCGGCCAGTGGGATTCATTGCCAGATACTCCGGCTCGGTGTTACGCCCGAAGTGCAGGCCCGCGTCGATGCGCTCGTACGGCAGCACGAGTTCGTCGCAACACCACAACAATTTCTGGACGTTGACCGAGTTGGCGCGTCCCCAGATCGTAATCATCCGGCAGATCCTCTTTTCATGGTTGGCAAGCCGCACCTGTGTGCGGCGTTCAACGGGTAACGATACACGATGCAGCCTGCAATTGCGCCTCCATTGGCCGAATGGCCGATGCCGGAAACGCATGCGCGTTGCGTACAATGCTTGCATCCGAACATGACGAGGCACCGCATGGCCCGCATTGTCCCCGACGACTGGAAGAACCTCGCTGCCACCGGCGCCGCCGCGCGCGAACGCGAGACGCTGGCATTGCTGGAAGAGGCGTTGCCCGACGCTTACACCGTCTACCACGGCGTGCACTGGACGCGGCTCAACCAGGGTTTTTCGGTGTTCGGCGAAGCCGACTTTGTGATTGTTGGGCCGTCCGGACGGCTGATGATCGTCGAGCAGAAAACCGGCTTCCTGCGTGAGACACCCAAAGGGCTCGTCAAGGTCTACCTGCAGACCGAGCGGAATGTGGCGATTGCGCTGGCACGGACTATCGAAAGCATGCATCGACGTTTTACGGCGGCCTTCGGCGCGGGCACGTATTTCATCGAGGAACTGCTGTACTGTCCGGACCACATCGTCAAAGACACGGCGATTGCCGGCGTGAACCCGGCGCGCATCGTCGACGCTACGCGCAAGGAGCGCCTCGCTGCAATCATCCGCGAGGCGTTGCCGGCCGACGAACCGCGCCTTGCCTGCGCCACCAAGATCCATCACTTTCTCGCCGACGAACTGGTGCTCTCGCCCGATGCCAGTGCGCTGGTCGGTCAGGCGGGCACGCTCGTCACACGTCTGGCCGGTGGTCTGGCCACCTGGGCGCGACGGCTCGAATTCACGCCGTTCCGCCTGCGCGTCGCCGGTACGGCCGGCTCCGGCAAGACGCAACTGGCGGTGCAGGTAATGAAGGACTCGGTGGCGCGTGGACAACAGCCGTTGTACGTTTGCTTCAACCGGCCGCTCGCCGACCACATTGCCCGCGTGGCGCCACCCGAGGCGAAGGTGGCGAACTATCACCAGTTGTGCGACTGGATTGCGCGAGACGCCGGTCGCGCGCCCGACTTCCAGGCCGCCGATATCTTCGACCAGCTCGAAAGGCTTTTCGTCGACACGCCGATCGACGCACGCTGGCAGTTCGACGTCTTGATCGTCGACGAAGGCCAGGACTTCCAGCAGCCATGGGTCGCGGCACTCGAACGGCTGCTGCGTCCGGGCGCGGCATGGTGGTGGCTCGAAGACCCGTTGCAAAACCTCTACATGCGCGAGCCAGTCGAGCTACCCGGCTGGACCACGCTGAAGGAAACCACCAACTACCGCAGTCCGCGCGACATTCTCGACTACCTGCGCGACGTCGTGGGCGCTGAAGTGCCGCTCGCGGCGGGGCTTGCCTCGGGCAGTCCGTTCGACGGCTCGGATCTGTCGCTCTCCACTTACGACGAAGCGCACGCGGCCGAGGGCTGCATCGACGCCACCAAGCGCGCGATCACCCAGGCGCTCTCGCTAGGCTTTCGCAAGCAGGACATCGCCGTGCTGTCGTTCCGCGGACGCGAAGGTTCGGTGTTGACCTCGCTGGACCAGCTCGGACCGCATCGGCTGCGCAGCTTTACCGGCAAGTATGACCTGTTCGGTAACCCGGAGTACCGCGAAGGCGACGTGCTGCTGGAGTCGATCTACCGCTTCAAGGGACAATCGGCGCCGTGCGTGATCCTGACCGAGGTCGATTTCGACACCTTCGATGAGCGCAGTGCCCGCAAGCTGTTCGTCGGCGCCACGCGCGCGACGATGAAGCTGATCGTGGTGGCCTCGCAGCGCGCGTCGCGTCATCTGCGGATGGCGGACGGCAAGGATTGAGGAACAGCAGAGCAGGTCACGACAGAACAAGAAAACAGACGAAAAAGGCCGTTGAAATGCACTACCAGAAAAACGGCGCGCGCTGGATCGCGTGCCTCGCCATGGCGTTAGCCGCGGGCTTCGCCCAGGCCGCCGCGCTCTCGCTCGACGTGACGGGCGCCGCCACTGCAGCGAACGACCCGGCACACCCGGCGCAGCAGGTTTACCACCTGACCGAAGAACAGCTTCTCGCGCTGCCCGCACATTCGATCACCACGTCGACCTCGTGGACGCCCCGCGCGACCTTCACAGGACCGTTGCTCGCGGATATCCTGAAGCTGGTCGGCACTCACGGCAGCCAGATCGAAGTTCATACGCTCGACGACTACATCGAAACCATTCCGGTTTCGGACTGCGCTCGTTACGGCGTGATCGTGGCGTATAGCATGAACGGTAAGCGTCTGAAGGTTAGCGACTTCGGACCGCTGTTTCTCATCTATCCGCGCGACGCCTTTCCAACCGAACTGTCGGGTGCCGACGCGGACTCAAAATTCGTATGGCAAATCAAGGGCTTGATCGTCAAGTGACACCGCATCGGCCGCGCCGCTGGCTGCTGGTGGCAGTCTGGGTCACTGCGCTCGCGGCGCCGGTGGGGGCGATCGGCTACCTGATGTACGCCAATCTGCTCAACCCGCGTTCCACGGAATTGCTGGCCGGCACATACGACGGTTTCTATTGGGACGCCGCACAGCTGCAAATTGCCTACGCGCGCCTCGAAAACCAGCTGCTGCTCTACCGCAACGGCACCGATGCCGATTACCCGCGACTGCAACTGCGCTACGAAGTGCTGCAGTCGAAGCTGCACGTGATGGCCGGCTCGACGCGCATGCTGATCGATCAGGTCGCTTTGCTGCAGCGCCAGGAGGGCGAAATCCAGACGCTCGAGCACACGCTCGACCAGCTCGAGCCCGACATCGCAGCGCTACCGCAGGATTCCCGCCGAGCCGACCGGATAGTTGCCACGCTGCGAGCGCATTGGCAGGAGGTCAACGATCTGGCCTTGACGCGCCGCTTCGCCGACGTAGCCGACCGCGAAGCGCTGACCCGCGACTTCATCGACAAGCGGCGCATGTTGTTCGCGGCCGGGATCATGCTGGTGCTGCTATCGGCCGCGGCCACGCTGCTGCTCGTGGTGAACGGCCGGCGCCGCAGCCGCCTGATCCGCCAGCAACGCGCGGCGCTCGAAGCCGAGCATCAGGCAACCCGCGCGGCCCGTGAGGCGAGTCTCGCGAAAGACGCTTTTCTCGGCATGATCAGCCACGAACTGCGCACGCCGCTGCACGCGATCGTGTCGTCGATCGAACTGCTCGGCTTTAACTTCCAGTCCGAAGCGGACCGCAAGGTGATCCAGCGGCTGGAAAGCGCGGCGCGCCACCTTGAGGCGCAGATGCGCGACCTCACGGACTACGCGCGCCTCGGCGCCGGCAAGCTCGAATTGCGTTACGAGCAGTTCGAGCCGCGCGAGCTGCTGGCCTCGATCGTCGACGAACATACGCCGTCTGCGCTCGCACGCGGCTTGACGCTCGCGAGCGAGGCGAGCGGTCTGACCGGGCCGGTCGATTCCGACCCGCACCGGATCCGCCAGATTGTCAGCAACCTGGTGACCAACGCGATTCGCTATACCGAGAAGGGCTCGGTGCGGGTGCGCCTGGTCCAGCGGCTGGCTGTGCTCACTATCGAAGTAAGCGACACGGGGCCAGGCGTGCCGCCCAAGCAATTGCCTCTGATGTTCAAGGAATTTACCCAGCTCGACGGTTCACGCACGCGCCGCTTCGAAGGGGCGGGTATGGGCCTCGCCATCGTGCAGGGACTGCTGAAGCTGTTCGGCGGCAGCGTCGCTGTGGAAAGCGAAGTAGGCAAGGGCACGACCTTCACGGTCACGATTCCGGTGGGCCCGGTCGAGCCTGCTGCGCAGCCCGACGCGAAGGCGGCCAGCGCCCAGGAGGGCGAGCGCTCGCAAGTGCTGATCGTCGACGACAACGGTCTGATTCGCGAGTCGCTGCTGGAAATGATTGCGCATATGGGATACGACGCGACGGCCGTCGCGAATGCCAAAGATGCGCTCGCCTGGCTCGACGTGCGCCGCTGCGATGTGATGTTGCTCGACCTGCATATGCCGGATCAGGACGGCTACGCGTTCTTCGCCGAATTCACTGCGCGCGGTGGACCGTCGGCAGGCGCACCGGTGATCGCGATCAGCGCGTATGCACCCGAAGCGCCGCCAACCGACACGGCGCCGTTTTTCGAGTATCTGGTGAAGCCGGTGCACTACGAACAGTTGCGCTCGGCGCTGCAACGCGCGCTGGCGGCGCGTAGTGTGGTCTGAGGGTAGTCTGAGGGCCGAGCATACGTCGTGGCTTGCGCCACCGCGTGCCCGGCCATCCGTCCATCCATTCATTCATTCGCCCGCGCTTGCCGCAGCTCTCAGGCCCGGTTCAAACGCTTCGAAAGATCGGCCACCAGAATCGCCATCCGCGCCGGCTTCTCATAGCACGCCACGTTGTAATTGCGAATGATCTCGCTGATCTCAGACTCGCTGGCCTTACCGGTCAGCAGTTCGCCGGTCAGCACGAACACGGGCGCGTCCGGGTTCTCTGAAGCGCGCACAGCGCGAATCGCCGCGGCCGAAGTCTGATTGCCGAACAGCCAGTCGATCACGACACCGTCGAACACCTGCGTCTGCAGTTGCTCGACGAACGCGGCCAATCCGTAGATCGCGACGGCGGCGAAGCCGCTGCGATCGAGATAGTCGCGCAGGTTATCGGCAGAGGACTGGTCGTCGTCGACCACGGCGATCAGCGGTTTGTCGGCTTCCGCGCGGCGCGGATAGATCTCGATCTTGTGGACTTCATAGGCGCTTTGATACAACGCGCCGTCATGACGCGTGACGCGCCATTGTCCCAGTTTCGAATACGCAATGAACTCGGGCCGGCTGCCGGGTTCGATCGCGGCGCCCACCCAAGCCGTGCAGGCGAGTTCGATGCCGCCGATGGAGAACACCGCCTCCTGGGCGACCGCGCCGACCATGCCCGGGTCGAGCGTTTGCGCGCCGAACAGTTGCGCAGCCGGCTCGCCGAATACCTCGGCGACTTTCTTGATCTGCGATAGGGTCCAGGGGCTATTGCCGCGTAACTTGCGATGCCCTTGTGAAAAACTCAGGTCGAGAATGCGGCACAGTTCCGTGGTCTGTTGCCGCTTTCCAATGCCGTGACGGCTCATCAACTCGCGCACGCGTTCCGCGACTGCGATGGAGTCAGGTGAGGTTGCTTCGTTGGCCATGCTGCGTGGAAGTCCGTCTTTATAAATAGTATCGGGTGAAGGACGCGTGAGGCTTGACGGCGATGGGTTGCATCACCTTCTTTGCGAGCCGACCGGCCACGCATGGGAGAGCAAATGTACAGCAAAAAAACGCGGCGTTGCTGCTTTTGTGCAGCAGCCACGAAACTGCCTGAGTTTGTCTCCGGGATTCTCAGTCAAGGACAGGCCGGCCCATTCCGGACGGCGTCTGTCCGATGCGTCTTGCGTATTTTAGCGAGGAAACCCCGTGCCACATGTAATGAAATGTGATCCGATTGTGGCGTGCGTCGATGATCGCCGTGTGAATGGGCGTATGAATCGATGCACAGGTCGCCGCACGAATTTGCGCGGCTTCGTCGGACGATATTCTGCGTTCAATAATCCGCAATAATGAGGTCCATTGCTTCATTCTGTGACTACCGTCCTATCCATCCCGACGCTATCTCAACGCCATTCATGAAAGACAACAAAACCCTGCGCCATACCGGCGTGCCGTACTACTCGCAATGGGGCAGCCCCGAATGGGTGCGCCCGATCGTCGAAGAAGACGCCGATCCCTGCGACGACCCTGCATGGCAACGCAGCGGCTTCACCGAGCGCGAGCATTACCGTTTCTGGGCGCAACGTCTGTGCGGCCTGACGTGTCTCGAGTCCGCCCTGGACTTCTGGGATATCGAGCATGCGCCACGTGCTGCACTGCTTGACGAGGCATTGCGCCACGAGGTGTACCGGATGCGCGAAGACGGTGGTGTCGATGGCCTGATTTACCGGCCGTTCGCCAGTTGGGCCGAGCAGGCCTTCGGTTTGCAAGTCGAGGTGTTGCCCGAAGCTACGCTCGAGGAGATCGCGGCGCGCATCGATACCGGGACGATGGCGATCATTTCGGTGAGCCCGGAGATCCGTCGCCCGCATGAGCCGAATGCGCAGCGCGGCGGTCATCTGATCCTGCTGCATGGACACGACCCCGACGGCGTCTGGTTTCACAATCCATCCGGTATCGCGCCGTATCAGAGCGATGTGTATATGCCGTTCGGAACGGTTGCGCGCTTTTACGCGGGGCGCGGTTTGACGCTTACGCGTCCCGCCAACCGCCAAGTTGCGAGTTAACCGGCCCGTGGTCCGGTCACCGTCACCGCGTCGTTACTCAGCTTCCGGGTCCGTTTTCTGCTGAAGAAACAGGTGGGTGGCAGGCTGCCGCGCAGCTGATCAGCGCTGCGGGGTGGAGTGGGGACGCTGGACGAGATGCTCCTGCAGACCTTCTTCGTGGCCGGCCGCCAGCATCACCTGATACAGGCTGTGCCGCTCGGAAGAACGCCACATGAGGCGAGCGAGGCGGCTTAGGGTCGCCCGCAGCGACGGCGCCGGCCCGCGAGTGGTAGCAGAAGCGGCGCGGGACGAAATGGATCGGCTGGACATCGCAGCACCTGTCAAGGGATGAAGTAAGGGTTAATACCTAAGTGTTTCCCATTGTAGGTGCGTCAAAAAGAATAGTGTGCGGTGCAGCAAAATTCTTTCCTTTCCGTTCGTACCGTCCTGGGCGAGCCTGTATCGGGCTTGGGCTGACTTGATAACCGGAGCGGATATGAATCGATACAGAGCCTTGCTTGCAGCCAGCCTGACCGCGCTGGTAGCTGTCAGCGGAGCGCATGCAGCTTCGCAGGATGAACAGGAAAAGGCCTGCCGTGGCGATGCGATGCATTTTTGCAGTGCGGAAATTCCTAACAAGCAGAAGATCACCGCCTGCATGAAGCAGCACGTCAGCGAACTGAGTCCTCCCTGCCGGGCAATGTTCAAGGAAGGAGATCATTCCTCCGGCAACTCGGGGAATTCCGGCGGCGCTTCCTCGGCGCAATAGTCGTTCGAACGGTCGAGCGAGCGCGCTGTGAAGCTCACTTTGGGGCGATATCGCGGCGCACGCGCATGATGTGCTGCTCGACATAGAACGCCGCAGCGTCCGCGTCGCCGCCGACGATCGCCTCGTAGATCATCCGGTGTTCGGATACGTACAGGCGTATCCGGCCGGCGTCGTAGATGCCGTCGTCCTTGAGCCGCTTCCAGAGCGGCTGATCCATCGTTTTCGCCACTTCCTCGGCGATTTTCACCAGCAGCGCGTCGCCGGTCATCATCGCCAGTTGCCGGTGAAACAGGCGGTCGCTGTTATTCCACAACACGCGCTGCGCCGGATCGGTGATGTCGGCAATCGAATCCATCTGCGCAAGATAGTGCTCGGCCAACTCGTCACGCTGCGCGCGCGCCGCGGCGCGCCGGGCGATCGCCGGTTCGAGGATCAGACGCACGTCGAGCGTCGAGGTTGGGCTGGCATCCGGATCGGCCAGCGACGCGGCGTCTGGCGGTGCCGCCGCGAGACGCTGCAACGCATCGGCGCAGACATAGGTGCCCGAGTTGCGGCGCGTGACCACGAGAGCCTCGTTTTGCAACGCGCCGATCGCTTCGCGCACGGCCGGGCGTCCCACGCCAAAACGCGCTGCCAGTTCCCGCTCCGACGGCAGGCGCGACTCGACAGCGAATTGCCCGCTGCGGATCTCCGCGCGGATGCGCTCGGAGACCTGCTCGTAGATCTGCTTTGGGCGGAACGTGCTATCCATAGCGAGGGCGGAGTTGACCATGAGCGCCTGTCTGTTCGCGGGTTCGTCGTGGATCGGCGGGGGCGGGGAAGTTCAAATGTTACGTTCACCCGTGATCCCGATTCCAACCAGTTTAGCGCAATGATTTTGAAATTGGTTGATGGAAAACCAAAGCTGGTCTACATTTTGATCCAGTATAAGACTGACGGAGACAAAGGGATGGTTCACAGCGAGGCATTTTCGGCCTTTGGGTCGCACGCGCGCGAGGGTTGCCAGGCGTCATGAAACTGAATCGCGTTATCAGCACGGTCGAAGTGCATACGGGCGGCGAACCGTTTCGGATCGTCACCAGCGGACTACCCAAATTTCCCGGCAAGACGATTGTCGAGCGGCGCACCTGGCTCAAGGAACATCACGATCACCTGCGCCGCGCGCTGATGCTCGAGCCGCGCGGCCATGCCGACATGTACGGCGGCTATCTGACCGAACCAGTCAGCGAGGGCGCCGACTTTGGCATCATCTTCGTGCACAACGAGGGCTATAGTGACCATTGCGGCCACGGCGTGATCGCGTTGGCAACGGCGGCGGTGGCGCTCGGCTGGGTCGAGCGTACTGAACCCGAAACGCGCGTGGGTATCGACGCGCCGTGCGGCTTCATCGAGGCCTTCGTCAAATGGGACGGCGACCACGCCGGCAGCGTGCGCTTCGTCAATGTGCCTTCGTTTATCTGGCAGCGCGATGTGACGGTGAATACGCCGGGCTTTGGCGCCGTGATGGGCGATATCGTCTTCGGCGGCGCGTTCTATTTCTACACGTCCGGCAAACCGTTCGATCTGAACGTGCGCGAAGCGGATGTGGACCGCCTGATCCAGTTCGGCGCCGAAGTAAAGCGCGCGGCCAACGAGGCGCTCAAGGTCGTCCATCCGCACATCCCCGAAATCAACCATATTTACGGCACGATTATCGACAACGCGCCGCGTCACACAGGCTCGACGCAGGCCAATTGCTGCGTCTTCGCCGACCGCGAGGTGGACCGCTCGCCGACCGGCTCGGGCACCGCGGGACGCGTCGCGCAACTGTATCTGCGCGGCGAACTGGGGCGCGACGAAACGCTCGTCAATGAATCGTTGATCGGCACGATTTTTCGCGGCCGGGTGTTGTCTGAAACGAAGCTCGAGCGCTTCGATGCCGTGATTCCGGAAATCGAGGGCGACGCGCATATCTGCGGCTTCGCTAACTGGATCGTCGACGAACGCGATCCGCTGACGTATGGCTTTCTCGTGCGCTAAACCGCGCACGCCGATGGAGAAACCGCTGACATGACGCACCCGGCCACACCGATTTTCGACGCCGCCGCCACTGCGCGGCTCACGCCCTACGCCGAACTCGTGGAGGCGCTGAAAACGGCGTCCGTCGATTACGCGCAACAACGCATCGCGAGCCCGGAGCGGCTCGTCGTGCCGCTCAACGAGGGCGGGATAATGCTGTCGATGCCGGCCACGGCGCCGGACCTCGGCATCCACAAGCTTGTCAACGTGTGTCCGGCCAATGGCCCGCGCGGCTTGCCGACGATTCACGGCAAGGTGATGGCCTTCGACGCGGACACTGGCGAGACACTCTTTATCCTCGACGGGCCGACCGTGACGGGCCGGCGCACCGCGGCGATGTCGATGCTCGGCGTGCAGACCTTCAATGGTGGCGCATCAAGTGCCTCCGGCCGCCCGGCACCGCGAGAATTTCTGCTGATCGGCACCGGCACGCAGTCCGCCAACCACGTGGAGGCGATCGGCGAACTGTTTCCCGATGCGCGCATATGGGTGAAGGGCAGTGCACCGGCGAAGGCGCAGGCGTTTTGCGACGCGCAGCGCGGCAAGGCGCGCAATCTGCAGCCACTGGCGGGTCCCGACGTACCCGCGTCCGTTGATGTCGTGATTGCCCTCACGACCAGCCGGCAAGCGGTCTACGACGAAGCGCCGCGCGCCGAACGCCTGGTGATCGGCGTGGGCGCGTTCACCCCCACGATGCTCGAGATCGGTTCACGCACCGTGCATGGCAGCGCGCTGTTCGTCGACGACCTGGCCGGCGCTCGCCACGAAGCGGGCGACTTCATTCAGGCAGGAGTGGACTGGGCAAAGGTGACGGGTATCGCCGCACTGATGGACGGCAGCACGCCGCGGCCGACGGGCAGCACGCCCGTGCTATTCAAGAGCGTCGGCTGTGCTGCATGGGACCTGGGCGCCTGCCGGGTGGCGCGCGCAGCGTTGCAGCGCAACTGAATCTGCGAGAAAAGTCACGGCGAAGTCAAAAGCGAAGTTGCATCTTTTCTACACTGTCATCGCCGCGTCGCGTGCAAACAATCCAAAAACGTTGCACCATAGGCGTTTGCCAGAAAATGCCGGGTCACCGGCATTTTGCCCTTCGTTCGACGCCCTTCATGACGGTGACATCGCGCTATGATTACCCAACACGCTTCTGCCACCCCTGACTTGCCGCTCGACATGATCATCTTCGGCGGTACGGGTGACCTGTCGTTTCGCAAGCTGCTCCCCGCGCTTTACATGGCGCATCTGCACTGCAATCTGCCGCCGGAAACGCGCATTCTCACGATTGGCCGAAAGCCGTGGTCGCGCGAGGAATACATCAACGAATTCATGGAATTGAAGGCCAAGCCCTTCATCGAAAAGAAAGCTTTCGACGCGGCCGCGTGGGACAAATTCCTGGCGTTGTTCGAGTATGTGCGCATGGACGTCGATTCGGTCGAAGACTATCAGCGGCTGAAGGATGCATCGCGCCCCGGCGTGCGGCGGGTGTTCTATCTCGCGACTTCGCCGGATCTGTTCACGAACATTTGCGACAACCTCTCGGCCGCGGGTCTCGTCGACGAGTACTCGCGCGTGGTGCTGGAAAAACCGCTCGGTCACGATCTCGCGTCGGCGCAGGAAATCAACACTGCGGTTGGCCAGCATTTCAACGAAGCGCAGATCTACCGGATCGACCATTACCTCGGTAAGGAAACCGTGCAGAACCTGATGGTGCTGCGCTTCGGCAATGCGATTTTCGGCCCGCTCTGGCAGGCGCCGTATATCAAGAGCGTGCAGATCACGGTGGCGGAAACCGTCGGCGTAGGTAGCCGTGCGGGCTTCTACGACAAGACCGGCGCCTTGCGCGACATGGTGCAGAACCACTTGCTGCAACTGCTGTGTATCGTCGCGATGGAGCCGCCCGTGTCGCTCGATCCGGATGCCGTGCGCGACGAAAAGCTCAAGGTGCTGCGCTCGCTGCGCCCCATGACGCCCGACGATATCGCACGCGACACCGTGCGCGGACAGTACACCGCAGGCGCGGTGGACGGCGAAGCGGTCAAGGGCTACCTCGAAGAAGACAACGTGCCGGCGACGAGCCGTGCGGAAACCTTCGTTGCGTTGCGCGCCCAGATCAACAACTGGCGCTGGGCCAACGTGCCGTTTTATCTGCGTACCGGCAAGCGCATGCAGAAGAAGGTGTCGGAGATCGTCATCGAGTTCTCCGAACTGCCGTTCTCGATCATTCCGAGCGGTCCGCATCACTACGGCAATCGTCTCGTGATCCAGTTGCAGCCGGAAGAATCGATTCAGTTGCAGATGCTCGCGAAAGAGCCGGGCAGCGGCATGCACATGCTGCCGGTGAATCTGAATCTCGATCTGCAGGAGGCTTTCACCGAGCGTCGTGCGGAAGCTTATGAGCGACTGCTGATCGACGTGATTCGCGGACGCCTCACCCACTTCATGCGTCGCGACGAACTGGAAGCGGCATGGGCGTGGGCGGAGCCGATTCTGGACGGCTGGAAGAGTTCGGGCGAGCGGCCGCGCGGTTATTCCGCCGGCACGTTTGGTCCGGCTGCCGCCACGGCCTTGATGGCGCGCGACAATGCCGTGTGGGCGGAAGAGTCGCAGTAAGCGGTTTAATCGTGCATAGGGACGGCGCAGGTCGCTGTCCCATTACGATTGATTGCGCTTAATACCGCGTGCTCGCCTTCGCGGCGATCGCCGCAGCCGCTGCACGCGTCTCCACATGCAGCTTGCCGAATACATGTTCCAGGTGCTTGTTGACGGTGCGCGGCGCCATCCCCAGGATGTCGCCGATATCGCGGTTGGTCTTGCCGCGCGACAGCCATAGCAGCACTTCCGCTTCACGAGTCGTCAGGCTGAATTGGGCCGCGAGCGCGGTGGTGTGTGCTGCATCGTCGAATTCCTCGAGCAGGATGACCCAGTCGCCGCGCGTGGCCCGGCCCAATACCCTTACGACGCGGCGCACGCCGCCCGCGGCCGTTTCGAACGCCGCTTGCAGATCGCAACCGGCCTCGATCCAGCGCGTCAGCCATTGGGCCAGCACGGACGGCAGACGCGGGCCGGCCTCGGCCAGCGGATCCGGCAACTCTGCTGAACGGGCTGTCATAGCGTCCGCGCCGTCTGTCACTTCCGAGATATCTGCACCGCTCGACGCATACTGAGCAAGCCGTTGCCGGGCAAGGTCGCTTTGCCATTTGATCTCGCCTCTCGCAGCGGCGATCAGCGCGGCACGCATGCCGATCTCGAGCACCATGTCGGCCTGCCGTTGCAGGCGCGAACGCTGGACGTGGGCGGCGATTCGCGCGCTGACCTCGCTCGGCTTCACCGGCTTCGTCACATAGTCGATTCCTCCCACCCGGAAGCCCTGCACGACATGCTCGCTGTCCGTCAGCGCGGTCATAAAGATGACCGGCAGGTGGCGATTGCGCGGATCGGCCTTGATGTGCAGACAGGTCTCGAAGCCATCCATGCCTGGCATCAGCGCGTCGAGCAGCACGGCGTCAGGCGTGATGAGTGCGAGGCGTTGCAGCGCGGATTGTCCGTCGAGCGCCACCAGCACGGCGTAGCCTGCCGCCTGCAGCGTGTCCGACAGCAGGGCAAGGTTATCCGGCGTGTCGTCGACGATCAGCACCACCGGTTTGCCATCGGGCAGCTCGGGTTGCGTTTCGGGTGGCAGAAGCAGGGATTCGTCATGCATCGGGATTGACCTGCTGGGTGGGCGCGAGCAACTGCGCGAGTTCAGTCAGCCGGAAGCGGCGCGCGAGGGCGCGCAGCGGTTCCAGCAGGGTGGCGAGCTCTGGCGCGCCGTGCTCGGCAGCGTCCAGTTGTTCGATGAAGCCTTGCACGTAGCCCATCTCCAGTTGCGCGTGCAACTTCTCTCGCAAGCTGGCCGGCAGGCTCGTCGATACGTCGAGTTGCGCAGCCTCAGCCGGAGGGGCCGGCTCGACGGTTTCGGCAATCCATTGCAGCTGCAGCAGCGCGGCCATTTTGTCGAGCAGCAGTGGCAGATGCAACGGCTTGGCCAGGTAGTCGTCGCAACCGGCCGCTGCACCTTTTTCGCGGTCGTCGGCGAAGGCGTTGGCCGACAGGATCAGGATGGGCGCGCTCGACAACTGGTTGTCGCGAATCAGCCGGCTTGCCTCGAAGCCGTCCATGGCCGGCATCGAGACGTCCATCACGATGAGATCGGCCGAGCCGGTGCCCAGCCATTGCAATGCCTCCGGTCCGCTGGCGGCTTCGACCACCGTAAAACCGAGGGGAGAGAGCGTCTGCGTGACGATGCGCCGCTGCTCGGCGAGATCGTCGACTACCAGCACTGTGAGGCGTGGCCCGCAATAGCCCTTCAGGTGCCGGGGGTTGCTGGCCAACACCTGGGGCGCGCGCACTTCGGGGGCGAACAGCTTGACGATAAAGCGCGTGCCCTTGCCGACTTCGCTCTCTACCTGCAGATTGCCGCCCATCAGTTCGGTCAGCAAACGGCAGATCGTCAGACCGAGTCCGGCGCCATGGTCGTGTTCGCGCGCTGCCGCGCCGCGCTCGAACGGCAGGAACAGCCGCTCAAGTTCCGTGGCCGGCATGCCCGGGCCGGTGTCGGTAATCTCGAACGTGATGGTCTCCCACGCATACCCGGCGCGCACCTTGACCGAGCCGCTTGAAGTAAAGCGGATCGCATTGCCAATCAGATTGATGAGAATCTGCCGGGCCCGTTTTTCGTCAATGCGCACCACGTCCGGGATGCGGCCACTAGTCTGGAAGTCGAATTGCAGTCCCTTGTCGGTCGCCTGCGGTTCGAGCATCGCCGAGAGCTGCGTGACGAATTCCGGCAGCGAAATCTCGGTCACGTGCAACTGCAGTTTGCCTGCCTCGATGCGGGCCACGTCCAGCAAGCCGTCTACCAGCGCCAGCAAGTGCTCGCCGCTGCGATAGATGGTCGCCACTGCGTTGCGTCGAGCCGGCGGCAATTCATCGGTGCCTTGCAGCAGCAGTTGCGCGTAGCCGAGGATGCTGTTGAGCGGCGTGCGCAGCTCGTGGCTCAGGCCAGTCACATAGCGGCTTTTTGCGCGGTTCGCCGACTCGGCTGCAGCGCTCGCCGCCTGCAGCGCCGCGTCGGTCTTCTGGTGGGCTTCGATTTCCTGCATCAGAAGTTCAGCTTGCCGCTGCGATTCCTCCTGGGTGACCTTGCGGTTTTCATTGGCGAGCACCAGCCACCAGGCCGCAATGCAGCCGACCAGCGCGAGCGCGAAAAACGCCTTTAGATACCCTTGCAGCAGCACGTCGTGGATCGCGGTGTCGAGATCGGGGAGGGTCCTTATGCTCTGGTACCACTGTGCGGCGAGCACGCCACCAAGCAACGCCAGCACGACAATCAGGAGTCCGGCATACTGCGCGAGCCGCAGGCCCGCGGGTCCCAGCTTCAGACGTGGAAACAGCGTGCTCATCGACTTGCCGAACTGTGCGGGGAGTCGCGCGTGCGGCTTGCAGGAGTCGTTGCAGCGCGAGTCGAGCGAGCAGCATAGCGAGCAGATCGAACCCGCATAAGCCGGGCAGTGCGCCATGTCTTCGCGCTCGAAGGTGTTTTCGCAGATCACGCAGCGCAGGACCGCGCCCTGTTCGAGGTCGCGCCCATCGCGCGCCAGATAGAAGCGCCCGCGTGTGGCGATGGCAAGCAACGGAGCGCAAATGAAGGCAACCAGCAGCGCGATAAACGACGACAGCGCTTCCGCGCTCGCGCCGAACACGCCCGCGTGGGAGAGCGCGGCGACGGCCGCGGCAATCAGCATGGCGCCGACGCCAACGGGATTCACGTCGTAAAGATGCGCCCGCTTGAACTCGACATAGGGTGGGCTGTAACCGAGCGGCTTGTTGATCACGAGGTCGCCGACCACCGCGCCGATCCAGGCAATCGCCACGTTGGCATACAGCGCGAGCACTTTGCTGATGGCTTCGAACACGCCCATTTCGACGAGCAGCAGCGCGATCAGCACATTGAAGATGAGCCAGACCACGCGCCCCGGGTGGCTGTGCGTAAGCCGCGCGAAGAAATTCGACCACGCGAGCGAACCGGCGTACGCGTTGGTGACATTGATTTTCAGCTGCGACACGATCACAAACAGCGTCATCGCGGCGAGCGCTCCTTCGGGCGAGCGGAACACGTAGTGATACGCGACCAGATACATCTGGGTCGGTTCGACCGCCTTGACCGGATCGATCTCGTGCTGAATGGCGAGAAAGGCAAGGAACGCCCCGCCGAGCATTTTCAGCGCGCCCGGCACGATCCAGCCGGGGCCGGCCGAGATCAGGGCGACCCACCAGCGTACGCGGTTGGCGTGGGTGCGCGGCGGCAGGAAACGCAGGTAATCGACCTGTTCGCCGATCTGCACGATCAACGAAAACACCACCGTGCAGCCGGCGCCGAATGCGACCAGGTTGAACTCGTGGCCGTCGCCCGAGAGACCGCCGAAGGTGACCCACTCGGCGAGCACGTGCGGCTCGCGCCACAGCACCACGGCGTACGGTACCACCAGCAGCACGAGCCACAGCGGCTGGGTCCAGCCCTGTAGCCGGTTGATGAAAGTAATGCCGAAGGTGACCACCGGAATGATCACCAGCGCACTGATGACGTAGGCGACCGAAAGCGGGATCTTCAGGTACAACTCGAGCGCGAGCGACATGATCGCCGCTTCGAGCGCGAAAAATACGAACGTGAAGATCGCGTAGATCAGCGACGTCAGCGTCGAACCCATGTAGCCGAAACCGGCGCCGCGCGTGAGCAGATCCATGTCGACGCCGTAGCGCGCCGCGTAGTAGGCGATCGGTATACCGGTCAAAAACACCAGCACTGAGACGGCGAGAATCGCGTAGACCGCATTGGTGAAACCGTAGTTGACCACCAGCGAGCCGCCGATCGCCTCGAGCACGAGGAACGACACCGCCCCTAAAGCCGTGTTGGCGACGCGGAATTCGGACCAGCGCCGGAATGTGCGCGGCGTGAAGCGCAGCGCGTAGTCCTCGAGCGTCTCGTCACCGACCCACGCGTTGTAGTCGCGGCGGATCTTCACGATGCGCTGCGTGCCGCTCGGCTGCGGGCGCGATGCCCCAGCTTGGGTGGCCGGATTGGCGGAGCGAGGCGGCGGTGGTTCCGTTTGGTGCATCGGGGCCTTTCGTGGAGCGGTTCGGAGCGCTGGCCGTGCGTCCACGCAAATAGCATTCCATTCCCGGCCCTTACGCCGGCAGCGACCCGTAGTCGCCGCGATTATAGAGAGCGCATTTTCGGCGCGCCCTACGTCAACTGACGTATTTGGATCCGCAAATTGGCTACCTACCTTTCGTTGCGTCGACCCCGCCAGCCCGGTTACCAGGCTTTCCAGAGCGGGTCGCCCGACCATGACGACAAGGAGAATTCGATGTCACACGACGATCAGAACGAGCAAGGCCAGCCTTCGGCGCTCCGGCGCAAACTCCTGATGGGTCTCGCTGCCGCGCCCGCGCTGGCCATGTCCGGCATGGCGCGGGCCCAGCAGTTTCCGACGGCGAAGGTTAATACCACGCACCTCGCCGTGACCGATACTGAAGTGACGGTCGGCCAGTTGCACTCGGCGACCGGCACGATGGCGATCTCCGAAACCGGTTCGATCCAGGCCGAACGGCTCGCGATCGAACAGATCAACGCGGCCGGCGGCATTCTCGGCCGCCAGATCAAGATCATTCAGGAGGACGGCGCTTCCGACTGGCCGACCTTCGCCGAAAAGTCGAAGAAGCTGCTCGAAAACGATCACGTGGCGGCTGTGTTCGGCTGCTGGACCTCGGCGTCGCGCAAGGCGGTGTTGCCGATCTTCGAGCGCGACAACGGCCTGCTGTATTACCCGACGTTCTACGAGGGCCTGGAACAGTCGCACAACGTGTTCTATACCGGCCAGGAAGCGACCCAGCAGATTCTGTGGGGACTGAACTGGGCGAACCAGACGAAGAAGGCGAAGAGCTACTTCCTGATCGGTTCGGACTACATCTGGCCGCGCACGTCGAACAAGATCGCGCGCAAGCATATCGAGCAGCATCTGACCGATTGCAAGGTGGTGGGCGAAGAGTATTACCCCCTCGGCACTACCAATTTCAACTCGCTTATCAACAAGATCAAGATCGCCAGGCCCGATTGCATCTACGCAATCATCGTCGGCGGTTCGAATGTGGCCTTCTACAAGCAACTGAAGGCGGCCGGCATCACGGCTGACAAGCAGTTCCTGCTGACCATCTCGGTGACCGAGGATGAAGTGCTCGGCATCGGCGGCGAGAATGTGGCGGGCTTCTACTCGGCCATGAAGTATTTCGAATCGCTCGACAACGACAACAACAAGAAATTCGTCGCCGCGTTCAAGGCGAAATATGGACCGAAGTCGGTGATCGGGGACGTCACGCAGGCCGCGTATCTCGGGCCATGGTTATGGAAAGCGGCGGTGGAGAAGGCCGGCAGCTTCGACGTCGACAAGGTCGTCGCCGCGTCGCCGGGTATCGAGCTGAAGACCGCGCCGGAAGGCTACGTGAAGATCCACGCGAATCACCACCTGTGGAGCCGCACGCGCATCGGCGAGGCGCAGGCCGACGGCCAGTTCAAGGTGGTGGCCGAGTCGCCGACGCTGATCGAGCCGAATCCGTTCCCGAAGGGTTACCAGTAAGCAACAAGCGGCGCTCAGGCAGCAGGCGCGCCATGTCGGCGCGCGCCGATCATTTCGAGGAGAGACGCATGTCGGCTTCGGACATTCTTAACATCACCTTGATGCAGGGCTTTGCGGGTTTGAGCCTGTTCAGCGTGCTGCTGTTGATGGGGCTCGGGCTGGCGGTGATTTTCGGCCAGATGGGTGTCATCAACATGGCCCACGGCGAGTTCATGACGATCGGTGCGTACACGATCTACATGTTCTCGCAGCTGGCCGACAACTACTGGCACGGGTTCGCGCCAATCTACTTTCCGCTGGCGATCTGCGCGGCCTTCGCGCTTGCCTTTGCGGCCGGCTGGGTGGCGGAATGGGCGTTGATCCGCCATCTGTACCGCCGTCCGCTCGACACGCTGCTCGCGACCTGGGGTTTGAGCCTCGGGATGCAGCAGGTGTTCCGCTCGGTGTTCGGCCCGAAGGAGGTGAGCCCGACACTGCCGGACTGGCTGATGGGCTCCTGGTCGCCGAAGCAAGGTCTCGATATCCCGATCAACGGTTTGTTCGTGATGAGTCTCGCGGTGGTGATGACCGGCGGCGTGCTGCTGGCGCTGTATCGCTCGCGCTGGGGGTTGCGGGTACGCGCCACCGTCGCAAACCGTCAGATGGCGAACGCGGCCGGCATCGATACGCGCAAGACCGACCGGCTGACCTTCGCGATCGGTTGCGGCATGGCGGGTGTGGCCGGCGCCGCGTTCACCGCGATCGGCTCGACGGGGCCGACCAGTGGCTCGCTTTATATCGTCGATTCGTTCCTGGTCGTGACGTTCGGCGGCGCGGCCAGTCTGCTCGGCACGGTTGCCTCAGCGTTTGGCATTGCTCAGATGCAGTCGATCAGCGAGTTCTTCATGACCGGCTCGTCGGCCCGCGTGGTGACGCTGTTGACCATTGTCATCGTGCTGATGTTGCGCCCGCAGGGTCTCTTCGCTTCAAAGGTGCGCCGTGTCTGACGAGCGAAGCAAGACACTCGTGGGTGGGCGGCCGCGCATTGCGCCGCAGCGTGTTTCGCGTGCACCGCTAAGACGTACTTTCAATCGATTCAGCCCGGAGAAATGCGTATGGACCCGCTGAACCCTTCCGCCGCCTCTGCCACGCCGCCCGAGAGCGCTGGCGAGGCCACTCGCAGCGGCCTGCGGCCTACACTGCTGCGCTGGTTCACGACCGATGGCTACGGCAGCATCATCGTGCTGGCACTGCTGATTCTCGTGGTGTTTCCGCTCGCGCTCGATGCGTTCCGTCTCAACCTGATGGGCAAGTATCTGACCTACGCGTTCGTCGCCGTCGGCCTCGTGATGGCGTGGGGCTACGGCGGCGTGCTGAGCCTGGGGCAGGGGGTGTTCTTCGGCCTCGGCGGTTACTGCATGGCGATGTTCCTGAAGCTCGAAGCATCGGACCCGATCAGCACGAAGATCCAGTCGACGCCAGGCATTCCTGACTTCATGGACTGGAACCAGATCACGGCGCTGCCGGTCTGGTGGAGGCCGTTTCATTCGCTGCAGTTCGCGCTTGCCGCGGTGGTGGTCGTGCCCTGCGCGCTGGCGTTCGTGGTCAGCTTTGCGATGTTCAAGCGGCGCGTGGGCGGCGTCTACTTCGCCATCATCACGCAGGCGGTGGCGCTGATTCTCTCGGTGCTCATCATCGGCCAGCAAGGCTACACCGGCGGCGTGAACGGCATCACCGACCTGCGCACGCTGTACGGCTGGGACATTCGCGGCGACGGCGCCAAGCTGATCCTGTACTTCCTGAACGCGGTCCTGCTGCTGGTGGCGATCCTCTGCTGCCGGCTTATCCAGCGCAGCAAGCTCGGTACCCTGTTGCTCGCCATGCGCGACAAGGAAGACCGGGTGCGTTTCTCGGGCTATGACGTCGCCATGTTCAAGGTCTTCGCGTTCTGTGTCGCGGCGGTGCTGGCGGCCATCGGCGGCGCGATGTTCACGTTGCAGGTCGGTTTCATGTCGCCGTCCTTCGTGGGAATCGTGCCGTCCATCGAGATGGTGATCTACGCGGCGGTGGGCGGACGCATGTCGCTGGTGGGCGCGGTCTATGGCGCGGTGCTCGTCAATCTCGGCAAGACCTGGTTCTCCGAAAGTTTTCCGAACCTGTGGCTGTTCCTGATGGCCGGGCTCTTTATCGGCGTCGTGATGGCGTTTCCGAACGGCCTCGCCGGTCTCTACGACAGCCATGTGAAGCCCTGGCTGCTGCGCCGCGCCTTGCGGAGGACGACATGAGCAATACCGATTTCGTGCTGGCGGTCGAGGGCTTAAGCGTGTCGTTCGACGGCTTCAAGGCGATCGATGCGCTGAACCTCTATGTCGACCGTGGCGAGTTGCGCGTGGTGATCGGCCCGAACGGCGCAGGCAAGACGACACTGCTCGATCTGATCTGCGGCAAGACACGGGCCAGCGAAGGCAGCATCAAGTTTCGCAACGAGGAGATGACGCGGCTGCCGGAATTTCGGCGCGTACGCAAAGGGATTGGCCGCAAGTTCCAGACGCCGTCGATCTACGAAAACCTCACTGTGTTCCAGAACCTCGAAGTGTCGTTTCCGCGTGGGCGGGGTGTGTTCGGCGCGCTCGCGTTTCGCCGCACCAGCGATGTGCTCGACCGCGTGCGCGACGTGGCCGGCGAGATTGGTCTTGCCGCCCATCTCGATCTCGAGGCCGGCCTGCTGTCGCACGGGCAGAAACAGTGGCTCGAAATCGGCATGTTGCTGATGCAGGAGCCGGAACTGCTGATGCTCGACGAACCGATTGCCGGCATGAGCGTGCGCGAGCGCGAGGTGACTGCTGAGCTGTTGAAGCGGATCTGCCAGAACCGCTCGATGATCGTGATCGAACACGACATGGCGTTCGTCGAGCAGATCGCGCACAAGGTCACCGTGATGCACCAGGGGAAGATCCTCGCGGAAGGGGCGATGGAGCAGGTGCAGGCCGATCCGCGGGTGATCGATGTATATCTCGGGCACTAGGTTGATCACGGAATCAGGCATTGAACCCGCATTGAATTCAGCTGCGAGACCAGCGAATGAGGAGCCCAGCATGTTGAATGTCGACGACGTATTTGTCAGTTACGGCCAGAGCGAGGCGCTGCATGGAATCAGTTTCCAGGCGGCTAAAAACGAAACCGTGGCGATCATGGGACGCAACGGCATGGGCAAGACCACGCTGTTCAAGTCGCTGATCGGCATCTTGCCGCTCAAAGGCGGTGCAGTGCGCGTGGATGGCGCAGATGTGTCGCATGACGAAAGTTTCCGGCGCGTTGCCAAAGGTATCGCGTACGTGCCGCAAGGGCGGCAGATTTTCGCCACGCTCACGGTGGAGGAAAACATCCAGACGGGCCTGGAAAACGCCCGTGACAGGCGCATCCCCGAAGAGATCTACGCGCTGTTTCCAGTGCTGTACGACATGCGCGCGCGCAAGGGCGGCAACCTGTCCGGCGGCCAGCAGCAACAGTTGGCTATCGCCCGTGCACTGGTTACACAACCCAAGGTGCTGCTGCTCGATGAGCCGACCGAAGGGATCCAGCCGTCGATCATCAAGGACATCGCCAAAGCGTTGAACGAGATTCGCAAGCTGCGCGATATCACGATCGTGGTGTCGGAGCAGGTGTTGAGTTTCGCGCTCGATGTCGCCGACCGGTTGTTCGTCATCGAAGGCGGGCGTCTGGTGCACGAGAGTCCGCGCAGCGCCGCCGACACCGCGAAGATTCGCGAGTACCTGTCGGTGTAAACCGGCTGTCCGTCATTTCCAAAAAGGAGGATTTGCAATGGCTGAAACGCTAATCAAGGTCGACCTGAACCAGTCGGCCTACGAGAACGAGAACATCCACAACCGCTGGCATCCGGACATTCCGATGGCCTGCTGGGTCAACCCGGGCGATGACTTTATCCTCGAGACCTACGACTGGACCGGCGGCTTCATCAAGAACAACGACAGCGCCGACGACGTGCGCGACATCGATCTGTCGATCGTGCACTTTCTGAGCGGCCCGGTGGGCGTAAAGGGTGCTGAGCCAGGTGATCTGCTGGTCGTGGATCTGCTGGATATCGGTGCGAAGCAGGAGAGCCAGTGGGGCTTCAACGGCTTTTTTTCGAAGAAAAATGGCGGTGGCTTCCTGACTGATCACTTTCCGCTCGCGCAGAAATCGATCTGGGATTTTCATGGCCTGTACACCAGTTCCAGGCACATCCCGGGTGTGAACTTCGCCGGTCTGATCCATCCGGGGCTGATCGGCTGCCTGCCTGATCCGGCGATGCTCGCGACGTGGAACGAGCGCGAAGCGGCTTTGATCGCCACTGATCCCGAGCGCGTGCCCGGCCTTGCCAATCCGCCCTTCGCCTCGACCGCGCATATGGGGCGGCTTGCCGGCGACGCGCATGCCAAGGCCGCGGCCGAAGGCGCCCGCACGGTGCCGCCACGCGAGCATGGCGGCAACTGCGACATCAAGGACCTGTCGCGCGGCTCCAAGGTGTACTTCCCGGTGTATGTGGATGGTGCCGGCCTCTCGGTGGGCGACCTGCACTTCAGTCAGGGCGACGGAGAAATCACCTTCTGCGGCGCTATCGAAATGGCCGGCTGGGTGCATATGAAGGTCGGGCTGATCAAGGGCGGCATGGCCAAATACGGCATCAAGAACCCGATTTTCAAGCCGAGCCCGATTACGCCGAACTACAACGACTACCTGATCTTCGAAGGCATTTCGGTAGACGAGCAGGGCAAGCAGCATTATCTCGATGTGCATATCGCCTACCGCCAGGCGTGCCTGAACGCGATCGAATACCTGACGAAGTTCGGCTACTCGCGAGCGCAGGCCTATTCGATTCTGGGGACGGCGCCGGTACAGGGGCACATCAGTGGGGTGGTTGATGTGCCTAACGCCTGCGCGACGTTATGGTTGCCAACCCAGATCTTCGACTTCGACATCCGGCCCACGGCGGCAGGTCCGATCCAGCATATTGCTGCGGGTGGGGTGGACTTGCCCTTGTCGCCGGATCTCGTTTGACGCGTAGCGGCCGCAGTGTGCCCGCCAGGTGGTGGGCACCTGGCGGGCAGCACTGATTCACGGAACCTGAGAGGACAACATCATGCCGACTTACGACTACCGCTGCGACCATTGCGGCGCTTTTGCGGCGATTCGCCGGGTTGCGGAGCGCGATACGGCCTGCGCGTGCCCCACTTGCGGCGGCGAGGCGCAGCGCACGCTCAGTCTGCCGGTTTTGTCGCTGATGCAGGCGACCACGCGCACGGCGCACGCGGTCAACGAGCGCGCGGCACATGCGCCGCAACGTTCAGGCGAGTACAAGCATCGCCATGGGCCGGGCTGCGGATGTGGGGCGAAGGCCGCCTCGGGGTCGACGACAGGCAGCGGACTCAAGACGAACCCAACTGGCCGGCCGTGGATGATCAGCCATTGACGACGGGGACGGTAACGGTGGCTTCCGCCGACGGTGATGAGCCGTAAGCGGCGGCGCCGATCAACCCACCGTTACGGCAACGAAATCGTCAGATTGGCCGACTGCGGCCCGAGCTTGATGATCTGCGAGTATGGCGCAAGCGTATGCAGCGTCGAGTCGCGCAGATAGTTGTTCAGCCCGAGATAGGCCAGCAGTCCCACCAGCGCAAACACCGCGCCGATGCTCCACAGCGGCACTTCGCGCTTGAGCCGGTGCGCGACCTGATCCGGCAGCGGCCAGTGCGGCGCGAACGGCGCACGCTTGCCCTTCAGATGAGCAATCTCATCACCGATCCGCGCGGTCAGATACGCGAGCTTCTCCGGTCCTTCAAGCAGATACTTGCCCTGAAAGCCGAGCAGCAGGCACATATGAAACACCTCCAGCGACTGCAGGCGCGCCGCGCCATGAGCACGGCATTCTTCGAGGTAATGGAAGAACTTCTCGCCCGCCAGTTGCTCGCCGAACAGCACGAGCTGCAACGGCCGCCGCTCCCATTCCGTGCGGATCTTGAACGACGACGACAGCACCGATTCGTCGACCGCCGCGCAGAACGCAAACTTCGACGCATATACATCGTCCGCCGACGCGTTCAGCTTTTTCGCACCGCGCTCGAAATCCGCCAGAAAGTGCTGGATGCGCTGGCTGAACTCGTTGGCGTCGCCAGGTTCACGACCGTTCTTCAGCAGGAACAGCATGAAGAAGCCGTCGTACAGCAGATCGAGCAGCGAGCGGACCTGGTAGGTGGGCTCGACGGTGGGGGCGGGCGTGACAGACGGCGTGCTGTCGCCAAACAGGGAGGGCGCGTAGCTCATGATGTGACGGCGATCAGTTCGAGGTTAAGGTCGTTGATTCCTGACGGCGTGTAGATCATCGCCGACTGGGCCTGCAGCATGCGGTCATAGAGCGCGCCGCGCGGTTCGAACGAGAAGTAGCAGGCGCCGGGCCGCACCGGAATGGCGGGCGGCACCTGCGGCGTGTAGACGAGGCGCACGCCGGGCATGGCCGAGAGCACCAGCTTGTCGACGTCGTCCGGTGCGCCGACCTTGAAACGGGCCGGCACCGCTTCCACCAGTTCGACGGTGGGCATGTTCGCCGAGACGGCAATATAGAACATCGTCTTTTCGTCGATCTTGCCCGAGTCGAGCCGGCCCACGTGGAACGACGGCCGCACTTCGTCGAGCGCGATCGCGAAGTAGCGCGTGGAGATCACCGTCTCCAGCAGATCGCGCAGCATCGTATCGAGGCGTGCAAAGCCGGGGCCCGGATCATCGTGGCGATACGCGGGCAGGTCGGCGAGCGCATAGCCCTTCGAGAACGTCATCAATTGGCCGGCAAGGCGCAGCAGTTCCTGGAACAGCCGTTCCGGATGCAACGCGGCGTGCTGGTACAGATGGGCAAGCGATGCAAACGCCGCGTTGGCCGTATGCAGTAGCCAGAACGACGCAATATCGCCAGAGCGGAATTCGATGATGTTCTTGGTCGGCTCTCGATGGAAGCCATACAGCGCATTCACCTTGGCCTGCAGCGCGTCGATCAGCTGGCGCAGGCGCTGATGCAGGATCGGCGAGGCCTCGATGGCGAGCGAGGGCGGCACGAAGCTGTCGTCGAACTCGAAGCCGGAGGTGGCGGTGCGGCGAACGCGCGCGAGCGGCACCGAAAGCAGCTGATCGCGCGGCTCACTATGAGCGATCAGCTTGACGCTGGTTTTCAGGAACGTGATGTCGGCTTCGGCAGCGTCAGTGAAGTGATCGGCGACCGACGACTGCTCGCTGACATAGCGCGAGACAAATCCCGTGTTGCGATCGGGCGAGTAGTTCGCACCGGTTTCACGCAGCGGATGCAGCGCCAGATAGAACGTAAACTCGTTGATGCCGTCGGGCAGCGTGTCAAGCGCGATAGGTGGCGGCAGATCGTCGGCCTGCGGTGCGGAGTACAACGCGCCGTCTGGAAACACGAGCGACAGTTCGCTCACGCGCAGCACATTGCTGCCGAGTGCGTCGCGGTCGAACTTCACCGAGCGCACGCCCCAGTTGTAAGGCTGGATGGCCTGAAGCGATTCGAACAGGCGCGCCTCATGATAGGCGTCCTGACGCTGAAAATGCTGAGGCCTCAGAAACAGGCCTTCCCCCCAGAGCACCTTTGCGGAATAACTCATCTCAAACCTGTTATATGCGTCAAGCGGGTTGCATGCCCGATGATAATTGTATCCGGCCCTGCAATTGTTAAATCGTCAAATACGGTTAAATTGCCATTCAAATGCATTTTTAGCCACAACTCACCGAAGAGAGCATATTCAGCGATTGAACCGGGAATCCCTGTTCAGGTGGGATCACAGTGCCGTTGGTCACGGTCATTGCACAGTTATGCAGACCGATCATAATGCCAGACTTCTCGGACTTTGCCGGATCGAAGGCGAATTTCCAACGCTGTATTGCCGGGTCGCGGAATAGCGCGACGATACCGAATGCCTGCGCTTCGCGCGAGACTTTCTCGGTTACGGTGTAGTGCTGCCCCGGAATCAGGGTGACTTCTCTCACACTCAGCAAATCGCCGCCCAACGTGCTTTTTTCCTTGTCGGGATCGGTGAACGCATTGAATGGCGCCTGCTGGAACGAGGTGGGATCTTTCAGTACATAGAGGCGCACCACCAGCGCCAACGGCTTCTGGTCGTTGGCGGCGTTCAGATTCTGCGCGGCGTACAGCGTCAGGCCGAGGTCGCGCGGCGGCTTCTGGGCGTCCGGTACATCGGGCTTGCCGAGGCCGGTCATCTGCAGGGCGGCGGAAGCGGCCGACCCGAGCATCGGCACGGCGGCCGCACAACCCGCAAGAAGTATCGCGCTCATCGCCAGTAACGATGCATAACGAATAAAACGCAAATTCATTTACACCGATCGGTTCTGTGCCGATCGCCCCCGGTCGAATCGCTACTCAGCTAAACCAATCGGGGGAGTGCGCCTGTTCTATGCGTAATGCATCGAATGGCGCTACTACCCCGTCCGAATGGGCGGAAAAACTTTCCGTCCTCGAGAATAACGGGCTTTACGCCCGGAAACTATTTCTTATCCGGTCCTTATGTGATGCTTATGTGATGCGCTCTCGGTTTTTTCGTGCAATGCTTTGTCACACGAAAGTTGAATTATCAAAAATTGACCTGTACTATACCCGCGCACTTGAAGCAAAGCAAAACTCCAGTTTCTCGTTGAATTAAAAAACTCGCACGCCGGTGAAAAAGCGATGAAAGAGCGTCTCTTTGTAAAACTATCAGGGGTGGTGTTGGCATGTGGCGTGATCGCCGGATGTGCAAGCCAGAGCAACAACGTCGCGACCACGCCGGAGGCTTTCAACAAGTCGCTGGCAGACGCCGATACCGTCGCCAAGTCAGGTGACCAGGACAAGGCCATGGCGCTTTACCAGCAATTGGCCAAATCCGATCCGACGCGCGAAGAACCGTGGTCGCGCATGGCGCAGATCCAGTTCACACAGGGACATTACGGTCAGGCCATCGTCGACGCACAGGAAGCCTTGCAGCGCGACCAGACCGACCGTCAGGCGAAGAGCGTGCTGGCTGTGGCAGGCCTGCGCGTCGCCACGCAATCGCTGGGCGAGTTGCGCCAGGATGCGTCGCTCGCAGGCGATGCCAAGACCGATGCCCAGGCGCTCGCCAAGGAACTGCGCGACACGCTGGGCGAAGCCACGTTGTTCCCGCCGGACGACAGCGACAAGCCGGTGGTCAAGAAGAAGTACGTGAGGCGCGTCGCCAAAAAGCCGGAGGCCGCCAGCGGCGGCGCGGCCACCACGGCGGCGGCGCCGGCTGCACCGGCCACGCCGGCGCTGTCTGCTCCGGCGCCTGCAGCACCGGCTGCGCCCGCGAGAGCGGCACAAAGCGGTGGCGCGTCCGACCCGTTCAGCGCGCTTCGCTAATTCACCCGCAAGACCACCTGCTTCAGGGAGCCGACGATGGCGAAGAAAGAAAGTATTCAAAAGCGCTTGCAAAAAGTCCGGCCGCCGCGCGTTCAATTGACTTATGAGGTTGAGCGTGGCGATGCAATCGAGATCAAGGAGCTGCCCTTCGTCGTCGGCGTGGTTGCCGATCTGGCGGGGCAATCCGAAGTCGAGCAACCCAAGTTGCGCGATCGCAAGTTCGTCAATATCGACCGCGACAATTTTGACGATGTGATGAAAGGCATCGAGCCGCGTGCGGCATTTCAGGTGGAAAACCGCCTGAGTGAGGCCGGCGGACGCTTTGCGGTGGACCTGCGGTTCCGCTCGATGGCCGACTTCAGCCCGGACGAAGTGGTCTCGCAGATCGAGCCGTTGCGCCGTCTGCTCGACGCACGTTCGAAGCTGGCCGACCTGCGCAACAAGCTCGCGGGCAACGACAAGCTCGAAGACCTGCTGAGCGAGGTGCTGTCGAACACGCAGCAACTGCAGGCCCTCGCAAAAAGCCAGGGCGAAGCAGAAGAGCACGGCGATGCGCCGGGTAAAGACCAGCAGGGCGAATAAGTACGGGGTGTGAGATGAACCAGCAAACGGCAGCAGCCCAACTCGCCAGCGCGCACGACGGCGCTGAGACCTCGCTGCTCGACGAGATCGTCGAAAAGAGCAAGGTGGCGAAGTCCGATTCGGAACACGCGCGTGCGAAAGACCTGATCGGCGAACTCGTGCACCAGGTGCTCGACGGCACGGTGATCGTGTCGGACAACCTCTCGGCCACCATCGACGCCCGCGTGGCGGAGCTCGACCGGCTGATCTCCGCGCAACTGAGCGCGGTGATGCATGCACCCGAGTTCCAGCGCCTCGAAGGCACATGGCGCGGTCTCGACTATCTGTGCAAGGAAAGCAACACCGGCTCGACGGTCAAGATCAAGGCGCTGCATGCTCCCAAGCGCGATCTGGTGCGTGACTTCAAGAATGCGATTGAATTCGACCAGAGCGCGCTCTTCAAGAAGGTCTACGAAGAAGAGTTCGGCACTTTCGGCGGCGCGCCGTTCGGCACGATCATCGGGGATTTCGAGGTGACGCGTCAGCCGGAAGACGTGTACTTCATCGAGCAGATGGCGCACGTCGCCGCGGCCGCGCACGCACCGTTTATCGCATCGGCCTCGCCGGAACTGCTGGGTCTCGAATCTTTCGCCGACCTCGGCAAGCCGCGCGATCTCGGCAAGGTGTTCGACACGGTCGAATATGCCAAGTGGAAGTCGTTCCGAGATTCGGAAGACTCACGTTATGTCGGTCTGACGCTGCCGCGCTTTCTGGGCCGCCTGCCGTTCAATCCGAAAGATGGCGCGACCGCCGAAGGCTTCAACTTCGTCGAAGACGTGGACGGCACCGATCACAGCAAGTATCTGTGGTGTAACGCGGCGTGGGCTTTCGCTGCACGCCTGACGGCCGCATTCGACGACTTCGGCTGGTGCGCAGCGATTCGCGGCGTGGAAGGCGGCGGTCTGGTCGAAGACCTGCCCACCCATACCTTCAAGACCGACGACGGTGAAGTGGCACTGAAGTGCCCGACCGAAATCGCGATCACCGACCGTCGCGAAAAGGAACTGAGCGATCTGGGCTTCATTCCGCTCGTGCACTGCAAGAACTCGGATTACGCCGCGTTCTTTGCTGCCCAGTCGGTGCAGAAAGCCAAGAAGTACAGCACCGATAGCGCCAACGCGAACGCCGTGCTGTCCGCGCAGCTGCAGTACATCTTCTCGGTATCGCGCGTGGCGCACTACCTGAAGGCGATGATGCGCGACAAGATTGGCAGTTTCGCCTCGGCACAGAACGTCGAAGTATTCCTGAACCGTTGGATCTCGCAGTACGTCTTGCTCGACGACAACGCGACTCAGGAGCAGAAAGCGCAGTTTCCGCTGCGTGAGGCATCCATACAGGTCTCGGAGATTCCTGGCAAACCCGGTTCGTATCGTTCGGTCGCGTTCCTGCGCCCGCACTTCCAGCTGGATGAGCTTTCGATCTCTTTGCGGCTTGTGGCTGACCTGCCGAAGCCGGCAAATTCATAAATGAAGTCAACATGCCCGGGCTGGCCGCCCGGGTTGACTGTAAAAACCACCTCTTTGGGGAGTCGATGAGTTATGAAGGACATCTATTTAAAATTCGGCAATCCTGCGATCAAGGGCGAGTCTGCCGATAAGGACCATCAGGGCTGGATCGAGATCGACTCCTGGAGTCACTCCATCACGCAACCGCGTTCGGCAACGGCCTCTACCGCTGGCGGCCATACGGCCGAGCGCTGCGAGCACGGCGATATGGTCTTCACGAAAGATATCGACGTGGTCAGCCCGCTGATCTACCAACACGCATCGGGCGGTACGACGTTCGACGAAGTGACGGTCGACTTCATGCGTTCGGATGGCGAAGGCAACCGGATCAAGTATCTGGAAGTCAAGCTCAAGTACGTGATCATCTCGAGCGTGGCGCCGGCTGTCGGTTCGCCGACCGCGACGACGGGTACGAGCGACGCACCGGGCGTGTCGTTGCCGAACGAGCAGTTCACGCTGAAATACGCTGCGGTGCAGTGGAAGTACACCCAGCAGAAGATCGGCGGCAACCAGGGCGGCAACGCGCAAGGCGCGTGGAGCCTGACGAAGAACGACAAGACGTACGCAGTTTGATGGGCGGTGCGGCGTCCGTACTTGACCTGCGGGCGCCACACTGCGTTTTGCACCGCTTCTTCGGCAGCTGATGAAACGATTCGAACCGAGTTTCCTCGACAAGCTGTTCGACGACGAACCGCATTTGCCGGCTTCCCCGGCGATGCGGCAATTGTCGCTGGACGAGCTGAAGGCGACTGTCGCACGTGACGTCGAGGCCATCCTGAACACCCGGATCGCCTTGACCGAACACGAACTGGCGGCGCTGCCCGAGTGTCAGAAATCGGTCTTGACGTACGGTCTGAACGACTTCGCGGGCCTGAGTCTCGCGAGTCACTACGACCGGACGTTCATCTGCAAATCGATTCAGCAGGCCATTGCGCGGCACGAGCCGCGACTGAAGCAGGTGGCAGTCACGCTAGAACTGAACGAACAATCGACCAACGCGCTGTATTTTGCCATTCAGGCGTTACTGGTCGTACATCCGGCAGAAGAACCGGTGAGTTTTGATGCGATGCTGCAGCCTTCGACGTTGCAGTATTCCGTATCGCGCGCACGCGCGAAGCTTTAATACCGCATGCTGGCTGCCGTTACGCGCAACGGCGGCGCGGGTGTATCAGGTCCGGGGACAGGTTGATGGAAGAATTGCTGCCATATTACGAGCGCGAACTGGCATTCCTGCGGCGCTACTCGAACGATTTCGCAGATCGTTACCCGAAGATCGCCGCGCGCCTCGCGATGTCCGGCGAGCACTGCGAAGACCCACACGTCGAGCGGATGATCGAATCGTTCGCGCTGCTGGGCGCCCGCATCAACAAGAAGCTCGACGACGACTACCCCGAATTCACTGAAGCACTGCTCGAAGTGCTTTATCCGCACTATCTGCGGCCGTTTCCCTCGTGTTCGATAGCCCAGTTGGGCACCTCCGCTGCACTCAGCAATCTGACCGAACCGGTCACGATCGAGCGGGGCACCGAACTCAAATCGCGCACGATCCGCGGCGTACAGTGCCGCTTTCGCACCGCTTACGATGTGACGCTGGCGCCGATTCGCATCTCGGAGGCGAAGTACACGTCCATCGCGATGGCGCCGAGCGCGACTGTGTTGCCAGCCAACGCGTCGGCGATTGTCTCGATCACGCTCGAGTCGACCGCGCCGCAACTGGATCTCGGTGCGCTGAAGCTGTCCACGCTGCGCGCGCATCTGCATGGCGAGCAATCGTTTATCGCGGGTCTGACCGACTGCCTGTTCGTCAATGCAATGGCCACCTATGTCGAGGCTGACCGCCGCGGCGTGTGGACCGCGATGCGCACCTCGCCGCTCGCACAAGCCGGCTTCGACGAAGAAGATGCGTTGATCGACTACCCCGCCAAGTCGCATCCGGCGTACCGGTTGCTGACCGAGTACTTTGCGTTTCCCGACAAATTCAATTTCGTCGATTTCGATCTGGCGGCAATGACGCGCGCCAGCGGCCGCTGCAGCCGTCTGACGCTGCACGTCGTGCTGAAAGACGTGCGCAGCGACTCGCATGTCGCGCGGCTGCTCGAGACGCTCGCGACGCAGCACTTCCGCCTGTTCTGCACGCCGGTCGTCAACCTGTTCAAGCAGCACGGTGAACCGATCCGTCTGACTCATCAGTCGATCTCGTATCCGGTGATCGCCGAAGCGCGCCGGGCGTTTGCCTACGAGGTGTATTCAATCGATTCGGTGAAGCTGGTCCGGCAGCAGGCGAACCAGGAATCGGTGATCGAATTCCGGCCGTTCTACTCGCTGCATCACGGCGAACGGCAACGCGCCGGGCATTACTGGTTCGCGCGCCGCAACGACTGGGTGGCGGAGAAGAGCCCGGGCTACGAAACCGAGATTTCGATTGTCGATATCGATTTCGAACCAGCCGAGGCGCAAACCGATACGCTGAGTATCGAGCTGACCTGCACCAATCGCGATCTGCCGGCCGGACTGGCGATGGGCATCGAAGGCGGCGACCTGTTTCTCGAGGGCGGTTCGTTGACCGGCAACATTTCGATGCTGCGCCGCCCCACGCCGAGCGTGCGTTTCGAGCGTGGCCGTGCCGCGCACTGGCGGCTGATCTCGCACCTGGCGCTCAATCACGTCTCGCTTGCGAGCAATGGCCTCTCTGCGCTCAAGGAAATGCTGGTGCTGTACGACATGCGGCGCACGGCGGTCTCGGCGCGGCATATCGACGGACTGGTCGGCATCGAGCAGCGCGCGGCCGTGCAATGGCTGCCGGGCAAGCCGTTCGCTACCTTCGTGCGCGGCATGGAAATTCGCCTGACCATCGACGAGGACCATTTTGTGGGCACGAGCCTCGCGTCGTTCGTGCGTGTGATCGACACGTTTTTTGGGCTGTACGTGCATCTGAACAGCTTTGTGCAACTGGTCGTCGTGTCGAAGCGCACTGGCGAGGAGATTCTGCGATGCAAACCCCGCAGCGGCGAATCGATCCTGGCGTAATCGAGCAACTGCTCGACGAACCGCATCGCTTCCAGTTTTTTCAGGCAGTGCGGATTCTCGAGAAGTGGTTTGCCAGGGAGAACTCAACACGGCCCGGCGAGATCGTGGCGCAGCGTCTGGCGTTTCGCAATACGCTTTCGCTGGGCTTTCCGCCGAGCGAGATTCACAGCGCGCAGTCCTATGACGATGAAGGCACGGCGCTGAAGGACAAGCCGCAGCGTACCGCCGCCGTCGAAGACGGCAAGCTTGGCCGAGTCGATATCACGCCGGCGTTCTTCGGGCTGCTTGGCGGGCAGGGCGCATTGCCGCTGCACTATACCGAGCAGATCATTGCGCGCGAGCAACTCAGGCGCGACCGTGCGGCGCGCGAGTTCTTCGATGTCTTTTCGAATCGGGCCACCGCGCTGTTCTACTCGGCATGGAAGAAATACCGGCTGCCGTTTCATTACGAACTGGACCGCGACGAGCGCTATCTGCCGTTGCTGCTGGCGCTTGCCGGTGTCGCCGATGCAGAGAGCCGCAGCACTCTGCAGGAGGGCGACGGTGCGCTGTTCGACGAGGCGATTGCAGGCTATGCGCTTGCGGCGCGGCACCGGCCGGTGTCGGCGGCGTACTTGCAGCGGACGTTGTCCGAATACTTTCAGGTACCGGTGCGCGTCGATCAGTTTGTCGGCAAATGGTACGACGTGCCGCCGGATCAATTGACGGTGCTGGGCAGCGTCAACGCGACGCTCGGCGCCACCGCGCTGGCAGGCGAACGGGTCTGGCAGCGCGACATGCGTGCGCGGTTGGTGATCGGCCCGCTCGCAAAAAAAGACTATGAAGCCTTCCTGCCGGGCGCCGAACGCGCCATCGCACTGGAACGGATGCTGACGCTGCTGGCCGGCGTGACGCTTGAATACGAGGTCTCGCTGGTGTTGCGGCGCGCCGAGGTCGGCTCGATTCAGCTGGGCCACGGTGGACGGCTCGGCTGGGACGCGTTTCTCTGCACACACGACGCCGACCGCGACCGCTCCGACGCCCGCTATGAATTGCACGTCATCCACTGAACATCGCAACGCGCTACGCTATCAACAGAACCTGGACCGCACGACATGAGCACGCCCCTCAAGACGCTGATCGCGAAACTGAATCCGACCTGCCGCCAGGCCACTGAGCGGGCGGCGAGCAATTGCCTGTCGCGCGGTCACTACGAGGTGGACCTCGAGCATCTGTTTCTGGCCTTGCTCGACGAGCCGGCGAGCGATGCGACGCTGGTGCTGCGCGCGAGCCGTATCGACGCGCATGCGTTGCGCGCCGATCTCGAACGCGAGTTGCAGCGCCTGAAGACGGGCAACGCGCGCACGCCGGTGTTTTCCGTGCATCTGATCGCGCTGTTCGAGCAGGCGTGGCTGCTGGCATCGCTCGATGCGCAGATCGGCCGGATCCGCTCCGGCCATCTGCTGCTCGCGCTGCTGAGCGCACCGGATCTCGCGCAGTTTGCGCAGCGTATGTCGCCGTTGTTTCGCGACGTGCGTGTGACCGATCTCAAGCATAAGCTCGATGAACTGACGGTTGGTTCGTGCGAGGCAGAGCGCAATCCTGCGGCGTCCGACGATGCCGATGGCGATGACCGTGATGCCAGCCTGCAACCGGCGCAAAGCGGCGGCCCTTCAAAGACGCCCGCGCTCGACACTTATACGACCAACCTGACGCAACGCGCCCGCGATGGCCATATCGATCCGGTGATCGGCCGTGAAGCCGAAATTCGCCAGACGATCGACATTCTGATGCGCCGCCGCCAGAACAATCCGATCATGACGGGTGAAGCGGGGGTTGGCAAAACCGCCGTGGTGGAAGGCCTCGCATTGCGTATTGCCGCTGACGACGTGCCCGCGCCGCTGAAAGGCGTCGCGCTGCACGTGCTGGACATGGGGCTGCTGCAGGCCGGCGCGAGCGTCAAAGGTGAATTCGAAAATCGCCTGAAAAACGTGATCGACGAGGTCAAGAAAAGCGCGCATCCGATCATCCTCTTTATCGACGAAGCGCATACGATCATCGGCGCGGGCGGTCAGGCCGGACAGAACGATGCGGCGAACCTGCTGAAGCCGGCGCTCGCACGCGGCGAACTGCGCACGATTGCGGCCACCACGTGGAGCGAATACAAAAAGTACTTCGAGAAAGATGCGGCATTGGCAAGGCGCTTCCAGGTCGTGAAGATCGAGGAGCCGAACGAGACGCTTGCGGCGTCCATGCTGCGCGGCATGGCGGGTTTGATGGAAAAGCACTTCAACGTGCGCGTGCTCGACGATGCGATTACCGAAGCGGTGCGCCTGTCGCATCGCTATATCAGCGGCCGTCAGTTGCCGGACAAGGCGATCAGTGTGCTCGATACGGCCTGCGCCAAAGTCGCCTTGGCGCATAGCTCGACACCCGCAACGATCGACGACACGAAAAAGCGGATCGAGAGAATCGATGCGGAAGTGAACGCGCTCGAACGGGAAGTCGCGAGTGGCGCGGTGCACGACGAGCGTCTTTTGGAACTGCGCAGCCTGCGGGAAGCGGACGTAACCGCGCTGGCCGCCGGTGAAGCGCGCTACGACAAGGAGCGCGCACTGGTGTCGGAGATTGGCGAACTGCGGGCGCAAATCGATGCAACACGCGGCGGTAGCGCGGACGCGGAGCAGGCCGGGAAAGCCGCGAGTGCGCGTGAGACGCTCGCGGCGCGCGTGAGCGAACTGCGTGCGCTGCAAGGCGGCCAGCCGATGGTGCCGCTGCAGGTCGACGGCCACGTTGTCGCAGAGATCGTCGCGTCGTGGACCGGCATTCCGTTGGGACGCATGGTCAAGGACGAGATTCAAACCGTGCTGAACCTGCAACCGCTGCTGGGCGCTCGCGTGATCGGCCAGGACCACGCGCTGGAAGCGATCGCCCAGCGCGTGCGGACCGCCAGCGCGAACCTCGAAGATCCGAACAAGCCGCGCGGCGTGTTCATGTTCGTCGGCCCTTCGGGTGTCGGCAAGACCGAAACGGCGCTGGCGCTGGCCGACATCCTGTATGGCGGCGAACGCAAGATGGTCACGATCAACATGAGCGAGTATCAGGAGGCGCATAGCGTCTCTGGTCTCAAAGGCTCGCCGCCGGGTTACGTCGGGTATGGCGAAGGCGGCGTGCTAACCGAGGCGGTGCGTCGCAATCCCTATTCGGTGGTGCTTCTCGACGAAGTGGAAAAGGCCCACCCGGACGTGCTGGAAATGTTCTTCCAGGTGTTCGACAAAGGCACGATGGATGACGCGGAAGGCCGCGAGATCGACTTCCGCAATACTCTCATCATCCTCACCTCGAACGTCGGTTCGCAGGCGGTGATGCAGGCGTGTCTGAACAAGAGCGCGGAAGAACTGCCGGGCGCCGATGAACTCGCCGAGACGTTGCGCCCGCAACTGTACAAGACCTTCAAGCCGGCCTTTCTCGGCCGCATGAAGGTGGTGCCGTACTATCCGATTTCCGACGACGTGCTGGTGGAGATCATCGAACTGAAGCTCGAGCGGATTCGCCGGCGCATCGAAGCGAATCACAAGGCGACCTTCGAGTGGGACGAATCGCTCGTGGATGCCGTATTGGCGCGCTGTACCGAAGTCGATTCCGGCGCGCGCAACGTGGACCACATCCTGAACGGCACGTTGTTGCCCGAAGTGGCGCAACAGGTGCTCGAGCGCATCGCGGACGGCACGTCGCTTGAGCGCATCGCGGTGCGGGCGAGCGAGGCCGGTGAATTCGAATATACGGTCGCCTGAAGCGTGCGCGCGCGTGTCAATGTCGTCGCACGGGTCTTCCTGTTTTAACGCCTGAACCCAGGCACTTACGTTACGGCTTTCTGTCATGCTCATGCCCGCTAACATCACCACGCTGCTGGAACCGGTCAGCGAAACTTCGCCCTGCGGCGACGACCTGTTGTTCTCAGCCGATTTCGACGCGATCCAGAACGCGCGCCGCTTCGACGACCCCTCGCTCGATCAGGGCGAGTGGGTGACGGAGATCAAGGAAGCGAACTGGCCGTTTGTCGTCGAGCGCAGCACGAGCCTGCTGAAGACGCAGACCAAAGATTTACGGCTGGCGGTGTGGCTCACCGAGGGCCTGGCGCTCGAGGAAGGCATCACCGGCCTGACCGACGGCTACCGGCTGATTACGGGGTTGTCCGAGCGTTATTGGGATCATCTGCATCCGCTGCCCGAAGGGGACGATACCGAATACCGCCTCGGCAACGTGGCGTGGCTGGTGGGCCGCACGGCTGAGCTACTGCGCGCGATGCCGCTGACCGCGGCACCGGCGGATCTCTACAGCACGGTGGATTGGGAGGTGGCGACCCACGTCGCTCAGGCGGTCAAGCGCGATCCGGATCACGCTGACGACATCGCCCGGGGCAAGCCGTCCGTCGAGCAGATCGAGGCATCGAAGCGGGCCACGCCGGTGCCGTTCTACGCCGGGCTGCTGGCCGATCTGGCGGCCTTTGAAGCGGCCATGCTGGCGCTCGAGCAGGAGCTGGACCGCCGAGCAGGCGATTCCGCGCCGAGCTTTCGTCAGGCGAAAGACGCGTATGAAGGGGTGTACCGGCTCGCCGAGCGCTTTGCGCGTGAAGTGGGTGTGACGGCCGAGAGCGCGGCCAAAGCGCAGAAACCGGAGACCGTCGAGCGTGCCGAGCCCAGTTTCAAGACCGCAACGCAACGGGAGGAACCCGTGTTGACGACCGTATCGACGAACTCGCAAGCGAGCATCGCTGGGATTCAGAATCGCGCGCAGGCCGTCGCGCAGTTGCGGGCGGTGGCGCGGTTTTTCCGGAGCACCGAGCCGCATAGCCCGGCTGCGTATCTGGCGGACAAGGCGGCGGAGTGGGCGGAGATGCCGTTGCATCAATGGCTGTCCACGGTGGTCAAGGACGACGGGTCGCTGGCGCATATCCGTGAACTGCTAGGCGTGAAGCCTGAAGAAGGCAAGTGAGTTTTCCGGCGGACTGCCTGTGAAAGGCGGTGAAAGGGTAGCCCGTCGCATCCTCCAGATCCCCAACCTAAAGAAATCGCCCCGGCTTGCCGATATATGAGCTAGCCGGGGGAGCGTCGCTTTCCTGATGCCTTACGGCGTAGAAAGAAACTGGAAAGAGGCGCGATGACATCTGCAACTGCTGCATCGAAGGGCCGGGCGTTGCCTGAGCGCATTTTTGTGCGGTTCAAGGTGGCCGTGCTGCTCGGAGTCCTGACTGGATGCAGCGATGGTATTTCACAGTCGGACGTGCAATTCGTCGTAGCCGGGATGCCGGCCCAGTTCCAGTCGCTGCGCATGTACCACACCGTGCCTGACGACGCAGCACCTCTCGGCAGCTCGGCTGCTCACGCTGCTGTGCGGCTGCTGCAGGGTTGCGAAGCGATTCTCCGTTTGCCCGGTGGCGAAAAGCGCGAGGCGGTCACTCTCGGCAGCGACACCACAGCCTCCTTCGATCTCGACGCCGTCCGCACCGCAGATGGATGGAGCGTGACCTCCGATGGTCTTTCCCCGCCAAGCGACAACCCCGTCGCATTTCGCACCCAGTTCACGAACTGCGTGAGTGCGATCCAGGACAAGTATCGGGCTGAACCGGATAAGGCGCCGTTTTCGGCGTCGATGGTATTCAAGTAGTCGAGCACCGCAGATGGTTTTAAGTAGTTAAGTAGTGCAGATGATGTTTCTTAGGGATGCAGGCGACGGCTTTGAGCTTTACCTCTTCGCCAGGCCCTAAAGCTTCGCGAAGCGAAGCCGATATCGTGGCAATGGACAACGAAAATTCCGGCAGAGAACCGTCCATAGGCGTATCACATCACCACTACGGGAGGAGAGCGTGTGCTGTTTCGCATAATGCGAGGTTGCGCGCGTAATGCTATGTTCAAACGCTTAACGATACAGAATGGGCTCACGCTCACGATCGCGGGCTACACGCTCGCGTTGATCGCCACGATGCTGGTCGCCGTGCTCGGTCTCAAGCAGAGCAACGATGCGCTTAAGCAGACATATGCGACCGATACGGTAGCGATCACCCATCTGAAGACGAGTTCCGAGCTGATGCTGCAGGTGCAGCTGGCGCTAGGCAACTACGAGACACTGTTTTCGATGGGACGCGCAAGCGACGACTTGCTGGTAAAAGCGCGCGCCGTGCTCAAGGCGAGCGACGACAACTGGGCGGCGTACCTTGCAAAGCCGCGTAACGCTGAAGAGTCGCGCGCCGCCGATGCGGTGCAGGCAGCCCGCGCGGCCCTCATCAAGCAGGCACTTGAGCCCGAGTTCCAGCAGCTCTCGCAGAACGACTACTACAAATTCCACACGACCCGCGGCGAGGCCGACCCGCTCAACGCCCGCTACGCGCAGGCGATGAACGCGCTCGAAGCGTTGCAGGTGGATCACCAGCAGGCGCGTTTCGAACAGGCGCAGGCGCAGTTTCATCGCCTGATGGTCGGTGCGGCGCTGATCGCACTGGCTGCGCTCGGCATTGGCCTGCTTGCCCGCGCCGTGCTGGCCTCAGTAATTGGACGCCCGCTCACCCGCATGCAATCGATGATGAGCGAGATCGCATCGAATCAGGACTTCACCCGCCGCGTTCCGGTGGGACGGATGGACGAGATCGGGCGCTCGATCGTCGCGTTCAACGAGATGATCGAGAAGATCCAGCAAAGCTCCGCGCTGCTCAAGCAGAAAACCGCGGACATCCAGGCGATGCTGCAGAACATTCAGCAGGGGATGTTGACCGTCGTCGGCGGCGCGTTGGTGCACGCCGAATACTCGGCCTACCTCGAGGCGATCTTCGAGACGAAGGACATCGCCGGGCGTCCGGTCATGGATCTGGTGTTCGACAACACCGATCTGAACTCCGATGTGCGCTCGCAGGTCGACGCCACGATTCAGGCCTGCATCGGCGAGGACGCGATCAACTTCACCTTCAACCAGCACCTGCTTGTGAACGAGGTCGCGAAGACGATGGCCGACGGCCGCGTGAAGACGCTCGACCTGAGCTGGTCGGCGATCACCGACGAGAACGACACCGTCATGCGTCTCATGCTGTGCGTGCGCGACGTGACCGAGCTGCGCCAGCTTGCCGCCGAGACGGGCGAGCAGAAGCGCCGGCTCGAGATGATTGGCGAGATTCTCGCGGTCAACGAGGAGAAGTTCCATAACTTCGTCGACAGCGCGACGGGTTTCGTCAACGAAAACGAGCGGATCATCCGCCAGCACACGCAGGCCGACAGCGAGGCGCTCGCCGAACTGTTCCGCAACGTGCACACCATCAAGGGCAACGCCCGAACCTACAGCCTGCAGCACCTGACGAGCATCGTGCACGAAACCGAGCGGCGCTACGACGCGCTGCGCCGCAACGATGTCAGCGAAGAGTGGAATCAGGAAGTGCTGATCGCGGACCTCGAACGCGTGAAGGAAGCGATCGAGCGTTACAGGACGATCAACGATGTGAGCCTGGGCCGCAAGGACGGCGGACGTCGCGGCAGCGCCGAGCACTATCTGATGGTGGACCAGGGGCATATCCAGGAGAGCCTGCGCATTCTGGAGGCCGCCGACCCGGTCGACGTTCGCAGCCTGCAGACGATGCGCGATTCGGTGCACCGCAGCTTGCGCATCCTCGGCACCGAAACGATCGAGGACACGCTCTCGGGCGTGCTCGAATCGCTGCCGTCGCTTGCACGTGAACTCGGCAAGGAGCCGCCCGTCGTACGTATCGACGACGACGGCTACCGCGTGAACAGGCAGGTGAGCAGCACGCTGAAGAACGTCTTCATGCACCTGGTGCGCAACTCGGTCGATCACGGCATCGAGACCGCCGCCGTCCGCGCCGAGCAGGGCAAGCCTGCGGCCGGCACGATCGTCATCGAAGCCGGCGTCGCCCGGGGCGCGCTGCAGATCACCATGAGCGACGACGGCCGCGGCCTCGCGCTCGGGCGGATTCGGGGCATCGCGAGCGCACGCGGCTGGCTCGACGACGACGCGCAACTGAGCGACGAGCTGGTCGCCGATTTCATCTTTCATCCGGGCTTCTCGACCGCTGAACGGATCACGGAAGTGTCCGGGCGCGGTGTCGGCATGGACGCAGTACGGGATTTCCTGAAGCGCGAGAACGGCAGCATCGAGCTGCGCTTCACGGACGACCGGCGCGGCGCCGACTATCGCCTGTTCGAGATCGTGGTCTGCCTGCCCGAGCGCTGCGCCGTGCACAGCGCGGGTGCGACGGACAGGAAAGAAGAGAAGCCGTTGCAGATCGACGCGTTGTCCGCTTGAACGACTTGGAGAAGGGCAGTGGTCGAACGATATGGAATCCTGATTGCCGGATTGGCGCTCGGCCTGCTGGCGGCGCTCGCGGTAGCGGTTGCATGGCGCGAGCGGCGCCGCGGTGCGCAGGCGCTCGCGCAACTGCGCGCTGAAGCCGAGGCGGACCACACGGCCGCACTCGCGCAAGCCGACGCTCGGCATCAGGAGCGGGCCGAACAGGAAAAGCGCGAGTACGAGTCGCTGGTTGCGGGGCTGCGCGATGACCTCGCCCAGCGGTCGGCGAGCGAGGACGATGCACGCGCGGCGCGCGCCGCCGTGCTCCAGTTCAAGGAGGAATGGGGGCGGCAGGCCGCATCTATCGCAGGGGAAGCGATTCGGCTCAGGGAACTCGCCGTGACGTTCGAGCGCTGGCACGAGCAGATGATCTCGCTGATGGAGCAGAATCAGGAGATGCACAGCAAGAATCAGGAGCTGTCGTCGATCGTCGCGCACGTGCTGATCGTCTCGCTGAACGCGTCGATCGAGGCGGCGCGTGCAGGCGCTGCCGGACGCGGCTTCTCGGTCGTCGCGAGCGAGGTGCGCACGCTCGCGTCGCGCTCGCAGGATCTGTCGAAGAGCTATCGGGACAGCCTGCATCGCAACGACCTGATCACGACCGCGACGTTCCAGGACATTCAGGCAGGCGGCAAGATGATCGTCGCTTCGCTCGGCAGCGTCGCGGCGCTCGCGAACCAGCTTCAAACCCAGCTCGAGCAGGCGGCGACGTGATTACCGAGCAAGCGAAGGACAGCATCGAGCGGATCTTCCGCCAGGCCGCGCGTCTGCGCCTGACGGTCGGCGCAGGCGACGCATGCGACATCGTGCACGGGACGCCGCATGACGGCGCGGTGGACGGCGAGCTCATCGTGCTGACGATTTCATCGATTTCTTTCAGGCTCCTGCTGGTCCTGCATTTCGACAACGACGACGCGACGCGCGACTACTACCTCGGCAGTGGCGAGGCGACGCTCGAGGAAAGGCTGCTCGAAATCTGCAACCTGTGCTGTGGCGCAATGAACCAGCAGCTTGTCGGCTATTTTCCGGATCTCGGGATGTCGACGCCGTACGTGCTGAGCGGTCACTGCGTGTCGTATCTGGATCAGTTGAAGCCTGATTTCCTGGTGTCGTATCGCGTGACGGTCAACGGCGCCGTGCAACTCGGCGCGACGGTGTGCGTGTGCGCCGACGCGCCGCTCGACTTCGTCGCGACCGTCGCCGAGGTCACGGAACTTGCCGAGAGCGTCGGCGAGCTCGAACTTTTTTGATGTGTGAGGAAGGCAGCATGGACATGAACAAGCCGGTCAGCAAGGTACTCGTGCTCGACGACTGCCCGGCGCATACAGAGGCGATCAAGCGCTTCTGCGACGAGAACAACCTGGTTGGTTTGACGGTAAGGACGCATCGCCTGTCGGCGGTGCTGCGCTCGAACATCGATCTTGGCGCGATCCTGCTGGCAGAGAACTACGGTGGATCGCCCGCTGAGTGCGCGGCAATCGCGACGCGCATCGATGCGCTGCGCCCGGAGTTGCCGATCATCCTGCGCCGCGACGAGCACGCGACGCTCGACGATCTGCCGCACGCGCTACGCGAAGTCGTGTGCGCCGCGTACGTCGCGAGCGATATGGCGCCGCTGCGCCTCGCGATCGACGAGTACCTGTTCGTTCTGGACTATCCGAACGCGCTCGTGCGCGGCATTACCGAGATCACCGAGTTCAAACTGGCGAACCTGTTCCGTGATCTGAAAGTGACATGGGACACCCCGTGCCTCGTGCGCGACCAGATCATCTACGGCGAGGTGTTCAGCCTGATCGCGCTCGAGAGCGACTGGTGCCGCGGCTACATGATGGTCCAGACCGACGAGCAGCCGCTGCTCGAACTGCTCGGCCGCACGCAGACGAGCGATAGCGTTCCGGATTTTCGCGATCTCAACAGCGTGCTGGGGGAACTGACGAACCTGATCTGGGGTGCGTTCAAGGACCGTTATCTCGGCAACGCGCAGGCCGCGCGCAGCCAGGTCCAGGTGCCGCTCATCATCAATCACAAACAGCGCTACATCTCGTTCGGCACGACCAACCCGCAACTGTGCTTCAAGTACCACGTGGTTGACGAGGCGTCGGGCCGCTCTGTCGTGTTCGATCAGCGTTTCATTTTCAACCTGAGCTGGTCGCCGGAAGATTTCGAGGAGGGCGCCGACGATGTCGACGCGCTCGTTGCGGCTGGCGAGCTGGATCTGTTTTGACAAATTGTCTGTCAACGATTTAAGAGGGAAACATCATGGCAAAAATTCTGGTGGTGGACGATTCGAGCACCGTGCGCGACGAAGTGGCGGGCTTCCTGAGAAAGAATGGCCTCGACGTGGACACGGCTGTCGACGGTAAGGACGGCCTCGCGAAGCTGCGCACGAGCCCGGGAACCCGGCTTGTGATCAGCGACGTGAACATGCCGAACATGGACGGCCTGACGATGGTCGAGAAGATCCGCGGCGAACTCGCGAATCAGACCGTCAACGTGATCATGCTGACGACGGAAAGCAGCCCGGCGATGAAGGAGCGTGGCAAGGCAGCGGGCGTGAAGGGTTGGATCGTCAAGCCGTTCAAGGGCGAAGTGGTTCTCGAGACGTTCCGTAAGCTCGCGGGCTGAGCGGTCTGTCGAGTTTCTTTATCGCCAGTGCGTCAGGCGCCCGCTCATGGAGCGGGCTGAAATACTACGACTGTCTGGACGAGGCGGGGTCAGTGGGGGATAGCGGGGCGTGCCGCGGCATTACGCACCGCCGCCGCCCAACCCTGCCCGGAACTCGATGCGCCGGTTTCTCGCCCGTCCATCGTTCGTATCATTGGACGCAATCGGCTGATCCGGTCCAACGCCGGTGGTGGACAGCTGCTGCGGCGCGATTCCCTTCGACACGAGATATCCCTTGACCGCGTCTGCGCGTGCCTGGCTCAAGGCGATATTCGACGTCCGGTTCCCCGCGTTATCCGTGTGCCCAATGATATCCACGGTGTTATTGGTCATCTTCGCCAGCACCGCGGCCATCTGATCGAGAATGGCCTTGCCTTGCGGCGTGAGCGTCGCGCTACCGGTTTCGAACTCGATGGTCCGGTTAGCCAGCGTCTGGTCGAGCAGCCCTTGCTGCGAAGCGCTCACGCGCAGCCCGTTCTTGATGGTGTAAGTCGGGTTCAGCGAATTGGCCATATCGCTCGCCAGCTGCTGACGTTGCGATTCGTTGCTCACTTCGCCCTTCACATCCACCTGCGTGCCGTCGATCTTCAACTGGCCCTTGCTGATCTGCTTCAACTGCGGCCCGATCAGCTTCTGCACATTGGCGGTCCAGTTGGGCGGCGTAGCGACATCGCCCACTTCGATCTGATCGACCACGTTGGCCGCGCCATAGGTGTCGCGCAGGCGCTGCAACACGGCCGCCTTGGTGGCTTCGTCCGGCACCTTGCCACCCACCACCACCTGACCCGGCGTGGCGTTGGCAGGCGCGGGCATCTGACGGACCGCACCGGTACCTGCACCCGTGCTCGTCCCGCCTGCGCCTGGTGCCGCGCCGCCGGCCGAGGACTGCGCCGGCAGGACTGTCGTACGGATCTGGGTGCCGCTGTTATCGACCGGTGTCACGCTCGCCGGCCCCGAGCTATCGGCAAAGGCCCCCGCGCTGCTGAACATTCCGCCGAGCAGCGCTGCCAGTACAGCAGCAACGTGAACCGCGCGCGCGTGGCTCAGGAAGCGCGCCGGCGACATCGTCGAAAGATCGGTTTTGGCTGGCATCGTCTTACTCCCCGGCGAAGGCTTCACGGAACGTGTCGATGCTGACGCGCAGCGACAGTTGCGGTTGGTCGAGGTAACTGACGAGCTTGCTGATCCCATGGTCGTTTTGTGCGTGATCGTCGATCCACTCGGGGTCGTCGATATCGATGTTATGTGCGGCGTAAGCCTGCGGGTCGACCACGCTATGCAGCGTCTTCGCCGAGGCGCCGTTAAAGCCGATCACGAGCCGCTCGCGCTGCGCCAGCGTGCCGATGAAAATCGCCAGTTCGAAATCGGCGCGCGAGACAAACGGCGCGATCAGTTCGAGCCAGAACGCGGCCACGAGGCTGCGATAGAACGGATCGTTCGGCAGCGGCAGCGTCAGCCCACGTTCGAGATGCGACGAGCCGCTGTTCATCACCGGCCGCAGCAGCGAGCCGAGCGCCAGCATCGCGCCGCGCAGCCGCACCGGATGGCCGCTTGCCAGCAGCATCTGTTCGAGGCCGGCGAGGGTCTGATGCTCGACGAAATCGTTGAAGGTGCCGTCGTGCGGATTGTCCGGGCCACCGCCCACCTCGATCGGCACCTGCGTCTCGCCCAGCGCCTGCAATGCGCCGGCAGGCTCGCTCGGGCTCAATAGCGGCCGCATCTGCGCTGCCACCCGCGACCACAGCCGCGCAAACGCGAGCGGGCTGCGGGCCAGGAACGTCAGCGGCTTTTCAACTTCGAGCGCGGTTGCGGCAAGAAACGGAAAGCGACGCGACGACTGGTCGTGGCTCGCCATCATGTGTCCGGCAATCGCCAGCTTGCTGCGCGAGCCGAGGAAGGCGAAGTGCAACGGCTTGGCGCCTTCGTAGACGATCTTCCAGCGCGGATCGTCGGTGAGCAGCTCCATCGCTTCGGCGATCCAGCGGTCCAGCGTTTGCAGCAATTGCGGGTTATGCGCGCTCTTGACGAAGTCGCCGCGCGACGGAATCTTGCCGAAGTAGGCGATTTGCGCCTGTACGGTTTGCGTCATTGCGCACCCCCTGTATTCGAGTTCGCAGTCACAGCGGCATTCGGGTTCGCTTGCAGCGCGGCGGAACCGTTCGCCGAGGCCGGCGCGGGCGAACTGCCGCCTCCTGCCGGGCCGGCGGCTCCGGACGCGCCGGTCTGTGTGGCGTTGACCGAATTCGCCGCCGCGCTCACATCCGCCACCGAGGACGGCAGATGCAGGCCGCGCAGGCTTTGCTGCTGTGGCGCGTCGCCACTGCCGCTCGACGGCTGCGAGGTGCTGATGATGCGCATGCTCACCGCCACGGTCACGTTGCCCTGCGTCCACGACAGATCGAACGTGCCGTCCGGCTGGCGTTTGCGCTGCGCCGAGTTGATCAGCTTCTCCAGACCGTAGCGTCCCGGCTCGTTGACGAACTGGATCGTGCGGCCGTCGAAGGTGGTCGCGGACAGCGTCGCCCCTGGCGAGCCGGACGGATTCGGCCAGACGAAGTTGGTCCACTGCGGCGGCGTGTTGCGGTAGCGCAGCTGCTGGCCATCGATCGCCAACGTGTACTCCGTCGTGCCGGTGCTCGGCTGCGGCAGGATCTGGAACACGGTCTGCGGTCCGGCCGCGCCACTGCCTTGAGCCGCGCCGCTGGCAGCGCCGCCGGAGAGCGGGGCGACCCAGCGCGCGAAGCCGCTCGTGAAGTCAGGCGTCAGCGCGAGACCCATGTCGCCCCATGTGCGGGCCGTGAGCGTGTCGCCGCGGCGCACTGCGAGCGGCCCAAGCGTCGTGCCGACAAACTTCGCGACCGAGCCATCGGGACCGAACACCTGGGCGATTTCATCCGCGCCGGCTTCCACCTTGGCGTCGCCAGCAAACGGATACTTGTTCGCGAGCGAGCTCTGGAACGGCTGATACACCTGCGCATTCCACACCTTGTTCACTTCGACGCTAGCCGGCTGGATCACCACCGCGAACGCCTGCATCAACGGACGCACCAGCAGCGGACGCAGCGACCTGCGTTGCGAATCGGTCAGGCCCGTCAGCATCTGTTCGTCCACATACTTCAGCGAATCGGCCAGTTCGGAGCCGTTGCCGTCGAGCGTCTGCTGCATCAACTGACGCGCACCCGGTCCCGGATCGCCCTGGTTCTTGATCACGTTAAAGCGGGTGCGAACCTTGGACAGCGTGTCCATATAGCCCTGCAGCATCGAACCGTTGTCCTGCTTGACCACGATCCGGCCGAGTGCCGAGAACTCCTGGCCAATCGGCCCCATCGGCAATTCAACCGGGTTGCCGTTGATGTCGATGTTCGCGTTGATCTGGCCCACCGGCGACGACGTCCCACGGTTGAACAGCTGCTTGAACCAGCTCGTGACGCCGGTTTGCGCGCCCTTCACGCCAGCGCTGAAGAGCGACGGGTTGTCCCACGAAGTCTGGTCGTAAGCGGTGTCGAGCACCTTGCGGATCGGCGAGTCCTGCGGGTCGCCCAGGCGGTTCATTGCCTCCACGGCCTGGTTGAAGGTGCCGAAGTTCTGCACCGCGATGCCCTGCATGAACTTCTCCCAGTGCATCGCGTACTCGGTCTTGTACATCGCCACCAGCGCTTTCTGGATCTGCTCCGGACTGCCTTCGAGCGTCAGGTCGTCATGCGCCGAGGTATTGAGCACCCAGTCCTTCGCCTGCAGTTCCTTGGTCGCGGCGTCACGGATCGCCGGCTGCACGTACTGGAACCATGCATCGCGCGTGAACGTACCGGGGATTGCATAGCTGCCGGCAATCAGGCTGGTGTTGTTGTCGCCCACAATGCGGGCGATCGTCATCGGCGCGAAGCGGGTCGAGGCGCGTGCCTTGATCTCTTCGTACACGCGCTGGCGGGCCGGCATGCCGCGCACCACACGGCGCAGGTTCTCGCGCGTCTGGTCGACGAGCGAAAGATTCTGGTCGATCATCGGCCAGTCGTCGTCCGACACGCGCGACAGGTAGAAGGTAATCATGCGTTCGGCGCTGCGAATCATCTCGTCGCGCGGCATGTTGCCCCGGTTGGTTTCGAGCCAGCCACGCCAGAAGCGCGCCACCTGATCGGTCAGGTGGGCCGTTTCGACGTGGCGCTTGTCGCCGAGCATCAGGTAGGTCTTGAGCGCGTTGTAGGCGTCTTCCACGTTGGTGGGGGAGGCGTCGCTATACAGGCCGCCCTGGCTCGTCGCCACCATGGCGGAGGCGTGCGACGACACGGGCACCGCACCGGAGTCCGGCGTGCGCGTCATCGGCGAGAGCTGCTCCGGATGCGTGTTGACGTCTTTCAGGAAGCCTTCGAGGTTCTGCGCCACCGGGTTCAGCATGATCTGCCGCACGCCGTTGTAGTACTCCGTCAACAGATGCTGCTCGAGACGGTCGCCCTGGTAGAGACCGAGCGAAACTTCCAGCGGCCGGTCGCGGCGGAACTGTTCGAGCTGGTCGATGCGGTCCTCCAGAATATCCATGGCCTCGAGGCGCGATTGCAGGTCGTTGCGGTTCTGCTGCAGACGCACCACGTTGTCGAGGTCGGCCTGTACGTTCGAGGCGAGCTGCTGGTTGTTGACCGTCGACCATGTCCAGCCTCCCAGCGCCAGCGCGAGCACGGCAACGAAGGCGAAGAATGTCCCATAACGCATACGCGTCTTGGCGGGGCTGGCAAACTGCTTGACCGTTTGCCGGTCGGCAAAAATGACCTTGGAGAACAGGTCGCGCAGGAAAAAGCCGTTCTTCGAAAACGCGCTGCTCGGTTTGGGGATGCTGCCTGAATCGAGCCCGAAGCGGGTCGCGATACGCTGTGCCGCGGCGCTGTTGGTTTCGCCTTCCTGCAGCGCGCTCGTGAAGTAGAAGCCGCGGAAAATCGGCTTGTACTGGAACGGATTGGTTTCGAACAGCGTGGCAAGGAACGAGCGCAACGCGGGCTTGATCGTGGAGAATTCGAGCGGAAAGCTCAGTTGCCCCGGCGAGAGTTTGTTGCCGCGGCTGATCGACATCTGCGCGACGCTGATCTCTTTCAGGCCGTCGTACAGCTCCTCGAAGCGCTCGTCGAACTGCGCCACGACATCGCGCTTCTCGTCCGGCTCGTAGGGCAGCGTTGCGCCCCACACACGGTCGTACTCCTGGCGCTCGCTGCCGCTGAAGAATTCGGTGAAGCCCGTGATCAGGTCGGTCTTCGTGAACATCACGTACACCGGCGCGAACACCTCGAGCTTCTCGGTCAGTTCCTGCACGCGCTGGCGCAGATTTTTTGCCAGGTTGATGGCGAATTCGGGGCGGCTGCTGGTCAGCTCGGCAATGCTTGCCGTCACGATGATGCCGTTGATCGGCGCCTTCGGACGATGGCGCTTGAGCAGGCTCAGAAAGCCCAGCCATTCCGTGCGGTCTTCCTCATGCACTGAATAGCGGCCTGCCGTGTCGAGCAGAATGCCTTCAGTGGTGAAGAACCAGTCGCAGTTCCGGGTGCCGCCAATCCCGTGGATGACGGCGTTGTTCTTGTCGGCGAACGGGAACTGCAGGCCCGAGTTCAGCACGGCGCTGCTTTTGCCGGCCGCCGGATTGCCGATCACGATGTACCACGGCAATTCGTACAGCGCTGCGCCGCCCGAGACCTGACCGATCTTCGAGGTCTTGATGGTTTTCACGGCATCCACGAGGCGCGTGCGCAGCGCGTCGAGTTCCGCCTGACGGGCGGGCGTCGCCGCCGGACCGCCCTCGGTCTGCTTCTCCGCCTGCTGCTCGAGCATGTCGCCGAGCTTGCGGTTGGCGCGCCGCGCCGCGAGCCGGCGCCACAGCCACACCACGAACAGCAGCGCCAGCACGGCGCCCAGCGCGACGGCCGGCCACAACGGATCGATCTGGAAGGTGTCGGCGGCGATGAACAGCACGGCAGCGAGCGCGAGCAACCCGATGATCGAGAGCGTGCGAGAGTGGGTCAGCACTTTGAAGATGCGTTGCATAGGCCGGTCAGGTCTGGATGTTATGGGTAGCGTGCGGTAGGACGATCAGCGGAGCGCATGGGCGGGCGTCGGCTAGTGTGGTGGCGATGCGTGTTGCATGAGGGGCGGCGCGGCGCGGGTTTGCGACGTGCCTGACGCGGTAATCACCGTGCCACGTGGATCGGTCTTTTCGCCGAGAAGAATAAATGAACGCCCCATGCCCAACCCCATTATTTGCCGCTTGATGCCACTTAATGCCGCCCGAGTACGAAGCCGGGTTTGTGATATTCGACGTGCCCCAGATCCATCAATTTCCACCGGCCTCCCCATACCAGACCGCATTGTTCCGCGGTCTGTCCGTATAACTGATAGCCTCGCATGGCCCAGGGATCTTTTTCTGAAATGACAAGCTTGCCGTCACGTAAAAATGCATTGTCCGCGGCTAGCCCGTATTGGTGATAGCTCTGAAATGCGGCAGCATTGGTAACGTTTCCTCCCATTTGCGCCAGACGGTTTTGCCGCTCCGGGCTGCGATAGCCTTCCAGTAAAGCCATTTCATAACCGTATTGCTCGTGCATGATTTTGTAGACGAGCAATAAACGGGTTCTAAAGTCGGCATCGAGCAAATTCCAGTCGCGACTGGCATCCTGTAGCGCTGGGCGAACCTGCTCCACTTCCTGTGTTGCAAAAACCTCTGGCGGCAATGCTGGTGGCGGGACGAGCTGTTCGCCGTTAAGGAGCGCGGCAATTTTCTCGTCGGGAACGCGTACGGTGTCGTCATACTGAAATAATTGACGACCGCGCAGTGCGATCGCGACCAATGGCGGCGTCGCAAGAATACCTGCGGTCGTTAAAATCAGCAAGCGTCGCTTCACCAGTAAATTTTGCATATCGATTGCTGTCGATTGCGAAAATTTTGCCGAGCGAGTTAATTGGCCGCGTGCACGCGCAGCGCTATAAGATGCATTGCGCATAAATCGGCCTTGTAAATCACGCACAATGTTAAATATTGAAGATCGCACTGATGGCAATAGCAGCATGGCTGCGATCAGCACCGCGATGGCGAAATAAGCGACGAGAACGACGGCAATCAATGGAATCCCCGGAAATTTGGAAACAATTGTATTTTGTAATGCTTGCTCTTAGAATCAGGCCTGCTCGAAGTCGAGCCGAAACGGTATTATCACGGCGAAATAAACCAGGATTCAATGAGACAGTGAATGAGTGCGCCGGACAGCTCGAATTCCAAAGCCCCGCCTAGCCTGCTTGCCGACACGGCAAAAGGCTCGCAAGCCAATGGTTCGCGGATTCTCGCGAACCTCGAAGGCCGCGTCGAACCGCCCACAGACAAGCCTCGCCGTTCCAAAGCGCCTGCCGTGCTGGTCGCGTTGCTGGTGATCGCTGCCGGTAGTTGGGGTGCGTGGCACCTGCAGCAGCGTAGCCATGGCGAACATCCGCAGGTAGCTGCATCGCCTGCGCCTGCGGCTACCCAGACGGCTGCGGCGCCTGCCGGCGCCAGCATCGCCAGCACGGCCAGTGGCGCGCAGGTGAGCGCGAAGGCTGTGCCTGCGGAGGCGGCCTCTGCCTCGCAAGCGGCGACCATCGTCGCCGATGACAGCGATAGCAAGGATTCCAAACTTTCTGCGGATGCGGCAGCTTCAGCCGCCAGCGGCGTGGACGATAGCAACCGTCTGTCACGGGCGCTTGCGAATGGTGCGGAAGCGAGCGAAACATCGGCTCCGCCCGCGGAGGCCGCCAGGGGCGCGAAGCCGGCTGCGACAGCGGCAAATCACGCGGCGCCGCGTCACGAACGCGAAACGGTCGCAGCGCACGCAAAGCACGAACACGACGTGGCGAGCAATCATCACGCGAGTGCGGTTGCGGTGGCGCAGGAGAAAAAAGACAAGCAGCATCCCGCCCATAACACCACGGTAGCGAAGGACGATCCGGATGCCGATCTGCTGGCGGCACTCGTTGCGCGCACCAAACCGGCGGCCACGAAACCCGGCGTGAATGGCGCGACGACCAAGGTCAGCGCATCGACCGGCGACCCGCAGCTTGCGGAGCGTGTGAAGGAGTGCGGCACACGCGGCTTCTTCGAAGACCAGTTGTGCCGCTGGCGCGTCTGCGACGGCCACTGGGGCAAGGATCCTGCCTGCCCAGGAGCGGCGCCGGCGAAGCCGCAGCAGTAGAACCTCGCAGCGAGACTTCGCTGTAAAACCTGATACATAGAACATGGCCCCAAGGCTCGACGAGAGCCTTGGGGCCATGTGCATTTTTCAGGGAAGCACCCAGGTCCTCAAGCCGGATGCAATCCGCGCAACAGCTGTCGTACCCGCGACATGTCCTGATCGACGTGCTCAGCCTGCTCGAACAGCACGGCCAGCCAGTCGACAAAGGCCCGTACACGGGGTGAGACGCGCCGGCTCTTCACATAAGCCACTGACACCGACATCGGCACCGGCTTCCATTGCGGCAGAACCTCGCGCAAGCGCCCTGAATCGAGGTATGGCTGCGCTGCGATGCGGGCCGGCTGGATCAGCCCGAGCCCTTGCAGGCCGCAGGCCAGATAGGCCTGTTCGTCGTTGACCTTGACGAAGCCGTCCACCTTCACGTTCAGCGCGCTATCGCCAACCTCGAAGTCGAAGTTCACTGCGCGGCCGTTATGACCCATGCAGTTGACGGCGACGTGATGCGCGAGATCGTCGAGATCGGCGGGTACGCCGTAGCGCTCGAGGTAGTCGGGGCTCGCGCAGGTCACGTGTTCGAGCGTGCCCAGGCGTCGCGCCACCAACCCGGAATCGGGTAACTCGCCGAGCTGGATGCTGCAATCCACCGCTTCGCCAACCAGATCGACTGTGCGATTGCTGACGCCAATCGCGAGATCGATGTTCGGATAGCGCTCGTGAAAATCGTCGAGTGCTGGCAAGACCAGCGCAGTGGCCAGCGCGCCTGGCATTTCGACACGCAGACGGCCGCTCAGCTGATCGGTCGAATGACGCAGGCTCGCTTCCATTTCGTCGATGTCGGCGAGGATCTGCATGCAACGTTCGTAGTACGCAGCACCTTCGGGGGTCAGGCTGAGCCGCCGCGTAGTGCGCACCAGCAGTGCGGTGCCGAGCAGCGCTTCGAGATTCTGAACCAGCGTTGTTGCCGTGGCGCGCGGCATATCCAGCGATTCCGCGGCACGCGTGAAACTATTGGTATCGACGATACGGATAAAAGTGCGCATCGCCTGAATACGGTCAATCACGGGCAATCTCCTGTTCAAACAGTAAACAAACAGCAAACACGCGGGACAATCCGGACTAAGGACGTACAGCCAACGTGCCTCGTCCGTGGGGGAGGCGCGTCGGCAGACAATGCGAGGCGGGAGCAGGGCAGGCCGCCGCGAGTGGCGCGGCCTGTGCGTCACGCGCGACGGGTGTTGAACCCGCCTGCGTGACGACCTGTGGAACTACCGGGGTAAAACGTGAAACAGGACGACCGGCAGTTACTTCCGGAGCGAATCGAGATCGATCACAAAACGATACTTCACATCGCTCTTCAACATCCGCTCATACGCATCGTTAATCTGTTGCATCGGAATCACTTCGATATCCGATGTAATGCCGTGCTCTCCGCAGAAATCGAGCATTTCCTGGGTTTCAGCAATCCCGCCAATCAGCGAACCCGCCAGACGCCGGCGCTTCATGATCAGGTTGAACACCTGCGGCGACGGGTGATCGTGTTCCGGCGCACCGACCAGAGCCATCGTGCCGTCGCGGCGCAGCAGGTTCAGGAACGGGTTCAGGTCATGCTGGGCTGCCACGGTGTTGACGATGAGATCGAAGCTGTTCACATGCGCTTCCATCTCTTCCGGGTTTTTCGAAATCACCACTTCGTCTGCACCAAGACGTTTCGCGTCTTCGACCTTCGACTGCGAGGTCGTGAACAGCACCACGTGGGCACCCATCGCATGCGCGAGCTTGACGCCCATGTGGCCGAGCCCGCCGAGGCCGACAATGCCGACCTTCTTGCCGGGACCCGCACCCCATGTGCGCAGCGGCGAGTAGAGGGTGATACCTGCGCACAACAGCGGCGCCGTGCCGGCCGGGTCGAGATTTTTCGGCACGCTCAGCACGAAGTCTTCGTCCACGACCAGTTGGGTTGAATAGCCGCCCAGCGTGATGTCGCCGGTGATGCGGTCCGCACCGTTGTACGTACCGACCCAGCCGTTTTCGCAATACTGTTCGAGTCCTTCCTCGCAACTCGGGCAGGTACGGCACGAGTCGACGAGGCAGCCTACGCCGACGAGGTCACCGACCTTGTGACGCGTGACGTCGGGACCGACAGCGGTCACCCGGCCGACGATCTCGTGACCCGGCACGACCGGATAAATCGAGTTCTTCCACTCGTTGCGGGCCTGATGCAGATCCGAATGGCACACGCCGCAAAACAGGACTTCCATCTGCACGTCATGCTCGCGCAATTCCCGGCGCTGAAATTCGAATGGGGCGAGCTTCGATTGCGCGTCGCTCGCAGCATAGGCGTAAGTCGTGGTCATGAGTGCTCCTGCAAATGGATGGGGTTGCACAAGGCGCCGGCGGTAGCGACACGCGGTCGCTGAAGCGGCTGAACCTCGAATTGAACCGGATCACATCGGCTTCCACAGGGGCCAGCGGGTTGCCGCAGGTCGTCGCGGCTGGCGGGTTATCTGCGAGTGCAGCGTGGGCAAATGGGTGATCCGGCAGGGTTCCCATCGTAGGCGGCGGGAAGCACCTGGGGAATACCTGAATATCTCGAAGGTTTGCCTAATTCTCTGGAGCGCGAGCGCTATAGGCCGTTTGATGCTAAATTTCAAGCCTTATTCTCTGCTGAATCAATAGGCACTGTCATGCAAACGACTCAAACGCCCCGCGCGGCCATTAGTCCGGCCCAGCAGCGCATGGTCGAGCTCTTCGATGTTCTGGCGCCGTCTGTCGGCTTCACGCCTTCATGCCTGGACGGCGTGAAGTTCATGCGCGCGAACCGGCCGATGCCGCGCATGCCGGTACTCTACGAGCCGAGCATCGTGATCGTCTGCCAGGGGCGCAAACGCGGCTATCTGGGTGAGAAGACGTATTTATACGACGCGCAGCAATATCTGGTGCTGTCCGTGCCGCTGCCGTTCGAGTGCGAGACGGAGGCGAGTCCGGAGGAGCCGTTCCTCGGCATCTCGGTGCGGGTGGACCTGACGGTGGTGGCGGAATTGCTGATGGCCTTGAACGAAACCCACGGCACGGCGCACACCGAACCGCGCGGCATCTATTCGACGCCTCTGGATCCGGTCATGAGCAATGCGGTGCAGCGTCTGCTCGAAGCGCTCGCTTCACCGCTCGACGCGCGAATTCTGGCGCCTGCCATCATGCGCGAGATTTGCTACCGCGTGCTGACTGGCGAGCAGGGTGACGCGATCCGCGCGGCGCTCACGCATCAGCATCACTTCGGGCGCATCGCCAAGGCTTTGCGGCGCATTCATGCGGATTATCAGGGCGAACTCGACGTCGATACGCTGGCGCGTGAAGCAGGCATGAGCCTCGCGGTATTTCACGCGCAGTTCAAGGGCGTGACGGCGACCTCGCCGATGCAGTATGTCAAGACCACGCGGCTGCATCACGCACGCCTCCTGATGGTGCAGGACGGTTTGAACGCGGGCGCGGCGGCGGCGCGGGTCGGCTATGAAAGCGCGTCGCAGTTCAGCCGCGAGTTCAAGCGTCTGTTCGGCCTGAGTCCAGTGGATGAAGTGAAACGCATGCGCGGAGTGATGGAATCGCCGCCGCCACGCGTGATGCCGACGCCGGAGAGGTATGTGACGGCGGTCTGAGCGCAGCGGGGCGGCGCGTCTTATTCCGGTTCGTGGCGGCACACACAAAGCTTGTTGCCGTCCGGATCGCGAAAGTAGGCGCCGTAATAGTGCTCGTGATACTGCGGCCGCAAGCCGGGTGGCCCTTCGCACGAACCGCCCTGGGCGAGGGCAATGGCATGCGCGCGGTCGACATTGGTGCGCGCCGGCGCCAGTAGCGCGAGCATCTGACCATTGCCGTGGCTGGCCGGATTGCCGTCATAGGGACGGCTGATCACGAATAGCGGCCGGGGCTGGTCTGCCCGCATCCAGCCGGCCCAGCCGCGTTGTTCGTCGCGGAATTTGAGCTTGAGGCCCAGCGAGTCCAGCAACGGGGCGTAGAAACCAAAGGCGCGTTCGAAGTCGGTAATGCCGACGAATACGTGAGACAACATCCCGTTCGCTCCTCTCGTGTAGACATGTGATTGGCCTGCGTGACGTGGTACGCCACGGCAGGTATTGAATCACGCTTTCCACTCTTGCGGTGTGCTGGACGAATACAGCGTGAACGGATGATGGCTCGTTTCGACGACGTGCATGCGGTGTTCGAGATCGACAAAATCGGCTGATGACGCCAGATACGTGTCGCGTTGTTGCTCTTGGGTGTGGACAAACAACGCGCTGAGTCGCTTTGCAAGGTTGGCAAACATGATGGGCTCCAGTCTTTAACGTGAGTGCGACGTTTCGGATTCCGATCCAGTTCGTCGCCGGGGTTGCGGCGCGCGGTCCGGATTCGTCTGGAATCACAGCACCGCTTGTCGATAGACCCGATCGTAGACGCGAAGAATGAGCCGAAAATGAGCGGCAGCAGGGCTCAAATGGGAGGCCGAGGGTGCGACGCGTGTCGCAGGCAGGTTCGTAATTCGTGGCTCAGTTTGTCTCGCCACAATGCCGTCACACGAATCCACTGCCGATGGAGTCATCATGAATGTTCCGGATTACCAACCGATCACGTCCTCGCAACGCGTCCAGAGCGAAGCCAATCCTCGCCGCGCCGAGAGCTGGCAGGCCGCCTGGGTGCGCCGCGCGATTCCCCTCGTAATGGCGTTGCGCTTCGGTTCCAGCCAACGCCCCGCACCTGACGTCCATGCCCTCCGGCAGCGTGCACATCGATACACGTGGCCAGCCCGTTTCGCGGCGAGGCTGCTTTACCCGAGGACGCGCCGGCATCCCGACTTTCATCTGGAGGGCGAGTGGATCAGACCGGAGACGGCCGCCGCGGCTCATACAGAGACTGTCGTGCTGTTTCTGCATGGTGGTGCGTATTATTTCGGCTCGCCTGCGACGCATCGAGCCGTCACCCGCGAGCTGGCGCATGCATCTGGCTCAGCCGTATTTGCGCTGGACTACAGTCTCGCGCCTGAACATCCATTTCCTGCTGCGCTGGAAGATACCCTGCATGCGTATCGCACGCTGCTCGCGCGCGGCATTTCGCCGGGTTCGATCGTGTTTGCCGGCGATTCGGCCGGAGGCGGGCTAGCGTTGGCTGCGCTGGTAGCGTTGCGCGACGCGGGTGAACCGTTGCCCGCCGGTGCAGTACTGCTGTCGCCGTGGGCCGATCTGACGACGATCTGGCGTGCGAAGCACAACGTGTTGTCGATGAATCGCACCGCCATGGAAATGGCCGCAAAGATGTATCTGCAGAACGCAAGACTGTTCGAGACCCTGGCGTCGCCCGCGCGCGCAAAACTGCATGGGTTGCCGCCGGTCCACATTCAGACCAGCGATTCCGAGGGTTTGAACGCGGACGCACACGAACTCGCCGCCAAACTGCAACGCGAAGGGACGTGGGTGGAGTTCGCAGAATGGCATGCGATGCCGCACGCGTGGCATTGCTTTTCGCCGTTCGTGCCCGAAGCGCGAACCGCTCTGGCACAGGCAGCCGTGTTTATGCGCGGCTGTTGGGTAAAATCCGTCCACGATACGAGCACCTAACCTGCCCACCGGACGCCCACCATGCTTCACGAACTGACTCGAACCATCCTGGTGATCGTCGCCGCGCTCTTTCCCATCATCAATCCGCCGGCGGCGGCGTTCATCATCCTGAGCATGGTGCCGCATGCGTCGCCGGCGCAGCGCGCGGAACTGGCGCGACGCATCGCGATTAACAGCTTCGTGATCCTGCTGGCGTCGCTATCGATCGGGGCCTACCTGTTGTCGTTTCTCGGGATTTCCATTGCGGTGTTGCGCGTCGCTGGTGGGCTCATCATTGCAATGGCCGGCTGGAATCTGTTGCAGTCGTCCGGGGACGAGACTGAAGAGGCACAACCGGATCCCATGACCGGAAGCGACCCGACACTACGTGTAAAGGCTTTTTATCCGCTGACTTTGCCCGTGACCGTCGGTCCCGGTTCGATTTCCGTTGCGATTGCCCTGGGTACCGGCTCGCCGCGAGAGGGCTTGCAGCCAGTCCATTTCATTGGGGTGGGTGTCGCTTTGGGACTGCTTTGCGTCAGCATTTACCTGTGCGTGCGCTTTGCCGGCAACGTCGAGCGGCTGCTGGGTCCGTCGGGTACGCAGGTCGCGATGCGACTGTTTGCCTTCGCGATTTTTTGTATCGGTGTGCAGATCTTGTGGCTCGGGTTATCAGACCTGATCAACTCGTTGCATCTGCATTGATCGGCCGGATGCGCGGCGTTGGACAAAACGCCGGAGGCCTACTTTGGCGACTTCGACCAGAATCAGGAAAATCGAGCCGGTCGCCGCAGCGCCGGCCACGGCCAGTGAGATGTCGAACAGCCATTCGAACAGTGCAACCATGATGTCCTCTGCAGGTGTAAGTGGATCGGATTCGCTAGCCTGATTGATCAACGAGGCGGCCATCTCAAACGCCACTGGCCATGGCGAGCATCAGATAGGGCAACAATTCGTCGTACGTAGCGGGTTGTTCGGTGGCCGTTGCGTCGTTTTCGGGCGCGCGGACCGGTTTAACGGGCTGAACCGCAGCTTCGGCATAAGTGGCGCTTGCGGTGGCAGGGTGGTTGAAAAGCGGAAACATGATGAACATCCTCTCGGTCGGATCAGGCGAATCGTTGATTCGGATGACCTATCTTCGTGGATGAAAATGAGGCGAGAATGAGCGTGATACCCGAGCTTGTGCCGTCCGGCGCGAGATCTCCCCGGTACGCACTTAAATGCGCCGGTGACGGTAATGAACGGGCTGGCTTGCCGCTGGCGAAGTCAAATGAAATCTTCTCTGAGAAATAACCTTGCGATCGCGCTCGGCCTGCTGGTCAGCGCCGCGGCGATCGCGCAAGGCATCAGTTCCTATCAGTTGTGCCGCTCGGGGATGAGTGCGCTCCTCGATCTGCGGCTCGAGCAGGTCGCCGTGCGCATGCGCAATGGACTGGCGGACTCGATTCCGGCGACACCCGCGCGTGGTTCGCAGCCCAGCCGCGATATCGTGATCACGATCCGCAAGCCGGGTGCCGAGGTACCGCTGCGTTCGACCGATCCATCGTTGCAGCTGCCGCAGGACGCCGCCGCAGGTTTGAGTTCGGATGACGTCAACGGCGAGCGCTGGCGAATCTACACGTTGCGCGACGCCGGAAGCCTGATCCAGGTTGCGCAACGCTCATCCGTACGCGAAGAGCTGGAACGCGAAGCGGCGCTGACGACCTTGTGGCCGACGCTCGTGCTGCTGCCGCTGGTGCTCGGCGCGGTGCTGCTGATCGTGCGAGTGTCGTTCCGCAAGATGAACCAGCTCGGCAACGAGGTGCAGGAGATCGACGCGTCGCGCCTGAGGCCGTTGCCATCGGCGGGCGTGCCGAGCGAGCTGCAGCCCTTCGTCGACTCGATCAACCGGATGATCGGGCGTCTCGCACAATCGATCGAAGCGGAACGGAAGTTCATTGCGGATGCCGCGCATGAACTGCGTACCCCGCTCACCGCGTTGCAGTTGCAGGCCGATAACCTGCAGCCGCATATCGTCCCCGGCAATCAGGAGCGCTTCAACGAATTGCGAAGCGGGATCGGCAGAAGCAGTGCGTTGATCGCACAACTATTGCGGCTCGCGCGGGCGGATGCACCTTTGTCCGGCAGCACAATCGAGCCGACCGATGTTTCGGAGATCGTGGTCCAGGCGGTCTCCGATGTGTTGCCGATCGCCGCGGCGCGCGGGATAGATATTGGCGCAGAAGAGATGGTGCAGGACAGGGTCGCGGCGTCCGCTGCGGATATCGCCATCGCCGTCAAAAATCTGGTGAGCAATGCGATCCGTTACACGCCGGATGGCGGCACGATAGATCTGCGGATGCGCACGGAAGGCACTATGCTGTGGGTCGAAGTAACGGATACAGGACCGGGCATCGCGCCGGAGTTGTTGCCGCGTGTGTTCGACCGCTTCTTTCGGGCCAATCTGGATATCGAAGGCACCGGTCTCGGGCTGTCGATCGTCAGGTCGATCACCCAAAAATACGGCGGCGATGCACAGATTCGCAACCGCAGCGATGGCCGCTCGGGAATCGTTGCTGCGGTCAGTTTTCCGCTGGCAGAGATGTGCACGGGAGCCTCCGGCCACGGTGCTGGAACAACGACGGGCAAGCTGGCTCAAGCAACGGGGGCGACCCGCTACCTGCATGGGAGAGACGTATGAGAGTCCTTCTGGTTGAAGACGATCTGCAGATCGGGCAAAGCCTGATGCGCGCACTCAAGGACGCGGACTATAGCGTCGACTGGGTGCGCGACGGCATCGCCGGGCGCGCGGCAATGGACGCGGCCGAATATACCGTCGTACTGCTCGATCTGGGTTTGCCCGGGCTGTCGGGAATCGAACTGCTGCGCTCGGCGCGAGCCAGCGGCAATCCCGTGCCGGTCCTGATTCTGACCGCACGCGACGACCTCGACTCGCGAATCGAAGGTCTGGATATTGGTGCGGACGACTATCTGCTCAAGCCCTTCGAAGTGGGCGAACTACTGGCGAGAATTCGCGCCGTGCTCCGCCGCAAGGCGGGGTATGCCGTATCGCGGCTCGGTGACGACACCATCAGCCTTAATCTCGACCAGCGCACGCTTACGTTCGGCGACAAGGTCGGCGCACTCTCCGCACGCGAATTCGCGCTGATGCATGCCTTGCTGGAACACCCCGGCACGATCTTCTCGCGCGCCCAGATCGAAGACAAGCTGTACGGATGGGGCAAGGAGGTCGAGAGCAATGCCGTCGACGTGCTGATCCACTCGGTGCGAAAAAAGTTCGGGCAAGACGTGATCCGCAACGTGCGCGGCCTCGGCTGGACCGTCATGCTGGGCAAGGCGGGCGCCTAGCCGGCTTCTAAGTCTTTGTCTTTGCCTCAGTCCTCGCTCGAACCAGCCTGGATCTGGCTGGCGTAAAACGCGCGTTTTTCGTCGTACATGAGCAGGTCCGCCCGCTGCACGACGGCCTCCAGCCGTTCACCGTGATGACAGGTTGCCGCTGCCATCGAGAAGCTCAACACCGAACCTGGGTAGAACTGATTGTTCATTTCCACCAGTTGGCGGATCGTGTCGATCATCGCGGCGCCACCACGCTCGTCGGTATTGGGCATCAGAATCGCGAATTCGTCGCCGCCGATCCGCGCTGCGTGAAACGGCGTTTCCAGCGCTTTTGCCAGTACTTCGCCGGCGCGTCGCAGAAGTGCGTCGCCGGCAGCGTGGCCCAGTTGATCGTTGATCCGCTTTAGGCCGTTCAGATCCGCCATGATGACGGTGACAGGGAACGGGCCTTTGCGCTCGAGCCGGTTCAGCTCGTCGACATAGAACGAGCGGTTACGCAGCTTGGTCAGCACGTCGTGCTTGCCGAGAAACTCCAGATACGCTTCGGCTTTCTTGCGCGCGGTGATATCGGTGAGGGCGACCAGCACCAGATCCCAATCGCGCTCATGACCGGGCAGCACCGAGAATTGCAGGAGGACGTGCACCTCGCTGCCATCCAGCGAGTAATTGAGAACCTCGCGTTGCTGGAACAGCTTGCCGTCCCACAGGTCGATCAACTGCTCGCGGAAATGCGGGCGCATGTCGTCACGAAACACATCCGGCAGCCTCGATAGCAGGGTCTGCTTGTCCGGTGCCGCGAACATGGCGAGCGTGTGCCGGTTCACGTCGAGCACGTGGATTTCCTGCATGCAGCGTTCGACGAACTCGGGATGGACGTCTGTGAACACCCGAAAATCCGCGATACCTGCTGCACGTGCTTCGTTCAGCAAACGTTTAACCGCGCTGAAATCCTCGACCCAGAGCGACACCGGCGATTCTTCGAACAGTCCGCGCGCATATTCTTCGGCGTGCGAAAGACGATGACGGGCGCCTTCCAGTTCGGTGACGTCCTCGAGCGATACCAGCACGCGGTCCCAGCGTTCTTCGTGGCCGGGCAGGACGGCGCCTTTGAGCAGCACGTCGAGCCGCCGGCCACCGAGCGTGTAATTGACGGTCTGGCTCGTGAAGCCTGGTGCGCCCGTCCACAACTGGCAGAGCTCTTCGAGGTGGGTCTTCAGCATGTCGTCGCGAAACACGGTGCCGAGATTGCTGGTAAGCGTGGCGAGGCTGTCCGCTTCGAACATGGTCAGCGTCTTGCGGTTGACCTTGATGACACGGATGCTGTGCGCGCATTGCGCCACCCGCTCGGGATGATCGCGGAAATGGGCACGCAGATCGGTCACGCCTTCGGAGCGCCAGGCGTCGAACAGTGCCCGCACCTCGCTGAAGTCTTCCAGCCAGAGCGAAATAGGCGCCAGCTCGAACATTTCCGAGTCGTCGCTCGGCTGCGCGTCGCCGCGCGGCGTGTCTTCAGCACCAAGGGTATCCAGCATGAGCAATCCGTATTCGAGAGTGCCGCTATTTTAAGGGGAACTCGGGCAGAGAAGCATGTAGCAAGCGCCCGCCAGCACGCCTTCAGGAGCCTTGTTACACTTTCCCGCGTCGCAGTTCCCCCTCAAACAACCGTTTCAGGCCATGACAAAACCTTACCTGCTGGTTTTGATTCTTCTGAAGGACGCCAGTCTTGCTGGCGTCAAGTCTGCTTATGAGGTCATCTATGCCCCCGATGAGGGCACGCGTACGGAAGCGATTGCCGCGCACGGCGAGAAGGTGCGCGCAGTCCTGACCAACGGCACCACGGGCCTGACAGCTGAAGAAATCGACCGGATGCCCAGGCTGGAATTCATCAGCGCGCTCGGCGCCGGCTACGAGAACATTGCTATCGACCATGCACGCAGCCGCAATATTGTCGTGGCCAATGGCGCGGGGACCAACGCCGCGTGCGTCGCCGATCACGCTTTCGCGCTGCTGCTCGCAGTAGTGCGCGATGTGCCGCAGCTCGATCAGGCGACCCGCCAGGGCGTCTGGCGCGACACGCTGCCAATGCATCCAGGTGTGTCGGGCAAGCGGCTGGGCGTGCTCGGGCTGGGCCATATCGGCAGCAAGGTGGCGAAGCGCGGGGCAGGGTTCGATATGGAACTGGGGTATCACAACCGTAAGCCGCGTGAAAGCGAGCCGATCCGCTACTTCGATAGTGTCACGGCGCTCGCACAGTGGTGCGACTTCCTCGTCGTCACGACGGTAGGTGGGCCGGGCACGCGGCATCTGATCGACAAGGCCGTGCTCGAGGCGTTGGGGCCGGACGGTTTCCTCGTGAACGTCTCGCGCGGCAGTGTCGTCGATACGGCGGCGTTGGCCGAGGCGTTGAGCGCCCGAACAATCGCAGGAGCCGGCCTCGATGTCTATGAAGGCGAGCCCGATCCGCCAAAAGCATTGATCGGACTACGCAACGTCGTGCTGACGCCGCATGTGGGCGGCAGGTCGCCGGAGGCGATCGCGGCGTCGCTGCAGAACTTTCTGGACAACGCGGCGAGGCATTTCGCGGGCGAGAAGGTGTTGACGCCGATCTGAGCTATGGAGTGATGAGTGAGCGGCGGCCCTCGATACGCGCCGCCGTTCAGCCAATCAGCTTGAGCCCCGGCGGCAGCGACTCGCCGAAGACGCGTCCCTCATCGGCTTCGTCGAGTTCGACCGTCTCGCGGACCATCGTGATCCAGATGGCCGGCGCGTGCGCGGTTTCGAGTCGTTTGATGACGCTCGCGCGGATTTCTGCAGACAGATCGCGCGACCGGTCACCCGTCATGCGAGCGATCTGTACGGCAGCGAATGCGGCCGGTTCGACCTTCCGCCAGTCGAGCGCGAGAATCGTCTCGAGCCATTGCTCTGCAATGTCGGGCGGAACGACGCTATGCGCGCTGCCATAGAAAGGCCGACGCGCACCGATACGGCCGACGGCCCACCATCCCTGATGATTCTCGGACGGCTTCGCGAGTCGCTCGATCAGTCGCGCACCGAGTTCGATCTTGCGTTCCGCAGGCACGCGTTCGAGCGACGCTTCGAGGCGCACCATATCGGCGTAACCGGACTTCGCCGGATCGAACGGTAGTTTGGAGCGCGCCGTGCCGGCGGCCTGCATGAAGGCCACCGCGTCGAGCACATCGAGCTGTTCGCTCTCGCCCAGGCCGCCCGCTGCGCGGCGCCACAGCGTCCACCACTCCGACCAGACCTGGCTGTCGTTGATGTACTGAATGCCGTCGTCGAAGAGCGACCACAGTTGTTCGACACGCCACTCGTCGAGCGGATAGCCGAAGCCGGGACGCACGCAATACCCGGCCAGATTGAGCCAGAGACGCTCGTGATCCGCCGAGCGGCGCCGGCGTTTTGCGCGTTCCCACAGCGCGTTGAACAGTTCACGCAGCAGCGCACTGTTCCAGCTTGCACGTGGACCGAGGACCTGTTCCAGTTCGGCCCGTGTGCGCTTGACCTCCTTGGAATCGACTTTCTGCGAGCGCGAGCCGAAGGCGCGATCGATCAGTTCGAGCGCTTTGGGCAGGGCAGGGTGCGGCGCTTCGCCGGATACGGTGACTTTGGCTTCGCCGCGGCGCAGCTGGAACTCGAGCAGCCAGCGCTGTGTGGCGTCGCTGGCATCGATACAGTGCATTTCCAGCGTGCCTACTTCGGTGAGCGAAGCGGCGAGCTGGACCGGTGTTTCTGCCGCGTCGCCCGAGCCGCGTGGGGCGACGACCGTGGCGATAGGCGGCAGGCGCACGAATTCGCCGAGGGGCAGTTCCGCCAGGTCACCCGGTTGCCACGCGGTGTCCGATACAGAGGACACCAGATGAAATTGCACAGGATGTCCGAGCCGTAGTGCGAAGGTGCGGTCGGCGAGGTGAATCTCGCGGCTTTCTTCGGTGCCGCGCGGCAGTACGCACACCCCGCGCAGCATTTGCGCGTCTTCCTCCAGAACCAGGAAGTAGCTGCGTGGCGAGCCGCCGCCGATCCGCGGCGCCTGGCCTGCACGGGCGAGTGCGTAAGCTACCGCGCCGCGTGCCACGGCTACGTCGGGGTTGTCGTTGTGGAGGACCTGCAGAGGTTTGCCGCGCCAGGTGCCCAGCGTGGCGGCGAGGCGTTCGGTAAGCGCCTCGGCGCGGAATACGCCGCCGTTGAGCAGCAACGTGTCGGGCACGGGCAATGCGTTTTCGCTTTCGTCAGCGGTCCCTGACGAACCCAACGCTTCTCGCGACTGTGTCGCGAGCCGGCCCAGAAACGCCGCGACGTGCCGCGTGATTGCCGGGTCGCTCGCGTAAGGCAAGCCGAATTCGACGATGGCGCCGCGCGGGCGCCCCGGCCGCGCATCTGCGGAAACGGCTGGGAAAAAGCCATCTACGACCATCTGCTCGACTTCCGCGCGCGTGATCTCCACCGTACGCGCGCCGCCGATCAGCTTCGAACCCGTACCCAGCAACGTGATCGATGCAGAGTCTGGCGCCGCGGGCCCCAGAAGTTGCTCTTTCGCGGCGCGGCAGCGCTCGACGAGCTGCGAGAGGCTCGCCGCCGATAGCCGCGATTGTGGCGTCGACAGCCGGCTCTCGGCGAGATGCGCCAGTGCGAGGTCCATGTTGTCGCCGCCGAGCATCAGGTGGTTGCCCACGCCGACGCGCGTGAGTTGGGGCTGACCGTCCTGCATCTGCACCTTGATCAGGGTGAAGTCGGTCGTGCCACCACCCACGTCGCAGATCAGTACGAGCCGCGTTTCGGCGAGTTCAGTGCCAAGCGAGCTGCGGTGCCGGAACAGCCAGTCGTAGAAGGCTGCTTGCGGTTCTTCCAGCAGACGCAGCTTCGGCAGATGCGCCATGCGGGCTGCTTCGAGCGTCAGCGCGCGAGCACCGTCGTCGAACGAGGCGGGCACAGTGAGCACCACGTCCTGCTGTTCGAGAGGCGTATGTGGAAAGCGATGATTCCACGCGGAGCGCACGTGGGCCAGATAGCTGGCGCTGGCGGTGACGGGCGACACCTTATCGATGTCGTCGCCGGCGCCCCACGGAAGAATCGCTGCTGTGCGATCCACCGACGCATGCGACAGCCAGCTTTTCGCGCTTGCGACGAGGCGCCCCGGCACCTGAGCGCCGAGGCTGCGCGCGAGGCGGCCGATCACGGCGCGATGCGTTTCCGCGCTGTTCGCGCTGAGAGTGTGCCTGTTCGCGGCATGCGCGATATTCGCAGCCTTTGCAGCATCCGGCGCAGCAGCGGACCACGGCAACTGCAGATCGCCGTCGCTCAGTTCGCCGCGCGCAGCGTGATAACGCACCGACGGCAGCAGCGGTCGTGCCGCTACCTCACCGGGACCGACGAGCTGTTCGATCTCGAAGACGCGAATGTCCCCGGACCCCGCCTCGACATACGCGACGACCGTGTTGCTGGTGCCCAGATCGATCCCGACGAGGTACTGCTGCATCGCGTTCAAACGTTGGCGTTGCCACGTACATCGAACTCGACTTTCCAACGCTCGCCCGTGCCGCGCGGGATGGCTTCCAGTTCGAGCGTGCCGGCTTCAGTGACGCGCGCATGCAGTTTCACCGGCACGATCTCGCCGGGGCTGCGGCCTTCGGGCGGCAACGTGGCCTGAATCTCGTCCAGCTCCTGCAATTCCTCCGGCGACCAGTAGTCGAGCAGCGTACCCACCTGGTCGTGACGCCGCACGGACGAACCGAAGAAGCGGAAGTGCACTGGCTCGCCGACGACGAGCCCAAACTCCTGCGCCGGCAATTCCGCCTCGGTGCCTTCTTCCATGCCGAACGGCGCGACGCACAGCGCCTGCACCGGCGGTTCGAGTCCCGGCACGGCGGGCATGGCGGATTCGACCGCGATATAGAAAGCCCGCGCGATGCCGCCGCGAATCCGCACGCCCTGGCCGCGCTTCACGTAGCCGTAGTAAGCCGCACCGCGCGCAACGGCGAGATCGAGATCCGCACCTTCGAGCAGACGCGCAGGCGCGGCGCCTTCCGCGGCAAGCCAGCCGTTGAGCGTCTGCAGAATGCGCTCGACCAGCAACGGCGACTTGAACACGCCACCGTTGAACAGCACCGCGGTGGGATGCAGGAAACTCGCGCCTTCCGGCTGCGCGCTTTGCAGACCGTCGAGTTCGGCGAGCGCCGCAACCTGACGGCCGAGGAACGCCGCCAGGTGACGCGTGACGGCCGCGTCCTGCGCGTACGGCAAGCCCAGTTGCGTGAGGCCGACGCGGGCCCGGCTCACCGGACGCGCGCTGCTTTCGACCAGCGGGAAAAACCCATCCAGGATCGTCTGCGTCAGTTCAGTGCGGGTCAGTTCGGTGCGGATCGAGCCGCCAATCAGCTTGGCGCCGCGACTCGGTACAACGAGCGGCACAGCGTCGGTGGCGGCGTCGGTGAGGAGCGTCTCCTTGGCCGCGCGGCAGGCGTAGGTCAGCGCGCGCAGTTGCCACGGGTCAGGCTGCGTCCCCTGGGCGGCCAGTTTGCGCGCCACCACGTGGGCGAGGGCGAGGTCCATGTTGTCGCCGCCGAGGAGGATGTGTTCGCCCACGGCGACGCGATGCAGTTCGAGGTTGCCTGCACGCTCGACTACCGCGATCAGCGACAGGTCGGTAGTGCCGCCGCCCACGTCGACGACGAGGATGATATCGCCCACTCGGACCTGCTTGCGCCACTCGCCGCCGCTCTTCTGGATCCAGCTATAGAGCGCGGCCTGCGGTTCTTCCAGCAGCGTCATGCCTGCATAACCCGCGGCCTGCGCAGCCTCGGCGGTCAATTCGCGCGCGGCCGGATCGAACGACGCGGGAATCGTGACGGTAATTTCCTGCTCGCTGAAAGGCGCGTCGGGATGGGCATGGTCCCACGCTTCGCGCAGATGTGCGAGGTAGCGAATCGAGGTTTCGAGCGGCGACACGCGTGTTACTTCGGGGGGCGCATCGTTGGGCAGAATCGCGGCGCGACGGTCGACGCCCGGATGGCACAGCCAGCTTTTCGCGCTCGACACGAGACGGATCGGCGTGCCGGCACCGCGGCTGCGCGCCATTTCGCCGACAGCGAAGTCGCGCTCGCCAGTCCACGGCAAACCGAGGTCGAACGGCGCCAGTTCGCTCGGATGCGGCAGGTAGAGGAACGAAGGCAACAGCGGCAGATTGTCGATCGTGGCCGGCGCGGTGAGCTGCGTGACAGGCAGGATTTCCTGAGTGGTCTTTTCGCCGTCGCTGGTGGCGAAGTCAACGTACGAGAGGGCGCAATGGGTTGTGCCCAGATCGATGCCGATCGAATAGCGCGGATCGCTCATAGCTCCACCTCAGCCGCCGCGATGACAGAGGTGTCGTGGCTCGCGGCGAGCTTCGGCAGCCGCACGTCCTGAACGCGCCAGCCGCGATGGCTCAGGCTGCCGGTAAACGGCGCCTTGCCGACCACGTTGCCGGTCAGACGGACGGCGGTGGCGTCGAACCCTTCGGGCAGCGTCACGCGGCTGCCTTCGGCCTCTTCGCGCACGGGACGGATCGTGAAATGCTCGCGCAGCACCGTGCGGCAGCCTCCATGCACGACGCGGGCGGCGGCGCCGATGTCCGCATCCGAGTAACCCGCCACGTCTTCTTCGACGAAGTCGATAAAGCGCGCATCGCGCTGCAGCAAGCCGAGTAGCTGAAGGGCAGCGTCCGGGCTTGCCTGTTTCAGGGCGGGGACCGCAGGTTGCGGGGCGGGCGCAGGTGCTGGCGTTGCAACCGGTGCTGCCGGTGGTGCTGCTGTGACGGGCGCGCCGCTGCGCAGGCGCTGCACGCGGGCGGCGAACTCGCCGTCGCCGAGAATGCTGAAGAACGTTCCGACGGCCAGCGAAATCCTGCCGAGGAAAGACACGTTCGAGTCGGTCATAAAAGTGGCTCCTGAGGGGCTCTGTCAAAAGGACGAGCAGCCCTTGGGCAACGCCGGATCTGGCCGGGGTCGCCGCGGGTTATCGGGTTGCGGACATCGATGTGCTAAGCAGCATGGGCCGGCTCGCACATCGGTTGAATTGGCGGCCCGGATTGGGCATGGCCCATCGGGGCCTCGACTCGCATTTTACCTTCCGGGTGAGACTAGCCCGGGCAATGGCCTCGAACGTGGGAATGAGACGTTCTGCATGCTGCAACGCAGTGCAAATTTTACCGACCTGGAGTGCGGGCTGCGTCAAGATCGGGAAATTACTCATGAAGTATCTGCTGGGTTCGCCGATATCATGTGAGCGCATTCGTAACTGGCTGGGTCACGCGGCGGTCGGCGCCGCAGTTCACCCCCGGGCCGCGCTGGTCTCGGACGCAACCGGTCGTAGATGTTTGGCCGGTACCTCATTGCGAAGCACGCCCGCGCTGCTCATCGGCGCGCGAGGCGGACTTCATTTCAACGGCTTCGCGATGCGCCTGGCGCGCCTCGCCGACAGCGACCCGATAGCGCGCCAAGCCGCGCTTTCACTTATCTTGTGACGAAGCGAGCATCCCGAACGAGTGCTCCGTTTCAATCTATAGTTCTCTCACCACTAGCGCAAAGCTTGCGTCCGCAACCAGTTCGTATGCTGCTCGCGTATGGCCACCAGGTGTCTCGAGCGTTTTCTTGAACGCCTGAGCGGGGTTCGGTATAGTGGGCGGCACCATCGAGGCGTGGATTAGCGAAGTTTCGATGATGATGAGGGTAAGCGGATCGTGCATGAAAAAATCGACACGTGTGCTTCGAGGAGTATCCATTGATGAAAAGAATAATTTGCCTGGCACTACTGAGCCTTGCGTGCATGAGTGCGATAGCGGAGACAGCGGACGAAGCCGGCGTCAGCGCCGCGGTACAGCGTTTGAACGCAGCGATGCTGGCTGGCAATGCGGATGAGATGAAAGCGGTGACATCGGAGGCCTTGAGCTACGGCCACTCGAATGGCGCCGTACAGGATCAGACGGTCTTCATCCAGACGATAGTGAGCGGTGGGACACGGTATCGAAGAATCGACTTGAGCAACACGAAGACTACGCTAGCAGGAGACGACGCGATTGTCCGCGACCACTTTTCGGGCACGGTGGAGAGCGGAGGCAAGGTGGGCGAGGTCGAGCTCGAACAGTTGATGGTCTGGCAAAAACGCGATGGTGTATGGAAACTGCTGGCGCGTCAGGGATACAAACACTGAGCCGGCGCGTACAAAGCCCGAAGCCGCGAAACACCACCGGGAAATAGCGAGAACAACCCACGTGCAATAGTTGCACGCCCAACCTCAAGCCGCCTTCAACTCCCCAACCAAACTACACAAAGTCTCAACAGAAATCATAGCGGCAGCATTAGAAGGCGCCGGCCGCTCAGCCGGCTTAAACACTGCATCACCCCGCCGAATCTTCCGCCTTGACACAGCGCAAGTGCCGGAAGTATGAGCAGACCGCCGCCGCCACCGCTGCTCGCCGTAATGACAACGACCCGGCTCAACCCAGCGAATTACAAGCGTGGTATCAGAGCGCTCAAGAATCTCGATGCGTACGCCGTTGGCACCGTCAAGTGGCAAGGACTCTATGGTCTTCATCGTCGGCTCCGTATATGTGGTGTGCCGAATGTATTCCTGCGCGGGCCTTAGAGCCATTGTGCGCCGGTTGAAACACTGTTCTTGAATTAGCAATAATGCCACTTGACTTCAGCGGGGATACGAAAAGACGCGGGTTTGCGGGCAGTTAACAGCGTGCTTTTTCTATAGAGCGAATTTTTGCAACGCAGTGTTGATCGCAGCGCGACGGACAGCGGGGGAGTCGATGTGACGGAAGGGCGCGAGCGCTTCCTTTAAGATGTGAACATTGACGAGCAGAGCCGGGGCTAGTTTAACGGGTTTGCGTTTTTCCGGTCGGCTCGCGCGCACATCTCCCAGAGGTTACATGGCCACACGCCCACCCGCAGCATCTCCAACACCCCCGGAACTGGATCCGCCGAGCCGCCGGAAAATGCAGCAGGCGGCAACCGCACTGCTATACGCCGCCCTGGTGCTGCTGGCCTTGTGGGTCATCCGCGATTTCCTCCCGGCAGTCGGCTGGGCCGGCGTGATTGCCATCGCCCTGTGGCCGGTGCTACGCAAAATCGAAAGCCACAGCTGGCTGTCCGGACGCACCACGCTGATCTCCGCCGTCCTGACAGTGGCGATTGCATTGCTGGTCGTGTTGCCGGTGGCAATGGGAATCGGGCAGGCCAGCCATGAAGCGCACGATGTGATCGAGTGGATCAAGAACGTGCAGGAAAACGGCATCGCGATGCCGGACATCGTCCAGCATCTGCCGTTCGGCGCACCGCAGATCACAGAATGGTGGCAGGCGAACCTTACCCAGCCGCTACGCGAGTCGCCCGCCATGAAAGGGCTGCACGGCGAAGCCGTCATGACCTTCGGCCGCCATTTCGGCGCGCGAGCCGCACACGGCCTGATGGTATTCGCTTTCATGCTGGTCACACTGTTTGTGATCTTTCAGGCCGGGCCGCGTCTGTCCGGCGCGCTGCTCAAGGGGGCACACCGCGCCCTCGGCAGCAACGGCGCGCAGCTTCTCGAACGGATGGCCTCCGCTGTGCGCGGCACAGTGGCCGGGCTCGTAGTGGTGGGGATCGGCGAGGGCGCACTGCTCGGCCTTGCCTATGAGATCGCTGGCCTGCCGCACGTTATCCTGCTCGGATTCGTCACGGCCGTGGCGGCCATGCTGCCGTTTTGCGCACCGCTCGTGTTCTGCGGCGCGGCGCTGTGGCTGTTCGCGCAGGGATCGGTGGCGTGGGCGATCGGGCTTGCTGTATTCGGCTTCGTGGTGGTGTTCATCGCAGAACACCTCGTGCGGCCGGTGATCATCGGTAATTCGACCCGCTTGCCGTTCCTGCTGGTGCTGTTCGGGATTCTCGGCGGCGCGGAGACTTTTGGGCTGCTGGGCCTGTTTATCGGTCCCGCGCTGATGACCGTGCTGATGGTGTTGTGGACGGACTGGGTGCGATAGCACGCTGACGAACACAGAGGCCGTCGTCACCCGCCAGGCCGGACATCGGCGGCCGCTATTAACCGCGGCGGCCCGCTTATGTGGCGACTCCACTGCGCCGGATAGTCGAGCGCGTCACCAGCCGTTTCACCGGCTCGCAAACGCGCGCAACCGCGAACAGCGCGCCGACTGCGATTGCGTCGGCCAAAAGCCCAAGTGGTATATCGAGATACCCGTCGGTGGCTGCGTAGAGCAGCGAATCGACGACGAGCGAAATGACTGCGCCCGCCACGAAGCAGATCAACCCTTTGCGTCCGATCATGCCGACCCACGGCAGCCACTGCGCGAGTTTGCGCACCCAGCCGAGCTGGATCAGGTAGGCGACGAGCCATGCGATCGCCAGAAAATTGCCGGCACGCAACCATGAGAGGCTTTGCTTGAAACTGCCGTCGAGCGGCGTTTGCTCGATAAACAGCTTGTAGTACGCCGCGGCCAGCACGACGCCAAATGCCAGCACGTTGACGAACCATCCCGCGCGGTGTGAGCTGATCTTCCGATACACGGGCTGCACCCGTGCCAGCACGCCGAGCACGAAAAGCAGTTGCCAGGCGAGCGGATTGAAATTCCATTGAGCGTCTTCGATTGCCGGCAGATACGCATTCACGGATGGCGCCGCAGCCCAAAGCGCGAGGCTCCCCGCCAGCAGCCACCATGGCCGGCGCTGCGCGAGCGGCAGGACCAGCGGCACGCTCAGCGCGAACAGCGCATACATGGGCAGCACCGACGCCAGATAGGGCTGACGCCGCAACAGCACGATGTCACGCAGGACCATAAACGGCGCATCGATAAAGTCGTCGAGATCGTCGGAGGTCAGATTGGGCGCGTCGATGCTGAAGGCGATCAGAACCGCGCTAACCAGCAGCATAAAGCCGGCGGTGACGAGGAAGGCCCGATAGATCTCCAGCGAACGCCGCAGAAAACGGTGGCGCGCGGCTGCCTCGGTGTGGCGCAGGGCGAGCGTGGCGTAAGCGGTTGCGGTGGCAAAGCCGCCGAGGAATACGAACACCTCGGCTGCATCGCACAGCGCGTAGGCGTGCAACGTGACGCGCGAGAGGATGCTGCCGCCGATGTGATCGACCACGATAAACAGCAGGACCAGTCCGCGAAAGAAATCGAGTTCGAGCAGACGGGAGGATGACTTTTGCATTGCATACCGCGCAGGGGATTTTAAACGGGACCAGCGGCCGAGATTGTTGTTCTGCCAACGGGGGCGGTTTCTTTCGAAATTATTTCATGTTCTTACGAAAAGGTGTGCGAGAGCGGCCTGCAAACCGGGTGTTTTCTGCGCCGTTAGCCATCCGGCCAAGGGTTCCCTAGCCCGGCGTTTGGGGGTGATCCGGCGTCGGACGAACGCTGTTCGCGACCAAGCCCCAATTGTCAAATTACGCAATATGCGAATGCCTGCGCGTGGGCATTTCGCAACGATTTGCGATGGCTCAACGTGTGCCGATGGACGGCCCGCTATCGGTGTGCAAGCATCGTTTTCATCACTCGTGAACTTGAAGCTCAATGTAAGTGCTGCTTAAAAAAAGAAGAGCCTTCTCAAAGTTGGCTAGCTGCTGGCTGATGGAAAGAGATCCGGGAGATCTTCATGAAAAAGAACATGATTGCGCTGGCTGTGACGGCAGCCTTCGCGCTGCCTGCTTTCGCGCAGAGCAGCATTACGCTGTACGGGGTGATCGACGAGGGCATCAACTACACGAGTAACGCGGGCGACAAATCGGCCTATCAGCTTGAGAGCGGCTATGCGCAGGGCAGCCGCTGGGGCTTGAAGGGTTCGGAGGATCTCGGCAGCGGCCTGAAGGCGATCTTCGATCTCGAGAACGGTTTCGATGTGAATAGCGGCGGCCTTCAGGAGGGCGGCCGCATCTTCGGCCGCCAGGCGTTCGTTGGCCTGACGTCGGCCAATTACGGCACCCTCACGTTCGGCCGGCAGTACGACTCGGTGGTCGACTATCTCGCGCCGACCACGGCCAACGGCAACTGGGGCGGCTATCTGCTCTCGCACCCCTATGACAACGACAACACCGACAACTCGTTCCGCGTGAACAACACGGTCAAGTACGCGAGCCCGTCGTTTGCGGGCCTGCAGTTCGGCGGCACCTACAGCTTCAGCAACGAAACCGGCTTTGCCAACAACCGTACGTATAGTCTCGGTGGCCAGTACACGAATGGTGGCCTGCTGGTGGGCGCGGCTTATCTCGAGACGAACAATCCGGGCCTGACGGCCGATGGGTCCATTGCGACCGACGACGCGAATTTCATCTCGGAGCGGCTGCGTATTTTCGGCGGAGGCGTCAACTACACGTTCGGCAGCGCGACTGTGGGCTTTGCCTATACGAACACGAACGTCGGCCAGCCGTCCGCAACCGACACTTCGGTCTACGTGGGCGCCATCACGCCGCCGAACGGCGGCACGATGACGGCGCTCAAGTTCCAGAACTTCGAGGTCAATGGCAAATACCAGTTCACGCCGGCCTTCTTCGTCGGCGTGCAATACGTCTACACGGCGGCCACGATGGACGCGACCTCGGGCAACGAGAACCCGAGATATCACACGTTCGGCCTGATGGCCGACTACAACCTGTCCAAGCGAACGGACTTCTATTTCCAGGCGGCGTACCAGAAGGTGGCGGGCGACAAGACCGATACCGTGCTGGACGACGCATATATTCCGGGATCGGCGGGGGTATCTTCGTCATCGAACCAGGTGACGGTGCGGGCGGCGATACGGCATCAGTTTTAAGGGGGATGGGTGGCGGGTGCCTGGGCCGTTATCTCAAGCCAGGCGGCATTCGATGCAACTTTTCGGGGACTCACTCTCTCCACCCATTCAACGCCGCATACTGCAGCAACATAATCGTCTTCCCATCGACGATCTCGCCGCGCCCGATCATCGCCAGCGCCTCATCGACCGGCAGTTCTAGCACTTCGATATCCTCGCCCTCGCTGACAACACCGCCGCCTTCGCCGATCTTTGCGGCGGCATCGTACTCGCCGACAAAGAAGAACAGCTTCTCCGTAACCGAGCCAGGGCTCATGTACGCCTCGAATATCTTGCGCACCGCATGCACGCGGTAGCCGGTTTCCTCCTCGACCTCGGCGCGGATGCGCTCCTCCGGCGACGCCTCTTCCAGCAGCCCGCCTGGCGCCTCGATCATCATCCCGTCATGACCGTTGACGAAGACCGGCAGGCGGAACTGCCGCGTGAGGACCACCGTCCGGCGCACCGGATCGTGGAGCAGCATGGTGGCGCCGTTGCCGCGGTCGTAGGTCTCGCGGTTCTGACGCTGCCAGCTTCCGTCAGCGCGCTGGTAGTCGAAGGTGGTCTTCTTCAGCACATACCAGTCGTCGGACAGCACTTTGACTTCGACAACCCGTACACGGTCGGCAGTTTTGCTCATGGCGGTTTCCTGAAAGCGCGGTTCGAACCGCGAGATTTCATGGTATCGTGCAATCTCGTGCAAAAACAAGAATTTTCGTGCAATGACGTGCGGGTTCCTTGTCTATGCCCCGCGCTTTGCTTCTTCGTGACGCCCTCGGTTGGCACGAGCCAACGTCGCCTTGTCTCCTATTGATGAACCGCCGCTCCATGCTTACTTCGCAAAGAAAACAGCTGATTCTCGATGCGCTCAAACGCGATGGCCAGGTGATCGCCAAGAGCCTGAGCAACGAATTTGGTGTCTCCGAAGACACCGTCCGGCGCGATTTGCGTGAACTCGCCGCCGACGGCTACCTGCAGCGTGTGCATGGCGGGGCGTTGCCCTCGTCGCCGGCAGCGGCGGACCTGGCCGGCCGACAGGGCATCGAGTCGGCGTCGAAGGCAGCCATTGGCCGCGCCGCGGCGCAGATGATCGAGCCGGGCCAGATCGTGATCGTCGACGGCGGGACGACGGCTGTGCAACTGGTGCGCCATCTGCCGCTCGGTCTGCGCGCGACCATCGTCACGCATAGTCCGGGCGTAGCGGTAGAACTCGCTCATCACCGCGACGTGGAGGTGATCATGATCGGCGGACGCCTGTACCGGCATTCGATGGTCAATGTCGGTGCCGCCGCGATCGAGGCGCTGAGCCATATCCGCGCCGATCTCTATTTCATGGGTGTCACGGGGGTACATCCTGAAGCCGGCCTAAGTACGGGCGATCTCGAAGAGGCCTATGTCAAGCGCGCACTGGCGGCGCGTGCTGCGGAAACCGTCGTGCTCGCTTCAGCGGAGAAACTCAACACGGCGTCCGCTTTCATGATCGCGGAAGCGAGCGCTGCGCATGCGCTGGTGGTCGAGAAGGAAACCTCAGAGACGCTCACGGCTCCATTCGAGGCATTGGGGATCGCGATCGTGCGGGCTTGATGCAGGCCTTGCGCTGCCATGTACTTTGTGACGGCACGCGCATCGACATGCAGATAAGGATAACGAAGTAAAGGCATCTATATCAAATCCGTTATTTAAGAGATAGCGGACAAAATTTGACTCATTCGCTATCCAGCCGCGCCATAATCCCGCGCTTCGCCCGTGACAGGGCAGGGAAAGGGAAGTTGGCATCACCAGCACGTTCAATGACAGTTCACGGTTAATCAGATCGACTGCGGCGGCGCCGATGTTCTGGCCGCCGCACGTCGCCGGTATGCCTGGATGCATGCGTCCGGGATTCGCTTGATTCTCCAATACGGTGTGTCGTCACAGGCTTGCGCAGCCTGTGGCTCCGCCGTGCGTGCCTCTGTCTTTTGCGTGGCGTTGCCGTCGTCGATCACTTAAGGAGAAGTCCATGGGGAAACTCGACCTTTCGCGTCGCAGTTTTCTGAAGGCCAGCGTTATCGCGGGAGTCTCGGTGTATATCGCGCCGATCGGCAGCCGCGCATTTGCTGCGTTATTCGAAGAAAAGATTCTCACGCCGGTTCAATGGGATGCGGCGAATGGGCAGGCCAAATTCCGCATCGACGGCATCGCCAAGGTGACCGGTGCGAAGGTGTTCGCACGCGACATCCGCGCGGCCGACATGCCGCATTGGCCGGCGCAGCAGGCGCACGCTTTCATCCTGCGCACGACCCAGGCCGACCGCCTCTACGAAGGCTTCGACCTGACGCTGCTCGGCGACGAACTGAAGCCGGACCGCGTCGTCACCGCCGACGATCTGGCGCGCGACGGCCTGATCTTCCCCGCGTTCTATGGCGACGACATGTTGCTGCCGCAAGGCAAGACGCCAGCTTATCTCGGCCAGGCGGTCGCGATCTTGATCTATCACGACTTCGCACGCTTTCGCTTCGCCAAGGACAAACTCAAGTTCCACGACGAGATCATCCGTTATGGCGCGCAGACTGGGCCGCTGGAGCGCGATCCGTGGGGCACGTTCCGCTTCGTGCGGGTAGGCGGCAAGACGCCTTACGACGACGACACGTTCTCTAGCCTGAAGGACGCCCCGGTGTTTCCGAGCATGATGCGTAAGCACCAGCCGGTCTGGCCTGACGGCAAGGAGCACGGCAAGCTCGACGAGCAGGGCATGTTCTACGCGGGACAGATCCAGCAGGAACTCGATCGTCCGTCCGCGGACTGGCTCGTGATGGAGCGCGAGTACAACACGCAATCTATCGACACGGCCGCGCTCGAACCCGACAACGTGAACTGCTGGTACGACAGCGCGAGCCAATCGCTGCATATGGTGGTGCCGACGCAAGCGCCATCCGAGGTCGTGGAGAGTGCGGCCGGCATGGTCGCGAAGTGCGCGTTTCCGGTGAAGAACCTGTTCGTGCACCCTTGCTACACGGTTGGTTACGGCTCGAAGGATCACTTCAACGTGCCGTTCTACGGCCTCGTCACGGCGATGTATGCGGCCGGCCGTCCGGTGCGTCTGGCGAACGATCGCTACGAGCAGTTCCAGACTTCGCTGAAGCGTCACGCTTTCAAGATGCACTACCGTATCGCCGTGGACAGAAAGACCGGGCTCTTCCAGTCGTTCAAGGCCGCGATGGAAGCGAACGGCGGCGGCCGCTGCAATTTCTCGCCGTCTGTGGCGATGGTCGGCGCAACCGCGGCGCAGTCGATCTACTACTTTCCGAAGAACGATCTTTCGGCTGTCGCGGTCGCTTCCCGTGCCATTGACGCCGGTTCCGCACGCGGCTACGGCACGCTGCAGAGCATGGCGGCCACCGAGATGATGGTCGACGAGATCGCGGCACAACTTGGTGTCGATCCGATCGACTTCCGCCTGAAGAACGCGTTGCGTTCGGGCATGAAAAACAGCCAGGGCGCGGTGCCGGCCGGCGCGATCCGCGTCGACGAAGTCCTGCAGAAGGCGCAGGTGCATCCGCTATGGGTGAACCGGGCAGAGCAGAAGCTTTCATTCGAGCTGGCGCATCCGGGCCAGCGCTACGGCGTCGGTTTTGCCTGCGTGCAAAAGGACTTCGGCACGGGGGCGGAGACCTCGCTGGCGAAAGTCGAGTTCACTGCCGACGGCAAGATCAGCCTGCATCACACCGCCGCCGAAATCGGCACCGGCATGTCCACGTCGCAGGCGATTGCTGTCGTCAAATGGCTCGGCAAGCCGGCCACCGAGGTGCGCGTTGCCGTCACCGACTGGCCCGATCTGCCGGTCGTCACGAGCGGCGATCCGTACATCATGTCGCAAGCGGAGCAGGACAAGCTGTCGGCCAATCCGCGCTGGTCGCCGGGTTATGCGTCGCCGTCGAGCGCGACCAACTCTGCGTTCTATTTCACGCACAGCACGCGCGAGGCCGCTCGCGTCGTATTCACTCACGGCCTGTGGCCGGCGGCGATGGCGATCTGGCGTCAAGGCCCCGGCGGCGGTCAGGCCGCGCCGCTAGTGGTGCGCATCGAGGACGCGCGCTGGGTCGACGGCAAGCTATCGGCGGCCGGTCTCGAGGCGCTCACTTTCGAACAGCTCGCGAAGAAGGCACACGAACTCGGGCTCGTGACGGGCGCGGCGGTACACGTATTCAATCGCTGGCAATGGGCCGAAGCGGAGTTCGACATCGACGGCAGCGTCGAGCGCCTCCCCATCGATGGTCTTTCGCTGCGCTACGGCGACAACGCCGGAACCGATAAGAAACGACTGCAAAGCACACCGAATCAATATCGCGTGCTTGATCGAAAGCGCGTGTTCATTCCGCCCGTGCAGCGGAACAACGCCGCGGTCACTTACTACAGCGCGGTCGGCACGCTGGTCGAGCTCGCGGTGCATGAGGCGACTGGCAAGGTCGAACTGTTGAGCCATCACTCGATCATGGAGTGCGGCAACCAGATTGCGCCGCAACTCGTATCGGGTCAATTGCAGGGCGGTCTCGCGATGGGCATCGGTCACGCGCTGCATGAATATCTGCCGCTCTACGAAGACGGTCCCGGCAACGGCACGTGGAACTTCAACCGCTATCGGTTGCCGCGTGCCAGGGACGTCGCTGTCTGGACCCAGACCGGTGAAGTGCTGCCGCCGTTGACCGAAAGCGATCCGCCCAAGGGTATCGCCGAAGTGGTGATGATCCCGGTGGTTGGCGCGATCGTGAACGGCATTGCGCACGCTATCGGACATCGTTTTACTGACCTCCCGGTCACTCCGCAAAAAATTCAGGAGGTGCTCGCATGACGGCCCCTAATCAAAATTCCGGCCATGCAGCTGATGCAACGGCGGGCTCTGCTGCTGCTTCGACCGCCGCAAATGCCGACGTGGTAGAGCGGCCTTTGACTCAATTCCGCGCCCAACCGGTATCGCTGACGGTGAACGGGCAACAGGTCGGCCCGCTGCAAGTGCCGGCCGGTCTGATGATGATCGACCTGCTGCACGAATATCTCCACCTGACCGGTTCGCGGCTCGGCTGTGGGCAAGGCGTCTGTCACGCCTGCGTGGTGATTCTGGACAAACCGGATGGCACGAGCGAAGAAATCCGCACGTGCATCACAGGCGCGAATTTCTTCGACGGCAAGTCGATCCGCACGATCGAAGGCCACGCACAGCGCAACGAACAGGGCGAGGTGGTGGCCTTGTCGCCGATCCAGCAGAAGTTTCTCGAGCACTTCAGTTTTCAGTGCGGCTACTGTACTCCGGGCTTCGTGAACGCGGCGACAGTGCTGATCGAGCGTCTCAAGCGCCAGCCGGTGGCGAGAGATCAGGTGGAGCAAACCATCACCGAGGCGCTGAACGATCACATCTGCCGCTGTACGGGCTACGTGCGGTACTACGAAGCGGTGAAGGATGTCGTGTTGACGATGCCTGGACTCGTAAAGGACGCCGCATGACGATGCTTTCCTTGACCCCGCAGAGTGCGCAGACCTCGCGGACTCCGCTACGTCTGCTGCAGCTGCGCCGCGTCGTGCTGGTGTTGAGCGCAGCGGCGCTGACAGCGTGCGGCCAACACCACGACGACACCCCGGCTACCCGGATGACCGCTTCGGCGACCAGCACGCCAGCAGACCTGGAAAGCGCCGCGACAGAGCAGCTTGCGCGCGGCCGCTATCTGATGAAAGCGGCCGATTGCGCCGCCTGTCACACGAGCGCTGACGGCGCGCCGTTTGCCGGCGGCCCGAAACTCGCCTCGCCGTTCGGCACGTTCTACGGCACGAACATCACACCGGACAGAGAGCACGGCATCGGCAACTGGAGCGCTGGCGATTTCTACCGGGCGTTGCACGACGGCATGTCGCCGGATGGCCCGTTGTACCCGGCGATGCCGTACACGTCGTACCGGCAGATCTCACGTGCCGACAGCGACGCGATGTATGCGTGGCTGATGGCGCAAAAACCCGCAGCGGTACCGAACCGTCAACCGGATCTGTCGTTTCCGTTCAACATGCGTTTTGCTGTGCGCTTCTGGGACATGCTGTTCCTGAAGGATGCGCTGCCGGATGCATCGAAGGCCGTCTCTTCCGGGGCGTTGGTGGACTGGAGTCGTGGACGTTACCTGGTGAGCGCGCTCGGCCACTGCGCCGAATGCCACACGCCGCGCGGCAAGTTCGGTCAGCTCGACAACGCGTTGCCGCTCGCCGGCGGGGCGCTGGGGCGCGTGGCCGCGCCGGACATCACCCCGCAAGGACTCGCTGCGCGTGGCTGGACCGCGACTGATCTGCAGACGTTCTTCGCCACCGGGATCGCCCCACAAGGCTCCGCGTTCAGCGAGATGTATCCGGTCGTGCATCTGAGCAGCCAGTATCTGAGACCCGACGATCTGCGCGCGATGTCGACGTATCTGCTCGGTGACCCGCCAGCGGCGGCGCAACCGCTGCAGTCGCCAGCGTCGCCATCACCGGCATCTGCGGACACAGCGCAACTGGCCGCCGGGCGCAATGTCTACCTCGCCGTATGTGCCGGTTGCCATGGGCGCGATGGCCAGGGCAAACCGCACGTCGCCGTCCCGATGCACGGCAATTCGACGGTACGGCAAAGCGATCCGCACAACCTGATCGTGGCGATGCTCGACGGCATCGATGCGCAGGACTTCCCCGGCCTTGAGCGCATGCAGGAGATGCCAGGGTTCGCAGGGCAGTTAAGCGACGCGGAACTCGCACAACTGACGAGTTATCTTCGCGCGACGTGGGGCGGACAGCCCGGCGACGTTACCGCGGCGGCCGTGAAGGCGCTGCGTTAAACGAAAGCGCTCTCGGGCGCCGATGATTGGAAGGCAAACGGCCAGCACCTCGAAGAGGGCTGGCCGTTTTCTTTATGCGCTGTTTTTCTGCGCAACTCCTTACACGAATTTGCTGTCCGGCGAGCCGCTTCGCCTCCGGCCCCAGCGCCGAAATTCAAGGTTTTCCGACGATTTGCCGTTAAAGAAAACGATATCAGGGGCCAAATCCCGCAATACGGGTCGTAAGGATTTGTATCAGTCTGTGTGGATGGCCCGCTTTTTGTCCGCGGCATTTTACAATTCCGCTTGAATTTTAACCGTCTGTCTGGCCCTTTTTGCGTCAAAACGCCTCGATTTCAAGGCATTTGCCGCAGGAGTGCCAGACAGAAGGGTGGGCCAGGGTGGTAGCCGCAACGAGGCGGTTTCCCGTGTCGAGCGTGCAGCGCTTCTGACGAATGCGCGCATCGGGGTGCGACGCGGGGACACTCGGGCTCGCCTATGTACGAGGCAGGAGTCGAACTTGTTGAAAAATCGTTTCGACAAAACCATGATGGCCGGCGCCGCCGGCATCTGGATCGCATTGGCAATGAGCGGTTGTGTGAATGTGGCACAGCAGGATACGCAGGCGTCCTCGGCGGCTACTGGGGCGCCAGCGGTTTCGGCCGCTGCAGCGACCGCTGCATCGGATGCGGCCGCGGCAGCATCGTTACAGGCGGCGGCAACCGCTGCGGCCAGCACGGCCAAACTGAAGGCAGCGCAGCCACTCGTCTACCGCGTCAAGCGTGGCGACAAGCTGAACCAGATTGCTCAACGCAATCACTGCAAGATAAGTGATCTGCTGGCGTGGAATCGTCTGAAACCGTCCACGCGACTGAAGAAAGGGCAGGTGCTGCACGTAGCGTCGCCCGAGGCGGCAAAGGAAGCACAGGACGCCGCCGTCGCGGCCACTGCGGCGCAGGCTGCGGCTGATCAGGCCGCGGCCAAGGCTGCGGTCTCGGCAAAGCTGGCGGCGGCAGCAGCCTCTGCCAATCCGGCGGCGAATGCGGCGGCAGCGGCAAGCGGAGCGAATGCATCGACTGCATCAGCCGGTTCATCCAGCAACGCCGCCTCCATCGCCCAGAGTGGCGCACCCGCACCGAATCCCGCGCAAGCACGCCAGGTCGACGCAGAGGTCTCGCGTCACGCCAACCGCGTCTCGCTGGTGTGGCCGGCACAAGGCACGGTGGTCGAGGGCTTCCAGGCGGGCGCGACGCGCGGCATCGAGATCGGCGGCAAGCCTGGCGATCCAGTGCGCGCAGCCGCGGACGGCAAGGTCATGTATGCAGGGACGGGGCTCAATGAATACGGCAGCCTGATCATCATCCAGCACAACAAGGACTTTCTGACGGCGTATTCGCACAACCGCAGGCTGCTGGTGAAAACCGGCGACATCGTGCGGCAAGGGCAGGAAATCGCGGAGATGGGGGACGAGAACAACACGCGCGTCTCCGTGCTGTTCGAGGTGCGCCGCGACGGCAAGCCGGTCGATCCGATGCCGTATCTGCCGGCCAGGCAAAGTTGAGTTTGCTGGGCAGGTGAGGCAGCGTAGGCGCCGCCTCACCTTGGGCCGAATCAGAACGAATCGCCCGGAACGCGAACCCAGCCTTCCATCAGCACGCGCGCACTGCGGCTCATGATCGCTTTTTTCACGACCCATTCGCCGTCCACCTGACTGGCCTGCGCACCCACACGCAACGTGCCGGAAGGATGGCCGAAGCGCACCGCTTCGCGTTCACCACCACCCGCGGCGAGATTCACCAGCGTGCCCGGAATGGCGGCTGCCGTACCGATGGCCACCGCGGCGGTGCCCATCATCGCGTGATGCAGCTTGCCCATCGACATCGCGCGCACCAGCACGTCGACATCGCCCGCCGTAATCTGCTTGCCGCTGGACGCCACATACCCCACCGGCCTCGCGACAAACGCGACTTTCGGGGTGTGCTGCCGCGTCGCGATCTCATCGATATGCTTGATCAGGCCCATGCGCACTGCACCGTGCGCGCGAATCGTCTCGAACTTCGCGAGCGCCTTGTCGTCGCTATTGATCGCGTCCTGGAGTTCGGTGCCCTTGTAGCCGATCGCTTCGGCGTCGACGAAAATCGTCGGAATGCCCGCGTTGATCATGGTGGCCTTCAACGTGCCCACACCCGGCACCTCGAGGTCGTCCACCAGGTTGCCAGTAGGGAACATCGAGCCGCCTGCACCTTCTTCTTCGGCGGCCGGATCCATGAACTCGAGCTGCACCTCGGCGGCGGGGAAGGTCACGCCGTCCAGTTCGAAGTCGCCGGTTTCCTGAACTGCACCGTTGGTGACAGGCACGTGTCCGATGATGGTCTTGCCGATATTGGCCTGCCAGATCCGCACGGTGGCCACGCCGTTATGCGGAACGCGGCTCGGGTCGACCAGCCCGGCGCTGATCGAGAACGGTCCCACTGCGGCGGAGAGATTGCCGCAATTGCCGCTCCAGTCCACAAACGCCTTGTCGATCGACACCTGGCCGAACAGATAGTCGACGTCATGATCGGGCCTGCTGCTCTTCGCGATGATCACCGTCTTGCTGGTGCTCGACGTCGCGCCGCCCATGCCGTCAGTCTGCTTGCCGTACGGGTCCGGACTGCCAATCACGCGCAGCAGCAAGGCATCGCGCGCCGCGCCCGGCACCTGGGCGGCTTCGGGCAAATCCTGCAAGCGGAAGAACACGCCTTTACTGGTGCCGCCACGCATATAGGTGGCGGGAATCTTGATCTGGGGTACGTGGGCCACGTTTTTGTCTCCTCCCTCAGGCCGCTGCTTGCGATGATTCCAGGAAGTCCTGCGCAAAGCGCTGCAGGACACCACCGGCTTCGTAGATCGACACTTCTTCCGCAGTGTCCAGGCGGCAGGTCACCGGCACTTCTACACGCTCGCCGTTCTTGCGATGAATCACCAGCGTGAGATCGGCGCGCGGTTTGCGCTCGCCGGTTACGTCGAAGGTTTCCGTGCCGTCGATACCCAGCGTCAGCCGGTTCACGCCCGGCTTGAACTCCAGCGGCAGCACACCCATGCCCACCAGGTTGGTCCGGTGGATGCGCTCGAACCCTTCCGCGACAATCGCTTCCGCTCCCGCGAGACGCACGCCCTTGGCAGCCCAGTCGCGTGACGAACCTTGACCGTAGTCGGCGCCGGCAATCACGATCAGCGGTTGCTTGCGTTCCATGTACGTTTCAATGGCTTCCCACATGCGCGTGACTTTGCCTTCAGGCTCGATGCGGGCCAAAGACCCGGCCTTCACCTTGCCGTCTTCGAGCACCATCTCGTTCTTCAACGTGGGGTTGGCAAAAGTAGCGCGCTGCGCGGTCAGGTGATCGCCGCGGTGGGTCGCATACGAATTGAAATCCTCCTCCGGCAAGCCCATTTTCGCCAGATACTCGCCCGAGGCACTGTCGGGCAGAATCGCGTTGGATGGCGACAGGTGATCGGTGGTGATGTTGTCGCCGAGCACCGCGAGCGGACGCATGGCCTTGAGCGTGCGCTCGCCGGCCAGCGCGCCTTCCCAGTAGGGCGGGCGGCGGATATACGTGCTCGCCGGGCGCCAGTCGTACAGCGGGTTGGCGCGTTCACCGTTGTCGGCCGTGACTGCAAACATCGGTTCGTACACCTTGCGGAATTGCTCCGGCTTCACGCTCGATGCGACGATCGCGTCGATCTCCGCGTCGGACGGCCAGATGTCCTTGAGCATGACCGGATTGCCCGCGGCGTCGGTCCCCAGCACGTCTTTCTCGATGTCGAAGCGGATCGTGCCGGCAATCGCATAGGCCACCACCAGCGGTGGCGAGGCGAGGAACGCCTGCTTGGCATACGGGTGAATGCGGCCGTCGAAATTACGGTTGCCGGACAGTACGGCGGTCGCGTACAGATCGCGCTCGACGACTTCCTTCTGGATCGCCGGATCCAGCGCGCCGGACATACCGTTGCACGACGTGCACGCATAGGCGACGACCCCAAAGCCAAGCTGTTCCAGTTCCGGCAGCAGCCTGGCTTCTTCCAGATACAAGGTGACGGCCTTCGATCCCGGCGCGAGCGAGCTTTTCACCCACGGCTTGCGGGTCAGGCCGCGCTGGTTCGCATTGCGCGCGAGCAAGCCAGCGGCAATCATGTTGCGCGGGTTATTGGTGTTGGTGCAGCTCGTGACAGCGGCGATGATCACGGCGCCATCGGGCATCCGCCCCGGCTCGTTCTCGACCTTGCCGCTGATGCCGCGCGCCGCGAGGTCCGACACCGGCAGTCGACGGTGCGGGTTCGACGGCCCCGCCAGCGTGCGCACCACGGTCGAGAGGTCGAATGTCAGCACGCGCTCGTATCGCGCGTTCTTCAGGCTGTCGGCCCACAGGCCGGTTTCCTTCGCGTAGGTCTCCACCAGCTTGACGAGTTCGTCGTCGCGGCCGGTCAGCTTCAGGTATTTGATGGTCTGCTCGTCGATATAGAACATCGCAGCCGTCGCACCGAACTCGGGCGCCATGTTGGCGATGGTGGCGCGGTCGCCCAACGTGAGTTTGGCTGTGCCTTCGCCGTAGAACTCCAGATACGCACCCACCACCTTTTCCTTGCGCAGGAATTCGGTCAGCGACAACACGACGTCCGTCGCCGTAATGCCTTCGCCTGGCTTGCCGGTCAGTTCCACGCCGACGATATCCGGCAGGCGCATATACGACGCGCGTCCCAGCATCACGCTTTCCGCTTCGAGGCCGCCTACGCCGATGGCGATCACGCCGAGTGCATCCACCATCGGCGTATGCGAATCGGTGCCCACCAGCGTATCCGGAAACGCCACGCCATCTTTCACCTGCACCACCGGACTCATGCGCTCAAGGTTGATCTGATGCAGGATGCCGTTGCCCGGCGGAATCACGTCGACGTTCTTGAACGCTTTCTTGGTCCAGTTGATGAAATCGAAGCGGTCTTCGTTGCGCCGGTCTTCAATGGCGCGGTTCTTGTCGAACGCATCCGGATCGAAGCCGCCACACTCGACGGCGAGCGAGTGATCCACCACCAGTTGCGTCGGCACCACCGGATTGACCAGCGCCGGGTCGCCGCCCTGGGCCGCGATCGCGTCGCGCAGGCCGGCGAGATCGACCAGCGCGGTTTGACCGAGGATGTCATGGCAGACTACGCGCGCCGGGAACCACGGGAAATCGAGGTCGCGCTTGCGTTCGATGATCTGCTCGAGTGACGCATTGAGGGATACCGGATCGCATCGGCGCACGAGATTTTCGGCCAGCACGCGCGAGGTGTACGGCAACGTGTCGTAGGCACCCGGCTGGATCGCCTCGACCGCGGCTCGCGTGTCGAAGAAGTCCAGCTTGGTGCCAGGCAGGGGCTTACGGTTTGCAGTGTTCATACCGTGGGGGAGTAAGAATGTAGTGTTCGGCAATCGTGTTGCATGTCGGCAGGGCGATAATTGCCGGACGTCGCTGGACATCACAGGACGTCAGCGGCAATTATCCCCCTTTCCCGATCAACGTTTGATGATCGGCGCTTTCGATCAACGTTTCGCGATCGGCACGAACTTCAGGTTGTCCGGACCAGTGTAGTTCGCGCTCGGCCGGATGATCTTGTTGTCGATGCGTTGCTCGATGATGTGCGCACTCCAACCTGCCGTACGGGCGATCACGAACACCGGCGTGAACATCGCCGTCGGCACGCCCATCATGTGATACGACACCGCGCTGAACCAGTCCAGGTTCGGGAACATCTTCTTGGTGTCCCACATCACGGTTTCGAGGCGCTCGGCGATGTCGAACAGCTTCGTGCTGCCGGCTTCCTTCGAGAGCTTCTTCGCGACTTCCTTGATGACCTTGTTGCGCGGATCGGAGATCGTGTAGACCGGGTGGCCGAAGCCGATCACGACTTCCTTGGCTTCGACGCGGCGGCGGATATCCGCTTCAGCCTCGTCGGGACTCTGGTAGCGCGACTGGATTTCAAACGCGACTTCGTTGGCGCCACCGTGCTTCGGGCCGCGCAGCGCACCGATCGCGCCGGTCAGTGCCGAGTACATGTCGGAGCCGGTGCCGGCGATCACGCGGCCGGTGAAGGTCGATGCATTGAATTCGTGCTCCGCGTACAGGTTCAGCGAGATGTGCATCGCCTCGACCCACGATTTCGACGGCTCGACGCCGTGTAGCAGATGCAGGAAGTGGCCGCCGATCGAATCGTCGTCCGTCTCCACCTCGATGCGCTTGCCGTTATGCGAGTAGTGGTACCAGTAGAGCAGCATCGAGCCGAGCGAGGCCATCAGCTTGTCAGCGATATCGCGTGCGCCGGGGAGATTGTGGTCGTCCTTCTCGGGCAGCACGGTGCCGAGCACCGAGACGCCGGTGCGCATCACGTCCATCGGATGGGCGGCTGCCGGAATCCATTCCAGCGCGGCCTTAACGTTGGCGGGCAGGCCGCGCAGCGCCTTCAGCTTGGCCTTGTAGGCCGTCAGTTCAGCCTGCGTGGGCAGCTTTTCGTGCACCAGCAGGTAGGCGATTTCCTCGAATTCGCAGGTGCTGGCGATGTCGAGAATGTCATAGCCGCGGTAATGCAGGTCATTGCCGGTCTTGCCGACCGTACACAGGGCAGTGTTACCCGCCGTCACGCCCGAAAGGGCTACGGACTTCTTCGGTTTGAATGCGCCTGTTGCCGGTGTGCTGTTATCTGCTTCGCTCATGGTGTCGTCCTCTTACTCCTGGATTCGGTTTACTTGTGTGCGGCGAACAGCGCGTCGAGTTTCTCCTCGTACGCGTGATAGCCGAGATACTTGTACAGGTCGGCACGCGTCTGCATCGTTCCGACAGCGGCCTTTTGCGTGCCGTCGCGCTTCACCGTCTCGTAGAAATTGAGCGCGGCGGCGTTCATCGCGCGATACGCGCCACAGCAGTACAGCGCGATATCGACGTTCGCTTCGCGCAGTTCGTCGGTGGTAAAGAACGGCGTCGAGCCGAATTCGGTCAGGTTCGCGAGAATCGGCACCTTGACTGCGGCCTTGAAGCGGCGATAGTCGTCGAGCGTCTGCATCGCCTCCGGGAAAATCATGTCGGCGCCGGCTTCGACGTAGGCAACGGCGCGCTCGATCGCTGCATCGATGCCTTCTGCCGCGGCCGCATCAGTGCGCGCCATGATGACGAACTGGTCGTCGGTGCGGGCGTCGACAGCGGCCTTCACGCGGTCGACCATTTCCTCTTTCGCGACGACTTCCTTGCCCGGACGGTGCCCGCAGCGTTTCTGTCCGACCTGATCTTCGAGGTGCACCGCGGCCACGCCGGCCTTGATGAACGAACGCACCGTGCGCGCAATGTTGAAGGCGCCGCCCCAACCGGTGTCGATATCGACGAGCAGCGGCAGGCCGGTGGCATCGGTGATGCGGCGCGCGTCGATCAACACATCGTCCATGGTGCTGATGCCGAGATCGGGAATGCCGAGCGAGTTGGCCGCGACGCCGCCGCCCGACAGATACACCGCCTTGAAGCCGACCGCCTCGGCCATTTTCGCCGCGTAGGCGGTGATGGCGCCGACGACCTGCAGCGGTTGACCTTCTGCGACCGCTGCACGGAATTTCGCGCCGGCACTGACAGGTTGTTTTGCTGAACTCACGCGTATCTCCAGGTAATAGTCAGAGCGTTTTTGCAAGGAGCGGGCCAGCGTTGGTGCGTGAGGCTAAGTTGTTGATTACCTGTGGCTTTGGGGGATTGGCGGGGCGTCGTTCGATTGCATAAGTGCAATCCTGAATTTCACAAGTGAAATCGGAAGGTCATAATAGTGCTTCTTTAGTTTCGACCGCCACGGCAGGCAACCCGCCATGAACCGACCTTCTGAACCCGGCTCCCGGGCCCGCGTGTGGGCCATCGGCATCAGCAAGCTGCGCGGCCTGTTCCGCGATATCGCCGATGAATACGACACCCGTGCCGATCTGCGGCTGGTAACCCGCGGCTATGAGGAAGCGGTCAACGAGATTGCTTCCGCGGGCAAGGATCGCCCGGACGTCGTGGTCGCGGCAGGGTCGAACGGCACGTATCTGAAGGCGCGGATAGATGTGCCCGTCGTGTTGATCACGCCGACCGGTTTCGACGTGATGCATGCACTGGCACGCGCGCGCCGCGATTCGTCATCGGTGGCGCTCGTGACCCACGGCGAGACGCCCGCCGAGGTGCGCCGTTTCGTGGCGGCCTATGGTATCGACGTGGTGTTTGCGTCGTACCAGTCGGCGCAGGATGCGGAAGCCTGCGTGCTCGATCTGCGCGATCGCGGCGTAGGGACAATCGTGGGACCGGGACTCGTGACGGATCTCGCCGCGCGGGCAGGTATGGAGTCCATATTTCTTTACTCTCGCGCCGCCGTGCGTTCGGCCTTCGACACCGCGCTCGAAGTCGCCCAGGCCACCTTGGGCGAAGCGGTGCGGCGGCATCGTCTGGACAACGTGTTGCAACACTTGCGCGACGGTGTCGTCGCCCTCGATGCGCACGGCCGTGTCGAAGCGATCAACCAGCGTCTGGCTTTGGTGCTTGGCATCGAGCCGGCTGCGGCTGTGGGCCGAGCGTTGCTCGAACTCGCACCGGACCTGGTCGACGCTGTCCCGGATGACGAGGGCGAGTCGCTAGAAACGGTACGCGGTATCAGTTACGTCGTGCATCGTGGACCGCTGGTCGACAACGGCGTGACGACCGGCAGCGTGCTGACGTTTCAGGAGTCGCGCTCGGTGGAACGGCTCGATCGCACGCTGCGCTCGCGGCAGCGCGCGCAACAGTTTGTGGCGCGCTACCAGCTCGACGATCTGATCGGCGCGTGTCCCACGATCGAACGGGTCCGGCAACTCGTGCAGCGCTATGCGAAGTCGGATGCGACCGTCCTGATTCGCGGCGAGAGCGGTACGGGCAAGGAGATGGTGGCGCAGAGCCTGCATCATCTCAGCGCGCGGCGTGATTTTCCGTTTGTCGCGCTCAATTGCGGGGCGTTTCCGGAGGCCTTGCTCGAGAGCGAACTGTTCGGGTACGAAGAGGGGGCTTTTACGGGCGCACGGCGCGGCGGCAAGGCCGGTCTGATCGAAGCGGCACACCGTGGCACGCTATTCCTCGATGAAATCGGCGAAATGCCGTTGCCGCTGCAAAGCCGTTTGCTGCGCGTGTTGCAGGAGCGCGAAGTGGTGCGGCTCGGCTCGACCGAACCAACACGCATCGACGTGCGAATCGTCGCAGCGACCCATCGCGCATTGACCGCGGCAGTGGCGGCGGGCGAATTTCGCACGGATCTCTACTACCGGCTAAACATTCTCAATATCGCGTTACCGCCGTTGCGCGAACGTCTTCCGGACATCATGCCGCTTGCGGCCGAGTTGCTCTGTCAGGCGGCGCGGCGCGAACCGCGTCTGAGCACCCGTGTTCGCACGACGCGAGATGCATCGAGCGTGCTTGCACCGATCGCCGAGTCACTAAGTCGTCACGCATGGCCGGGTAATGTGAGGGAACTGCAGAATGTGATCGAGCGGATCACCGTCGAACTAGCGGACTCGGATGACACGGAATTGACAGATGAGGTTTTGCAATCGATCGCGCCGGAGTTGTTCGAGCGGCAAGATGAGGGCACGAATGAGACCGCGCTGACTCTGCGTCAACGCAGCCGTCGTGTGGAAGCGGATGAGGTTCGTGCCGCGCTCGACGCGTTCAACGGCGACCGCGATCAGGTGTGCGATGCGCTAGGCATCAGCAAGACCACGCTGTGGCGCAAACTGAATGCGGCGGGATGAGACGGTGATGTACAGCGGGCGTTAAGCGTCGTCTCGCGGCATATGACCTTCACCACAAACTATTACAAGTTCCGCGGAGCGAACGCCTAACATGTGTAGTGATCCATGTTGGGCATGGACAGGGTTCCCACCCGTCACTATTTGTTCAGGAGAATTAAAGATGAGTATTTTTGGCGATATTGTGAACAAACTGTTCGGCAAGGCCAAGCCGGATCAGCCCGCGCCCGCAGTGGAAGCGACACCGGATCCGGCTGCGGCGCAAGCAGCTGCGCCTGCGGCGGCAGCCGCACCTCCGCCGTTGGCGGATGTGGATGTCGCAGCGGTGATGGATCAGTTCGTGAGCGAAAGCGGCCAAACGCTGAACTGGCGCACCTCGATCGTCGATACACTCAAGGCGCTCGGCGTCGACAGCAGCCTCGAGCATCGCAAGCAGCTCGCACAGGAACTCAAGTACAGCGGCGACACGAACGACTCGGCCACCATGAACGTCTGGCTGCACACGCAGGTCATGCACGCGCTGGCGGCAAACGGCGGCAAGCTGCCGTCGGACCTCGCGGGCTGATCTGAACTAAAGGTACGCGAAGCACGAAGACGTCGGCGGCGCCCGCCGCCGACTATGCATTACCTCTACTGTTGTCCCTCCACCGCCCGCAATACCTGCGTGACTTTTCCATGCTCATGCAGAATCGCCGGGCTCGTCTGCAACAACGGCAGATAGCGCGGCAAAAACGTATTGTCGGGCCGATCCGCTGAGAACAGACCCGTCACGGCTTCGACCGCGGCCAGGCGATCGGTAGCGGTGGCCTCCTTGTCGTCGAGCGTCTCGTCGACATTGGCAATCACCGTCGAAAGCGGCGAGAGCCAGCGAAACCCCGAGCCGTTGATCAGCACTTGCAGAAACGCCGCCGGCGTCACCGGACCGAACTCCTTTTCGTAGGCCGCGCGCTCGTGATCGAGGATCGCCTTGTGCAGCGATAGCAACGGCCGGCGCACCTCGGCCAGGAATTGAATGGCTTGCTGTTCAGTCATGGCACAACTCCCGGGAGTAAAGGGGCATGCTAGCAAACTTCCCTGCGCGACACGCTCCATACATATTTTTTAAAGGGCGACTACAATTCCGTCGTTCCACATCATGCTGCCGGTTTCACGAGCCCAAACAATAATTCGCAATCGGAGTCCCCATGACAACGCTCAATATCAACGGTCAGACGCATACCGTCGACGCACCGCCCGACATGCCCTTGCTGTGGGTCTTGCGAGACCTGGTAGGCCTGACGGGCACGAAGTTTGGTTGCGGGATTGCCCAGTGCGGCGCCTGCACCGTGCACCTGGACGGCGCTGCGGTGCGCTCGTGCGTATTGCCGGTGGCGGCCGTCGGCGACAAGAAGATCACCACTATCGAAGCGGTTGGCGAGACGCCCGCGGGGAAGAAGGTGCAGCAGGCCTGGCGCCAGATCGACGTGGTGCAGTGCGGTTACTGTCAGTCGGGGCAGGTGATGTCGGCCGCCTCGCTGCTTGCGCAGAACCCCAATCCGACCGATGCGGATATCGATGCGGCCATGGCCGGCAACATTTGCCGCTGTGGCACCTACAACCGCATTCGCGCGGCGATCAAGCAAGCGGCAAAGGAGGCCTGACATGTCGCAAGGTCTGCTTGATTCGCAAAACGCCGGCAAGGATGGAAGAACCACGCAGGGCGGCAAGGGCGCCACGCAAGGCGACGACGGCCCGCATCTCTCACGACGTACTTTTCTGAAATTCAGCGTCACGGTAGGCGTTGCCGCGGGCGGTGGCCTGCTGCTCGGCTTCAGTTTGCCGACCCCGAGCCAGGCGCAAGGCCAGGATCCAACGGGCAAATCGGTGATCGGCGGCGATGCGAGCGAGCCTGCACCGGCTGGAGTGTTCGCGCCGAACGCCTTTATCCAGATCGACAACACCGGCAAGGTGACGCTGGTGATTCCGAAGGTCGAAATGGGCCAGGGCGTCTATACGTCGATTCCGATGCTGATCGCGGAAGAGCTCGAAGTCCCGCTCGACAGCGTCACGATCGACCACGCGCCGCCCAACGAGAAGCTCTTCATGGATCCGCTGCTCGGCGGTCAGTTGACCGGCGGTTCGACTTCTATCCGTTACGCATGGGATCCGATGCGCAAGGCAGGCGCCACCGCTCGCGTGCTGCTGATCAGTGCGGCGGCGCAGCAGTGGCAGGTCGATCCGGCTACCTGTCATGCACAGGCGGGCCAGGTGATTCATGCGGCCAGCAACCGCAGCCTTGGCTACGGCCAACTGGTCGATGCCGCCGCAAAGCTGCCCGCGCCGCAGAACGTGCCGCTCAAGGACCCGAAAGACTTCAAGATCATCGGCACGGCGGTCAAGCGTCTGGACTCGCCGGAGAAGGTGGACGGCACCGCGATGTTTGGCCTCGACGTGCGCGTGCCGGACATGGTTTATGCGGCCATCGCAACGTGTCCGGTATTCGGCGGCACGCTGGGCAGCGTCGATGACACCAATGCCAAAAAGATTCCCGGCGTGCGCCAGGTCGTCAAGGCCGACAACGCGGTAGCCGTTATCGGCGATCACACGTGGGCCGCCAAGCGCGGCCTTGCAGCGCTGCAGATCACCTGGAACGAAGGCGCGGGCGCGAATCTTTCGATGAAGCAGATCGTCGACGATCTCAGCGCCGCGGCAGATCACGGCAACGGCGCCGTGGCGCGCAAGGATGGTGACGTACAGAAGGGCTTCTCGGACGCCAAGACCCGCGTCGATGCGGTCTATCAGCAACCGTTCCTTGCGCACGCCACGATGGAACCGGTCAACTGCACTGTGTACGTGCGGCCGGACGGCTGCGATATCTGGCTGGGTACGCAGGTGCCGACGCGCATCGTCGATACAGCGGTGAAAATCACCGGCCTGCCGGCAGAGAAGATCACCGTGCATAACCATCTGCTCGGCGGTGGTTTCGGACGCAGGCTGGAATTCGATATGGCCACCCAGGCGCTGAAGATCGGCAAGCAGCTGGGCACACCGGTCAAGGTCGTATGGACGCGCGAAGAAGACATCCAGCACGACATGTACCGTCCGTACTACTACGACAAGATCTCGGCGGGGCTCGACGCGAACGGCAAGCCGATCGCGTGGCAGCATCGGATTGTCGGCTCGTCGATCCTGGCGCGCTTTGCGCCGCCGGCGTTCCAGCATGGGATCGATCCCGACGCGGTGGAAGTGGCCACCGATCTGCCGTACGACCTGCCGAACCAGTTGATCGACTACGTGCGTCAGGAACCGCGCACGGTGCCGACTGCATTCTGGCGCGGCGTCGGTCCGACGCGCGGCACCTTTGTCGTGGAGAGTTTCATTGACGAGCTGGCCGCGCAGGCCAAAGTGGATCCGGTTAAATACCGGCGCGATCTGCTCGGCAAAACGCCGCGTGCGTTGAACGTGCTCGACACGGCAACCCAGGCGGCTAGCTGGGGCAGCACGAGCTTGCCGAAGGGGCAAGGGCGCGGCGTCTCGGTGATGCACGCGTTCGGCAGCTTCTTCTCGATGGTCGTGGATGTGACAGTGGACCAGGGCGAGGTGACCGTGAATCGCGTCGTCTGCGCGGTGGATTGCGGGATGGTGGTCAATCCGAACACCATCGAAGCGCAGGTGCAGGGCGGCATCATCTTCGGCATCACGGCGGCGCTGTACAGCGAGATCACGATCAAGGACGGACGCGTCGAGCAGAACAACTTCACCGACTACCGGATGCTGCGGATCGACCAGACGCCGAGCATCGAGGTGCATATCGTGAAGAGCACCGAAGCGCCTGGCGGGATCGGCGAGCCGGGCACGGCGGCGCTGGCCCCGGCGCTGGCAAACGCGATCTATGCCGCTACCGGCAAACGGCTGCGGCAGTTGCCGGTTGGCAGCCAGCTGCAAAACGTCTAACCGGAGACCGACCATGATCAAAACAATGAAGGTTTCCGGCGCGGCGCTGGGTTTCGCACTTTGTCTGGCGTCGCCGTTTGCCCTGCAGTCAACCGCACGTGCCGCTGATGATGCGCTGGTGCAGCGCGGCGCTTATCTTGCCAAGCTCGGCGATTGTGTCGCGTGTCATTCGGCGCCCAAAGGCAAGCCGTTCGCTGGCGGACTGCCGATGACGACGCCGATGGGCAAGATCTACACCACCAACATCACGCCCGATCCCGACACCGGGATTGGCCGTTACACGGAGGAAGACTTTGCCCGCGCGTTGCGCGAGGGCGTGGCGAAGGATGGCCACAATCTCTATCCGGCGATGCCGTATCCGTCGTACGCGAAGATCAACGACGATGACGCGAAGGCGCTGTATGCGTTCTTCATGAAAGGCGTGGCACCGGTTCAGCAGGCCAATCGCGAGTCCGACATTCCATGGCCGCTCAACATGCGCTGGCCGTTGAAGTTCTGGAACATGGTGTTTCTGGACAAGACCGTCTATCAGGACAAGCCGGGCAAGGACGTCGCGTGGAACCGTGGCGCCTATATCATCCAGGGCCTCGGTCACTGCGGCTCGTGCCACACGCCGCGCGGTATCGCGTTCCAGGAGAAGGCGCTCGATGAAACCGGCAGCGCGTATCTGACCGGCGGCACACTCGACGGCTGGTTCGCCGCCAACCTCACTCAGGAGCACAACGTTGGACTCGGGCGCTGGTCGGAGGAAGACATCGCGGCGTTTCTGAAGACTGGGGCGAATGCGCACGCATCGGCGTTTGGCTCGATGACCAGCGTGATCAACAACAGCACGCAGGCCACCAACGACACGGATATCGCCGCGATGACGACCTATCTGAAGTCGCTGCCGGCGGCAGGCGGCACGGGCGCGCCGCAGTATTCCTATGATCCGCAGGCGACCAGGGTGTCGCTCTCGCGTCCGGCAAACGATGCCGGCGCGCGTGTCTACACCGAATACTGCATGCATTGTCACGGCGTGGATGGCCGCGGCTTCGCACCGATGCTGGCGCCGCTGGCGGGCAATCCGAATGTGCTGGAGCACGACGCGTCGTCGCTGATCAACGTCACGTTGAACGGCACCGGCGATCTGGTGATTCAGGGCATCCCTGCGCCGTATCCGATGCCGAAATACGCGCCCGTGCTGAACGACAAGCAGATCGCCGACGTATTGACGTTCGTTCGGGCTGGCTGGAATAACGGTGCGCCGGCCGTGAGCGCGGAAGAGGTGGCGAAGCTGAGGAAGTCGACACAGGCGGCGCAGTAGAGTCGCAATAGTCTAGCGAGCGGCAACCGGAGTCTTGTCCGGTTGCCGCTTGCTGTTTCAGCTGCTTACCGGTGCTGGCCGATCTTCTGCCGCTTCTCCAGCGCGCGTGCATACCAGGTGAGCGGGAAACACATCGCGAAGTAGATCAACGCCACCATGCCGTAGATCGGAAACGGCCGGAACGCTGCGTTGGTAATCATCGTGCCGGTCTTCGTCAACTCGGTAAAGCCGATGATCGAGGTCAGCGCAGTGCTTTTCACCACCTGCACCAGAAAGCCGACCGTCGGCGCCACCGCGATCTTTTTGGCCTGCGGCCATACGATGTAGCGCAACTGCTGGCCGAACGTCATGCCGAGACTCGCGCCCGCAGCCCACTGGCCACGCGGCACCGCTTCGACACAGCCGCGCCAGATGTCGACCAGATAGGCGCTGGTATAAAGCGTCAGCGTAACGATGGCAGCTGTCCACGGAGACACATCCACACCTAGCAGCGGCAACCCGAAGAAGGCAAGGAACAGCTGCATCAGCAACGGCGTACCCTGGAACAACTCGACGTACACAGACACCGCCCGCCGCAACCATGGCAGCGGCGACACGCGCAGCGCGAGCAGCGCGAATCCCACCAGACCTCCGCAGACAAACGCAATCAGCGACAACAGCACCGTCCAGCGCGCGGCGAGCAGCAGATTGCGGGCGATATCCCATAACGTAAATTCGACCATGATCAGCGCTCCGTCGGGACAGCGCGCGGACCACGCCACGCAAGCAGCAGACGCCAGCCGCGCGGCTCGTCGGGCCGATGCGGCATGCGGCCGGCAAAGAGGCCGCGGCCGAGCCAGTTGAGCACCTGCCGCAATACGATGGAGAGCACCAGATACGTCACGGTGATGATCACGTAGCTTTCGAACGAACGGAAATTGCGCGACTGGATGAAGTTGGCCGCGTAGGTCAGATCCGGCACCGAGATCTGCGACACGACCGCGGAGCCGAGCATGACGATCAGCACCTGGCTCAACAGCGATGGGAACACGTTGGCCAGCGCCTGCGGCAACACGACGAAGCGGAACACCTGGCGTCCGTGCAGGCCGAGCGCCTGGGCCGCCTGCACCTGGCCGCGCGACACCGATTCGATACCGGAGCGCACGATCTCGATGGCATAGGCGCCGAGATTGACCGTCATGGCGAGAATGGCGGCCTGGATCTCGTCGATATGGATGCCGAGACTTGGCAGGCCGAAGAATACGAAGAACAACTGCACGATGAACGGCGTGTTGCGGATCAGTTCGACATACACCGCGACCAGCCTGCGCGCCCAGCGCGGTCCGGCGACGCTCACGCTCGCGCCGCCGATTCCCACGAGCCCACCCAGCACCGTGGACAAGGCAGTGAGCCCCAAAGTGACGGCAGCGCCGCGGGCAAGCATGCCCACATAGACGCCGAAGCCGCTGAAATCGAACGCATAACTCATGACATGCCGCTCATCGTAAATCGGACTCCCCCGGTCAATGCCTTTGGTCCGGACAAAATGGTTATAGATCGGCCGGCAGCGGCGCCCGCAGCCACTTCTGCGAAATCTCGTTCATCGTGCCGTCCTTGCGGGCGCGGGCAATCGTGTCGTCGATTTTCTGCTTCAGGCGCGGCTCGTTCTTGTTCAGGCCGACGTGATCGGGCGAACTGAACAGGGCGAACTTCTGCTCGGGATCGTTGGGCGGATGGCGCGCCAGGATCGTCGCCCCGACGTCGTTGCCAACCACCATCAACTGTACCTGACCAGAAAGAAATGCTGAAATTGCACCGTTAGGATCGTCGAAACGTTTGATTGTCGCGCTGGGCGGCGCGATCTTCGTGACGCTCAGGTCTTCCAGCGTGCCGCGCGCCACCGAGATGGTCTTGCCGGCGAGATCGCCGGCGTTTTTGACCGGCAACGCTTTGGGGCCGAACACGGCGAGGTAGTAGGGAGCGTAAGGCTGCGAGAAGTCGATCACCTTCTCGCGTTCCGGCGTCTGGCCGACCGACAGTAGCATGTCGGCCTTGTGGTCGGCGAGGTAGGCCATGCGGTTGTCGCCCGTCACCTGGACCAGTTCGACCTTCGCGTTGAGCGCCTTGCCGATCAGGTTGGCGACATCGATGTCGTAACCCTCAGGCTTCATGTCTGGGCCGATCGAGCCGAACGGCGGGTAGTCTTCGAACACGCCGATCCGCACCACGCCGGATTTGGCGATCGAGTCGAGCGCGTCGGCGTGGGCCGCGGGTGCAACGAACGCGGACAGCGCCGCGAGGCCGGTAAATGCGAGCGTAGTGGCGGCCGTCGCCAGTCTACGGCGCAGATTCCCCGGATGCCCCAGATTCCGCAGATGCCGGGAAAGCTGTCCATACCGGACACGCGGAGCAGGCCGGCCACGCGAGACGCGTGGAGCAAGTGAGTCGAGAGTCGTCATGGTCGTTCCTCTGTCAAAGCGTGGGTATCTATCGGGTCAGTTCAAAATCGTTTCAATGCGCGGCGCGGGCCGCGATCAGCTTGCAGGCGTGAGGCGGCAGCTCCGCCAGCACCGGCATGCCGAGCATGAGACCGGGCGTTTCACGCGGGGTTGTCGCGGCGGTGAGAGTGAACCCGGCGCACTCAATCGTGGCTTCGAGCGAGGCGCCCACGTCACGAATAAAGCTGACCGTGCCACTCAGGCGGTTCTGGTTTTGGTCGGCGGCGCCTGAGCCAATCCTGACGCAGACATCCTCAGGGCGGATCAGCAGGCGAATCTCCGAAGCCGATGCCGGCGCGCGCGCCGGCGGCGTCACGACGATCTGCTGGCCGCCTGGCAGGCTTACGCCGCCAACGCCGTCGTAAGTCACCGGCAGGATGTTGCCGAGACCGATAAAGTCGGCCACGAACTCGCTGACCGGATCGCGATAGATGTCGAGCGGCTTGCCGACCTGCGCAATCCGGCCTTTCTCCATGACGACGATTTCGTCGGCCATGGTCATTGCTTCACGCTGGTCGTGCGTGACCATGATCGTCGTGATACCGAGGCGCTGTTGCAACAGGCGGATTTCCACCTGCATGGCTTCGCGCAGTTTGGCGTCGAGCGCTGAGAGCGGTTCGTCGAGCAACAGCAGTTTTGGCGACGAAGCGATCGCGCGGGCAATCGCCACGCGTTGCCGTTGCCCACCGGAGAGTTGCGTCACCGGACGGTTCGCCATATGCGGCAACTGGATCAGTTCGAGCAGTGCCGTGACGCGCTGGCTTTGCGTAACCTTGGCGGTCTTGCGCAGGCGCAGCGGATAGGCGATGTTCTGCGCCACCGTCATATGCGGAAACAGCGCGAGCGACTGAAACACCATGCCGAAGTCGCGCTGATTCGCCGGAACGTGCGTAATGTCGCGGCCGGCGAAGTTCACAATCCCTGAGCTGGGCGTCTCCAGTCCGGCGATCATGCGCAACAAGGTGGTCTTGCCGCAACCGGACGGCCCGAGGAAGCAGATCAGCTTGCCGTCCGGCACGCTCAGATCGACATGGTCGACGGCGTACGCTGAATTAAAGCGCTTGGTCACGGCCTGCAACGTCAGATGAGTCATGAGAGGCTCCTGCTGGGCCAGAATCGCAAAGGAATCAGAACAGCACCACACGGGGCGTCGAAGCGCGGCATCAGAGCGCCACGCCTTCATCGCCAATCAGTGTCTCGAGCAGCCAGATCAGCGCGAAATCGATCGCGACGATGAAGACCGCGAACGAAAACACCGTCGGATCGAGCGACGACACAGTCCGGCTGTACAGCCACACCGGCAGCGTCATGGTGTCGATACCGTAGAGAAAAAACGTTACCGTGAATTCGTTAAACGAGATGATGAAGGCGAACAGCATGCCGGCGAGAATGCCGGGGCGCATCAGCGGCAAGACGACGTCGATGAGCGCGCGACCTGGGTTCGCACCCATCACGCAGGCGGCTTCCTCGAACTCCGGTCCGATCGCGGCGACCGACGCTGCGCAGTTCTTCACCGTGAACGGCAGCGCCAGAATCACATGAGCAATGATCAGACGGAACACGCCGAGTTCGACCGGCAGCGCATTGAAGACCAGCAGCAGCGAGAGCCCGAGCATCACGAGCGGATAGACCAGCGGCAATGCCACTAACTGCTCCACCGCCGGTTTGCCGCGAAACCGGTAGCGGCTCAGCGCATAGGCGGCCGGTACGGAGACCAGCGTGGCGATGATCATGGTAGACACCGCCACGATCAGGCTGGTGGTGAGCGCGCGGCCCATCGACAGCACGTCGCTGGCGTCGGGCGCGACAAAGCTGTGCCACGCCGCGCGATACCACTGCAGGCTGTAGCCGGACGGCGGGAATTCGAGCGTGTCCGAGGCACTGAACGACATGGTGATCATCGTCAGGATCGGCAGCGCGGCAAGAAACAGGACGATAGCGGCGAGCAGTGCCGCTGGTTTGCCGAGCCGGCCGGGCATGGCGGCCCACGGGCGCAGCCGGCTGTGAAGGGCAGGCGTGTTCATGCAGACGGCTCCTCGGGAGCGAGGCGTTGGGTGCGTCGTACGAGACTTTGCGAGATCGCCATCACGGTCAACGTGGCGACCATCAGCACCACACCGGAGGCCGACGCGGCCGGCCAGTTCAGCAGCGGTGCGACCTGGTCATGTACCAGCACGGCAAGCATCGGCACGCGGCGCCCGCCGAGCAGCAACGGCACGGCGAACGCGCTGGCGTTATAGGCGAACACCAGCAACGCACCGGAGACGAGACCGGGCATCGCCAGCGGCAGCATCACATGACGCAGAGTCTGCCAGCGGGTTGCACCCAGCGTGGCGGCCGCCTCTTCATAAGAGCGCGACACGGCGCGCATGGCGCTCGACAGCGGCAGCACGGCGAGCGGAAACGCCGTCTGGATCAGCCCGAGCAGCACGCCATGCTCGCGATACAACCATAACACCGGACGCTCGATCAACCCGCTTGCGAGCAGCGCGTGATTGAGCAATCCGGCCGGCCCAAGAATCACCAGCCAGCCATAGCCCTGCAACAACAGATTGACGAGCAGCGGCAGCAGCACACCCGCCAGCAGCAGTCGCCGCGCAAGCCGCGACCCGGTGCGCGCCATCGCGAGCGCAACCGGGATCGCCAGCAGCACCGCGCAGATCATGCTTTGAAACGCCAGCTTCAAGGTGATCCAGAGGGACCTCATGAAGTAGCTATCGGCCAGGTCCTCATAATTCTGTAGCGTGAAGCCACGCCACTCGCTGCCCTGGGTGCCAAAACTCATCCGCAGTACGACGAGCGCCGCCGCTGCCAGCACGGCAAGAAACAACAGGATCGGCGCCAGCAGCAGCCACGGCCGGGCCTTCGCCCATGTGGCGCCGGGCGCGGCGGCGCAAGCCGGCTCGTCCGGCGCGCCGTCGGCACCCGAGGTTCCCGGCGCGTCCGCTATGCCGGGTACCTCCGAGGTCCCGGAAGCGCGCTGCGAGGAGCGCGCGGGCATCGCCGTCATGCCGAGAAAATCTCGGTATAGCGTTTGATCCACGCCGCCTGCACCGAGGCTAGCGCCTTGTCGTCGTGGAGGATCGCTTTCTCGGCAATCTGCTTCGGACTGGGTACGAACGCGCGGCTCTCGGCCGGGATCACAGCCTTCGAATTGACGGGACCATTGAGGACGTCCGCAGCCATCCGGCCTTGCACGCCGGCATCGAGCGAGTGGTTGATGAAGGCATGAATCAGATCGCTGTCGCCGGGATGCGCCTTTGGAATCACAGTGAACATCAACTGCGTGGCGAAGCCTTCCTTCATACCGTAGGTCACGCCCATCTTGTACTCGGGCTTGCGAATCTGATCGGGGAAGAACGCCGGCGAATAGATGCCGCCGATATCGAGCGAACCGGTGCGGAACAGGTCGGCTACCTGGTTCGGGTTCTCGCCGAGCGTCATCACGCGCTCTTTCAGTTCCGCGAGCTTCTTGAAGCCTGGGTCGATATTCTGTTGCGAGCCGCCCGACATCCTGGCGGCAATGATCGCGAGATCGACCGCTTCGGCCCACTCCGGCGGCGGCAGGAACAGCCGGCCGGCGTACTTCGGATCCCATAGGGCCTCGTACGACGCTGGAGCTGTTTTGACGGTCGAGGTGTTGTAGATCAGGCCATCGGACCACAGCAGGTAGCCGATACCGAAGCCGTCCGCGCCGGTGCGGTATTGCGGCTCGACTTCCTTCAGGTTGGGCAGCTTGCCGAGGTCGGGTTTAATCAGCAGGCCCGCGTCGCCGAGGCCCGAGGCGCCCACGCCCGCGAGCGTGATGACGTCGTAGGTCGGCCGGTCACCCGCGGCCTTGACCTTGGCGACCATGCCCGAGGTGCCGTCGGCGCGGTCGGCGATCACCTTGGCGCCGGTCTTCGCAGTGAACGTAGCGGCGATATTGCGCAGTGCTGCGGCGCCCGTATCGTCAGACCAGGTCAGGAGCCGCAAGGTCTTGCCGGAGAAGTTCTGCTCCTGCGCCCTCAGATTCACGAACGGCATGGGTAGGGTCGAGACTGCCAGCGCAGCGCCGAGCGCCTTGATAGCGTGCCTTCTGCCGTATTTGATGTCCTGCATGAGCGTTTCTCCCGGGTTGAACAGGGCAACTTTCGCGCGAGTCGTGCCGCGCGAATGCGTTGCGGGTGGATGCACTCTAGGTTTGCCAAAATCACCCAACAAACGAAATCTCTGCATGGACGCCATGACGGAAGCTCATGCACCGGGCCGCGGGCATCGGCCGGGGACGGCGTCGTCCTGGCATGAGCGCTGCGCATGCGGCTCCAGGGTGGAATGAACCACGAAGTTTTTTGATCGCTTATGCTGAAGGCTCGCCGGGCGCGAGCAGCCCCCTCGCTGCGCATCCTGGCGATGCATTTTCCTGATACCCAGACTGGGCCCATGCGACGACTTCCCCCGCTGAACGCGCTGCAGATCTTCGAGACCGTGGCGCGGCACCGCAGCTTCACACGTGCGGCCGACCATCTCTGTCTGACGCAGGGTGCGGTCAGCCGGCAGATTCTCGCGCTTGAGGACTACTACAAGTTTCCGCTGTTCAAGCGTCAGGCGAAAGGCCTCACGCTCACGGCTGAGGGCGAGTTGCTGCTGCCCGCGGTGAAGGAGAGCTTCGCGCGTATCGAGGAAATCTCGCTGCGGCTCACGCGCCAGCGTACCGATCTGGCCTTGAAGGTGCCGACCTGCGTGATGCGCTGGATGCTGCCGAAAATCATGCAGTTTCAGGCCGAGTACCCGGATCTGCACGTGCAGATCACCACCACCTGGCAACATGACGTCGACTTTCAGGTCGAGCCGTTCGATGCGGCGATCATCTATGGCTCGTCGCCGGGTGCGGACGTGCAGGCCGTGCCGCTCTTCGAAGAACGCCTGACGCCGGTCTGCGCGCCCGAACTCCTCAACGACAAGCCGCTCGATAGCGTCGCCGATCTGGCGCGCCACACGCTGCTGCACCCAACCCGCGATCACCGTGACTGGAAGATGTGGCTCGATCATGTGGAGGCGCGCGATATCGACGCCGCCCACGGCCCAAGCTTCGACACGCTCGATCTGGCGACCAACGCGGCGTTACAAGGGTTTGGCGTCGCGATCAGCGACCTCGCGCTGATCGACGAGGACGTGGCGGCCAAGCGTCTGGTGAGACCGTTCGATACGGTGTTGACGACGGGATGGCGCTACTACTTCGTGTATCCGGACTGTGTCGCGCATCAGCAGAAGGTCAACCTGTTCCGTGAATGGATCACGGAACATTGGACCGAATGAAGGCGAGGGCAGACGCGACTTTAAGGCGCGAACATACCGCGCAATCTCACGGCGCAAACGACAGGAACAGATACGCCGCAAACAGCGACAGGTGCACGGCCCCTTGCAGGATCGTGGTGCGTCCCGTGCTCAGTGTCAGGGTGCCGACCAGCAGCGTCAGCGCCAGCATGATCATTTCCTTGCCGTTGATGCCGAGCACGAGCGGCTGACCGGTCCAGAGGAACACACCGGCCACAGCGGGAATCGTCAGCCCGATACTGGCGAGCGCGGAGCCGAGCGCCAGATTCAGGCTGTTCTGCAACCGGTCGGCCCGCGCCGCGCGCACCGCAGCGAGCCCCTCCGGCAACAACACCAGCGCCGCGATCACGATGCCCACCACTGCAGGCGGTGCGCCGATATTTTGCACGGCTGTTTCGACCGTCGGCGAGAGCAGCTTGGCGAGCAAGACCACGGCCACGAGGCACACCAGCAGCAACGCAGCGGCGATCCCAGCCTGAGTCACGCTGGGCGGTTCGGCGTGAACGCTTTCGTCGGGCGTGGCGGCAAGAAAATAGTCGCGATGCCGTACCGTTTGCACGAACACAAACACGCCGTACAACACTAGCGAGGAAATCCCCGCAAACGCCAGTTGCGACGACGACAGCAACGGCCCCTCGCGCGTGGTGGTGAAATTCGGCATCACCAGCGTCAGCACCGAGAGCGACGCGAGCACGGCGAGCGTGGCAGCGGCGCCGCGTGCCTGGAAGTCCTGTTCGCGATGGCGGATGCCGCCCACCAGCAGACAGATGCCGACGATCCCGTTGCACACGATCATCACTGCCGCAAACACGGTGTCGCGTGCGAGGCCGGCCTTCTCGGGACCGGACGTGAGCATCACCGAGACGATCAGCGCGACCTCGATCACCGTGACGGCTACCGCCAGCACCAGCGTGCCGAACGGTTCACCGACCCGGTGTGCAACCACCTCCGCGTGATGCACGGCGGCGAACACCGAAGCGGCCAGCGCGACACCGACCAGCGCCAGCATCACGCCGTATCCGGGCAGCGCGACTGCCGCGCCGAGTACGACCCAGGCGGCGATGGGCGCTCCAATGGTCCAGCGGGGCAGCACGGGCGATGTTGTCGACATCCGGTCGTTTCCTTTTTCTAATGTTTATGCAGTGAAGTGAGGTTTGCGCGCGCGTTGATGCAACTTGAAGCAATGAATCAGGAATATGCGCTAGTACATTAAACTATAACGAATATGTATCAATGGCGAATGCGAGTTTTGAAGGAGACATTGTGATTCGAAGCCAGGAAACGCTGAATCTGTTGCTCGACAGCATTATCCGTTTTGTCCGTGAACGTCTGGTGCCGAACGAGGAAATCGTCGCGGAAACCGATCAGATTCCCGCCGCGTTGCTGCAGGAAATGAAGGATCTTGGTCTGTTCGGATTATGTCTGCCCGAAGAGTATGGCGGCCTCGGCTTGACCATGGAAGAAGAAGTGCTCGCCGCTATCGAACTCGGCAAGACGTCACCGGCGTTTCGTTCGGCAATCGGCAGCAATAACGGCATCGGCTCGACGGGTATCGTGATCGACGGTACGCCTGCGCAGAAGGAGAAGTATCTGCCGCGACTTGCCTCGGGCGAGCTGATCGGCTCGTTTTGTCTGACCGAGCCGGAAGCGGGTTCGGACGCCGCCTCGCTCAGAACCACCGCTGTGCGCGACGGCGATCACTACGTGCTGAACGGCACCAAGCGCTTCATCACGAATGCGCCGGAGGCGGGGCTCTTCACCGTGATGGCGCGTACCGATCCCACCGCGAAAGGTGCTGGCGCCATCTCAGCGTTCGTTGTCGAGGCAGGTACGCCGGGACTGTCGCTCGGCAAGATCGATCGCAAGATGGGCCAGAAGGGCGCGCATACCTGCGACGTCATCTTCGATAACTGCCGCGTGCCCGTGGCGAACCTGATCGGCGAGAAAGAGGGCGTCGGTTTCAAGACCGCCATGAAGGTGCTCGACAAGGGCCGCCTGCATATCGCCGCCGTGGCAACGGGTGCGGCCGAACGCATGCTCGCGGATGCACTGCGCTACGCCATGGAGCGCAAGCAGTTCGGCAAGCCGATCGTCGAATTCGAATTGATTCAGGCCATGCTGGCCGATAGCCAGGCGGAGATCTACGCATCGCGCTGCATGATCGTGGATGCCGCGCGCCGTCGCGATGCGGGCGAGCGGGTCACGAGCGAAGCGTCGTGCGCCAAGATGTTTGCGACGGAAATGTGCGGACGCGTTGCCGATCGTGCCGTGCAGATCTTCGGCGGAGCGGGCTATATGAGCGAATATGGAATCGAGCGCTTTTACCGCGACGTGCGCCTGTTTCGCATTTACGAAGGCACCACGCAGATCCAGCAGATCGTGATTGCGCGTGAGTTGCAGCGCAGTTTCAATGGGTGAGGTGCACGCTGGCTATCCGGCGCGAACAGACTGGAACTGGAATTGAGGCTGATTGAGGCTGAAAACTAAACGGGCACAACCCCCGGTCCTACAGGGTTGTGCCCGGTTTGATGCGCTTACTGACCGATCGCGCGGATCGTCAGGTCGTTCTTTACCGACGTCACGCCTGCCACGCCTTGTGCTGCTTGCGTAGCGATGTCGCTTTGACCTTGTTCCGGCACGGAGCCTTCCAATGTCACTGCACCGTTGCGAGCACGAACCGTGATGTTGTTCACGCTGAGGCCCTTGGTTTTGGACAAGGCCTTACGCACGCTGCGTTGCAGAGCGCGGTTGGCAGCCTTGGTCGACTTGGCGCTCGGGGCAGCCATCGCGCCCGATGCGGCCATTGCATCGCTGCTTTGTGCGTAAGCGTTAAGGGACGCTACGACGATGAGCGCGCCGCCGATGACCTTCATTGCCTGGGATGCTTTCATTCAAGTTCTCCTGTTGTCATGATTCGTCACGGTTCCGGACGGAAACCGCAGGATTGCACCAACGGTACTTCGGGATCAAATCTGAGTAGAACGATGTTGCTAGTGATGCAAACCTGTCTGCTGATCAAGCGGGCCGAGGCACGCGCAAGCCGGCGAGGGCTGTGCTACTGGCCGGAATGTAACGATACCCTACTTGAAAGAATCCTGAACGTAAGCGTGTAGGGAAATGCTGCTTTTGCACAACGGACTGACCGACAATTGCAATAAACAGCAGATCATTGCGCCGCATTGCCCCCGCCTCTCGTTGCACGGGCAACTTATCCTCCACCTGACCATGACCGACAGACCTCTTCCGATCCTGCCGCTGCACCGCAACGACTTGCCGCTCGATACGGTCGAACTGGCCCGCTACATGGTCGGCAAGTATGTGGTTCACGACCTGCCCGAAGGACGCATCAGTGGGCGGATTGTCGAGACGGAAGCCTATCCGGTCGGCGATTCGACCTCGCATGCGTTTATCGGTCTGCGCGCCTATAACGCCTCGCTGTTTATGGCGCGCGGCCACGCCTATGTGCGGCTAACGTACGGGGTTTCGTACATGCTGAACATGTCCAGCGAGGCCGAAGGGACGGGCGCGGGTATCCTGATTCGGGCAATTGAACCGCTCGAGGGCCTTGCCCTGATGCAGGCGCGCCGTCCGGGCGTCAGTTTGCGCGATCTCGCCCGCGGACCCGGCCGGCTCACGATCGCGCTCGGCATCGGGCAAGCGTTTGACGGACGCGATCTGTGTACCGGCCAGGATCTCTGGATCGGGTGTATAGAGGCAGAGCAAACGGCGGTGGCCGCGACCACACGCATTGGACTGTCGCGGGAGATGCACCGCCCGTTGCGCTTTTATGAGCCGGGTAGCCCGTTCGTCAGCGGGCCGCGCAAGTTGCTGATGCCGCTCTCCCGCGCGCCCATTGGGTCGCTTTGAATGGCCTGACGGTCCTGTTTTCCGGAAGCTACGACCGGTTTAGAAAGCATTTGCTTAACAAATGGCTTGCAAAGCTTACGGAACAGGCAATTGCTACGCAATACTTGTCAGGTCTATGAGGTTTTGCTCGGGTTCCCCATTTAATCTTGCGAATCTCGCAATTATATATCTCGAAATTAAGGGTTTTCCCTTGGGATGGTGGTGGCTAGACTGGAACTACTCGCTTTTCACATGGTGTGTCAAGCGATGCAAAAAAACCAAGTCTGGAGGTAAGCCATCATGAAGTCACTTATTCAAGCTGTCGCTATTGCCGCAATCCTCGCTGCTCCGGCCGCTGCGTTCGCGCAGGCAGCAGATACCAGTCAGCAGCCGATGACGCGTGCTGAAGTCAAGAATCAGTTGATCCAGCTGGAGCAGGCCGGCTACAACCCGGCAGAGGCCAATGACCCGAACTATCCGGCCGACGTGCAGGCCGCGGAACAGCGCATCCAGGCTCAAAATCCGCCGGTAGCGCAGCAGGGTGTGGCGGATACGACCGGCTATGGTCCGTCGACAAGCGGTTCATCGGCTTCGGGCACCATGCAGCCGGCGACGCCGACCGTGCCGAGCCAACGGATTTATGAAGGCCACTAATCTGGTTGCAGCCAGGCTGGGCCGGTATGCAGGATGACCGGTTCGTTGTGTGATAAAGCGTCATAAGGCGTGCACATCAAACGGTGTGCATCGCCAGAGAACCAGGCGATATGCCGCTGCGACCGACGTGAATCGATGCGCACGGCATATTTGCCGATACGAAAACTCAGAAACCTCCGCTGCCGCAAGGTAGCTTTGCCCAACCCTCGATGGCTTGGGCTTTTTTTGCGGCGGCGGCCGTCGTCGCTGCGCGGCGAAGCGTCAGGGATGCTCGCCTGTGATGTAGAACTCGAGTTGCTGAATCGTGAACTGCTGCTCGGCGATGATGTTCTTCACCAGATCGCCGATCGACACCATTCCCACCAGTTTGTCCTGATCGATCACCGGCAGGTGGCGCATGCGCCGCTCGGTCATGAGTGCCATGCATTCGTCGGTGGTCTGGGTGAGATGGACGAAGCGTACCGCGCGGCTCATGATGTCGCGCACCGGCGTGGCTTTCGACGCGCGATCCATCAGCACAACCTTGCGCGCATAGTCCCGCTCCGTGACGATTCCGGCGATGCTCTCGCCTTCGGTCACGACCAGCGCACCGATCTGCTTGTCCGCCATGAGTTTGATCGCGTCATAGACGGAATCATCTGCTGCAACCGTGTAGACGTCCCGATTCGGTTTGGATTTGAGAAGTTGCGCAACGCTAGTCATAGAGCGGCTCCATATCGCAGTGCAGCACGTCGCGATGGACATGCGGTCGGAAAGGACAGGCGATTCCAGTATAGGCCGCGCAAGGTAATCAGGCACTCATGGGCAAATCCCTGGTGTGGTGCTTTTGTACGGACGGCTGACGACGGGAAGGGTGGTTTGCCAGAGCCTCTTTCACCGGCAGGCACGTGTGCAGGTGAACGGGGCCGATTAGCGGTAAACTCCAGTTCCGTACTTTATCCCCGGTTGTTCACGGGTTCATGTCAGTGCCTTTGCCTAACGCCATGCCCACGCCTCAAGATCCGTCGATTGCAGACGGCCAACATAACGGCGAATGCGTCATTCTCGACGCGGTCGCCACGCTTCCCACCCGCTACGGCACATTCACGTCTTACGTTTTTCGCGTTTGCGACAGCGGCACCGAACATCTCGCGCTTGTGATGGGCGACGTTGCCAATGACGAACCGGTGCTGACCCGCCTGCATTCAGAATGTCTGACGGGCGACGTACTGGGCTCATATCGCTGCGATTGCGGCGAGCAGCTCGATCTCGCGTTGCGCTATATCGCTGCCGAAGGTCGCGGCGTGCTGCTGTATCTGCGTGGACATGAGGGGAGGGGCATTGGCCTGTCCAACAAGATCCGCGCGTATGCATTGCAGGAGCAGGGCCGCGACACGGTGGAGGCCAATCTGGATCTCGGCTTGCCCGACGATTCGCGTGAGTACGATTCAGCCGCAGGGATTCTGCGCACGCTGAAGGTCACTTCGGTGCGGTTGATGAGCAACAATCCGAAGAAGTTCGATACCTTGTCGCAACACGGCATTCCTGTGTGCGAGCGGGTCGCGCTGGCGATTCCGATGCGCGAGGAGAACGAGCGGTATATCCGGACGAAGCAGGTCAAGTTTGGGCATTACTTTGATGAGAACGAGTGACTGACATTCGCGTCGGATGTCACGCAGTGGGTCGCTGAGGGACATCCGCGCAATCGTGTGCCTAGCTCTCGGTCACTCCGACCCTCGGCAACATCGCCGCCAGCACCTCCAGAAGCTCCGTGGTGCCGAAACGCCGTTCGCCAACACCTGCTTCAACATCGATGCGACCTGCGTTGTGCGTCTCGTAGAGATCCGTGACCAAGCGTGCGTGTTCGGCGTTGAGGCCGGCGCGCAGCAGCATGGGTGTCCATGCCTCGCGTGGCAATGCCTGCGCAACGACTTCACGTCCGCCTAGCTCGCCGAGTGTGCGCGCGACATCGAGCGCGCTGATGCGCTGTGGGCCTTCGATACTGACGATACGTGGCGTAATCTCCCCGGCCGGGTCGTGGTCCAGCAACAGATCCGCGGCGAGCCGCCCCACGTCTTGTGCCGAGACGGTCGGAAAGCGTTTGTCGAGCGGTTGATGCAAGCTCGGCAGCATGCCTGCCTTCAACGCGGCGGGCATCACACGTCCCCAGTTTTGCATATGCTCTGCTGCGCGCAGGAAGGTCAGGTGGCTCTCCACAGGCTTTAACTGCGCCTCCAGGTAGTGAAACAGCAGCGTGATACCGGTGCCGCGATCCAGTTCCGCTCCATAGTCGGACAACGCGAGGACCCGCGGCGGCGGGTTAGCTCGCAACGCGCTGGCTGCGACGTCGATCATGTGTCGCATCGAATCCGCGGGATGCGGATCGTCACGCGGCAGCGGGCAGAGAATCTGCACCGCGTCTGCACCCTCGATCGCCTTGGCGACCGAAGCGCGATCCGTGAGGTCAGCTAACGCGATCTCGCAGCCGAGCTTTGCCAGCACTTCGCCCTGGTGTTCATGGCGGACAACCGCCCGCACCGCACGGCCTGCATCACGCAGCCGTGCCGCTGTGATGCCTCCCGCATTGCCTGCTGCTCCAAATATCACATACACGTTGCGCTCCTTGTGGACAGATAGGGTGTGGCCATCATAGGAGCGGCTAGCAGGCAAAACGCACACAGATGGATTGAAGCGAGCAGATCTGGATGGTGGTTTTTGTGGCGCACGGTGACGTCGATTTGCCGCCGCCTCGCCTGGCGGCACCACGCGTCGCGCACGTCAAGCAGGCCGCAAGAAAACGCCGCACAATGCAGGCAACGTCTGTCGACATCCTGGAGGGCCGCAATGAACGCCGCGATTCCTGTCCCCGTACCGCACTCCGGCTCCCGCACCAGTCTGCGATCGAGCGCTGGACTTGGCTGGAACGGATTCGGCGCAGAACTGGTCAGCGTGGCTGCGGGCGTGCACCGGATTCCGGCTTTGCAACATCACCGTGTCGGCATACATGTCGGCACGCCGGTCAAGGCGCGCTGTCTGTGCAACGAACGACGTCATGTGCGTTTGCAATCGCCGGGCGACACGGACGTGATTCCGGCGGGACTCGACGGTCAATGGGCCGACGAATCCAGTTGCACGATCTTCAGCGTCTGGTTTGCCGACGCGTTCGCGCGGCGTACGTTGGAGCAAATGGAGCTACGTGGGAATCGGGCGGAGATTCGTCCGCAGTTCCAGATGCGCGATCCGCGTTTTCAGCATCTGGCCTGGGCCTTGCGCGCCGAGCTCGAGGCGGATGATGCTTCCGATCCGCTTTACGCAGAGAGCCTCGCTACGGCGATGATCGTGCGCCTGCTCGAGGAGGCGCCGCCGCTTGAGGGCAAGCGCAGTAAACGTCTCGCCGCGCGGACGGCGGCGCGGGTGGTGGAGTTTATCGAGGGCAATCTCGATCAGCGTCTCACACTCGCGGAACTGGCTGCGCTAGCCGACCTCAGTGTGCCGCATTTCAAGGTGCTGTTTCGCGAGACGCTTGGTATGCCCGTGCATCAGTATGTCGTGCAGCGGCGCGTCGAGCGGGCGCAGACGTTGTTGCTGCAGGGCAGGTTAAGTGCGAGCCAGGTGGCGCTTGAGACCGGGTTTGCGCACCAGAGTCATCTGGCGCACTGGATGAACCGGTTGCTGGGGGTGACGCCGCGGGAACTGGTAAAGGGTCGGGCGCAGGACAACGGGTTTACCCTTCGATAAGCTTTAGCAGCATCTTCCGCGTATGTGGCTCCTCCTCCAGGCACTTGCTTACCCAGTCGCCCATTTGATGGAACGTGGCATCGTTGCCGACTTCTGTGCCAAATTCACGTAGCAGCAGTCCTTCCACCGCCGAGCGAAATAGCTGTCTGTCGTCCGCAATCCCTGCTGCGCGCAGTGGATCAACCTGTGCGCGGATCGCATCTCGCCCGCTGTCGGTTTCTGTTCGCTGTGGCGCGCTCCGGGCCGCCGAGGATGGGCTTGTCTGCTGGCTCGATGACGCCGTCTGCGAGCGCCTGGATTTTTCGGCAAGCTGCTGACGCAGAAGCAGCATGACCTGATTGAGCGTGGAGATGGGGTCCATGGCGGGGCGTATCAGCAGCGTGGGATAGACGTGATGGACATAATGGCGGCATCGCGGCTTTGGCCGGGAGAGTCGTATTTGACGGTCATGATCCTAACTCACGGTAAAGAGATGTTGGGTGTCCCCGATCCGGGTCCGGAGTTCGAGCAGTGCCGCGCGATGTAATTGCGAAACTCGCCCTTTGGTTATTCCAAGGATATTGCCGATCTGCTCGAATCCCAGCCCATGGAAGTAGTGGTAGCGAATGATCCTCTGGTTCCGCTCAGGAAGCTGCTCGACCGCCCCATGGAGCCGTTCCTTGGTCTGTCGCAATGCAATCGTCTGATAGGCGTTGCCATATGGAGTCGGCTTTGCGGTAGTTTCCTCGAACAGCCCGGTGTCATCGAGAAGAAAGCCGATTGCCAGCCCGACCGCGATCGTCGCAAGGGTTTGAAACGTATCACATGACTGATCGTCGTCAAGCGAGGTAAGCCGCTCACGACGCACGCGTCGTTGCAACGACACCTGCTCCTGACCATCGGTCAATCTGGTAATTCCGCTCAGCACAGCGCCTTTGAGCCGCGGCGTGCAGAACGTCTGAAACGGGATACCGCGTTCGGGTTCAAACCGGTCAATCGACTCCAGCAAGCCAATGCAGGCCAACTGCAGGAAGTCCTTGAATTCGACGTCGTCACGGTGCCGGCCGGCGTAGAGCTGGGCGGCGATCGCCCGGCCGTAAGGCAGGTAGTGCACAAACACGGCCTCGCGCGCCGACGCCGTGGACTCGACTCCGAACCGGGTCCACAAGACATGTTCAACTGCCTGTAGGCCGGTTCGATTGCTATCTTCGCTCATGGGTGCACCGGTATGCGCCGGCACGCTCATTTGAAGCTTCCCAGTACGCCTCGCAACACCAGCCCCCAACCATCCACCAGAACAAACATCAGCACTTTTAACGGAAGCGAGATCGTTGCCGGCGGAACCATCAGCATGCCAAGCGAAAGCAATACGCTGGAAACGACCAGATCGATGAGCAGAAATGGCAACAGCACGACGAACCCAATCTGGAATGCAACGCGCAACTCGTTCAGAATGAACGCCGGCGTGAGTTGAAGCAAACTCACTTCGGCAGGCGTTTGCGGCAACGGCTGGCGCGAGAGCTCATACATCAGCTTCAATTCGTCCTCGCGTACCTGGCGCAGCATGAAGTCGCGGATCGGCGCCGTGCAGCGCTCGAGTGCCGGCGCGAGTTCAATCTGACCGTGCATGAAAGGCTGAAGTGCGTCCTGATTGATTGTCTGCAATGTCGGCAGCATAGCGAACACGGTGAGAAATAGCGCGAGGCTAATGAGCACAGGGGTGGGAGGCGTCTCCGGCATGCCGAAGGCGTGCCGGATGATGGAGAGAACGATTGCGATTCTGATGAACGCCGTCATCGAGACGATCAACGCGGGAGCCACGCTCAATACGGTCAGAAGCGTCGCGATCCGGACGGTTTCGGATACGCCTTTGCTATCCTTCGCCAGATCGTGCGCGGGTGACGCCAATGACAGCGTCACGGCATCGTTACCCGAGAATGTGCCCGCCGTTGCGGGTACGACGTGAAACGTAACCCAACCCAGTGCCCATGCGACGATAAAGGCGCGCAGAAACGCGGTCACTTTGCCAGCGGTCATGCGCGTGGCTCCGGGACGGCATTCTCATGTGAGTCAAGCAGCTTAATGTCGTTTGCGTCCACGGCGAGAAGCACAGTGCGGTTTCCATACTCGACCAGATGGAGTGTGACGCGTGGATTCAGACGCGCGGAATCGACGACATGTATGCAGCGGGCACCTGCCCCAGGCAGCGGTTTCCGCGCGGCGCCTTGACCGCGTCGAATCAGGAGAATCGCGCCGACACCTAACGTGAGACACAGAGCCAGAGCGAAAACGGTGCGAACGAGGTCGATACCGGCCCATGCGGAACCTGAGCCCAACGATGCCGTCAGTCCGCTGGACGCTGCGCTTGCGCCCAAAGAGGCGTCCTGAAGCCAGGAAGCGTGGACAGGTGTGCTCATTGCTTGCCGGGGATATTTGTGATGCGAATGCCGAATTGCTCGCCGACGGCGACGATTTCGGCCTGAGCGATCATGCGTGCGTTGAGCAGGACATCGATCGTATCGCCCAGATGTCGATCGAGCTCGATCACCGAGCCTACACGCAGTCCCATCAAGTCCTTGACGGTCAGCTCAGCGCATCCGAGATGGATGTCGACTTTTACCTTGACGTCGTCAAGCAGCTCAAGCATCGGGCGCGCGGCGTCCTTGTCCTCGTGGGCTGGTCGTTGTTCTGGCAGGTCGACCCGCATTACTAGCGGTTTAATGGGTGAAGCATTTGATTTCATAAATTGTCGGCCTCCGGGATCGAGGTAAGTTGAATCGAAAATTTGCCGGCGCGTTGCCCCGGCTTGCCCATCGCAATCAAAGTCGATCGTGTGCAATCGCGGCTGGTGAGGATGAGAGGCACAGCGTCGCCAATCGGGTGATCCAGAGCGATCACGTCGCCGACAGCAAGCGTGGCGAGCTGCGCGGCGGTCAGCTCGCACTGTCCGAGCGTGGCAGCGATGCGAAGCCGGCTGCTTTCTATCGCTACGGCGCGACTCTCCAATTGTTGCGGCGTCGCCGGCCTGGCATTGACCGCGACCGGCAGCCAGCGCCACAGGGTTTCAGCGCCACAAATGATCGACAGCAGGTCTTCACCGTCATTCGTCACGACGCGAAAGTGCGCGGCACCGCGGGGAACGCAAAGCGGTATGACCGCGTCCCGCACAGAAACGGGCGCGAAATCCTCCGTCACAGGAAGCATTAGTGCGTCGCGAATGACTGCGAACAGCGAATCGATGAGCTTCGCCTGGAAATCGGCCAACACGCCAATTGCGGGCTCTCCCACGGGGGTAAACGACTTCGGCAGATCAAGCGCGCCGTTGACGATGTCTGAGGCTGAACGGGCGGACGCGCACAACCACACGTCGGTGCCACATTTCCAGGTCGATGCTGTGGCAGGCACAACAAATCCGTCCGCCGGCTTGATCAGCGAGACAGATTCGACGCGCACGAACGGATGTGCAAACCATTGTTCCTGCCATGGCCCAATTGCCTCCATGAGGCGGGCTCGGCCCGCGTCGAGATCGCGCGGGCCGAGCGGACGCCAGCGAATCGGTACCACGCTCACCCTTGGCCTCGCATCTGGAATAGCTGCATGATCATTTCGTTGGCGGCGGTGACCACTTGCGACGATGCCTGAAATCCACGCTGTATCAGGATGAGTTGACCAAACTCGCTCGACAGATCGACGTTGGAGGCTTCAGTCGCGCCTGCCATCAATTGTCCGATTGCTCCACTGCTGCTCGCGCCGTAGTCCGGCGGCGCGGTGTGCGATGCGTCAAAAAAGCCGTTGCCTATCTGGACGAGTTGTTGAGGATTCTTGAAACTTGCGAGCGCAACTGTGCCGACGGTGTCACTCTGACCGTTCGAATACGCCAGGACGAGTTGACCGTCTGCATCGATGTTCATCGACGAGAGGGTACCGGTCGCGTAGCCATCGCTCTTCGAGACACGCATCGTTGACGAACTGCCCGCCGAAAAAGCTGTCACACCCGAAGAAAAATCGAGCGTGAAAGTTAGCGCTGGGGCATCGACTGGCTTCAGCGTGACATCGATCTTGTCCCGTCCAGGTTCTGGAATTCCGCCGTTGAACTGCAGCGTGCTTTCCTGAACCGGCAAATTGTTTTCGTCGGTGACCGTGACCTTCCAGCGGCCGGGCATGATGTCCGAATCCGGTGTGAACGCGACTGTCAGCGTGTGTTTGCCGCCGTTTGCGTCATAGACGTTCACGTTCGGTATAGAGAAATTCGTAGAAGCAGGCGAGAGGTTGTCGCTGAACTCAACGGTCTGGGTCGCCTGCGGGGGGCTGATCTGCTTGCCCGTCATCGAAATGGGGCCGAGGCTGCCCGAGGAGGTCAAGGCCGCCAGTTTGAGTCCGGTCGATTTGTCTTCGATAAAGCCATCGTTGCCGATCGCGAACTGTCCGGTGCGGGCATATCGGGTCGTTGATCCATCCAGCAACGATAGAAAGCCGTTGCCTTGAATGGCAAGGTCAAGTTGACCGTTGCTCGCGCGCAGATCGCCTTGCGCAAAGTTCAGAGACGAATAGGCGTACTCGACGCCGCTGCCGAACTGGCCCGCGTTGCCGGATCCGGATGCTCCTTGCTGGAACTGCTGTCCGTAGTACAGGTCGGCGAAACGCGGCGTCGAGGTCTTGAACCCCGCCGTGTTCAGGTTGGCGACGTTGTTGCTGATGGTTTGCAGCCCTTTCGAGTAGGCGGTCAACCCACTCATGCCGATATAAATGCTTTCCAGCATATGCACTCTCCTTCAGCGGACCGAAACGATCTGCGAAATGGTTGCGTTTGTGAGGAACTGACCGCTGTCGGTCTCGACGGTCAGTTGCGGTTGCAAATCCTTGAACGACACGCTTTTGACGACTCCGCTCAGCAGCGCGGTGTCGGTCTGCACGTCGACATTGCGGCCGAGCAGCCCCAAAGTTTGGGTTGCCGACTGGACCGATAGCAGATTGTCGATCTTGTCGGTCATCTGACGCGTTTGCTCGAGCGAGGTGAACTGGGCGAGTTGCGAGACGAATTCGAAGTTGTCAACCGGCTTTAGCGGATCCTGATAGGTAAGCTGGGTCAGAATGATCTGCAACAGCGACTGCATATCGAGACCCATCGAGTCGATGCGGTTGTTGACATCGCTGGTCGAACTGACTGGGCTAATGGCCATAGGGCGTTCCTGGGAAATAAATCGGGGTTTGTTCGATGCCATTGATCACAAGCCGAACCTCGCGTGCGCCGTGCCGACGTGCTTCCGCGAAGGCCTTTTGCTTCAGGGTATCGACATCAACGGCGCTCGCATGATCGATGCGAGCGGCAATCGCAATGCAGCCCGCTTCGACGCTCACGTTTAGCCGGTAGGGGGCCGCGCTATCGGTAACAGAGGTGGGTGGCGAAGGGCCGATACGAGTGCACTCCGGCGCGGGAGCAGCGTCTACTGTCTTGGTCTGACGCGTCACGTCGGATGGGGTTGCCTGTGCGCATGCAACTCGCGCGTACAGTGCGAGCCATTCAGATCCCGCCGGGGCCGGCTCTTGCTGCGCCGGTCTGCCTGCGAGGTCCGACCGTTCGGAAACCTTGGATACCTTATCAAGGAAAGGTTGACGCTCGTGAACAGCGAGCGTCGTGCATGGGGGCGTCGTGTCGCCACATGCAGGCGCGCTGTCCGCGGACGAGGTCGGGGTGTGTGCGTGACCTCCGACAAGGTTACGAAGAGGTGACGCGGCGCGCAGCGACGTGTGTCCCGTGCTACTTCCCGCTTCCGCACCGGTCCACATGGTCTTCTCCATCACGCGTAGCACCTGCTGGAACGGGTTGCAGTCGTGGTTCTTCGCCGGGGACGACGAGTTTGCTTTTGCAGGCGTTTCCACGCATGTGCGAGAGGTGCTGATATTCACGAGCGATCTCCATCCGACAGATATCTATCTTCGATGCTGCTAGCTTGGCGCTCCTCAAGGTCACGCGCGAAGCGGCGCCGCGCCTGCTTGAGGCGATCTTTTGCCTCGCCAGCCCGGCGCTCGCAACTCAGCATCGCGGTGCGCTTCTCAAAGATGTGCGCCGTTGCATCCTCGGTGTCCTGCTGCGTCCGCAGATGCACGGTACGTGCCGACGCGACGGCGCCCGCCCCGTTCCACGCCAGCACTGGCGAAAGGCCGTCTGCGGTACACAGGGTCTCGCGCCATCCGTCTAGCGCGGCATTGAGATGGGTGAATGCTTGCTGCTCGCGGGCCTGCGCGTGCTCAAGCACCTGCGTGCGGCGTTGAACTTCCGCGCGCGCCTGTTCGAGCTGGAGACGGCGAACTTCGACGACTATCTTTGCTGTATTGAGCTGCCTCCGCTTGCTCATCGCGTTTCCTTGAGCAATCTGGCCAGTTTCTCGAGAGCCGGCTTACGCGCGAACGCTTCTTTCGTGTCCTGGCGCAGAAAGTCGATCAATGTGGGGCGCAGTCGCAACGCGCGGTCGAGCGCGGGGTTGCTGCCGGCGATATAAAGGCCGGTTTCGATCAGCGTGCGCGAGCTATCGTAGAGCGCCAGTTGCGCAACTACGTCCGCGGCAAGCCGCCGCTCTTCGGGCAGCGTGACGTCCCGCAGCACCCGACTGACGCTACGCTGTACCTGAACGGCGGGAAAATGACCTTGTTCGGCCAGCTCGCGGCTAAGTACGATGTGTCCATCGAGCAGCGCGCGCATCGTTTCCGCCATGGGATCGTCAACCTCATCCGTCTCGGTGAGCACCGTCATCAACGCGGTAATAGCACCGCCGCCTTTAAGCGCACCGCATCGTTCAACGATTTTGGGTAGCGCGGCGAACACGCTGGGCGTGTAGGCGCGTACAGTCGGCGGCTCGCCCGCCGCGAGTCCTATTTCACGCAGAGCGAGCGCGTAGCGGGTCACCGAGTCGATGAGGAGAAGCACATGCGAGCCGCGGGAGCGGAAATACTCTGCAAGCGACAGCGCGACCAGTACGCTGCGGGCGCGCATCACGGCGGGCTGGTCGGACGTGGCCACGACCATGATCGAGCGGGCGCGCGCATCTGCAGACAGCGAGCGATGCCAGAAGTCCTCGGCTTCGCGACCGCGTTCGCCGACCAGACACAGGACGCAGACATCCGTTTCGACATGGCTTGCGAGGCTGCTGAGCAGCGTCGTCTTGCCGACTCCACTGCCAGCAAAAATGCCAACACGCTGACCGACACCCAACGTGAGCAGGCTGTCGATGACCCGAATCCCCGTGTTGAGTGGGACTGAAGGTGAAAGACGGCCAAGGGGCGGTGTGCTGACCCCCGCGAGTGGCCAGGATGCTTCATGGGCAAGAATCGGCGGCGCTTCATCGAGCGGCCGCCCGAGCGAATCGATGACGCGTCCAAGATAGGCTGGTCCGATTGGCATCGTGGCGCCGACCTGCGTCGCGGTCACTGTGTCGCCAACGCAAAGAGACGATACTGGCGTATACGGCACTAGCGTTACGCGCCCCCGTTCGACCTTGACGACCTCGGCGAATCCCTGCTGAGAACCTGGAATACCGAGGGTGCATAGCGAGCCGAGCGGGATGCCGGGACCATCCGCTTCAACGAACGTCGGCATCACGCGTGTGACGGTTCCGAGCCTCAGGGTGGGATCGACGCCGCGCATGGTTGTAACGTAGGGATGATCCTGTCGCATGTCAGCTGTCCGCTCGCAGTTTCTCTAATGCATCGACCACCTTTGCTTTCTGTTGCGGCAAGCTGACGTCCAGTCGCCCCAGTGTCAGGTCGATCAGGCATGTGCCCGAGGACAGGTGAGGATCGGCGCGAACCGAAAGCGCAGGATGCTGCGCCTCTGGGACGAGGCCGAAAGTCACCTGCAAGCGTTCGGCGTCGGCAAAATCGGCCGCGGATACCCGCACGCCAATCGCAGAGTTGCCCGATAGCTGTCCGAGGTGATGTCGTGCTGTCTGAATGACGAGTTCAGCGTGCATGCTCGTATTACCGAAAATCTTTTCAAGTGCGACGTGAGTCAGATCGAGCGCCAGTGTTTCGACGGCAGTCAATCGCTGACGGAACACGTCCAATGCTTCCGTGACGCCGGCGCGCAGCACATTGAGCTGCTCATCATGGTCACGTTTGACGTTGGCCGCTCCGCACCTGATACCGTCGTCCATGCCACGTTGATAGGCGGCCTGCTCCAGAGCTTCGAACTCGCGCATCTGTTCGATTGCGGCTTGTTCGAGTTCGGCAACCCGGCGTTCGAGGCCTTCTCGTTCCGAGCCGCTGGCAGACGTTTCGCGATGACCGCCGAGGTGCGAGTCCATACAGTCGGGGTCGACTTCGGCCGGGGTTCGTTCTTCGAGGGCCTTGCGGACGACGCTGACAGTGATGTCGCCAGCTCTCAATAGTCGGCTCATGCCTGCCGCCCCAACCAACGCCGGATCTTGTGGCCAAACGGCGCGGACATCGGGGCAGCCAGCGGTTCGGACGGCTCCGTTTGCTCGATCGCTGTAAATGCGGATTTCCGCAACGCGGCTCGCGCGCCTTCGGTCATACCATAGGCGCGCGTCGCAGCAGATGTGAGAAACGCCTGCCGGTCGGCGGGCATTGCCTTGACTACCGCTTCGCGGGTTTGGGCGTCGAAGCAGCACAGAAGCCGGCTCATGAGTTCGTTCGGCAGAGCAGCGCCCACGCGTGCCAACCCCGCTGCCACCTCTGACACCGCGTAATCGCTTGCGACGGCCTCGTTGCTGACTTTGCCAGCGACCTGGAGCGAATCCAGACGGGTTTCGCTCAGATACGGTGTTTTGGCGAGCAGCGGTCGCAGTTTCTCACGCTCGCTGGCAGAAAGAGCGGCCCAGATCGCCTCGATGTCCTCGATCGAGCAACGGCTCAGGTCGGCGACCGCGCGGCGTAGGTGCCATACGTTGGCTTGTTGCCCGACGGCGCTCATTGTTCACCTCCTTGCTGCGCAAGCAACTGGCGCAAACGCACGACATACTCCTCGCGCTGTTGCTGGCTCAACGCGCCCACGCGAGCAGCGGACTTTCGACGCGAAAGCCGGAAAAGCAAAGCAGCCACGAAGCCGACCAGCAAAATGGCGAATACCATCGTGGCGGGTTGGCCTGGCGGCCACATCCCAATGTTCGCTTTGGCGCGTGCGCCCGCCAGCGCATCGGGAGTCAGCGCGTCCAGATGGCGGCCGCCGGCTGCACCTGGCTCGCCCGCTTGCGATGACGTAACGGCTTCTGCGCTGCTTGCGCCGCCGGCTTGTGGGGTTTCTCCAAGGGATGCTTCCGCGACACCTTGCGCTGCAACTGGACTTCCCACAAAAATCGACAGCACATCGCCTCGCGTTAGATCGAGGCCGATCGAGGCGGCGACTACCGCGTGGACGCGCGTCAGGTCTTCCCGCGGCAAGGGGTGGTCGAGCACAATACCCACCGACAGCCGCCGGAGCGAGCCTGGCTCCGAGACGGTCTGTTCGAGTTTGCGATCGGTTCGGGTTCCGTCCGCAGCGGTTGGCGACGGCAACGGCGGCAACCCGGCAGGGATCGCCTGCCGGCCAGAGGAGCCTGGCAGCGAAGCCGCCACAGCGGGCAGCCGGTTTTCGGGGTCCGGGACGGGTTGGGTGAGGTCCGACTCCCTTGTGGTTCGTGCCTGATCGAAGTTGAGTGTTGCGTCGACGCTGACCGACGCGTGGCTGGAGCCGATGAGCGGGGCGAGCTGGGCCAGGATCTTCTGTTCGTAATGGCGTTCGAGCGCCGCTTTCAAGGTGAATTTGGGATCGTCGAGATCGTTGCCTCTGGCATTCGCGAGGTCGCCTTTCTGGTCGACCACGATGACGTCGGTCGGCGATAACTCAGGCACGGTGGCCGCCACGAGTCGTTGAATCCCGCGCACGGTATCGGGCGCAGGCACGTGACCCTCGCGCATGAAGAGCGCGACCGATGCCTTGGGGCGGGCCGCATCGCGATGGAAGATCGACGATTCGGGTAAGGTCAAATGGACGCGCGCGAGATCGATGTCGTCGAGTGTCATGATCGTGCGCGCCAACTCGCCCTGTAACGCGCGCTGATAGTTCACTTTCTGGGCGAAGTCGGTCAGGCCCAGATCCGAGTTGTTGAACAGTTCGAACCCGACTGCACCTTGCAACCGTAGGTCACCGCTCATGAGTTTGAGGCGCATTGCACGTGTGTCGCCTTCAGGAACCAGAATCGCGGACGACTTCTCGTCGATCCGGTAGGGGACCTTCTGCTTTTCAAGCGCCGCGATGAGGGTCGACGCATCCTGCGGCCGGAGGTCACTGAACAGTACCTGATAGTGCGGCCGCAGTACGAGGTACGCGGCCAGCAAAATGGCGACCAGCAGCAGCGCCAGCACCCCGGCGAGCGTGAACTGCCGGCGACGGGGGCCTTCAGTGAAGTACGAAGTCAAGCTCGACATTCCGGATTCCATTCTAGAGTTGCATCCGCATGAGTTCCTGATAGCCCTCTACCAGCCGTGAGCGAACCTGTAATGCAAACTGCAGCGACATTCGAGCTTCCTCCAATGCCATCATGACCTGATGCGGCGGCATATCCTTGCCGAGCGAAAAGTCCACGACAGCGTTATCGGCCGCAGTAACCGAGCGGTCAACCTGCTGCGCGCCGGATATGAGCATGTCGCCGAAGCTTTCATGCGATTGCTGGGCAACGCTTGATTGCCAGGTCGGCGCAAGGAACGCCGATTGCGTCGCGGTGATTTCGGCAACGGTCATGAGTGGCTTCCCAGGTCGAGCGCCCGCATGTACATCGAGCGGGCTGAATTGAACATCACTACGTCGGACTCGTAGACCCTCAGCGTCTGGACCATCAAGGCCATTTCTCCCGCGTGATCGACGCCCGGATAGGCAACGAAGCCTTTGGTGTCGGCATGGGGATGAGCGGGGTCGTACACCAGGCGCGCAGGTGAATCGACTTGTTCGATACCGTAGGCCTGAACTCCGTTTAGCGCGAATGGAGCGGTCGAGGCGGCGCTACCGGGGTGGTCCGTCGCTTGCAGCTGCGCGGCGAAAGTCGGCGCCATTTGCGGGCCGGAAATAAGTCGCACAGGTTGGTAGGGCGTTCCGGATGCGGTACGCGTGGTACTGGCATTGGCGAGATTCTGCGCGATCACTTCCATGCGTTGGCGCTCGACATCGAGACCTGAACGGGCGATGGCGAAGATGCTGCTGCTCATGCGTTTAGCCTCCCTTGACTGCGAGTTGCTCGAACTGCAGCGAGCGGTCGAGCATGCCGATGAGCATGGCATAGCGTGCCGAGGTTTCGGAGGCGGTTGCAATCTCCTGATCCAGCTTGACCGTATTGGAACCGATGGGCAGTGGTGCATCGACACCCGGCCGGACATCGGCCACGCGAGCCAGCACCGCGTCTGGCGTGTCGCCGCTCCGTTGTGCTGCGGCTTCTCTCAGCGCATCTTCAAACGACACCCGAAGCGGCGTGAAATTCTCCGAAGCGGCGTTGGCTACATTGTTGGCGGTAACGGCTTGACGAACGAACAGCCCGTCGAGTGCCTTGCCGGCGATGGCAGCCACAAGGTTTGCGGTCATGAGCTTGTTTTCCTGATGATTTATTGAACGATGATGTCGGCGTGTAGTGCCCCGGCCGCCTTGATGGCTTCAAGGATCGCAATGACGTCGCGTGTACTGACCCGGCTTTTCGATAGTGCCTGAACCAGTTCGCCGACCGAGCCGTGGGGATAGGACGCGGCGACCGTCTGACCCGTTTCATCGACCGACATTTCGCTATTGCCGACCACGAGACTGCGTACACCGGGACCCGTAACACCGATCAGGTCCGGCTGTGACACCGAATACTGGGTCGCAACGGTGACACGAATGTCACCGTGCGAGATCGTGATCGGCGAAATGCGGGTGTCGCCACCGGCGACCACGGTGCCGGTACGCTCGTTGATGACGACGCGTGAATCCTGGTCGGGCACGACGCTCAGCGTTTCGATACTTGCGACGTATTGATTGAGGCTGCGCGACTCCCCCGGAGCACGTATCTGGACGGTATCGGCATCGACGGAACGTGCGCTCCCGCCTCCCATCGTCTGGTTGATCCGCTGAGCGATGCGTTCTGCCGTTGTCGCGTCCGCGTGTTTGAGGACGAAATTCAGGTAGCCATCCTCGGTGACGAGATCGGCGCGCACAGCGACTTCAACCACGCCGCCATCCGGCACGATGCCCACTGTCGGATGATTTTTCTGGCGCAGGTTGCCGTTCGCGTCATAGCGATAGCCGCCAACGGTTACGGGTCCCTGCGCCAGCGCGTAGACCTTGCGGTCGGGGCCACGCAGTGGCGTCATGATCAGCGTGCCGCCGCCAAGACTACGCGCGTCGCCCATGGAGGTGACGTTCACATCGATCTTCTGGCCGACGTTTGCCGAGGGCGGCAACGAGGCGGTAATCATCACCATCGCGACATTGCGGCTCTGCAGCTGATCCTGTGTCAGGTTGAGGTCGAACTGGGACATCATGTTCGTTATCGCCTGGCGGGTAGCCTGGTTGCGCGGCGTGTCGCCCGAGCCTGCGAGGCCGGAGACGATGCCGTAGCCGACCAGCATGTTGTCGCGCCAGCCGAGAAACGTTCCGAGGTCTTTCAGGCGCACTTCGCCGGTGGCCGCCTGGCCGATACCGAGCCAGCCAAACAGCAACGTGCAACAAAGGGACCGGGTGATGAGCCGCTTTACCATAATCCTAGCCATGCGAAGAGACGGGGAATCAGTCCGGGTTTGGAACGGTCGGTGATAAAGCCCTCGCCGACATAGTCGATCTTCGCGTCCGCAAGTCGGTTCGATTGAACGGTGTTGTTGGCGGTGATATCGACGGGGCGCACCCGGCCTTGCAGATGGATTTGCGTTTTCTCCCCGTTGACGTCGATTGCCTGGCTACCGGCGACGATCAGATCGCCGTTCGGCTCGCTTTCGGTCACGCGCGCACTGATCTGGGCGAGCAGGCGGCCGGTGCGCTGGATTTGCCCGCGGCCACCATAGTTATCGCCGAGACCGACTTGCGCGGCGTTGTTGCCGGCAAACATGGTGGAGACGTTGCCTTGCAGACCGACGTTGGTTTTGGTCGAGGTGTCGGCAGTGTTGCTCGCCGTCGAGTTCTCGTACACCAGGACTGTGACGATATCGCCGGGTTTCGAGGCACGTCGGTCCGCCGTGAGCGACTGATAGGTGTCGCTCTTGAAGAGATCGACTGCATGGGCGTGCGTAACGGCGCAGCAGAGTGCACCGAGGGCAACGACGGAAGATGCGGCGCAGCGTTGCGTTGAGCGTACGAGACCGGTCAGGCGCCGTGTGCCCGGCTGGAGTTCAGGTTGCATGTGTTCAGCAGATCTCTAACGCTTCAATCCGTTCGCCAGTGCCATCAACTCATCTCCGACCTGAACCAACCGTGCATTCGACGCATAAGCGCGCTGGTACAACATCAGACTGATGAGTTCGTCGGACAGGGACACATTGGATGCTTCGCTAAAGCCTTGCGCTAAGGTACCGGCGTTGTCTTCGCCAGGCTTGGCGCGCGAGACGACAAGACTTTCGTCCTGAATCTTGTAGACCCCATCCCCGGCTGATTGCAGCGCCCGCGTGTCTGCGGGCATCACCAGTTCCAGCTCGCCGATATTGAGCGGTTCGGCCTGATTCGGGATCGTCGCCTGCACCTGTCCGGTTGGCGAGATCGTGATGCCGGCTGCGTCGTGGGGCACCGAAATCATTGCCTTCAACGGTGCGCCGTTCGGTGCAGCAAGGTAGCCGTCGGCGCCGACATGAAGGACGCCGCCGCGCCAAAGGGTGGTTTGCCCGGAATCGGACGCCAGCTCGATAAAGCCGTCGCCGTGAATCGCCAGGTCCAGCGGGTTCCCGGTCGTGCGCAACTCGCCGGCAGTGAACACGTGCAGTGACGAGTCGGCTGCGACACCAGCAGGCGAATTGACGACGCCACTCGCGGTAGCGCGATTCAGCGGCGCCGCCGCCGAGGTCAGCAATTCCGAAAACGACACGACTCCGCGCTTGAATGCGGGCGTATTCATGTTTGCAATGTTGTTGGCGGTGATGTCAACCGCGCTCTGCTGCGCGTTTAGACCCGTCGCGCCGATATAGAAAACGTTGTTCATGCCTGGATATCTCCCAACCTCTGTAGAACCGTTCCGATCATGTCGTCATACGCATGCACGAGCTTCTGCCCCGATTCGATGCGCCGCATCGCTTCCATCATCTGCATCATGTCGTTGCCGACCGAGACGTTCGACGATTCGACAAAGCCTTGCACCAGTTGCGGCGGGTCGACGTCAACGGCTTGTGCTCCGTTCGCGTGGAACAAGCCATCGTCTCCACGTGTGAGCCGGGACGGATCCGGGAAAGTCGCGACGCGAATCACCACGGATGGGTTGCCGTCATCGACGAGTGTGCCGTCGCGTTCGACATGCCAGTTGTTCGAACGCACCACCACGTCGCCGCCCCCCATCGCCTGTAACGCCGCGCCCTTGCCGGTCACAAGGCGGCCGTCGGCGTCGCGCTGGAATGAGCCGAGGCGGGTGTAAGCGAGACCGCTCGAGGTAGCGACCTCGAAGAATCCCTGACCATTGATAGAGAGGTCGAGCGGGTTGCCGGTATGGATCAGCTTACCGGCAGCGAAATCGGTAGCGATGCCAGTGGGGGGCAGCGCATTCGCGACAGCGGAGCCGCCTGTTGCAGATCCTGCTGCAAGCACATCGTCGAACGCGATTTGCCGTTTGTAGCCAGGCGTGGCAACGTTCGCGATATTTTGTCCGGCTGTCTCGACGCGCCTTGTCTCGAGCGAGATCAGATCGGTCGCGAGGGTCATCAGGTTGTCCATGTTTAGTCTGCTTTCCTTGTTTAGGCGGCCTGCGCGGCAATGCCGTGTGACGTCGTCTGGCTGGGCGCCGCTTCGACGCTTACCATGGCGAACGATCTGAGGTTGACGGAGTGCGGCACCTCGTTCATCGACAACACGGCGAGGCGCGGCGCGACCCGGCGCGTAAATGTCTTGAGATGACGTCGGATTTCCGGGCGGCACAGCAGCACGGGCATCACGTTCTGTCGCATCATTGCGTCGACTTGTCCGCCAAGTCGCGCGAGGAAACGCTCCGCGAGCCGTGGATCGAGCACGAACGTGCCGGCGCCATCCGCGCCTTGCAGGTTCTGCACGATGGCCGCTTCGAGCGAGGGATCGAGGGTCAGCACGGCGAGCGCCTCGTGATCCCCCTGGAGTTGCTGGCAAATGCCGTGGCCGAGACGTTGACGCACCCGGTCGCTCAAACTGGCGGGGTCTTTCTCGTGGCGTCCGGTATCGGCGAGCACCTCGACGATGAGATCGAGATTGCGGATCGAGACCTGCTCGTTGAGCAGGTTCTGCAACACGTGTTGAACGTCGCTCAGGGCGAGCACGTTGGGCACCAGTTCCTCGACGAGTCCTGGTGCACGGCTTCGCACGCCCTCCAACATCGCCACGACCTCTGTGCGCGACAGCAATGCCGGCGCGTTGGCCTTGATGACCTCTGTCACATGCGTGATGAGAACGGTCAACGGATCGACGGCGGTGTAGCCGAGCGTCTTTGCCTGAGTCAATTGCGCGGAATCGATCCAGACCGCAGGCAGTCCGAACGCCGGATCTCTGGTGGCGATACCGGCAAGCTTGCCGCCGTGATCCGATGAGTGAATGGCGAGGGTCTTCTCGGGATAGAGCGTTGCGTGCCCAAAACGGTCGCCGAACAGCAGAATGCGGTAGTCGTTCGCCCCAAGCAGCGACCCGTCGCGGAAGACGACCGGCGGAACGTTAAGGCCCATTTCCGCGGCGTATTGCTTGCGAAACGTTGCGATGCGTTCGGCCAGAACGCTTTGCAGCGGTATCCATGCCCGGGTAAGCGCCGGCCCGAAGGAGACCTCAACCGCCGGCAATGCTTGCTGAAGTTCAACCGCACCTTGTGCCGCCACGTAGGGCGCTTCGCCTGCGTCGGTGCCGGTTGCTGCCGCCAGCTTGCGCCGTGCCAGCAGCCATGAACCAAGAGCCAGCGCCGCCAGGATCAGCGCGGGCCATTTGGGCATGCCGGGTAGCGCGAGCAGGGCGGCGAGCGCAACCATCACCAGCAGCTGGATCTTCGGGAACTGGATCAGTTGCCGAAGCACCTCATGACTCAGCTCGCCGTCTGCCGACGAGCGCGTGACGATGATCCCGGTCGCAACGGAAATGATCAGTGCCGGTACCTGGGTCACGATACCGTCACCGATGGTCAGCAGGGTGAACGTCTGCAATGCTTGCCCGAGCGGCATGCCCATTTGCGCAACCCCGACCGCCCAGCCGCCGAGAATGTCGATCAGCATGATGATGATGCCGGCAATCGCATCGCCCTTGACGAACTTGCTTGCGCCGTCCATCGAACCATAAAAGCCGGCCTCTTTCTCAAGCGCCTTGCGCCTGCGCTTCGCTTCCTCCTGGTCGATGAGACCCATGTTGAGGTCGGCATCGATACTCATCTGCTGACCCGGCATTGCATCGAGCACGAAGCGGGCCGCCACTTCCGAGACCCGTTGAGCCCCCGTGGTCACGACCACGTATTGCACCACGATCAGAATGAAGAAGACGATTAGCCCGATGACGAAATTCCCCTGAACGACGAATTCACCGATTGCGCCAATGACCTGACCGGCGTCCGCGCCGGACAGAATCAGGCGGGTGGCGGCGATATTTAGCGACAGCCGGAACAGCGTCGCGATCAGCAGCAGGGACGGGAACGTTGAGAACTCGACCGGACGCGACACATAGAACGTCAACAGCAGGATCGTGAACGCAAACGCAAAGTTGATGATGATAAAAAGATCCAGTGCCGCGGCCGGAATCGGCGTGAACAGGAGCAACAGGATGACGACCACCGTGAAGACCAGCGCCAGATCCGAGTGATTGCGCAGGCGTGACTGAAGCGTCATGCAGGCCTCGCTTGCGACGGCGCGCGACGAATCTGCAAATAGACAGCAGCCGTTCGGCTATACAGGTTGCCCGGCACTTCCCGCTCGAGCGGCGCCTTGAAATACAGTTCGCGCGCAAACGGTGGCACTTCGATGACTGGCACACCGTAGATAAATGCCAGTTTCCGCAGACGCAACGCGAAGTCGCCTGCGCCTTTGGCGATTACCGTTGGCGCGGACATGTGCGCCGGGTCGTATTTCAGACCCACTGCGTAGTGCGTGGGGTTGGTGACCACCACGTCGGCGCCGCGTACGGCCCGCATGCTGCGCGAGCGCTGCAGCAATTCCCGCTGCAACTGCCTGCGGCGCTGCTTGATGCGTGGATCGCCTTCGCGCTGCTTGACCTCCTGCTTTTGCTCATGACGGCTCATGCGCATTTTCTTGGCGAACGCACGCCGCACGATGGCCTGGTCGATAACAGCAAACAGCACGGCCGCTGCCAGAAGCAGGAAAACCAGATGCAATCCGCTTGCCGACAATTCACGGGCGAGGGCGTCGGGCAGAAGCGGAGCGTGCGCAGCGGTGACCGCGACCTTGGCGATCGTGAAATAAACGATCACGCTGTACACCAGCATCTTGAAGCATGCCTTGGCGGATTCGACCAGCGTCTGCATGGAAAACACGCGTTTGAACCCTTGGACCGGGTTGAGCTTGGTGAAATCGGCCTTTAAGGCATCCGGAGCGAACAGGAAGCCCGTTTGCAGCACTGCCGACGCCAGCGCGCTTGCGGTGATGATGCCGATCAACGGCGCAACCAGACGGGCAACCTGGGACATCAACGCACCCATGCGCATCAGCAGTGCGTGGCCGCCAACCGCAAGCATTCCCGCCTCGCCGAGGGCCTGCGCATTGAGCGAAGCAAAGCGCGACGCCAGTTCGTCGCCCCAGATCGCTAGATAGCCGGCACAACCGAGCAGGCTCACGGCCATCCCCAATTCCTGGCTGCGCGGCACCATGCCTTTCTTGCGGGCCTGGGCGAGTTTGTAGCCGCTCGCCTGTTCCGATTTGTTCTGTTCCGTATCGGCCATGGGCTAGAGTTGGGATGGGATGAATTCCAGCGCTGCGCTCATGAGCCGCAGCGTGGCCGGTGCGATGAGGCCTACGGAGAGTGCCATGACCCCGAGGGTTACAATCGTCTTGACCTGCAGCCCGAGCATCAGGGCATTCATTTGCGGTAGGGCGCGAGACATGAAAGCGATTGCCAGATCGAGCAGGAAGAGTGTGATGATCGTTGCTGCGACGGCAGTCAGGCCCATTCCCATGACCATGCCGAAGTAGCCGATAAATGCCTGCGGGCGGTCGAGCAGATGCGCTTGCCCGACGGGCACTACGTGGACTAACGTAGCGAGGAAGCGCAGCAGATCGTCTTGACCGTTGGCGGCAAAGAAGATCAAGCCGGCGACCAGAACCAGGATCGTGCCGAACATGGGTGCCTGGCTACGCGAGCCGGGATCGATCACCATCGCCAGGCCGTAACCCGCCTGCACGTCGAGCACACGGCCGGCAAATGACAACGCGGCGAACGCGGCCTGAAAAGCGAACGCAACCATCAGCCCGAGCAGGAGTTCGGAGGCAGTGGAAAGCATCAGGGCGCCATCGTCCTGATAGACACTCGCGGGGATGGGTTGTGCGAGGCACGCCGAAAGTGCCATGACAAGACAGACCCGAACCCGCAACGGGGTTTGGGTTTGAGAAAACGGCGGCGCCAGCACAAACACTGGGCCAATACGTAGCGACAGCAGCATGACGGACATCGCCCAGCCAACCCCGACTTCGACTTGCATCTGATCAGCCGAGGTTCGGAATATTGTTGAACAGAGACGTGGCGAAGCCGGTAAGACGAGCCAGCATCCACGGGGCGAGCACGACGGTGACGATGACGGCGACCGCCAGTTTGGGCACGTAGCTCAGACTCATTTCCTGCAGCTGGGTGACCACCTGAAAAACACTGACGAGCAACCCGACGACCAGCGTAGCGGCCAGAATGGGACCGGCTATCAGCAGACTGTTCCAGAACAGTTGAGACATCATCTGTAGAGCTTGGTCTGCTGACATTTTTCGCCCAATATCGGCCTATGATTTATGACGGTCTCTCGCTTTTTTTGAAAAACGATAGGATTGTTAATTGTAAGGTATGCGGATTAAGTAAATTGTCATGATTGTTTGATGTTAGATCTGGATCATGCAATCGGGGTGTAGCGAATGGTTCGCTGCAGCGGCCCGCGGCAGGTTGACGCCGTAGGTTCAGGACATCTTCGCGGCGCGGCGAGCGAGGGCCTGCGCGATGGTTTTGCCACTTGCATCGAGTGGGCGGTTTAGAGCCGCGTCCCGAATGGCGGCAGCAACGTCTGTTTCGCCATCCGCGTTGCTGAGCAGGCTTTGGGCTAACGCAGCCGATAGACACGCGCGGTCCAGTCGCAGCGCAGCGACGGAATGTCGCCTGGCGTCAGCCAGCTTGCCCTCGGCGAAATCGACTACGGCGAGACTGCCCGGCGCTTCCGCGAAGCCTCGATCGACACGGCCCGCTTCTTCGAAGCGGGTACGCGCACGGATCCGGTCGCCGTTCAGAAAATGTGCCCAGCCTGCGGCGATCCACGAGCCAGCGTGCGTCTTGAAAGCGGCGGCGGCGGCGTCCATCTGCGCGGCAGCCTCCGCGAACCGTTCCTGCGCGAGCAGCGCAAGACCGAGGCCAAGGAGCGCGCGCACGTTGTCGGGACGTGTTTGGAGCGCCTCGCTGAACAGCGCCATGGCGTCTGCGTTGTTCGCTTCGTCGAGCGTCAGCATGCCGCGAACGGTCAAGCTGTCGGCATTCTCGCGGGCCATGGCGGCGTAGCGGCGAGCGCCTTCGATGTCGCCTGCATCGAGCAGGGCGGTCGCGAGCAGGCCGGTGATTTCAGCACCGGTTTCCGGATTGTTCAGATGTGCCTCGGCGAGCGCGATGACTTCCTGCAGATGACCGAGGTGATGCAGCGCGCGGATCTTTAATGCGGTTGCTTGCGGTATAGCCGCAATGACGCGGCTGTCGAGCAGGCCGATCGCGTGCTCGAACCGACCTAGCATTGCCGCAGCGTACGCCGCGTTGTATCGCACGGCGGGGTCGTTCTCACGCGAAAGCAATTGCTCGAACGCGGCTAGTGCCACCTCGAAGTTGCTTTGCGACATAGCCGACAGGCCTTCGAGATTGAGCAACGCGGGTGGCAACGATCCCGTCGCCGCATTGTGGCGCTTCAGCAGTTCGTCGCAAACGTCGAAACACTGTGCGTCGTAGGCAGCAGTCGCGGCGGCGCCCAGCAGCGATACGTTGTGCGGGTCCGCGCGCAGAAAGTCCATCAGCCGGTCAAGGTGAGCGGAGGAAGTCGCTTCGGTGCGTTCGTGATGGGAATTCATGAAGCGGCAGGTTCTCTGAGTCGATCTCGATCGGGAGTGCGGGAATGATGCGGCCGAGGAGGTGCACAGATGCTGTGCTTTTTTTAGCATAACAGTACACCTGGCCATTCGACAAGAACATCGGTTATTCACATTGACGACTCTATATGTGTAGGAATCCGATAGAAATGTAGGAGTTGTCGGATAAGTGTAAAGAATGGTCAACATCGCTAAACGAATCCGAAACAGACGTGGATAACTTGTTCGGGACGCGCGTGAAATGCTGGGCGCGCAACGCACATAACGGACAGAACCACGAGGAATCAAGATGGTAGCGATCGTCACTGGAAACGGTTTGGGCCTGCAGTCGTCGTCGGCGCTTGGGCTGGGTGAACGCGGGCGGATTGGTAACGCCGCGTTCGGACAGACGGGCGAGCAGATCTATGTCAACGCGGCGACCGGTAACCTGATGATCCAGGATCGCGACGAGTTGCTGCTCGGGCAGGGCGTCAACAGCGAGATTTATCGCGCGTATAACAGCCAGGGAAAGATAGTGGGCGACAACTGGCGCCCAGGTGGAATGCGCACGGTGGATGGGTTGACAGGGACGTTGAATGCGGCCGGCAGTACGGTGACACGTACGGACTGGGATGGGTCGGCGATCACGTATTTGTACGATGCGCAACGCAAGCTATACGTGGCAATGGCGGGCGTCGGAGCCAGTGCATCTACGGGGCTTGGATTCTCTCAAGTGAGCACAACCGGGGCGCGTGCCACCTTATCGTTTGACTCTTCAGCGAGTACGTGGAGCTGGCACGACGGCGGCAATCAGTTGACAGAGGTGTATGACGCTGGCCACGGTGGGCGACTGACGGCGAGCCGTGACCGCGATGGCAACACGGTCAGCTACAGGTATAACGCAAAAGGACTGCTTTCCAACGTCCTGACCGCAAGCGGCGATGTCACTTATCTGGACTACAACGGTACGGATCAGCTGAGCGCATTGCGCACGGTTTATCGCGACACAGGCAACCAGATAGTGAGCGCCACCACGGTGCTCTACGCGTATGACGCCCAAGGACGCCTATCACAGGTCATTGTCGACCTGAGTCCGGAGGACAACAGTATCTCGGACGGCCGCGTATTCACGACAACGTACACCTACGATGGTACCAGCACCCGGATAGCGTCGGTTTCGCAGTCGGACGGGTCGAAGGTGGCCTTCACGTATCAGCTTGTTGGGGCGGACTATCGTGTGTCGACTATCTCCCAGACCGGTGATGCGGGCGCGCTACGAGTGACGAAACTCACCTACAGCAGCGGTCAGACGACAGTGACCGATCCGTTGGGATATCAACAGGTACTGACCTATTCGCAGACGGGCCAGTTGCAATCTATCAAGTCGAGTAACCCGTACGAGTCGCAATCGTTCGGTTACGATGCGAACGGCAACATTTCCGTAATTCAGACTGGCGACGGTCACACTGTGTACTTTTCCTACGATGCGGCCGGCAACCTGGTCTTTCGGCAAGAGAAGAGCAGCAACGTCGTATGTACCTACGGCTCCAATAATGAATTGTTGACGGAGACCATCGAGTCGGGGTGGTCAGGGGTCTGGGAAACAATTACGACAAGGCGAGCCTACGATGCGGCGGGGCACCTGCGCTTTGTTGTCAGCGGCGAGGGGCGTGTAACGGAATTTCGTTATAACGCGGCGGGACAGCAGATATCGGAGATCGAGTACAGCGGAGTCATGTATGACGTTAGCCGGCTCGAGGACGATGCCAGCCTGAGCGAAGCGACGATGAACACTTGGCGAGCCGGACTGGCCGACCCGAGTCAGGCTGTACGGATCGATACGGCGTATGACTTCCGTGGCAACGTTGCTTCCGTGACCCGCTACGGCAAGCTCCTCGCCGATGGCACTGGGAATGCGCTGGCTGGCACTGGGGATCTCACCCAGATACGTTATGTGTATGACGCGTTCGGTCGACTGCTGCAGCGATATGTCGGGGAGCCCGGAAAGGAGAGCGTCGAGCAATTCACTTACGACGGTCTCGGGCGCCTATTGAGCGCAATCCGGTTCGACAGCACGCAGACACTTTACCAGTACGACGACACCCGCCATACGGTTTCCGTTACTTTCAATAACGGGCTTACCCGGACGTCTACGTACAACGGCGCAGGGGAACTGATCGCCGTAGCGGATGTTGCAGCGGGCCAGATCCTGTCCCGTACCCAGAGCTATTACGATTCTAGTGGCCGATTGCGGATGGTGACGGATGCCAACGGGCAGAAGACACACTACCTGTACAACGGCATCGGCAAATGCGTGGCTGAGATCGGCCCGGATGGAACACTCTCGGAGTACGTCTATACCGCTCCGTACAATCTCCAGAAATATACGATAACTTATGCAACGAGGCTGGGCGCGGAGCAGCTTGCCCAACTGCTCGATGCCAACGGACGTCCCGTTGAAAAGATAGGTAACGCAGCGCTTACACTCGACAACGCTGGTTTACGGCCGCGCGCCACAGCGGGCGATCGCAAGTCTTCCGTCGGATACTTGAACAATAACCTGATCAGTGAGACCGTCGGCGCAGACGGAACGGTCACCCGCTACACATATGACGGCACGGGTCGGGTTGTATCGAAGACTGTTTACGCAAATCGCATCGATATCAATGCCGCTTCCGGGACCAATAGTCTCGTGAAGGATGACGTCAACGATCGCACAACGCGCTACTTCTACGATCACGATGGACTGCTGCGCGGAGAGCTTGACCCGCAGGGTTATCTGACCGAATACCGCTATGACGCGGCCGGACAGCGAGTGGAGACGATTCGCTACGCCACGCCCACCAGTGGGGCGCTGCCCGATTGGGGCACAATCGCACAGGCAACGCCGGTGTCGAGTTCGCAGGACGTTCGTCAGAGCTATCTCTACGACGCTCGGGGAATGCTGCGCGCGGAAATCGACGGAGAAGGGTATCTGACTACCTACCAATACGACGCGTACGGCAATGTGTCGTTGCGCGAGCGTGGGCGGAAGATCGATGCAGCGCTGTTGCGCGCGCCACAGCAGGTGCCCATTACGTTTCAGGCGAAGGCGGGGTCGGCCGGCGGTGTCGGGACGATGCTTGAAGTGTGGATTGACGGCGTCAAGGCAGGCTCGATCCTGATTGGCTCGACGGCCTACGCCACGTATAGTCTGATCGCGTCAAACGTGGTGCCAGTGACAAACCACACCATCGAATTCCGTAGTTCCCTGAGCGCGCAGGTGTCGATCAAGGACGCCACCTTCGGCGCGCGTCCGATCGCCACTGCGGATGAAGCCGGCCGAACCGCTCAAGTGAGTGGTAGCCCCACGCTGACGGGGCTGAGCTTCACGCTTGATTCCGCGCAGACAGCACTCAGCTGGGCAAACTCGCCGGGGCAGCTGGAGCGGACCAGCTACGTCTACGACGCCATGGGGCGCCTGCTTGAACGTACGACCTGGTCTACCAGCGGCAATGCGACTACCCAATTTTCCTATGACGATCAGGGGCGTGTCACAACGAAGACTATCGGCAATGGCACGACCTCTTATCGTTATGACGCACAGGGGCGCCTGACGGGCCAGCTATCGGGGGAGGGCAGCCAGGCCTTGGCGGCGCTCGGCAAGAGTCCGATCCAGACGCAGATCGACGCAGTCTGGAAAGCGTGGAGCGTGCAGTACACGTACGATGCTGCCGGCCATCGCGCGTCGATGACCGACGCCAATGGCAACCGCACGCTTTATTACTACGACAATGCTGGGCGGCTCACGCAGGTGATCAATCCACTAGGTGAGATGGTCGAATCGCAGTACGACGCCTTTGGCGACGTGGCGCAGACAGTCGTTTATGCCACGCGGGTTGCTCCGGCGTTGTTGGCTACCCTGAGCGGCGGCCTGCTCACCGACAGCCTGAAGGCGCAGTTTGCTGCACTTGGCAACGATGGTCGGGCATCGCGTACCTCGTTCAGTTACAGTGCGACAGGTGCGCTCACGCAAACAACCGATGCTTCGGGGATGAAAACCCAGTTTGTGTACAACGCATTCGGCGAAGAGGTATCGACCACGCAGGATATTTCCGGGACCACCCAGGTCCGCAACACAACCGAGTACGACAAACTCGGCCATGCGATTCGCCGGACGATCGACGCGGGCGGTCTGAATCTGATTACGCGAGCGGTATACGACGCCTTTGGACGTCTCACCGAATCGGTCGATGCAAATGGCGTGCTGCGACGCCAGGACTACGATCGCAATGGCAATGTCGTGGTGCTCACGGACGGCACAGGCGCACGCTCCGTGATGACGTACGACGCATTCGCCAACGTGCTCACGCACACCGATGCAAACGGCAATAAGACGAGCTACGCTTATTCTCCATTCAACCGCGAGGTCATGGTCACCACCGCCGAGGGCATCACAACCAGTTCGTCATATAACGAGTCTGGACAAATGCTTACCCTGAAAGACGGAAGGGGCAACACGACGCGTTACGCGTATGACCGGGACGGCAACCTGATCAGTACGACCGACGCCACCGGTGCCGTGATCAGGCAAACTTACGATCACGGGGATCAGTTGATCGATACGGTCGACGCGCGCGGCACGCATACCGCCTACTCCTATGACGCTGCCGGCCGCGTCCTGACACGTACGGTCGATCCAGATGGCCTGAACCTGACCACAATCTACGCCTACGACGGCCGCGGTCATCTTGTGAAAACCGTCGATCCTTCCGGTGTCCTCACGGAAATTCAATACGACCTTAGCGGACATCAGATTTCGGTAACTACCGATCCCGCCGGGCTGAATCTGCGTACGACATTCAGTTACGACGGCGTGGGAAATGTGGTGAGCTTGACCGAGGGCTCGGGCAGCACTAACCCGCGCGTCACGCAGAATGTATATGACAAGGCGGGACGTCTGACGAGCACGACCGTCGATCCAGACGGGTTGAGGCTGACCACGCGTTATGCCTATGACGCCAGTGGCAATGTGATTTCGGTGACAGATGCGGCAAACGGCGTGACGCGCTACTTGTACGACGCAGAGGGGCGTCAGACCTGGTCGGTGGGGCCCACGGGCGCGGTGGTCAAGTACGTTTATGACGCTGCCGGCAGACTGGTTGCGCGGACGGCGTTCAGCGAGACGCTGCCGAATCTAGGCACGGCCTCGGAAGCAGCCATCGTCAGCCGGTTGCCAGTGCAACCGCTGCGTGACCAGACCACGCGCTATGTCTACGATGCGGATGGGCGCGTCCGATACGTCATCGACGCATTGAACCTGGTTACCGAACAGACCTATGACAGCAATGGGAATGTGGTTTCAGCCACGTCCTACGCTGCTCCCATCAATATCAGCAGCAATCCGTCGGTGTCCATGGTCGCGACTGCCCTCGTGTTGCTTCCCCATACCGCTGACCGCACGACGCGAATAGTCTACGACGCTGGCAACCGGCTAACGGCCAGCATCGACGCGGCCGGCTTTGTGACCAGCAACCGCTACGATGCTGGTGGCAATCTGACGAGTCGGACGGAGTACAAGACCGCGTATAGCGCGTCTGAAGTGCCGGACGATGCGGCGCTTCAGCGGTGGCTCGCGTCGCCCGGCATACAGGATAAGAGTGACCGCACGACAAACTGGATCTACGACATGGCGGGACGGTCGGTGTACACGATCGACCCCGAAGGTTTCGTGACGGAAAACCGTTACGATGCTGCAGGCCGTTTGTCGACAACACGGCGCTATGTCGCGGCCTACGAGTCAAGCCGCAGCTATACGCAGAGGCAAATGGCTGGGATCTTGCCGACGTGGGACTCTCTCGCAGCTGTGACCAGCAATTATGGTTATGACACGGCGGGTCGATTGATCAATACCGTTAACGCGGGAGGCATCGTCACCCGCTATGAACTGGATGCTTTGGGACGGGCAGTACTGACCAGCATCGCCGACGGTACGGCGGGACAGAGTGTGACACGGGCAGTATTCGATGCGGCGGGCCGCATGACCGAGCAGACGCGTGCTTACGGCACGGCGGTCGCGGCGACGTCACGTTATCGCTACGACGGTATGGGCCGACTTGTGGCGCAAACGGATCCGCGGGGCGTCGAAGCCGCCGAAGGTGACTCGGCGTGGGCGTTCGCCGAGCGCAAGGCGCGGGGTTTTACAGCTCCAAACGGTGATGGCCTGACGGCCTCCGGACTAACAGCGGATCAGCGTCGGGCGCTCAGCGCCGCATACACCACGACATACACGTATAACTCCCGGGGCGAGCTGCTGCAAACGGCGGATCCGCTTGGCTATGCCAAGACGACCACCTACGACGCCTTCGGCAACGCGGTCAAGGTGACGGATGCCAACGGTAACGCCGGTTATTTCTATTTCGACCAAGGGAATCGCAACGTATCGTACGTCGACCCAATGGGCGGCGTGACGCGAACCGAATACAGCCCATCCGGCAAGCCGGTCAAGATCACCCAATATGCTAATGCCTACGTCGGATCGCTGGATGAGTACACTGATCCAGCACGTATTACGCCGCCAGCGAATCCGGCCAAGGATGCGGTGACGACAATGCAGTATGATCGGCTGGACCGCCTGATCAAATCTGTAGACGCGGAGGGTTATAGCGAGTCGTGGATATATGACGGGTGGGGCAATTGCACGAGTCACGTGAACCGGGTGGGCGGCACTTACTCGTACACCTACGACCGACGCGGACTACTGCTATCCGAAACGCTACCCGTGACGTCGGCAGGCGCAGCCGTTGTCAACCGCTTCGAATACGATTCGCGGGGCAACCGTATCAGAACGATCGAGGCGGTGGGGCTGAAGGAGCAGCGACTCACTCAGTTCCAGTTTGACGCGCTCGACCGGCTGATAAAAAAGACCGGCGATGTGCTGACCGTCTACACGAATGGCACTTCGGGTTCTAACGGCTGGGCGACCGTGCAGCCTGTCGAAAGCTTCGAGTACGATGCACGGGGAAACCTGGTACGGCACACCGACGCGAACGGGAATACGACGTCCTGGTACTACGATCCAGCCGATCACAAGAGCGCTGAGGTGAGCGCGGCCGGTACGCTTTCCATGTGGGCCTACGATGGCGCTGGAAACCTGATGGTCCAGAGAGTGTATGGCGACATGGTTTCCGCGACCTTCGGCTCTACACCGCCTTCGGCCGCCGTGGTGACGAATGTCCGTGAAACGCGCTATGCGTATGACGCAAACAACCGGCTTGTGGAAACGCGTATTCCTGGCGTGAACACTGGGCGCCAGAATCCCACCACGGGTGCATGGGAATACGACCTTAGGGATCTGGTTACGCGCACGGAATACGACGCATCAGGTCAGCCCATCGTCACGGTGGATGGCTACGACAACAAAACATACTGCTATTACGATCGGCTTGGCAGACGAATCCTGCAGATAGACGCCGAAGGGTATGCCACCGCGTGGAAATACGATGCGATGGGCAATGTTACCGAGGAGCGGTGCTTCGCACAACGGTCGGCGGGCGCGTTTGATCCGAAGGCCCAGGCCGCAACGCTCGTCGCCGCCTGGCCAGTCGGTGCGGACGACCGCATCACGCAGTTCACGTGGGACCGCAACGGTCGCATGACCAGCGACTCCCGTTTGAATGTCTTTTACGCCACAGTGGATGGCAATGGCCGTCTGATCGAACGCCAAGGTTCTGCGGTCAACCATTACAGTTATGACGGTGAAGGGCACCTGCTGCAGCGCATCGATGCCAACGGAAGCCAGTACAACTGGAGCTACGATCTCGTTGGCCGGAAGACAGGCGAGTTGTTGCCTTCTTTCGCCGACTATCTGGGCCGAACCGTGCGCGCCAGCACGAGCTACGAATACGACGGTCTGAACAACCTGCTGCGCGAAACCCAGCGCAGTGCTTCGGGCATCGCCCAGAATGACCTGGTGACGGCTTACGTGTATGGAACGGGCGGCCGCCTTGCCAGCAAGACGAATGCGAATAATGTCACCACCACATTCGCGTACGACAGCGCTGGCAATATGACGCTCGTAAACTACACGCGCGGGGACGCAGACGGCCGCACATATCAGGAAGCGAATTATATAAGTTACGACGCCGCCAATCGGCAGTTCGAACGCTGGAGCGCGTCCAACCAGACGGGGAACGTGGACAGGAGCGGCCAGCCAGTCTGGGAAAACTCCCCGACAACGCGTACCGTATATAACGCGTATGGGGAGATCGTCGCGCAAGGCGTCTACGCTGGGGGTTTCTATTCGATCAATACGCTCGCGTACTACGCCGATTATGACAAGGCTGGGCGTGCCGTTAAAAGCAACTTCGATCGCGGCATCGCGCACGCCTATGTATATGACGCGAATGGCAACGCGACATTGCAGATGGAGTCGCAGACTCTCGATATGCGGTCGCTGACGATCGATCAGATCTACTCAAGCAAGCAGATCGCGCAGACATTTACCGTCTATGACAAGCGCAATCAAGTCATTGACATCATCCAGCCCGACATGACAGGCTCAAGCAGTGTGATGGGCTTCGAGGGCACTCGCATCGGGTTGGCGCTGCAAAGCGGCGACGTACCGGTATTCATTGGCGGTGGGTTGATTGCTGGATTGTCGGCATCCGGCGATCCGGTGCCCCCGGTCAGTAGTGGAAGTCCGCGCCTCGTCGGGACTGCGCAGGTTACGTCCTTTGTCGAGCTGGAAGTGAATTCGCGGGCGCCTTATGGCGGGCTCGGCTCTCCCGGATTAGCCAGCATCTCGCTGCCAAGTAGCGAACTCTTTGCGCTATACGGGGAATACGACGCTTATGTCACGTTCGACTACGTGGCAAGCAATGTCAATGTGTTGGCCGTCGCGATGGACAATAGTCTGTCACCTGCTGCCTCGTCAGGCAGGCTTGCGGAAGCCAATTCGACAGATAACCCCGCGTACGTCGATGCGAGTAGGGTCCGGTTTCAGCTTGAGACGATTGCCGGGAGAGATGGCACGGTCACGTACACAACAACAGTCCATATCCGAAAAAAGAGTACCGGTCAGGAGGTTCTTGTCACGACCGTGCAGGACACGGTAGCCGTGTCGCGTAACACGGCCCCGTACACACAGTTGGAGTCAATTAAACAAAGCGCTCCGCTTGACAAGTCCGGTTGGTTACAGCTTGCTACAGGCAATCTGACAGAAGCGGCCACTACCGCGCTGTATTACCGCCCATGGGGTGCGACCTCGGCCGCCATACCGATCACGGTTTCCCAGTGGCCGGACGGCGGATCATACGGGGCCGATCTTTCATGGATGGCCAACGGCAAGTACGAGATGCTGTTCGTCGCTACCAGCGCGACAGGCACCGTGATGCGGCGCGATTCGTTCCTCCTGGATGTACCCGGCAACGCCTCGGCAAAACCCCTCGCTGTAAACGGAAGCACGCTTAATGCCAGCCAGATCGGGACGATTGTCTTGCAGCAGGGCGGCGTCGATTTCTACAGCTTACGAACAGCGGGTGGTCTTATCGCCCAAGCCGCGGCTCTGCAATATCGACCGAAGGGTTCGACGGGCGTCTATACGAACGTACAGTTGACCTCGCTCGGCTCGACCGGAAGTTTCCGTTGGGACACGCGCGCAATCGCGCGGGCGGACTATGATGTGCTGGTAACGTTGACAGATGTGGGGGGTAACTCGTGCCTCGTCGAGGGGACCGCATATCTCGCGTCCGGCTCGAATGTTTCGCTGAGCTATACGAGCGCCGATAAGTCGAAGTCGATCACGATAGAGAATCTGCCTAAATCGACTTCCTACCTGCGCATCAACTATCAGAGCCAATCCGGCGCGTGGGTTTCACGGTCAGTCTGGGTACCTACGCCCGGCATCATTCCATGGGAGGAGTTACCGGCCGAATGGTGCAATTCACTCAACGTAAGTCACGCGTGGCCGGTCAGGATCGAGGCTATCGGGCGCGATGGTGGGCTTGTCTACGAAGGCACCGGCACGATTACGCTTGGACCCGGCGGACAGGGCATGGTGGCGTTGCACGCGACTCAAACGTCGTATCAGTTGGCATTCGATCCTGGCAATCTCGCGAACGCCAATTTCATGAATCTCAACTACCGGGTGAAGGGCAGCAACGACGCCTTCCGTCAGGTCTCCGGATTTCTTGAGGACCAACCTACGTCGACACTGTATCGCTCTCGCGGCGACGGCACCACGCAGTGGCACTGGGACGCGTTCGGCCTGCTGGATCCGAATTTGGAGTATGAGTACTTCTATGACATCTACGACAACAATCCCACGAACTATAGCGCCAGGTTGCTGACCCGTGTCGAAGGCAGCTTCAGGCCACAGGATCCGGCGAGCGCGAGTCAGTTGCTGTGGAAAATCGACAGCCTGGGCAACTTCGCTCTGACCATTCATCGTCAGCAGACACGCAATGCCTTTGGCGAGGTCGATACGGAAACGGATGGCCTGGGCAATCTCACTCGCCTCGCGTATGACACGCTGGGGCATCTGATCGACAAGAAAGACCCGCTGACGACCATCACGCTCGCGAACGGCTTCCAGACGAGAATTACGCCGGAGACGCGTTACTTCTTTGATCTCACGGGCAATGCGGTGGGCGTGCGTGACGCGAACGGCATCCTTGCCACGCAGACCTGGAACTATGGTCTGGCGCAAGCGTCGATCGCGCAGACATGGCAAGGCATACGCGCGGACGGCTACGCCGAAGGCGGCACGCACACATACTCTTACGACGAGTTCGGCAACCAGCGGGTGCAGATCGAACAGGTAGACGGCAACACATGGCGGCGTACGGACTACACGTATGACCGGATGGGGCAGCTCACGCGTATCGATCGACCGGTGCTGGCGAATGGCCAGCGCAGCTCGGAGACGTATGAGTACGACGGCCTTGGCCAGAGGATCGCGCACGTCAATGCACTGGGATTGCGGGACCGGACGTATTACGACTATCAGGGTCGGGTGATCGGGACGACCAGCGCGCAGGGCCGTACCACGTCGTACACATACGAAACGGTGCAGGCCTACATGAAACCCATGGGCTGGCGGGTGACCACTCGTGACGCGAACGGCCGCACGCTGGTCGACGAAAGCGACGGTTACGGCCGCATGGTGCAACACACGGACCTGGGCGGACGGGTGTTTCTGTACACGTACAATAACGCGGGACTGGTGTTGAGCCAGTGGTCGAGCAATGGTCAGCGAGTCAGCTTCGAATACTACGCGAACGGCTTGGTAAGCCGGATGCTGGACACAGCCATGCGCACTGACGCGCGCTACGAGTATGACCGGAACGGCAATCGAACATTTGAGGGCTACACGGCGCAGGGCGGCCAGTATGCGTTCCAGCAGTCGAGGGTGACGTACGATGAACTGAATCGTGTGGTACTCATCGTCGACCCACATTACACGATCCAGTACGAGTACGACGCGCTGGGCAACCGCATCCATATGAAGTCCACGTACAACGATGGTTTGACGGGCGCGAAGGCGGTCCAGGACTATTGGTATTCGTACGACGCGATGAACCGCTTCACGGTCACGATGGGCCAGCTGAAGAATGGCCAGCGCGGCTCGAATGCTAACGACGCGTCTGCGTATGTAGTGGCGGGCAGCAGCGGAGACGGGGTGCAGGTGGCCTACGATCTGGCGGGCCAGCGTCGCCAGGCGGTGTATGCGTACGATGGCCACAAGGAAGACTACGCGTACGACGCAAACGGCCTGCTTACCGACACGAAGATCGACAACGTGCTGCGCGCACGGCGCACGAACGACACGGCGGGCCGGGTCACGAAGTACGAGGAGTGGGATGCCACCGGGCGCACGCAGACAAAGAGCCAGACGCGCACGTGGGATGGAGACAACCAGCTGCTCGATGAGCGCAACAATCTGGACGGCACCGGGGTACGCTACGAGTATCTGGCCGACGGCACGCTCGCGGCCACGCAGAGCTACGGTGAGGCGACCACGCTGCGCACGACGTACAGCTATGAGTGGTGGGACAGCGCCAAACAGAGCGACGTTCGGGTCCAGGCTTCGAACCAACAGGTAGCCAGCTGGGCACCGGGCCTTTCGCACTTCGAATACGATGTGAACGGGCACATCAGGAAGGTGGTCGACGCGTCCGCAAGCCGGACGTTCACGTACTGGACCGATGCGGATGGCCAGGTACTGCAGCGTGATGAGCTGGGCAACTACAACACGTCGCGTGCATCGCACAGCTACTTCTACTTCGGTGGTCATCGGGTCGGTAATGTGGGCAACGACGGTGTGGACCGTATCGACTATGCGCGAGAGATGGCCACGCAGCCCGTAAACACGGGAGATCGGGATGATCGGTGGAAGCGCTTTGTGCCGACCAACTCGGCGGATTTCGACGAGAACTACCAGCCAATCAACAGCCTGTATCCGGCAGCGGCGCCAGGGCGGTGCACGGTGCGCGGAGGCGACACGTTCCAGAGTCTGGCAGCGGCATACTACGGAGACGCGACACTCTGGTACGTGATCGCGGACGCGAACGGTCTGAAGGGAGCGGACACGCTGGTGGCAGGGATGGTGCTGACGATCCCGAACAAGGTGGAGAACATCCACAACACGTATGCGACATTCAAGCCATACGACGCAGGCAAGGCCATCGGCGATACGCGTCCGACGGTGCCGCAGGCGCCACCGCCGCCGATGGTAATAGGGGGTTCGGTCAGCGGTGCCGGCAGTCAGGGCGGTTGCGGAGGGATGTCGTCGATCATTGAGGTGGTGGTGGCGGTGGTGGCCTCGGTGGTGACGATGGGTGCGCTGGCGCCGGTCACGGCGATGGGGATGGTGGGTGCGGGTGCGGCGGCCGGAGGGATGGGTGCGGCGATGGGCTCGCGGAATCCGGATGGGCCGCAGTTGAAGGATGTGGCGCTGGGGGCGATGGGTGGGGCGGTGTCGGGCGGGTTCTCCGCTTCGGGTATGGGCAATTCACTGGCCGGGGCGATGAGCGGGCTGGGTGAGACGGGTAGCCAGGTCGGTGCTCAAGCGGTGATGGGGGCTGGGCGTTCGGCGTTGACCCAGGGCCTGGGTGTTGTTACGGGGCTTCAGCATGGGTTTGACTGGAAGGGGGTGGCGGCGGGTGCAATTGCGTCGGGTGCGGGATATGGTGTTGGCCAGACGGCGGTGGGTAAAATACCGGTGGTGGGTGGAGTTGCGTCGGGAGTTGCGGCGGGCGCGGCGAGTACGTTAGCTCGGGGTGGGAGTCTTGGGCGCAATGTTGGGGCGATCACCATGGATGCGGTGGCCAGCACCATCGGCAATATGGTGGTGGATCGCGTCGCGACTGCGTCGACCAGTACGCTGTACGGGCCGGTTGGCAGTGTTGACGATATGGTCAGGCAGGCCGCGCAGGCGTACGGGGGCGACGCAGGCACACAGTTCGAACAGCAGGCGAACTGGAACCTGTCATTGCAGGCGGGCCTTCGGGAGCAGGCGTTCGTAGGCGGCCTGCAGGATCAGTTTGGTCAGATGGCCAACGATGCGCTGGCGGCTTCTCGTGCGCAGGATCAGGCCTTGAAGCAGCAACTCGGCGCGCAGTTTGCGGGTCAGGCAAATACGTCGCTGGCCGCCCAGCGTGCGGAGCACGCAGCGGCGGCCGCGCGGCTGAATACGGCGGGTCTGGACCTGGGCCGCGGTCCGAATAACTGGTCGGACGATGCGCTGGCCATTGACCTTGGGCATCGTGGGGGCAACTGGACCGACGGGAATACGAGTTCGTCATTCCTGGATGGCGCAAAGAGCCTGGCGAAGTGGGCGGATCGACCGATTGGATGGCTCGAAAACGTCCGTGATACAGCTCAGCGCGGCAATGCCTTTATGGTCGAGGGGCTGGATGCAGTCGGTTTGCATGGTCTGGCGGAAGGCTACGGTGCATGGGGCGACGCCACCGGATCATCCTTGCCGACGCGACCGTGGGAGATTGCGCTGAGCGCGCCTCTATTGAAGGGCGCGGCTGGGCCCCTGCTGGAGCGCGGGGCTGCGATGTTCGGGCCGCAGATTGACGGTATGCTTGGACGCGTGGTGCCGGGGCTTCGGCTGCCGGTGGTTGAGGGCGGAGGCATAGCGCCGGGCAATGGACTTGGCTTGGTCGAACTGGACCCAAGTACGATACGTTTTACACAAACGACGGTGAAACAGCAGGGGGCGACGCTTCCCAAGCTCATTGAAAGTATGCAGAAAAATGGCTTCGTCGTTGAATCGGATAGGCTTATTGATGTAGTCCGAATGCCGGATGGCCAGCTTACGTCTCTCGACAATACGCGAATCTTGGCGGCGCAGCGCGCCGGTGTAAATATCCAGGCTCGGGTATTTGACTACTCTGCCTCACTGCCAAATGATCTGGATTATGTTTCGCGCTTCGTCGGCCGTAATGGTGAAGTGCCGAAGACCTATGGCGATGCGATAATGAATCGAATCAGCAACCAAAGCTCGGTGTTCCGAAATCTTTACCCATCCGGCTCGCCTTACACTGGAACTAGATACTGATGAATATTGATTTGCTTAGTACTGAAGAAATCCCGCCGTGGTTCTCGTATCCGAAGGACTTCCTGTGTGCTCTTCAGTCGGGTCTGCGTGACGTCGGGGCGTGGCAAATTCTGGACGGGAAATGGTTGCGTGTCAGGCATGAGGGATTAAAAAAGCGATTTCCTGATCGAGATCTGGTGCCGTTTGCACGCCGTCTGGATTGTGATGATGTTGCTTGTTGGGACAGTAAGTCTTCGCCGTCTGTAGAGGTGGTGCATGATTTCAGCGCACCAGGTTGGGAGGAGCGGGATAGCTACCCATCGTTCCAGGCTTGGTTATTGGCCGCGCAAGAAGAGTCGGAGGGATACGATGACTGATCGAAAGGACTTTAGAGCGATCAGCCGACTTGCTTCTCACGCGCTTCGTCATGAGCCTTGGCTCTATGAGCTTGAACTTGAAGACGAGGGTTGGGTGCCGGTCGACGAATTGCTGTCGGCACTACGGGCAGAAAGGCCGGAGTGGCCGCCACTGACGGAGTCAGACCTTGCTGAGATGATTTCGTGTTCGGACAAGAAGCGGCACGAATTGCGAGATGGCAAGATTCGCGCGCTCTACGGCCATTCGGTGCCCGGGAAACTGCTAAAACAGCCGGCCGAGCCGCCAACTATCCTGTATCACGGCACATCGCCGGCAACGGTTGAACGGGTCAAAGCGGATGGACTGAGACCAATGGCGCGCCAGTATGTCCACCTCTCCGTAGACAAGGCCACAGCTACCCAGGTGGGGCACCGTAAATCGAAGACACCTGTCCTGCTGGAAGTGAATGCCGCACAGGCTTATGAGGCTGGCATTGCCTTTTATCGTGGAAACGATCAGGTATGGCTGGCCGACTTCATTCTTGGTGCGTTCATCAAATGAATAAGAGCGCAGTGGCCGCAACGTTGGGCGCAACATCGGGGCGATCACGATGGATGCGATCGCAAGCACCATCGGCAATATGGTGGTCGATCGCATTGCGGCGACTGACACGACGAAGCTGCGTACGCAGCAGGCGATTGATGGCGTGACTGGTCAGATTCTGCCGGGTGGTCTCGGTGGTGTTGGCAGCGGATTTGTAGCACCGGAGACGTCGTACAGCAGTAACGCTGCGCTGTTCGGTGTGTATGGTGGTCTCGCCGACAACAGTCAGACGCCGTACAGCGGTGCAGCCGCGTTATTTGGTCCATCGTCGGGACTGGCAGCATCGCAGATTGATTCTCACCCGGTGGGATTGGTCGATAACAGCGGCAGTTCTGAGAACTTACTGTACGCGTGGGATCGGGCCAAACAGTACGGTGCCGACGGCTGGAACGCAACCAAGCAATTTGCACACGACATGGTTGGGGCTACCAGTATGGACGCCGCTCGTGCGAACTGGGATGCTGGTAACTACGGGATGGCCGTCGCGAAGGGAACCCAGTCCGTTCTGGAAGCCGGGTTGACCGTTTTTACATTAGGCGCGGCAGCGCCAATCAATACGGGTATAAATGCGCTTGTGAATGGCGGTCGCGCGCTGCTCGCGAGCGAGGTCATAGGCGGGGGGGCGCCGATCTTCAGTTCTGGCGGTTTGCTGGGTTCGCGAATGTGGGCGTCCTCGGTGGGTACGGGGACAATCGGCGCTGCGATTACTGGTGGGTTGGAATATTTCCAGCAAGGCACGATCAATCCGGTCGACATTGCAGTTGGCTTTGTAACGGGCTTTCTGGGTTCGTCCGGCAAGCTAGCATGGAACATGGGCGTAAATGCGGCTGGAGGCGTTGCCGGCACTGCTATCAATAACATTGTGTACGGCAAGGACGACAATATAGTCGCGGCTGGAGTTAATGGTGGTCTTCTGTCCGGCGTTGGTTACGGAATTGGTAAACTCGGTGAGTCATGGATCAATACCGCAATGAAGCCAACCATCAATACTCCGAATTGGGCTACGACAGGAACATGGTCTGCTAGCGGTTGGAACCTGCTTGCGCCCAATACGACCCCAGTGATCGGCGGATCGGTTGTTGGCGGCTTGGGCCAGGGAATGATTGGGCCAATTGTTCCCTCATTCCCGTATGGGAGTGGCCAGAAATGAGTAGATGGCTAATTGCTTTCTCCGGTGCGTGGGGAATCTGTGTTGCCGGTGTCTTTGTTGCTTGGTTGATTGGACTAAGCGTCAACTGCCTGTTCGCCCCCGGTTGTATGAGCCATCTAACCTTCCATGGTTTAGTGTCTGCCGTCAATTTAAAGGATGTGCTTGTACGAGGTACGTTGCTGGCGATTGTATTTGTCGGCATAGCTTGGCTTAAGCGACGGGCATAGGAAAAAGGGCTGCGAGAGCAGCCCTTTGCAGTTCAATCGGAGGATCCGGTTCAGTCAGCGCGGAGTCTGCTGCGCTGCCCGATTTGTTTCTGAGTCATGGGCTTGCCCGCGATGGTGTAATTGCGATCGAGGGAAATGGTGATGTGGCCGAGCCGGTGGTCGACGCTGAACATGACGCGCTGTCCGGGCAGGAAGCCGATGCGTTCGAGCAGGGCATCGGTGACGAGCATCCACGGAAAGGCGAGACGTCTGGCCTGTTGCTGCGCGCAGGCTGTGGCCGGCGCGCGCTCAAGTGCTGCGGTGACGTTCATCGGTCCGTTCGTCAAGAACCCGGGATACACAAGGTAGGGCACGTGTCTGAAATTCTTGTCTATGTCACAGCGAGTGATGGAAGCCGCCAGCCGTGTCGACTCGACTATATAGCCAAGGGGCAGGAAGTAGCCCTGGCTGCGAGTCTTCCCTTTGCTGGCGAGCAGCAGTTCATTGGGCAAAATTTATTTGATGCGCTGAACAAGCTACGTCTTCGATTAGAAGAGGCTGGATATCTACTGCTTTGCAACGCAGCCCGCAGAGATACGTATCCATCACGTGCGGTGAGGCAGATGGGCGGTGGATTCAAGGTCTATGTATTGCATGCGGGGCAGCAGGCGAAACTGTCAGATCTTGTTGACGCGCTCGCCCCCGCAGAGGCTGGTGACGTTGTTAGCGTTGCAGAACAAAGAGCGGCGTATGAGCAATGGTTAAGGAGTTTGGGATGATGAACGAGAAGAGCGCAGTGGGTGAAATTACGGCTGAGGTTATTGATGCCGCCCGGCAGCATCCGAATGGCTGGGTTTACAAGATTGAAGGTACCTTCGGGGCGGAGGACTATGTGCCTCCGGAGAGTATTGTTGGCGCGTGGAAGGTCGATGAGCATGGTCAACTTACCGGCGAGTTCGTGAAAAATCCGAAGTATCAACCAGGTATGTCCAAGACCGAGAGTTGAATAAAAGCAACAAACCCGGCGAGAGCCGGGTTTGTTGTTTGTGGAGTTGGGGCGATCACGGCCGACGCGGTTGCGAGCACGGTTGGCAATATGGTGGTGAGTCAGGTGGCCGAAGCCAGCAACGGGAAAACCGCCGTGGGTAGTAACGGCAGCATGAGCAGTCTGTACGGGGTCGGTGGCAACTACGACGACCTTGTTCGGCAAACCACGCAGGCGAGCTATAACGTCGGTGCAGGGGAACAGTTTGCGAACATGGCGAACTGGGACTTCGCGTTGCAGGGGCAGGCAGCATCGGGTACTGGCGCAGGCGTCGCGGGCGGTTATGTAGGCGGCATCCCGAGTGCGTATGGCGGTGTTGCGTTCAACGTCGAGCAGGCCCGTGCGCAGTGTATCGCGGACATGCAGATCGAGGCGACCAATCCGGCCATCGTGCATGCGTCGCCGCGACCGGGCGAACTCAATGTTCTGGTGACAGGGGTTGGTTCTCGCGAGGTACCGGACAGCTATGGAGAAATGCGGGCGGTGCCGTGGAACCTGCGGGACGCGCTGAGGGATCCATCGGTTGCGAGCACGCCGGGTGGCGCAATACTGGGCTTCGGCTACAACGTTGTAGAGAGCGTGATCGGCAATACGGCGGCGCTGTTCTCGCCGAACAACCTGAATCCTGTCTCGGGCGAAATGGTGAGCCCTGGGGTGTTGCAGCGGGCGAAGGAAGATCTCGTCATCAATGCCGGAACGCTTGCGATTGGCGGTGAGAACCTTCTTGTGGGGGCGACCCGCTCGACTGCTACAGGGGTGAGAGCCATTGGTGAATCGGGAACGGGGCAGGCCTTCGCTGCCCGAATGGACCAGCTAAACTATCGGATGGGGGTGACGTCATATGTGGCGGAACCATCGTTTGGAGTGTCTGCAGCAGCTGGTTTCTCGAGTGAAGCGAAGCTTGTTGGGCACTTCGAAAAACACGGGGTCGAATTCGGTGCATCATCGGCTTCTGAGTATTTGCAGGTTGGTCAGGACATCATGAGAAATGGAGTGCCGGTTGAGTACTTCTACAAACCGGCTGGCGAGCTGCGTACCGGTTACGCCCAGTTCATGAGCAATTCATCGAGAGGTGTTGCGAAGTTTGGCTTTGTCGGTACGAATACAGATGGAGCTATCACTACCATTCACACGGAAAGCGGCAAGAGCTTCTGGAAGATGCTGAATGGCAATCCCGCTGACAAAACTATTTGGCCGAAACGATGACATATTCCGCATTTATAACGGACATCAGTCAGGATATCGAGGGCGAAGTAACGCTGCTCGTAAATGGGCTTGAACTGATATGCTTCTCGAACATGCCACCCGCACTGGATTCGATCGGAACGGAGTGTGAGATTGAGTTTCTGCCAATGGTCTTCGGTGAATATGATGTGCGCGAGATCCCAGATGCTTCTGCGCCACTTGTGCAGCGGATTGAAAATTCCTTCTCTTATGTGGTTCAGGGAAGGCTGGATGTGGGGAGGGTTAAGGCGGGTTCTATTACCTTCGAAGATGAAGTGCTCCAAAGTGAGTTTGGATACTTGGATGGAAAAATGGTCGCATGGAAGATCGAACGTCTGGATGTTGATTTCCAATAGATAGTGCAGTTGCCCGAAAGTGACAAACCCGGCGAGAGCCGGGTTTGTTGTATGTGGAACTGGCTCAGTCGAGGCTGAGGCCGCCACGTTCTCTGATCTGTTCCCTGGTCATAGGCCTGCCTGCGTTTGTGTAGTTGCGATCGAGAGAAAGGGTGATCTTGCCGTACCTGTGATCGACGCTGAGCATACGCTCAGCAAGTTCAACGGAAATGTTTGTCGACGGTTCAGCGCATGCGCGACGTGTTTTAAGATGGATATTACCCATGGTCAACTCCCTGTATGAGCTGGTTGTGGTCAGCGGGCCGTCTGGGTTGCCGCCCATTCAGCCTGCACTATTTACTGCGTCGCATATTCCCCATTTCGGCGGGACCGGAGTCATCCTGTCGTACTTTTCGCGAAGACGGCGACGCTCGCCGTTCCGAGTTGCGTCGTCGTGCTCGGTATCTGATGATGAGACTTTCCACTACCTCTTTTACCGCTGCGCGCTCATCGTCCGTGAACTGCTTCACGGCCTCGCTCTGAAGAGCGAGGTCATCGGAGGGTATGCGTTCGTCTTTATCAAAAAGTGGCCAGTCAGCCGAAATCGAGAATGTTTTCGCGAGCTTGCGCAACACTCCTGAAGAAGGTTCACAAAATCCAGATTCACATCGCCGGGTCTGCTGTACGTGGATGCCGGTGAGATCAGCAATGCCTTGCTGCGACAAGAATTTTTCGTTGCGAAGCGAAATGAGACGAGCCGAAAAAGTCATGGTGACGAACCTGCTGGTGTTTCATAAATTGCCAGAAAAAGTACTCATGTTTGATTCGGTATCCTAGTCATTCTATCTTTGGAAAGATACATGTAATTCGGAGCTACGGATTTTTATACTCAGGAACGTCGAGGTTCTTGCGCAGATTTTTCTGGCAAAAATATCACCATCTTACGTGTCCGAATAATTCGATGTAAAAAATAATAAAGATAGCTAAATGTACTTAATATTTTGATAAAATTTGTCGAGCTTCAGATCTACCGCCAGTAGTCTTCGGCGATCAAGGTCCCGGTCGTGCTGGACGGAAGGATCCTGGGTGACACTGCGGCAAGGTGCAACCGGTCGACGACGAAGCCGGCCAGAATGGTGTAAAGGAATCGGAGCTGGCGGTGCTTCCGCCGGGTCAGGGCGAGAAAGCAGATTGACGCCGGCAATAGCCGGCGTCAATCGAGATAACGCAAAGTTTTCTGATCTCGGTATGCACACATTTTCGAGCATGGCGTTTGCGCTTCTAACAATCCAGCGGGCATATTATCGCCTCCGGGTAACGGAAAAATCGCTACTCACGCATTTACTATACTGTTCTACCTTTAACGACTGCGCCTGATATAGCAATTCGTCAGGCGCCTAATTCCCAACGCGCTGCGAAGAATCCGCAGAAGGTGCGCACGTGGCTATTTCCTTAGGACATCCCGGCGCGGGCTTGCTGGGCGGCGCAGCGGCGTCCATGCTTTTCCAGCGGCTTCCCGATCGGCTGTTCGGTCCGCTTGCTTCGCAGAACCGACATCGTTACTGGATTCTCCTATGCCATCTGCACCGAAAGCGTTTCGGCCCCGATGCGCCGCTGCCGCCCGGTGACGGCTTTGCGTCACGCGACATCACGAGGGACATAGAGGATGCGCTCACCGATATGGACGAGTGGGAGTCCGAGGCTGACGAAGCTCCCGCTACCGCCATCAACGTGCGCGCGAACATAATCTTGCAGATCCTGATTGAGGCCGGTTGGTTGCGAATCGACCGTCAGGGATTCGAACGGCGGTTGTTCATGGCGCCGGCGGTCAGCCACTTTCTCTCGCAGCTTATTGCGTATGCCGAAACAGGGCCAGTGTTCGTTGCCGGAAAAATCCGTTCGGTTGAGCTTAACCTGCAGGCCGTCCTTGCTGGCGCGAATGGCGACACTCTGATGGAAGCCGCCGAAACCGCCAGAAACCTGCTTGAACACGTCCGGAATACCGGCACGAACGTCCGTGATCTCATGGACCGGCTGGGTGTCGAGGTCACCACCCGCGAATACGTACGACTCTTCTTCAGCGATTACATTGAGACCGTATTCATCGGGGACTATCGTCAATTGAGGACGAAAGACCATCCGTTGGCCCATCGAGCCAGGATACTCGCGCAGATTGATGAGTTGTACGGCAATGATGTCGAACGGCGGCGCTTGATCAGTTGGTATCAGAGTTGGCGAACGAACGGTGATGAAGCGCGCGCGCTCCGGATGTTCGAGCGGGACATCGCGCGGCTACACGAACTGTCGATGATCGACGAGTACCTCGATCGCCTCGATGACGAAATTCGCCGTGCCAACAAACGTGCGCTCGTTTTCCTGGACTATCGCCTGCGGTCGTCCCGGCCGCTTGATGCAGCAATCGCGACGGCAATCAATAAGATTGTCGAGCGTGGCGAAACTGAACACTTGACCGGTTTCGCACCGGGGCGTCTTGTGGGTCCAGCCGTCCTTGCCGAGCCACGGCAGCATGTCAAGCGCAAACAGCCCGATGCGCTACGCAAACGGATACCCAGCGCAGCTGACATCGCACGAGCGCAGTTGATGGCCAAAGCGAGAGCTGCGCGCTCCGTAACGGTACCCGAACTGGCTGAATACGTACTCCGTCATCTCGGAAACGAAGATGCAGTGGAAAGTGCGGAACTGACCGTGGAGTCGATCAAGGATGCGCGCGTTCTTCAGACGATCTCCGCAGTTGCACTATCAATGAGCTCGGCTTCGCGGCAGCTCAACACAATCGCCTCGCTCACGGCGCGAGGTTTTCGGGCCGAATTCAGCGGTGACGAAGAGGTGACTGGCGAGTATATGGGTGGAAAGCCATTTCTCATCTCAATCAGAAAGAGGAACAACTAATGCAGACCTGGGAGACGATAGCCGCGTCTGACGGCACGTACGAGGCAGCAGATTTCGAATACGCGGCTTACCGAATCGTAGCGGAGCAGGTGCTGTACCACGCAGACAAGAGCAGCCGCACCGCTTACGGAATCGTCGAACGCTATGAACGCGATTTCAGAGAACTGCTCAGCCGGCTAGGTATCGATCTTGGTGTAAATCGACACCTGAGATATGCCTACGCGATACCGCGTCACGACAAAAGCGTACCGGCGACGACGGCGCAGACGTTGTTGGCTCTCGTGCTGCGCGGTCTCTACGATGAGTCGGCACAAAAGGGGGATCTTACGGACGAGGGCGAAGTCGTATGCGGATTCGTTGAACTTGCGCAGAAGTATCAGTTGATGACGGGTCGGGAGTTGCCACCTAAGGGAGAGTTTGAGGCCGCCATCCGGATCCTGAACCGCTGGGGCATCGTACGTCGTATCGAGGACGAAGAAACGCTGCAGGACTCTGAAGGGGGATCTGTGCGTTCAGGCATTGCTATCCGGCCGGCGATCGTTGTCGTGCTGGGCGAAGCGGCCATCGCGAGGCTCACGTCCTGGACACGAACCGAGGTACAGCAGCAACTTCGCGAGGAAGAGCCTGATAGCGACAGGGAAGAGGACGGCGATGACGGTGAGGATTTTCAATCATGATGAAGTTGCATGCCGTTCACTTGATACAGTTTTTTCTGTTCGAGGCCGAAACGATCACTATCGACGAGGTTTCGGGTGTGTTCGGCCCGAACGGTAGTGGCAAGAGCTCGTTCATCGATGCTGTACAGATTGCAATGTTCGGCGCGCAGACCCGACTGATGGCTTTGAACGCCCAGGCCGATGACAAAAAATCGACACGTTCCATTCACGGCTATTGCCTTGGCCAATACGGTGAAGGCACAGAGCAGCGGGCTCGTGATAATGCCACGACCTACATCACGCTCATCTGGCGCGATGATGAAACCCAGACTTCCGCGTCGATGGGCGTTTGTATGTATGCGGCGGGTGACAGCGAGTCGCATGAGATTCAAGGGTTGTATGTCGTGCCCGGAATCGAACTGAGCCTCGCCGACCATCTTTCCCAGGAGTCAGGCGTCGAACGTCCTCGGGATTGGAGAACCTTCCGTGCGGACCTGCTGCGCCGTGCGAAGGCAACCAGCGAAGACGAAGTCATTTACAAGACGTCGCGCCAATACGTTCGCGCGGCGCTCGCGCTGCTGCGCAGCGATGGAAGCGTTCCCGATCACGAAGCTTTCCAGCGCGCCTTCCGATTTGCGCTCAGGATGCGATTCGACAAGTCGGTCGATCAGATTGTCAGAGATGAGGTGTTAGAGACTCGCCCCACGAATGTGAAGCGCTTTCGGGAGGTAACCGACTCGTTTCGTGCGCTAACGCAGGTGGTGGAGCGCATCGATTCGCAGATCACGACCGGCGAAGAAATCGTCAAGCATCTTGAGAAAGCTCGCGAGCACGGGCTGCGAGAGGCTAGCTGGACGATTCTTGCTCACGACGCAGCGGTCGAAAAGGCTCGGGACGCCGCGAATCAGGCAAAGGTCGCTTCGGACGAGGCAGGCGAAGCGTTCGAAAATGTTCTGGAGCGACGGGACGCCGCTGCGGCCATGATGGAGAACCTGACGATCGAGCATGAGACGGTCAAGCAACTGCGGGATGCGCATTCATCGCACGCTGACTTTGGACACCTGCAACATGAACTGAACATGCGCAAGGAAGAAACAAAAAGGCACGTGATATCGGTTCAAAAGTTCATCACGGAAGTTGCGACAATATTGCGCAATGTGTCTTCGTCTGCGTGCCTGAAACCGTGCGAGACGGAACTGCGGGATCAGCACGTCGCGCTGGCTGAACTCGCCCGTTCAGACCTGCTGGAACTGGATCCAGAAACTGTGGCGGTACAACTGCGGCCTGCCATACAGGCGGCAAGGAGCGCGCTGGAGTTGCTGCTAAAGGCCGGTCAGTCGGCGGCGCAAGAGATCACGTTTCTGGAGCAGCAGAAGCAGCAATTGGAACAGAACCTTGCGCGTGCCCAGGAAGGCAAGGCCCCGTTATCAGACAGTGTGACTCAACTCTCAATGGCACTGAAGGATCGGGGCATCCATGCCGTGCCAGTATGCGATGTGGTGCGCGTGACGGATACCCGATGGCAACAGTCGATCGAAGCCTATCTCAGTGCTTCCAACATGGAGGCACTTATCGTTGACGATGCCGACGAACGACGCGCCTTTGAAATCTATCGCGGCATGGCAGGACGCGGTGCGGTATATGGTGCAAAAATCGTCATGTCGAGCCGGTTTGAGATCAGAAAATCCCCCGCAGTGGGGAGCGTTGCTGAGCTGATCACGGGTGATAACCTGGTTGCCGTGGCGTTCCTGAGAAACATCCTCGGCGACATGCGGCGGGCAGAGAGTAATGATGAGGCATTGCGAGGGCAGAGAACGCTTACCGCTGATGGCATGCTCGTTGGCGGTGGCACGATGGAGCGTCTGCGGCCGCCAAAGCACTTGCGGCTCGGCATGTCAGCAGGCGAACATAAGGCCGAACTAAGCCAGAGCCTTCGTAACTGTCATGCCGAACTGGAAAAGAAGCTTAGTGAACAGAAGACGCTCGATGTCCAATGCCGGATGCTATACGCGGTGCAGTCAGAGAAGGCGGTGACGGATGAACTCCGCTCGAAGCTCGGCCTGGCGATCTCGGCCCATTTGCAGGGTGAGGCTCACGCGAGCAGGTTGCGCGGCCTTGCAGATGGGGAGTACCAGGAGTTGTGCAATAAGGTCACTGCGCTGCAGACTCAGGTCGCTGAGGCTAGCGGTAAGAGCGCCTCACTGATAGCTGACACCGCGAAGCAAGAACAGATTGCGGCAGAAAAGGCACGCCGTTGGGCCGAGGCAGAGGAGCTAGCGGAGAGAGCTCGCGTGGCGTTGGCGGAAGAGCGGAAGAATACGCCGCACGATGCTATTTTCGCCGACGAGCAGTGGGACCGCCTCCTCCTGGCGCATCCTAACGGCGACTATGGCGGCATGATCGCATTATGCGAACGCCGAGCCGTCGCGCAAGCCTCGGACCACCGCAGCGCAGTAGCGCAAGGTATGGCGCGGTTCAATAAATTCATCGTCGACTTCCAGGAGCACGTCGATGATCAGACGCGCGCGGATTGGTCGAGGGCGCACGAATGGGTGACGGAACGCGTGCGGCATCTTCGCGATACGGACCTCATCGAAAAGCGGGAGGCAATGGATGAAGCCTATCGGACGTCGCAACAGACCTTCCGTACCGACGTCGCGATTGCGCTGAACAACAACCTTACGTGGCTCAACGATACCCTTACGAAGCTGAATGATGTGCTTGCCACATGTCCGGCATTCTCGAATGGCGAAAGGTACCGGTTCAAACGCACCTTGCGCCCGGACCATTCGAGGCTTTGCAAGTTCGTTCAGGACATTGCGGCCTTCGGTCCGGAAGACGACCTTCTTGGCGGCGCCGGGGATCTGCCCGAAGAATTCCGTTCCTTGTTGGAGGAAAAGGCTGTAGCAGGCGCGGGCAGCGTACGGAGTCCGTTGGACGACTACCGCGAATTCTACGAGTTCGACATTGAAATTCTGCGCGACGCGCTGGACGGCGGAAGACCACGTATCGTGGGGCACCTCAGCGCCCGGATCGGTCCGGGGTCGGGAGGAGAGCATCGGGCGCCGCTTTACGTAATTGCGGGGGCGGCATTGGCGTCGGCGTATCGGCTTAGGCCATCGCAACGTAATGGCATCCGACTTATTCTGCTGGATGAGGCCTTCAACAAAATGGACCCTAACAACATTACCGCGACGATGCGGTATTTTGAAGATCTTGGTCTGCAGGTTTTCCTTGCGAGCCCGGGTGAGCACCAAGGCATACTCAGCGCGTTCCTGTATCGCTACTACGACATCGTGCGGGATCCTGAGAACAACGTTGTGTCGATCTCTGGCCATAACGTGACGCAGCAGATGCGGGATCTAATGCGCTCGGATCTGCTCGAATATCATCCTGAGTTGCTGCAAGCCGAGATCGCCCAGCTAGGCAAAGTCGCCCCTGATATGCTTCGAGCAAGCTGAACGTCATGGATACACTCGCAACACCGTTGCTCACCAAACTGCTGCACGATGGAGAGAAGATCGTGGCAGGCCGTCGAATTCGTGCAGCCTCGCTGACAGGTACGGCACTTCGTGAATACGCGCAAAGCCGGAGCGTACACGAGCGTGACGCTTTCGAAGCCACCATACGCGCAGCGGCAGATGCCGGTGCGGTGAGTTTCGATCTAGAAAAAGGCGCCGGTGCTGACCGGTCCATTATTCGCGTCACGTTGCGTGATGTCGATCGGCTCGCGGATTTCCTCGGCCGCGCCACGCGGTTATCTCAGGTCGAGCTGGCTCGGGACGTGCTCGAACCGTTGTTGGGGTTATATCCTGTGTTGGATTCGGTGCTCGAACGATGGCGGGCGCTTCGCAAGGTAAGGGGCTGCGGTCCTGAGTCTCCGAAAGACTGGCTTGATGCAACCGAAGTGCTTGCGCATCTGGCGCAAACTGGTGAGGTCAACCGAACCGAGTTGCCCGTGCGGGAAGTCAGTGTCAAGCTCTTCAAAAACAGCAAGCGCATCGAGCGCTTGACCATTCCCCTGGACGTATTGTTGTCTGGCAGCATCGATGCTATTCCGCGGCAAGCCGCAGAGGTGTGGTACGAGATCGGACTACGTCGCGAAGAGCAGCCTGCGAGACTTGCGGGTGCCGTGAGGGTGCGGCGGTCACGTGTAAGCGGAGTGCTCGACGAGCCCTATGTGGCCTTTTCACCCTCGACGGTGATGGGACTGAACAGCACACCGGATAGCGTTCTCACGATAGAAAATCTGACGACGTTTCATACGGAAGCGAGCCGGCGCTGCAACGAGAGCGTCTTACTTGTGTATACGGCGGGAATGCCGTCGCCCGCCTGGCGCGCAATGTATGAGCGCCTGTTATGTGATGTCCCGGTCGGCGTCCCGGTTATGCATTGGGGCGATGTCGATGAGGGTGGCTTCCGAATTGCCTCTAACATAGCGGCGGTCGCCTTGCGCGCCGGACATCAGCTCCTGCCGTTCAGGATGAGCCCCCAGGACGTTCCCGAGTTGCTTCGACGGGAAGCGACCGAGAGGGAAGTCGACCGGATGTCGTATTTCGCCCAGAAGGCAGGCTGGCCGGATCTGGCGACAGCACTTGTCGACGCCAAATTTACGGTGGAGCAAGAAGCATTGAGCTGAGACAAGCCTGCCGATCGGGCTCACCCCCCCTTCGCCGTCAACTGCGCATACACATCATGCGAAAGCTGCAGCAACACCTTGCGATCAATCCCGCCCGAAACCGCATACCCATAATCCCCATCTACCCAATAGAACACATTCACCGGCCCATCCTGATACAGCTTGAACGCGGTGGTATTCGAATTGACCTTGCGGTGTGAGATGCATAGCGTCACGCGCTCGTCGCCGGGGCCGCGATACATGAACTGCGCAACCGGGCCATCCGCGCCAGGCAAGATACGCCCGCCGCTCAACTCAAACCCGCTCTTGTTGAGCAGGGGCGCATGAACATCGGTGCCGAGCTTGTTCGACAGCCATTGCACGAAATCCTGATCGTGGTCCGTACCCGTGCTATCGGGCACCTGCACAGCGGGCATATACACCACATGGGCGACCGCCGCCTGACGGGCGAGCCCATCCGACGCGTCCGCACTGACCGGACGCGTGTCCGAAGAACCGCCACCCATGCTCATGGAGTTACCCGTCATGCCGGGCACTTCCTTGCCCATCTGCGTGCCCACGCCAATGCCGACACCCAGCACCAACGCCGCCGCCATGCCTGCAAACTGCGGCCAGTTCGCCGCATCCAGCCAGCGACGCTTCGGCGCAGGCGGCTGCAGCCGCTTGGGCACCGGCTCGCTCAGCACGCGATCGTAGCGGTCATGAAAGAGGTTGTTCAGGGAAAAGTAGTCGCTGACCCGCGCGGCCAGTTCGGGGCTCTGCTCGAGTGCGCGCTCCACCTGGGCGCGGCGCTCGTCGGATAGCGTGCCGTCCACGTATGCGTGGAGGTCTTCTTCGCCGATCGGAGTCACTTGTTCGTTCATCGCACCACCTGTAATTTCGCACCGGGCTGTGTACCCGCCATCAAAGCCCTGAGTCGTTCACGTCCGCGTGAGAGCCGCGACATCACCGTGCCGATCGGGATATCCAAAGCGAGCGCCACGTCGGCGTAGCTCATCTCTTCCAGACCGACCAGCAAGACGACTTCGCGCTGCTCGGCGGGCAAACGCTGCAACGCGTAGTCGAGATCGCGCATTTCAAGCGAGCGGGTCGCGTCCGCAGGAACCGCGAATTCGCTTTCCGCGACGCTTTCGTCGTCCACCGAAATATGCACGGCCCGCACCGAAGCCTTGCGCGCCTGATTGGCAAACACGTTGTGCATGATTGTAAATAGCCACGCACGCAGGTCAGTACCGGCCTGAAACATCGACGTGCGCCCTAATGCGCGCTCCAACGTGTCCTGCACCAGATCGTCGGCCAGGTCCCGATTGTTGATCAGCGCCCTTGCGTAGCGGCGCAACCTCGGGACGTGCTCCATTAACTCATCACGGATGTCCATTGCCCTTACCAGTGAGTGCCGCCGAACCGCTTCCTGCGCGCCGCGCCTGTGAAGGCGAAGGAGCACGGTGGGGACGTTCCGGCGTTTTCCTGCGAAATGTGCCACTTCAGTCGCCCGCACGGATGGGGTCAGGCGACTCACGGCGTTACAGGTGCAAACACGCCTGTTTACATTTTATTCCCGGCCTGATTGACGTACGGCAACAAGTTCTTTGTTCAGACAAGACTTACCTCATCGTCAACAGGTCGGCGGCGCTCATCAGGCCGCGTGCATTGGCGGCGCCGGCCAGCACATAACGTTGCTGGCGGCCCGTCCAGCTGAGCAGCCGAAGCGTGCCAACCCGCCGGGCGCTCCATTGTGACTGGGCAGCTGCGGCTGGCCGGGTGGACGCGACCAGCAGCACGATCGGTTCGCCCTGGGCGTTGAGATAGACGTATTCGGTTGCCCGGGCGAGCGGACCGAGATCCAGTGTCCGGCGGCTCACCAGGTGCATACCGACCGGCACGAGATTGGGCGCTGCGGGATCTGCCGCGACGGCCCCGGCCGCCGGAGCTGCCTTTGCGCCGAAATTCTCGCCGGCGGCCTGCGCCAATGCCATCACGGCAGCATTGTCCAATGCGTCCTGCGAAACCCGGGAAGCCGCCATCCAGCCGCTCGTGGCCACCACAGCCAGCGCCAGCACGAGCGCTACCGCCAGCGTGGCTCGCAGCGGACGCAGCCGGATCATCTGCAGCCGCCGCGTCAGCCACCGGCCAGCGGTGGTGTGGATGAAGCCCGTCGCCGCCGCCGGAACAGGCGAGGGCTCGTCGACCGGCTGAAACGCGTCCTGGATCTGCTGGTTCAGCTTGCCGTAGAAGGCCACCCGGCGCGCCTCGCCCGGTCGCTTGCCAAGGTACTGGCGCAAGTGGGCGGCACGTTCGGGCGTGAGAAGGCCGTCGGCATAAGCCTGAATATCGGTTTCGGAGAGCGGCGGATCGTGCCGCGAGTCATCGGATTTCATAAGGGTTGCGCCAGTAGTTTGCTGTTACTGCGCTAACACGACGGAGGCGCCTTTATTCCCTCACATGAATGCATTCGTTTCAGGAATAAACGCAGGAGACGTGTGTTCGCCGTCACGCAGACCCGCTTGTAAAGCCCAAAGGAGTCCTTGTGACAGATCCATCATTTCCCGCACCCGGCCGCATTTGCGTGCCATGCCGGCTGGCCGCGATCGGGGCCGTCGTGCTGGCCATGGCCGGCGGTTTCGCCTATGTGGCCGGCTGGCTCTCGCCTCAGCGCCTGACCACGCATCGCATCATCAACGCCTTCGAGGCGGACAACGGCAGCCATCCGGGTTTTCGCCGCAACCATGCGAAGGGTGTCTGCGTGTCCGGCTATTTTGACAGCAACGGTAACGCGTCCGCATTATCGAGTGCTGGCGTGTTTGCGCCGGGGTTGACACCGGTGATCGGCCGTTTTGCGATTCCGGGCGGCAATCCGTCTGCGCCTGATACCAGTGTGCCGATCCGCAGTCTCGCGCTGATGTTCACGCAGCACGATGGCGAGCAGTGGCGCACCGGGATGAATTCGGTGCCCGTGTTCCCGGTACATACGCCTGAGCAGTTCTATCAGCAACTGGTTGCCGCCAGGCCGGATCCGGCCACGGGGAAGCCAGACCCGGCAGCCCTCAAGGCGTTCAACGCCGCGAACCCTGAGACCAAACCGTTTCAGGCGTGGGTCAAGGGCCATCCGCCCTCGTCGAGTTTTGCCAATGGGTCGTACTACAGCGTGAACGCATTCCGTTTCGTGGATGCCAACGGCCAGGCGCGTGCCGTGCGCTGGGCGATGGTGCCCGAGACGCCGTTTGCGCCCATTACGGACGCGCAGAAGAGCGCCAAGGACTTCCTTGATGCCGATCTCGCCCTGCATCTGCAGGACGGCCCGCTGCGCTGGCATCTGATCGTGACGGTGGCCGCACCCGGCGACCCGACCGACGACGCCACCCAGATGTGGCCGGATGGGCGTCAGCAGATCGATGCTGGCACGCTCGTGATCGAGCACGAGACCTCGCAGGACGACGGCCCATGCCGCGACGTCAACTTCGATCCGACCGTGCTGCCCGCGGGCATCAAGACCTCCGACGATCCGCTGCTGGCCGCGCGTTCGGCGGCCTATTCGGTCTCGTATAACCGGCGCACTCGCGAAGAAGCGCTCAATCCCAACCTGCACCATCTGCAGCCGAACGGAGATCGGTCATGACGCCGACACACACGCATTTCAGCCCGCTACAGAGACTGCTGCACTGGACCATGGCGCTGCTGATCCTCACGATGCTGTTTATCGGGATCGGCATGGTCGCGACGGTGTCGCATGCGCACGCTACGCTGATCGCGATTCACCGGCCGCTCGGCATCGCGATCCTGTTGCTGGTGTTGCTGCGCATTGGTGCGCGGCTCAAGCGTGGCAGCCCGCCACTGCCGGACGACATGCCTGCGCCGCAGCGCGTCGTCGCCAGACTCTCGCATCTTGTGCTTTACGCGCTGATGCTGGCGATGCCGTTGATCGGGTGGGCGATGTTATCGGCTGAGGGCTATCCGGTGACGCTGTTCGGTGGGGTTCATCTGCCGGCAATTGTGCCGCATGACGTAGCGCTGTTCGCCGTGTTGCGGGCTTTGCATACGTACCTGGCGCTCGCGTTATTTCTAACGGTGCTAGGGCACCTCGCGGCCGCGTTGTTTCATGGACTGATTCGCCGCGACGGCGTGTTTTCGAGCATGGCACGCGGCGCTCGTCGGGCCTGAAAGGCCGCAGGCTCACGCCGCCTACGTCGCTCACATCGTTCAGGCGTGAGCGGCGCAAGCCAGCGCGGTACCGCGCGGCACGGTCAGCTTTTGACGCGTTCCGAACGCGGATCGTACGGTGCTTTCAGATGAACCATGGCGGGCAACAGATCGCCGGCCACGTCGATCTCGTATCGCCCGCTCGTCAGATATGCGGCATCGGCAACGCCATCCGGGTTGTTGATATACCCCATCGCCACCGGACAACCCAAGGTATGACCGAACGCCGCCGAGCTCACGAAGCCGACCGGCGCACCGTTGCGCAGGATCGCTTCGCCACCCCACAGCATGCGATCGGCGGCACCGTCGGCCGTGAGTACGACCATGCGTCGGCGCAGAGGCTCGTCGCGCAGCTTGAGCAGAGCCTCGCGGCCGCGGAACGGGATCTCCCTGTTCAGCTTGCAGGCGAACGAGAGGCCCGCTTCGAACGGATTTGAATCCGGCGTTAGTTCACGTCCCCAGGCACGATAGCCTTTCTCGATACGCAGCGAATCGATGGCGTAATAGCCCGCGTTGAGGAGGCCGAACGGTTTGCCTGCGGTATGCAGCGTCTCGTAGACGCCCGCGGCAAATTCGACCGGCACATACAGTTCCCAGCCCAGTTCGCCGACATAGGTGAGCCGCGTAGCGCGCACGGTGGCATAGCCGATATCCACCTCGCGGCTCTGGCCGAACGGGAATCCGTCGTTGTTCCAGTCCGCCTTCGAGATGCTTTGTAGCAGCTCGCGGGAGCGCGGACCCATCACCGCCAGCACTGCGTATTGCCCAGTGACATCCACTAATGTGCAGTGCCTGTCGTGCGGGATCGACTTCTCGATGTAGTCGAAATCCCGCGTGGTCTGCGCCGAGCCCGTGACGATCAGGTATTGATCGGCAGCGAGGCGGGTCAGCGTGAAGTCGGACTCGTATGTGCCGCGCTCGTTGAGCATGCCGGTATAGACGGTGGTGCCAGGCGGCACAGCAACATCGTTGGCGACGATGCCTTGCAATACTTCTTCCGCATCACGTCCCTTGACGAGGAATTTCGAAAACGACGTCATGTCGAACAACGCCACGCCTTCGCGGCAGGCACGATGTTCGGCGCCGCTCCACGGCAGCCAGTTTTGCTGACCGAAGGCGTAGTCGATCTTCGCTTCGGCCACGCTCGGTGCGAAGAAGTTCGGCCGCTCCCAACCCATCTTGCTGCCGAAACTTGCGCCCTGATCGCGCAACATCGGGTAGAGCGGCGAGCGCCGGAACGGACGCGCGGTATCGAGTTCGCGGTTCGGCCAAGGCATCGCGTAATGCAGACCCAGCGTTTCCTTCACGCGGTCGTGCAGCCACGTATCGTTGCCGTTGAAACGCGCAAACCGGCGGATATCGACCGGCCACAGGTCCATGGTCGGCGTGCCGGCGACGATCCATTCGGCGAGCGCCATGCCCGCGCCGCCGGCCGAGGCGATTCCCATCGAATTGAAGCCCGTGCCCACGAAGAAATGCCGCAGTTCAGGCGCTTCGCCGAGGATGAAGTTGTTGTCCGGCGTGAACGACTCGGGGCCGTTGTAGAACTGCCGGACCCGGGCGCTCTCGAGTGCCGGCACGCGCTGCAGGGCGTTTTCCATCAGGATTTCGAATTGATCCCAGTCGTCGGGCAGCAGCTGGAATTCGAAATTCTCGGGGATACCGTTCATGCCCCACGGCTTCGCGTTCGGCTCGAAGCCGCCCATCACGAGGCCGCCCACTTCTTCCTTGAAATAGATAAAGCCGTCCGGGTCGCGCATCACGGGCAGGTCGGGATGCACGCCGGCAATCCGCTCGGTGACGATGTAGTAGTGCTCGGCCGAGTGCAGCGGCACTGTCACGTCGCAAAGCCGGCCGACGCCCTTCGCCCATTGCCCTGCGCAGTTGACGACGATCTCGGCGTTGATGATGCCCTCGGCGCCGTCCTTGTTGCGCCACGCAAGGCCGCTGACTTCGCGGCCGCCCGGAGTTTGCCGTGTATGGATCGCGGTGACGCGGGTGTTCTCGACGATCCGCGCGCCACGTGTGCGGGCGCCGCGGGCGAGAGCTTGCGTGAGGTCGGTGGGGTTGGCCTTGCCGTCGCCGGGCAGCCAGACTGCACCGAGCAGGTCGTCGGTGCGCATCACCGGCCACAGATCCCCGGCTTCCCGCGGGCTAATGACATCGCAGGTCACGCCGTAGGCGCGCGCGACGGCCGCGGTGCGTTTGAGTTGCGTCATCCGCTCCGCCGTGCGCGCAACGGACAGCGAACCGCATTGTTTCCAGCCGGTGGCGAGGCCGGTATCCGCTTCCAGTTCGGCATAGAGGGCGGTGGAATAGCGGATCAGCTTTGTCATGCTTTCCTGGGCGCGCAATTGGCCTACGAGACCCGCTGCGTGCCAGGTAGTGCCGCAAGACAGCTGACCCTGTTCCAGCAGGACCACGTCGGTCCAACCCATTTTCGTCAGGTGATACGCCACGGAGCAGCCGACGATGCCGCCGCCGACGATCACAACCCGGGCGTGCTGGGGGAGAGGTGTAGACATCTTTCAGGTCCTGGGCGATGAATGTGGATATGCGTGGAAATTCGTTGGCGTAGAGTGCAACATAACGCCTCAAAACGCAACACTGTCACGGAAAATTCATCGCAAGGTGATTTGGATAAGGCGTCTTATTTCATTAAATATAAAGGCTTAAGCTCATTTTTTGGGTAAAGTTGATTTGGTTGGATATGTGTGGAAATGGCTTTCTCTGGCGTGACACCTTTGCTAGACTAGGCACCACTCGCACCTTCCCGCCCTCCGGTATGTTTTCGACCCAACGTCAAGCTGAAATCCTGCGCATCGTGCAGACCCAGCGCACCTGCACGGTCACCGAACTGGCCGAAGTTTTTGCCGTGTCCGACGAGACCATCCGTCGCGACATCAAACCGTTGATCGCCGAAGGCGTGTTGCTGAAGGTGCACGGCGGCGTGATGCTGCCGGAGCGGCTCGATGAACCGCCGTTCCAGCGCCGCATGCAAGAGAATCTCGAAGCTAAGCGGGTAATCGCGGCGCGCGTGGCCGATCTGGTGCAGGACGGCGCTTCGCTCATCCTCGATAGCGGCACGACCTGTGTCCATATCGCCCAGGCACTGTGCGCCCGCTCGCAACTGACCGTCGTGACCAATTCCGCGGAAATTGCCCGTACGCTGGCGCCGCGCAACGGCAACCGGGTGTTCATCGCGGGCGGCGAACTGCGCGCCGACGACTCGGCCGCGTTCGGTGAAAGCGCGCTGGCGTTCATCCGCCAGTTTCACGTGCGCTATGCGTTCGTCTCGGTGACGGCAATCGACGCGCAAGGCCGCTTCATGGACGCACAGCCCGACGACGTGTCGTACTCGCTCGTCGCTTTTGCGCAAGCCGAGCGGCGCGTGGTGGTGGCTGACCACGCTAAATTCGGCCACACCGCGCTTGTGCATGCGTTCGGCCCCGAGGCGGTCGATCTGCTGATTACCGATCAGGCGCCGTCTGCTGCGCTGACCCAGCTGTTTGCCGCAGCGGATCTGGAGGTGAGCTCTGGCATGCCCGCGGACGCTGCGGCGGGCGTCGCGCCCTGAGCGATCCGGCGGCGGTGCACCCCGCTTCAAACGCGTGTTTGTTTTCTTGACACATCCGCAACGGTGATGACCGGCACATGCGTAAAATAGTCGGTTTGCAGTGGCGAATGCGGCCCCCGCCAACCCTCGGCGGGCCTCGCAGAACAGCAGAGGATCCGCAGCCCGGGTCAGGCTGCCCCGGCATTTCCTCGACGCTGCCGCTCGCCTGAACACGCATGGATGGGTCACCCGGATGTCGTCAGTTTTCTACGATCGAGAACACGTTACGAAGTGGTTGGGAGCCAAAACGGTCGAGAAGGCGCGCGACTACGTCGATGCAGTGTCGAACCTGCACTGGGAAAACAACACCCTGAGCGGCGAAGTGCAGGGTACGCAACGGCACCCGTACGTCGTGGATGTGCAGTTTCATGACATTGGCGACGAGTTATGGGTCGAGGGTGACTGCTCGTGCCCGGTCGGCTACCAGTGCAAGCATATGGCCGCATTGCTGATCGCGGGGCTCGAAGGGGCGGTCGAGTCGCAGCCGGGCGTGCGGCCCGAGCTGGTCCGGTGGATGGAGACATTCCGTGCACGCGCCGAAAGCGAGACCACCCCGAGCCATCGCACTCCAGGCGCCGAGCCGACCCATGCGCTCGCCTATCAGCTCGGCTGGTCGCGTTATCAACAGCGCCACGAGATCCAGCTTTTCAAGGCACGGCTCGATTCGGAAGGCGTGATTCGTTCGATCGACGAACCGTGGAGCAATGTCGAAGCAGCCTTGATCAAGGCGCCCAAATTCGTTTCCGACGACGACCTGGTTATCCTGCGCAGTTTGTGGCTCGGCCATTCGCGTCAGAACCACGGGCATTTCATCTTGCGTGGCTCGAACGGCGGCGACGTCCTGCATAAGCTCGTGGCGACAGGGCGTCTGTTTCCCGCGAACCCAGCCGACGGCACACCACGGCATCCGCCACGCCCGCTCTCGAGGGGCGCGGCAAGAGCGGGCCGCATTGAATGGGAAGCTCAGGCGGACGACCGTCTGAGGCCGGTGCTGCGCACCGAGCCGCAGGCCGCGATGGTGCTCGCCACCGAGCCGGTCTGGTACGTCGACGCCGAGGCGGGCGAGGCGGGCATCGTCGAGCTGTCGTTGCCATTCCCGCAACTGCCCGATTACCTGTCGATGCCGCCTATTTCGCTCGCCGAGGCGCCGCTGGTGGCCGCAGTGCTGCGCGAAGTCGCACCCGATCTGCCGTTGCCGCCCGCGCTCGATACGGCCAAAGTCCGCGTCATCGATGTTGAGCCTGTGCCGGTGCTTGCCCTCAACAGCCTGTCGATGTCCGCGCTCGGCCTTGGCAAACACTTCCAGCGCAATCAGATGCTGGACTTCGCAACGGCCAGCTTCGACTACGAAGGCGTCAGCATCAAGGCGGAGAGCAGCGCTACGCTAGTGCCGGTGCCCGGCGGCAGCGTGCTGCATATCCGGCGCCGCTACGACACTGAAAAGAAGCGTCTTCTCGAACTGCGCAAAGCAGGGCTGCAGGTGGTGCCGGCAAGCGGCGGCCACGCGCGGCACACGCTGCCCGAGACGCTACTGGCGTTACCCGATGTCGACGCCTGGCCCGACTTCGTGGACGAAACCCTGCCGGCGCTCAGCAACGCGGGATGGCGCGTAACGTTGGCGTCCGGCTTCCGTCATCACGTGATCGAAATCGATGCAATCGAAGGTACCGCGCGCCGGACCGGCGACGGCTGGTTCGACCTCGAGATGGGCATCACGCTGGGTGATCGCACCGTGCGCCTCGAGCCGCTGCTGGCCGGACTGTTCCGGCGCGACCGCCGCTGGCTCGGCGGGGCGCTCGAAACGATCGACGATGACGAAGCCATCGAACTGACCACCGACCGCGCCGAACGCTTGCGTCTGCGTGCGGGACGGCTCAAGCCGGTGGTGCGGGTGCTGGTCGATCTGTTCGACGGGCTGGGCAGCTGGAAGGGTGACGAGAATCTCAGGATTCCTGAGCTTGATGCCGGACGTCTTGCCGCACTGACCGATACGGGACGCTGGCAGTTCCAGGGCGACGCGTCGATCCGCCAGTTGGCACAGCGTCTGCAGACCGGCGGCGGTGTGCAGGAGGTGCCGGTGCCGCGCGGACTGCGGGCCGAGTTGCGTCCGTATCAGCATCAGGGCTTGAGCTGGATGCAGTTCCTGCGCGAGCACAACCTGGCCGGCGTTCTGGCCGACGACATGGGCCTCGGCAAAACGGTGCAGACGCTCGCCCACGTGCTGGCGGAAAAGGAAGCAGGGCGTCTCGACCGTCCCGCGCTGATCGTCTTGCCAACCACGCTGGTCCATAACTGGCGGGAAGAGGCGCAGCGTTTTGCGCCGGATCTGAAGGTGCTGGTCCTGAACGGGCCGCAGCGCAAGGAGCGCTTCGAACTGATCGGCCAGCACGACCTGATTCTCACGACCTATGCGCTGCTATGGCGCGATCACGCTGTCCTCTCGGAGCACGAGTATCACCTGCTGATTCTCGACGAGGCGCAGTATGTGAAGAACGCCACCACCAAGTCGGCGACTGCGATTCGCGATCTGCGCGCACGGCACCGTCTGTGCCTCACCGGCACGCCGCTGGAAAACCATCTCGGGGAATTGTGGTCGCAGTTCGACTTCCTGTTGCCGGGTTTTCTCGGCACGCAGAAGGACTTCACCAAGCGCTGGCGCAATCCGATCGAGCGCAATGGCGATGGCGTTCGGCGCGAGCTGCTGGCGCGGCGCATTCGTCCGTTCATGCTGCGCCGGCGCAAGGACGAGGTGGCGAAAGAGCTGCCGGAAAAGACCACGATTGTGCGTACGGTGGATCTGGAGGGCTCGCAGCGTGATCTGTACGAAATCGTCCGGACGGCGATGCAGGCGAAAGTGCGTGCGGCGGTGAATTCGCAGGGACTTGCCCGAAGCCACATCATCGTGCTGGATGCGCTGCTGAAATTGCGTCAGGTGTGCTGCGACCCACGTCTTGTGAAACTCGAGAAGGCGGCGCGCGTCAAGGAGTCGGCCAAGCTCGAGCTATTGCTGGCGATGCTGCCTGAGTTGATCGAAGAAGGCCGGCGCGTGCTGCTGTTTTCGCAGTTCACTGGCATGCTGGACCTGATTGCGGCGGCGCTCGACAAGGCCGCGATCCCGTACGTCACCCTGACCGGCGACACCACCGATCGCGCCACGCCGGTGCAGCGTTTTCAGCGCGGCGAGGTGCCGCTCTTCCTGATCAGCCTGAAGGCGGGCGGCGTCGGCTTGAACCTCACGGCAGCGGACACGGTGATCCACTACGATCCGTGGTGGAACCCGGCGGCCGAGAATCAGGCCACGGATCGCGCCCATCGTCTTGGACAGGATAAGCCTGTGTTCGTGTACAAGCTGATCGCGGCGGGCAGTATCGAGGAGAAGATTGTCCGGTTGCAGGAGAAGAAGGCGGCACTGGCCGACAGCATTCTGTCCGAGGACGCGGCGGAGACAGTGAAATTCTCCGATGACGATCTCGACGCGCTGTTCGCGCCGATGCCGGAGATCGCCCGCGCGGGGTGAAGGGTAAGGCGTAAGGGGATCGGCCATAGACAAACCGCGACCGCTCGACACGCAATAGAATGCCGACATGACGACCTATATCGCTCTCTTGCGCGCCGTGAATGTCGGCGGCACCGGCAAACTTCCGATGGTGGAACTACGCGCCATGTGCGAATCCCTCGGCTTTACGAAGGTGCGCACGTACATCGCGAGCGGCAACGTCGTCTTTGTCAGCAAGCTCTCTGAAAAGTCCGTCAAGGCAAAGCTGGAAGGTGCCCTCGAGGCCTACGCCGGCAAGCCCGTGGGCGTGCTGGTCCGAACCGGTGCGGAACTGGCAGCGGTGCTTGACGCTAACCCCTTCAAGTCGGCCGCGCCGAACCGGACGGTGGCCATCTTTCTCGACGCAGCGCCGCCTGCGGACACCTTGAGCAAGGTGAGCGGCCAGCAGACGGAAGAGATCGCACTCGGAACCCGCGAGATCTACGTGCACTATGCAAACGGGATCGCAAACTCAAAACTGAAGATCCGGGCCGCCACGAATGGAACCGCACGCAACATGAATACCGTGGCGACTCTGGCTGAATGGGCAGCGCAATAGTCGAACGGTCCCGCGCTGCATCCGCGCCAATTACGAAAGCAAAATTCCGCCTGACGAATCGCCGGCCGCACAAATTCTGTAACACGATAATCTGGCCGGTACTGCGCAAAATACTGACTACCTGCCTGCCCTCAATGGATTGGCGCGTCGAGGCCGCGTTTTTACGCGCGCTCCCGAACACACCCGGAAACCGATCTAACAATCTTTAAACGATTTAAATTGAGACAGTTCTTATACTGTCTCGCAGACCATAATTATTTGACACTCGGACGTATGGCGGGGACGGCGTCACGAAAAACATGCGGGATGCATCACGCTGGAAAAAATAGCGTGACGGGTGCTGCACCGCTAATCGAGGGATTGGATGTTTTTTAGACCAGGCACGACGCGCATTCCGTTCAGGGCGAACGAGCAGAAGCGCAAGGTCGGGCGGCGCCTGCAGCGTATCGAACTCGATCCGGCGAATGATCGCCACGCCCGCGCAGCGGTGGTTGCTTATGCCGATTCGTGTGCGCCCGAGATGCCGTGGCTGGCCGAGTTGCTGCGTGAGACGGCGAAGCGTGACTCGGACGACGATCTGAGTGCTTGCGCCGCGACAGTGCGGCGTGTATTCGGACTGGCACAAGATTGGGCAGCGACTCAACCTGACTATGCACACGGAGCCTGGGAGCACGTACGCATTCACCTGGACGCGGCTTTGAACAGTCGGTCGAAGCCGCAGAACGACGATGAGAATGACGAAGGCGAGAGCGATGCAAAGAGCTTTGCGCCCACAAGAACAGGTTAGACGGGGCCATAGAATTAGCGCGAGCGAGACCTGCTGTAAGCCCGGTTATGACCCAAGGAAGTGCTTTAGGGAAGTGGAGTGACAGGCTCGAGAGCTTGAGCCGATGCCGGATGGCAGGTGGATGACATTCGGAAGGGGGTGGCGGTTTTCGATTATGATAAAAAACCCAATCACGCTTTGTGACCGGGTGAAGCGTGCGCCATTTTTGAGATATTCCCGATACCTGTTTTAAACGCAGGTTTGTGGCGCACGACTAATAATCGATAAATAGAGTTGTCGGTGGCGGAGTTCGTTGTCTCGTGCTTGACGCGCCGGGTACGCGTCTGACGCAAAAGATAACGCCGCGGTGCAGCCCCAACAGAGGCACGTGCTTTCTTGACCGATGACCGGCCATCCAGATACGAATAACGGAATTGCGTTGCGGGGTGTTATGAGAATTGCAGTCCTGGATGACGATCCGGCTCAGGCCGATCTGGTATGTCAAACGCTCTCGGCCGCTGGTCACATCTGCCACGCCTACGCCGAGGGCCGCGCGTTGGTCCGCCAGCTTCGGCGCCAGACTTTCGATCTGCTGGTGCTGGACTGGAACGTCCCCGATATGTCCGGCGAAGAAGTGCTGCGCTGGGTGCGCGAGAGCCTCTCCGAGCGTTTGCCGGTGCTGTTCATGACGAGCCGCAGCCGCGAGACCGATATCACTTCGATCCTCAACACGGGCGCGGACGACTATGTCGTGAAACCGGTGTCCTCGGGCGTCCTGCTGGCTCGCGTCGGCTCGTTGCTGCGGCGAGCGTACAAGCTCAACACTGCGGCGCTCAAGGAAACCTTCGGCGATTACGAGTTCGATCTCAGTTCCAAGCACGTGTTGGTGCGAGGCACCGCCGTGGCGGTCACGCAAAAGGAATTCGACCTTGCCCTGCTGCTATTCCAGCATCTGAGCCGGCCGCTCTCGCGTGCGCACATTCTCGATGTGATCTGGAAGCAGGCCACTGAAATCCCGTCACGCACAATGGATACCCACGTTTCGATGTTGCGCAGCAAGCTCGGCCTTAGACCGGAAAACGGCTATCGCCTGACGCCGATCTACGGCTATGGATACCGGCTTGAGCGCATCGAAAAGGGGGATGCGTGACGGTTTCTGGATTCACGCCGCCGGTGGGTCTGGCGGCTGGCAGTGCGCGCCGTGCGCTGGCGATCTTCGTGCCTTGCTTCGTCGCGGCGCTCGGGCTTTCCCCGGCACTGGCCGCGGCGCACAACAGCAAAAGCGCGTCACTTGTGACCGTGCCCTACACGACCAAGGCCGGCGACACCCTGTATGAGATAGCGGCACGTTACCTGCGCGATCCGCACGATTGGGCCGTATTGAGCCGCCTGAACAAGGTGCCGGCGCCGCGCCACATGCAGGCCGGCATCCAGTTGCAAATCCCGGCAGCATTGCTGCGCCAGGAGCAGGAAGCCGCGCGGGTGGTGGCCGTCAGCGGTCCGGTCGAACGTGCGTTTGGCGCCGGCCCGTACACGCCGCTTGCGGCCGGCACGAGTCTCGGCGAAGGCGATCGCGTGCGTACCGGCCACGATGGCTTCGCGTCGCTGGAACTGCCGGACGGCTCGCACGTGACGCTGTCGCAGGGCGCGAGGCTCGAGGTCGGCAAGCTGCGTGTGACCAGCCTGACGGGTGCCTCCGACCGGGTGCTTCTGCTGCAGCGTGGAGAGGTGGAAAGCGAAGTCACGCACGCGACGAAGAAGGACGATCGTTTCCAGATCCGTTCGCCGTCGGTGGTGGCGGGCGTGCGCGGCACGCACTTTCGGGTGAGCTACGACACCGCCCAGCAGCAGACCGCGGTGGAAGTGCTGGACGGCGCGGTCGGCGTGGATCCGGCCAGCGGGTCGGCGGCGGCACCCGCGCCGGGTGTGCCGCTGCAAGCGTCCGAGCAGCTCGTGTCGGCGCGCTTCGGCAACGTGTCCAGCGCGAGCGGTTCGATCGGCACGCCGGTCGAATTGTTGGCCGCCCCCTCGCTGACCGATCCCGGCAGGGTACAGGACGGCAAAACCGTCGCGTTCGATCTCTTGCCGGAAAATCAGGCCTCCGGCTATCGCGTGCAGATCGCCCGCGATGCGGATCTGCTCGACCTGATCCGCGATCTACCGGTGAAAGAACCGCATGCCGATTTCGGCGATCTGCCCGACGGCACTTACTTCGTGCGCATCTCCGCAGTCGATCGCAATGGCCTTGAAGGCCTGCCGCAGATCTACGCTTTCGAGCGGCGCCAGTTGGGTCTGAGCGCGTCGGCCACGCCACGCGCCGGCACCCGCGACTATACGTTCCGCTGGTTCGCGAGCCGGCCGGGCGTGGAGACCCGTTTCCGCTTCGTCCTTGGCGCCTCGCCCGATCTCCGCAGTCCGCTTGTCGACCGGACCGACCTGCCGGCCGGCGAGCTCGTGGTGACGGATCTGCCACGCGGCGTTTATTATTGGACCGTGATTGCCGAGCAGTTCGAAAACGGCCGGTTCTACGAGAAGGGCAGCTCGGTCCGGTCGTTCACGCTTGCCCGCTAGGACTCTTCTAACTCTCCGCGCATGAGCCTCGATCCGCGTGCACGACTTGGGCGGCCGGCTGGCCGACGCTTCCTGCTGGAGTGGGGCGCGATCGGCTGCCTGGGCATTGCGGTGATCCTGGCCAGCGCCTCGGGCCGCTGGACGGCAGGCATAGATCATCTCGTCTATGACCGCTTCCTGATGCTGCATAAGCAAGCAGCGCTGGCCGATATCGTCGTGGTCGAAATTGACAATGCGAGCATCGAGCGGCTTGGCCACTGGCCGTGGCCGCGCAGCGTCCACGCGAGCCTGCTGGAGCGGCTGGCCGAGGCGAAGCCGGCCGCCGTGATCTACGACGTGCTGTTCACCGAGGCCGCTGCAGACGACGCGCAACTGGCCCACGCGGTCGCCCTCAGCCCGACCTATCTGCCGGTTCTGCTCAGTCCCGAGGACAAAGACGGTGCACGGGTCGTCGTCAAACCCGTCCCGCGCCTGGCGGAAGCCGCGGCGGGACTGGGACACATCAATCTGGAAGTCGACAATGACGGCATCGTCCGCAGTGTCGCGCTGTTTGAAGGCGATGCCCACTCGCGCTGGCCGCAGTTGATGGTACCCCCTTGGCGCGCGATCAAAAGCGGTGCCATCCGGCTCGCGCAACCGGTCGAAGGGTTAGCTGGGCGGCAGGACCGCACCCGCGAACCCGTCGACGAAGCGCGCTTTCTGATCCCCTTCAGCCTGAACGCAACGAACTATTCGCATGTGTCGTTCGCCAGCGTCGTGGCAGGCGAGGTCCCGCCGGACGCGGTGCGCGGTCGTGTCGTGCTGGTAGGCGTGACCGCCTCGGGCTTATACGACCGCTTCGCGACGCCTGTCTCCGGTGATCTGGGACCGCTGCCCGGCGTCTATATCCACGCGAATATTCTGGACACGCTGCTGACCGGCCGGGCTATCGATCCAGTCCCGGCTTTTCTGCTGATCCTGGTCTCGCTGGTGCCGCTCGCCGCGCTGCTGGCGGGCTTCCTCGTGCTCTCGCCATGGCGTTCGTTGTTGCTGACGGCGGCGCTGAGCGCGGTCATCGGCTGCGGGAGTGCCGCCTTGCTATACGGCGCACGGCTGTGGGTGTCGCCGGTGCCAGCTGTGCTCGGGCTGATCGTGGTGTATCCGATCTGGAACTGGCGGCGGCTCGAAATGACCATGACGTATCTGCGCAAGGAACTGCAGCGTCTCGCAGACGAACCGCACCTGCTGCCGGAGACGCCGCCGCGCCGCCGCGAGTTCGGCGGCGACGTGCTGGAGCAGCATATGGCGTTGATGGCGCAGGCCGCCCGGCGCGTGCAGGACATGAAGCGCTTCGTCTGGGACAGCCTCGACAGCATGCCCGAGTCGATCCTCGTGAGCGACGTGCGCGGCATCGTGCTGATTGCCAACCACGCCGCGATGACGCACTTTGCTCGACTGGGAGCCCAGCCGCCGCAAGGCCGTCTGATGGGCGAGGTGCTCGGCGATCTGACGTTCGTGAAGACCATCGATGCCGGCGGCGAGGGTGACGCCGAAAACGATGCGCGGGCGCGCACACACTGGCCGGCGATCCTCGATCCGGCGCGGCGCGAATTCGCAGACCTGATGGCGCAGGGCATCGAAGTGCGCGATCAGGCCGAGCGCGACCACCTGCTGCGCTACGCGACGTGCAGCAACGAAGAAGGGGAAGTGACCGGCTGGATCGCCGGTCTGGTCGACGTTTCTGCGCTGCACGCGGCGGAGCGCCAGCGCGAGGATGCATTGCGGCTGCTGTCGCACGACATGCGCTCGCCGCAGGCCTCGATTCTCGCGCTGGTCGAGATTGAACGCGCCCGCACCGAGTCGGGCCACGTACATGAACTGCTGGAGCGCATCGCACGTTATTCGCGCCGCGCCCTGACGCTGGCCGACGACTTCGTGCAACTGGCACGCGCCGAATCGCAGGCGTATGTTCTCGAACCGGTGAGCCTGAGCGAGCTGACCATCGACGCCAGCGACGAAGTGTGGCCGCAGGCTCATGCCAAGCAGATCCAGATGGAAACCGCCGCGGAAGGCGACGACGGCTACTGGATCTGCGCCGATCGCTCGTTGATGACGCGTGCGCTTGTCAATATTATGAACAATGCCGTGAAGTACAGCCCGCCTGGGTCGCGCATCGTCTGCACGGTGGGGCCGGTCGACGGCTTGCCGCGACGCGTGCAATGCACGATCCGCGACCAGGGCTATGGCATCCCGCTTGATCAGCAGAGCCGGCTATTCCAGCGGTTCCGGCGTTTCCACGAAACCGAGCAGCCGGAGACCGGCGGCGCGGGACTCGGGATGGCTTTCGTGAAAACTGTCGTGACGCGTCACGGCGGCGAGGTGCAGGTCGAGAGCGCACCGGGCAAGGGCACCGCGTTTACGGTGTGTCTCCCGGCCTTCGACGACACGACACTCGACGCGAAGCTCGATACGCAACTCGACGCCAGGCTGCGGTAGCTAGCGTCAAGCAGACTAGCGGCCATGAAGCGCCTGACGGGCACACCGTATTCTTTTGACGAAGCGAGAAGATGATGAAAATCACGCTGATAGGTACCGTGCTAATTGCAGCAAGCCTCGCCGCCGGCCTGACGGGATGTGCCGGCGTCAACACCGACGTGCGGGCGTCGCCCTCGGCTGCGCCGCTGCAAGGCGAGCGCAGCTATGTGCTGGCACGCTCGCCGTTGCAGGACGACACACCAGATCATCGGGAATACGAAGCATTGATCCGGACCGAGCTCGGCAAATACGGCTTCGCCGATGCCACCGAACTGCACGCGCACTATATGCTGTCGATCGCTTACGACACCCGGCTTGCGGGCGTGGGCGTCGGCACGGCAGGGTGCCCGGAGGCGGACTGCAGCAGCCCAGGCCAGGCCTCGTTCTCACTGTTCGGCCACTCGTACAAACACTCGCTGACGCTGCGCTTCTTCGAGCAGACCAACGGACACGAGGTCTACAAAGTAAGCGCCAGCAGCGTGGATCACGATGCCGACCCGCAGCATGCGATTCCGTACCTCGTGAAGAGCGCGCTAGCCCAGTTTCCGTTTGCCGATCACCCGGACTGGCGCGTGAAACTGCGCGCCAACAACGGGGGCGGTACGCCCCAGGTCGTGTCGGTGAAGCCCGTGGCGCCCTGATTCGTGCGCAGTCCGCTACCGCTACTTGTTGCTGCCGTTGGTCCAATACAGGACGTCGTCCTGCCGGTCGAACACGAAGACCTTCATGGCCATCTGCTGCCCCATGTCGAGCCGGTCGAGCTCAAGGCCGTGCACGGCGGGTTCGCCGGCGACTCCCTTTTGCACGTTACGGATGATCGCCGTGGTCTCGATCGTCGTGTCGAGCTCCTTGGACTTGAGACGGAAGGCGACGCGCAAACGCTCGCCCACCGACCCTAGCGGCCAGGACGCCGTCAGCGACATGCCAAGCGCGCTGACGCCCTTCGCGAGGCCGATGCCTTCGTACGTGTTTCCAGTTTCGCCGACCCCGTAGCGCACCGGGAGGCGAGCCCGCACGCGGATCGATTTGCGCTCGCGCAGCCGGCGGATTACCCCTGGTCTGGACAGCACGACGTAGTCGAACGGCAACTGGCAGACCGCTTCGACCGTGCAGACGAAGCGGAACACCGCCTGGCTCGCGATCGCGACGATCTCCACGTTTTCGCCGACCCCCAGCGGCAGGATTTTGCCTTCGAACAGCGGCGGGGTAGCGAACAGCGACTGGTTCGGCGCGAAACCGATGATGCGGCACGGATGCATCGGCGCGGCGCTGCCCACATGCAGACGCACGCCGATCAGCGCACCGATCGTCAGATGCATGTCTTTGACCGCCAGCGGATCCGACGTGTCGGTCCTGGCGGCGCCAGCCTCGCCGGGCGATGCGTCGGCATCAGGCACGTCGCCGCGCTGCGGCTTGAAGTTGTCGAACAGGAACTTGCGTTCCTCGACGCCGACCAGGATCGCGCCGGCATCGAGCAGCAAGGTGCCGTCGCCGTCCACGATAGGCCAGTCAAGCGGCGTGCCGACCGGAACGGTGTCAAGGTTCAATGCGGCCGGCACTGCCCTGACGGGTAACTCCACGGTATCTTCGTTCATTTGGCGTTCTTAATATCGAAGTGGGTGACTAATAATAACGTCACCATTACCGGAAAGTTTAATCAATTATCGATTGCAGGTAGAAATGGCTTATGAATGGATTGATAGGAGCAGTTTGAGGAGGGAATTGGCACTGCTTGGCGCCGATTGGCGCTGTTATTGGAAACAGATAGATTCGCAGATCGCGAAGGATGTCTAACAATCAATCCAGGGAAAGCGGCCTCTATTTGCCGACACCTGCAAATAGAAGCCGCGTCGCGTGCTCAATGCACTTGCGTATGCGCCGGCTGTTGCCCGCTGGCGCGCGGCTGCGTGACCGCGCTGACCAGCACGAATACGATGATATTCAAGGCCAGTGCGACAAAACCGATATTCACGTCCTTGGCGACATCGGGCAGGAACGGGAATAACTGGCCCATGCTGAGATGCATCAGTGTCGTCACTGCCACCACCGCCACGCCGGCCAGAATTCCGCAGAACGCCCCCTGTTTGGTCGCCCGGTTATGCGGCGCGAGGCTGCACACCATGGCCGGAAACAGCTGGGTGACGAAACTGTAGCCCATCAACAGCAATGCGACGATGGTTTCGCCGCCATGCAACGTGAAAGCCACGGCGACCAGAGCGACGACAGGCACCAGAACGCGTGCAAGCTTCTTCACGGACTCGTCGGCTGCATCGCGCTTGAGCAGGCCGCGGTACACGTCATTGGCGAGCAGGGTCGAGGCCGTGTTGAGGATCATCGAGCCCGGCACCAGCGCGGTCAGCACGCCCGCGCCGCCGATGATCCCGACAAACCAGGGATCGAAGGTCTGCAACGACAACTTGAACAGCGAGAGATCGATATCGCCGCCTTTCAGGCCCGGCACTTTCAGCACGGCCGCAAAACCGACGAAGAACACGAACAGCAGGATCAGCTGATAGAGCGGCAGCACGATCGCGTTGCGGCGGAAAATGCGTTCGTCCTTGGCTGTAAATACCGAGCCGAAGGTGTGCGGCCACATGAAAAACCCAAGCGCGGTGAGCAGTACGGTCGACTGGAACCACGCCACACTCGACCCCTTGGCGGGGAAAGTGAGGAAGCCGGGTTTGGCGGCGTCGATCGTCCGGAACATATCGCTAAGGCCACCGTAGTAATGGATCGGCAGATAGATGCCGAGAAACAGCACGATCGCCAGAATCAGCGTGTCCTTGACGACCGAGTTCCACGCCGAGCCGCGCACCCCCGAGACGATCACGTAGCACGTCACCACCGCGGCACCGATCCAGACGGCGGAGGTCGACGAGATCGCGCCATACGAGGTGGTTGCGACGATGATGCCGAGTCCCTTCAGTTGCAGTACCAGATACGGAATCAGCGCAGCCACGCCGACCAGCGCGACCAGCACGCCCAAAGCCGGGCTGTCGTATTTGCGGGCGAAGAAGTGCGGCTGCGAGATCAGCCGCTGGGCTTTGGCAAAGCGCCAGATGGGCGGCAGCATCCAGTACGACAGGATGTAGGCGAGCGACCCGTAAGCGAGGATGTAATAGACCGGCGCACCCTTGCCGTAGGCGAACCCGCTGCCGCCGAGAAAGGTGAAGGTGGTGTAGATCTCACCCGCCATCAGCAGGAAAACGAACGCGGTGCCGAAACTGCGGCCGCCGACGGTCCACTGTTCGAGACTCATGTCGTGACCGCGCTTGGCACGCAGTCCGAGATACAGCGCGAATGCCGTGAAGAGGGCGATGATAACGAGAGCGCTGCTCATGATCGGGCCTCTTCGGTATCGACGGCGGTTTGACGATTGGTCGGATCAAGCCGGTAGACGATTCCCATGATGATCGAGATCAGGATCACCCACAGGACGATCCATGCAAGCACGAATGGCATGCCCAGCACGAGCGGCTCGACACGGTTGACGAACGGCACGCCGAGCAGGATGCCGATGAACGGCAGCGCGGCGAGAATGCGAAGGAACATGGGGAGCAACTCCTCGAACGGTAGGTGCGTCTGGGGAAGCCAGTCTTCCGTCCCGACTTTATGCCAGATGGCTCTGGTCCGTAAAGGTCGTCAAAAAGATGTAGGCAATTTGAAGGCTTTGAGCCGCGGCGGTCGTAACGGGAGCGGCCGGGATATGATTAGGCGTGCGACCATAGTGTGGCCATGGGTGTCTACGGCAATCGGGTTTGCCCGCATGGTCTGACCGCGTGAATAACAGAAGAACGATCTGGGCGGGGAAGCAGGTTCCGTCCAGCCAGACACAATCCGATGGCTCATCGCGTCCCGGCCGGGACCCATCTGAGCTGTCGCTCGATGCGGATCGTCAACATGGTGGAAAGTCTGATCTCGGACATTCTGTTTGGGTTTACCGGATTGATCAGCATCATCAATCCATTCGGCATTGCCTTCGTTTTCCTTGACCGGACTGCATCGCTTACCACTGAAGAACGCACCGCGCTGGCGCGCAAGATTGCCATCAACGTGATGTGCGTGCTGCTCGTCGCGTTCTTCCTCGGCACGCCTGTTCTGCATTTCTTCGGCATTTCCATGGAGGCGCTGCGCATCGGCGGTGGCTTGGCTGTCGCGGTCGCCGGCTGGAACATGCTCAATGCGCCCGATACGCCGCCGGCGGAATCCGCCGTCAAGCGGGTCGATGCGGAGAACGCCACGTCACGGGCTTTCTTCCCGTTCACGGTGCCGTTGACCACCGGGCCGGGTTCGCTCGCCACGGCTATCGCGCTGAATGCGAACCGAACCCACAAGCTGTCCGAGTTCGTGCTGTCCAGCATCGCCTCGGTCGTGATCTCGATCATCGTGGCCGTGGTCGTCTATGTCACCTATAGCCGTGCCGTCATTTTTGCCCGCTATCTTGGCGTCGAAGGCACCAAGGTGGCGATGCGGGTGTCGTCGTTTCTGCTGCTCTGCATTGGCGTGCAGATCATATTGACGGGGTTTTCGGAGTTTCTGATTCCTATTGCGCAGTTGCCGCCGAAGTAAGTGGCGGCCTGCACAGAGAACTGCTGCAGCGCTGAAAATTTGCGCGACATCAACGTGCCAGTGAGACGCAGCTTTATCGAGATACGTGGCGCGTTATGATATCACTTTATGATATCATCGACCATGAAAGCCAGGCACAAATCGACATTGCACGCGGTCTTCAAACGACCTACGCCCGGCGGCATCGTGTTCGCGGAAATTGAATCGCTGATCGTTGCGTTAGGAGGCGAAGTCAGGGAAGGCGCCGGTTCGCGGATTGCATTCGAATTGAATGGCAGTCGACGATATTTGCATCGACCGCATCCGGGCAAGGACGCGAAAAGGTATCAGGTGGAGGAAGTGCGGGAATGGTTCATCGAATTGGGAGTAACGCCATGATGAATGCAATGACCTATAAGGGTTATCTGGGCAAGGTCGGATTCGATCCAGCCGACAACATTTTTGTTGGACATGTGCTCGGTGTGTCGGACCGCATCACTTTCCACGGCGAAACAGTAGCCGGGTTGACGGCTGACTTTCGCAAAGCAGTCGATCACTACCTGGACGATTGTGAGAAGACCGGGCGGGAACCTCAAAAGGCCGCGTCGGGCAAACTCATGCTCCGCATCCGCCCCGAGGTCCATGCCGCAGTCAGTGTCGCCGCCGCGGCAGCTGGTAAAAGTATTAGTCAATGGGCCGACGAGGTGTTGGACCAGGCTTCGCACGCGTTCGGGTAAGCCAACCGCGTAGGTCCCGATATCCCGAATCAACCCGAGGAGGTCCCACATGTGTCGCTGGCTGGCCTACACCGGCAATCCCGTCCAACTCGAGACGGTTCTGTTCCGCGCCAAACATTCGCTGATCGATCAAAGCCTGCATTCGCGCCTTGGCAAAACCACCACCAATGGTGACGGCTTCGGCATCGGCTGGTACGGGCGTCCTACGGACATCCCGTTCCGCTACCGCTGTATGCAGCCCGCCTGGAGCGACCGCAACCTGCGCGAAGCCGCTCGCGCGATCCACTCGCCGCTTTTTGTCGCGCATATTCGCGCAGCCACCGACACCCCCGCGCAGGAAACCAACTGCCACCCGTTTCGCCACGGACGCTGGCTATTCATGCACAACGGCCTCGTGCGCAATTACCCGTTGGTGCGGCGCGAACTGATGCTGGCGATCAAGCCGGAACTGTTCCCGTCGATCGAAGGTTCGACCGACTCTGAAGTGCTGTTCTATCTCGCGCTGACCTTCGGCCTGGAATTGACGCCGGTCACCGCGCTGGAGCGGATGGTCGCTTTTGTGGAGGCCACCGGCCACAAGAACGGCGTCGAACACCCGCTGAACATGACGGTCTGCGCGACCGATGGCGAGCAGATCATCGCAGTACGTTATTCGAGCGAGCGCGATTCGCGCACGTTGTTTCACAGCACGTCGTTCCACCACCTGCATGAACTGTATCCGCACGATGCACGTATCGCCGCGGCCGGCGACGATGCGTTTCTGGTGTTGTCCGAGCCGCTGGTGGATCTGCCCGGCTGGTGGGAGGAGATTCCGGAGCGTACGGCGGTGGTGGCGCGTGGCGGCCAGATCGAACAATACGACTTCAACCCGCACCTGGGATGAGGCGGGCTAAGGCGGGCTTACGTGGGGGGCGCCGGGTCAACCTTCGGGCGCGGGCGCGGCCACGCGCTCAGCTTCAAGACATAGCGCCACAGCTTCAATGCTGGACCGCTGAGCCATGCGAAGTTTCCCCCACGTCGAACGCCGCCACGGCCGCTTGCAACTGCCGCGCCTGATCCTCGAACGACAGTGCCGCCGCAGCCGCCTGCTCGACGAGCGCGGCGTTCTGTTGCGTCACGTTGTCCATCTGCGTGACGGCCACGTTGATCTGTTCGATGCCCTCGCTCTGCTGCGCCACCGCCAAGGCGATCTCCTGCACGATGCTGGTCACACGCGCCATGGCGTCCTGCGCTTCCTGAATCGTCGCACCGGTCCGCTCGACCAGCTCGGCGCCCGAGCCCACCTTGCCCACGGCGTTCTGGATCAATCCGCGAATTTCCTTGGCAGCACTCGCGCTGCGCTGCGCCAGATTGCGCACTTCACCCGCCACCACCGCGAAGCCGCGGCCTTCCTCACCGGCCCTTGCGGCTTCGACGGCGGCGTTCAACGCGAGGATATTCGTCTGAAAGGCGATGCCTTCGATCACCGCGATGATGTCGACCATCTTCTGCGATTCGCTGGAAATGTCGCGCATGGTGGCGACCGCCTCGACCACCATCGCGCCGCCGCGGTCGGTGACCTGCGCGGCGTTGGTTGCGAGCTGGCTCGCGCTGCGGGCGTTCTCCGCAGTCTGGTGCACCATCGAGGTCATTTCTTCCAGGCTCGACGCGGTCTGCTGTAGCGCAGCCGCCTGGCTCTCGGTGCGCGCCGAGAGGTCCGCATTGCCGCTGGCAATCTGGCGAGCGGTGACAGCCACGTTGTCGGCGACGCCGCGAATCTCGCCGATGGTGCGTTTCAACGCATCACGCATGCGCCGGATGGTCTGCATCAGGCTATCGGTGTCGTTCCTGCGCGTGCGGATGCCGATGGCGAGGTTGCCCGAGGCGATCGCTTCTGTGATGTCGGCGGCGTAGTGCGGATCGCCGCCAATGGTGCGTTCGATGCTGCGGTTGATAAGCGCGACCAGCAACGCCAGCAGCACGGCGAGCACGAGGAACACGCCGCCCGCTGCGTACAGGGAATTATGGAACGCAGCGGCGATATCGTCTGTGTAAGCGCCGGTGGCGATAATCCAGTCCCAAGGCGCATAACGTACGACGTAGCCCAGCTTGTCGACCGCCGTGGCCGGCGTGATATGCGGCCGGGGAAACACGTAGTCGACGAAGCCGCCTTGCGGGGCCTGCGCGGTCGAGGCGAAAGCGACATAGTGGTGGCGGCCGTCGGCGTCGGCGACGCCGCTCAGATCCTTGCCGTCCATCGCCGGCTTCATCGGATGCATCACCATCTGCGGCCGCGAATTGATGACGAGGAAGTAGCCATCCTCGCCGTAGCGGATGTCGCGCAGCCGGGCGAGCGCCTGCTGGCGAGCCTGATCCTCGGTGAGGGTGCCGGCCTGCGCAAGCGCTGCGTACTCCTCGACAATCGACAGGCCTATATGCGCGACGTTGACCAGATCGTGTTTGCGCTCGTCGATTCGCGTCTGATAGGACAGCCAGGCAGCGGAGATCGACACCAGCAGCAGGGCGGTCAGGCTGACGAGAAGCGGTAGCCAGAGTTTCTGCTTGAATCCGAGCTTGCGCATGCACACTCCGTGAGGTGCTTGTTGTCCAGGGCGGGCCGCGGCAGCCAGGTCCGCCGGCCCTGAACGGATTATCGGCATGCGCTGCCCGCAATTGTCTAGAGTCAAACCCTCGGTGGCGCTACGCGGAGCGCATAGGTGGGCCTGAGCGCCGTTGCCGGCGCGCAATAGCGAATAATATGGCTTTGAACCGCTCGCCGGAAATCGACCATGCCGCTCCTCATTGAAGCTTTTTTCGATCACGCCACCTCGACCGTGACCTATGTGGTCCATGCGGGCGACGGCTCGGCCTGCGCGGTGATTGACCCGGTGCTCGATTACGACCCGAAAGCCGGGCGCACGTCGACCGCATCGGCGGAGCGGGTGGTCGCGTTCGTACGCGAGCACAGTTTGCAGGTGGCGTGGCTGCTTGAGACGCACGCGCACGCCGATCACCTGTCGGCGGCGCCGTACCTGAAGGAAGCGCTGGGTGGCCGCATCGCGATCGGCGAAAACATCCGCACGGTGCAAGGGGTCTTCAAGGGCGTCTTCCATCTCGGTGCGGAGCTTCACGCTGACGGCAGGCAGTTCGATCATCTGTTCGCGCCGGACGAAACCTTCAGCATCGGTGCGTTGCAGGCGCGGGCGCTGCATGTGCCGGGCCATACGCCAGCGGACATGGCGTACCAGATCGGCGATGCGGTGTTCGTCGGCGACACGCTGTTCATGCCGGACGTAGGGTCGGCGCGTTGCGATTTTCCAGGCGGCGACGCGCGGATGCTGTACCGCTCCGTGCAGAAACTGCTCGCGCTGCCGGCGCAAACGCGGCTCTTCATGTGCCACGATTACCCGCCCTCGACGCGCGAGCCGCAATGGCAAACCACGGTGGCCGAGCAGCGGCGCAGCAACATCCACTTGCACGACGGTGTGACGAAGGACGAATTCGTTGCGATGCGCACGGCGCGCGACCGCACGCTCGAGATGCCGACGCTGATTCTGCCCGCCATTCAGGTGAACATCCGCGCCGGAGCGTTGCCGGAGGCGGAGGCAAACGGCGTGCGCTATCTGAAGATTCCGTTGAATACGCTTTGATTCTGCGCGTCTGAATCTGCCTTGAATCCGCCTCGAATTGTCTCTACCGCTTCAGCAACATCGCGCTCAACACGGAAAACACCGTCGACGGCAGTTCTGCCAGCCGGCTCACGACCACGTTGTGCGGATAAAACGCCTCCACCGCGTCGGTCAGCACGCCGATCCCCACCAGTTCGATACCGGTCTTCTGGATCGCCGTCACGCGTTGCCGCAGATCGCTGCGCAACACCAGCGGATCGCCGTCGCCGGTGGCGGGATAGCCGTCGGAGAACACCATCAGGATACGGCGCTCGGCGGCATGATCGGCGAGCCGCGTCGCTGCCCAGGCGAGTGCTTCGCCGTCCGGATTTTCGTGACCGCAGTCGATGCCGGTGAGGCCGCTCAGATCCGCCGTGCCAAAACGTTTATAGATCTGCAGATCGAGCCGTTCGACGAGCCGGTTGTAGCGGTGCAAATCTGCGCCGGCGGCCTTTTGCCGGGCGTAGAGCAGTTTCATCTGCGGGGATTCGATCGAACTGTAGCCGAGCACTTCGCAATCGAAGCCCAACTGGGTTAGCGCGTCGCCTAGCGCGGCGGCGCACAACTGGGCCAGTTCGATCTTGCGGCCCGCCATCGAACCGCTGCGATCGATCAGCAGCGTGACGGCCACGTCGCGTCCTTTGGTGGCGCGTTTCACCTTGAACGGGGTTCGATAGCCGGGCGACGTGGCGAGCTTCGCCAGCGACGGCCGGTCGATCTCGCCGCGCTCCTGCTCGCGCCGCCAGCGCGTGCGCTCGTCGGCGCTGAGTGCGCGCTCGAGCTTTTCCTTGAGTTGCGCGGTTTCGGCTCGCGCCCGCGTGCGCAGTTCGCGCCAGGCGGCGAGGTCGCCGCGGCCCGTCTGGTCGTTGACCACGTCGAATTCGGTGGCAAGCGGGATCGACATCACCATCCGGGCAGACGCGCGCAGGGGTTGTACCGTGCTGTCCGCACGCGCGGCGGACGGTTGCGCATCGGCGAGCGCGTGCCCCATGCCGGCGCCGTTCAAGGCCTCGGCGCCACCGCCCGGATCCAGCGGCGCGGCTGCTGCGTTCTCTTCGCTGGCGCGCGTGCCGTCGCTTTCGAACGGCTCGAAGGAGGAGCGCAGCGGATCGGTATCGATGTCCTCCGCGGTGCTGCCCGTGAACATCATGTTATTGACGTCGCCCGCGGATAGCGCCCGGACCCGCGCCAGAATCTCCCGCGCGGCGGCGATGCTGTCGGCGGTCGACCGGCTGCGGCTCGCCCGCTCGAGCAGATCGTGCGCGGCCACCATCGCAGCGGAAAGCGACTGGCTGTTTTCCGCGCCGCTGGTGGTCTCGTCCCACAGCCTGCGCTCGACGCGCCAGATAAAGCGCTCGCGCCAGCGCAGACGATTCCAGCCTTGCTGCGTGCGGGCCGCAGCATGTGCGCGCAGCTTGCCGATAAACCAGCGCGCACCGGGATACTCGTCGAGCAACTGGCCGCACACGCGCCGGTCTTCGATCACCTGCGCGAGGTTCGCTTCGACACCGCGAGGCAGCGCTTCGAGTTGCGCGAGGTCCGAATGTTTTGCGCGCGCCACTAGCAGGTCGAGATAGCCGACCAGTACATCGGTCGAGAGGGCGCCGCCCACCTCGTAATCGGGAATGACGATCCGTCCGCGCTCGACCCGCGGTCCATCCGGACTGAACACGACGCTCACGCCATACTGCCCCGTGAGGACGCGCGCAATCTTGCTGAGCGCGGACTCGAACTCGAATCCTTTGGCGTCGCGCGCCGCGTGCATCGCGCTCACTCCGCCGGAGCGATGTGATGACGAATGATGCCGCGGATCAGCGTGGCGTCTTCCGGGCTCACCTTGGCGTAGATGGCAGGGCCGGCCGCGCGCTCGGGGTCGCCGGTGCGCAGCATCAGTTCGGCCCAGTCGAGGAGCCGCCGGGTGGAGAAGGCGCTCGCGAGGTCTTCGCGTGCAAACGCCGCACGGCAATCGGCTGCGATCGCCGCGAGCGTGGCGGCGACAGTAGGCGTCATATGCGGGGCGAGCGTGCGCACCAGCACGTCGGTTTCTTCGGCCGGCGAGAGATAGTCGAGCAGATAGACGCGCCACCGGTCGAGAAACGCCTCATTCATGAGATTCGCGCCCTGATACAGATGGCGGAACTGGCTCATGGCGCCGACCGCATTGGCCGTGCCGAACAGGCGAAACGCCGGATGAGGCGCCACGACCTCGTTGCCTTTTTCCTTCAGCGTGAGGCGGCCATGCGGTTCGAGCACGGCGGTCAGCGCGGCGAGAATCGACGGCTCGGCGAAGTCGATCTCGTCGACGATCAGCCAGAGTCCTTCGCGCATGGCAGTGGGCAGGACGCCGTCGACCCAGAGCGTCTCGCCGCCCTTGACGGTCCAGAAGCCGACGAAATCGCCCACCGTCGTCTGGCCGTTCATGTTCGAGCGCACCACGCCATGACCGGCACGCGCCGCCACCTGTTCGATCAGACTGGTCTTGCCCGCACCGGTGTGGCCGATCAGCATGACGCGTTTGTTTTCGACGATATCTTCGACGATGTCGTTAAAGCGCTCGGAGAACAGATAGGCAGGGTTGACGCGCGGCACGAGCGGGCCGCCGGCGCCGCAGGGCACGTCGACTTCGCCGATGCGAACCGTCGCGGCACGGGCCTCACCGGAGCTGGAGCTGGAGCCGGGGCCGAGGCCAGCGCCAGGGGCGCCAGCACACGCACGCCGCTGCGCCGCCGCTCGCTGCAGGTCCGGCATAAACGCTGCCCGTTGCAGTGCATCCGCTTCTGGTACCGCACCTCGCGCCTCGAAGACGAAACCTTCCCGATGCCACTTCTTCAGCTTGGCGCGCAGGTTTTCGGCGTCGACCACCAGATCGATATCGACGGCGCCATTGCCTTGCGCGTGCTGCACGCCGTGTTCGAGGCGATAGGTTTGCGGCCGGTCCGCTACGGTGACGCGCCACCACTCGTCGCCGGTGTCGGTGGCGCGCAGGTAGAGGCCAAGGTGTTCAGCTTCAGTCAATTCAGGAGCGTTCATCGGAGCGTGTCGATCGGGTTCAGCCATGCCGGCCAGGAGCAAACGTCTATCTTATCCCGGACCTGCGAGCGGGCGCAGGCCGGTTCCATCTGCGAATGGCGATTCGCCTCGCGTCCGGTCGCCGCTTCAGGCTGTTTCAGATCGACCGTTACCGGCCCATTCAATTAAGTAATTCGCACAATCGGGCCTCGGTCGAATGCCCCGACGCTGTTTTGCGCAGCCGGCTTTTTTCACCTAGAGTCAACTTATCCAGCGTCGCGAAAGCCCGCTCGCATAGGGTCTGGAGATGGCCCGTTTTGGGCGAAACCAATAAATAGATGGTGTTCGGCAGAATAAAATGAAACTACGCGAACCGTTGATGGCCACCTTGCTGGTGGCAAGCCCTTTTGCGCAAGCGCAATCGAGTGTCGTGCTCTATGGGCGGCTCGACGCGGGTCTGCAATATATCAATCATGTGCCGACCGGCAACGGCGGCACCGCAAATAGCTGGAGCGCCGAAGGCGGCGACTGGGGCACCAGCATGCTGGGGTTCAAAGGCACGGAAGATCTGGGTGGCGGGTTGCACGCCATCTTCACCCTGGAAACCGGTTTGCAGGTACAGAACGGCACCACGAGCGGCGGCTTGCTGTTTTCGCGGCGTGCATTTGCGGGCCTGAAGAGTGACGAGTGGGGCACGCTGCAGGCCGGCCGCAACCTGTTTATCGATAGCGACGGGGTGTGGGAATTCGACCCAATGGTGCAGCAGGCGTTTTCATCGGCCTCGCTGGTGCGCGGCCGCAACTGGCAGCAGACCAGCAACAACGTCGAATATCACAGCCCCGTGTTTGGCGGTTTCGACGTACAAGGCCAGTACGCACTCGGTAATCAGCCGGGCGCCTTCAACAACGGCGCGGTTGGCCAGTTCGGGCGCTCCGACGGCATCATGCTGACGTATCACTCGACGTTGTTCGACGTGCGCGGCATCTACGACGAGCTACGCGACAGCAACGGCCAGTTCGCCAATATCTTCACCAGTTCGCGCGAGTTTTTCGCGGGCGCGAACGTGCACTTCGACTCGGTCAAAATCCAGGGCGCCTATACGCATTACTCCGCACCGGATACGCCAGCCGGTCTCGCGGACAGTGCGAATTACTACTGGCTGGGCGCGACCTACACGTTCAATCCAACGTGGGCTGTGACGGCAGCGGGCTTCTACGTGATTGTCGGCGATGGCGGCGGCGATGCGCTGCACGATCCATCCGGTCACGCCTCGATGTATACGCTCAGCACAACGTACAACTTTACCAAGCGGACTTTCCTTTACGGCACGATCGCTTACGTGGACAACAGCAGGCAAGCCGACTTCTCGCTGCTCGCCAATCCTCGTGAAGGCACGGGCAGCACAAGCCCGCTGCAAGGCGAGTCGCAGACGGGGGCGTACGTCGGGATCATGCATCAATTCTAAAGGCGATCACGGCGACGACGGTACTGTCCACACAGTTCGTGGTGGCATCGTTGCCGGGATGCGGCCGAGTCTGTATGGTGGGTGAGCCATGCGCGCCTGGTCGTGACCAGAGACGACCCCGCGTGCTCAACCCCAAGGACGCCGAATGACTTCAGAAGTAACCCCGCCGACAGATCCATCACAGGCAGCGCCTACCCCGCAACAAGCTGGCGGCCTCGACGCGTCGCAAGGGACATCTGATGTACCGCTACGCACCGACGTACTGATCGTCGGCGCTGGACCCGTTGGACTCTTTGCCGCGTTCGAAGCGGGGGTAATCGGCCTGTCGTGCCACATTGTCGACGCACTCGACCGCGTCGGCGGCCAATGTACGGAGCTGTATCCCGACAAGCCGATCTACGATATCCCGGCCATACCGTCGTGCACTGCGCGCGAACTGGTCGAGCGTTTGCTGGAGCAGTGCAGACCGTTCGACGTACCGATTCATCTGGGTCAACGGGTCGACACCGTCGAGCAACGCGACGACGGCCGCTGGACCGTCAAGACCGGCCAGGGGCTCGTGTTCGATGCCGCCGCCATTCTGCTTGCAGCAGGCAACGGCGCGTTTGCACCGCAGCGGCTGGCATTGGACGAGGCCGTGCCGCTCGAAGGGCGTCACGTACATTACAGCGTGCCGAGGCTCGCGGATTTCGCCGGCAAGAACGTGGTTGTGGCGGGCGGCGGCGACTCGGCGCTCGATTGGGCGCTCGCACTGCGTTCGGTGGCGCGCAAGCTGACGTTGGTGCATCGGCGCAATGGTTTCAGTGCTGTGGATTCGAGCGTCGAGCAGATGCGGCGTGCAGTCGACGCCGGGGAAATGACGTTCATGGTCGGCGCGGTCGGTGGCTTGAGCGCGCCCGACGGCAAGCTCGAATCGATTGAGATTCGCCAGATTGGCGGCGCGACCCAGATCGAAGCGGATCATCTTGTGGTGCTTTATGGACTGGTGGCGAATCTTGGCCCCATCGCTGACTGGGGGCTAAGCCTTCATGCCGGCCGGATCGACGTCGATACGTCGAACTACGAAAGCTCGCGGCCAGGCATCTTCGCGGTAGGCGACGTCGCCAACTATCCGAACAAACAAAAGCTGATTCTGTCCGGCTTCCATGAGGCATCGCTGGCCTTGCGCAAGGCTTACACCTATGCCTACCCGGAACAGAAACGGGTGCATGTGCATTCGAGTTACGACGCCAAACTCGCGGCTCGCGTTGCGGCGAGTACAGAGTAGGGTGGTTTAGGCCGACCCCGCAGTCCGTCCCTTCCGCTTCCCCCGTCGACCGTAAATCGCGCACGATCCTGCGCGGTTCACGATCGCCCCGTTGTGGGGAATGACGCACAAACATAGGCCGTCCTCCAGCCGTCCGGGCCTGTCCCGGTTCCCCAGCGAAGTTCCTCGCGGCGCGCCGCAGACCCTTGCTGCGTAAGCCTCTGCGCCACGTAATGGGCTACGCACCCGTCAATTGGCATAACTCCTGCTCTATGAGTTCAAACTTGTATCCAAGATTGAACTCATGAACCTCACGCGCTTCGACGCGCCGTTTTCTACCGCTATCGCTGCAATCAACCTCAACCACACGAGACCGGATCCGCTATGAGCAATCGTCGCCACTTTCTAAAGAATGCCAGCCTGCTGACGCTCGGCGCGGTGCTGCCGTTCGAATCCGTTTTTGCCGCCGGCAAACTGACCGTTGGCGTGATCTATGTTGGCGCCCGCGGTGACTACGGCTATAACCAGGCGCAAGCCGCCGCCGCCAACGTAATCAAGGCGCTCCCCAACGTCAAGGTGGTCGAAGAAGAGAACGTGCCGGAGACCATCGCCGTGCAGAAGTCGATGGAAGCCATGATCGAACAGGACGGCGCGACGCTTGTCTTCGCCACCTCGTTTGGCTACTTCGATCCGCACGTGCTGAAGATGGCCGCCAAATATCCGAACGTGCGCTTCGCGCATTGCGGCGGTTTGTGGAAGCAGGGCAACCCGTCGAATATCACCAGCTACTTTGGCTATATCGACGAATGCCAGTACCTGAACGGCGTTGTTGCCGGCCATATGAGCAAGAGCAAGAAGCTCGGTTTCGTGGCGGCCAAGCCGATTCCGCAGGTGCTGCGCAATATCAATGCGTTCACGCTCGGCGCACAGTCGGTTGATCCTTCGATCACCACACATGTGATTTTCACAGGCGACTGGTCGATGCCGGTCAAGGAAGCCGAATCGGCCAACAGCCTCGTCGATCAGGGCTGCGATGTGCTGACCTGTCACGTCGACGGTCCGAAGGTGGTGATCGAAACCGCCGAAAAGCGCGGCGTCATGAGCTGCGGCTATCACGCGAGCCAAGCGGCACTCGCGCCGAAAGGCTATTTGACGGGCGCCGAGTGGGACTGGGCTACGCCGTACAAGGAACTGGTGGCAGGCGCGCAAACCGGCAAACCGCAACCGAACGTCTTGCGCGGCGGCCTCAAGGAAGGCTTCGTGAAGATGTCGGCATATGGTCCGAAAGTCACGCCCGACGCACGCCAGAACGCTGACGGCGTGAAATCGAAAATGATGTCCGGCGAGTTCGTGATCTTCAAAGGCCCGATCAAGGACAACAAGGGCGGCGTGGTAGTCGCCGACGGCACGAGCCATATCCAGACCGACTACACCTTGGAAAGCATGAACTATCTGGTCTCGGGTGTCGTGGGCCAGATCTGATTCTTTCGCAATCCGAACGTCTTTCAAGGAGCGGCTATGCGCCCTAATGCGAGTTCTGCCCGGCTGATGCTTGGGGTGCTGCCTGCGTTGCCGACCCTGTGCGCGCTGGTGGGCACGCTTTTGCTGTTCTGGCTGTTTCTGCTGGTGCAGGGCGCGCCGGCGTTCGATGCGATCGGGCTGATTTTTCAGGGCGCATTCGGTTCGTCGTTCGCATGGCAAAGCACCTTGCTGCGCGCGTCGCCACTGATGTTGACCGCGCTGTGCGTCGCTTTGCCGGCACAGGTCGGGTTGATCGTGATCGGCGGCGAGGGTGCGCTTGCGCTCGGCGGTCTCGCCGCCGCGGTGGTGCCGCAGTGTTTGCCTGCCGGTACACCGTGGCTCATCGCGACGCCTTTGATGGCCGTGGCAGGAATGCTCGCGGGCGGCATCTGGATCGGAGCGGTCGGGGCGTTGCGGCAATGGCGCGGCGTCAACGAGACAATCAGCAGCCTGTTGATGTCGTACATCGCGATTGCGCTATTCAAGCACCTCGTCGAAGGACCGTTGCGCGATCCCGCGAGTCTGAACAAGCCCTCGACGCTGCCCGTGCCCGACCCAATGACGATCGGCTCGCTGCCGGGACTCGAAGTGCACTGGGGCCTGTTGTGGGGCGTGGTGGCCTGTATTGCCGCGTGGGTGTTCGTCAAGCACAGCACCAAGGGCTTTGCGATGCGCGTGGTGGGCGGCAGCAACCGCGCGGCCCGTCTGGTCGGTTTGCCGGTCGGCATGCTGGCGCTGGCGGCCTGTTCGATGGGAGGCGCCGCAGCGGGTCTTGCCGGCATGTTCGAAGTGGCCGCAGTACAGGGCAGCGCGAACGCATCGTTGCTGGCGGGTTACGGCTACAGCGGCATTCTCGTCGCTTTCGCCGCGCGTCAGAACCCGCTGGCCATCGTGTTGTGCGCGGTGCTGATCGGTGGGATCGAAGCGAGCGGCAGTCTGCTGCAACGTCGCCTCGATCTGCCCGATGCGACCACGCTCGTTCTGCAGGGGTTGCTGTTTGCCAACCTGCTGGCATGGGAAGCGTTAGGCGGCCGTATCGTCGCATGGCGCGTGAAACTGCAGGCGCTCGTGGTGACCGAAGTGCCGGTGCAACTGGAGAAGACTCATGCCTGATATGCACTCGCCTGTGGTGGTTCTGCTGCTCTCGTTGCTGGCCGGTGCGATTCGCGTGAGCACGCCGTATCTGTTCGTGAGTCTCGGCGAATGCCTCACGGAGAAGGGCGGCCGGGTGAATCTCGGTCTCGAGGGTATTCTCGTCTCCGGCGCGATGAGCGGCTACGCCGCTTCCTATCTGACCGGCTCGCCTTGGCTCGGTGTGTTGGCCGCAGGCGTCGTAGGTCTGCTATTCGGATGTCTGCACGGTCTCGTGTGCTCGTTGCCGCGCGTCTCCGATATCGCCTTCGGCATTGCTCTGATGCTGCTCGGTACCGGCCTCGCGTTCTATCTTGGCAAGCCCTTTATCCAGCCGCAGGCGCCGATGCTGCCGTCGATCGATCTCGGCAGTTGGGCCGTCTCGCCGCAACTGCATAACGCACTGCATATCAATCCGCTGTTCGTGATCGGCATCGTGCTGGCGTTTCTGCTGCAGTGGGGTCTGCGCAGCACGCGCTGGGGCATGACGCTGCGCCTCGTCGGCGATCACGCCGAGACGGCACGCGCGATGGGTTATCCGCTCACGCGCATCCGGATTGCAGCCACTGCAATCGGCGGCTTTTTCGCGGGCGTCGGCGGAGCTTACCTCTCGCTCGTCTATCCGGGCAGCTGGAACGAGGGGCTTTCGAGCGGGCAGGGGCTGATGGCCGTCGCACTGGTGATCTTCGCGCGCTGGCAGCCGTTGCGATGCCTCGTCGCAGCGCTGCTGTTCGGTGCGGCGGGTGCGCTCGGGCCCGCGTTGCAGGGCATTGGCGTGACGAGCGGTTACTACCTCTATAACGCCGCACCGTATGTACTGACGCTCGTGATCATGATCATCAATTGCCGTCCCGATCGAACATTGGCCGGCGCACCCGGCGAACTGAGCCTGACGCGCTGATGTGCTGACGCGAGCACGCGTTCGCGCATAGCGCCTGTCGATGCCAACCTGAAGAGACCACCACCATGACCCGATTCATCGATGCGAAGCCTTACCCCTGGCCCTACGACGGCGACCTGCGTCCCGAGAATACGGCGCTGGTGATCATCGACATGCAGACGGATTTCTGCGGCCACGGCGGCTACGTCGACAAGATGGGGTACGACCTCTCGCTCACGCGTGCCCCGATCGAGCCGATCAGCAGGGTGCTCGCACTGATGCGCGAGCAGGGCTTCACGATCATTCACACGCGTGAAGGGCATCGTCCAGACCTGTCCGATCTGCCGGCCAACAAACGTTGGCGCAGCCGCCGCGCAGGTACGGACGGCGTGGGTATCGGCGACGACGGTCCGTGCGGCCGCATTCTGGTGCGCGGCGAACCGGGCTGGGAAATCATCGACGAACTCGCGCCGTATCCCGGCGAGATCATCATCGACAAGCCCGGCAAGGGCTCGTTCTGCGCGACCGATCTCGAACTGATCCTGCGTACGCGCGGCATTACCAATCTGGTGCTGACCGGCATCACCACCGATGTCTGCGTCCACACGACGATGCGCGAAGCGAACGATCGCGGCTTCGAATGCACGGTGCTGGCGGACTGCTGCGGGGCGACCGACAAGGGCAATCACGACGCCGCGCTGCATATGATCACGATGCAGGGCGGCGTGTTCGGCACGGTGTCCGATTCGCACGCGCTGCTTGCCACACTCGGACGCTGACCGATCATGTCGACTCCCGCTCCCTACAACCAGCCGCAAGACGCCGCCACGCACGCCCTGGGCGTCGAGGTGCTTGGCGCTTCAAAAACGTTCGGCACGTTTCGCGCGCTCGACAAGGTTTCCATCAAGGTTGCACCCGGCACGATCCACGCGTTGCTAGGCGAAAACGGCGCAGGCAAGAGCACGCTGGTGAAGGGACTCGTCGGCTATGGACTGCTCGACGAAGGACAGATCACCGCCGACGGCCGCGAAGCGAAAATCGCTTCGCCGCGCGATGCGCAGGCGCTCGGTATCGGCATGGTGTACCAGCATTTCACGCTGGCAACCGGCCTCTCGGTGGAAGAGAACCTGTTGCTGGCGCGTGGGCGTCTGTCCTGGCGGATCGACTGGAAGAGCGAACGCGCGGCCTTGACGGAGTTCATGAAGCGCATGCCGTTCAGCCTGCCGCTTGAGGCGCCCGTCGCCGGACTCGCGGCCGGCGAGAAGCAGAAACTGGAAATTCTCAAACAACTGTATCTAAAGCAACGTTTCCTGATTCTCGACGAACCGACTTCGGTGCTCACGCCTCAGGAAGCAGACGAAGTGCTTGGCCTGATGCGCGATCTCACGTCACGCGGCGAACTGACCGTGCTGATGATCACGCATAAATTCCGCGAGGTAATGGCCTACGCCGACGACGTCACCGTGTTACGCAAAGGTCGGCAGGTCGGCACGACGGCCGTCGCACATACCGATCGCGACCAGCTTGCGAGCTTGATGATGGGCACAAGCTCGGCACTGCAGACCGATTCTGCGGCGAAGGATTCACCAGTACTGGCCGAGATCCGTACCGAACGCCCAGCGCGCAAGCCGGTCGATCCGCACGCAGCGATCCGGCTGGAACTGCGCGATCTTTCGGTGCAGGACGATCGCGGCCATACCGCCGTGCGGCACGCCACGCTGGCAGTGCGTGCCGGCGAGATTCTCGGCCTCGCAGGGGTCTCGGGCAATGGCCAGAAAGAACTGGTCGAGGCCCTGGTCGGGCAGCGCCGTCCGGTAGAAGGCGAGATGCAGATTGCCGGTGCGCCGTATCAAGCCACTCGCGAACAGATGACTACACGACGTGTGTTTGCGATTCCCGAAGAGCCGCTCAGGAACGCCTGCGTCGCCGGGATGAGCGTGGCGGAAAACCTCGCCTTGCGCGACTTCGACCGCGCGCCCGTGTGCCGCAGCGGCTGGCGCCTCGATCGTCGGGCGATGCGCGAGCGGGCCACACAACTGATCCGCGATTTCAACGTAAAGCCTCCTGTGCCGGAGCGGATGATCGGCACGCTATCGGGCGGCAATGTGCAGCGCGCCGTGCTGGCACGCGAGCTGGGACAACCGGTAGATGTGCTGATTGTCGCGAACCCGGTGTTTGGCCTCGACTTCGCGTCGGTGGCCGATATCCACGCGAGACTGATCGCCGCGCGCGATGCCGGTGCAGCCGTGCTGCTGGTCAGCGAAGACCTCGATGAACTGCTGGAACTGGCTGACCGCATCGCCGTGATGGCGGAGGGCCGGCTGGTCTACGAAACGCCGGCAGCGAGCGCTGAGCGCGCAGTGCTTGGGCAGCACATGGCGGGACATACAGAGGAAGCAGCGCTTTAGGACACGTGCAGGGATGAGCGTTCCAGGACCGTATAAAAACGGGGGCAGTGGCAGGTGACTGCGTGCCAATGGCAAGCAGGGCAGGGATAGAGGACCGGTGACGGCGGGCGGCGCAAGCCGCCCGCACGTTATAACAAGGCTTAAACCAAGGTTTAAACCATGAGCAGCGAAGTTCAGGCTTTACCCTCGCCGTTTGTTTTCGAGCCGCGCCACACCGCGCTCGTGATCATCGACATGCAGCGCGATTTCATCGAGCCAGGTGGCTTTGGCGAATCGCTTGGCAACGATGTCTCGTTGCTCGCCGAGATCGTTCCAACGGTCGCGGAGCTGCTAGCGCTCGCGCGCACGGCAGGCTTAATGGTGGTGCACACCCGCGAGTCGCATGCGCCGGATCTCTCCGATTGCCCGCCCGCGAAGCGCTTGCGCGGTGCGCCGCAGATGCGCATTGGCGACCCCGGGCCGATGGGGAGAATTCTGGTGCGCGGCGAACCCGGCAATGCGATCGTCGACGCGCTCGCGCCGCTCGCAGACGAACTCGTCATCGACAAGCCCGGCAAGGGCGCGTTTTATGCAACGCCGTTGAGCGGCGAGCTGAATGCGCGCAGTATTACGCATTTGCTGTTCGCCGGCGTAACGACCGAAGTCTGCGTACAAACTTCGATGCGCGAAGCGAACGATCGTGGCTACGAATGTCTGTTGATCGAAGACGCGACCGCGAGCTACTTTCCCGCGTTCAAGCAGGCGAGCCTCGAAATGATCCGCTCGCAGGGAGGCATCGTGGGCTGGACCGCGCCGCTCGCGGCATTGAAAGAGGGACTGTGAGGATGGAAGTCAACAAGCCGGAGATCGTCGCCGAAGTGACAGCGGCCTTTGTCGAATACGAACGGGCACTGGTCGACAACGACGTCGAAGCAATGAACGCGCTGTTCTGGCACACGCCTGAAACCGTGCGATACGGAATCGCCGAAGTCCAGCACGGCGGCGAAGCGATTCGTGCGTGGCGCGCGTCGTGCGCGCCGGTGCCACGTTCGCGACGCCTGCATCGAACGGGGGTGACCACGTTCGGCAACGATTACGCCACCGTCAGCACCGAGTTCACCAGCGACGCGACCCCGTTGCTCGGCCGCCAGATGCAGACCTGGGCACGCATCGAGTCTGCGGCGCAGGCGCACCAGGGTTGGAAAATCGTCGCAGCGCATGTCAGTCTGATCGCAATGCCTTGATATGAGCGAAAACGCAGCTGCAAACGTAATCGGAAGCGGTACAACGGGTGGCACCGCAAGCCCCTCGCCAAATGCACCGAACGCTCCGAACGCGCTGGCCGAGCAGGTGTATCAGCAACTGAAGAGCGACATCTTCAGCTTCCGGCTTTTTCCCGGCGACCGCTTCTCCGAGAGCGACATCGCGCAACACTACGGCGTCTCGCGCACGCCGATGCGCGACGGCCTGTTTCGCCTGCAGCGCGAGGGATATCTGGAAGTGGGGTTCCGGCGCGGCTGGAAAGTCTCGGAGATCAACTTCGAGCAACTGGACCAGCTCTACGATCTGCGCATCGTGCTCGAACTGGCTTCGCTCGAGCGTCTTACCTCGGGCAATGCGCCGCATGAGTCGATCGATCCGCTCAAGGCCGTCTGGTGCGTCGAAACCGAGGCGCGCGAGAGCGATCCCGTCACCATGTTCGGCATGGATGAAAACTTCCACCGGCAGCTCGTCGCCGCGACCGGCAATCGGGAAATGCTTCGCGTCCACAACGAGGTGACCGAGCGCATCCGCATCGTGCGGCGGCTCGATTTTCTGAAGCCGCATCGCACCAGTGCGACCTACGACGAGCACTCGACGATGCTGCACCTGATCGAACGCAACCGCCTGCCCGAAGCCAGCATTCTGCTGCGTGCGCACATCACGCAAAGCAAACTCGAAGTGCGCAAGATTACGTTGTCGATGCTTGCCGCCGCGCGCGATCAGAAGCTGCCGTTTGTGTCCTAGCCCAAGCAACGATCTCGCTGCGTAGCATGACGCGCGCCGCGAACTTGCACCCGCAATGTGCGAATTCAGGTCGATCATGCTGGAACATGGCGGACATCGACTAATTCGCGCGGCCTTTGGGGCGCAGCGAAAGCAAATGGGTTTGCTACACTGCGATTGGGTTTTGCAGTACCCGCGACGCAACTTATCCCCGCAAGACTACGCGTGCCGCTGTGTTTCCAAAGAAGTTAAGCGAAGCGCTCATTGACGCTCCCTGAATCGACCCGACGCAATACTCCCGAGAATGTCCCGGAGGTGATTCATGTCCACTACGTTTTCCGGTTTGTCGAAGACTCTCCGGTGGACGCTGATGTGCGGCGCTGCGGTGCTAGCTTTCGGCACGCACGCGCAGCGTCTGCTGGCCCAACCCTCGGCCGTTCCATCCGAGCTGCTCAGCGACGATGAACGGGTCGCTTTCTGCACACAAATGCGACGCGCCTCCACACCGCAGGAACGCAGCGCGGTGACTGCGAGCATGCGCGATACGTTGACGCCGCGCGCCAAGGGGCAAGGTGTTGCATTGCCGGCGTGGCTGATCGAAGGACGGCCTGCCAGCGAAGGCGGCAGCATACCGGGGCTCAGCTGCGAACCCGGCACGCCGCGGCCCCACGTGCAGGCCGCTGCACCGGCACCTGCTCCCGTCCCGGCTCCTGCGAGCGCGCGGGAAGTGCCTGAACACAAAGCGCCGCTGCCGCGCGAACTGGCGACGCGTGAGCCTGTGCCACATGTACCTGCCCCCGCAACGCAGGAACCGGCCACACGTCCGATGCCGGTTCGCGAGCAGACCGTGGCGAACGTGCCGGGCGTCCCAGCAAGACCCACGCTACCGGACGACGATGCGCCGGTGCGCAACGCCGTGCCGAGCGACATCCCCGTGGCGCACGACGACCACGGTGTCGCATACGTCACAGGCGGAGTGGGGCAAGATGAGGTTGCAGCGTTTCGCGGACTGGCCTCCGGCTACAACATGCGCGCGACCTTTACGACCGGGTCGGGCGAGTATCTGTCGGGCGTCGCGGTGCAGGTAGCGAGATCCGATGGCACCGTCGTATTCAACGCCACATCGGATGGTCCTTATCTTTATGCGCGGCTACCGCAAGGCCACTATCGGCTGGTTGCCAGCCTCGACGGCGCGCAGCGCAGTCGCGATCTCTACGTGCCCGCCCGAGGGGGCGTGAAACTGAACCTCGTCTGGCCGCTGCTTCACTCGAACTCAGTGAACTGATGAGGCCCGTACCGCTCGCGGAACACGCCGGTCGTTCAAACCCGGCGTGTCGCGCCCGCGAGCTTAATTGCCCCTGTAGACGGTGCGGTTGAGGGTCTTCATCTGACCGTCGGTTTCCGCCTGATACAAGTCCTGCTTCACCTCGGCACGGGTGAGGCCGGCGGGCGCGCCAGAGGCCACTTGTCCATTGGTATCCATGCCGACGCCGCTATTCTGGTTGCTGTTGGCGTTGTCATTTCCCATGTTCGAAGTTGTGGCCGGTTGAGGCGCGTTCGGGGTGTCCTGCGCGAATACGGGCGCGGCGCAAGTCATGACGGATACGGCTGCTGCAATATAAGCGATTCGGATCATATTCGACTCCTTGGTGAAAGGACGTTTGGATGGTCGGCTTTGTTTTCTGATGCGACGCCGATTCCGGTCTCCACAACGCCAGTTCAGTCTACGGCCGCAGCCGGGGCGCAATGCTGACGCGTCCATGACAAAACAGCCAGCAAACGATTGCGGCCCAAGAGGCTCCGTACGAGCGCCGGTCAGGACAATGCGTGTCGCATAACATGCCAGTCTTTCCCCGCAGTGACATCAAGTTGACCCCATGTTCCAGCAAAACTGACACTCACGGTCAAGCCTCGCATCAATCTGCAGGCACACTGGCGGTCAAGCAGCATCATGAGAGCAATCAAGGCAATGCAAGGCCATACACGCACGCACCGACGGGCGAAGACCTTATTGATGGGAGTGCCCGGGGAAGCAATGAATCACCACCAGCTCGAAAAAGATATCGAACATCTTGAACACCTGCTGCCGCGTATCGCCGCGCTGGACGGCGCCTTGCCGCTAAGCTACTGGCGCAGCCGGCTCGCCAGTGTGACGGTCGCGGCGCGCGTGCCGTCGCAGGTCAGCCGGGTCAAAAGACTGAACGACGCGCTGCTGGCGCTCGAAGCCCGCGAGAACGATCCGGCACCGTAATATTGGCTACGCAGGCATCGTTTATGCTGCGATCCCGGTATTTACGGGAAAAAATCGCCATGACTCGCGAAGAGTTCGACAACCGGTTAGCCATGATCTTGCAGGACGCTGCCTTCGGCACGACCGCCGACCTTACGGATCGCGCCGTCGCTTACTGGAATGGCCAGCGTATCGTGTACGCGACGCTGCGAGACGACGACAGCGGCCTCATCGACAAGGAATTCAGTCTGGAGGGGCACTGGAGCGAATGGCGCGAGTGGCTCGAGGAATGGATGGTCCAGCCGAGCTTCAGCGTGCGGCCGGAACTACAGGATGAGACCAGGGTCGCGCCTTCTTCCGGCACGCCCACGCCGTGACCTCGCTTTAACCTCCCGCTTTAAGCTTCCGTTTACAGCTAGCCGCCAAGACCGCTACTGAACGGCTGCCGCCTGCGAATTGTCGGCGGGTACCGGCCTCGCCGCGGTACGGCGGCGGCGCGCGGCGATAGCCGGAACTGTCGTCGGCTCTTCGCGCGGTGCCACAGGGCGCGCATCCGTCAATTCGCAGTACACGTCGACATAGCGTTTGACTGCCGTGCCCCAGCCTGAATCGCGCGTCATCGCATTACGCTGCAGTGCGCGCCACAGCGATGGATTCTTGAACGCCTCGACAGCACGCGCCACGCCGCCAGCGACATCCTCGAGCGACTCTCCTTCGAACAGGAAGCCGGTCGCCGCGCCCGATTTGCCCAGCCCTAACGCATAGTCGGAAATCGTGTCGGCTAGACCGCCCACGCGCGAGGCCACCGGAATCGTACCGAAGCGCATCGCGTACAGTTGCGTGAGCCCGCACGGTTCGAAGCGGCTCGCGTGCAACAGCATATCCGCGCCGGCATGCAGCATGTGCGCGAGTGTCTCGTCATAACCAATGCAGGTGCCGACACGTCCTGGCCAACGCGCAGCCAGCTCGCGCATGCGCGCTTCGATTGGCGCGTCGCCCTGGCCCAGAATGGCGAACTGCAGCCGCTCGTGCCGCGCCATCATGGCTGGAATCGCCTCGGCCACCACCTCCGCCATCTTCTGTTCGGTGAGCCGGCTGCCGATCGCCACCAGCGGCACGAACGGTTCGCGTGCAAGTCCGAATGCCTGTTGCAACGCCCGTTTGCACGCGTATTTGCCCGCTACGTTGTCAGCCGAATAATTGCTCGTGATCAGCGCGTCGGTGGCGGGGTTCCACATCTGCATGTCGATGCCGTTGGTGATGCCGGAGAGCTTGTGCGACTCCGCGTTCAGCACGCCTTCCATCCGATGGCCGAAGCGCGGTGTCAGAATTTCCGTCGCATAACGCTCGCTCACAGTCGTAACGCGGTCGGCGTGGACGATCCCGGCCTTCATCAAACTAAGCGAACCGTAGAACTCGATGCTGCGCTCGTCGGTAAGTGCCGGCGCGAGCAGTTCAGGCGGCACGCCCATCCACGGACCGGCGGCGAGCGGATAGTTACCCTGAAACGCGAGATTGTGGATCGTGAAGACGCTGCGGGCCTGCACGCCGCCGAGTTTCATGTAGAGCGGCGTGAGTCCCGCGTGCCAGTCGTGAGCGTGCACGACGTCCGGCCGCTTGATGCCGCGCACGCCGCGCGCAATCCGCGCCGCGGCGGCAGCGAGCGATGCGAACCGCACGAGGTTGTCCACGTAGTCGCGGCCGTAGCGGTCGCGGTAGATGCCTTCGCGTGTGAACAGATGATCCATCTGCAGCAACAGCACCGGCACGCCCGTGTCGGGCATCTGCGCCCGGATGATCACGCCGTCGCCGCCCGGCAGACCCGCGAGTCTGGCCACGCGGGTCGCGCCGAGCACGCGCTCGAGTGCGCCGGGATAGGCGGGCATCAGGATCGACGCAGCGACGCCGGCTTCGCATAACGCGGCGCCGTATGCGCTGACCATGTCGGCGAGGCCGCCCGTTTTTGCAAGAGGGGCTGCTTCGGATGCAACCAGTAAAACGTTGAGCGGCGTCGGCATAGTCGGATAAAAATTTGGCGGTGGGGCGTAAGCGGATAGACGTACGGCAGAAATCAAACCGATAGTTTTCAGCAAGCACTGTGCCCGTGGCCCTTGAACGAAGGGGGAGCTGCGAGTTCAGCCGCGGCGAGTGCGTGTCCTCGCTCGTCGACGTGCGCTCGCGCCACCTGCGCGCAGCGCTCTTTGCCGCGCTGTACAAGGATCTGCGGCTTGCGGCCTAAAGCGAAGCCGCGTGTCGATTCAGATTTGCATCGCGTAGCGCATCACATATTTGCGATTTTCGTACGGAGCTCGTGACGCATTCGTGGCAGCACGCGTCTGGCAAGACGGTCAATGCGGGGCAGTTTTTACGCACGACGGCTACACAACAGTGCAGCGATGCACGCTCTTCGCTCCCAGCGCTTTTACAACGGCACGTCGCTTGCTGAATCTTTGGCAGGCCTGCGTGCATTGGCAACGCAGCCGCTCAAATCTGAATCTCTCTGATCTCACCAAGGAGTAAGTCATGAAAATGCAAAAAGCGGTCTTGATTTCGGCGTTGTTGTTGAGCTCTGGCGTTGCGCTGGCTGCGGGTGGAGGTGGTACCGGGAACGGCGGAGCGGGCGGCAATGGGAATGGCAACGGAGGCGGGGGCGCCCCTGGCGATTCGGCGATGACCGCCGCCAGCGGCAGCGGCCCGACGACGATGTCGAAGAGCAAGACGAAGAAGAAACACACGACAGCGTCCAGGCCGGCTAACGATACGACCAACATGCCCGGCGCCGACGCGAGCAGCGATACCAAGGGGCATTGAGCCGGGGGCTCGACGACAACCCATTCCCGATTCCCCGGTCTCACCTGGAGCCGCGCCATGACACTCGCCGATACTCTCAAGGGCATGATCGGACTTGATCCGACCGCCCACGCAGACGCCGATATGAAGGCGGTGCTCGCCGCGCTCAAGGAACTGAACCCAAAGCCGATCGAAGAATGCAGCGTCGCCGAGGCCCGCGAGCAGCCGACGCCCACCGACGCCGTCCGGAAACTGATGACGCAGGCGGGTCACGCCGCCCGGCTACCGCTGGAAGTGGAGGCGGTGCAGAGCGAGGACAAGCTGATTCCGGGCGCTGCGGGCAGCAATCCGGCGCGTATCTACCGTCCGGCCGGCGATGGCCCGTTTCCGCTGATCCTGTATTTTCACGGCGGCGGCTGGGTGATTGCCGATCTGGACGTCTACGATGCGACGCCGCGCTCGATTGCGGCACAAAGCAACGCGATCGTGGTGTCCGCCCACTACCGGCAGGCGCCTGAGCACAGGTTGCCCGCCGCACACGAGGATGCGTTCGCCGCGTGGCGCTGGATCGTCGAAAGTGCGGCGAGCCTCGGCGGCGACCCAAGCCGGATAGCGGTGATGGGCGAGAGCGCCGGGGCGAATCTTGCCATCAACGTGTCCATCCATGCGCGCGATTCAGGCTTGCGCGCACCCTTGCATCAGGCGCTGATCTATCCCGTGGCGAGCAACAACATCGTTTCGATCTCCTATGAGGAGAATCGCAATGCGAAGCCGTTGAACAAGAAGATGATGTTGTGGTTCGTCCAGAACGTGATCAACGACGAGGGTGATCTGAAAAGCCCGCTGATCGATGTGGTCAGCGCGGATCTGTCGAACCTACCGCCTACGGTGGTGGTGACCGCGGGCATCGACCCATTGCGCTCCGATGGCGAGAAACTCGCGGAAAAGCTGCGTGATGCCGGTGTTGCCGTCGAGCACCGCAACTATCAGGGGGCGACACATGAGTTCTTCGGCATGGCGCCGGTGGTTCAGGCGGCGCGCGATGCCCAGACTTTCGTTTCGCTCGCGCAGCGCCAGGCATTCGGCGGCGTGCCGCTCGAAGAGGCGCCTTGATCCGGGCGGGTGGTCGCAACATGTACCGGTGCGAGTCAGGCGCTCCGGTAATTCACGCCTTCTTTAAACGACATTGGCCTGGAAAAACTGCAGCGCCTCGGCCGGCATTGGCTTGCCGAACAGATAGCCCTGCATCACACGGCAGCCGAGTGCGGTCAGCATTTCGCACTGCGATTCGGTCTCGACGCCTTCCACCACGCATTCGAGCCCGAGGTTGCGGCACAAGTCCATCACCGATTTGATGATCTTGCCGCATGCCACGTCCGTATCGACCTCGGCTACGAAACTGCGATCGATCTTGATCGTATCGAAGGGCAGGCGATGGACGTAGCTCAGGCTGGAATAGCCGGTGCCGAAATCGTCGAGCGACACCTGGCAGCCCACTTGCTTGATCAGCGACAAGGACGCACGCGCCTGTCTGAAGTCGCGGGTCACCGCGGTCTCGGTGATTTCGAAATGCACCCGTTCGGCCAGCGTCGCGCTCGCCTGCACGATGTCGAGCAACCGCCTTGCGCGCGGCACCGACGAGATGTCGAGCGCCGAGAGGTTGAACGACAGGTAAATATGCGGCGGCCAGTTGGCGGCTTCGTTCAGCGCCTTGTGCAACAGCACCTCGGTCACCACACGAATCAGATCGGTCCGCTCGGCGATGCGGATAAATTCATCCGGCCTCACCTGACCGAGCTTCGGACTGCGCCACCGGCCAAGCGCCTCGAAGCCGACCGCGGTACGGGTGGCGACGTCGTAGATGGGCTGAAACTCCAGGTAGAGTTCGGCGTCGAGGTTCGCCGCCTTCAACTCCTGGGCGACGAGGCTCGCGCGCCGCACGCGGTTTTCGTGCTCGGCGGAAAACACCACGGCCGTGCCGCGCCGGCTTTCCTTGCCGACGTAGAGTGCGGCATCCGCGCGCTCGAACACCTCGGCCACGCTGACACTCGCAGGCGGCAAACCGGCCCAGCCGATCGTGCCCGACAACTCGGCGGTGTTCTCGCCGACCGTATAGGGCCGGCTGAGCCGCTCGCATAGCGTTTGTCCGAGGCGATCGAGTTCGTCCTCGCCAAGACGCCGTTGAATGATGATGCCGAATTCGTCGCCACCGAGCCGCGCGAAGAAAATCGTCGGATCGGCGAGCGCCAGAAGCCGGTTGCCGACTTCCTTGAGCACGAGGTCGCCGCTCGAATGACCGTAGATGTCGTTGACCTGCTTGAAACCGTCGAGGTCGATCAGCCCCATGTGGAAGTTGGCGACGCCGCCTGTGCTTTGCTCAGCCAGCGCATTGAGCGACGAAAAGAAACTGCGCCGGTTGGGCAGGCCGGTCAGGCTATCGATGTTGGCGAGGCGGAAGTTGTCGTCGCTGAGTTTCTGCGTGACCGACTGGCTCACGAGCAGTTCGCGCTTCGAAGAGACAAGGCTCGCGAAGTTCCGGTAGTAGAGATGGACGATAAAAGCGAGGGTCACGCCGACGAACAGCATATCCGCCGCCATCGCCACGAACACGGGGCGCCCCGCGGCCAGCAGAAAGATGGTGAAAGAACCGATCACGATGGTCAGCAGCGTGAGCGCCGCGGTCCGCAGATGCATCAGGCAGAACACGCATCCGACCACCGTGGTGGCCATGTAGAACGCCACCTGACACTGCTCGTAGGCGGATCCATAGGGGAATAGCAGCAGCGACCAGGTGGTGAAGCCGACGCCGAACCCGCACGCGAACCAGAAAGTCTTGCGCAGTTCGGGTACGGCTTTCTCATGCGTGAGCGTGCGGTGCCGGACGAACCACCACCGTACGCAGCGGAACACGCAGACCGTGCAAAGGGCCGCCGGAATATGGATGGCGAGCCAGGCCGGTGCGTAGGCAAGGTGGGTGATGGCCACCGCCATCGTGTTGACCACCAGCATGAAGTAGAGGAGCGGGATTTGCCGGCCGAACGCCTGCATTTGCGAGCGCACGAGTTCCGGGTCGGTGCTGTCGACCGTGAACGCCCCCCTTATTCGAGCTACCGATCCCATCAGTGCTCCTCGTGTGAATTGAGCCTTAACCCTCGTATATCGGCAGGTTTCTTAACATTCTTCAGTTTTTATGAGCAGTCCGAGGGAAATTGCCGGTGTGCGCGTGCCGCGAGCGGGTTGCGCAAACGTTGTCGTGGCAATGGGAGGAGTGGGCGGCGAGTGGGACCCCAGCGCCCCCGGGGGTCCGGTCAACCGGTCACGCCAGTTCTGGCGGCGGAGTGCTGCGCTTGCGTTGGCGTGTCAGCGTATCGCGGTAGATGCCGGGGACGTTCGCCAGTTCAGAGGGCGAGCCGTCCTGGACGACGCGGCCGCGATTGACCACGACGATCCGGTCGAAGCTCTGCAGCGTAGACAGGCGGTGGGCGATAGCGACCACCGTGCGGTTTTGCATCAGACGTTCGAGCGCCAGCTGGATCGCGGCTTCCGAGGCCGAGTCAAGCGACGACGTGGCTTCGTCGAGCAGAAGGATCGGCGAGTCGCGCAGAATGGCGCGCGCAATGGCGATCCGCTGCCGTTGACCGCCGGAGAGCTTGGTGCCGCGATCCCCGACTACGGTGTCGAGCCCGTCGGGCAACGCGCTGAGGATGTCCATGCAGTTGGCATCCTCGCAGGCGCGCTTCACGTCCGCCTCGTTCGCTTTCGGCACCCCATAGCGGATATTTTCGAGCAAGGTCCGGTGGAACAGCGAGACATCCTGCGGCACGATCGAAATCGCGGCCTGGAGACTGTCCTGGCCGACCTTCGAGATGTCCTGTCCCGAGATGCTGACGGTGCCGGACGCCGGTTCGTAGAAGTGCTGGATCAGGGCAAGAATCGTCGATTTGCCGGCGCCCGACGGACCGACCAGCCCCACGCGCTCGCCCGCGCGGATCTGCAGGTTCAGGCCGTTCAACACCGGCCGGCGCCCCGGATAGGCAAACGTGACGTTGTTGAAATCGATGGTTGCGGTGGTGACGTGCAACGGCGGCGCGTCGTGGTGCTCAGGCATCGCGTGGGGCGCGAGCAGGATGGCCGAGGCTTCGCCAAGGCGCGCCACGTACTGCGTCAGATCCACGAATGCGACCGCCAGATCGCGTGTGCCGTGCAGAATCGCGAAGCCGAGCGAGCTGATCAGCACGACGTCGCCCGTCGTCGCGCGGTCCATGCTCCATAGCCAGAGGGTCCAGCCGAGCATGCCAGCGGAAAGGATCGCCGTGGCGATTGCATGCAGCAGACGCAGCTTTTCGAGGTAAAGCAGGCTGCCGGTACGCGCTTTGGTCTCAACGCCCAGTTGCTCGTCGAGGCGTCGACGTTCCCTCCCGATGGCTGAGAACGCACGCACGAGCCCCATGTTGCCGATGATGTCCACCAGTTCGCCATCCACCGCTGCGGCCCGCGCAGCGAAGGCATGGTGCCGGGAAGTGCCGCGGCTCGCCAGGATGTAAACGCCGAAAGCGAGAATGCCGGAGACCGCCACCAGCGCGGCGCTCATCGGCACACTGACGGCGCCAACCATGATGATGGCGCCGATTACCGTGAGGCACGGCGGTATCGCCGTCCACGAAGCGGTGTTTTCGAGTATGTACGCCGCGTTCGCCGTGGCGGAAATGCGGCTCGATAGGACGCCCGGCTGCTTGTCGGCGAAGAACGCGGGTGGGTGAGCGGTCAGATAGGCGAACATCTCGCGCCGGATATCGCCGGTCACCGTGACGAAAGTCCGCGCGGCGATCCAGCCGCCGACGCGCCAGAACAGGTTGTCCGCGAGAATCAGTCCGACGAGAATCACGAAGGCCCGCATCACGACAGCGGGATGGGTGCGGCCAGAAGGTAACGCATCGACGAGATTCTTGATGCCCCATTGCGAGGCCAGCGCGCACCCGACCGCGGCAAGCACACTCACCAGCACGATCAGATGGGAGACCTTGCGCCGGGCGATGTAGCGCCATAGCAGAGCCATCGGCTTGCCGGCATAACGGGACATCTCGCTCGAGCGCGCGCGCCGGCGCGCATGGCGAATATGGCGCCGGCGGGTCGGTTCGGGAATTTCCATTGCCTGTTGCTCCGTCGTTTTTACGGGGCCGGCAGGGCTGCGCACCGATACAATCGGGCGGTTGCTGCAAGCGGAAAGGCTTGGTGAAACGGTACACCACGGAAGGCGTCAGCAACCGGCGTGCCTGTCGCGCGCAAAGCGGTAAGGGCTCGCATGGCCGCGCCATTCAAGCAATCTGTTTTTGAGCCGATATGCTGTCGATGCGGGGAAGAATCGCCACGGAAAGCACATGCATACCCATTACGACAATCTCAAGGTCACGCGCGGCGCGCCGGCCGAGGTGATCCGGGCCGCCTACAAGGCCCTCAGCCAGCGTTACCATCCCGACAAAAATACCAGTCCGGATGCGCAGCGCATCATGCGCATTATCAACGAGGCTTACGCGGTGTTGGGCGACCCGGAACGCAGAAAGGCGTACGACCGCGAACTTTCGGCGCATGAGCAGCAAGTGCCGAAAGTGCAGGGGCCGCCGCCCGATGCGGCGCCGGCGTACCCTTCGCCGCGCGAGCGCAACGGCAGGGCGGAACCGTCCTTCGCGGCGTCCGCCAGGGCTTCGACGTTCAACCAGAGGCGGCACACAGCACCCGAAGCGGCCACTTCCCAGCAGGGCAAGACGAAGGAGTCGGCTCGGGCGCGCGCCTTCAGGATTGTTGTTTGCGTTGCCATCGTATTGGCCGCGGCGTGGACGGGTTGGCACGCGAACCATCGCCTGCCGGTTCATCGGACCATTGCGAGCGCGGCACCGCACGCCAATGTCGCCGCCAGATGGACTAATCCTGTCACCGGTGCGAGTGTGCAGATCGATGGCGTCTGGACGCTCTCGGTAACCAGAACCGAAAACGGCGAGCCGATCTATACCTTCACCGACCCGACCGGCCGCGCTGCGGTCGTCTTCGCGCGGGAAGTTCTGCCGGACGTGGGGTTCAGCCGATACATCCCCGCGTATCTGCGCAACAATGCGTCGACGATGCCGCTCGGCGTGCCAGGGACGCGCGACACGGTCGACGGTCATGAAAGCTGGATTGCCGAGGGCCGCCTAAAGTCAGACCCCACGATGAAAACGCATGTGGAGCTGCGCCATATCGACGCGTCGTTCTGGCGCATCGTGACCGTGCAGGGGCAACCCTACGAGAACACGGACGAAGCGACGGGCAAGCTCAAACAGCAGTTGTGGGGCACGCTGGCAGGGCTTTGATCAGCCGACGGCCGCATCAGGACAACGGCAAGGAGCAGCACTACCGCGCAGCCTTCGTCGGGTTCTGAAGTTCAAACGGCTTCTGATAGCCGGTTAGCTCCAGATAGCCCCGGCCCACGTTTGCGCCGCCGCGCTTCAAGGTCACCGCGCCTTCCCAGTAAGCAGAGCCGGTCGAGTCGCGGGCGTCCATTTCCTGATCCTCAAGCAAGGGCTCGAGCTGCCACGTGAGCGTGCCGGTCTTGACGGTTTCGGCCACCGGATAAAGCGTATTCGTGCGCGGCGAGCGCCACGTTCTCTGCGGGACGAAATCGACCTGGGCCGGGTCGAACGTGGTGAGCTTGCCGCTTGCGTCGCGCAGCACCGCGTGCGCCCAGACGGAGCCGCCATTGCGGCCGCGCACCTTGAACGCCATCAGCGCGGAGCCGTCAGCGAGGTTCGCACCGAGCCAGTCCCACCCAGCCGCATCGGGGCTCAGGATCGTGCTGGACCATTCGTGATCGAGCCATGCCACGCCGCTTACTGACGTGGGGGTGCCTGAGCGTCCCGTCGGGTGCGAGGGCCGCGAGACGCTGCCGCTAACGCGCAGCTGCGGCTCGCTGTAGTAGTAACTGGCTTCGCTCTGAAGCGGGCCTTTTTGCGAGTAGCCGTGGTCCCCCTGCAGCAGCAGTGGCTGCGTCGGCGTGAACGACAGGTTCAGCGCAAACTCGCGGGTTTCGGCATGCACCAGGTAGCGGCCGTCGGTCGCGCGCACCATGCTCCATGTGTCGAGCTTGACGTCGGTGTTGCCGGTTTTGGCATAGGCGAGGCCGAAACCCTGCCGCGCGATTTTCTGATCGTGCACAAGTGTGCCGAAAGCCGGATCGCTCAGCGCGGCGTGCGCGATGATCAGCTGTGAAGGCGCGAACGCGCTCGGATCCGCTGCGTCGTCACCGGTGGCAGAGCGGAAGAAAGTAATCTGGAAACCTAACGGTTTGCCGTCCGGTGTGTCGAGCCAGCCGGTGGCGTACCACCATTCGGTCTGAAACGAGGGATGCGCGCCGGTATCCGCTGGAAACGCCAGCGCGTGACCGGGCGTGACCGCGGCGAACCCGGGTGACGCGGCTATCGTGGGCATGGCAGTCGTTATGCCGAGAAAGAACATGAACAACGCAATACTCGACACGGTTCGGACTCTGTGCCGCATCACCAATCCTCCTTTACGGCGCGGACCGCATCGACGGAGACCGCCCGGCGTCCCGCCACCACGGCGGTTGCGCACGAAGCGACCAGCATCACCGCAGCCACCATGCTCAAGACGAACCACGGCATGTGCAACGACATGCTCCAGTGAAACGACTGCGGGTTGACCACGAACACGAGAATCAGGCTGATGGCAAAGCCGAGGACAAAGCCCATCGCGATGCCAAGCGCCGTCAGCATGCCGCCTTCCTTGGCGAGGATGGCGATGATCTGCGCGCGCGTCACGCCGACGTGGCGCAGCATGCCGAACTCGCGCGAGCGGGCAAGCGTTTGCGCGGAGAACGTCGCCGCAACACCGAACAGCCCGATGACGATGGCGACCGCTTCGAGCAGATACGTGACGGCAAAGCTGCGGTCGAAGACGGTCAGCGAGCGGGCGCGAATCTCGCCGGGTTGTGCGAACTGCAGCGCGTCGCCGAACGGCAGTGCGCGCAGCGCGGCGATGACCCGATCGATGTCGGCGCCGGGCGCGACGGTGATCGCCACATCGGTGGCGCCGGTGTCGCGAGTCAGGCGCCGATAGTCGGCCAGCCGCAACTCGATCGCGCCGGTCTGACGCACATAGTCGCGCCACACGCCGGCCACGACGAACGCCTCGTTGTGCTGCCCGACCGGCAATTCGACATGTTCGCCGAGCCGGTAGCCATACAGATCGACCATGGCCTCGGACACCCAAACCGGCGTCTCGCCATGCAGTGCGGATGGAAGCAGCACGGGCCCGGACACTTGCAGACTGGCGCCGGGGTCGGCTGCGTCGATTTCGCGGGCGAGAAGAACGATTGCGGGACGTGCGGGATCGAGCGTGAGTTGCGACGCACGCGTAAATGCCGCGGTCTTCACGCCGGCTGTCGCCGCGATGCTTGCCTGATCGGCGAGGTTCAGCACACCGGTGTCGCCGTTCGGCGCAACTCGCACATACAGGTTGGCGGACAGCAGATGTTCGAGCCATTCGTCGACGGAAACGCGGAAGCTCGCCACCATGATCGCCATTGCAACGATCAGCGCGAAGCTCGAGAGCACGCCGCTCATCGCCACCGACGCTTGTCCGGGCGCATTGGCAAGCCGTGCCAGCGACAGCGCGCTGGTGGTCTTCGCCTGACGTCCCACACGCGAGCGACCGAGGGCCGTGAACAACACGGCCGTGCAACGCGGCATCAACGCAATGCCCCCTACGAGCAGAAGCGCGACCGCGAGGTAGCCAAGAATCGGCGCCTCGAAAACGGGCGGCATCTGCGTGAACACCCCCGCCAGCGCGAGGCAGCCGAGCGCAGGCCACGGCGTGGCGAGCCGCGCCAACGCGCCTTCTTCACTGCCGGCCTTGAGGGCGGCAGCCGGTCGGGCACGTGCTGCCTCGAGCGCAGGCGCGAAACTGCCAAGCACGGAGACTCCAATTCCCAAGGCGAGAAAAATCGCTGTCGCGATCGGTTCGAAACTGACACCAGGCCGAACGCCTGGGAAATAGCCGCCACCCAGATCGCTGCCGAAAAAGCGCAACGCGGCGCTTGCCAACGCGTAACCGAGCGCAAGGCCCGCAATTGATCCAAGCACGCCGAGCACGGCGCCTTCCATCAGGATCTGCCGCAGCAACTGGCCGCGCGTGAAGCCGAGCACCCGCAGCATGGCCAGTTGCGAGCGGCGCCGCACGACACTCAACGCCTGGGTCGAGAACACCAGAAATGCCCCGGTGAACAGCGCCACCAGCGCCAGCACATTCATGTTGATACGGTACGCACGTGACAGACGGTCGGTCCGGCTTTCGACGTCGCGCGGTTCGGAGACCACCAGTTGATTGCCCAACCGCGCCTGAAGTTCGCGTCTGAAGCGTTCGCGGTCGACGCCGCGCGCGAGTTCAAGGTCGACCCGCGACAACTTCCCGAGCCTGCCGAAACGCCACTGCGCGGCGGCGATATCCATCACGGCAATGCGCTGACCCGGCCTGGCTCTGACGAGACCGCCTGCGACGCGGAACGGCACACTGGCTGTGCCGCTCAACAGGGAGATGTGCTGGCCGGTCACGGTGTTTAGCCATTGCTGGGCCGCTGGCGAAAGAAAGAGGGTGTCGTCGGCGAGGGTATCCATGGGACGCTGCGACGCAGGCACCCCGACCAGGTCCGGCGCGATCTGGCTGGCTTTGAAAACGTCGATGCCCAGCACCTTGAGCGGTGCATTCTGGCCAGGCACGGTCGCGTCCAGTTCGAGGACGGGGCTGGCGAGCGCGACGCCGGGTTCATCGGCAAGCCGCGGGTACCACGACTCATCGAAAGTAGGCTGCGCGCCCCGCACCTGCAGGTCAGCCTGGCCGGACAGGCTCCGGGCCGCTGCCGAGAATTCGTTGAACGCCGCGCTGTTGATCAGCTGCACGGCGTAACCGAGCGCCACACCCAGCGCGATCGTCATGACGGCGACAATCGCGCGCCCGCGCTGACTGCGCCACTCCGCTTCGAGCAGCCAACGGGCGAGCCGCCGACTGCCGCTCACGGGCGCAGACTCCGGCCGCAAGGCGTCACTCATGAGACGAACGAACCTGCTGCACGTCGGCATGCCCAGCGGGATGCAGGCCGCCCTCACTGAGGATCAGCACGCGGTCCGCGACGGCCGCGGCCGCGACGGAGTGCGTCACCATCATGGTTGCCGCACCGTTCGCCTTGGCTTCGGCGCGAAACAGGGCGAGCACTTCGTGAGCCGTATCCGGGTCGAGATTGCCGGTGGGCTCATCCGCCAGAATCAGCCGCGGACGATGCACCAGCGCGCGGGCGATCGCCACCCGCTGCAGTTCGCCGCCGGACAACTGCCGCGGGAAATCGTCGCCGCGTCCAGCGAGGCCGACTGCAGCCAGCATTTCAACAGCATGGGCCGGCGGCAAATTGTTGAGCAGCAGCGGCAGCGCGATGTTTTGCGCGAGTGTCAGATGCGGCAGCACATGAAACGCCTGAAAAACGAAGCCGAGCTTTTGCCGGCGCAGGCGGGTCGCTGCATCGTCGTCGAGGCCCGAGACCAGCGTGCCATCGATGAGGACCTCGCCGCTATCGGGCGCGTCGAGCCCTGCGATCAGGTTGAGCAGCGTCGATTTGCCGACCCCCGAGTCGCCCATGATCGCTACGAATTCGCCAGGGTCGAGCATAAAGTCGAGCTGTGCGAGGACCACGCGGGCGGTCCCGTAGGCTTTGCTCAATCGTCGGCATTCAAGCGCCGGAGCAGGGCATTCATCGCGAACGCGCATCGGTATCGGTGGTGTTCAGTTCAGGGGAAGGGAAGCGGGCGGCGCCATCGCGCTTGTCTTTGCGTTTGTCACCGCGTTTGCCATCGCGTTTGCCATCTTACCCGGCGCGGCCGATCGGCGTGCGCGGCGCCGGCAACGGCCGCCGCATGAGGCGTGGGCATGGCGTGTGCTACCCGGTAATTCGCCTGTTGGCGAAACGCCTTTGACCCAGATTAAGGATATGAAGATGAAAGCAAAGACACTCGTATGCGCCGGCGCGCTCGTATTCACCTGTTGCGCAGTGCCGCTCGCGCAGGCGCAGATTGCCGGCGTTCAACCGCTCGGCGGCTCGGTGGAGGAAACCAATGGTCTGCTGCACGGCTGGAGCGTACGTAAGGCGCTGGTCGACGAACCGGTCTACAACGATGCCAATGACAATATCGGCAAAATCTATGACCTGATCATTGCGCCCGATCGCAAGGCGACGTACGCGGTGCTATCGGTGGGTGGCTTCCTCGGCATGGGTATCCATTACGTGGCCATTCCGATCGACCGCTTCGACATCCGCAACGGCAATCTCTATCTGGCGGGCGCCACCAAAGAAGCCTTGAAAAACCTGCCTGAATTCCAGTACAACAAGCTCGAGAAGGCGACCAGGCCGCACAAGGTTAACCCGCAATAATCCCTGCGACAATACCGTCGAATGGTGCCGCGCTCACTCGCGCGGCACCAGCGCCTGGCGCCGCGTTTCAAGCTGCGTAATGACGCGCTGAAGCATCCGTTCGGCAGGCCCGGGTAACCCGGCAAACCTGCAGCCCATCACGAAGCGCCGCTCGCCGCTGGTACTCGTAAAGTGCCTGGGCGCGACAATTTCCAGATCGAGCCTGAGCGTACCGAAGTCGCCAAGCTGCAATGTGACATCCGTCAAGACGCAGCCTGCGTCGAGCGTGCCGAAACGCGCATTCGCGGTGCGCAGCGCAACCCCACCCAGCGACAGATCCTGCATCTCCACCTTGAACGAATCGCCGTCCGCGTAACGTCCGCTGACGACATACGGATCGAGTGCGGGCGTCTGCACGCGGAAATATTCACGACGCTGGACGTAGTAGAGGAGTGCAGGGAACGGCGCTTCGAAAGCAAGCCGTCCTTCGAAGACGATTGCCTCGGCCGCGTCCGTGGCGAACTCGACCCGAATACCGCCGGGCAAGCTGCGGAACATCAGCTTCTTCGCACCCGGCAAGCTGCGGTTGTCGGCGGCGACGCTACCGGCATCGAAAATAAAACGGCCGTTGCGCGAGTCGACCGCGAGCACCTGCGTGACGATCTGCCGTCCATCGAATTCCGCCGTGACAAAGTCCCCGCCTGATACGAGCTTGCGAAGGCACACCGCAATCTGCAATGGGTGGCGTTGCGCGAAGTCCGGATGAATATCGCTCGCCGGTTCGGCAAGGTCGGAATCGAGCAAAAGGTCGTCGATCATCGTGGTCCCCGTGGACGTTGCGGCCCTGGTACGGCCTGGTTTCTAGTCGATGAACGCGGGAGAAAACCACGCCGGCGTCCGTCTCTACAGGCTGTACTGCAGGGATCGTGCCATGTGAATGAAGGGTGATCTTCGATGGCGGGGAGCAGGGCGCAAAGCCTTGTGGGACGGGACTTCCGAGGCAATGCAACAGCGGCGGCGCAACGGACATCAAAGGCTGCCGCTACGTAACGGCCAGAGGATTGTTACGGGCCACGTGGGCGATGGACGGACAACGCGGCGAACCTACGGCCGATACACGCCAGAGCCCGGATTGCACACCGTGCTAAATCGCAAGCAGCCCGTGCGATTTGAACAGCGCCGGCAGGCGCGGCGCGGCACTATCACCAGACGCACGCGGCATGCCGGCCTCAGTTCCCGGTCCACCGGCTCACTCGCACTCACCTGTCCGTACGGAGGTACCGCATGACTACCGCAGCTGACTACCTGGTCACCACGCTTGAGCATGCTGGCGTCAAGCGTATTTTTGGCGTCGTTGGAGATTCATTGAACGGCATCTCCGACTCGCTGCGGCGGCGTGGCAAGATCGACTGGATTCACGTCCGGCACGAGGAAGGCGCGGCGTTTGCCGCCGGTGCCGAGGCGCATCTGACCGGGCAGCTCGCGGTATGCGCGGGCAGTTGCGGACCGGGCAATCTGCATCTGATCAACGGGCTGTTCGACTGCCAGCGCAGTGGTGTACCCGTGCTGGCGATCGCCGCACATATCCCGAGCAGCGAGATCGGCATCGACTACTTCCAGGCGACGCATCCGGAGAGCCTTTTCAAGGAGTGCAGCCACTACGTCGAACTGGTGTCGAACGCCGAGCAACTGCCGCAGATCCTGACCCGCGCGATGCGGGTCGCGGTGGCACGCCGCGGCGTCGCCGTCGTCGTGATTCCGGGCAACGTCGCGCTGTCGCCTTCGATCGCTGAAGTGCCGGCCTGGGTGGTGCCCACCTCGGCGCCGGTGCTGCGCCCGAACGACGACGACATCGCCTGCCTCGCGGGCATGTTGCACTCGGCATCGAAGATCACGCTGATGTGCGGCGCCGGCTGCGCGGGTGCGCATGACGAAGTCGTGGAACTGGCCAGGCGCCTCAAGGCGCCGATCGTGCATTCGCTGCGCGGCAAGGAGTACATCGAGCACGACAATCCGTACGACGTCGGCATGACCGGCATGGTCGGCTTCGCCTCGGGCTATGCTGCGATGAAGGCGTGCGACATGCTCCTGCTGCTGGGCACGGACTTTCCGTACCGGCAGTTCTATCCGGACAACGCCAGGATCGCCCAGATCGACGTGCGCCCCGAAGCGCTCGGCAATCGCTGCTCGCTCGATCTCGGTCTGCTCGGCACGGTGAAGGACACGCTCGCCGCGTTGCTGCCCGTGCTCAACGAAAAGACCGATACCTCGCATCTCGAGAGCGCGCTCGAACACTACGCCACCGCACGCAGGGATCTGGATTCGCTTGCGGAAAGCAATCCGTCGAGCACGACGATTCATCCTCAATACGTCACGCGTCTGGTCAGCCAGCTCGCGGCGGATGATGCGATTTTCACCTGCGACGTCGGCACACCGATCGCATGGACCGCGCGCTATCTGAAGCTGAACGGCAAGCGCAGGCTGATCGGCTCGTTTAACCATGGCTCGATGGCCAACGCGCTGCTGCATGCGATCGGCGCCCAGGCAGCATGTCCGGGCCGCCAGGTCGTGTCGATGTCCGGCGACGGCGGCTTCGCGATGATGATGGGCGAATTCCTCACGCTGGTTCAGGCCGGCTTGCCCGTGAAGGTCGTGGTCCTGAACAACGGCACGCTCGGCTTCGTCGAAATCGAAATGCGCGCGTCAGGCTTCATCGACACCGGCACCGAGCTGATCAACCCCAACTTCGCGAAGATGGCCGAAGCGATCGGCGTGAAGGGCATTCGCGTCGAGAAGCCGCAGGACCTCGAAGCGGGACTCGCTGCAGCGTTCGCGCACGATGGTCCGGCGCTGGTCGATGTGGTCAGCGCGCGCGAGGAACTCATCATGCCGCCCAAGACGACGATCGACGAAGCGTGGCATTTCGGGCTCTTCATGATGAAGTCAGTGCTGGACGGCCGCGGCAAGTCGCTGATCGATCTGGCGAAAGTGAATCTGACACGCTGATGCTGGCTACCCGTACCGGTTCACGCGTGCGCTGCGCTACACCTGGACCGCACGTGCCGAAGCCGCCCTCCAGCACCGCTACAGCGGAAGATGCACGCCTGCAGAAGGGGCCGGCACGCCGCCGGTGCGAGGCAGCCTTGAGCCTCCTGATGTGCGTGCTGCTGGCGGCGTGCTCGGGCTCGCCGTCGGTGGGGATTCTCGGCGCGTATTTTCCGGACTGGCTGTTCTGCGTGATCGGAGGCACGGTGCTGACGGCCGTCGTGCATGTGTTGTCGTACCGCAATGGCTACGGTAGCTGGCTTACGCCCCCGGCGATCGTCTATCCCGCGCTGACGGTGCTCTTTTCGATTGTGCTCTGGGCCATTGGCTTCAATCTGTGACACACGGTGCGAAATATGAGTTCTAATCCGACCGCGCCAAACGGCCCAGGTACAACGAAACCTCGACCCCGCACCTGGCCGGCGATGCTGCTGATCGTGCTGGTGGTGGCTGCGGCCATCGCGGCGATCTGGCGCGTCGACACGGTGCCGCGCACCGACGACGCCTATGCCTATGCGGACACCATCGGCGTGTCGCCGGAAGTGAGCGGCAAGATCGTCAACCTGGCCGTGCGCGACAACCAGCAGGTCAAGCAGGGCGATCTGCTGTTCCAGATCGACCCGCGTCCGTATCAATACACGTTGGCGCGGGCACAGGCCTCGCTTGCGCAACTCGATGCGCAGATTCCGTTGACCCAGCGCAGCGTGAACGCGCAGACCTTCGCTGCTGCCGCGGCGAAGTCGGCGGTCGTGCGTGCCCAGGCCGCGGCGAACCAGGCAAGCGATACGCTCGCCAGAATGGCGCCGCTGATCGGCAAGGGCTACATTTCTGCCGACGACCTCGATCGCGCACGCACCGCACAGCGCTCCGCGCTCGCGGAACTGGCGGCGGCCGAATCGCAGGAACGCGAAGCGCAGGCGGCCGTCAGCAGCGTCGACGCGCTGGTGGCGCAACGCTCGGTGTTGCAGGCCGAAATTGCGTCGGCGCAGCTCAATCTCGAGTACGCCACGGTACGGGCGCCATTCGACGGCCGCGTCGTGCAGCTGACCACATCGGTCGGGCAGTTCGTCTCCGCACAAAAGCCGGTGTTCACACTGATCGATACACGACACTGGTACGTGATTGCGAATTTCCGCGAGAACGAACTCGGCAATATCCACCCCGGCACACCCGCGACGGTCTACCTGATGAGCGACACCGGGATTCGCTTCAGCGGCGCGGTGGATTCGATCGGCTACGGCGTCGATCCGCAGGACGGCGGCGCCACGGCGAACGGCTTGCCGAATATCCAGCGCAGTATCAACTGGGTCCATGTCGCACAGCGTTTTCCTGTGAAGATCGTGATCGATCATCCTGATCCGCGGCTGTTCCGTATCGGCACGTCGGCGGTAGCGGTGTTGCGTGTTCATGCGCAAGATGCAACGCGCGATCCCGCGCACGACACGGCCGCCGCCAGCGGAGCACAGTCATGAGCACGGTGACCGGCTCGCGGCGCGAGCTCGCGTGGCCGCGCCCGCTGGCGCGTTTCGCGGCGTTTCTGCGACGTGAACTGGCGGCGTTTCCCGGTCGCGGCAATGTCATGATGCGCTGCGTGCTGGGTAGCGCGATTGTGATCGTCACGTCGATGACGCTGCAGGTACCCGAGCTGGCGCTGTCGCTGATCGTCGTTTTCTTCGTCACACAGTCGAACGTGGTGTTGTCGCGCGTGATCGCGCTGAACATCGTGATTGGCTCGACCTGTGCGATCGCCAGCGCGATCGTGGTGTTCATGTTGACCTTCGATTACCCGCTGCTGCGCATCGCCGTCGCGAGCGCGGTATTTTTTTGCTGCACGTATCTGCTGCGGGCCGTCACGAAGTTCGGCCTGGTTTTCTTTGTCACCGCGTTGATCGTCATCTATGCGCAGAGCTTCGCCGATCGAACCGATAACGCTGAAGCATTGGTACGCGCCTGTCTGTGGGTATGGTCGGCGGTCAACTATCCGGTTGCCGTGGCCCTGATCCTCAATACGATCCTGCTGCCCGCCGAGCCTGAGCGGCAATTGCGGGCCGCCATGCACCGGCAACTTGGCGCGGTGCAGTCGCGTCTCGCCGCGCTGGTCGATCCCGCTGAGGTGCCAGTCGCGCTCAATACGAACGATCTGCAGCAGGGCGCGTTGTCGTTGCAGAAACTCATGCGCTTCTCCACGATGCGCAAACGCTACAGCGGGCCTGCGGCCGCAGCGATGCTGGCCTGTGTGACCGCCGTGTCGCGGCTGTACGAAGCAGCGGCGGGATTGCCTGTCACGGCGCAAGCGTCTACTGCGGCTGGGATTGCAGCTATCCGCCGCGTTCGGGGCGAAGTCGCGGCGCTCGATGCCGCGATTTCCGAAGGCTTGCCATTGCCGCGCGCAGTCGCTGCGGGCAGCGAGGAAGAAGGGCCGTCGATTCCCGCAGTCGCTGCGATGCAGCGAGCCATTGAAGCCCTCGCCGATGCCGCCGCCAGCCAGGAATCGCACGCCAGCACGCCGCCGCCCGCCGCCCCCGCGATGTTGCCGGCAGATGCCTTTACAAATCCGCTCTACGCCCGCTTCGCGCTTCGCACACTGCTGTCGGTACTGATCTGCTATGTGTTCTACAACGCGGTGAACTGGCCCGGCATTCACACGATCATGCTGACCTGCCTCATCGTCGCGTTGCCCAGCCTCGGCGCATCGACCCGGCACGGCGTGCTGCGCATCAGCGGCGCGCTGATTGCCAGCGCTCTTGCGCTGTTCGCGGTTGCGTTCGTCATCCCGCATCTGGAAAGCGTGACGGGCCTGCTGCTGATGAGTCTGCCGGTAATCGCGCTGGGCGCATGGGTGTCGGCCGGTTCCGAGCGGATCAGCTACGCCGGACTGCAGATCATGTTCACCTTCTCGCTCGCTCTGCTGGAGCAGTTCGCGCCGCCGTCCGATCTCACCGAGATTCGCGATCGGCTGGTGGGGATTCTGCTCGGCGTGGGGGTTGCGACTTTCATGCAGATGTCGCTATGGCCGGAAGGCGAGGCCGACTCGCTGCGGCTGCAACTCGCCAAGGTTCTGCGCGCGATCGCAGGGGTTGCACGCAATCATGCGCAAGTGGTCGAAAGCGACGCTCCGGCAGCACAATCGCAATCCGCGTCGACCGCCTGGGTCATGCTGGCCGATTGCGAAGCAATGCTCGCACGGGTTGCGCTCGAGCCCGACTGGCGCGAGGGCGAAACGGCCCGCGTCACGCTTCTCGCGCAAACGGTGCTCGCGCAGAGCCGCTCGATTCTGCTGGCGAGCGACGCGTTCCATATCGAGGCAAATTTCGACGCGCGACGCACCAACGTGTCGGGTGCGGGTTTGAGGCAAGTGTGCGGGGTATTGCAGCGAAACCTGGCAGAGTCGCTTGAGCGATATGCCCAGCAATTGTCGGGCGAGCCGCCACTCGCCGTGCCGCCGGTGCCACTCGATTTGACAAGGGTGGCCGCAGCGGCGGCAGGTGAAGAGGGAGGCGCGCCTGCCACCGCGCTGCTGGAGTGGGCCGCACGTATCGATACTGCATTGTCGGGCCTGCCGCAATGGTCGACCGATGAACTGCCTTTAGCATTGCCGGCTGTTGCCGGACAGGGATAGCGCGATGCGCGACGATCAAAACCCGTTGATGCAGACCGCGCGTGGCACAGGTGCCCGCCATTCGTTGCCGAGCTTCGTGCCGCGTTGGCTGGTGCTGCTGCCAGTCTGTGCGGGGCTGGCAGCCTGCGCGATGATTCATCACGATAGCCCGCCGGCGACGCTCATCCCACAGGACCAGATCCGCCTCGCCGACGATATTCACCTCGCGAGCGAAGGCTGGCCCTCTGCGCGCTGGTGGGAGCACTATCACGACCCGCAACTCGAAGCGCTGATCGAGCGCGGCCTCAGTCATGCGCCGACGCTGGCCATCGCCCGTGAGCATGTGTCGCAGGCCCACGCACAGGTAGAGCTGGTTCGCGCCGGGAGCGATCTGCAGATCTCCGCGATCGCCGAGGCGGATCGCGAGCACGTATCCGGCCATGGATTCCTCAGCGCCTACGCTTCGAAGGATCCTGCCATCGGCGCCTACGGCCCGTGGTACTGGACCGGGTTGGTCGGCGTGGATGCTCACTACGATATCGATGTGTGGGGCAAGCAACGCGACCTCGTGCGTGCGGCGCTCGGCGAGCAGAACGCACGGCGCGCCGAGGCAGCGCAGGCCGAGCTGGAGGTGTCGACCGGCGTCGCGCAACTTTACTACCAGATCCAGATCGTCTACGCGAGCCTTGACCTGCTGCAGCAATTGCGCAGCGTCGAGGCGCTCGAACTGGACACCCAGACCGCGCGTCACGAACGAGGGCTGGCGGCGATTACGCAGTCGGCCGAGGCACGCTCGCAACTGCTCGCGATCGACCAGCAGATCGCTTCGGCACAGGAACAGATCGTTCAGACTCGCGAGGCCTTGCGCGCAGTACTCGGTGCGGGACCGGACGACCTGCCGCAAATCACGCCGGTGGCATTACCCGCGCCCTCGGCCGGCCTGCCGGCCACGCTGTCCTTCGAGCTGCTCGCCCGCCGGCCCGACCTGCAGGCAATGCGCTGGCTGGTCGACGCATCGTTCGACCGTATCGATTCATCCAGAGCGGCGTTTTACCCGAGCTTCGACATCACGGCGTTCTTCGGTTTCAACGCACTACGGATGCGGGATCTGTTTACGCATACGGCTGAGCAGATCAATATCATTCCCGGGCTTTATCTGCCGATCTTCGACGGCGGTCGTCTGAATGCGAGCTTGCATGGCGCGCGCACGGCCAGCAACACGCTGATCGAGCAGTACAACGAAGCGGTGCTCGATGCAGTTCGCGATGTGGCGCAAACGGGCAGTCAGATCGACGATCTCGACCATCGCGCGCAACTGCAGCACGAGCGGATCGACGCGCTGCGCGTCACGAGCGACAGCACCGAGGCCCAGTACGAGCGCGGTCTTGCCGACCGCACCGCGTCGATCCAGGCGAAGGCTCCGGTGATACAAGGGCAGATCGCGCTGCTACAGCTCAACGGCGACGAGCTCGAAGCGGAAATCGTGCTGACGCGGGCGCTGGGCGGCGGCTATCGCAGCGACGACCTGCCGAGCCGGCCGCCGGTGCCACCATTAGCGGCCAGCGGAGCGAACTAGATGCTGCCGCAGCCGCTCGCGCCCTTGTTGCTTCCGGTCGCCGCGGTCGCGCTCAATTTCATCGTATTGCTGTGCTGCGCACGCATGCGCTTCGCGATGCCGCGCACCACGTTGCGCTGCCTTGCATTTGCTGCGCTGACGATCGCGATGCTGCACGCGGGTGTGACGCCGACGCAGACGCCCGATCTCGGCGCCTCCGCCGAGTACCGCTTTGCACGCGGGGCGGTGCAGATCGCCTGGTGGCTGCTGGCGGCATCCACGATCATGGCGGTGGTGCGGCTCTACTACACGATCAACGACCGCACCCGCCAGGAGCGCTTTACGCTCGATGTCGCCGAGGTCGTGGCGTATCTGACCGCGGCGGTCGCCATCGTTGCCGATGTGTTCGACATTCCGCTCAAGGGCGTGCTGGCCACATCGGGCGCCGTCGCGATCGTGCTGGGGCTGGCGTTGCAAAGCACATTGGCCGACCTGTTCTCCGGCTTCGTCATCAATGCGACGGCGCCGTATCGCGTCGGCGACCGGATCGTGCTCGACGACGGCTCGGAAGGCTCGGTGCGCGAAGTGACGTGGCGCGCGACACACGTGCTCAAGAGCAACCATGATCTGATCGTCGTGCCGAACTCGGCGATCGCGAAATCGAAGGTCGTCAACGCGAGTGTCCCGGCTGGGACGCACGCGACCGTGGTCCGGTTTCAGGCGGATCCCGTGCATCGTCCGTCGTCGGTGGTGTCGGCGCTGCGGCTGGCAATCGACTCGTGCATCGGCATCGACGCTGCGCTACCGGCGAACATCGTCACGAAGACGGTCGGCTGGCAGGCGACCGACTACGAAGTGACGTTCTTCGTCTCGAGCGATCGCAGCAGCGACGACACGCTCAACGTCTTTTTCGACGCCGCGCACCGGCATCTGGAAGCGCTGTCGCTGTTCCACACGCCAGCGGACGACGCGGACGCTTCGGGCGAGCGCTCGGTCGGGCGGCGCCTCGTCGAGAGCATCGGCATCTTCGGCCTGCTGTCGCGTGAAGAAAAGGAACAGCTCGCGAGCGTCCTGCAGGTTCGCGAACTTGCGCCTGGCGACGTGCTGCTGCAGGCCGGCGACGTGCCGTCAGCGATTACGCTCATCGGCTATGGCGTGATCAACGCATCCACCCGGCTCGACGGCGGGACCGTGGACGTCATGCGCTTTTCACCGTGCGAATACTTCGGCGAGAGCGGACCCATAGCGGGCGTGGCGATCGGCGCGGAAATCTCGGCGAAGACCTACGCAATTGTTTATGAACTGCCGGGAGCGGCGATTGCCGCGTTGCTCAAACGGCATCCCGAACTGACGCATGTACTGGCCGCAAAACTCGCGGAGCGTGAACGCCGCGGACAGGCGTTAATGGAACCACCCAGGGACGTACCGCCAACGCCGCACGGCCTCGCCGCCTGGCTCGCACGCGGTATGCAGGCGCTCCATGGAATGCATCTCTAACCCGGCGCGCAGGTTTGCCCCCATTCGGGGGATTGACCCGTTCAGGTCGCGCCACTACTTTGATCAGGTATCCCACCTGAGAGCGAGACAAGCTTATGGTGCCGTGCGAATCCGCCTGCCGCTTTCGGGCAATCCCAGTAACGCAGGGCCTTTGAGCTCGCGAGGCCGCCCGTGACGGAGCGCCCCCATCTGATCGAACTGACCGCCGAGATCGTGGCGAGCTTCGTCTCGTGCAATCCGCTGCCCGCGGCCGATCTGCCCGCCTTCATTTCGAGTACCCATGCCGCGCTGGCCGCGTTGCGCGATCCTTGCGAGGACGCAGGTCCGCATGCCGAGGCAGCGGTCCCGATCGGCGAATCGATCCACGACGAATATCTGATCTGCCTGGAGGACGGCCGCAAGCTGAAGTCGCTCAAACGCCATCTTCAACACCGCTACGGCATGACCCCAGACCAGTATCGGGCGAAATGGGGGCTGCCGGCCAACTATCCGATGGTGGCCCCCGCCTACTCGGCGCTGCGCTCGACCATCGCCAAGAATCATCCCGCCGGTGCCATCAAGCCGCGGCGCGGCACGCGGACCTGAGAGAACACGGACACGCTCGTGCAGTGCGGTTTCACCCATTGGGGGGATACCGGAGGAGCGCCAGTCTCACGCATGATGCTCACCAATGAAAACGGAGTGACATCATGTCCAGACAGTCACAGGACGCGTCGAGCGTTCTCCGGGCGGCCTGTCCGGATGCGGCAGGCGGGTTCGGTGCAAACTTGTGGGCGAGCGAGAGTTCGGTCGTGCAGATCGAGGAGCGTTGGCGCTGTCCGCCGTTTTCCGCAGTCGATGCCGCGGCGGCGGATCGCATCCTCGCCGGCAGCTGGAGCGAGGACGTCCCCGCGGGCGAGCCGCGCGAAGTGTCGAGCGTCGGCGATGAACGCTTCTATACGGTCGGCATTGCCCTGAGCGCCACCACGCTGAAATTCCAGCACGACGGCAAGATCATCTGCGACGGACCGGTGATGCCCGGTTCGATCCAGATCACGAAGCCCGGCGAAAGCGTCAAAGCCTTTTATGCCTCGCCGTGCCGCGTGATACATCTGTTTATTTCGCCGGACCTGTTGTCGCGGCGCTATGACGAAGCCGCAGGTCAGCTCGTGCGTCCCGATCTCGCGGACCAGGATCCGCGGATCTTTCGGGATGTCGCAGTTGAACGGCTGGCGCTCGCGCTGCAGGACGCCAATCCGCTCGCCGATACCTTCGGCCGCATGTATGCGGACAGCATTTGCGATGCAATCGTAGCCCGCCTGCTGGCGAGGCGCACCGACGTCATGGCGGCGTGGCCGGTCGCGCGAGGCGCGTCGCTGCCGAGGTGGCGTCTGCGCCGCGCGATCGATTTCATCGAGGCCAATCTCGCCAACCCGATTGGCCTCGCCGAGGTGGCCGCCAGTACCGGACTCACGCGCATGCATTTCGCGGCCCAGTTTCGCTCGACAACCGGCTATTCGCCGCACACTTACCTGCTAAGACGTCGGCTCGAACATGCGCAGATGCTGCTGCGCTCGTCGGAATTCAGCGTGCTGAACGTGGCGCTCAGTTGCGGCTTCAGCTCGCATGCTCATTTCACCGCGGTCTTCAAGCGCATGATTGGCGAGCCGCCGAACGCCTGGCGGGCGCGCATGCGCGGTGCCAGGTTGCCGGACGATTCGCCCAGCCACGCCGCTCAACGGGATGCTCCCTGATAGCAACATTCCCGCATACGAATAGCGGCGTCACACGTTCATTTCCTGCCACGTTGTCCGTCTAACTTCCGTATAGGCCTCTTGACGACCCGGCCATTACCGAAAAATAACCGAATCATCACGCTTCGTAGCGGTGCCCGGTTTAGTCTTGGCCGCATCTTCCCTCGTTGTGCGGTTGCGACGATCTGGTGTCCCTACGGAGCCTGAAATGAACGATGTCGTTGTTGCATACGAAAGCTTTTCCAAGACTGGACGAACACAGCGAAGTGGGGCGATTCCGTACGTATCGCCGGAATCGGGCGCGCAGCGTCCCAGCGCCGCCCCGGGATCTCTGCCGGTCGGTAGCGGCAGCGCCGCCGCCCTGCAGATTCCGCGCACTGGCGGCGCCCGGATCGGCGACGGCTTCGCGCACATCAGACTCGATATCGAACGGGCGTGGCAGGCCATCATGCGCTTCGATTCGCGCGAGGCGATGGCCATCGCGGAGCTGATCGAGCAGCAGGCGAGCCGGCTGTCTGTGACGGTGACGAAAACGCTTCACGGCGAAATTGCGGCGCTGCGGGCTGTGGCGCTCGTGTTCCAGGACGATGAGGTGGCCGCGTTGCCGGCTGCGTTGTCCGCGCTTGCGCTTGGCGCAAGCGCGCCGACGGCGCAAGTCGCTTTGACCGTGTGCCGCTGTGTGTACTGGCGGCGCGGCGATCTGGAGAGCTTCTACGCGGTGGAGCGCGTCGAGCGGGACGCGCGGCCGGGCCCGATGCAGGCGCTCTCCGCGCTGTTCGATCTGGCCTTGGATGCCGCCGTCGCCTTCGATCAGATGCGCTTCAACGCGGCACGCCTGCTGGCTGCCGACGCGCTCGAAACGGGGCGGCGCCTGCTCGGCAGGCAGGTTCCGGCCGATGCGTTTCCCGCGTCCATCATCGCGCAAGTGCTCTACGAGCAGGGGCAGGTGGACGAAGCCGAGGCGTTGATCGCCGCACGGATAGCCAATATCCGCGAACGCAGTACGTTCGAAGGCGCACTGCGCGCGCATGTGCTGCTCGCGCGCATCGCCAGGAACCGGGGGCAAGCCGGCCGGGCGCTCGTGATTCTCAGCGAGGCCGAGGCGCTCGGTGCGCGGCGTGGCTGGCCCCGGTTGCGGGCAGCGAGCCTCGCGTACCAGGTCGAAATCGAAGCCGGGAACGGGCGCCTCGAGCAGGCCGAGCAATGTCTGGAGCGTCTCGCCGCGCTCACACGTGAAAAGCGGGCCGCGAGCACCAGTGGCAGCAGTGCGGCCCTCGAAATCGCGCGTTTTCATACCCTCGCACGGGCGCACGTCGCTTTGGCCCGCTCGCCAGGTACCGTCGATGTCGCGTCATTGCGGCAGGCTCATTTCGACACGGTACGGCGCGGCAGTCTCTATGCGGCGGTACCCGTTGCGCTCCTGCTTGACGAGGCGTTGCTCGTGACGGGGCAACGCGGCGAAGCCGTCGAGGTGCTGGTCAATCTGCTCAAGCTCGCGCCATCGGTCGGTCTGCATCAGACGCTCGTCGATTGCAGTGTGCGCGTCGCGGAGCTGATCGAGGCGATCGTGCAACGGCGGATCGCCTCCGTGCACGAGGCGGGCGAACTGCTGCCTTACGCGGGGCTGCTGCTGGTGCACCGGCAACGCGGCGCGCGCCAGGCGATTGAGCCATTCGCGGCGCGACGCCCGAACGCAGCCGCGGCACTCAGCGAGCGCGAGCGTCTGATCGTCGACCTGATGGGGCGAGGTCTGTCCAACAAGCAGATCGCGGTTCAGTTGTGCATCGCGCCTGAGACCGTAAAATCGCACGCGAAGCATCTCTATACGAAGCTGTCGGTCAGAAACCGGACCGAAGCGGTCACACTCGCCACCCGCCTTGGCCTGATCCAGATTCCGAGGACTTTTCCGGCTTGAACCCCGACTTGCGTATCCACACGTCGCTCCAGTTTCCCGGCTTTCAGCTCGACTTGTCCAGTCAATGTCTGTGGCGGCTGGATCCGGCGCAGGCCGCTACCCGTATCGACCTCCCGCCCAAGACCTTCGCTGTGTTGCGGCATCTGGTGGAACATGCGCAGCAGCTGATGTCGTTCTATGCGCTGCTCGAAGCCGTGTGGCCCGACGTGCATGTGCAGCCCGAAGTGCTCAAGGGACATGTCGCTGCAATCCGTCGCGCCCTGGGTGACGATGCCAGTCAGCCGCGCTATGTTGAAACGCATCGCGGGCAGGGCTATCGCTTTATCGCGCCGGTCGGCAATCTCGCCGTTGGCGGCGAGTCAGGCTTCTTTGCACGCAGGGCGGAGCGCTTCGTGGGCCGCACGCCGCAGCTCGATGCCTTGCTGGCGGCACACCGGCGTGCAGAGGCCGGCTCGCGGCAGATCGTGTTTGTCACGGGCGAGGCGGGTATCGGCAAGACGGCGCTCGTCGACGAGTTCCTCGCTGCGGCAAGCCAGGGCGACACGCGGGTGATGGGAGGCGGGTGCGTCGAAGGCTATGGCGGCACCGAACCTTATTATCCGGTGCTCGAAGCGCTCGGCCGCCTCTGCCGCGGAGCAGGCGGCGAGCAGGTCAAGACGGCGCTCGTCTCGATCGCGCCCACCTGGGCCATCCTGATGCCGTCCTGCGTGCCGGCGGATATCCTCGATTCGTTGCTCGCCCGGACACTCGGCGCCGGGCGCGAGCGCATGATGCGCGAAATCTGCGACCTGCTGCAGACGCTGGCGAGAGAACGCCCGCTGTTGCTCGTGCTGGACGATCTGCACTGGGCGGACTTTTCGACCATCGACATGCTGTCCGCGCTTGCCCAGATCGAGGGACCGCTGCGGCTCATGATCGTAGCCGTTTACCGTAGCGACGACGCCTCGTCCGTCCGGCATCCGGTGATGAAGCTCAATCACACGCTAATGCTTCGCAGAGCGTGTGAGGTGGTCGAGCTTGCCCCGCTCAAGCCCGACTCGGTCGGCGCCTGGCTCATGCATGGCGCGAGCCTGAACCCGCTCGACGAGGAGTTGGCGCATCTGGTCGCCGAACGCTCGGGGGGCAATCCACTGTTCATGCAGGCGATTCTCGAGCATCTGTACGAGCATGGCCTCGCGATCAGGACGGTTGACGGCTGGCATCAGACGGCGAGCGCCGCGCAGTTGCGCGAGGCGCTTCCGCGCACCATCGTGCAGGTCATCGAAATGCGTATCCGGCGGCTGGCTGCCAGGGCGCAACGCATGCTCGAGGCCGCGAGTGTGGCGGGACTGACGTTTGCGCCGGCAACAACGGCCGAAGCGGCTGCGATGAGCATCGAGGCGTTCGAGGATCTGTGCGACAGCCTTGCTCGCCAGGGCCAGTTCATTCGCCGCGCCGGCGTCCAGAGCTTGCCCGACGGCAACAGCGCGCAATCGTTCAGCTTTACGCATGCGCTGGTTCGCAGCGTCTTCTACGACCGTCAGGGACTAACGCGGCGCTCCAGGTCGCACCGGCTGATTGGCGAGCGTCTCGAGACGCTGTTTCCGGTGGGGCAACGCGGCAGTCTCTCGGCGGAGCTCTGCTGGCACTTTGCCGATGCGCAGCAATGGGACAAGGCGCTCGACTATGTACGCACCGCCTTGCAAACCGCCAAGGTTCGCTGCGCCTATCGGGAAGCGCTAGCCGCACTCGATCAGGCCGATACGCTGCTCGCACGCCTGCCGGCCGACTTGCGCGCGTTGCGGCGCGTCGAATTCGTCGAAGCGCGCGCGGCGCTCTATGCGGCCGCTCATGACCGGCAGGCGATCGACGCATACCGGGCGCTGCACGAACAGTCGACGCGGCTCGGCAAGATCGAAGTGCAACTGCGCGCGCTGCTCGGCCTCTCGTACGTGCTGAGCTGGGACGATCAGGCTCGCTCGGTGGAATGCCTCGACGATGCGCTCAGGCTCAGTGCGTCCTATCCGGACCGGAGCGTTAGCGCGTCGACGCAGATCGCGTGCAATGTGCGGCGTATCTGGACGCAAGGCTGGAACACGGACGATGCGCGGCAATTCAGCGACGCGCTCGCGATCGTGCGCGAGATAGGCGATCCGGTGTCCATCGCGCAAGCGCAAATGGAGCACTGCATGCTGATGATGGTGTCGACGCAGTACCGCAAAGCGCTGCAGACCACGCAGGCGAGCTATCGGGTGTTGTACGACCATGCGGCGAGTCACCCGTGTTTCGATATCTCACGCCCAATGTGGATGGTGCGTCTGGGCGTGCCGTGGGCGTACCTGTCGCTTGGCGAACTGGGCCGCTCGCTCGACGAATTCGACCATGGCATCCGGCAGTATCACGACAACGGCAATTACTTCGCGGCGCGCACCCTGCAGGTCTATCGCGGATGGCTGCTGATCCATACGATGGACTTCGAAACCGTCCTCGAACTCGACCGTCAGTTCAGGCAGGCGGCGGATCGGCCCGGGTCCGACGACGAAGCCCGCCAGCGTGCCGCATTCCTGCCGCCCCAGCAGCGCGTCTGGACCATTCTCGCCGGGCTGGCTCACGCTGGGCTTGGCGAAAACGCCGCTGCCGCAGCGCGTTTTGCCGAAGCGGAACAGCAGATGGAGCGCGAACCGATCATGTTCGACTGGTACTGGCGACTCCTGCTCGAATGGGGATGCGCCGACCTCGCGATAGCGCAAGGCGACTACGACGCGGCGCAATATCGTGCCCGCCGCTTTCTCGAACGCGCGCTTGCCACCGAAGAACGGACCTGGCAGGCGCTCGCGTGGGAAACCATGGCGCGCGCATCGTTGGGGGAGGGCCATTTGCAGAACGCCAAGGTCCAGCTGGACGCCGCGTTTTCGGTGACCGAAGGTTTCGAGACGCCGCTCGCGGACTGGCGTTTGCAGCGCACCGCTGCGTCGCTGCACGAAGCGCGCGGCGACATGCAGCGGATGGCAGCGGCACAGCAGCGCTACGTCGAATTGCGTGTCCGTCTGGCCGGCTCGATCCCGCAAGACGCGGGTTTCGGCCAGCGGCTCGCGGAGCCGGTCGAGGGCTAATCCCCGGCGTCGAGCGTCACGCGCAGACGATGCCCGGTAGGCAAACTTGCCGCGAGCGCCGCTTTTTTGGCAACTGCGAATTCGGCGTGACGCTCAGCAGTTTGCGCATCGCCGCTCAGGCGGTAGGCCTCGCTTGCCGTGCGATGGATGCGCCAGTCCGCGAGCGGAGTCTGGAAATGCTGCGTGGCAACGAGCGCTTTTTCCACATACCGCACGGCGTCCGCCACCGCACCAAAGCGCAGCGCGACGCGTGCCTGAATCTCCCACGACAAACCCTGCCAGGTGCGCTCTTCCGTGCCGCTCGCCGCCTTCACCAGACGCGCGGCGTGCGTCATCGCTTCGTCCAGATCGCCCTGCATCAGGGCAAGGCTCGCGAGACCCCATTCGAGCGCAAGCCGCCAGTACCAGTCGAAAATCACCGGCTCGTTATCCATGCGCTGCATCACGTCGGCCAGATGCACGCGCGCCGTGCAGGTGTCGCCGAGGCCAAGATAGGCCAGTCCCTTCAGGAGGATGGCGAGCCGTTGTTCCGCGGGAAGGGTCGAGCGGCGCACCGCGGTCCCGGCCAGCGTTTCCGCGAGAACCTGGCTGCAGGACTCGAGCATGGCGTCGAAGTCCAGCGCATGGAATTGCACCCAGCAGCGATACAGCGTCAGCGTATCGGCACCGTACTGATTGCCATTGGTGGCGTACATGGCAATCGCCCGGTCGAACTCCTGATGTGCACGCCCAAGCTCGCCCAGATACAGCAGCGTCCAGGGCACGCCAAGATTGACCATCCAGGTGGCGCGAGCCATGTTGAACTCGGGCCGGTTCTCGTCGTTGTCGACGAGGAACTGGTAGTTCGCGAGAATGTTGTCCTGGGCCTGCTGATACCGCGCGGACACCATCATGACCATGCTGTATTCGCATTGCGACCAGGCGGTCGTGAACGGATCGTCGCCATTGCCCAGGGGTTCCAGCGCAGCTTCGCACTGACGGATGTCGTCGGCACGCCAGCCGCGCACCCACATTCTCCAGACGTAACAACTGATGCGGGTGCGCGCCTGCTGTTGCAGATTGGTCTGCCGTTCGCTCAGCACCAGCGCTTCGTCGATGATCCGGCTGCTGCGCAGCTGATCCCGCCAGCTATAGGCGTAGGCGAGGCTCAACAACGCGCGGCTCTGGATATCGATCAGACCGAGTTGCGCGGCACGCCTAGCCAGTTGTTCGCAGGTCTCAAGCGCGCGCCGGTCGTGCGCCGCGGTAAAGACGGACGCACGCCCCTCGAGAAACTCTGCCTCGGCCGCTGCGCGTGCCTCGTTCGGCAAGTTGGCGGCCAGCATCATGGCGCGATCGAGGATAGCGAGTGCGTCGTTGTACGCAAGACGCTTCTTCGCGGTCTGGATCGCGATCCGCAGATACCCCAGCGCGCGCGACCATTGCTTGGCTGCCGCGAAGTGCTGGGCCAACTCCGCCGCGACGCTGCCGTGCTCTTCCGGCGCGCTGCGCGCTTCGAGCTCCTCGGCAATCCGCAGATGCGAATGAGCGGTACGCAGCGCGCCCTGACGCTCGTAGAAGGTCTGCCGGTACATCGTGTGGCGGAATGCGTAGGTCCGTGTCGTGATCATGCGCTCGAGCGGCGCAGGCGCTTCGCGGCGGATGAAGCTCTCCTGGCGGCACAGCGCTTCGCACGTCTCTTCGATGCTTTCCTGGCTCAACTGGGCCGCCGGCGCAACAAGCGTGGCATCGAAGCTGAGTCCCGCCACACTGGCGGCTTCCAGCACGCGCTGTTGATTGCCCGTCAGCCGCTGGATGCGATGCTCGATAACCTGGCTCAGAGTCAGCGGCACTTCGAGCCGCACTTCCGACGGAGACAGATGCAGCTTCCACCCTTCGGGGGTGGACTGCGCGATGCCCTGTGCGACCAGATGATCGAGCGTCGCCACCATGAAGAGGGGATTGCCGCCGGAGTGCTCGCAGACGAGTTGTGCCAGGCCGTTTTCGCGAGCGTTCTGCGCCTTGCCTTCAAGGTATTCGGCAATGGCGTTTTCGGTCAGCGGCTCGAGCACGATGTCGTGGCAAAGCTTCTGCAAACCGAGGTCGTGGTTCAGGCGGCACAGTGGATGCTGAGCGAATTCCGCATCTTCGGGGCGATAGGTGACCACGACCATCAGGCGCGCGTGGGTGCGATGACGGGCGAGCGCAGAGAGCATGTCGACCGTCGAATAATCCGACCAATGAAGGTCTTCGAAGACGAGGGCGAGCGGCGTTTGCGCCGAGAGCGCGGCGAAGAACTCGCAGATCTCGCGCAGCATGCGGCCGCTGACCGCGCCGACCAGCTGCCGCTGCAACTGGGCGCGATGCCGCTCCGGCACCGAGCCGGGAAGCTGCGCGGCCCAGGTGGGCGCGATCGAGATGAGGCTGCGCATGATGGCGGCGCCCGCGTCGCCGCGCACCAGTTGAGCCAGCGCTTCGAGCACGGGGTAATACGGCTCGGTGCCGCCGTAGCCCTCGACGCAGCGCCCGAGCGAAGTCAGCACGTCGCCACGGCCGTCGAGCGATTCGAGGAACTGATTGACGAGCGTGGTCTTGCCGATGCCCGGTTCGCCGGCGACGAACACAATCCGCGATTCGCCTGCGCAAGCCTCGTCGAACAGCGTTTTGAGCTTGTTCAACTGCGGTGTGCGTCCGACGAAGGTACCGTCAGCCGGTCTCTCGACATCGTCCGTGGCGTTGACCGGCGTGCGGGCCAGCAGCGGGGCGATGAAACGGTAGCCGCGGCCGCGCAGCGTTTCGATAAAGCGGGGGTTGGCCGGATCGTCGCCGAGTGCGGCGCGTATGGACAGCATGTGCCCCTTCAGCACCTCCGGTTGCACCGTGACGTTTTGCCAAAGCGCGTCGAGAAACTCGTCGTGCGTCACGAGGCGGCCGGCGTTGTCGATCAGGTACTGCAGCATGTCATACGCACGAGGCCTGAGATTGAGCCGGGATTGGCCCCCATCCGGCGTCGCTTGCCAGACACACTGGTTGGCCCGGTCGAGCCGGAAAGGCGGGAATTCGCTCACTTTTGTCTCCGACCGCACGGCCCATTCATTCTTGCAATCCTATATGAAAGGCGATGGCCGCCTCGGTGCGCTGGGTCTGGCGCGGATTTCAGCACGGCAGGGCAATTGACCACTGAGGCGTGGCGAGCCTTGGCGTCTTCGGCAGGCATTAACGTAGTTTTAAACATTTGGCCGATTCTATACCGGCAAAATGACTGCGAAAACCTTCGACGTAACGGTATGGACCACGGCCTTGCGCAAGGCTTTCAAACGGCCTTTCGACACCCGATCGGGGGATAGGACACGTTAGCGCCTTCGAGAATAATGGGTCATCGCGACTGCGGTCGCTCCCATTGAGGATGAAACGAAATGCTTAAGGCGTTTTCAGTTCCTGTTACTCCGCAAGGGCAATCCGCACTTGCGACGATGCCGCCGTGGCACTATTCGAGCGACTGTCTGGCCATCGAATACTGGGCCGATCCGAAGGCCATCGCGGCATTGCTGCCACGTGGCATGACTGTGGACGAGAAGTCCGGCGGGCGCGCCTTCTTCTGGTTTCTGGACTGGCAGTTCACCGGGTCCAACGACGAATTGACGGACCCGGCCCGCTATCAGTACCGCGAGGCCTTCGTTCTGGTCGAGGCGGTATTCGACGGCGTGCCGGTCAACTATTGCCCATACATCTTCGTCGACAACGATGCGGCGATTGCCCGCGGATGGGCGCAGGGCTTTCCGAAGAAGCTCGCGAGCGTCTATCAGACCCGCAGCTTCTCCGCGCCGAGTGCAGCGGCCGCGCCGCTTGCCAAAGGGAGCCGCTTCGGCGCCAGCGTTTCGGCACACGGCGAACGCCTGGCGACGGCCCGTATCCAGCTCGAGGAGCCTGTCGCCGACCCGACGACCGTGTTCAACCGCCCGACGACCATGCGCCGCTACTTTCCCCAGCTCGCCGCCGGGCTTCAGGACAAGCCGCCGGTCGACGAGCTGACCATGTCGCTTACGGACAATCTGGCGATCGTCGATGTCTGGACCGGAACCGCGGAGCTGAAACTTCCCGAGGTCGCCGGTGAGGACATGCACCTGATCGCTCCGCTGCGCGTTGGCCGCGGTTATCGGCTGGGGATGTCTTACTCGGTGACGGATCTGCGGATTCTGAAGAACTACGTCGAGTGACAGGCCGGAAACGTCAGGACAGGAGTAGCCTCAATGCCGCTTTATACCTTGATGACTCAGGATGGCGTACTCAGCAGCGAGGCCAAGACCCGGCTCGCGGTCGAACTGACGGAGCTGCACTCGTCGTATTCGGGTGTACCGAAAAACTGGGTGCATGTGGTGTTTCAGGAGTATCCGCCCGGCAACGGTTTCACGGCCGGAGAAGCGGCGGCCACCGCCGCGCTGACGCTTCTGATCCGGACCGGCCGCCCGCCTGAATACAAGCGCGAGCTGATCCAGCGTCTCTGGAAGCTGTTTCAGACCGCGACCGGCGCACCCGATGACCAGATTGTCATCGGTATTCAGGAACTGCCGCCCAGCCAGGCAATGGAAATGGGGAAGATCATGCCGGAGGTCGCGAACGAATAGCTAGCGCACTAGCTCATTAGCTCACTGGCGCGCGATCATTCGAGCCAGGGCAGCGCCCGCGGCGAAACGATAAACGTCGTCAGCTTTTCATCGGGCTGGGTCCACACCAGCCCGAACTGCATCGAATCCGCATTCGGCAACGTGAAAACGTGCGGTCCTTCGAGGAACTGGCCGTCCCATCCAAATGCCCGGGCGGCCTCGGTCGCGGCCTCGTATTCCGAATCGACAAGCTGAAGCGAGAACTTGCCGCCGTCCGCCTCCACCAGTTCCCTGATGCGTTCGAGCGTCGGCATCCAGTTGAAAGCACTGGCCGGCCGGGGCATTGTGTACACGCGCCATGTCATCGTGGCTATCCTCAAATCAGGTATTCATGAGCCGGCCCGGCGTTCGCCAGGCGAGGGCGTTTCCTGGTTGACGGCAAAAAAGTCAAATTCTTGACAGTGGGTTTCACGGACAGGGACGCGGAGCACACTCAGGAATTCCTTACGGAGAATTCCATATCGGCCTAATTCAATATCTGGGAGTCCTGACGGCGCTAGCGGCGCGGCGTGTCTAGTATCGACTTGCGGCGATCGCTTGCGTCTGTTCGAAGCGCCGTGTGCTCAAAGTAGAGCCGATCCGGCCGGTGCCGCGGGGGTGGTCGAATGAATCAGGACACGCAAGGCTTGATACGCGAGATGAATCTCGCCTATCTTCTGCTGATCCAGCGCCTGCTGGCAGAAGACAGAAGCACGGCCATGGGCACCCTTGGCGTCTCGCCCGAGGTGGCCGATGTTCTGCTGGCCCTTTCGCTCAAGGAGCTCACGAAACTCGCCTCGGTGTCGCAGATTCTGTGCTCGTTCCGCTTCAATGATCATACGGTGCTGTCGGCGTTGACACATAGCCAGGTTGAAGCGGCCGCGATGACGCGCACGTCGTCGTCCGGGACTGCCTCAAGCCGCGCCGAGGTCGGTACACATCACGCGTAACCGCCGGCGTATTGGCTCATGATGTCGAGGTTGCCCAGGTGTTCGCGGGGAATCTCGTCGCCGACCTGGCCACGCCGGATCACCAGCACCCGCTGCGACACCGCGGCGATGAAATCCAGATTCTGTTCGACCAGCACGATGGTGAGCCGGCTGCGTTCGCGCAGCAGCACTAGCGTCTCGGCGATCTCGTCGATGATCGACGGCTGGATGCCCTCAGTCGGCTCGTCGAGCAGTAACAGGCTGGGATTGCCGGCCAGCGCGCGGGCGAGGGCCAGTAACTGCTGCTCGCCGCCCGACAGCGATCCGCCGGTACGGTCGAGCAAGGGCTTGAGGCGAGGGAAGTCGGCCAGCAGCCGTTCGAGCGCGTCCACTGGGCGCTGGCCGGTCTTCAGGAGTCCGAGCCGAAGATTGTCCAGCGTGCTCAACGCAGGAAAGATCTCGCGACCCTGCGGTACGTACGCCATCCCGCGTCGCGCGCGCGTGTGGGGTGCCGCGCGCGTCACGTCGGCGCCGTCGAAACGGATCGTGCCCGAAGTCGCCGGCAACGCTCCGATCAGACTGCGCAGCAAGGTGGTCTTGCCCATGCCGTTGTGGCCGAGAATGCCGATCGATTCCCCGCTGGCGATCGACAGCGACACGTCGTAGAGCACCGGGATCGAGCCATAGCCGGCGCATAGATCGACAACCTCAAGCATCATCGGACTCCGCTCATTGCGGCTTTTTGCCAAGATAGATCTGCTGGATCAGCGGGTCGCTCATGATGCGATCCGGCGTGCCTTCGCGGATGATGGCCCCCTGGTGCAGCACTGTGACCGTCCGCGCGATCTTGCGGATAAAACCCATATCATGCTCGACCACGACGAGCGCGTGCCGCTGGTTGATTTCGAGGATCAGCTCTGCGGTGCGCGTGACCTCGGCATCGCTCATGCCCGCCGCGGGTTCGTCCAGCAGGATCAACGGCGGGTCCGGCGCGATCACCACCGCCAGTTCGACCCACTGACGCTGGCCGTGCGCGAGCAGGCCGACCGTCGCATCGCGGTACGCCAGCATGCCGACGCGTTCGAGCGTCGTCCGCGTAACCCGTTCTGTCTGTTGCGGCGTGTTCACCCGGCGCGCAGCGAGCCAGACGTTCTCCCATACGCTGAGCCCGTTGAAGAGGCTCGGCACCTGGGTCTTGATGCCAATGCCCAGCCGAGCCGGCTGATGCGGCTGCATGTTCGAGATGTCCTGGCCACGAAACAGGATCTGCCCCGAGGTGGGCTTCACCTGGCCGGTGAGCAGCTTGAAGAAGGTGCTTTTGCCCGCACCGTTCGGCCCGATCACGCAGCGCAGTTCTGCCTCCGCCAGGGTGAAATTGACGTCGCGGGTCGCGTGGACGCCGCCAAAGCGGACGTTCAGATCGCGGGTTTCGAGGAGCGGCGTCATCGCACGGTTTCTCCATGCGGATCGAGCTTTGCGGCTTGATCGATCTTTGCTGCCTGCGGCCCCGCGTCCAGGTCCTCCTTCACGGCGCCGTTGACGTTGGCCGTGTCGCGCCGACGGCGTAAGCGCGATACGAGCGCTGCGCCGAGCGAGCCCACGCTCGGTACGATTCCCTTGGGCACCATCAACACGAACACCACGAGAATGGCGCCGAGGACCAGGTTGGAGTTGATGGTCTGCTGCGTGCCGATCTGCGTGGTCAGCCACTGGATGGCGACGCAGCCCACCACCGGGCCCACTAACGTGCCGAGGCCGCCGACGATCACCCAGATGATGATCTGCGCCGATTGCGCGAGACTGAATACCGTAGGGCTGGTAAAGGCGCCCCAGTTGGCGAACAGGCATCCGGCCAGTCCGGCAATAGCTGCGCCGAGAACGAATGTGAACAGCTTGTAGGCGCGTGCGTCGTAACCGAGCAGCAAGAGACGCTGCTCGTTTTCCTTGCTGGCGACGATAACCCGGCCCGGCTTCGTGGCGAGCAGCGCCCTAAGGAGCAGATAGACCAGCAGCAGCGCGCCGAACGACAGCTCGAACAGGCCGCGCGGCCCGATCGTGTCGTCGATATTGCCGGGCATATTCAACGGCGCGATACCCGGTATGCCGTTGAATCCGCCCAACGGCGCCGTGCCGATTTTCCACTCCGGTCCCGCGGTGGAGTTGATCAGGTTGAAGAGGATCAGCGTCACGGTCAACGTGATGACGCCCATGTAGACATCGGACAGCCGTCCGTAGAAGATCAGATAGCCGAGGATGGCGGCGAACGCGGCGGGCAGCACGATGGCCAGCACGAAGGGCACGGTACTGTCGCCGAGGTTCGTCACGGCGATCGCGTAGGTATAGGCGCCTAGCCCGAAGAAGGCGGACTGTCCGAAACACAGGATGCCGCCATAGCCCCAGATGAAGGCGAGACTGATGGCGAGGATCGACATCACGACGTAGACAGTTGCCTGCACGAGGGCGAAGTCGTCCAGCACGTGGGGCAACACGAACAGCAGCGCCAGCCCCAGCGCAATGGTAAGCGCGGCGCTTGCCCACGACCTCGAGAAGCGCTGCAGCGCGTCGGGCCCTTGCGCCGGCTGGCTGGAGTGCGCAGGCCTCGTCACAGCGAACCCTTGAAAAAGCGGCCGGTAATGCCCTGCGGCAGTAGCCGCAACATGATGATCGCGCCGACCAGCAGTGCGACTTCGCCGAACACGGGCGTCGAGGCAAAAGTGGCGATCTGGTTGATGGCACCGAACAGCGTCGACGCGCTGACGAGGCCGACGACAATCGCCGGGCCACCGCCTATTACCGTGATGAACGCCTTCGCGATGAACGCGCCGCCCATCGTCGGCACGACACCGGTCAGCGGCGCCAGCAGGCCGCCCGCGAAGCCGGACAAGGCCGCACCGATTGCAAAGGTGGCCGAATACACAAGGCTTGGGTTGATGCCCAGCGCGTCGGCCATCTGCGGATTCTGCATGGTGCCGCGTGCGATCAGACCAAGGGAGGTATGCAGGAGGACCCAGCGCAAGGCGAGCGCCAGCAGTGCGCCGACCGCGATGATCACGAGCGTATAGCTGCTGACCGAGTAAGCGCCGATCGTAAAGTTACCAAGCGGGGCCGAGACTCCAGCGGTCGTGTTGCCGGCAATCGACGTCACCGCGCCGATCAGCAGCAGCGACAAACCCCACGTGGCGAGCATCGTGTCGATCATGCGGCCATACAGACGACGGATGAAAACCCGCTCCAGCACGATGCCGATCAGGCCCACCGTCACCGGCGCAACGACGAAGATCGCCACCCACAGATTGATGCCGAGCCGCATCGCTTCAATGGTCGCGTACGCCCCTAGCATCATGAACTCGCCATGCGCGAGATTGATCACCTTCATCATCCCGAAGATGACCGCGAGCCCCGACGAGATGACAATCAGGCTTGCGATCGCATACAGGATCTGAATCAGGACGATAGCGGCAAGATCCATCAGCGGCTCCTTGGGACGGCGCGCGGCCGCTTCACGCAAGCGTCAAAGCTTGATGACATATTGCTGGTTGTCGCGCGGGTTCTTGATGAGATTGCAGACGGCGCTGGTATCGCTCGGCGGTTGCGCCTGGAAGGTCTCGACGATATCGAGCTTCTTGTTGCGCACTTCGGCGATATTGACGTTCAGCACGCAGTGATGCGTGGCCGCATCGATCGAGACCTTGCCGCTGGGAGCGTCGATGCTGATACCCGACTCCAGCGCTTCGATCACCTTCATGCGGTCTAGCGTACCGGCTTTTTTCACGCCCTGCGCCCACAGGTTGAAGCCCTGGTAAGTGCCCATCGCCAGTTCGGTGATGTTCGGATAGTTGGCGCCGAAGCGCTTGTGAAAGCGGTCTTTGAACGCTGTATTGACGGGGTTGTCGATCGTCTCGAAGTAGTTGTAGCAGACGAGAAAACCGTCGCATTCGTCGGGCGAAAGCACGATCTGCTCGTTGCCGCCGGCAAAGGTGGTGGAGGCGAGCGGGATCTTCTTGTGCAGACCCGCTGCGGCCCACTGCCGATAGAACGACATATGCGCGCCGCCCACCAGCGCCGAGACAATCATGTCGGGCTTGGCCGCTTCGATCTTCGAGATCGACGGGCCGAAGTTCGTGACGTCCAGCGGGAAAAAATCAATCGAGGCAACCGTGCCGCCGTTGTCCTGCACGAATTTCTTGACCCACTGCGAGGTAATCTGACCGTAGTTGTAGTCGGCTGCGACCACGTAGACCTTTTTGCCCCACTTCTTCATTGCATAGGGCACGAGCTTTGCCACCGTCTGGCCCGGCGTCACGCCAGTACAGAACGTATTGCGGTCGCACACGCCGCCCTCGTACTGGGTGTTGTAGAAATACAGGGTCTTGTAGCGGTCGAGCACCGGACGCATGACCTCGCGCGAGGCGGAGGTGATGCCTCCATGCACGACCGCGACCTTGTCCTTCAACGCGGCCTGCTGCGAAAATTGCGTGTAAAGCTGCATATTCGACTGCGGGTCGTAGGTGAGCAGTTTGATCTTCTTGCCCAGCAGTCCACCTTGCGCGTTCCATTCTTCGACGGCAAGCGTCAGGCAATCGGCCATGGGCTTGCCGTAAATATCGAGTCCTCCTGATAAATCGGTGATCCCGCCCACGACGATTTCATCTTCGGCCGATGCGGCAAACGGGATACCGCAAGCCGCACCGGCAGCCAGCGAGAGAGCGGAGGTCTTGATGAAGGAACGGCGATCCATGGAAAGATTCCTGAAGGTGAACAAGATCGAATACGAGCGCCATGTTAGCGCTCTCTACGGCTAATCCGCCAGCGGCGTCAAAGCGTTTTCCAGTCCGCGGCCTGTTCGAATGCGTAAGCGCCGCGATAGATCGTTGCTTCGTCCCAATGCTTGCCGATCAGCATCATGCCGACCGGCAGACCTTCGACCATGCCGCATGGCACGCTCATCGCCGGGTGGCCCGTCACGTCGAACGGGCAAGTGTTGGGCAGCATCTCGAAGGCACGCTGAACCACTTCCTCGAGGGGCGCCCCCGCGGCGGGCAATGGAGTCGCAGTCAGCGGCAGCGTCGGCATCAGGAGCAGGTCGTAATCGGCGAGCGCCGTGTCGTACGCCAGTGTCAGTTGCCGCGACAGGTTCTGGGCCTTCGCGTAGAAGTGGCCACGATAGTGCTTGATGAAGTACTCGCCGAGCACCATGGTGAGCTTCAGCGTCTCCGAGAGTTCGTCTGCGCGTTCGCGCCAGCCCGCATGGAAGTCCACCATGCCGGTCACATACAGTCCCTTCCAGTTAAAGCCGTGGCCGTTGTCTTTCATCATCTGCTGGGTCGCGCCTTCGGCCGCGATCGGCAGCCAGATAGCCGGGCCGAGCAGATGCATCGGGATCGATACTTCGCTGACCTTCGCACCCAGATCGCTATAGCGCGCGGCGGCTTCGCGCACTTTCGCGTCGGACGCCGCCTGCGATTGCGGCCATCCGAAGCCCTCCTTGACCACGCCGATCTTCAGACCCTTGACGCTTTCTTTCATCAGGTCGCTATAGGGCTTGGCCGTCTGCCCCGCGTACTGACGCGGATCGAGGCCGTCAGGGCCGGCAAGGACTTCGAGCATGAGGGCGTTGTCGGTGACGTTCGCGGTCATCGGGCCCGTGTGATCGATCGTCAGCTCGATCGGCATGACGCCGGTGTAAGGCACGAGACCATGCGTGGCTTTCATCCCGTAGACGCCGCAGTACGACGCCGGCATGCGGATCGAGCCGCCCTGATCGCCGCCGATCGCCAGATCGACTTCCCCCGCGGCCACCAGCGCCGCGCTGCCCGACGACGAACCGCCGGCGGAATATCCCCTGCGGTGCGGATTGTGGACAGGCGCGGGCGAACTCGTATGCGAGCCTCCGGAAAAGCAGAAGTACTCGCATGTGGCCTTGCCGACAATCGTCGCGCCAGCGTCGAGCAGGCGCGTCACGATGGTGGCGTCCACATCGGGCACATAGCCTTCCAGCGTCGACGCGCCATTCATCATCGGCACACCGGCAAGGCAGACGTTGTCCTTGAGTGCGACGGTCTTGCCAGCCAGTTTGCCGCCCGGCGCGCCTTTGACTTCCACTTTGACGTACCACGCGCCGTAGCGGTTTTCTTCGCCGCTCGGACGATAGCCGGGCGTTCGCGGGTAAGTTACGCGTGGCAGATAGTCGGGGAGGGCATCGACGACATCGTAGGCGTCGAAGTTCGCCTGCAGCAAGCCGTTGTAGCTGGCCAGTTGCGTTTCGGAAAGATGGATGCCGAGGCTCAACGCGACATCTTCAAGCTGGCTCAGCGTAGGACGTTTGACTGCCATGGTTGCTCCGTAAGTTGAATTCCGGACAGACCTGCGGCTACTGTGCTGCCGGTGACCATTCGACGATGGATGGCGGCGTTGTCAGGCGCCTGAATGCCTGACCAACTTGCGAGCAATGGTATGGACGACTATTTTCTGCGTCAACCATTTTATTTTCCATGGAAAATAAAATGACGACGGCAAAGCGCGGCGCGATCAGAGATGGGTCAGCACGCGGAACGCGTGACCGTCGACCCTGGCCAGATAAATCGGCACCCGGTTCACCCGGCCGCCAGCGTAAACAGCGCCACGAGCGCTGCGATAGGAAAGGGGCGCGGTGCCGAGACGCGCCAGACTGGCGCTAGTGGCGTTGCGCTGATGCGCATCGTTGAGCAAAGCAGCAAGGAAGTGGATGCCTTCGTAGGTGGACTGTCCAAACGTATCCAGCGTCGGCGCACGAACACCGAAATGGCTGTGATAGCGCTCCTTGAACGACTGGTTGGCGTCGGTATCCAGTGATGCGAAATAACCAGAGGCAACGTACAGGTTGTCCGTGTTCCGTGCGCCGATGCCGAGCAGTTCGTTCTCGCCGAGTGCGCAGGATAGCCGCAGAACGTGCGAGGCCAGGCCGGCATGGCCGAAGGCGCGATTGAAGTCCACCGCGTCCTGGCCGATCAAGGAGAGCAGGACGGCGTCCGCACGTTGCTCGCGAATCTGGTCGAGAACGTATTCGTAGTCGCCGCCACCGAAGGGCAGAAACATCTCGCCGACGACGCTGCCGCCGGATTCGGCGACGAAACGGTGCGCGACCTGATGCGACGCGCGCGGCCACACATAGTCGTTGCCGACGAACATCCAGCGCCGCGGACGGTGGCGCTCGTTGAGCCAGTGAATGGCAGGACGCAGTTGTCTGGAGATCGTTTCGCCGATTGCGAATACACCGGGCGTGCGTTCGCCGCCCTCGTAGAGCGGGGTGTACACGAACGGTATGCGGCCGCCGATTGCGCGCAGGAGATCATGGCGAACCGCACTGGTGTGCATGCCGACGAGGGCATCGACGGCGCCTTCCTCTACCAGTTCGACCAGACTGTCTTCGATCGCCTGCGCGTCGTCGCCGGCGTTGAGGGTGATTAGCCGGCAAGGCCGGCCGGTGATGCCCGACCCGCTGTTGAGCTCGGCCACGGCGAGGCGCGCCGACGCCAGCGCGGACGGCCCCCAGATGCCCGCGGCGCCGCCGAGCGGCACGCACAAGGCGATATTCAATTCCTGCTTGCTGCTACGGGTACCGGGACGCTGACTCATCGATGGGCGTGTGATGCCAAAGTGGTCGAACACGTAAGCGAGGCTGGCCGCGACGCCTGAGCGGCAAAAACGTCATGCCGGACGCAAGCGTTGCACCAACCACGGGCGGACGAGCGCCAGCTTGGCACATTTTCAGCCAGTTTTGCACCGATACTTTCCACGGAAAATTAATTTGCGTAAGATCGATGCCATTGCTTCGACACCATGCATCTACCATGCCCGAACACGACCTTTCGCAGTACCTCGCCTGGCTGCTGGCCTCGGCGCACCGGCAGATGAAGCTGGGTATAGCCCAGTCGATTGCCGATGAGGATGTCAACGAGGAGCACTGGCGCATCCTGCAGGTCGTATCCGACGAGCAAGGTCATTCGATGGGCGAACTCGCCGAGCAGGTACTGCTGAATGGGCCTGCACTGACCAAGAACGTCGACAGACTGGTAAGCCGCGGACTCGTCCAGCGCGCACAGGACGCCCAGGATAGTCGCAAGGTGCTGGTCTATATCAGCGATCGCGGGCTGGAGATGGTGGGGCGATTGAAGCGCAGTGTGGATGCGCATCACGAGGCGATTGAAGAAGCGCTTGGACCACGCAACTCGAAGCAGTTAAAGCGCCTGCTGGAACGGCTGATCGCGGAGTCGCGGCCGGAATGAAGCGTGGTTTGCGCGACGTTGCCTAGGCGACCATCAGCGGTTGTTCGAGGAAATTCACGACTTCGCTTGCCTGGATGGGTCTGGAATACAGATAGCCCTGAACCATCAGACCGCCCAGCGTTTTGAGAATGGCCAGTTCGTCTCTCGTCTCGATGCCTTCGATAATGCAATCAAGGTTCATGTCCCGGCTGAGCGCGAGGAGCGACTTGACGATCTTGTAGCTCGTGGGATTCGTGTTCAGATCTGTCACGAAACTGCGATCAACCTTGATCTTGGTGAGCGGCAACGCGTGAAGGTGCGTCAGGCTCGAAAAGCCGGTTCCAAAGTCGTCGAGAGAAATACCACAACCGAGGGCCCGCAACGTCTCCGTGGCACGACGGACCTGCGCAAAATCACGAATGAACGCGGTTTCGGTTATTTCCAGATCGAGACGGGCAGGGTCGAAGCCGCTCTTGCCGATCTGCGTGATGATGTCGAGGACAGTGTCCGGCGAACTCAGATCGTGGGCGGACAGGTTAAACGAAAGACGGATGGTCGAAGGCCAAAGCAGCGCGTGAGCTAGTGCTTTTTTCAGTAGTGTTTTAGTGATCCTCTCTATCATTCCGGTGCGTTCTGCAACGGGAATGAACTGCGCCGGCGTGATGGCCCCCAGGGTGGGGCTGCCCCATCGGGCCAGTGCTTCGAATCCAATCGTCGAGCGGTTCGAAACATCGACGATCGGCTGGAACACAACCGTCAGTTCATCCTCGAGGTTGGCGTGCTGCAGTGCCTGCTCGATCTTGGCTTCGTAGCGGATCTTCGCATCGTGGTCGGTGGAGAACAGCGTCACCTTGCCACGACTGCTGCGCTTTCCGTGATATAGCGCATAGTCGGCGTTGGCGAACAGCTGTGTCGTGTCGCTCGCCATATCGGGAAAGACCGAGAAACCGATCGAGCCGCCTATTTGCAGCGTGATATCGCCTAGCGATGCCACAGCTCGTATAGCAGAACAGATCAATTCGCCATTCGCGACCAGTTCGACTGTGTCGCCAAAGTTCGACGCCACGATCGAGAACTCATCCCCGCCCAGTCTCGCGACATAGTAATTTTCCGGACATGCCTCGACGAGGCGCGTTCCAATGATCTGCAGCAATTTGTCGCCGGTGGCATGGCCGTAGATGTCGTTGACGAGCTTGAAACCATCCAGGTCGATAATGCCGACGGCAAGACGCGTTCCATCGGATTTCGCTCGCGCATAGGCGAAATCGAGGTACGAAAAGAACGCGCGACGGTTGGCCAACCCCGTCAGGCTATCGATATTGGCCAGCCGGAAATTCTCCGCGCGCGCACTGACCATGCCGGTAAAGTCACGATAGTGAACCAGAAGTATGGCGAGCATCGCCGCGGAAACAAGCGCTGTGTTGACGGCGATCGCGACAAAGACCAGCGTGCCCGAGAGAGCGAAGAAAATAACAAAGGAGCCGTTGACGATGAATGCAACCGTGAAGGCAGCCGGCCGCAAATGCATCATGCAAAAAATCACGCCAATCACGGTGATGGCCATATAAAAGGCTACGTGAGCCTTTTCATACGGATCGCCGTAAGGGAAGAGCCCGAACGCCCACAGCGTGAAGGCGAGAGCAATAAAGGGCGCGAGCCGTTGGGTACGGGAGAGTGCTTCTAACGCAATCTCATGGCTTGCTTCCTGCCGCGAGCGACGCAGCCAGCCGATCAGCCGCACCACCGAAATCACAGTCATGATGACGGGTATGTCGACGGTCAGCCAATGCGGCGCCACGTGCATGTGCGTCGTCGCGAGCCCCCATGTATTGATCATCAGGACCACATACATGAGCGGCATCTGGAACGTGAAAGCCCGGTACTGGGCGATCAGCAGATCCGGATTGTCTCGCGGGATGCTCGCAATTTCTCTAACAGATTTCAGGAGTTTCTTGAGCTTCATGATTGCGCATTCCCGCGGGTCCATCGCTAACGCGTCCAATCTGCAACAGCGGACTATCAAACTCGAATCTCGGCTCTCCTAACGGTACCGATACGCGGCCTGTCTGTTGTCCAAAGTTGTCCTTGTTGCGTGTATCGAATCGTGTATATCCGCAGCTGAACTTTGTGAAGCTAAGGTGAAAGGACCATAACCATGGTTGCTACTTCGGTATACGGCAACGTCCATCGATCTCTGTAGTGCGCCGATGTAGGGATTGCCTGAAATTTTCGTAAGGATGTGATTTTTTGGCGCGTGGGAGTCCGGTTTCATAGGGAAAACGCTGAATTGAAGCTGTTTTTGAGCGTCACGAAACGTTCATTCAGGATTACCTTACGAAATTTTCAGCCGGCGCCGATCTTCAGCGGCAGCCCCGTTTTGCCGTATAACTCGCTGTGTCTGGAGATAGATGGCTCCAGTGCTTCTGGTCTCTCACGTCCTGATCCTCGAAACTCAGGATTTTATTGCGTCGTGCTTGCACGACGCATTTTTTTTGCAGCGCCAGCCGCATCCTGCTCTGCGCTATTGGCCGGGGTGGCGGAGGGGTGAGCTTGCGCCAGCGCCAAGGTCTCGATAGGAAGCGTTGTCGCGGCATCGATTGCATCGAGATAGCTGAAGTGATAACGGTCGTATGCCGCTTGCCGTCTTCCGAAGCCATGGTAGAAATCGCCCTGAAACATTGTCCAGAATCCCAACGGGTAGTTTGCGCGCTCCATGTAGGTGTCCTGCTGCTGCGCGTCGTCGCTTGGGCCGTCGAGAACCAGGTGCTCAAGTGTTTTCGATTCGCACAATGCGACCGCCAGGATACAAAATATGGCGATGAGGAGAGTGCCGAGGATTGTCGTGCGCATGTTGAACCGAATCAGGTTGATATCGGTGAATACAGACTCATGCAGGACAACAAAGTTTTTTTACTCGATCTTACCGGCGATTTCTTCGTAACGTCGACGACGTCGGGCCCATACAAAAAAAGAGGCCCGCCGAGAGAAGGGCGGGCCTCAACACATACGTCGAGGTACCAACGGCGCTACTACGAGGGGGTAGTAGCGCGGAATGGATTGTACTGAGCCGGTACGGGTGTCGATGACGTAGTAACCGCGCGTAAGTAAAGCGCGGGGTTGGGTTTGCGGTCTGGGGCCGCGGTGTTGACAAAAATCGCAGCAAGTAACCAAGTCCGATGTAGTCATTGCCTGACAGGGTTTGTCCTGGGCTTTGATGCCTGAAGAAGTACTCCCATCCTGCCGATAAATGTACCAAATGGTTAACATTAAAGGGCACCGGCGTGAAACTTTCTACAAAGCTATTGGTGCTGGTGATCGCTGCGTTGCTCGGCGTTGCGGTCCTGGCTGTGACAGCGGTTCAGATCTTGCGCGGCTCGCTGGTCGATAGCCGACGCGAGCAGATCGTCATTCTTCTGACAAAGGCCGAACATCTGGTCAGCCATTACCGTGATTTACAGGCGAGTGGCGTTATGACTCGCGATCAGGCGCAACAGTCCGCCAAGGATGCGATTGCGCAACTCAATGCCAATACCCAAAGCTATTATTGGGTTACCACTTCGGAAGGGGTCAACCTCGTACATCCAGTTGCCCGATTCATCGGCACAAAGGCAAAGGGCAATAAAACCACCTCGGGGCTGACAGATAGCGAGGCCTATCGCCAGGCATGGCGGCTTCGCATATTGCTCTCGTTGACGTGCTCGTGAAGCGCACCCCGGACGCGGAAGCCGTACCGAAACTGCAGGGCGTCGTGGCCATTCCGGACTGGGATTGGTGGATCGGAACCGGGTTTTTCTACGATGACATCAATGCGGCCTTCAACAAGCTCGCGACGCTGCTCGGCTCCATTGCAGCACTCATTTTTGCAACCGTCGGCCTGCTCGCGTGGGCGGTAACACGTAGCGTCACGCGGGCGCTGGGCGGCGAGCCAGCCTATGCCGCCCAGATCGCGTCGCAAATCGCGAGCGGCAATCTCGACATCGAAGTGCAGACGCGTCACGCGCACCCGGGCAGCTTGCTCGTTGCGCTAAACGACATGAAATCGAAGCTGGCCGTGATAGTTGCAGAAATTCAGTCCGCGAGTTATTCGATTGCGACGGGTTCCGGTGAAATCGCGCAAGGCAATCTTGATCTGTCGCAACGGACCGAAGAGCAGGCGGCATCACTGGAAGAAACAGCGGCCAGCATGGAGCAGATCACGGCCACCGTCAAACAGAATGCAGACAATGCGCGGCAAGCCAACGCGCTCGCCTGCCAGGCGACTGCAGCGACTGCGCGAGGGAGCGCGGCAGTGAAGGACGCGATCGGCACGATACGCCAGATCGCGGGCGAGTCAGACAAGATCGCTGAGATCACGACCGTGATCGAAGCGATTGCGTTTCAGACCAATATCCTCGCGCTCAATGCGGCCGTCGAAGCCGCAAGGGCCGGCGAGGAAGGCCGCGGTTTCGCGGTAGTGGCAGGTGAAGTGCGTGCGCTTGCGCAACGTAGTGCCGTGGCAGCCAAGGACATCAAGAGCCTGATTCAGGTATCCGTTGCGAGTGTCACCGATGGTACGCGGCTCGTCGAGGCGGCCGGTGAGCGCATGACTGAGATCGTGCAATCGATTGACCGGGTCACCGATATCATGGGCGAGATTTCGGCCGCATCAGACGAGCAAAGCACCGGTATCGAGCAAATCAGCCGGGCCGTGTCGCAGATGGATGAAGTCACGCAACAGAATGCGGCTCTGGTGGAGCAAGCTGCTGCAGCGGCTTCGTCGCTCGACGAACAAGCCGGGCGCCTGCGCTCCGTGGTCGGCGTGTTCCGGCTCGCTACTGTCTAGCCCGCATGTGACGCAGCCTCGGTTGGGAATCGCTTCTTCAGATCGGCGGTGAACTTGATGCCGTGCGTCCCGGACGGCGTAGGCATGCAAAAGGACCATCTCAGCCGTCCTGCCGTCACGCTTGCCTACGTTACTCACCGTGCATGCCCAGGCGCGATATCCGCGACACGGTGCGACTCTCATGCGCATAGCAGGTGACTCGGACAACGCGAAGGAGGCAAAGCGCCCGATGAAGCTGCCGTAGTGCTCGGACACGATTGCATACGCAGATTGATCTGTCTGTGTGCCTTGCGGTAAAAGGGCCGACCCGAAACTGGCGCCGCGGGCGGCATGGCATTACTTCACTTACGGACCGTCAGAAAAAGTGCTTCCAAGAAGTGAAAGGACGCAAACGAATGCTCAAGAGAACAGGGAAAAATTTGGAAGAAAGTGCGTACCGGAGAGGACACAATGTTGGACTATCTCGTCTTAGCGAGAGATCTGGTCACGCGGATCGAGAAGAGGGCCGAATACCGTGTCGCAGATAAGCTTCTGCAACGATACTTTTCCGTCCCACAAGTATCTAAGTTAGAAAGGGCTATCGCAGAGTGAGATGAAAGTAGTGACGTGACGATTCCCCGGTGCCCCATAAACTGCGCATTGACCGACCTTATGCCCAATTTATGGGGCATTTTCCTACGCCAATGACGACTCCCCGCTTACCGGAGCTCCCACCTCCCAATTTCTAGGCAGTGGTAATTTCCAAAAGAGAATGCAGCATGACGGAGATATGGGCGCTCTGAACGGCTTCTTGATATCCTAAGAGACAGGCTCGTCCGGCGGCCCCATGTCCCTAAACGCTAGCGCCAGTTCATCGTCGTCAGCTACGTATCCACCGACCTGGTACCGTGCCAGGCGCGCTTGGCGCCAGACGTAACGCTCCGCGATCGAATATTTGTTTAGCGCTTCTGCGATCCCTGTATGGCGAATCCATTCAGGCGAGGCCCTCGAAAACGTTTGTGCATGCTCTGGGGCGAATGCAGCCGCTTCTGCGAACAGCTGTTTGAATGCCTTATATATGGCCGATCCATGGCTGCTGGCGTGACCGGCGCGCAGCGGAATGATCGCGGGCGTCGAATCTTCTTCCGCTGGGAATCGAGGCAACCCGTTGGCGACGCGATACTCCTGAAGCGCTATCAAGAGGTTTGGAGGAATCGCGATCCGTGCACGTCCATAGCACGGGTCGGGAAGTTCGATGACCCAGCTTCCCGAGGACAATCGGCGGAAGTCACCCATTTTCAATTGGGCGATTTCTTCACGGTGCAAAAACGAGTAGTAAGCCAACAGGAAGAGCCAGTGGGCACGTATCGCCACTTTTTCGCTTGGCCACGAATCGACCGCACGAAGTACCGCATGCCATTGGGCCGCCGTTAGCACCCGCTCCAATGGTCGCTGGATCGGGGGTGCGCCGCCCTTTGTTACTTTGCAGAAAGGATTCCCGAAGGCGGTGCTATCCGATGCGTCTCTCGTCATCTGGGCTAGCGCGCCATACATCACATTCAGTATGGTCAGCGCATTTTTTACTGACACAGGCTTAAGACCGCCTTTGTGAGGCGGACTTGTAAACCCGAACTGCTGGTAGATCTCTGATGGAATGGCAGGCTGGGGATCGAAAAGATAACCCTTGTAAGTGATTGCGTCGGCTTCGATCGCGTCCGAAAGGCGCGCGGCTGAGCCTTTCCGCTGTACCAGCCATGCAAGAAACCGGCGGCCGTGGAGCCCGTACAACTTGGCAGTACCCGCCGAGCGAACTTCCTTAGGCGCGGTCCATCGAGCAATAAGTTCGATGTCTGGATGTGTCATCTGAAAGTCGTACGAAAGACGCCCGATGGGGTGGCGAGATCATGCAAATACGCAGACGTTCTTGTTCCACGAGGGAGGTGATTAAAACTTAGAATATATTTTATTTAATAAAAAGCAACTCTGATACATCGAAAAATAGGTGTATCGCCGAATCAAAAAATCGTGCAACGATATCACGCTGATATTGCAATGTACTTATAAAATTCGTTGTATGTTGCAAATGAAGGGACGTCAAAATTGCCGGACCTGCAACGGATCGATGCAATATAAAATAAGGGGTGGAAGCGAGGATGAAATATAAAAATAAAGCGAATGACAAATTATTCGCTTGGATTCTTCTATGAATGCGCTAATCTGCGATTGTCGAATCCAATGCACCAACGGTTGGGCGGCGCCATCCGCTCAACCTAGACGATTGCTATAGGATTTTATTACGGGAATTGAGAGGGTCCGAATGAACGGAACTTGAACTCACGCAAAAAGCGCTGCGCGAACAGCGCTTTTGCCCAACCTCAACGCTTAGGACGTCATTTTGATTTTGGTTCGAACTTCAACCAAAGTCAAGGGGATTCTTCGCGTCCAGCGCTGGATGATGGCGCCTAGAGCAGGGCGCCATCGATTTCTTCGTTTGGAGAAACGCATGGACATTGCTGCGATCGAATCGTCGCTGGATCTACGGCGGCATCGGATATCGGTAACTCCGACGATCCGAAAGCGGAAAAGGCATCAATCGAATATCTGGGTGTTTGATTCGCCCAAAATTAATAAACGATTTACTGTCCTCGGCGACGTCGCTTTCATGCATCTCGTGTTGCTTGAGGGCGACACAAGCGTGCTTGGGTACGATCCCACACCGGCGCCCATTCTGAGTGTGGCGAACGGAGAGCCGTATCAAACCACGCTGGATGCCATTGTGCATTTTGAGAGCGGACGGGATGAGTGGTGGGAATTCAAGCGCGCACGAGATGCGGGACCCTCCCGAAAAGGGAGGGCGCGGGAGCAACTTAATGCTCAAGCTACGGCAGCCAGCACCGTTGGCGTGATTTACAGAGTGCTTACCGAGCGTGATCTGGTTGGAAAGGACATTCTTTTTGACAACTGGCTCCATCTTTGCGCCGCCATAACACGCGCACGTGGGTGCGCAACGTATCGCGAAGCGGAGGTTCTACGAGAGCGGCTGGTGTTGCGCGATCAGTGTACATTAGGCGAACTGATGTCGGACAGCGCTATCGACCCTGCGCTGATGTTGGCAGTCGTGGCCAGGCTGCTGCAGGCAGGCGAACTGAATGCCAATCTCGAGATGGAATATTTCCGTCGGGCGTCGCTACTGTCGCGGAGGCCGACATGAGCTCTGGCAGCCCCCGATATCTAGTACCGCCGCGTTTGAAAGACCCGCAGACATGGCCCCAGCCAGATGCTTCTCTCATGGGGACAGCAAGGCGGCTATACGAAACGCGGAGGGAAGCCATCCTGATGTATCTCGATGGCCGTCCGCACGACGAGATACGCAAGCAAACTGGGAAATCGCGGGAGGAGGTCGGTCGATTGATCCGCCGCTGTCTTCAGCCTGCGGACGACGGGCAGATTTTCGGTTTTCGTGCTCTTGTACCTGGGACCCGCGTCAATGGATATATTCGAAAAGCACCGCTTAATCAGCGGCCCCACGGACAGCCTTTCGGAGATGCGGGCGCGTTGGGGATGATGTTCCGGCGATTCCCCGAGCTCGAAGAGAGTATCGAACGTCTCATTCTGAAGAAACCGATGCATGAACAGATACCCGAGGCCCGGATCCAGTTCTCTCGCGCACACAAGTACTTCCTCGCGTATTTAAAAAGGGTTGGCGTGAGAAGCGACGAATGGCCGTTCCAACGGAAAGATCAGGCTAAACGCACTCTCCACCGCCACTGTATGAGTATCAGAGATGCGCACCTGGAAAGGTGGGTCTGGGCCCGATCAGGCGAGGACGCCGCAAGACGCAGGAATCTGGGTCGTGGGTATCGCAGCCTGATGGAGGCCCGCCGCCCTTACTCAATGATGCAGCTTGATTTCCATAAAGTAGACGCAGCCTCGATAATTAGTATTACAGATAAAAATTTCGTAGACCATGACTATCCCGTTGCACGGTGGTTTTTCGGCATGCTCGTGGACGAATTTACCGCCGGGATCTGCGGTGTTTGCATTGCATTGGATAGAAATCCCAGCGCCGATAGCACGCTTGAGACGCTGGAAAGTGCGATAACCCCGTGGGAATGCGGCCCAGATGACCTTCGAATGAAGTTCACGCCGGATGGCAAGATTCTCGTACATGACTTGGTTCCGGAGCTGGCGGGGCAGGCCTTCCCTGTTTTGAGGGTTGACAATGCGTGGAGCAATTCCGCGACTGATGTGGTGAATATCGTAATGGATGTAATTGGCTGTGCAATAAATTTTGGCCCGGTTCGGGCCTGGTGGCTCAGGAGTTTGATCGAGAGGATCTTCGGTAAGCTGACCGATGCCGGTTTGAAAAGGCTACCGTCGACTTTCGGATCTGGACCCGCCGATACTACGCGAGCAGACCCTATCGGAAAGGCGGAATACTTTCGGATTCATCTCGACGAACTGGTGGCGATTATTTACGGCTGCGTCAGAGACCACAATCTGGCGTCTACCGAACACCTGCACGGGGCGTCGCCGATCCGAACACTGATTAGCGTGGTAGGTCACCCTGAACACCCATGGCTGCCCCAGCCTGTCCCTCGAGACACATCGCAAAATTGTCGGTTGCTATGGCATGAAGTTGAATGCTTCGTGCGCGGAGACATCTCAAAAAATGACCAACCTTATGTCAGAGCTGATCGTTGCAGGTACCGCAATGATCTCCTATCGCAGAAATACGAACTGGTAGGGAAGCGGGTGTTGGTAAGGATCAGCAGAAGGGATGCACGAGTAGCATTCGCCGTCGTCATAGACACCGGCGAAATACTTGGTTTTCTGCGAGCCGAAAAGCGATGGTCCAATTGGCCACATACCTACCAGGAACGAAAAATTATCAACAGGGCAACGCCAGCAGAGGACTCAGACCGCCGTTCTGATCCTCTCGGCCATTGGGCGACGGAAAAGAAAGAAGAAATGTTGACAAGGAAAGTCTCGCGCCGAGGGCGCAGGTCATCTGCGGGAAACGCTCTTGCCCTCGCGAAACGGAGTAAGGCCAAGTCAGGCAAAACTGCGACTTCAATACCGGTAGACACCGGCGACCTTCCCGATCCAGAGCCAGCAAGATCTTGGGGCAATTCGGAAATTCCGGACGTGTTCGGATTGACGTCCGTTGAGACGATGAAGCCCGTTTGGAAGGATGATTCAGATGATCAATGACGCCTCCCAAACGGACTCGACGCCGCGCTCCAGTATGTCCGATGATCTGAATTCGCAGCCGTTTCCCGACTGGATAGGGCGACGCGCTGAGCTTTACCCGATGCATCCGCTTATAGCGCTGTCTGTGTCGCTTCCCACTCCCCCCATCCAGGAGCTTTATCAGGACATGCGACGTATGGTGCTGTTGCGTGAATCTGGTTGCTCAGTGTCCGCAATGAGCGGTGTAGGTAAGTCTTTCGCGCTCGACATCATAAGGCAGCAACTGGCGCGCGACTTCCCCGGCATTGTTGTGTACACACACAATGCTCACCACCACGATGTAACATCTGTCCGCGGATTTTTTCAGCATTTTCTGGCCACGGTAAACCAACCAAATCGCAAAGGCGAAACCTATGAACTCAGGCTGCGACTCGTAACCACAATTGTGGATGATGCTGGACGATCGCCATTCAAACAGGCCGTCTTACTGGTCGACGAGGCCCAGGAAATGCACTTGAGTGATTTTCGGTTTCTGAAAGACGTCTATAACGATCTGGCCCGGGAGGGCATCCATCTGATTGGTATTCTCATGGGGGAGGAGCCTGCATTCAAGGACTCGATCAAGAATTTGGGCGGAGCCCGGGAAAAGTCTTTGATCGACCGATTCTCCCATCGGGTCTTCCGTCTCCGCTCGTTTCAAAATGTTGCCGACATTCGTTGGGTCCTTCGAGCCATCGATAGCGAAGTCTTTCTCGAAAGCCCAAAGGTTCGGTGGACGGAGTTTTTCTTTCCGATTGCGTATGCCTCTGGCTTTCGCCTGGAACATGAAGCGGAAGCGCTATGGAATGCGCTAACGCGCGCAAAGCGTCAGTCACGCCGCAGCGACGGCGTTTCGGCACGAGTCGCGTTTAGAGCAATCAAGGAGTTTTTAACAGATAACGCTGGCGCAGACGCGCGCACGCCGAAGCTACCGTCCGACGCATGGATGGCGGCAGTGGGGCGTGCGATTTGGCGCGACGCATTGGCGCAGCCTGGCGGAGCAACAGATGGCACCGAGAGCGTTAAGACCTGAGGCCGCATCACGAGCTTTTTTGGGCCGAGCGTTCAGTCCGTTGCCCTACGAGTCGGCGGCATCGGCCTTGATGCGCCTTGGGTGGCGCAGTGTCTTGAGCCCTGAAGACATTCGGTCGCTATGTTGCGGGCACCGGCATGGGAGGGCTCGGGACGTATTCCTTCAGTTGGGTTGGATCAACGGCAAACGTGTCTTTACCGCGACCGGATGGGGAGTTCCCGCAGACGATGAAGTCAATATGCTCGGAGCTTTGGAGCCAGCGCAAAATGTGTGGCTTTCGAATCGTTTTCGATTCTGCCCGATCTGTCTGGAAGGCGCCTACCACAGCTATTGGTACCAGTTCGAACCGCTGCTGTGCTGCCCCCTCCATGCAACGCCACTGACCACGCTCTGTCAGCAGTGCGCCCGCGTCGTGGGCAATTATCGAGTCAGCCGCGATCTGTTCGAGATGCCGTTTAGATGTACCAAGTGCGGAGCGTTTCTGGCAGGGGCGCCCACGACTTTGGCGTCGCATACGGAATTTCGCGAACACTCGGATCAACTGTCTTCAGCTTTCCGCTATCTCGATCAATGGGCAAAAAGCGCTGAGAAGCCGTTGAAGGCACTTCATTTGTTCACAAGGCAGAACCGGGATTTGTTACTCCGTCGGCCGCTCTCGCGACCGCTACTTCAAGGATTGGCCAACGAGCTTTGTGCTCTGCCGGACGGATGTACCTGTTCGAGAGGCTGTCCTGTTCTCGCGATACGATGGCGACTTAACCTCGTCCCGCGGCAGCGCGCCTCGTATCAATACAGATCACGATGGAGCGAACGGGCGACGATACCGCTCACTGTCTATCGGACGGTGCTACGGCGTTTGCGTCGATGGCTGACAACAGCGTCTCTTTCACGCTTTTGGCCTTCGAGCCACAAATACACAAGCGAAGACGAAGTCAGGATGCTGCCCACGCCATTGGCGGCATACTGCCTGCTAAGGCGACGGGTCGAAGGAGAGTGGTACAGCATTTACGCGCGGGTGCATGACGCCTTGATCCGCGATGCACCGTTGCCGCTGGTCCACGATGGCCGCGAGCCGCCGAGGTCGATTTGCGCAGCCCAATATGTTGGCATGTACGTGGACTGCGTTACGCATATACAACGGGAACGAGCTGCCGGTGGCACCCTTGAACCTCCATTTACGCTCCAGGATGGCCTCGAACTTTTCGTGGCCCATGGCCGTACTGAGACAGCCTTGATTGGTGCGGTGATTATCCCGCGTGTTTTGGAATTGCCGGTCGCGGTGACGGGGCGTACGTGCAAAGCCGGAGAATTGATTCGAGAGCTGACACAGGGCAGGTTTGTAAAAGAGGTTTCTGAGATCTGATCAACTCGAATCGGATACGGTGCGTTCGGAAGAATATCGGGGGAGGTTGGGGTAGGACGAGCATTTTTGCTCGACGCAGACCCGGCAGATGAATCGTTTGGGTTCCCGTGCATCAATGTACGTGAGACACGGCGCTAGCACGTTGTGTCGAATAAAGTCACACCGCATGTATAGCGTGAGCCATATTCCCTGGATAGAGGAGGAAACTAATTCACGTCAGTATCAATCCGCGGATCGGGCGTCCGAGCACACCATATGCGCTTGCAGGACTGCCTGATCGATACCAGTCTCCACTTTCAGAGAGTGAGGCAAACGTGACCCTGCAACAGATCCAGTTCCTCCACCGGTCGTATCCGTTGATTTTCTCGCAGCGAATTGGCGTGGGTTGCCCAAACGGCTGGTTCGATCTCATCAATCGCGTATGCGTGGAACTTGAGCAGTTCGCAAAAGCACAGCAAGCTTGCGGGGCGTCCGTCGGAAGTCTGCCCCAGTTGCGGGACATCAAGGAAAAGTATGGTGTCTTGTGCATCTACTTTTCTGGTGACGACCCTCGCATCGACAGCCTCATTGCTGAGGCCGAGGAAGAAAGCGGGCGGTTGTGTGCTATTTGCGGGAAGGAGGCAACCACTCGACGAGGTTTCAACCGGCTATGTGAGGCCCACGGAGCGGCCCGTTTGTGAGCGTCCTCTTTCTCGACTTTGACGGGGTGCTGCACCCGGGACCAGTCATCCTGAAGAGAGGGCGGCCGACCCTTGTAGAACCGGGCCATCTGTTCATGTGGACACCAACACTTGAAGCGTTACTCGTGCCGTATCCCGAGATACGGATTGTGCTGAGTACCAGTTGGTGTGTTCACCGGGGCTTCACCCGAGCGCGCAATGAGCTACCGCCGGGTCTGCGTAACAGGGTAATCGGCTCGACTTGGCACAGCCAAATGATGAAGTCGGAGTTCCTGGCGAAGCCCCGCTTCTATCAGATACTGGAATGGATGGCGCGCTCGCGTCCGCGCCCGACACGTTGGCTGGCGATAGATGATGATGATGCCGGCTGGTCGGATACAAACCGCGATGTGCTCGTTCATACGGACGAAAAAACGGGCCTTGGTTCGCCAGCCGTAGTCAGCGAATTACAGGAAAAGCTGGATCTGCTCCGACATCCTCCGCCGTAAGAATCGCAATCACGTTTCGTCGGCAACGTCGCCGCGATTAACATGGGTGATCCGATACCGCTCGTTCTACCAATGCTCGACAACGCGGGCGGCGCACACCTGGCCAATACAGACGCGCCGCCGCGCAATGGTTTGGGGGGCACATGGCGCGCGGAGGTTGGCCGGGCAGGGGATAGGGAGGGCTTGACATAACACCTGTTTCGAACTGGGGCAGTGACGTCCGTGGCCTCCTCCCGAATCCGACAGTCGAACGACCGGCGGACGTAAAAGGCAAACGGCTGCATGTGGCCACGTGCTGTCCAATGCGATCGGCATACGTTGGCCGCAATATACTTTGACTACTGTTGGTCTGCAGCGGCGAGCCGTAGGTCGCATCTCACGGGCGAGGTGACGGCTTTATTTGGCGCCCGGCAAACCCGTACTGAGTATGTCTGTGGAGGCGCCCAAAGTCTCGCATTGACACCTTTTCGACGCAACGTTGACATCTTGAATGCGTTGTACGCTTTGACGCGTTCGATGCAGGCGCACAAATTGTCGACAACCGGTAGCGGCAATATGAGCCGGTCATGCTTCGGCAGAGTCGTGCCCAAGAACAGTCTCAGCAACGTCACCTTATTGCGGGCCCCATCTATAGCTTCGAAGGGGGCACCCGGCAGCGCCAGTGGGCGCCCACGTGAAGCCATGCGGGCCGGCTGGAATCAACCACTAGATGTTTAAACGCGACACCTTGGTACCCGACAGCGAAACATCGCCCATCAGACCGGCGTTCGTCAGCACAAAGACCTCTACCGGTGCAGTCGCCGTGGTTGTATCGACGGCCCCGTTCGCACCGACCTTAACAAGCGCTACCGATCCCTCTCCACCTGCTGACCAGCCCTTTGAGTCGCGAAAGCTTTCCAGCGCGTCATGCGTCATAAACAGAAAAATGATGGCCTTTGATTGGGCACCCGCCTGAAATCCGAAGGATCCAGATACCGTGCTGTAGTACCCGACCGACTTCCCGCCTACGCGCAACGCACCCTCGCCGTATTGTCCGCCCACGACGAAACCTGCTTGCAGCACCGACGGAAACACGAGCACGCCATTCGCTTTGGCGACAAGTTCGCGCGAACCCTTAACGGTTGAATAGAGCCGCGATATCGTGCCCCGCACCTTTGCATCAATTGACCGCCGCTTTGCCTCATTAGTTTCGCTCGCGGTCGCCTGAGGCGCCGTGGCCGTCCAACCCCCGAACGCCAGAGCAGCAACAGCGAGCGCGGCGCTTCCTGTCCGTACAAAATTTCGCCTGTGCATCGTAATCTCCATTGCGGATAGTTTTAAGCTTACTGCCGTATGGGCAGGACGAGCGGGTCGTCCGCCGCGCGAAACATATGAATGTTGGCGAACAATTTAAGACTGCGTTCTCAGTGCTATTCACTTGCTTTTCGGATCTCTGCCGCTTCGTCGATACGCAACAGACGCCCCGCATTGGCGATGACGACAAACGTGCCGACGTTGTGCATGACAGCAACCCACAAAGCGCCTAGCACGCCAAGCGCAGCAAGCGCGATGATTGCCACCGTCCACACCAGTCCAATCGCTGCGTTGACTGTTGCGGTGTGCCGGCAGCGTCTCCCGAGGCGGATGCAGGTGGGAATGCGGCGCAAATCGTCGCCGAGCAGCACGATGTCCGCCGATGCCACTGCGATATCGATACCCCGTTCTCCCATGGCAATACTGGTCGCACCGGCTTTGATGGCGAGCACCTCGTTTAGACCGTCGCCGACCACCAGCGGGTGGCGGCCCGCTTCGAGTTCATACATCACATAGTCGAGTTTGTCGTGCGGTAGCGCTTGCGCAACGACCGTGTCGACGCCCACTTGCGCCGCCATCTTGCGCGCCACTGCCTCGCGGTCACCCGTTAGCAAGATTTGCCGCACGAGCCCTAGCACGCGCAACTCGGCCAGCGCATCAGCAGCTTCGGCACGAAGCGCATCGGCAAAACCGAACCAGGCGAGCAGTTTGCCGTCGAGGGCTAGCCCGACACATGGCCCGTCGATCGTCTCGGGTGCCTGAACATGACCGTTCACATGTTCCTGCAACCATTCGGCGCGGCCAAGCACTGCGGCGCCCTTGAGCGTCTGGGCGATGATGCCCAGACCCCTGCGTTCGAGCGCGCGTTCGAACGGCGCGATTTCGATCTCATCCGCAGCGGTCACTGCGTGGTCTGATTCAGCGTAGCGCGTCATTGCCCGACTGACCGGATGAGCGCTGCCCGCTGCGAGCCGCGCGGCCAGCGACATGGCTTCAGACTGCGCGACCCCGGGTTGGTCCAATACTGAGTTGCCAGCGACTCGCCTGACGACGCAACTCCACGATGTTGCTCTGCGTCCTGACTGTTAGCGAGGACGCCAGCAGATCGGCTGGTGAAGTCATGGACGGCGTGCCAACGAGGCGCTCAAGCTTTTCCGTTCGCGCAGAGTAGACCGGGTGGATCGTACCGTCGAACACGGCGAGGCGCGGCTCCCACATCGCCGCCGCGCCTGCGTGTATCCAGCGGGCGACCTCCGCGCGGAACCACGGGTCGCGGGCGGTGAAGTATTGCGCTCCATGGTCGCACTGCCAGTGGACGTCTTGGCGGGTGCTCATCCGCCCGGCTGGCCGTTGGCTCCTGTCGAATACGGTAACCGCGCACCGAGCATCGCGCAGTGCGGTCGCGCGAGGGGGCTAGCCATGCCAGCCTCGATGACACGCAATGTGTGGGCCGTTTTCAGCAAATTCGTAATGTCTCGAAAACGGTCCGGATTCGGCAATCGAAACTGGCGTCACTGTATCGAATCGAATCGAAGATATCGTTTCGTTGACTCGGTATTTTTAAAAAACAATTCAAAATGACTCATATACCGTCTATCATTCTGAGACGGATGTCAGAAAAGAGGAGCTGCAGTGGCGTCGGCGATAGATGACGGGACTCAAAAGCGATACCGGAGCGGCGACGCGGCGCGGCTGGCAAACATGCCCGTTACCACGCTGCGTATCTGGGAGCGCCGCTACGGCGTCGTGGCGCCACCAAAGAGCGAATCGGGGCAGCGCCGTTATTCGGAAGATGACGTGCGCCGGTTGGCGTTGCTCAAGGCTCTTGTGCAGCGCGGTCATCCGATTGGCACGATCGCGAAGCTTGATCGGACGCAGCTCGAACAGCTTGCGCTAGGTCGCCGCGACAGGGAGTTCGTCCAGATAGCCTCGGGGCCGGCGCCGCTGGCCGTCGGCATAACCCTCGCTGTAATCGGCGACGCACTTGTGCAGCGCATCGAGACGGAAAATTTCGACCCTGCTGAAGCAGGCGTGGCCAATATGGCGTGCTTTGCGAGCCTGGAAGAGGCGTGCTTGCATCCGGCCACCGAGCGGGCAGACGTTCTCGTGGTGTCAGTTACGTCGCTTCACGAGGACGTGGCCTCGCAAGTCCTGAGTCTGGGCGAAGCGTATCAGGCGAGAGCGATCGCAGTGGCCTACGGGTTTGGCACGGGCCGGGCCATCCAGATGCTGCGGCTGTCGGGCGCGCGGCTCTACCGTGAACCCGACAGCCGCATCGAGTTGCGGCAGGTGCTCGAAGAACTGGCCCGGACGGCCCGAGGCTGGGGCGACGCGGCGCGGGACAGCCTATGGCTGCGTGCGGCGCGCCGCTTCGACGACCAGACGCTGGCCGCGATGGCGGCGCGCTCGTCGACCATTGCGTGCGAGTGTCCGCGGCACCTGGCCGAACTGATCATGAAGCTTTCTGCGTTCGAGAAGTACAGCGATGAATGCGGATCGCGCTCAGTCGCAGACATGTTGCTACACCGGAATCTGGGCGACGTCGCGAACCGCGCGCTCGCGATGTTCGAGTCGGCGCTCTCGCAAATCGCACACGAAGAAGGCCTTCTGCAGGAGGGCCGCGATGACTGACCCGCTCACACACAACGCGCCATCAGGCATTCGCTGCCATAGCTGGCTTGCGCATATATCTGGGCACGCTGCAGTTCGATGCACAGCTGGCCTGATCAAACCACGGGGTAAGTGACGTATGGAAACCGGATTGCAGGAACTTCCACAGCGGATCGATCCCGACGTCGGCGTCCCACTGTCGCAACGGATTCGTCAGCGGCTGCGCCGCGCCGGCGTGCGCTTTCACGCGAACGACAACATTGCCGATTATCTGCGTGAAGGCGAGGTTGATGGACTGCAGGCCGAAGTGGCCGAGCAGCTCGAACACATGCTGCGTTCTCTCGTGATCGATGTCGACGCCGACCACAACACGAGAGATACGGCCAAACGCCTCGCCAGGATGTTCATGCGTGAGGTGTTCTCAGGACGCTATGAACCCGCGCCCGCCGTAACCGAGTTTCCGAACGTCGAGCATCTCGATGAATTGATGATCGTCGGCCCGTTGCGCGTACGCAGCGCCTGTTCGCACCACCTCTGCCCAATCATGGGCCGTGTCTGGATCGGCGTGATGCCCAACGAGTGCTCGAACCTGATCGGTCTTTCAAAATATGGACGGCTGGTCAACTGGGTCATGAGCCGACCGCAGATTCAGGAGGAGGCGATCAAACAGGTCGCCGACCTGCTTGAGAACCGGATTGTGCCGGACGGCCTGGCGGTGGTTCTAGAGGCAGACCATTTCTGCATGCACTGGCGCGGCACGAGGGATGACGGTGCAAAGATGGTCAATAGCGTGATGCGTGGCTCCTTTCTCAAAGATGCGGCGTTGCGTCGTGAATTCCTGAGTCTTCTGCCAGGAAGAAACTAGCTGCGCGCGCATCGATGTCCGGCATGGACAGTGCTAGCGACGACCCAGACGGGAACGGTTCTGCTCCGGCTATGCGAAACATTCGAACCATTGGGGCGCGGGCCGTCGCGTCGGCTCGTTGCCGGGAGGCGACAGGATGACGCCTGATACTGAAATCTCAATCGGCCTGCCAAGGGCGCTCGGCTATGCAGGATTGATTCCGTTCGTGGTGCTCGCATTTCTCGTGAACACCTTCGGTGCACATGAGGCCTTCCTGCGACACGCGCTCCTTGCCTATGGCGCCTGCATCGTGTCGTTCGTCGGCGCTGTGCATTGGGGCTTATGGCTGGGCGCTACGGCGCCGCAGGCGCGTTCGAACGCGGCCCTGGGCTGGAGCGTGGTTCCCGCGGTGGCGGCGTGGGTGGTGCTGGCAATCGATACCCGCGCTGCGCTGGGCGCGCTGGCTGCGATATTGATGGTTTGCCTGCTGGTGGACATGCGGTTCCAGAGGCGCGGAGCGGGGCGTCGCAACGCATTGCCCGGGTGGTATGTGCGCATGCGTATTGTATTGACGACGGTCGGCGCGTTAAGTCTGCTGACTGCTATACGGTAGCGCCTGATTCAGCCAGATGCGGCAGCGGTCGCATGCCGCTCGAGGTGCGAGACGTGCTGATCAGAGGCGCCGCGCAGCATGATGATGCTTACGGAGAGTTTCTTGATGCAGAATCGCAATTCAAACGTAGGAGATGCAGTGTATCCCCCCCGGAAGTGCGGGCAGACAGATGTCGCCAGCTTGCTGGCGCACGTGGCGCAACGGGATGTTGAAGCACTTGGGGAGCTCTATCGCCTCTGCGCGCCGGCGCTGCTCGGCGTTGCGATGCGTGTCACGAGAAAGCGGGAATGGGCGGAGGACGTTCTGCAAGACGGTTTCATCAAGATATGGCGGTTCGCCCGCTCATATGACCCGGATCGGTCGTCGGCGATGACCTGGATGGCGACGATCGTCAGAAACCAGGCACTTGATCACTTGCGCCGGCTGCCGTCGATGGATGAACTGCCGGGGGATTTCGAGGCGGATAGCGAGTTTGAGAACGACTGGCCTGACGCGGTGTTGCAGCGGACAACCGATATCGCGCACCTTTGCGCGACGCTTCAGCAGCTCAACCCGATGCAGCGTCAGGCAATTGCGCTCGCCTATTTTCGCGGGCAAAGCCATGCCGAAGTTGCCTGTACACTGAACGTTCCTGTCGGGACCGCGAAGTCGTGGATACGGCGAGCACTGAATCTTCTCAAAGTACAGCTCGAAGGCACGACCGCTCCCACGTCGACCGCTGACTATTCATCTGGGCCGAAAGCCGGTGACATTAACGCCGTGCGCACCGATGCGAAAATATGTGCGCAATCGCTGGATCCTCGAGGCGAATCGCGCGGCTACAGTGTGCACTAAAAACTTCCTTCGATTGACGCGGCGCGCGCGCCGGTATACATGAACATGACCCGACACAAACCCGAGCCAACCATTCCGATGCAACCAGAAATGCGACATCAAAACTCGCCGACGCGACCAAAGCAGCGGCGCCCAATGGGTCTCGCTGCAACGGTGCTCGCTGTCGCGGCGCTTGGACTGTTGGCCGCGTGCGCGTCGCTTACCGGCGGCAAGAGTGGCAATGCGCAGGTGCCGCAGCCCGCGAAGCCAGTTGATCTGGATCGCTACACTGGCCGGTGGTATGAATTTGCCCGCTATGAGAACCGCTTCGAGAAGGGCTGCGAGAGCGTCACCGCCGAGTACGCCAAACGCAGCGATGGGCTGATCGCCGTGACGAACCGTTGCCACGACGGCGGTGTAGGCGGACCTCTACGTGTTTCAGAAGGACGTGCGAAGATCGTGCCGGATTCGGCAAATGCCAAACTCAAGGTATCGTTCTTCGGACCGTTTTATATGGGGAATTACTGGGTGCTCGACCATGCGGACGACTATAGCTGGTCGATCGTCGGCGAGCCCACTGGCCGCTATCTTTGGATTCTCACGCGTGCCGAACACCCCGACCCGATACTACGTGCTGAACTGGTGAGGCGGGTTGCGGCGCTCGGTTACGATACGGCGATGCTGAGGCAAACGCACCATTAAATGACGCTTCGAGGATGTGTGTCCTGCCTGCAGGAAGATCAATCTGGCATTGGTGAGGGCGATCGCTCAGACCGCCCTCATGCCACTATTGTTACTTCTTGATTCGATCCTTGACCGCGTCGGTTGCCTTGCCGACGTTCGCCTGAACCTTGCCTTCCAATTTCTCGGCTGCGCCCTCGATCTGGGTGGCCTTGTCACCCGTCACCTTGCCGATGGCTTCCTTGACTGAACCCTTGATCTGCTTTGCGGTACCTTCGATACGATTGTCGTTCATACATCCTCCGAACTGAGTGGGTTGAGAGCGACGTACCAGGGGCACTGCGCCGTCTGGCCGTATCAACAGTATTGCTGGCTTCGGATAAGGTCGGCAGAGGCAAATGCACTGGATGAGCTGATGCATTTGCAAGGGATACATTGGCTCTTCGGCATCAAATCGTGATGCATCAACGGTTGCCTTGCCCGCTTCGCCCTGGTGCATCAGCTGGTTTCATGCCGAAGTGGCCACGCGACTGTGCCCAGATGATGGCCTCGCTGCGACTGTGAACGTCCAGTTTCGCATAGATCGTCGACACGTGATTGCGCACGGTTGCTGCCGCTAAACCGAGCTCGCGCGCGATCTCCTTATCAGCCAGACCGCGGCACAGGCATTCGAACACATCACGTTCGCGCGGCGTGAGGTCAGACAGCAATGCGCCTGCATCAGGTGAGTTGGCGTGCCGGACATTGGCGAGCTTCTCGATCAGGGTCCTGCTGAACCAGGACGCGTCCTGCATGACGGTTTCAATGGCCGAGACCAGCTCCATCTCCGAGCGTTTTCGGTCGGTGATGTCGAGTAGCGACATCAGGACGCATTCGCTGCCGTGAATGGTGAAAGTCTCGGCCGAGACAAGGCAATCGAGTACCTCATTGTCCTTCCCGTTAATCTGGAACTCAACGTTGCGAAGGCTTCCCGATTCCGTGAGCATGCCATGGACCCGATCCGCAGCGCCTACCGCCCACAGGCTCACGTCCTTGAGCGACTTGCCAAGGATTTCCTCGGTGGTAAAGCCGGTGGTATTGCTGAATGCGTCGTTGATGTCCAGTGTGAGTAAAGTGTCGGCTGCATACAGGACGGTCGGTACCGGCGTCATGCGGAACGATTTCTCGAAGCGCTCTTCACTCTGCCGCAACGCACTTTCAGCGCGTTTGCGCGGTTCGAGGTCCATGAAGGTGAAGAGCATGCATGCCTCTTCACCTATCTCGATGGGTTGCCCTGCGACCACTACAAACTTCGTGCCGCCCCCGGGCAAGCGCAGGTTCGCTTCGGTCTGTGGAATGGTCGCACCTTCGGCCAGACGCTCGATCGCGAAGTCACGCCGCTCGGCCCCTTCGAATACATCGACCTCATAAACCGAGCGTCCTATTACATCTTCACGTACGTAACCCGTCATCTCCAGGAAGCCTTGGTTGACCTTAATATACCGATGGTCGTCGAGGCGGCAGATGAGTGCGGGTGCAGGATTCGCATTGAATGTTTTTTCGAAGCGCTTTTCCGCGCTTGCCCACTCGCTCGCGTCATGCAGGATCAGCGCGAGACAGTCGGGCTCGTCGCGTGCATTGGTCAACACCAGGCTACGCACGCGATGTACCCAGACCCGCGTCTCGTCGTTGGCCGCGTAGACCTCTACGACCACGTCGTTAAAGCATTCGCCGGCGACAACGCGGTCGATAGGGTAGTTGCCCGGTTGCACCGGATGATTGTTGCGGTACCGCAGTCGATATCGCTCACGGTATTCGGAAACATCGGCACCGAGTTCGGCCAGCTCTGAGGCTCCGTGCATCTCCAGAGCGGCCTGGTTGGCCCAGACGATTGTCTGGTCTGGCTCGACGAGAATCACCCCTTCCGTCAGGCCGGCAATGATCTGATGTAACTGGCGCCGGTCCGTCTGTGCGCGCAATACGTTTTCATCCTCGACGCTTATAGCGCCTGAACTATCGGGATCGGTCGCCTGGATTGCCATGGTTGTCCTGGTTTTGACCCACTTTATGTGGGTGGATCTGTACTGCTGGCAGTTTGCCGTCGTTAAGAACGCCTTCGGGAGATGCAGTTGCATCAGGCGGGGTGATGCAACTGCATCATGCGCTCCGCATTCTTGCCCCGTACACTTTGCGGCCTGGTCGTCCGCCAGACGGGCTGTGGATAGGCCCGGACCGGACAGATCGCAAATCTAACACGCACAGACGACGGAGCGACGCCTCTCATGAATACCCGACCTGCCGACAACCCTGAAGCGTATTCCACGGCCCTGACAGGCCGGCGTTGGGCTTCCGCTGCGCTTTATGCTGCGCTACTACTGGTTGCGCTTTGGACCGCTCGCGAGTTTGTGCCTGCCATAGCGTGGGCAGCCGTCATCGCTATCTCGGTGTGGCCAATGCTGCAGTGGCTTGAGCAAAGACGCCCGTTTCGCGACCGGCCTGTGTTGCTCGCGCTCGTGCTGACTTCATTGATCAGCATTGTGTTCATTGTGCCTTTGTTGATGCTCGCGGCCCAGGGCATCGCGGAAGCGGATTCGGCGAGACAATGGGTTGTTGGGATCATGCGCACCGGGATTCCGGTTCCGGATCTGATTGGACATTTGCCGTTCGGCGCGGTGCAGATTGCGAGCTGGTGGCAGCACAATCTGGCTGTTCCGCTATCCTCGTCACCGCTTGCTTCGCTGATCGCCGCGCATGGTATGCATGGTGCGCAGGCCATTTCGGTCACAGGTGCACTTGGCGCGCGGGCCGCGCATGCGGTAATCACCCTGGGTTTCCTGCTGATGGCATTGTTCGCGATGCTCACGGCTGGTCCGAAGCTGGGAGCTCAATTAACCGCCGCGTCACGCCGGGCCTTCGGAGGCGAAGGTGCATCCTTGCTTCAACGTATGGCGCGCTCGGCACGCAGTACGGTGGTCGGACTGGTAGTGGTGGGTATCGGCGAAGGCGTGTTGTTGGGGATTGCCTATTTCTTCGCGGGCGTACCGCACGCAACGCTCCTCGGAATGATCACCGCGTTCGCCGCGATGTTGCCTCTCTGCGCCCCAATTGTGTTTCTCGGTGCTGCAGCCTGGTTGTTCGTCAACGGCTCGACCGCGGCCGCTATCTGCGTCGCAGTGACCGGCGTCGTTGTGGTCTTCGCGGCCGAGCACTTTGTACGTCCCGCGCTGATCAGCGGTTCGACCCGCCTGCATTTTCTGCTCGTTCTCATCGGAATCCTTGGCGGAGCGGAGACCTTCGGGCTTTTAGGCCTGTTTATCGGCCCCGCGCTCATGACGATCCTGATGGTGCTTTGGGAAACCTGGGTGCGCTAACGCCGGTTTAACCGCTATGTGTAACGGAGCACTCTCATTTGAATGACAACCTTTTGGGTAAAAAGCATGAATCTCAAGAAATTGTTGATCGCATTCCTGTTCTCGATCGCTGCAGTTGGTGCGAATGCTGCTGGCTGCATGAAGGGCGCAGCGGTGGGGGCGGTGGCAGGCCATTATGTTGGGAAGGGGCACTCGGTGTTGGGAGCAACTGGCGGGTGTATCGCTGGCCGGCATATGGCCAACAGGAAGGCGAAGGAGGCTGCTGCATCGAGCGCCGTGCCGGCTGCCCCTAAGACCTGATATTGTCGGGCATGGTATCTGCCGACACGTCGCGGTTCCGGACAGCATGAGTGCGGTCCGATAGCCGACGACCTTGTTTGCCGCGCTGATGGTTTCGCTGAGATCCCCCGCGACCTGCCAGCAGGTCGTAGAAAACTCGCCGAAGACGGGGGTGGGAGTGTCTGCGCTCATACCGGTTCTCCAGATTGGCCGGTTTCGTTTGGCAGCTATCGGATGCCCGCAAAAAGGCACGGTAGTCACCCTGGCCGTCCCGTCGAATCGGCGGCCGCCAGACGCTAGATTTTTTCCGACGCATCGCTAACGCGCGATCACGCCTTGGCGTCACTTTTCGCACATCGATTCTGCCCGCCGGGGGCATCGAATCTGGACGTGACCGGAACGTCGAACGATACGAGCAGATAATCTGCCGACGCCGTAGTGCTGAACTTCGTTCCCCAACCGCATGCTCTTGTTTCCCTGCATGACCATTCCAAACATCGGTCCCTGAGCAAGGTGGACGACCGGCGAAGGAGAAGTCCGTCGCGAGAGCAAAAGTCCGCCAATAACCGTCGGAATGTCGCCATCCACCGCCGAGACAAGGATTTGCGATTGCCCCTGCACAGGGTCCGAGGATCGCAAGCGAATTCAAAGAGGTAAAATTCTGGCGCGCGCTTTTTGCATGCGCTTTCCTGTCGGCGCGGCGAGTCAGGTACACGGTTTGCTTTCTATTGGGGATTTGCTGATTTCGCGGCGGCCCCTTGTTTGAACCTTCGCAGACGATTCAAAAAATGACAACTCACACATCTCCAGCGTCGCGCCATTCGAACGTCGAAACGGGTGTACCGGGCCTTGATACCATTCTCGGCGGAGGTCTGGTCGGCGGCGCTTTGTACCTGATAGAAGGCATGGCTGGCGCGGGCAAGACGATTCTGTCGAGTCAGATCGGCTTCCATCGTGTCCTCCAGGGCGAGAAGGTGCTGTATATGACCTTGATCGCTGAATCGCACGACAAACTCCTCGGGCACTTGAGCGCACTCAGCTTCTTTGACGAGAAAGCGGTCGCGGAGAAAATGTTTTTCGTCTCGGGCTATCACGCGCTTATGCAGGGCGGACTTGATGGCTTCCTCAAGCAGGTTGCCTTGAGCCTCCACCAGTACCGCCCGGGTCTGCTCATCGTCGATGGCTTTCGCAGCGCACGCGAGTTCAGTGAAACGGACCTCTCGCTGTCCAAGTTCATCCATGAGTTGAACGCGCTGGTTGCTGCCATGAACTGTACAACGTTGCTGCTGGCTCCTTTGTCGGGTAATGAGCCGCATCCCGAACATACGCTCGTCGACGGCCTGATTGAGCTCAACCGTTACAGCGATGGCATGCGCCGCACGCGCGAAATTGAAGTCCACAAGATGCGTGCTCGCGATCACATGCTGGGCAAGCATTTCTTTCGTATAACGGACAGCGGCCATGTCATGTTTCCACGGCTGGAAGCACGATGTGCGGAGCAGCCTGGACCGGCCGACCTCAAGGCGCGCCTCGGATCGGGTATTCCTCGTCTTGATGAGTTGCTCGGCGGAGGGTTTATAAAGGGCTCCACGACCACGCTGATGGGCGCATCGGGAATCGGCAAGACGCTGCTTGGGCTGCAGTTTCTATCGGCCGGTGCGCAACGCGGCGAAAAGTCCGTCTATCTTGGCTTTTACGAGTCGCCGCAACGGCTCATCGGCAAGGCTGAATCCGTTTCAATTCCGTTGCAGGCGGCGTGCGACGACGGGCGGCTGACCGTCCAGTGGCAACCGGCCATTGAACTGGCAATAGACGAACTGGCAGCCACCGCTCTCGCTACGGTAAAGCAGACCGGCGCGACGCGACTTGTGCTTGACGGTATCGACGGGTTTCGTGATTCAGCAATGCGCACCGGCCGGTTTGGTCTGTTCCTCAACGCATTGACTCATCAGTTACGCGCCGCAGGGGTGACAACGCTTCTCACAGAAGAAGTGCCGTTCAATTCCGATCCCTCCGTCATGCGCGGAATGCGTCTCTCGGCCATGACTGAAAATCTCATTTTGCTGCGCTATGCGGAAACCGACACGGGTCTGCATCGAATGATCTCCGTGGTCAAACAGCGCGAAAGCGCGCACGACTCTTCGCTTCGGGAGCTCGTCATTACCGAGAAGGGGCTCGACGTTGTCGACGCTTTTCCAGGTGCAGCAGGTGTGCTCGGTGGCCGTAGGGCCGCGACAGGAATCATTGGCCGTTTCGACAGTTGACGCGCCATGAAAACGATCATGGTCGTGGATGATGAGTTCGACCTTCTGACTATCTGGAGCTTACTGCTTGAACAGGTCGGATATGCCGTCGTGACAGCGCCGGACGGAGCAGTCGCACTTGAGCTGATCCGCAAGGCCAGGCCAGACCTCATTCTCAGTGACTGCATGATGCCAGTCATGTCCGGTCCAGAGTTATGCGCTGCCCTCTTCGACGACCCGGACCTTCGGTCAATCCCCATCATCCTTTGCAGCGCAGCCCTTGATATACCGAGACAGCCCAATCCGGTGATCGCCTATTGCCGCAAGCCTCTCTCGCTCGACATGCTGCTTCCGATCATCGAGAAAATGTTGCCTTGAGCCGAGACCCCTGCGAGAGCGTTGATCGTTCATTGATCGCTCGCGCTACCCAATCACGTTCAGCGAGTGCCAGCAGAACGACGTAGTGTCTGCTTGCCTCTCGCCCAAAGATACACGTGGTGAAGACAAACAATTGCGATGGCAGCGTGTACCCCTTGGGATCGTTTCTTGCAGGAGAGGGCGGTAGCGAAAAACAAAACTGACCAATCGGTGGCCTCAGATGTATTCGATTTTGCTTGTGGATGACGAGCCCCAACTTCTCGCCGCGTGGTCCCTGATCTTGGTCAACGAAGGATACAGGGTGACTTGCGCGAGCAACGGTATCGAGGCGCTCGAATGTCTGAAACACAACGTGCCCGACCTCATTATTACCGACTGGATAATGCCGTTGATGGACGGACTTGCCTTAAGCCGCGAGATTCGGGCTCAACCCGACTTCGCGCATATCCCGATTCTCGGCCAGTCAGCCACGCCGCCACCAGACATTCTCCAGCCCGCATGGAATCTTTGCTTGAAGAAGCCTGTACCTGTGTCACTTTTTCTTACGACCGTTAGTAATCTGTGCGCGGTCACATAACGGACCCCGACGCTGCAAGCGGAGCGCTGTAAAAAACGCCCGCCTCAAGGACGGGCAATTCCACATCAGCAGGCGATATGGAGAGGAGACGACTTTACGATAGTCGCGACATTCGCGGATTGCAACTCTCCAAAAAAGCGCGTCTGGTCGAACCTGCGCATGGTTCGCTGCATCAAAGTGATCTTCCACTAGCACATATATCCGACAGATTTTTCGCTGGCCGGTCTATATCTCACGTTTCGACACATCGGAACAACTCCCGTCGACCACAGGGCATCGATAACGGACATTGTCCGACTATGAGGAAGGTCTCTCTCTGGCCGGTCGTTGCCCGACGCGATCGAGGGTGGGCGGCCAGCCGAGACCGTAGAAAACGGACCGCAGATGAGAGCGCCTGCGACAGGTCGCCGCTCAGGCAACGCAGCATTACGCATTCGCCGGTGGGGGGGCGAACCAGTCGCTCAATTGGCCGGCGTGGACAGCAAGCCTCCGAATCCAGTCGGTAATGAGGATCGCGGTCAAAACGCGGCAGAGCGCGCTTTTGACCGCTAGCTAGGTGCGCTTGCGGCATCCATCAAGGAATTGGCGTTGCGATTCGTTCGCTTCTATTGCTCCATGTTGCCGAGCACGCACGATCGAGTCATCAAAGCATGTTTGTACGCGCCGTGGACACATTGCTCAGGGTAGCTAACGGTTGTTGAAAAGATTTTTTCCGCCCGACGTTAGGGTTGCACGCGGTAAGGCAAGGTAAGTGTGAGCGTATATAAGAAACGGCCAACGTCGAAGTGCGATCAGTATTTCCCGACATCAACCACAATCGGCAAATGCCCCCGATGAGAATTTCCGCTAGCCCATCTTCTGGTGAACAAGACACCATACGTTTCATCAGACCAATTGAGCGTCCATGGTCATAGAAAAAATCAAATCGGGCGCAAACCTTTGCGGGAAGCTCGTGATCTGCGCTCCGGGACTGAGGTGCCGTTAATAGCTGTCATGGAACGAGAATTTGCTAGCCGCGTCCCCAGATTTATCGGGACGTCTTACCTGTATGTATGCCGTCCGGCATCGGAATCGGAGCTCACATGAAATTCCAAAATCTTACGGTCAAGATCAAGCTTTCGATTGCGTTCGCATTGCTCACGCTTGTTGTGCTGATCGTATCGGGAATATCGCTAAAGGCGTTGAACGACGCAAACGATCGATTCCGGAGCTTCGTTGATGGTATCAACGCACGTGCGGAAATGGCTCAGTCCATCCGGGCTGCCGTTGACGATCGTGCCATGGCAGTACGGAACCTAGTTCTTGTCACCTCACCCGCGGATGTTGAAATAGAGAAGGCCGCAGTTCTCGACGCGGAACAAAGGGTCGAGAGTGATCTCGATAAATTCAATGTGATGGTGGCCGACGCCAAGGACATGAGCGATGAGGCGCGACATCGCGCCGCTGAGATAGCGCGCATTGAAGGTTTGTACCGCCCTGTCGCTCTTGATATTAATCGTCTGGCACTCAGCAACCAACGCGAGGCCGCAGCAAACGAAATCATCACGAAATGCAGACCACTACTTGCGGCCTTGATCAAAGCCTCGAATGACTATGCCGATGTGACTCATCAACGTGCAACAAAGATGGTGCAAGATGCTGAGGAGAATTTCGCCATACAGCGCAACTTTCTCATTGTCATTTGTCTATCCGCGGTTGTGATGGCAATAGTGGCGGGCGTCGTCATCACACGCGGGCTGCTGCGCGCCTTGGGCGCTGAACCCACCGATCTCGCTCGTGTAACAAAGCGTGTGGCCGCGGGCGATCTCAGCCCGGTGGTCGGCGCAGAAAATGCGCCGTCCGGAAGCGTACTCGCCTCCATGGGGGAAATGCAGCGTAGTCTCGTGAATCTGATGAGTCGCGTCCGCACTGCTGCAGACAGCATAGCTACCGGGTCCAGCCAGATCGCAGCGGGAAACACGGACCTCTCATCACGCACCGAACAGCAAGCGGCGTCGCTCCAGGAAACCGCGTCTAGCATGGAAGAGCTCACGTCGACCGTGAAACAAAACGCGCAGAACGCCCAACAGGCGAGCGCGCTGTCCGCTAACGCGTCAGATGTCGCAGCGAGGGGCAATATCGTGGTCGGCCGGGTCGTCGATACCATGGGAGATATCAGCGCAAACTCGACAAAAATCGCGGATATCACTGGGATTATCGAAGGAATCGCGTTCCAGACGAATATTCTCGCGCTCAACGCCGCAGTGGAAGCGGCCCGTGCGGGAGAACAGGGGCGGGGTTTCGCCGTGGTCGCGAGCGAAGTACGCAGCCTCGCGCAGCGTTCGTCGAGTGCTGCGAAAGAGATCAAGGATCTGATCAACACTTCCGTGCAGAAAGTCAGCGAGGGGGCGACGCTTGCAAATGAGGCCGGCGCAACAATGTCGGACGTAACGCAGGCTGTCGGCCGCGTGACCAACATCATGAGTGAAATTGCAGCGGCATCGACAGAGCAAGGTAGAGGGATTGAACAGGTTAACCTGGCCATTACCCAGATGGACGAAGTGACCCAGCAAAACGCCGCATTGGTCGAGGAGGCGGCTGCTGCTTCGAGCTCCCTCGAAGTTCAGGGTCGACAATTGAACGAATGCATCGCGGCCTTTCAATTCGATGCGATAGCATGAGTGGGAACTAGGTCATTCCCGTTTCACGATAAATCCACAAGGTGGATGCCCGTTGTGGTGACAAGGTACGAAGCGGCGATCGACAGCACGCGTCACGTTGCAGTTGCTCGGCCTGCCGGTGGTTCACTGGTCGATTCCTAGCCGGGACCTGCATTTCCTAGCGCGCATCGGGCGACATGCTTTTATAGTGGGTTCAATCAGCCGCCGCAGACTCAATGTCATAGTCGCGTGCGGCGTTTTCACCGCCAGTTTGCAATGCAAAATCGAGCAACCTTAAATAAGTTTCACGTCTCCTCCATGCTTCCCTGCATGGATTCGGCCCGGCCTGGTTCGCGGGCTATTCTTTTTATAACGCACGCGGGCGTTTGAGATGCAGAACTTTTTCGGTCGGATCAGCTTAGCAGGACGGTATGCTTTGTTTCGAACGAGACCGTGATGCGTTTGTCAGCGGTTCGCTTAAAGGATGTCGGCTTACAGATTCATCATCAATGTCCGGGCGGACGCCAATGCGTTTATCCCGCGGTACTGCGGTCCTGTTCAATCATAGATGCGACGAGATCATGGAACTCTGCGATGAATGCGCCAAGCTTCAAGGATGTTCCGCCGGCCAGTCCCGCGCCAGTGGCATGACGTTGGTCGGTGTAGACGAATGCGAAGGCGTAGTGGCTCGAGCACTATCGTTGCGGCCGATACGATGCAGTTATGCACCGGCAGTTCATGGTCAGCGCACCTGAGAGGATCTGGACGGCCATTTGTCGGGCTGCGTGATTTTCTGGTATCGGCTCATTGGTCACTCAGGTTCCGCCAGTGTGAGCGGGAACTGGATTTCAAACGTGGTCCCAACCCCTTCGCGTGACGCGAAGTCAATCTGCCCGTCCAATATCCGGCAAAGCTCCTTGACGATGGCGAGGCCGAGGCCCGTTCCAGGAATATCGTCGCCCGCGGCGCGTTCAAATTCGTCGAACACGCGGTCGGCATCAACGGGCGCGATGCCCACCCCGGTATCGGATACGCGAATTGACCAACAGTCCGTGCCAACCGCCAAAAAAGCGAGTTCAATCTCTCCCGCTATCGTGTATTTGGTTGCGTTTGACAGCAGATTGACCGCAATCTGTTTCAGCTTGAGACGACTGGACGTAACGCGGGAGAGCGCGGGGTCGAACGACTGTCGCAACCTCAGTCCTTTGCTCTCGATTGCCGGGCGCGAGGAGTTGACGAGTTCGTCGTATAGCTCCCGTAGTTCGACCTCTTCAAGCGTCAGAGGCGTGCTGTCACCAAGCACAACCGAATATTCAACCATCTGATCGACGAGCGCTTTCATGTCGGCGGCTTGCCGGCTTGCCAGCGTCAAGGCAGCGTCGGCCTTGGCCGGTGCCCGTCCGATCAGTTGCAGCGCAACCGAAAATGCATTCAGAAAATTCCGCAGATCGTGGACAACGCTGCGGGTGATCTGCATCCGGGACTCGTAAAGATCGCTGATAAGTCGCTGCTTTAGCGTCAGTTCATGGTTGGCGCGCTCAAGCCTGCCCGTGTACTCGTCAATCTTGCGGTCCCGCTCCCTGACAACCTCGCGGATCGACGTGTGGGTGACCATGCTCAGTGTCTCGGCGATCATGCGCCGCGCCCGGCTCTCGTGGCGGCGCGTGAAGGTGGTATCTCGGCCCGCAAATTCCTCAAGGGCATCTGCGAGGGCCTGATGAAAAAGATCCAGCTCCCGTACAAGTTCCTCGATACGGTAGCCCTGACGCCAGCGGACCATGCCGTGTTTTCTGGCATCGCGTTCGATCGCGGGTTCGACTCGTTCGATGTCCTCGACATCGAACCCTGCGCAGAGCCCTTCCAGAATTTCCGGGAGGTGATCGGCGAGTTGCTCGTAAGTGAGCCTGTCCGCTTCAACGAGGTCGATGTCGCCAAAAACCGCTTTCATCCATCGCTCGGTCAGGCGTACCTGCTCCACACGAAGGAAATCGGCAAATTTGCGCAGCGGCCTGACGTGCACGTCGGTCATGATCAGCGTATGTGAATGAAGTTGCTACATGAAATTTCTACAACGTGAATACGCTCGGACCGTACCACGACGAAAGCGCACCCGCGACCCTCTTGGAACAACGCGCTCTCGGCCCCGGACGCAATCGACGCTCGCCACTGACCTGGCAGTCCTCGATTTCGATTTGTGGGAACAAACCGCGTAGGTGACAAAACAGAAAATATCACCCGGCGACTGTGGCTCATGGAACGCTTCGTGCGGACGACACGATAGGCGACCAGAAATTAAATGAAATCGGCGGCTATTATGCACACTATTCTGCTGGTTGACGACGAGCCTGAAATTCTGACTGTATGGCGGGTGATTCTTGAAATGGAAGGTTATGGGGTCGTATGTGCTGGCGACGGCGTTGAAGCGCTGGCCAAGGTCGAATCCGGCCATGTTGACCTGATTGTTACCGACTGGATGATGCCCCGCATGGACGGAGGCGAGTTGTGCAGGCGGCTGAAAGCGATGCCGGAATTCGCGAACGTACCAATCATCGTTCACACTTCCTCCCGGCCGCCAGAAGGCAACGGAGCGAACTGGCAGGACTGTCTGAGAAAGCCTGTCGACGCAATAGTATTCCTGACTGCTATTGCCGCTCTCGTGAAGGACGCCGGGAATAAATGATCCTGTTGGGTCGGTACGCCTGATCGCTTCAGCACAACCGGGAGTCGGCCGTGTGCGCCGTCCGGCTCATTGTCGCCGGAATCGGCCGCTCGCCGGATGCACCCCAAAGCGGTTGTGCGTATCCGGAAAAAAAAGAGCCCGCAGGCGCGGGCCACCGGAGCGCGCGGGGTCGCTGCTCCGTAAAATCTGCGGTTGACGTTCGTTGGTCTCAGGTGGGAACGCCTGGCTCAAGCGCCCGTAGCTGCATCATTTGTCGTCTCTTTCCCAGGTTGCAGAACAATACCGGTGGATCGTCTTTCGAGTTCCGCAAAGGCCTTCTCCAGTGTTCCATCCCGCTTCCACTGGAGATACCTGATGTAACAGGTTTGGGCTGGCGGCATTGATAGAGGAAGACGGTGCCAACGCTCTCCCTGTGTCAAGACCCACAGGATGGCGTTGAATAAATCGCGGGGATCGCGGCGTGGGCGACCAAATCGACGCCTGTCGTCCTTTGCCCCAAAAAAGCATGAGACTCGATACCACTCATCGTCACTTAGCGGCTCGAAAGGCACGTAAGACTCCTAAGCTGGTGCGGATCGCATTACTCCCGAATACGAGCAATTTAACAATAAGTCTAATTGTTAAATCAAGCCCGGCGCTGTCAACAAAGACTTCACAAGAAGTGAAGCGCGGGCCGCCCGAACCGTTTGAAGTCCCTGTGCCGCTCGGGAGCGGCTACTACTTCCTCCACCCACGCGCTGGCTAACTCAACGTCGGGCCCCGGACGCTGAAGACATGGTTCGTCGAGACCCTCGTTATGCCTGCAGCAGAGACAGGCGGCTTTCACCCTGCGCTAACTCGCGTGCGTGCAGGCGCGGCAATCCCCGCGCAGCCATCCGCCGGATAGCTGCGCTTTCGCTCCTACCGTCCGTAGCCTTTCAGGCCATCAACCCGCCCGCACATCAATGCGGCGCGGGCGTGCTTCTTCGCGACGCGGGATGCTGAGTTTCAGCACGCCACCCTGCAGATTGGCGTCGACCTTTGACGTATCGAAGTCCTCGCTCAAACTGAAGGCTCGCGCGAAATGCGGCGTGCGAATCTCTGCATGGTGCAGCCGCAGTTCGCCAGGCGTGGGCACCGCCGCCTCCGCTTCGATGTACAGTCTCCCGTCATGAACCTTGACGGCGAGCTTGTCGCGCGGCACGCCCGGCAGGTCGGCCCACAGGGTGATGCCGTGACTGTCCTCGATGATGTCGACGGCTGGTGTAAGCGTGACGCGGCGGGTGCTGTCCAGGTTACTACGGGCCACATCGATGTTATCGCGTTGTGCGATTTGAGTCTTATCGTTCATGGCTTCCCCCTTTTACTGAATAGTGATGGCGCGTGGCTTCGAGGCCTCGCGCTTGCCGATCCGGACATTCAGGCAGCCGTTTGAATAGCCAGCTTCAACCTTGTCCGGATCAGCGTTCTGCGGCAGCTCGATCACGCGCCGGAACTCGCCGAAAAAACGCTCCCTGGCGTAAGCGCGGGTTTCGCTGCCCGTCGCGAACTCGGGTGCTTTGCGCTCACCGGCAATAGTCAACGTGCCCTTGTCGACGGTCACTTCGAGCGTAGCCGGATCGATGCCCGGTGCAAACGCAACGACGTTGATCGAGTCGTCGGTACTGCCAATGTTAAGAGGCTGGAATGCATCTGTGCGGCTTGAGCGGATACTGGATGGAAGGTTGCCGAACAGCGCCGACATCTGCCGTTGCAGACGATCGAGTTCCCCAAACAGGTCGTTGCCAGAGTAGAAGTCAGTCATGATTCAATCTCCCGCGATGCAAAATGATCAAATGCGTCGGCCCGCTGTTGCGCTGTTGCCCTCTGGACGCGCTATGGTGGCGGCACGCAGTGGCCTTTGCGAGCCAAAATAGGAGCTCGCGTAAGACTTTCAACATCAGCAGATCGAATATCGCCTTCGCATCAATATATTCCGCCGAATATATTGAAACACCGGGCAGGAGCCCTTACCTGCAGTGCGCGCGTTGTTCTGGAGGGAGTCAATATGGAGTTCGATACTGGCTGGGTGACGCTTGGCAAACATCGTGTCCGACTGCATGCGACTCGCGGATTTCCAGCCGAGCGGCTGCGCGTCATGGCCGATGTCGCTCGGTTGGCAGTTGAAGCAAGATGAGCGCGCGGGCACGCCTCGTGGAAGTGGTGTTTCGCGATCAGGACGGCGCGTATGACATCTCCGTCGACACGACCATCGCCGAAGACCGCGCATGCGCAGGGCCCATCGAGGCCGCCTTGGCCACGATCCTCGGCCTTACTCCCGAGGAGGTAGCGTTGACAGTGAAGACCGTTTCTCAGGATGAGGTAGACCTGAGCTTCTGCACTTACGAGCGTTTGCTGGCGCAGAAGATCGGTGTCGCCGTCCCGATCCAGTAGCTCGGCAGTACCCCCAAAAAGCTTGCGGAACTCAAGGCAAGCTGCCGCCCGGGATGCGTAGGCACGAATGACAGAAGAAGGTCGGAAGCAGAGCTCCAATATCTTGGCTGGTCTACGCCGGCCGGCTCACCGTCTCCAGTTAAACAAGGGATTTTCCTTTGGAAGAGAATCATGATCTAACCGGAACTCGACCGCGCGAGTGGACTGCCTGCAAAGGGGTCTTTCGTCCAGTCTGCGCCTGCCTGCAGGGGCGGCTTAGAAACCGAACCTGACGACAACTCGAAGTGCCCTATGGACTGTCCAGCACTAATCGCCTGCTTCAGCCATTGAGGCATCGCCCCTTCGCCGCTCCAGCTGTCGCCATTTGCGCTAAGGTAGCGGCCAGCTTCGGGCGCGGCCGCAAGTGCCGAGGCCAGATCATCTGGGCTGATACCGAAGTCATCCATGCGGTGACGGAGATAGGCAATCATGCTGTCCCGCTTGCGTTCGTCCATGAAACCTGTTCCTTTTAAATCGGTGTCCGATGTTTTTTTGAACCGCATGCAACAACGCGCGACGAGCGAGCCCGCCCTTCGCGTTTTGCGGTGTCAAATTATTCGTCTGGGCCCAGGATGACGTCGATAGACGCCTGGCCAGCGATCTCCGCGACGAAGTATGCCCAACGTTGGGAAAACGGGCCGCCGCGGACCTTAATACGCTGGCCTGGTGCAGCCACTGCCGGGGCTTGAGCCGGTCCATCGATACGGAACCACGCGTCAAACATGTCTTTGGACGTGGGCACCAGGTCAACATCAATCTTAAACCCGCGATAGTTCAAGGTTCTCTGCATACAGCTCCTTCACATTCCACAATGCGGTTCAGTCCGCCACTTCACAGCCGCTGCACCGCGCCCACGTAGCTATTTGTCGCGTCTTTCAGTTGCCGTGCCGCGGCCTGCACATGCGTTGGCAACTCGCTCAGTGCAAGCTGGGTGACAACACCATCCAGCCTCCGGCGAAGCTCTATCACGAGATCCATGACACTGGCGTCGCCAACACGCCGGCGATTGCTCTGCCTGGAACCTACCAACGAGCAGTCGACAAGACGGTCAACCTTGCGAAAGTAGGCTTGGGCTGCCAGACGGTGCCTTGCATGGAGCGATGCGATGTTCGACTTTGAGAGGCAATCTCTAACGACATCGACATGCATGCCGAAGTGAATCTGCAAAGCGTCCGAGGCATCCGCCCGGTGAAAACATGCCACCTGGTCGAACAGCGTCTCGCCATCTCCGTCGATCAGATCGATCCAGACTTCACCGTCTTCGAGCGCCTGTCCCGAGGGATGAATCACCCGCTCGTCCTCATTGGCGGCGGCGAGCATCCGGTGGCCGTCGACATCATCAACCCGCATTTCGAAAATCTCGACCAGTTCTCCGCTTACCGCGACCTGCATGACCAATAACGCCATCTCTGCTCCTTGTGTTGCGATTGACGGGAATAGCGTTGTGTCGATCAGGCGACCGGATCCCGTGATCCGGTTGAGTGACGTTCTGGAGAGCGCGAGCTTGAGCAGCTTTGAGGCGCTTCATTGCGACGTTGTGTGAGCAGTGTGATTGGTGCAGATGTGACAGACATGACGGGCTTTCTCGCATCATGCCGTGGGCATCGTTCGCGCCCATCTCCGCTGGCCTACTGGCGAGGCGCCAGGCGGTGTCGCCGCAATGAAATCAGTTCATGCAGGCAGAGGTGCCCTTGCTGTGTATCGTTCTGATCCGACGCGTTCTGCACCGACGGCTCGTCGATCTTCGCCGCCGTCCATCTTGCCGCTACTATGCACGTGTATTGCCCATTATCCGCGGCTGTCCACCCAGTCACGCGCCCAGGTCGTAGCGTGTCCCAGGGCCTGCGTTTCATTATCGAAATAGTCGAGTGCGTGGAACTTGTAGGAAACCGGATCAGCCTCAAGGGCATCCCCCCTGACGAGCAGAAGGTTGGCGGCAAACCAGCCGTCCGGCAACCGATGTGCAGAAGGGGAGACTGAATAACCGTTGTGGTGGTGAAGATGTTTATTATTTTGCATAAGCGATAACCGAGTGACGCCCGTACGACTTCTATATCGTAAAGGCGAAATAAATTGAAAATGAAGCGAGACGGATCGTGTCGAAAGACAAATGTCGCGCACGACGAACGCGGCGATCAGATCGGGAGCGCACGGCTCCGCGAGGATACTAGTCAGGCAGACATGCAAAGGGCCGGTAGACCGGCCCTTGAAATACGTTACTGCGGCGAAATATTTGCGGCCTGCATACCCTTCGGGCCGCGCTTCGTCTCGTAGGTCACCTTCTGGTTTTCTGCGAGCGTTTTGAAACCGTCGCCGCGAACTTCCGAGAAGTGAGCGAAGAGATCGTCGCCGCCCGCGTCAGGAGTAATGAAGCCAAAGCCTTTGCTATCGTTGAACCACTTAACAGTACCGGTATCCATGAGAATTCCTTGAAATAAAAATAACAGCTCCGTTGCGGAGCGACAAAAACTTCAAGGAAGAGGAGAGGATAGCGAGTACCGCGCAGAAGAGGCGGAAAATGGTGATCAGCAATCGAGCTTCTTGAATATTTCGAGACCCAAGATACAGTGCCAAACTAGGACTGTCAACGCATATCGTGAAGCGGGCTCGCTATCGAGCATCGCGCCGTGAGTTGATCGTTACCGGAATGTCCATTTCGGTCCGAGGTATGCGCCCGCAGTCGCCCGCTCATTAAGAAAAAGCGACTACCAGGAGCGACTTTTGGGTTGGGACAGCAAACTGCGCGCATGCGATCTGACAAAGCTGCGGGTTTGCGACGTTTGCCACGGGTGCGCTGTCGCCAGCCGAACGACGATCATGCAGCAGAAAACTCAACGGCCGGTTCAGTTCGAGATCACAGAGCAGACCCGCGACAGTATCGGGACATGGATTAAGGCGGCAATGCTGACGCCGCCCGACTTCTTGTTTCCGAGCCGGCTCCACGAATCGCCGCATATCTCTACGCGTCAGTATTCGCGCCTAGTGCATCGATGGATCGCATCGATTGGACTGGACGACACCGCATACGGCACACACACGATGCGCCGTACGAAGGTGTCGCTGATTTATCGTCGCACGAAGAACCTCCGCGCAGTTCAATTGCTCCTAGGCCATACCAAGCTTGAGAGCACAGTACGATACCTTGGCATCGAGGCCGACGATGCTCTTGAGATGGCGGAGCAGACTGAAGTCTAAGCCGAGGTCCCTCCGGACGGCGATCGAACGTTGGTCGCTGTCCGGCCATGAAGCGCCACTCGTGGAATCACAGCGAATGGCCGAAGCCACGCCCGTAGCAGTCGATTGGCTCACTGCTGTGGCTGGCGTTCCGGTAGACGGCGCGCGTGCATAACTTATGCACCGTTGCAAGAAAGAGTAACTCAGCCATTGGCTTTTTCAGGCAACGGTTTCATTCGTGCAGGAGAACGTCGTCGGGCGGCGCGGCCTAGTAACCTAGAATCGGGATATCCGAGAGGTCAGGATGAGATCTAATGTGTGGCGGCACAGTGTTAGTCCGTCCATCAGTGGCATCATCCAGTCGGTAACAACCAGGTCAACGCGACCCGCTTCCAGTTAGGCAAGCGCTTCAATGCCGTTGCTCGCACATACGACCCTGTAACCTGAATTTTCAAGAATGCGGCGCCACGCGGCGAGGACTTCCGGCTCGTCATCAACCAGCAGAATTGTGTGCTCACGACCGCCGATCTCATTCACAGCTTTATCGTCGACGCCCATATACGCACGACGGGTTCCACGATTCGCGGTGCCGGCGATAATGTACTGAGGTTGTCGGCTACTGCGGTTCAAGCTCGGCGTCCAACGGGAAATTGTATTCCTTGCTCTTTTTCTCCGGCAGTTCCCATCAGGCTGGATTCCCCGATCATCGACATGCCTTTCTCTCAGACTCCGTTCGTCGCGTCGTCAGTGCAAAGACGCTCGATTTCGCGAGCGTCGAACCGCAAAGTCCCGCCTATTTGACCTTTGCTGCCGCAGCGAGCTTGCGTACTGCTTCTTGCGGATCCTCATTCGAGTTCATGAAGTTCGTCACGGCGTCGGTAATCGCGCCCTCGGTGGCCGACGACTGAACATCACCGAAAGCCAACGACGGAAAGAAACTGTTGGCTTTGATCGTGGATTGCTCGTCTGCGTATGATTTCTTGGCACAGGCGTCGAACTTGCCCATGGGAACATCTTGCCGGACAGGAATCGAACCCTTGTAAAGGCTAAACTGCTCCTGGAAATCGACGGACATGATCGTCTTGGCAAGCGCGAGCTGCCCAGGAGTCGCGTCTTTTTTGCCGTTCTGCTGGAAAAACACGAACGAGTCTACCGTGTAGGTGAAGGCGTTCGATGTGCCTGGCGCAGCCGCGCAGATATAGTCAACGTCCGCCTGCTTGTTCGCATTCGCGAATTCGCCCTTCGCCCAGTCGCCCATGAACTGCATCCCACCCGATCCATTGATGACCATGGCGGTTGCGAGATTCCAGTCGCGACCGGTGGAGCCTTTGTCGAAGTAACCCTGGATCTTTCGGACAATCTGAAACACCTGCACCATCTGCGGCGAAGTCAGTGCTTTCTGATCGAGATCAATCATGGTCCTGCGATAAAAATCTGAACCCTGAGAAAGCACAACGGTCTCCCAGATGGTCATATCCTGCCAGGGCTGGCCGCCGCGCGCCACAGGCGTGATGCCCGCAGCACGGAACTTGTCGGCGAGCGCGAAGAACTCTGGCCATGTCGCAGGTGGCTTACCTCCAACTTTATCGAGGTCGGCTTTGTTGATCCACAGCCAGTTGATCCGGTGTACTGAGAATGGCGCGGCCACATAGTGGCCGTCTGACCTCATGGTCTTGTCAATTTGCGCTGGCAGTTGGGTTTTCCAGTCGGTAGTCGATTTATCTATATCGACCAATACACCTTGATTTGCCCAGTCCTGTATCAACGGCCCCTTGATCTGCGCTGCCGACGGTGCATTCCCTGACATGACCTGGGTCTTCAACGCGGTCATGGCAGCTGCACCCGCCCCGCCGGCTACGGCGAAGTCTTTCCACTCGTAGCCCTGTTTATTCATGTCGTCCTTAAGCACTCTGATGGCTTTCGATTCGCCGCCCGAGGTCCACCAGTGCAACACCGAAAGAGACTCGGCAGAACTTGCGACTTGTGCACTTGTGGCGAGCGCCGCTGCGACAACTGCGGCTGAAATGACGGTTCTTTTCATTGCTGTCTCCTTTAGTTTTCCGTATGAATCACCGGGCAGGGCGCACACCGTGATGGGCATGCGTCAGATCGTTTCGATGGGTAGCGCTTACAGGCCGAAGCCGAGTTGGGCTTTACCGAGGGGCGTCAGATCTTCGGCCGTAGCTCGTCCGACGAAGTCGACCTCGAAATGGTCAGTCGGAAAGTCAGGAGGGCTTTTGCCTTCAAGGAAGCTGGGCAATTGGCGCTTGAGGTATTCGTCGTTCTTGGCACACGCGGGCGCTGACGCGATATACATTACGTTGCTGTAGCCCGTGCCACGGTGCGCGTCTTCTACTGCGTGGATGACGTCGCTGTGCCAGAACACGGTGTCGCCCGCCTGCATGTGCGGAATCGATGACAACGCGTCGAAGAGCGGCGCATGGAATTCCGGCTTGATCGACAGCGCGCGGCCAGGCATTGCGCCGCATAGGTCGTCGTCAGCAACATCGTCCTGAAGGGCGCGCAACAGGATATAGGCCATCGAGTTCGCAATGGGCACGAGTTGCAGCGTGCCATCTCCGGGACCCTGAGGTGTCAGGGCTGTCCAGCCCTGAAACGTGCGAAACATCGAACATACGGCTGGCGAAGCAATTTCCTCGACGTCCGGCCGGAAGGCGGCGTCGAATGGATCGTATTGACGCCAGTTGCCGCTGAAAACATGCCGGTACACGTTCCGGAAATTCGCTTCGATCCAACGCTCGACCGAGCCACCATCGCAATGCGCGGACAGGCCCAACGACTCTGACCCGGGCGGCCGCCGGCGCAACCGGTCCGCGTAAGCGGGTACGTGCTCCGGATCGAAGTGGACCTGACCTTCGCTCTCACTGCGCCACAAACGGTTCAGAAACACGCGAGCCGTAGTCAGCGACGTAGACTGACGCGCGAGGACCTGCGGCTTTGACCAGTACACGCCGTAAATCTGTGGCTTGCTCGATGCCAGCTGGCCGAAGTATTTGTCCTCGGCACGGGTCTTCAGTCGCGTATCGAGGTCGTTCCGTTCGACGTAGTCCGCGATGTCGCGGTCCCAGGCTTCCGCCTGAGAGCGGTCAAACACATTGCGGATGACGCATGCACCCCGTGCTTTGACGAGTTCGATCTGCTCCGCGCTCACTCGCTGCCCAGCTATGTCGGAGAATTGAATTTCGGGGATCACGTTTTCGCCGCGACTCCGTTGCTCGGCAATTCTGCTGGCTTCGGTACGGATTGCTTCGTCCACTTCGGCGAAAACATCCCGATAGTTCGGAAGTCTTTCGCGAAGCTCCTGCTTGGCCTGCCGGATGGCTGCCGGCAGGTCGTCGACATTGAGTGCCATGGTTGTCTCCTTGTGGGTTCTGCTATGTCTGGAGCATAGGCCGGACACGCCCCAAAAAGTGATACCATCCAGACAATTTCTTTGCGACTTCTGCCATGAAACCAGCATACGAACGCGTCGAATTCGGCGATGACTGCTCGGTCAGGGTTTACCACCGGCGTTTGCCGCGTATCCCGTTTGAATGGCACCACCATCCCGAATACGAACTGACCCTGACGTTGAACAGTCACGGCAAGCGCTATATCGGGGACTCGATCGCAGACTACGGGGACGAAGATCTGGTTCTTGTGCCGCCAAATCTTCCTCATACCTGGGCGTCGAACCGATCGATTAATTCATCGTCTCCCCAGGTCGCAATCGTGATCTGGTTCGGCGGCGACTGGGCGCGGCGGCTTGCAGATGTCTGTCCGGAATACGTGCCTTTGCGCAACCTGTTACGCAGGGCGGCCTGCGGACTGGCATTCAGTCCGCAGGTGGGCACCGCGATGCACACCCAGGTCGGCGATCTGCTTTCCAGCGCCCCGCGAGAACGCCTTGCCGCAGTGCTAAATGTTTTGTGTACGCTAGCGGAAGCGCCCGGTGAACCACTCGCTTCGCCTACCGCGTTTAGCGACCGGACGGAGGGTCCTTCGGGCCACGAACCGGAACGTATAAATCGCGTGCTCTCGATGATCGATTTGCGCTTCGCCGAACCGCTGCGTCTATCCGAACTTTGCGAGGCTGCAAATGTGTCGGAACGTTCTCTCGCCCGCTACTTTGAGCAGCACATTGGAGAGAGCGTTGGGAGATATATCGCGCGGGTCAGGATTGGCCATGCTTGCCGGATGCTTGCGCACACCTCGACCCCCGTGTCGGTCGTTGCGGCCCGCTCTGGATTTCCGAACGTCGCGAACTTCAACCGGCAGTTCAAGGCGTTGAAGGCACTGACACCCGCTGCTTACCGCAAACAGTTTGCGGCCGGTGATATCGTCGAAACGGACGCCAGTCCACGCATCACCGAACGCTCACCTTCTTTGCAACGGAACCCGCGACTACCGAGATCAATTGCGTGACGCAGGCGATGCAAAGCTAGCGTCGTAGCAGGTCAACTCGGGAGAGAGCACGATTACGCTTATCGACATCTGCGACGGCACAATCGGCGTTCTGAGTGCGACGAGCTATTTTATCTACGACCGGGTGCTGAAAGACGGTTCCTCCGTGCGCTTCGAGTGTGTCGATGTATTCGAGTTCGACGGCAACGGATTGATCGAGCGCATGATCATTGTCTACGACACTCATCCTATCCGCAGCACGGTTGGCGATAAGTACGCATAGTCTCGTACAAGCCAGAATAAGCGGGAAGTCTCAACGCATAGTCGCATAGTCGTTTACACGGCCATCTGAAGAGCGGACCGGCAAAACTATGCGATTTCCCGCAGCCAAATGCCGCCGTTGTGCATCTTTAGCCTCCACCTAATCCCCGCTTTCGCACAATCAAATTCCAGCCCGTTTTTGGTGACGGCAATCTTCGATCTACCTTGCGGCACTGAACGCGAGGTAATACCCGGGAACGATAGCTGAGACCTGTTCGTTCCTGCATCGAAGCCTGCTCTTGGAGATGGTTATGAACGGCCGGAAAAGATTGGTTGGAATGGGTGCGGTACTGAGCATGGGCGGGCTGGCTTTGGCATGCTCGGCCGCCGCGGATGCAAGTGTTCTGGTGGGCGTGGCTGGCCCAATGACGGGCGAGTACGCCTCGGGGGGGGACCAGTTTCGCAAGGGCGCAGAGCAGGCGGTGAAAGACATCAACGCGTCGGGTGGTGTGCTAGGGCAGCAACTCGACCTGGTTGTGGGCGACGACGTGTGTGATCCCAAGCAGGCAGTTTCGGTTGCCAACAATTTTGTCAATCAGAAGGTGGCATTCATCGACGGTCACTGGTGTTCCAGTTCCACTTTGCCCGCGTCGGACGTCTACAACGACGCGCAGATCCCGCAGGTCACCGTCTCGACCAATCCGAAAATCACGGAACGCGGCATCAAGGGGATCTTTCGTATTACCGGCCGGGACGATCAGCAAGGGCAGGTTGCAGCCGACTATATCGCTGCGCATTTCAAGGGCAAGAAAATCGCGGTCATCGATGACAAGACCGCATACGGCGGCGGTCTGGCCGACGAGGTCGCCAAGGATCTCGCTGCAAAGCAGACGCCCGTTGTGCTGCGTGAGTCGATCACGGCCGGTGAAAAGGACTATTCAGGCCTTATCAGCAAACTGAAGGCGAATGGCGTTCAGATCCTTGCGTACGGCGGGTACTACCAGGAAGTCGCGCTGATTCTGCGGCAGGCGGCGCAGGCCGGGCTAAATCTGACGGTCCTGGGCGGCGATACGCTAACGAATAATGAACTGGTTACCGCAGCGGGGCCGGAAATCAACAAGGTCCTCTTTACGTTCCCGCCAGACCCGCGCAAGAGTGCGGCAGCCGCAAAGGTGGTGGCGACTTTCCGCGCGCAGAAGATCGAGCCGGAAGGCTACATGCTGTATTCGTACGCCGCCTTGCAGGTTTTCGCAGAGGCAGCTAAAAAGGCCAATTCCACGGACTATGCGGCGATCGTGAAGCAGCTTCACAACGGCTCCTTCAATACCGTAGTCGGACAAGTGGACTTCGATTCGAAAGGCGATCTCAAGAGTCCTGGCTATGTGGTCTATCGCTGGAACGGCAACAACTATGACTACGTGAAGTGACAAGTCCTGTCCCGTCTATGTAATACGGAAGAGGCGGTGCGTCTGTCCAGTGCTCCGCCTCCGAAGCAGATTCACCGGAGAGGACATGAGCCAGGCATTGCAACAATTTATTAATGGGCTGACCTTGGGCGCCATCTACGGCCTGATCGCGATCGGCTATACGATGGTCTACGGCATCATCGGCATGATCAACTTTGCGCATGGCGATGTTTATATGGTCAGCGCATTCATCGCCGTGACGTGTTTCACGCTTCTCGCGAGCGGCGGGATCTCGTCGGTGGTGGCGAGTATTGCCATTACATTGATCGTCTCGATTGCGCTAACCTCCGTATTCGGCTGGACCGTCGAACGGGTCGGGTATCGGCCGCTTCGAGGCTCCAATCGTCTCGCGCCGCTGATCTCGTCGATCGGAATTTCTATCTTTCTGCAGAACATGGTTCAGCTAACCCAGGGTGCGCGGGTCAAGTCGATCCCGCCGCTTGTGACGGGTGGTATGAATCTCTTCTCCAATGAGGGATTGCGCGGAACGTACGTCTCATATGTCCAGCTCCTCATCGTCATCGTGACGATTGTCCTGATGTCCGCCTTCACGTTGTTCATCAACAAGACGCCTTTCGGCAGGCAGCAGCGGGCGTGCGAACAGGATCAACGGATGATGCAGTTCCTCGGTTATAACGTCGACAGGATTATCGCCCTGACCTTCATGATCGGCGCTGCGCTCGCCGCCGTCGCTGGTGTCATGGTGACGATCTACTACGGGGTGATCGACTTCTCAATTGGCTTCCAGGCGGGTATCAAGGCCTTTACCGCTGCGGTTCTGGGCGGCATCGGCTCGATCCCTGGCGCGATGCTTGGCGGTCTGATCATCGGATTGATCGAAGCGTTCTGGGCGGCATATCTTTCTCCCGAATACAAGGATGTGGCAACGTTCGTCATCCTGATCATTGTTCTGATGTTCCGTCCTTCGGGCCTGCTTGGCCGGCCAGAGGTGGAGAAAGTCTGATGAGCCCGACAATCATGCAAAAAGTAGATCTGCAGTTTCGCATCAGGGATGCGCTTGGCGCCGCGTTGGTTGCCGGCCTCGTAGGTTTGCCGATGCTGGGACTGACGACGCGAGACGGAGCAAATGGCCTGCATGTCGAAACACGTTGGACACTGCTGACCGCCTTCATTCTGGTGGCCTTTGCCGGCCGCCTGATACTGCAGTGGATGCTGCAACGGTTCCGCTTACTGACAAAGCGGCGCCTGCGTGCAAGGCCCGCGCCTGAAATCACGGGTAATGGTGCGCTGGTTTGGGTCGGCGCGGCATGCGTGGCTTTCGCCGTGCTGTTGCCCGCATTGTTTGCAGGAAACCGCTACGTTGTCGATACGGCTACGACGGTACTCATTTACGTGATGCTGGGCTGGGGCCTGAATGTCGTCGTTGGACTGGCTGGTCTGCTGGATCTGGGCTACGTAGCGTTCTACGCGGTAGGCGCATACACCTACGGTCTTCTCTCGACGCATTTCGGCTTCGGCTTCTGGGAATCGCTACCCATCGCCGGTGGACTGGCCGCGGCATTCGGCATGCTGCTTGGCTATCCGACACTCAGACTTAGAGGCGACTATCTGGCGATCGTCACGCTCGGATTCGGCGAGATCATTCGGCTGCTGCTTGTGAACTGGGGTGATCTTACGGGCGGACCAAACGGCATTTCTTCGATTCCAAAGCCGACATTCTTTGGGCTTCCGATGCAGGCTTCCAGCGATGGTCCGACATTTGCGACCGTATTTGGTATCGAATACTCACCCGTTCAGAGGGTCATCTTTTTGTATTACCTGATCCTCGCACTCGCGTTACTGACAAACCTTCTCGTCTCAAGGCTAAGACGCCTGCCTGTGGGGCGCGCGTGGGAAGCGGTGCGCGAAGACGAAATTGCCTGCAAGGCCATGGGCATTAACGTGACGAACGTGAAACTGTCCGCATTCGCGACCGGTGCAATGCTGGCCGGATTCGCCGGCGTGTTCTTCGCGGCACGGCAGGGGTTTATCTCTCCGGAGAGCTTCACATTTTCGGAGTCGGCCACGATTCTTGCGATCGTGGTGCTGGGTGGCATGGGAAGCCAGTTGGGCGTCGTGCTCGCGGCCGCCTTGCTGGTGATCTTGCCTGAACTGGGGCGTGATTTCGCCGAGTACAGAATGTTGCTCTTCGGTATTGCCATGGTCTTTATCATGATCGTGCGGCCCGGCGGACTCATCAGCCATCGCCGTGCGACCGTCAGCGCTCCGGGCGTGGAGGTGAACCCATGAGCGGTTCCAATTCGTTGCTTGGCGTTGAGAATCTGACGATGCAGTTTGGCGGACTTCGTGCAATCGAGGACCTGTCCATGAGCGCGCGTGCAGGCGAGGTGACTGCAGTGATTGGGCCGAACGGCGCGGGAAAGACGACATTCTTTAACTGCCTGACCGGCTTTTATAAACCGACAAAAGGCTCCATCAAACTGCGCCATCCCTATCGCGGCGAACTTCGGCTCGATGCGATGACGAACGTGGACGTCGCGCGGGTCGGCCAGGTCGTCAGGACGTTTCAGAATATACGATTGTTTCCCCGTATGACGGTACTCGAAAACCTGATGATCGCTCAGCACAATGTCTTGCAGGAAGCGTCGAGATTCTCGATTGCCGGAGCGCTGAACTCAAGATCGTTTCGCCGCGCCAACGACAAGGCGATAGATAACGCCCTGACGTGGCTCGAGCGCCTAAGCGTCCGGGATATCGCCAACAAACCTGCCGGTGACATGCCGTATGGCGTACAGCGTCGCGTCGAAATCGCGCGCGCGATGTGCGCTGAACCGATTCTGCTTTGCCTTGATGAGCCAGCCGCCGGTCTCAATCCGCGCGAGTCGGGGGAACTCACGACGCTGTTGACCTCCCTCTCCAGGGATCAAGGTATCGGCATACTATTGATTGAACACGATATGAGCGTCGTCATGAAGGTTTCCGATCATATTGTCGTGCTCAATCACGGAAAGAAGATCGCAGAGGGGCCGCCTGCCGAGATCAAGACAAATTCCGAGGTGATCAGCGCGTATCTTGGGGAGGACGACGAGACCTCTTCACCCGATGGTTCATCGCAGGAGAAAACCGCTCATGCTTAAGCTTACCGGACTCAGTGCCCACTACGGCAGCGTCCAGGCGCTACGCGAGGTTACCCTGGACGTGAACACGGGCGAGATCGTTACGTTGATCGGTGCGAACGGCGCGGGCAAGTCCACGCTGATGAATACCATTTTCGGTTATCCCCGCGCCAGTGGCGGCACGGTCGAATTCGACGGACAGAATATTACGGACCTGCCTTCACATGCGGTCGGCAAGCTCGATATTGCGGTTGTGCCCGAAGGGCGTCGCATCTTTCAGCGGATGACTGTGCTTGAGAATCTCCTGATGGGCGATACGTCGTCCAATCGTAAGACTGCTGAGGACCTGGAACGGATCTACGAGATGTTTCCAATCCTGCGGAGCCGGATCTCGCAGCGTGCCGGTACGCTGTCTGGAGGCGAGCAGCAGATGCTTGCGATCGGTCGCGCATTGATGTCTCAACCGAGATTGCTGTTACTCGACGAACCGTCGCTGGGCCTCGCGCCGCTTTTCATCAAGAGGATCTTCTCTGTCATCAGGGAGTTGAACGAGCAGTTCGGTATGACGATTCTGCTCGTCGAACAGAACGCCCATCATGCATTGCGAGTGGCGCATCGAGGGTATGTTCTCCAGCATGGGCAGATTGCCCTCGAAGGGAGTGGTGCTGACTTGCTGGCCAGCCCGTCGGTCCGGGCAGCGTATCTCGAGGGCGATACGTCCCAACTCGATGCAGCGTGAACCGATGCGACTGGAAACCTGGCTTGTTTCGCCCTTTCTCCCGCTCTCAGTGGATGGGAGTTTTAGCAATTCTCCGCAACTTGAGTGTGGGAAGATCAAAAGATGAAATGGCGATTCGAACAAGGCTTATCAAGCCTTGACGGGCTGGATCACTATCAAAAATTGTGCAAAATTCCGCAGAAATTAGCCGAACCTCTTCAAGACCGGAATTTTGTAAACGTCCAGAATGCCAATAGACCTAATTGATCGCCGCTCCGGAACTGCATCCGAAGAAGGCACGAATTCAAGCGCAGGCCAGCGAGGCCAGAACGCTCAACGAACCGGTTTTATGGAGTTGCCGCATGAAAGTGCTCATCGTTTTCGCTCACCCCGAACCCAGGTCTTTCAACGGTGCGCTGAAAGACACGGCTGTCTCGACCCTGAAAGAGCAGGGCCATGAGGTTCAGGTAACGGACCTGTACCAACTGAAATGGCGGCCCGAGCTCGGCGTGGAAGATTTTGTGGGCGAACGTCTCAATACGGATTTCCTCGACCTTTCAGCGGAACAGGAGCACATGTTCGGAACCTCCACGAAGCCGACGCCGGATGTCTACGCCGAGCAACAGAAGGTGCTCTGGTCGGATCTGATCATTTTCCAGTATCCGATGTGGTGGTTCGGCATGCCCGCCATTCTGAAGGGCTGGGTGGACCGCGTGATGACGCGTGGTTTCGCCTACGCCACAGGCCGCAAGTACGAGACCGGCATGTTCAAGGGACGTAAGGCGATGGTTTCGACCACGACTGGAACGGCCGCGAGCCTCTACGAACCGGACGGCGTCGATGGAGACATCAATCACATTCTCTGGCCGATTCACAACGGCATTTTCAATTACCTTGGCTTCGAGGTGTTGCCGCCGCACGTATCGTGGATGCCTGGCCGCGTGAGTGCCGAGGAGCGGCAAGCCTACCTCGACTCCTATGCGGCACGATTGCGCACGCTTGAGGGCACGCAGCCGTTGTTTTTCCATCCCTTTGCAGACTTTGGTCCGGACCAACGTCTGAAGCCGGGCGTCGTGGCCCGTTCCGGTTTCCAATGGAACCCGTCGGTCGGCCAGTCGCATGACGATGCGGCAAAAACGTATACGCCGAAGAAGATTGCGAAGGCAGGTTGATACTGCAGCTGCTTCAGGTCGGGCCGCGGTAGCCTAGAAAGGTTCTGCGGCCCAGCGTCAAAACTGACCAGAGATGAGGTTCACGATGGAAAAGCTGCCGATTTTTCAGAAACTGCACCACGTCTGCATCGTGGTTCGCGATATCGAAAACGCTGTGAAGTATTACGAATCAATTGGCGTTGGTCCATGGGACGATTTTCCGCCGATGGATGCATACCAGTTGGACGGCTACGATCGTCCGGCTTTTCTGAAGATGCGCTACAAGTTTACGAATATCGATAACGCCCAACTGCAGCTTTGCCAGCCAGGAGACGGTGACACGCCGCAACGACGGTTCCTGGAAACGCGAGGCGAGGGCGTCTTTCATCTCGGCTTCTCTGTCGAGAGTTGCGACAAGGCCGAGGAACTTGCTGCGAACGCCGGGCTGGATGTGCTCTCGCGCGGACGTCTCGAAGATCGAAGTGGCTTCACGTACTTCAAGACGGTAAATGAAGGGGCTGGGGTTACGCTAGAGGTCCGGGCGCCGAGTACCAAGGCCGCTCAAGGCATCAAGTCCTGAGTTCAAGGCGCTTTCGCGAGCGTCTTACTGACATTCCAGATGGCCCCTTGGGAATACCACGGGGCCATCTGCCATTACCTCATCACGAACGGGTTCGCGGTCTTGACCCCGGTATTGATCCAGACGCTCTTCGTTTGCAGATACTCGCGGATCGCGTCGATGCCGTTCTCGCGGCCCAGTCCGGAATCCTTGTAGCCGCCAAAGGGCGACATGTAGCTCACCGCGCGATAGCTATTCACCCAGACCATGCCGGCCTGCAGTCTTTCTGCGACGCGAATGGACCGGCCAATATCTTTCGTCCAGACACCCGAGCCAAGTCCGAAGCGCACGTCATTGGCCATTGCAACCGCCTCGTCTTCATCCTTGAACCTGATGATCGAGAGGATGGGGCCAAAGACCTCTTCCTGCGCGATTCGCATCCTGTTGCTAACGTCGCCGAAGATCGTGGGTTCGACGAACCAGCCATTGCCACATTCGGGGGCGCTGCCGGGCTTTCCGCCTAGCAGCAACGTCGCGCCTTCCTGTGTTGCGGTTTCGATGTAGGACAGGACCTTGCGGTACTGCGGGCGGGTCGTGATCGGTCCGACCTGCGTGTCCATACTCGACGGATCGCCCATTTTCGCGGACCTTGCCAGCGTCAGAAGTTTGTCGACAAACGTGTCGTAGATGCTTTCTTGCAACAACAGGCGCGAACCGGCAATACAGGTCTGCCCAGTCGCAGCAAAGATGCCTGAAACCGCGCCATTCACCGCGTCTTCCAGATCTGCATCTTCGAAAACGATATTGGGCGACTTGCCACCCAGTTCGAGACTCACGTGTTTGAACTGACGGGCTGCCGCCTCGTTGATTGCCCGGCCGGTGGAGTCTGCACCGGTGAAGGTAATCTTCTTGACCAGCGGGTGTTCTACCAGAGGAGAGCCGACGTCTGCACCGAAGCCTGTGACAACGTTCACTACGCCCGGCGGAAAGCCGGCCTCAGTGAACAGCTTCGCAAACTCGATGGTGGATGCAGAAGTGAACTCGGATGGCTTGATTACCACCGTGCAACCCGCGGCCAGCGCGGGTGCAATTTTCCATGTGGCGAGCAACAACGGCGAGTTCCAGGGCGTAATGGCGGCGACGACACCCAGAGGCTCGTTGCGGGTGTAGTTGAAGTAGCCTTTCTTGTCGAGCGGAACCACGGCGCCCTGAATCTTGTCCGCCAGGCCGCCAAAGTAGTAGTACCATTGCGGCAAATACTGGCACTGGCCCAGCATTTCAGCCATCAGCTTGCCGTTGTCACGAACTTCCAGCTCGGCAAGCCGCTTTGCGTCACGTGCGATCAGGTCTCCTACCCGATGAAGCAACAGACCTCGCTGGCTTGGCGACATCTGTGACCATGGTCCTGCGCTGAAGGCGGCATGCGCCGCCTGCACAGCCCGATCGACGTCTGTCGTGTTGCCTTTCGCAATCTGTGCCCACGTTTCGCCGGTGAAGGGGTTCTCGGTGTCGAACCATTCGCCCGAAGCCGGCGCGCAGGATTCGCCGTTGATAAACATCTCAAACTGTTGCATGACTTTCGTCTCCCTTTGATGTTGACTCATTCGCCAAGGCGCCGACGCTGGGACTCTGCAAGAATTTCCTGGGCCTTCAAGATGACCGGCCGGTCGACCATGCGGCCGTCCACCGCGACAGCCGCTCCGTGAGATGCGGCGGCGCCTTCTACAACCCGCTGTGCCCACTCGACGTCCTTCTCGCCTGGGATGAATGCAGCGTTGACTGCCGCCACCTGCTTCGGATGAATGCAAAGCTTGGCGCCGAAGCCTAGCCGCTTTGCACGGACGGTGTCGCGCGTGATCTGCTCGGTATCGTCCAGCGTGGTACTGACGCCATCTACCGGCGAAAGCAGATTGCCAATGCGCGAAGCGAGGACGATCTGTGAGCGGAAGTACAGGAGCTGCTCATCGTCCCCGTCGATGCCGAGGTCAAGCTGGAAATCCACATTGCCGAAGACGAGCCGTGTAGTCAGCCGGTGCTGGGCGATCGCGACCACATTGCGGAAGCCTTGGGCGGTTTCGATCATCGGCAGGATGTCGGTCGGCTTGCCGGCGAACTCGCAGAGGAAAATGTCGTCGATGCGTTCGGTCTTGGGCAGCATGACAGCGGCCACGGATGGCGCACGGCATACCGCGATGTCGTCGCGAAACCATTCGCTGTTCACGTCATTCACCCGCACGGCGACCGGCGTGCTGTTGGTGGACAGCCACTCGGCAAGGGCGGCCCGCGCAATCTTTTTTTCGGCGGGAGGTACGGCATCTTCCAGATCGATCACCACAACGTCGACGCCCGACGCCGCAGCTTTAGCAAACCGGTCGGGCCGGTTGCCGGGAACGAAGAGATAGGACCGGGGTGCGAGCTCAGCCATGATGAACCTCCAATATCGATTCGGGGAGCAGTTGGGGTACGACGGGGGCATCGGTAATTGCCCATACCGAGGCGATGGAGTGCTTGAGTTCGTCTTCAGTGGCTGCCTTGCCATACAGCCCAAGCGTGATCGTTTTGTGTTCGAGTTCGGCGCGCGTGAGCGTGTTGCCCGGATCCCCCTTGGGGTCATCCACCCGACCTTTGTAAGTGCGTCCATCCTTGGTCCGCACGGTGACCTTGCCGATCCAGCGCGACGGATAAGCCGTATCGACCTCGACGTCGAGCACCATCGAAACTTTCTTGCGGAAGTGCGCGATCCTGCTTTCCCTATAGTGGGCGTCGAACTCACGTACGCCCGCGTGGCCGAACTCCGCAGCGATGGCTAGTACCGTGCCCATGGAGAACTTCGCCTGATGAACCGTCTGCGGATCCGTCACCGGCCCGAGGACGTCGATTGCGGCCTGGTGAACATGAGTTACCACCGTCTCTATGTCGTCAGGTGCAATCTGTTCGCGCTTGATAACCTGCAGCAAAGCATCGGCCGCCGGATGGGTGTGCCGGCAGGAGGCGTGGTACTTGAACGATGTTTCACTCAAGGCCCAGCGCGTTCCGAGCGAGTCGACGAGCTTGTCCGGATGCGTTTGCGTGGACATGCCGGCTCCCATACCCTTGGTGCCCTCGAAGATATCTTTCGCACCGGTGAAGCCGTCGGCCGCCAGGTAGGCCGCGAGAAGACCATTTGCTGCGGCCTTGGCCGTATGCAGTTGCTTGGAGTCCGCGGCGTCTTTCAGGAATTCCCACAGCCCGGCTGCCTGGGTACCAGCGGACCCAAACGCATTCATCATCTGTTCGCGGCTCAGCCGCAAAAGCCTGCCGACCGCAGCCGCGGCTGCGATCGTTCCGACCGTACCGGTGGTATGAAAAATCTTGTAGTGCGATCGACCGAGGAATTCACCGACGCGGATACCCACTTCATAGCCCGCGACGGATGCCGCAACGAACTCTTTGCCGCTTCTCCCGAGTGCTTGAGCGGCAGCCAATGCCGCGGGGAAAACGACGGTTGCCGGGTGCAGGACCGAGCTGTTGTGCAGATCGTCCTGTTCAGCGAAGTGCGATGCAGCGGCATTGATCATTGCCGCAAAGAACGGGCTGCTCGTTCGGCGGGAGATCAATACTTCGCAGCAACCGGACTGCGGACCAAAGTTCAATGCGAGTTTCTGGATCGTTTCAACGGGACGCGCTCCCCGGCCGGCCAATGCTGATCCGAACCAGTCAAGGAAGAGGTCTTCCGTCCGTGCTACCACGTCTCGGGGGATCTGTTCAAACTCGAGATTGGCCGCAAACGAAGCAAGAATCTGTGTGTTGCTCATAACAGGCTTACCTTAACTGGAGGTTATACGACGGCCGCGTCACGAAGTTCGCGGATGGCATCGGTCGAAAAACCCAACTCATTCAGCAGGGCTTCGGTGTGTTGGCCCAATGCGGGGACGGGGTCGAGGCGGACATCGGCTGCCGTAACTACGCCTGGCGGCAGCAACGAAGGAATGGAACCGGCCGGGGAGTCGATGTTCACCCAGCGATTGCGTTCTTTAAGCTGCGGATGCGCCCACACATCGGACATGTCGTTCATCCGGGCGTTGGCAATCTGCGCGTGATCCAGCCTGCGGATGACTTCTTCCGAGGTCAATTTGCTGAATGCGGTGACGATGATGTCGCGCAGTGCTTCGCGCGCCGCTACCCGTTTCGAATTGGAACTGAAGCGCGGATCGGTAGCCAGCTCAGGTGCGAGCAGAACCTTTGCGCAGAAGACACTCCACTCCCGCTCGTTCTGCAACCCCAGCATGACGGTTTTCGCGTCCCCGGCAGGGAACGGCCCATAGGGATAGATGGTTGCGTGAGCGGCTCCGGCGCGAGGTGGCGGCGATGCGCCATCGAACGCGTAGTAAAGGGGATACGTCATCCACTCCACCATGCTCTCGAGCATCGAGACGTCGATTTCCCTTCCCACGCCCGTCTTCGAGCGTTGCAGAAGCGCGGAGAGGATGTTGGTATACGCGTACATTCCCGCGGCGATATCGGCGATGGAACAGCCGGCCTTTGCGGGCGAGGCCGGGCCGCCGGTAATCGAGAGAAAACCGGACTCGCTCTGGATCAGCAGATCGTAGGCTTTCTTGTCGCGATACGGACCGTCGGACCCGTAACCCGAGATGTTGCAGACAATCAAACGGGGATACTTCTCACGCAACGCTTCGTAGGACAGACCCAGGCGAGCTGCAGCGCCGGGCGCCAGGTTCTGCACGAGCACGTCGGTATCTTCGAGCAAGCGCTCCAAGATACCCTGCGCCTGCGGAGCCTTGACGTCTAGCGTGAGGCTCTCCTTCGAGCGGTTGCACCATACGAAGTGCGAGGCCATGCCGTGCACCCGCTCGTCGTAGGCGCGCGCGAAGTCACCTGTACCGGGGCGCTCGATCTTGATTACTCGTGCGCCGAGATCGGCAAGTTGACGCGTGCAAAACGGTGCTGCAATCGCGTGTTCGAGGGTGATCACCTTCACGCCGTCCAGCGGTTTCATGCCCGGCCCCTTAGAAAGAACGTGGCAGCCCAAGCAAATGCTCGGCTACGTACGAAAGAATGAGATTGGTCGAGATCGGCGCGACCTGATAAAGACGTGTTTCGCGGAACTTGCGTTCCACGTCGTATTCGTTTGCGAAGCCGAAGCCACCGTGGAACTGCAGACACGCGTTGGCGGCTTCCCAGGAAGCGTCAGCGGCCAGCAGTTTTGCCATGTTGGCTTGCGCGCCGGCGGGTTGTTTCGCGTCGAAAAGCTCGCAGGCCTTATAGCGCATCAGGCTCGCCGCTTCGACGTTGACGTGCGCGCGTGCGATCGGAAACTGCACGCCTTGGTTCTGTCCAATCGGACGCCCGAAGACCACCCGCTCCTTGACGTACTTGCAAACCTTGTCGAGAAACCAGTAGCCGTCGCCGATACACTCGGCAGCAATCAGCGTGCGCTCGGCATTCAGGCCGTCAAGGATGTACTTGAAGCCTTTGCCTTCTTCTCCAATCAGGTTTTCGGCCGGGATCTCGAGGTTGTCGAAAAAGAGTTCGTTAGTCTCGTGATTCACCATGTTCGGGATCGGGCGAACCGTCATGCCTTGCTTGACCGCCTGATGCAGGTCGACGAGGAATATCGACATGCCCTCAGATTTTTTTGCCACCTGAGTGATCGGTGTGGTCCGTGCGAGCAGGATCATCAGATCGGAGTGTTGAATCCGTGAGATCCACACCTTCTGACCGTTGACGACATACCGGTCACCCTTGCGAACGGCGGTCGTCTTGAGACTGGTGGTGTCGGTGCCGGTGGTCGGTTCGGTCACGCCCATCGATTGAAGCCGCAACTTTCCGCTCGCGATTTCCGGCAGGTAGCGGGCCTTTTGCTCGGCGGAACCGTGTCTGAGCAGTGTCCCCATGTTGTACATCTGCCCGTGACACGCGCCGGAATTGCCGCCGCTGCGGTTGATTTCTTCCATGATCACCGACGCCTCGGTCAGCCCGAGTCCGGAGCCGCCATATTCCTGCGGAATCAGGGCTGCCAACCAACCCGCGTCGGTAAGAGCCTGCACAAAGGTCTCGGGATAGGCGCGCTCTTCATCGACCTTGCGGAAATACTCGGCCGGGAAGTTTGAACACAGATCGCGAATCGCTTCGCGGATGTCCTGATAGGGGTCAACGTTAGCCAACACTTGTCTCTACTCCTTTGGGTTCATTTTTGAAATGCACTTGCGGGTACCGTGAGCGTTACCGCCGCATCGACGCACAACACTTCTTCGGAATTGGCCGCCCAAAGCCTCACCTCGTTCGATCCTGCCGCGCGGGCGGCGTATAGATGAAAGGGGGCATCGTCAAAGAGCGGGTTGACCGCCTTGAAGGAAAACGAAGCGATCGACTCGCCCGGAAGGCTGCGTCGGACGAGATCGGCCAGCAAGGTCGCAGTCAGCGGCCCATGCACGACCAGCGCGGGATAGCCTTCCTGTTCCTGAGCGTAGGACCGGTCGTAGTGAATACGATGTCCGTTGAAGGTATCGGCGGAGTAACGAAACAGGAGGACCGGGTCTGGCACGATCTCCCGCTTCCATGTGAACCCTTCGGGCGCAATTGGACCGTTCGCCGGGCTATACGCAGTCGTCGCGGACTCGCGATACACGACGTCTTGGTCCTCCGAAAGCAGCGGACCTTCCGCGTCTTCCAGTTCATGACGCAGACGCACAAACACGAGCTTTCCGGTGCGTCCTTCCTTGGCGGCGACATCGACAATCTGCGAGGTTCTGGTGACGAGGCTACCGACCAGGAGCGGCCGCTCGAACCGGACCCGGCTGCCTGCCCACATACGGCGGGGTAGCGGCACTGGCGGCAGGAATCCACCGCGTTTGGGATGACCGTCCACCCCAACCTGTGGTTGCGAAACGATATGAGGAAAGAGTGCCCAGTGCCAAAGCGGAGGCAACGGAGAGCCGGCATGCGGCGCGTCCTCATAGCCTAGCGTAGCCGCGAGTTGCTGCGCAAGACGAGGGGATACGAGTTCCTGCTCAGCCTGGGTTCGGCCGATCCACGTGCGCAGATAATTGAGTTCGGTAGTCATGAGGGCATCGAATAGCGTCGTTCACGCTAGATTGACGCACCGGCCTGTTGACTACAATTTGTGTCTGGAGAAGAGGGCTTTAAACGCAGACTAACTGCCGCCGCTTAGGCCGGCTGAGGCTCGCACTCGCTTTTGCACTTCTGGGTGAGCAGGTCGACAAGTTCCCGCGCGAAAGATGGCAGCAGATCGAGGCTGCGCACGCAGATCAGCAGATTGCGCGTCGCCCAGGCATCCTCGATTTCAACCAGCCGGATGTTCATGGTTTTGACGTGCCTTATCGCTGACGAACGAGGCAGCACGCCTATCCCGACGTTGGCTTCGATCATTCGGCACAGGGCCTCGAAGTTGCCCACTTCGATCCGCACCTGAAGCTTCTTGTGCATATCGTGCGCGACGCGGTTCAGAAAGGTATGAATCGCGCTTGCTTCAGGCATCCCCACGAAGTCGAACTCCGTTGCTTCCTCAAAGGGAATAGACGTTTTACCCGCTAAAGGGTGTGATTCCGACACCGCCAGTATGAGCCGGTCCGAGCGATAGGGCATGATTTCCAGCGATTCGGGCCTGACATTGCCTGCCACGATGCCGACGTCCGCTGTGCCTTCGCTCACCGCGCGCACCACGTCATGACTCAATCGTTCGCGAAGCTCGACGTTCACGTCCGGATGCTCGGCGAGAAAGTTTCGCAGGTCGTTAGGAAGGAATTCCGTGGTGGCCGTGGTGTTCGCGAAGATCCTCACGTGGCCTTTGATACCGCGTGCGTACTCTTGCATGTCGCCGCGCAACTGCTCGAGTTGTGACAGGACAACCCGCGCATGGTGAAGGAATGCCTGGCCCGGTGGCGTGAGTGTCACCCCCTGGCTAGTCCGATACAGTAGTTTCGCCCCCATACTTTCTTCAAGATTCTTGATCCGGGTGCTCGCTGCGGGTACGGACATATGAAAGCGCTCGGCGCCACGCGTCAAGCTATCCGTCTCGGCGATACATGTGATGAGACGAAGATCAACGAGATCGAAATGCATGGTCATGATACGTGCTCCGAATGAAGTGACGCGCCGTTGATCCAGTGTAGCAAATAGCAGAAATCCGCAAATCGGTATTTGCGATATTTTTCACACGTTTTGTCCGTGCCTCTATGTTATCGGTCTATTGAAGAACAACGGAGACGGAGCGATGGCTATGACTATGCAGAATTCCGCACAAATTGGTGGAGCCGGATCAAGACCGGAAAGTTTTCGCGCCGGACAATCGGTTCACGGAAGCATGCCGTGCTCATCAGGGCGGCAGAGCAGCCCAAACCAATTCAATCTGGAGAAAGCGATGCTGATTGCACCGTTCAAGAGCGAGCCATTTGATTTGTTCGACACCGAAAGTGCCAAAGCCGATATGCAGCAGGCCCTGAAAAGAGTGCGTTCTGAATTTGGCCGGACCTATCCGCTTCTGATCAACGGTGAGCGTGTGCAGACCGAAGCGAAGCTCGTCTCGACAAATCCGTCGAATCCGGAAGAGATCGTCGGCTACACCGCCAAGGCGACGACGCGGCATGCGGATGACGCACTCGAAGCTGCGTGGGCCGCGTTCGAATCGTGGAAGCGCTGGAGCCAGGAAGATCGCTCCCGTCTTATGTTGAAGGCTGCAGCAATCATGCGCAGACGCAAGCGTGAGCTCGAGGCATGGCTGGTCTATGAGATCGGCAAGAACTACGTCGAAGCAAGCGCCGAAGTCGCGGAAATGATCGACTTCACCGAGTACTACGCGCGTCAGGCAGTCAAGCACGTGGGCGGCCTGGGGGCACTGATTGACTATCCCGGTGAAGAGAACGAGAGCTTCTACATTCCGCTGGGGGTAGGTGTAACGATTTCGCCCTGGAATTTCCCGATGGCGCTAATGACCGGCATGACGGTCGGCGCGATCGTGGTGGGTAACACGGTGGTTTGCAAGCCGGCGGAAGACACGATTGTTTCGCTGGCCAAGATCTTCGACATCTTCACGGAAGCAGGCCTGCCGCCGGGCGTGGTGAATTACCTGCCTGGAACTGGACGGGAGATCGGTTCCTATCTGGTTGCTCATCCAAAGACGCGCTTTATCAACTTCACAGGCTCGCTCGCGACTGGGGCCCAGATCAACGAGTCCGCTGCGAAGCTCGCGGAAGGCCAGAAATGGTTCAAGCGCGTTTTCCTCGAGTTGGGTGGCAAGGACGCCATTCTGGTCGACGAGACAGCCAATCTCGACGACGCGGCGACGGGTGTCATTCAGGCGGCGTTCGGTTATTCAGGCCAGAAGTGTTCCGCCTGCTCGCGTTTGATCGTAGTGGATTCGGTCTACGACGCATTGCTTGAGAAGGTCGTTGCAAAGGCGAAAGAACTGGTTGTCGGCGAAGCCAGGGACAATCCCAGTTTCGGTCCGGTCTGCAACGAACTGCAGTACAAGAAGGTGCTGTCGTACATCGATATCGGCCACACGGAGGGCAAGCTGTTAACGGGTGGCAAGGCCGTAGAGAATGCCGCTGGTTATCTGATTGAGCCCACTATCTTTGGCGACGTGTCTCCTCGCGCGCGCATCGCACAGGAAGAAGTATTTGGCCCATTCGTCGCTGCGATTCGCGTCAAGGATTTCGAGGAAGGTCTGGCTGTTGTCAATGACACGGTCTATGGCCTGACGGGGGCGCTCTTCTCGAATGACCGAAGCCGCATCGAACGGGCGCGTCGCGACTTCCACGTGGGCAACCTGTACTTCAATCGCAAATGTACGGGCGCGCTTGTCGGTGTTCAGCCATTCGGCGGCTTCAACCTCACGGGCACCGATACCAAGACGGGTGGTCCTGATTATCTTCTGCAGTTCTTGCAAATGAAGGCCGTGGCCGAGCGTCTTTAAGCACGCATGTCGTTTGGGGCTGCCTTTGGGCGGCCCTGGCGCGAATCAGCTTTTCCAAATGAACGGGACAAATAGAATGGGCTTCATTGCAGACCGCATTGGCCAGATCGCCCCTGCGCAGACAATGGCAATGGCGGCAAAGGCGGCAGAACTGCGCCGGGACGGGAAGAATGTCATTTCCCTGTCGCAAGGCGAACCCGATTTTCATACGCCCGAAAATATCCAGGCTGCCGCGATTCGTGCGATGCGCGAAGGCAAGACGCGTTACACCGAGGCCGCGGGCATCCGCGAGTTGCGCGAGGCGATTGTCGCGAAGCTCAAGCGTGACAATGGCGTCGATTATCCCGTGGACGGTGTCAGCGTCGCCGTGGGCGCGAAGCAGGCAATTTTCGCGGCCTTTTTCGCAACGCTCAATGCAGGTGACGAAGTCATCGTGCCGGCGCCATGCTGGGTGTCCTATCCCGAGATCGTCAAAATGGCGACCGGGACGCCTATTGTTGTACCGTGCGATGAGGCCGCAGGGTTCAAGCTGACCGCAGCTCAACTGGAGGCGTCGATCACGCCTCGTACCAAGTGGCTGATGCTGAATTCGCCATCGAATCCGACCGGCGCGGTTTACTCGGCCGATGAACTCCGCAACATCGCAGAAGTATTGCATCGACATCCCCATGTGTGGGTATTGTCTGACGACATCTACGAAAAGCTCATCTACACCGGAAGTCCGTTCGTCAATATCCTGAACGTCGCGCCGGAGTTGCAGGAGCGGACGCTCATCATCAACGGCGTGTCCAAGATGTACTCGATGACAGGCTGGCGGATTGGCTATTCCGCTGGACCGTCGGCGCTCATCCGCGCCATGAATCTGGTGCAAGGCCAGATTGTGACCAGTGCGTCTTCGGTGTCGCAGTACGCTGCGATCGAAGCGCTCAATGGTGATCAGACTTTCGTCGAGACATCGCGACTGGCTTTTGACGAACGCCGGAAGGTCGTCGTCAATGCGCTGGACGGCATACCGGGACTCCACAGTAATCAGCCGGAAGGCGCGTTTTATGTATTCGTCGGCTGCCATGGTGTCATGGGGAGCCGCACGCCGAATGGCACGCTTCTGGAAAGCGACCAGGACTTCGTCATGTACCTGCTGGAAGAGGCAAACGTAGCCGTGGTTTCGGGCTCCGGCTTTCTGCTCTCGCCTTACTTCCGGCTTTCTTATGCTGCGTCACTTGACGATCTGAACGAAGCGCTCGGCCGCATTCGCGCCGCATGTCAAAACCTGGCGACCGTGTCTGTTTGATTGTCAGTTATCCATATTGTTGTGGCTCTCGAGAGCCTATGAGTCTTCCAAGGTAGATCATGAGCGAAAGAATTGTCATCACCGGCGGGGGGGCGATCGGTTGTTCAATAGCGTATTTCCTGAGCCTCCAAAAGACAGAGAGCCGCGAGATCTGGGTGATCGAAAAGGATCCGACTTATCAGATCGCTTCATCGTCGCTCTCGGCAAGTTCGATCAGGCAGCAGTTTTCAACGCCCATCTGCATCCAGCTATCGCAGTTCGGCTATGATTTTCTTTCTTTCTGCGAGCGGGAGAAGGTGCGGTATGGCGCTGGCGTCGACCTGGTGGATTGCGGATACCTGTTCGTGGGCAACTCGCAGCAAGAGAGCGTGCTGCGTCGGCGGAGCGCTCTTGCCCGATCGCTCGGGGTGGAGCTGCAGGAGCATTCAGTCGAGGCGTTGCAGCGCCGCTACCCGTGGATGTATGTCAGCGATCTGGCCTATAGTGTCGAAGGTCTTGCAGGCGAGGGCTGGTTCGACGGATATAGCGTCATGCAGTGGTTCAGAAACCGTGCGCGTGAAGCGGGCGTCCATTTCGTCACGGGTGAAGCGGTGCGCTACCGTACACGCGGAAACCGGGTGACCCATGTCGAACTGACGGACGGGCGGGAAATCGCCGGGGACGCGTTCGTGAATGCCAGCGGCGCGTGGTGCGCACCGCTTGCACAAAGCATCGGCGTGGATCTGCCGGTTCGGCCGCGACGGCGTTCGGCTTTTGTCGTGTCATGTCCGACGGAGATTCCGGATATGCCAATCCTCATCGACACCTCGGGAGTGTATCTGCGTAGGGAGCAGAAGCATTTCCTCTGTATCGTTTCGCCGTCGGCGGAGACGGATCTGGACCACCTGCCACTCGACGTGCAGTTTTCCGAATTTGACGAGATCATCTGGCCGGCCTTGGCAGGGCGTATCCCGGCGTTCGAGGCCTTACGGGTGGAACACGCCTGGGCTGGCTACTACGAATACAACATTCTCGACCAGAATGGCATCGTCGGGCAGTCGGGTGCGGAAAACTCTTTCGTGGCGGCCGGTTTCAGCGGCCATGGCATGATGCACAGCCCAGGGGTTGGTCGAGCTGTTGCCGAACTGTTGAGCTTTGGCGAGTTTAAAACACTGGATCTCTCGCCGCTGTCGCCGTCACGGTTCACCAAGGGTGAACTGGTGATCGAGGAAGGTGTTTACTAGGGCCCGGCAGGCGAAGCATTAGTGAGGATGCAGACCACGCCCTCGTGCATTTCGGTACTGTCGGGGCGTGAGGTGCGTGGCAGATTTGAATTGACGCGTGAACGCGCTATGGTCCGCGTAGCCGCATTCGGTCGCGATTTCCGTAATGCTGTTGTCAGTCGTTTCCAGCAGCTTGCATGCGTGGTCGATCCGCAATTTCATCAGCAGTTGCTTGGGCGTCAGATGAAACACTTCGCGGGTTAGACGTTCCAGCGTATCGACAGAGATGGAGACTTGCTCCGCCGCCTCGGTAACCAGGATGTTCTGTCCAAGGTTCTGTTCCAGATAGTCCAGATATGCGAGCAGGCGGCGGTAGCCGTGATGACGTTCATCAGGGCGAGGCAGATCTCGCGATATGCCGATCAGTCCAATGGCCAGTCCGTCTTCGGCGAGCACAGGAAACTTCGAACTCAGGCACCAGTATCGATGACCCAATCCGGAGGAATAGAGCCGCAGCCGGTCTACGATGGGCGACCGGGTTTCGATAATGTTCAGATCTTGCGCATTGGTACTGGCGCCGGTCACCGGAAATAGCTGATCGGCTGTCTTGCCGATCACGTCGTCGCGCGCCAGCCCGCTTCGAGCGATGAGCGTTTGATTGACGGACAGGTAGCGTGCCTGCGCGTCCTTGATGTAGTACAGCACGTCTGGAAAGCAGTCAAAGACGCGCTCGAGCATCTCGGGCTGCCGGTCCAACTGTCGAACGACTTCCACCAACATATCGGAATCAGCCTTGGTGGGCATAGAGGGATCAGTGTGAAGTCACAATGATCGCGATTGTACAGGGCGTGAAATCGGTCTTGATGCAGTGAGGCGGTGGGCGGCTGTTGCCGCGCCACCGCCATGACGTTGGGACTTTCCAGCCGTTCGCTTATTGGCTCGCGTGGGCCTTGGCGCCAAGCAACGCTTCGCGGAAGCGGCTGCGCAGATAAGGACCGTCGCGAGGCGGCAGGGAGGTAGGTTCGGGATCCGTTCCGACCTTCACCGTGGCGAGCACTGGACCGGTAGCATTGAGAATCACATCGACATATTCGTCGAGTTCGCTTTCGGCGTAGATTGTCGCCGCCTTTTCGAAGCCAGCCGCGCGTGCGATTGCCGTGATGTCCACACCGCGGCCTGCATGGGCCAGCTGCATTCCCGTTTCCGCGTAGTGCTCGTTATCGATCACGACAATCGATAGATTGGCGGGCTTATCGACGCCCACCGTTGCTAGCGATCCAAGTCCCATCATCATTTCGCCGTCGCCAACAAACACGATGACGCGTTTTTCAGGCTGTGCAAGCGCAATGCCGAGGCCGAAGGTGACGGCTCCGCCCATTGCACCCCACAGGTAGAAATTTTGAGCCGTGTCGCCGGCGGCGGCCACATCGAAGGTGGGGTTGCCAAGGCTGGTTACTGCCAGAACGTCCTGCTGGCGATCGCGGAGAATCCGCTTAACCGTCAGTCGACGGTTCAGGGGCGTCGTCTGCTGAGTCATCTTAGTACTCACTTGTTAAAGTTTTTGGTGCCGATCACGCGCTGTCCGATCAGAACAGCAACCATCCGGGAGGTGTTGTACCCAAAATTCAACGCGGCACGCACCGTTTCAGGGACTTCGGCGGCATCATCCGCACGGTAGACATAGACGCCCGCCGATTCGAGGGCTTCCTGGGTGGATTTGCCCATGGCGACCTGCCAGGGATTGAATTCTCCCCATTCTCCGCGCATCGTCACCAGCATCACGATGGGCATGCGGCACTCATGTTGCAGTGAAAGCATGTTGATGCAGTTGCCCACGCCGCTTGACTGCAGCAGCAATACGCCGCGCTGGCCGCCGACCCATGCGCCGCCCATCATGGCCACGCCCTCTTCCTCGGTGGTCAGGGAAACCGCGTGAATTTCGGCGTCTGCCTCGCAGAGCTCGATTAGGCGTTTGTGCCCCGCATCGGGCACGTATGCCACTTGCCGCACATCAGCGGCTTTGAAGTGCTCAAAGATTGTTTCCGGCCAGTTGACTGACATGGTGACGAGTATTGATAAGTTGAATGAAAACGGATAGCCGTCGCGCCAAGCAAGGCTGATTTATTGCCATGCTTTGATGATTGATAGCGTGCATCAGCAAAAGTCGCTGCTCAATTACTGATTGCGGAAGACGCGATTAGGCTGGGGTTAACGGATCGGCCGGGATGGATCGGTCGTACAGAATTTCCGTGCTGCCGGGTGTCTGGTGTCTGGTATTCGAGGGTCTGAAATGCGGTGTTCCACAATGCCGAATTCCAACCGTTGGTTTGATTGCTCACACTAGCGTGCAAGCTGATCGGAGAAGGAACCATGAAAATCGTTGTGCCAGTCAAGAGAGTGGTCGACTACAACGTGAAAGTCCGGGTGAAATCGGACGGCACGGGCGTCGACATTGCGAATGTAAAGATGTCGATGAATCCGTTCGACGAGATCGCCGTGGAAGAGGCGGTGCGTCTGCGGGAAGCGGGCGT
>NZ_JBNDLX010000010.1:0-319430 GCF_050436285.1 Paraburkholderia sp. GAS82
CTTCTGCACGAACCACGGCAGGGTTATCACCGCGCTCCGCGTGCACGACAGCGCGATGGGTACGGTAATCGGTGGTTGCTGGGTCATGGTCAGGCGTCCGTATCAAGCAGTTCGTCATAGTCGGTGCGGTGTCGCGCGCGATCAACCGCGCCAGCATTCGTACCGCTTTGCCCCTCGTAGAAGTGAAAGCCTCCATTGGCGAGCGCACCGTTATCCGCGTTGCCCCGATATTGATCGGCCACGGGAATCGTGTAGCTCGCGCCATTGGCAAGCTTGAGCGTGTATTGCTGAGTGGTGGGGTGGTGTTCGACCTGAAGCAGACCGGTTTCGTCCATGACGCTCTGCTTGACCAGCGTACCGCCCGCGAACAGGCTGTAGGGCATGTTCGCGGGAATCGCCGCGCGAGAGGCCGGCGACGCCCCCGCGTAGAACGTCAATGGCGTGGTCGGCATGCCGGCGAGCGCCGGGTGGTTCAGGTCCAGCGGCATGTTCAGTGTCGCCTTACCCTGCTTCTGCACCGTGATCGTCTTGATGAACAGGTCGAACGGGCCACCGAGCGTGATGCTGCCGTCCTTCATCTGGATGAACGCGCCACCCGACTCAAGCGTCAGTTCCTTCTTCGCACAGATGCGCACCGTGCCATTGACGCTCGACACCGTCAGATCCTGGTCCGCGATCAGCGACATGGCATCGGTCTGCGCCTGAATTTCGACCGGACCTTTGGCTGCAAAAATCCTGATGCCAAGTTTCTGCGCGAACAGAGACAGCTTTTCGCCCGCCGCCACCGTAAAGCGTTTGAGCACGCTCCAGTCGACGTTCTTCCCGGCAACCGCCGAGATGTCGCCCTGCGCCGCAAACTGCACGTCCTGGGCCGCCACGAGCGCCGCCGAAGCGGGTGTACTCATGAGCAGCCCCGGTTTCTTCAGGCCATCCAGATCCTCTTTCATCTGCTGCTGCACATCAGTATCGGCAGGCTCGGCCTTGGCGCTGCTGGCCGATGCCGCCAACGCCTTCGCCGTCGCCAGTGCGCTCTCAAGCTGGGCGATGGTCTCCTGCATGTCGAGCTGCCTGCCGGTCGCGCCGGGGCGGTCGTAGGTCGTGACCATCACCCCCTTGCCCGCGCGAAGCGCCCCCCAGCCCGCAGTCCTCAGCTCGTAGCCTTCACCCCGGTACTCCAGCCTGCTGTTGACGAGATAGCCGAGATTCAGTTGCGACTTGCCCGAGTGTTCCGTGCTGACCTTGATGCCTTCCTGGCCTGCCCAGTCCTCCATACGCAACTTGTTATTCGATTGCGTGCGAATCATGTTGCGCGAGAGCCATCGACGGTCGTTCGTGACGAGGTCGCGCGCCTGGCTGTGGTGATGGAAGGCGACGATTTCGGGCTTGTCCGGGTCGCCGTCACGACAAACGATCACGGCTTCGGCATCGTCCAGCGCGGGGAAGTGGAATCCAGTCTGCAACTTTCCGGCGAACGGCTTCGCCAGGCGTAGCGGTACGCTCTCGCCGCCATTGGGCCACGTTTCGAAGTCCGCATCGAAGCGAACCGTATAGTGTCCGCTGGCGGTTATGTAGGCATATTTGTACGAATCCGGGCTGGTGACGCGCGCTGAAAGGGTGCCGGTCACTTTGGACCAGGTTTCCGGTTCGAGTCTGAGACGGAAACGGCGGTCGGCAGGAATCGCCTTGTAGCTATTCGCATAGGGCTTGTCGCGTGCGCCGCTGTGCGTCACCTCGACAATCACCTGGCCTTTCGGCGCATCGGGCAAGGTGGTGTCCATTTCAAGCACGCTCGCGCACTGCAAAGCCAGCACGTTGCTCTCGCCCTCATACACGACCTGCCAGGCAATGGCGGCTTCGTGCCGAAGCTGCGCCTCCCACTTCGCGCCCGCCTGGTCGAGGTGGTGCGTGCCGTAGACATACGTCTGGCCGTAGGTGGTTTCGTCTTGCGGCGCGACGTTGGCTTCATCCCTGAATCGCTCCCAGGCCTGGGCCGGGTTGTAATCCGCTACGACGAACGATTGCGGCACCGTCTCGGTATGGGTTTTGATCGCCGTCACTGCCTCGACGCCGCCCGCTTCAAGTCCCGCCGCCTCGCGGTACGGCACAATCCGTTGCGGCTCGTCGTAAATGTAATGGTCTACGTCGTCTCCAAAGACCACCTGATCGCCGTATTCCGTCTCCACAATGAAGTAGTAGATTCCGGCCTTTTCCGCCAGCATGTGGATATAGGCACTGTCGCTCATCTGGTGCTGCATGCGAAACAGATGCTTGCGGTATTGCCCGCGCAACCGGAATGAAAACTGGTGCTCCCTGAGCCCATGGCTGCGCAGGATCGCCGCGACAATGTCGGGCGTGCTGGCATGCTGGAAGACTTTCCTGCGGGTCACGGCCTCCAGCCGCGCCAGATGCGACTTCAGCACGACCTCGTACTTGACATGGTCCTTCGTGGTCTGGATCGTGGAGAAGCGCGCGATGAAGCCCGAGAATTTGCGTGGCGGCCCATCGTCAGGCACGATAGAGAACCTCGCATCGAGGTTCAGGTAATCAGCGCGCGCGAGCTGCAACGGATGGGTCAGCACAATGCGCACCTCGCTCGGTGCGCCCATCTTTTCGGTCGCTTCGAACGAGACGACCGAGAGCGCCGCTGCGCTGTCCGTGCCAGGTACATCCAGGAAATACGCCTGCCGTCCTGTTAGCAGGTTTGCAACCGGATCGAATTCCGCCATACACGAGTCCCTGTTTTCTTGTTGTTGTTCCGCGCTGCGCCGGCCGCTGCACACCCGGCGATCGGACTCATCTGGAAACCGCCCATGCCAGTAAGTGCCAATGCGATCTTTAGCGCGTTCTGAAAATCAAACGCGCTAATATTCGACAAAACGGGGCCTCGGAAAGACACCCTTCCGGATAAATGTGTGGCGAACGACGAGCAACGTCCGGCATGGTAAAACGGTTTGTCATCCTAAAAAAGAGAGGAAAGCCGGGGAATGAAACGAGGGGGACTCAAGCTCGAAAAAATGCTTCGGCTTCGAAGACAAAGCGGGGGGGTCATCAGCATGACCGATACGCGCCGGTGGCCCGGCTTCCTGAGTCTGTTGCCAGAACGGGTCTCTGTGCCTACAACCAGGTCGCCAAACTCAAACAGACCGGATGCCTGCTCGACTGCCATACCTTCAGAAAAACTTGTCCACAGAAACCGTTCATAAGGCTGTGGACAACCCGTCTGAACGCGTCGCAAGTATCTGACGCATAACACTTAACGCTCTGCGTCCTCCGCGCGGGCAGAACGCTCGCTAAGCAGCGGCGGCGGGAAAAAAACCGAGATATTCAAAGGCCTCAGGACGATCGGCGTCAACCCAGGCACTGAGCGCCCCCACCGACTCAAGCGTGTTCACGGTTGCCCGGCGATTCGACACAAATCGCCAACTCGGCAACGCGCCAGACTCCGACTCAGCAGCAACCGCCTCCACGCCCTGTGCAACCTCCAAACCATCCGCCTGCGCCCCAACCCGCTCAAGCGCCGCAAGCAACGCCTCACGCTTCGGCGTATGCACCACAAACCCCTCATTAGCCAACGCAGCCACATCGACACCAAGCAACGCACACAGCCTTTGCTTCGCCACCGCATCCCGAGCATCGGCCGCCCGCGATTTCTGAATCAGTTCAACCGTCGTCGCATCCACCAGTTGCCCCCCGCGCATCAGCGGCGCGAGCCCAGGCGTCCACGCCTCCGGCGGACAGCCCTTGGCCGCCGGCTCCAACTGGATAAACGGATTGATTTCAGCCGGATAGATGCGGCAGACCAACGGCCGCTCCTCATAGATACCGCAGCGCATATCAGCCTGCAGGTTCGGACACGGCCCGGCAAACGCGCCAGTCAGGATCACCACGATCCGTGTGGGCAAGCTGCCGCTCATCGCCGCAAACGAACGACGGCGCTTATGAGCCGCCTGCAGATTGTCCGCGGCGGGCTCTTCGGGCCAGGGCAAAGCCTCGCAGAGAATCTGCACTTCGTTACCGCGCCCAAGCCAGGCGAGTGCTTCTGCGACTGTCAACGGCAAACGCAGATCGTGGCAGCACTTCCCGCACATCGTGCATTCGAAATCGATATCCATGCTCATGCTCAATCAGCGTTCCATCGCGCGTTGCGGGGCCGGCCGGCGGCAGGCTGGCCGCACTCTATCACGCGCCGGCTTCGAGCGAGTAGCGCCGGCAGTGTTCAAGATAGCCCGCCTCGTGACCGCTCATCAGTTCCACAATACTCTTCCAGAGCCACGGCGGCGCGTCGATGGTTTTGCTGCGGCTGCGCCGCAGTTCACCCAGCCACGCCTTGCGCTCCGTGTCGTCCATCTGGCTCGCATGGGCCTTGCCGACAACAAGCGCGAGAAAGCGCGCCGCCTTCATCGCTTCATCGCGCGTCAGTTGTTCAATCGTAAGCTTCATGTCTTGCGGCAACAGTTCACGAATCACCACCGCGCGCTCGGCGAGACGAGCAGCGCGCATCCGGTCGCCAAGAAACGGCGCGAGATGGCGTGCGCCCTCCACCACCCGCTGCGCATTGTCACGTGGCATGCGTGCACCGGCGTAGCGCGGCGCCGCCGCTTGCGTCGCCTCCTTGATGTCGATCAGGCAAAGATCGTCACCGTCGATCGAGGCGCCGTCTACATCGAGCAGCACGGCATAGCGCAGGCGCCCCAATGAACTGCAGCCCTTGACCCAATAGGCCGCATCGAGCACGGTGACTTTCGCCGCTTCGTTCTCCGAACGTAACTCTGTGGCCAGACGCGCAAGCGTGCGCTTTTCGAACAGCGCCGCAATCTCGCTGCGCTCGCTTTTCGACAGCGGCCAGAAACGCTTGCCGAGTGGAATTTCCGGCTCGACATCTTCGATGCGCTCTTCGGCGAGGTGCTGCCACGAGCGACGCAGCGCTTCCCTCATGACCACCCGCACCGCCTCGGGTTTTTCGGCCTGGATGTCCGTGTGATCCGAGGCGTCGTCGAAGGCGCGTTCGTAACCGTCCGCGAGCGCTTCCATCATGCGCACGGTGATGACGCCGGACAGATCCGAGCCGCGTGCTGCCGTTGCGAGCGACAAGCCGAGCCGGATCAGATCGTGCGCCGGATTGCCGATCACCGTCTGATCCAGATCGCGAATCTGGATTTCCACACGGCCCTGCGCATTCGCCACCGGCCCGATATTGCCGGCGTGGCAATCGCCGCAGATCCACACGGCAGGGCCTTGAGGCAACGCGTCACTTTCCATGCCGTCGAGCCACTCGTAAAACTTGCTGGTGCTGCCTCGCACATAGGCGTCGGCTGAACGCGCCATTTTGGCGTTGCGGCGGGCGGCCAGCAGTTCCATTCGGGCATCGGGCTTGGGAAGCGCAGCGCGGGCGGGATTTTTCTTTGGCATTGTGGAGACATCCAGAGGCTGTCGATCGATTTGTCAGTTGTCCACCATGCCACAGCGCGACCGCGCGAACAACCCGACGAGGTGCTCCTGTCAGGGCTGCCGCTTCACGCAGCCTTTCGGGAACATTTCGGGAACGCGGATTGCTACCCGCATTCTGGATGCACTCGTCTGGCAAGTGCCCCGATCCAGTCCGCCGAACCCGCGACGCGGCACCTGCTGGTGTGAACGCGCGCATCTATGTGACAACTGTGGAGCAGAACAATGCCACTCACGGCAGACGACCATGGCTGCCCCGGCTGGAAAGGGGAAATGGCCGAACGGATCCGCGGATTCGACTGGACGGCAACCGAACTGGGTCCCATCGACCAGTGGCAGCAAAGTCTGGTCGCTGCCGTGCAATTTGTACTTGGATCGCCGTTGCCGATCGTGATGCTATGGGGCAAGCAGGGCTACATGGTCTACAACGATGCCTACGCGGTGTTCGCCGGCGGTCGTCATCCCTCTACCTGCTCGGCTGTCCCGTCGAGCTGGGCTGGCCGGAAGTGGCGTCGTTCAACCGCAATGTGATGGACACCTGTCTCGCGGGCGGCACGCTGTCGTACGTGGACAAGGAACTCGTGCTGCTACGCAACGGCCAGCCCGAAGACGTATGGATGGATCTGTACTACAGCCCGGTGGCCGACGACAGCGGTGCGCCGGCGGGCGTGATCGCCGTGGTCGTCGAAACAACGGGGCGCGTGCTCACCGAACGCTCGCGGCAGCACGCCGAAACTGCACTGCGCCTGCTCACCGAGACGCTCGAGCAACGCGTCACCGACGCTGTCGCCGCGCGAGCGCTGGCCGAAGAGCAATTGCGCCAGGCTCAGAAAATGGAGGCAATCGGCAGCCTCACGGGCGGCGTCGCGCACGACTTCAACAACGTGCTGCAAGTGATCAACGGCAACCTGCAGATGCTGGCCGCCGACGCGAGCGACCATCCGGCCAGCCAGCGCCGCATCGCCGCCGCCACGCAAGCCGTCAAACGAGGCGCACAACTGGCCGCTCATCTGCTTGCCTTCGCACGCCGCCAGCCACTCTCCCCCGCAGTACTGAATCCGCGGCGGCTGCTCGACGGCATGAGCGAGATGCTGCACCGCGCGCTCGGCGAAACGATCCGGGTCGACACCGTGCTCGGCCCCGATCTGTGGAACGTGCTGGCCGATCGCAACCAGCTTGAAAACGCCCTGCTCAATCTGTCGATCAACAGCCGCGATGCCATGCATGGCGAAGGCACGCTCACGATCCGCGCCGAGAATCTCGTCGTCGCCGAGCGCGACGATCCAGGCTACGCCGATCTGACTGCTGGGGAGTACCTGGTATTTTCGATCGCCGACACCGGCATCGGCATGCCCGCCGAAGTGCTCGCGCGTGCAGTCGAACCGTTTTTCACAACCAAGCCCAATGGGCACGGCACCGGTCTGGGCCTCAGCATGGTGTTCGGCTTCGTCAAGCAAAGCGGCGGCCACACCGTGATCGACAGCGTGGTCGGCAAAGGCACCACGGTGCAGCTCTTTTTCCCGCGCTGCCGCGAAGCCGAGACCGCCGAGATCGCAGAGCAGAACGAAGCGCCGGTCGGCGGGCGCGAGACGATTCTCGTGGTCGAAGACGACGCCGAGGTGCGCCTGACCGCGGTCGAAATGCTGATGCAACTCGGCTACAAGGTATTGACCGCCGCAGACGGCGACGCGGCGCTCGAATTCGTCGATAGCGACCTGCAGATCGATCTGCTCTTTACCGACGTAGTGATGCCCGGCGCCGTCAAAAGCGTCGAACTGGCGCAGCGCGCCGCGTTGCGCTCGCCTGCCATTCCGGTACTCTTCACCTCCGGCTACACGCGCGACGAAATCTTTCACCACGGCAAGCTCGACGCCGGCGTGACGCTGCTGAGCAAGCCGTATCGGCGCGACGACCTTGCCAGCAAGGTGCGCGGCGTGCTGAATGCGCACCGCGCGAAGCTTGCAAATGCCGTGACAGATACACCGCATGCTGTGGCGTCGCCCTGTGTACTACTGGTCGAAGACGATCTGCCTTCGCGTGAAGCGATGGGTGAGCTGCTCGAATCGTTCGGACTGCAATACACTGCGGTGGCCAATGCCGAAGAAGCCCTCAAGCTTGCATCGACGCAACGATACGATATCCTGTTGAGCGACATCAGCCTGCCGGGACTATCCGGGGACACGCTGGCGCGAGCGCTGCGAAGCGCGCAGCCGGACCTGCGGATTCTGCTAATGTCGGGCTACGGCGAAAGTGCTGAAATCGGTCAGGCGATACCCGGCGCACGAATGCTCGCCAAGCCCGTAGATATCGAACTGTTGCGGCATGAACTGGCTGCGTGCACCGCGCACGCCGAGCCGGCAGCGTAGGAAGACTGCGCTCCTGCGCGGCGCAGCAAATCAAAGCGAAGCAACCGGGGCGGCCCGGGCAAAGCACTCAAAGCGACAGAATGGAGACCATGAACATCCAATGCGGCACCGCCGGCTGGACCGACAAAACACTGATCACCTGCAAGCGTTTCTATCCGCGCGGCTGCAGTACGGCCGAAGCGCGGCTGCGTTTTTACGCAAGCCAGTTTCCCCTCGTCGAAGTCGACTCCGCGTACTACGGGATGCCGTCGGCGTCCAATTCGCAGCTGTGGGCCGAACGCACCCCCGACGGCTTTACCTTCAACTTCAAGGCTTTCCGTATCTTCACGGGACACCAGACCTCGCCCGACGTGCTGCCGAAGGACATCGCGATGGCCTTGAGCACACCCGCCCTAAGCGCGCGCAAGAAAAATCTTTACTACCGCGACTTACCGCCGGAGATTCGCGACGAGCTGTGGCGGCGCTACCTCGAAGCGCTAGAACCGCTACGGCAAACACAACGGCTCGGCGCGGTGCTGTTCCAGTTCGCGCCATGGATCACGAGCGCGCCGCAGGACATCGCCCACGTCGATGAATGCGCCGCTCGCATGGCCGGTTATACGATGGCGGTCGAGTTTCGCAACCAGTCCTGGCTGGACGAAAACCACGCGCCCAACACGCTCGCGTTTCTACGTGAGCGGGCCCTCGTGCACGTGATCGTCGATGCGCCCCCGGATGTGAAAAACCGCGTGCATACCGTGTGGGACGTCACGAATCCGCAACTTGCGATGGTACGTATGCATGGCCGCAACACGGAGAGCTGGAGCCCCGGCGCCGGCGCGTCGGCGTCGGACCGTTTCAACTACGACTACAACGACGCCGAGCTGGGCGAGCTGGCCGCTTCGATTCGGGCGATTTCCACGCGGGCCGCGAAAACCCACGTGATTTTCAATAACTGCTTCGAAGACCAAGGGCAGCGCAACGCGCTGACCATGACCGCAATACTCGTCAACGCATAGAAAGACGTCGAAAGGCGGCACCCGTACAAGCCCCAGCGCTGTTTCGCCCGTCACGTATAAAGTTTTTGCGCCCAGCGGCCGATAACGACAATAGGACCGGACTCCTCGTCCGGACGTCAAATCTGCTGGAGCCCCCTCCTCGTCATGTTTTCCCGACTCTCGATCAAACTCCGTATCTGGGCGACGGTGGGATGCCTTGTCGTACTTTTGCTGCTCCTCGGCCTGGTGGGCCAATTCAGCACCGGATCCGGCCAGACCGCCTTGCGTGAGACCTACTCCGTGCAACTTGCTTCCGCGGTGGCGATGGGCGACAGCAAATACAACCTCGCCATTGCCCGCGTGACCATGGACCGTGCGATCCTGCACCCCGAATCGCCCGATCTGCCGACGCTGATCGGCAAGACGCACGGCTATCTCAACACCTCGAAGCAGGCGCTCGCCCGCTACCTCGCCCAGCCGCACGACGCCGATGAGCAACGCCTCGCCGATGTCGTCTCGGGCAACTTCGACAAGCTGCTCAACGAAGCGATCGAACCGGCATTGCAGGCACTGCAGCACGGCGATGCAAAGAGCGCCGACAAGATCGTGATGACGACGATGCCGGTCCTCTCGCTCGCGCTGACCAAAAGCACCGATCAGTTGAACGCCTACCTGCTCAAACGCGGCGCCGACAACTACGACGGCTTTCAGCAGACGCTCAAAACCATGAGCATAGTGTCGGCCGCGCTGATGCTGCTGGGTATCGCCATCGCCGCACTGTGCGCGATGGGCTTGCAAAAAGCGATTTCGCGGCCGCTTGCGAACGCATTGCGCGCCTGCTCGGCCATCTCGAAGGGGGATCTTACCGACCCGATTGAAGTGGGCGGACACGATGAAATGGGCAAACTGATTGGCGCACTCTCGGCGATGCGCGACGGCCTGTCAGGCACCGTCTCGTCGGTACGTGACGGCAGCGCGACCATGGCGACCGCCACCCAGGAAATTGCCGCCGGCAATGCAGACCTGTCGCGGCGCACCGAATCGCAAGCTGCGGCCCTCCAGCAGACCGCCGCCAGCATGGAGCAACTCACAGCAACCGTGCGGCAGAACAACGCCAACGCGAGCCATGCGAGCCAGCTCGCGAAAGAGGCCTCCGAGATCGCAGCGAACGGCGGCGGTGTGATGGACCGCGTCGTGGGCACGATGGCCGATATCAACGAGCAATCGGAAAAGATGTCGGCGATCATCGGCGCCATCGAAAGCATTGCATTCCAGACCAACATCCTTGCCCTGAACGCCGCAGTCGAAGCCGCGCGGGCCGGCGAAGAAGGCCGGGGCTTTGCCGTGGTCGCGGGCGAAGTGCGCACCCTGGCGCAACGATCGGCCGCGGCAGCGAAGGAGATCAAGGGATTGATCCAGACCGCGGCGAGCCGCGTCGGCGATGGCACGGGTCTGGTCCAGACCGCAGGCAACACGATGGCGCAGATCGTGGAATCGATCCGGCGTGTCAGCGAGATCATGACCGAAGTCGCCGCGGCATCCGGCGAGCAGAGCGATGGCATCGAACAGGTAAACCGGGCCGTGGCGCAAATGGACGAGGTCACGCAGCAAAATGCGGCACTCGTCGAACAGACGACGGCCGCGGCGCTGTCGCTCGACGAACAGGCGAAGGCCTTGCAACTCGCGGTATCGCGGTTCAGGGTTTAACGGAAGTCTTGCCGCGCGAACGGCGCTCCCCCGCCTAGGCGCTCGCCTGCGCCATGTAGAATCGCTGGAAGGACAAGGCGCCTGCCCGCCGGTCGCCTTGTCCACCAGAAGCAAAACTCAAGCTCCAGCGCCGCGTTTCTGCCCGACCTCCCCTTCCGGGGCTACGTCAGCCCTGCCTGGTCGCATCCTCCAAAAACATTCAACGCACTGATCGATGCCGAATCAAACCCTGCTCCAACTTCTCAACGCGCGTGTACAGGATGCCCTCGCGGCCGCAGGCTGCGCGGATGCCAGTGCCAACGTCCAACCTGCCGGCCGTCCCGAGCATGGGGACTATCAGGCGAACGGGATCATGGCGGCAGCGAAATCGCGCAAACTCAATCCGCGCCAGTTGGCCCAGACGGTGGTGGAGCACCTTGATCTCGAAGGCATTGTCAGCCAAGTCGAGATCGCCGGACCCGGCTTTATCAACATGACGATCGCACCGGAGTATCTCGCGCGCTGGGTGACGCAGGCGCTAAACGACAACGGTGGCCTCGCAGCGCCGCGCATGACCGGGGATGCCGTGCAATGTGTCGTGATCGACTACTCGTCGCCGAATCTCGCCAAGGAAATGCACGTGGGCCATCTGCGCTCTACCGTGATCGGCGACGCGTTGGCGCGGGTTTTGCGTTTCGTCGGTCACAAGGTGGTCGCGCAGAATCACGTCGGCGATTGGGGCACGCAATTCGGCATGCTGACCGCATCCATGGACGAAGCCGGCACAGATGACGCTTCGAACGTCGCCCTTGCCGATCTCGAAGTGTTCTATCGGAATGCGAAGAAACGCTTCGACGAGGATCCGGCATTCGCCAATCGGGCGCGCGACTACGTGGTCAAACTGCAAGGCGGCGACCCGCGCGTGCTCGAACTTTGGAAGCGCTTTCTCGATGTTTCGATGAACCATTGCGAGGAGATTTATCGTCAGCTGAACGTGGGCCTGACACGGGCCGATGTGCACGGCGAAAGTGCCTATAACGACGACTTGCCGGTGGTCGTCGCCGACCTTCAGGCAAAGGGCCTCGCCGTCACGAGTGACGGTGCACAGGTGGTCTTTCTCAGCGAATTCAGCGGCAAGGACGGCGAGCCCGCGGCCTATATCGTGCAAAAACAGGACGGCGGCTATCTCTACTCCACCACCGATCTCGCCGCGACCCGCTACCGCGTCGGCACGCTAAAGGCGGACCGTGCGCTCTACGTGGTCGACGCCCGGCAGAAGCTGCATTTCCAGCAGGTGTTTTCCGTGGCGCGCCAGGCCGGTTACGTACCGCCCGAGGTCCAGCTGGAACACGTTGGATTCGGCGTGGTGCTCGGCGACGACGGCAAGCCGTTCAAAACGCGCAGCGGCGACACGGTCAAACTCGCGGAGCTGCTGGCGGAAGCGACGCAACGGGCCTTCAATCTGGTCAGCGAAAAAAGTCCCGAGTTGCCGGAAGCCGACCGGCGTGCGATTGCGCAGGTCGTCGGCATTGGCGCCATCAAGTACTTCGACCTGGCCAGGAACCGCAGCACGGATTACGTTTTCGATTGGGCCAGCATGCTGTCCTTCGAAGGCAACACTGCGCCGTACCTTCAATATGCCTACACGCGTGTCCAGAGCGTGTTGCGCCGCGCAAATGCATCGGACGTGGACGCCACCGTGAGCCTCGTGGAACCGGCCGAGCGGCAACTTGCGCTGCAGCTGGCGCGCTTTTCCGATGCCGTGCTGGCCGTGGCGCAAGACGCGTTGCCGAATTATCTGTGCGCCTACCTGTACGATCTGGCTGCAGTCCTGATGCGCTTTTACGAAGCGTGCCCGGTGCTCAGCGCAACCGGCGAGACACGAACCAACCGTCTGCAGTTATGCCGTTTGACTGCCGACACGCTGCGCACAGGCCTCGGGCTACTCGGGATCGATGTGCTTGAGGCGATGTGAAAAAGCCAACTCGCGGAGCGGCACGCCACCGGCACACTCCGGCAGCGGGCCGCAACGGTCCGCACAATTACAAATCGTAATTTCACAGATCGAGCGCTCGGGGGTCGGCGTGCGCCGCACGCTCGACGGCGCTTCAGAACGATTCAGTCGCGCCTCAGGCGTAAGCACTTCCGACCGGCTAAGGGCACTCGCCTGGCGACGGCGAGCGGGTCGGCCACGATTAGACGAAGCACTCTAGACGCCCCGGCTGGGCGTGCAGACCGGCACAGCAAACAAATCGGCGAGAAAACAACAAGATTTATTTGTATCAAACTAATTTTGACTAGGCGATTGTGTCTTGGTAGTGTTTTGCAACCGTTCGTAAGACATGTGTCAACACAGCCCGTCGACCGGTAAAAATGGCCTTGGCAACACCTTGCGAATGCAAGCAACAGGCCCGCTTTGAGTTCTCGACAAGTGAGATGTGAAACGCATTAACCAGCGATCATGTAAAGCATTTAGTAAGGAATGCATAAGGTTAATGTGTGCTTGATTTAAAGATGAGAGTGTCAGCAGCAGGAAATCAGAGGAGCTGACCGACACCCGCCTGGCAAGACAAAAACGCTGCGCAATCCGGCAATAGAACATTAGTGCTACTAAATACAAAGTAGCCCCCCACCGGTTTGGCCGTGCCTCGTGCATGGCAAGTCGTGGTGCGTGATGACACACGTGGGGCGGCTTGTGACGGAATACGGCGAATCTTTGCCGTGCAGAGGGTGGAGAGGTCCAAAAGGCCTCTCTTCGCACAACAGCGTCTGGCCTTACTGACAAGTGTGAGGGGAATGATGAAACAAAGGGCATTAGCAATCGCCATCAGAAGAATAATCTGGGCTGAGCTGGCATTCTCAGCCGCGATCGCCGTTCCGGCGCTTGCGCAAAGCCAGCCGGCTGCGACGGGGGCAACACCCGCAACACCTATAACAACAGCACAAAACGATGCGACGCCGGGCACGACGCCAGCGCCAGCTCCGGCACCCAGCGGCACATCAGGGACCACCGGCACGGGCAGCGGCCAGGTGAAGCAGTTGCAAACCTTCCAGGTGACCGGTTCGCTGATCCGCAGTTCGGACAAGGTCGGTTTCAACCAGGTTCAGACGGTTACCCAGAAAGACATCCAGGACAGCGGGGCGACGACCGTTTCCGACTTCCTGCGGCAGACGTCGGCGAACTCGGCCGATAGCTGGAGCGAAGGCCAAACCTCGAATTTCGCTGCGGGCGCCGCCGGTATTGCCCTGCGTGGTCTCAGCGAAAAATACACCCTCGTCCTGCTCGACGGCCAGCGTGTCGCGCCGTTTGCGTTCTTTTCGAACAGCGTCGACTCGTTCTTCGACCTGAACTCGCTTCCGCTGAACGACATCGACCGCATCGAAATCGTGAAGACCGGGGCCGTTTCGCAATACGGCTCGGACGCCGTCGCCGGCGTGGTCAACATCATCACGAAGCACGACTTTCAGGGCCTGCAACTCGACGGCAGCCTGGGCACTTCGGTGAGCAACAGCGCGGGCAATGGTACGTACAAGTTTGGCGTGCTGGCTGGCTTTGGCGATCTGAATTCGGACCGCTTCAACGTCACCGTAGCGGCGAGCGCTTACAAGGACAACGGTTCCACGCTGGCCGACCGCGACTCGACGCGTAACCAGGACTTCACCGGTCAGCCGGGCGGTTATTCGTTGCTCGCGCCGTCATACTGGAACATGGCCGATGGCAGCGCGCAGGCTGTGGGCGGATGCCTCGGCGGCGGCACAACCCATCCGGCGTCCACCAACTCGCTGAGCGCGGGCTCGGCAGGAACGGTTTGCAGTTTCAACACGGCGAACGACACGTCCATCGCGCCGATGATGGAGCGTTACAACGCCAAGATTCACGCTGACTTCAAGATCAACGACACCACGACGGCGTACGCGGACTTGCTGGAAAGCTACAACCAGACCACGCAGAATGACGGTGTGCCGGTTGTCGGGAATCCGCAGGCCCCTACGCTGATCTGGAATCCGGCGACGAAGCTGCTCACGCCATTCAACTTCACGGTGCCGGCGAGCAACCCCTATAACCCGTTTGGAGTGGACACGCCGCTTACGTACGCTTTCCCGAGGGCTGTAGCGGAAACAACGGATGCCAACTATTACCGCGCATCGACAGGCATCAAGGGTTCGTTCAGCCTGCCGTACGGTGACTGGGACTGGGCAACGTCGATCAGCCATTCGCAAAGCACGGTGTCGAACACGTATAGCAACCAGTTGAACGCGAGCGCGCTGGCCAACATCTACCAGAACGGCGTGTTCAACTTCGGCAATCCCGCGTCAACGCCGAACGGACTGAACGGTCTGTTCCAGAACGCGAACAATCTGGGTATCTCGAAGCTCGATACGGTTGACGCGACGATTTCGACGCCAAACCTGTTCCATTTGCCTGCGGGCGACGTGGGTGTGGGTTTCGGTGCGCAGTTTACGCACCAGAGCGAAACCCTCACGCCGGGTTACGAGTATGAGCAGGGCATCGTCACCAGTCCAGACCTCCAGACGGTGGATGGCCAGCGTAACGTGGCGGCCGTGTACTACCAGATCGACATTCCGATCGTGAAGAACCTGACGTTCAGCCAGTCGGGACGTTACGACCACTACAGCGATGTCGGCGGCGCGTTCTCGCCACGCTTTGCCTTGCGTTATCAACCGGTGCAGGCACTGACGATGTATACGTCGTACAGCCGCGGCTTCCGTGCACCGACGTTCGTTGAAAACAGCGCATCGCAAACGCTGGGGCTTCAGGTGAATCAGGCGACCGGCCAGAACTACACCTCGATTACAGAGGGCAATCCGAATCTGGCGCCTGAGCATACGAAGAACTTCAACATCGGCTTCGAACTGTCGCCAACGCGGACCACCGACGTCGGCCTCGACTGGTACAAGATTCGCGTCGACAACGTGATCGGCCAGGGTGCGCCTTCGCAGGTTGTTACCGACGCCAACGGCAACCTCCTGTACGAAGTCATCCCCTATCAGAACCTGGGCTACCTCGACACGAACGGCTTTGAAGGCACGCTGCGTCAGGCGCTGCCGACGAAGGTCGGTACCTTCACTCTCGCGGCTGACTGGGCTTACGTGAACAGCTTCAAGCTCGGCACCCCAGGTCAGGCGCCGATCAATGGTGCAGGCAACAACTACACCATCACGCAACCGTTCGGCGGCAGCTTCCCGCGCTGGAAGGGCAACACCTCGATCGACTGGAATTACCAGAAGTGGGACGCTCAGTTGACGTGGGAGTTTACGGGCCCGTACGCGCAGAATCTCTTGCCGGCTCCCGCTCCGGGCAAGGTTGGTTCGTATAGCCAGTTCAACCTGATGGTGCAGTACACGGGTTTCAAACACTGGACGCTCTACGGCGGCGTCGACAACATCTTCAACCGCACGCCTCCGTACGATCCGATCTTTGCGAACGGCACGCTGGACCAGAGCGGTTACGACACGTCGATTTATAACTACCTTGGCGTATTCGCGCAGATCGGCGCAACGTACAAGTTCTAAGGACGTAGCGCGACCAGTAGTAGCTCTTCAGACCGCTCCGGCTCTCCTTGCGAGAACCGGAGCGCCAGTATCGGCAGGACACCTGATCTCTTTTTTGGTTACCCACACTAACGCTCAGATTTCGTCCGCGAATTCGTCGAGAAAGCGCTGCAGGCGTTCATGGTGAAGCTGTGCCAAACGGGCGCCCGTTTCCGTCTGGAAACCCGATGCGAGTTTGAGAAGCTTCGCGCGGAAATGATCGAGCGCGAATCTTCGGTCATCCAGAGGCCGCTCCGATGCATGCGGATCGACCGGGTCATACAGCGCGCTGCCCATGCGGCCGGCGACATAAAAACACCGCGCCACGCCGAGCATGCCGATTGCATCCAAACGATCCGCGTCTTGCAGCGTCTTCGCCTCAACCGTCAGCGGCGCAACGCCAGCTGAAAAACTGTGTGCAGCGACGGCGTGCGCGACGGCTTCAACCTTGGCGGGTGGCCAGTCGAGCGCGAGCAGCACATGTGCGGCCTTGTCGGCGGAAAGACGCGACGCCTGACTGCGCAGCGGCGAGTCTTTCTCGGTCGGGACACAGTCGTGCAGCAGCGTCGCGGCGAACAGCACTTGCGCATCGCCGCCTTCCTTCGCCTGAATCGCCGCCGCATTTTTCCACACACGCTGCAAATGCGAGGTGTCATGCGAGCCGTCGCCGCCCGTGTCGCCCGTGTGCGGCAGCAAGGTGTTGGCCAGATCCTGGAAGGGGAAAAATGCAGGGTGCGTCATGAGGGTGATGGCAATCGCCAGTTGGGTAAGCCGGCGATTATCGCCTGGGACACCCTGACCCGCGGACTATTCAGTTCGCCTCGACCATCGACCGCAGCGCTGCATCGCGGATCTCCAGCACCTCGAAGATCCCTAAAGCCCGCAGTGCCGGCAGTGCGTCGACGATATCGCGCTCTGCATCAGCCCTTCCCTGCGCAGACGAACGTCGGTCGGTCCAGATTCTCGCGTTGGCGAGAAACGCACCCACGGTTCCCTTGCGCACGACGACGCCGTTGACATCAGCCTGATTCAGATGGTCGGGTAACAGATCTTGTGCTTTCATCTTTAGCTTCCTTCATTGGTGATTTGAACCGGCCGCAGGTAGGCCACGCATCCGCCCATCAAGCCACGCCGCCGGAAAGATGCCACTGTAGATGGACGAGTCCAGCACGTCTCCGGTATAAAGGCCATTCAATACGTCGTTCCGGCCATGTCAGATCCTTTGATTTCCGTGCACGAGGCGGACTCCGCCACCGGGCCTTTCCTGATCGCTGTCGAACGCAGCGGCGCTGAAACGCGCATCACGCCCACGCATCAGCATGCCCGCGGCCAGCTGCTCGGCGCGTTGCACGGCCTGCTGTCGGTCGGGGTCGCTAACCAGCAGTGGGTCGTGCCCGCCGTGCATGCGGTCTGGATTCCACCGCATCGGACGCATTCGCTGCGCTCGCACGGTGCGTATTCTGGCTGGAGCGTCTATATCGACGAAGCGGCGTGTGCACAGCTGCCCGCCGAACCCTGCACGATCAGGATGTCGGCGCTGCTGCGGGAAGCCGTCAAGCGTGCTGCGAGCTGGCGCACGGAGGTGCTCGATACGGCGCAGTTGCGCGTGGCAGGCGTGATCGTCGACGAAATCCAGAGCTTGCCGCGCGAGCGTCTGGGCTTGCCGATGCCCCTCGACAACCGCTTGCAGCGCGTCGCCCATGCGCTCACCGAGGACCTCGCGGACAACCGCCGGCTGGAACAGTGGGCCGAGTGGGCGGCGATGTCGCCGCGTACCTTGAGCCGCCGCTTTGTCGACGAGACCGGTTTCAGCTTTGCCGAATGGCGGCAACAAGCGCGCCTCTTGCGCGCACTCGAAATGCTGGCCACGCAGACGCCGGTCACGAGCGTGGCGCTCGAGCTCGGCTACGACAACGTGAGCGCTTTCATTGCGATGTTCAAGCGCGCCATGGGCACCACGCCAAGCCGCTATTTCCATTCATACGACGGAATTTCCGCGCGAGCGCCCTCTTCGGCAGGCAGCGAAGAAGAAGATGCCACGTAGCGCTCGCGATTGCCGTTGGCCTGGCACCGCGAGGCTGGCGCGACTAAGGGCTTCTCACCGGTGGGCACAGTTAAAGTGCAGTGGTACGTGTTGAAAGGTATGATGGTTCCCCGCGCGCCCTGCCACGCCGGCAGCGCGCGACCCGCGGTTGCGGCGAAGCCTGGCCGGCGTCGCAACCGCGCGCACGAAGTACGTGCCCGAAACCGAATCTAACCACGGAGTGAACGATATGGCTTTGCACAAGGCAGTTTTGGTAGCAGTGGCACTCGCAGCATGTATCGACGCGCACGCACAGGTCGCCGGCACGCAGCCTCTGAGCGTCACGGTCGAGCAATCGCAGGCGCTTCTGCAAGGCTGGAGCGTGAAGAAGAGCGTGCTGGGCAAATCGGTCTATAACGACCAGAACGAAAAAATCGGCTCGGTCAAAGACCTGATCGTGGCACCGGACGGTTCCGTTTCGGCGGCTATCCTCGCAGCAGGCGGATTCCTCGGCGTCGCCACGCATGACGTCGCGGTGCCCATCGCCGCGCTCGACATTCGCGGCGGCAATCTGTATCTGCCGGGCGCCACCAAGGACGCCCTGAAGGCAACGCCTGAGTTCCAGTACGCAAAGGTGCAAACACCGCCCAAGCCCAAGAAGGTTCAGGCGCAGTGACCCTGCAGTAGACCGCAGTGATCTGTTATCAGCAGTCCTGAGCTGAGGTTGTTGCGGCTGGCAGGGTCAGCCGCAACTCAACCGCAAGCGCAGCGCACCGGTTCGAGCCTTGCACTCAAATGAAAAGGATTCTCGCGATCGGCAAAGCTGTCGTGGTGGATCCACGCGAAATGCGCGACGTCGATAAAGCCTTCTGTCTGGCGTCCCGCTGGGTCACGATGCCTGCGTGCATCGCTACTTTGCCGCGGCACGCCCCCACGCGAGTTCGACGAACACCCGGCACAACGCCTCCATTCCCCTGGCGTCCTCGTCGTCGAAGCGCGCAATCAGCGGACTGTCGACGTCCCAGACGCCGATCAACGAGCCGTCGGCGGCGATCAGCGGTACGACGATTTCCGACTGCGATGCCGAATCGCAGGCGATATGCCCGGGAAACTCATGAACGTCACGCACGACCTGGGTCGCACGGGTCTGCGCCGCAGTCCCGCACACGCCCTTGCCGAGCGCGATACGCACACAGGCCGGCTTGCCCTGAAACGGCCCGACCACCAGTTCGACGCCGTCGAAGAAATAAAACCCCGCCCAGTTCAAGCCTTCGAGGGAGTTGAACACGAGCGACGAGAAATTCGCCGCGTTGGCGATACGATCGGTCTCGTCGGCGAGCAGCGAGCGCGCCTGGGCGACCAGCTCTTCATACTGGGCAGCCCTGGAAAGTTCGGTTGAAGCGGTAGAAACCTGAAACATGATGCCGTCCGTAGCGGATACCAAAGAAGCGGAGCGGCCACCGGCCTTGCGCGCCGGCCAGGCCGCTCCTGCGTTATGCGAACGCGTATCTTACGCCCGTCACGTCGGCTCGGCATGGGTGCCGGCATCGGTGGCCGGGTTCGTGTCGTCATGACAGCACGACCCAGCCCGGCCGGCGACCGCCGCCGGCGCGTCGTACTCCAGCTTCGGGTACCAGTCCTTGCCACGGCCAGCCGGCGTCATGTCGAGCAAGGTCCAAAGCGGCATGATATCGGGGGCGCCGCGCGGATCCTGACCGGGATCGGCGGTCTGCGGTCCCATCTCCTCGCCCCAGAAATGCCGCAGCACGCCCCCGGTGCGCGTGAAGACGTTGAACGCCGGGGTGTCGTCGCCGTCCGGGTCTTCATTGGCGTAATCGCGATTGAAGCTGTTGCCGCCCGACGAATACAGCCTCAGGTGGCGCCAGCCCCGCTCGTTTTTGAACGCTACCAACCGCTCGATAGGTGATCGCGCAACCACCGCGAACGCCACCCGTTGCAGAATATCGGGCATCTGGCCGTCGAGGGCGCTCAGACACGACGTGCACATCGGACATGAGCGTGCAGTCTTCGGACCGTACATCCAGTTGTAGACGATCAGGGTGTCGTGGGTACCGAACATCTCCGCGAGCGTCACCGGCCCGTGTTCGCCGTCGAAGCGGTACTCCTGCGGCACCTTCCCGCCTGCCGGCAGCGCGCGACGCAGGGCGGCCACCCGCTCGATATGGCGACGCAGTTCGATTTCTTCCGCCAGCAGCGCATTGCGGGCCTCGCGATAGCGCGCGTCTTCGCCCGGAAATCGCCGCGGCGACTGCGCCAGCACCCGGGCGGGCTTCAGGCCTTGGGCAAATCCATCCGTGTAAATCATCCGTTACCTCCTGCCTGGTTTCGAGGAAATAAGGGCGCAAAAAACGGTCTGATGCGCGGCCTGGCTTTGCCGCATGACCGTCGATACCGCCCTACCTGCACGACGAACGGGAGATCGAAGAATCGACAGCATCACCTCACAAACCCCTGGCGCCGCAACGTAATCGCGCATTACGGGTTGCCGGCCGCTACGCGCAGGGATATTGTCCATATAATCTAAAAAATGCACCGCAACGGTCGGCAATGGTGGGGGACAAGGTTTTCGCCATGGCGACCGCAGACTGAAAACTGACTCCGGGGTCAAACCGTGCGCCGTCCGCCGAAGCTGACATACCTCGCGCTGATCGCCGTTTCGCTCGTGTGCCTGCACGTCATATGTCTACTGGCGTTTCGTGCGCAGGCAACGGTCGTCACCTACCCGTTCATGGTGCTGGCGCCCTCGCTTGCCTGCGCCAGTTGCTGCTGGCGGGCCGCGACCGAGCTTCCCGCGTCGCGTTCGCCCTGGATTCTGCTGAGCGCCGGGATGTTTTTGTGGACGTGCGGCATCTTCCTGAGTGCCTGGGAAGATATTTTCCAGCACATTCCACAAAGCGCCGCGTGGTTCTCCGATTTCTCGTTCTTCCTGTATGGCGTGCCGGTTCTGCTCGCCGTTTCGTCGGTATCGGACAAGCAACGCATTCCCTTCTTCATCTGGATGGACGCGGCCCAGGCGCTGCTGACCGGCTTTCTCCTGTACGTGAGCATTTTCTCCGTGGTGCCGTTTTCCGACGCCCCGCTCGAACCCGTCTCGGCTACGACCCTGGTTCTGACCTACAACGCCGAGAACGTCATTCTCGCGATCGCCGCGAGCCTGCGTCTGCTTGCCCAGCCGCGTGGACAGGAGCGCAGATTCTATGCGCTGCTGTTCTGCTTCCTGTGGATCTACGCCGTCGCGGCCTACGTCTATAACAACTGGGCCGCCTCGACCGATGGGCACGCGCCGATGGACATCCTCGTCGATCTGCCGTTCCTGTTCCTCGCCGTGGCAGCGGTGGCGTCGCGGCCGTCGCGCCCGCTGCTCGAGGAGGTGAAGCACAAGCAGGCACTCGCGCTGTTCATCGAGAACGTCAGCCCGATCTTCTATACGGTGGCCCTGCTCGCGCTCAGCATCTCACTGATACACGAGCATTTTTATGCAGGAACGGTGGGGATTTTCACGGCTCTCGTGGTCTATGCCACGCGCTCGACCACGCTGCAGGCCCGGTATATCCGCGTGCAACGCGAGCTGCACGAGGCACGCGACCGGCTCGAACAGATGGCGCTCACCGATGCGCTGACCAATACCGCCAATCGCCGGCGTTTCGACGACGCGCTGACGCTCGAGTGGAATCGCGCCGTGCGCAACCGGCATCCGCTCGCGCTGCTGCTGATCGATATCGACTACTTCAAGATGCTCAACGACCGCTATGGTCATCCTGCGGGAGACAGGTGTCTCGTATCCGTCGCGCTCGCGCTGCAGTCGGCGTTGCCGCGCAGCGGCGATCTGCTCGCGCGCTACGGTGGCGAGGAGTTTGCGGCCATTCTGCCCTCAACCGATGAAGCCGGCGCACGCCTGGTAGCCCTAACGATGCAGGACGCAATCCGCGCACTGAAGATCCGCAACGAAACCTCCACGGGACTCTTTGTCACCGTCAGCGTCGGCATTGCGGTGTTCGAATCGGCACATGCCGGCACCGCTGAAATCATCGAGGCCGCCGATCAGGCACTCTACCGGGCCAAGCAGCTTGGCCGCAATCGCATAGAAGCGACTGCGCAGCACGATTTTCTGCGCAATGGCACGCAGTAGGCTTGCGATCGGCACGCGGCAAGTCGTGGCTCGAAGCGCCCTCGCCGCGCCAGTTCAGCTTCGGCCTCATCAAAGCGATTCAGCCTGAATGTCCACCTCTTCGAACCGCTTCCACCGGTAGATAGCCGCCGAAAGCAGCCAGCTGACGATAAACACGCCGACGATCCCATAGCCAATCAGGCCGAAATTGTCGTTCAGGCTGCCGATGAAACCCCAGAACGCGCCCGACAGATGCAGCTGGTCGGCGAGCAACCCAAGCCCTTCGATCCCACCCACCAGCAGCGCCACGACGACCGAGATCGTGGTGATGGTGATGTTGTAGTAGAGCTTGCGGATCGGCTTGACGAAGGCCCAGCCATAGGCGCCCAGCATCAGGATGCTGTCGGTCGAATCGATCAGCGTCATGCCCGCAGTGAACAGCACCGGAAACACCAGGATCGACCAGATCGGCAGCCCCTGCGCCGCGCTCGCCGCGGAAATGCCCAGCAAACCGACCTCGGTTGCAGTATCGAAGCCAAGCCCGAACAGAAAACCCAGCAGGTACATATGCCAGCTTTTCGTGATCAGACGGAACAGCGGGCGGAAAATGCGTGCAAGAAAACCGCGGTTGTTCAGCAGCAGATCGAAGTCTTCGTCGTTGTAGGGCTCCCCGTTGCGCACGCGGCGAAACGCGCGGATCACCGAGCGCAGGATCACCAGGTTCATCAGCGCAATCGCGAACAGGAACAGTGTCGAGACGATCGTGCCGATCACCGCACCGATTTCCTTGAGCCCATCCATCCGGCTTTGCAGCGCCAGGGCCGTGGCGGCGATGCCGGCCGAGGCCAGCACCACGATCGTGGAATGCCCGAGCGAAAACATCAGCCCGATGCTGACCGGCCGCTTGCCGGCCTGCATCAGCTTGCGCGTCACGTTGTCGATGGCCGCGATGTGATCGGCATCCACCGCATGCCGCAAGCCGAACGAATAGGCCAGCAGGCTCGTACCCATCAGCAGCGGATAGTGGTGAAACGCGATGAACGCCCATAGCCAGGCGGCGATGTTGAACACCACCAGGAAGCCGTATAGCCCGACGATTTTCCGCCTCAATTGACCGCCGCCGCCCAACAACGCTTTCATCAGATCCGTCACTGCCTGCCTCCCTGCATGCCCGGGTCGACAGCCTGCCGCCATGGCTCACTGTCGCGCTCTTGAAGTTGTCCGCCACAATAGTACTTTTTTCAAAAAAGATCATATCGATCCTGTTCCGTTTAGCATGCGGGACGGCCACTAACCGCCCAGCGAGCGCGGCACGCGCGGCGAGTGCGATAATCGAGGGCTACGACCGTGCCTTCAGGAGAGCATTTTGAGCAGCATCGACAATCCTTTACATGACCGCGAAGTCGGTGTGGCCGACCCGACCCAGGACACGACCCGTATCGACGACGTGCGGATCGGCGCGGTACGCCCGCTCATTTCACCGGCACTGCTGCAGGACGAGCTGCCGGTACCGCTGGGCGTGCAAACGCTCGTCGAGCAAAGCCGCGTGGCCATTGCCGACATCCTGCACGGTCGCGACGACCGGCTGGTGGTAGTGGTCGGCCCGTGTTCGATCCACGACCACGACCAGGCGCTCGACTACGCGCGCCGCCTCAAGCACGCCGCGGATGCGCTGAGCGAAGACCTGCTGATCGTGATGCGCGTGTACTTCGAAAAACCGCGCACCACGGTGGGCTGGAAAGGCTATATCAACGACCCGCGTCTCGACGGCAGTTTCCGCATCAACGAGGGGCTGCGCCGGGCGCGTCAGCTGCTGCTGGAAATCAGCGAACTCGGTTTGCCCACCGCCACCGAATTCCTCGACCTGCTGAGCCCGCAATACATCGCCGATCTCGTGGCGTGGGGCGCAATTGGCGCACGCACTACCGAGAGCCCGAGCCACCGTCAGCTTGCTTCGGGCATGAGCTGCCCGATCGGCTTCAAGAACGGCACCGATGGCGGCGTGCAGATCGCCGCAGACGCGATCGTGGCGGCACGAGCCAGCCACGCGTTCATGGGCATGACCAAAATGGGCATGGCGGCGATCTTCGAAACGCGCGGCAACGACGACGCGCACGTGATTCTGCGTGGCGGCAAGAAAGGGCCGAACTACGACAGCGCCTCAGTGGAAGAGAGTTGCGCGGCGCTCAGAAAGGCGGGCTTGCGCGAGCAGGTCATGATCGACTGCTCGCATGCCAATTCGGGCAAGTCGCATCTGCGACAGATCGAAGTGGCGCAAGACCTGGCGCAGCAGCTCAGGCAAGGCGAAAAGCGCATCATCGGCGTGATGATCGAGAGCAATCTGGAGGAAGGCCGCCAGGATCTGAAGCCGGGCGTGCCGCTGCGCTGCGGCGTGTCGATCACCGATGCGTGTCTGAGCTGGGTGCAGACCGAGCCCGTACTGGACACTCTGGCCAAGGCGGCACGCGAGCGCCGCGCACGCTGAAGCCAGCGCGCTGGTGTTTCCAGTGATGGCCATGGTGGCGCTGGTTGCCGTGAAGGCCTTGCCGCGAATCGAAAAGCCATAGCGCACGCTGGCGCGGCCGACAACTCAGGGCCTGACGCTATCGCGCAGGCCTGTTCATCCGAGTCACCTGCCGCCTGTCAACGCCCAGCCGGGGCCGGCTCAGGCGTCACGCCGTGACCGCTCACGACGTTGTTGCGCTCGACGGTCATAACGGGTTCGCGTACCGTTTGCACTTCCTGCTCCGACTGTACGTCGACCCACGGCGCATCGACTGAAAACGCGAACATGTTGACGCCGTTCGCGCTCTCGACCGACACCTTGCCGCGGTGCATCTCGGCGATCGCCTTGACGATCGCAAGACCGAGGCCGTGATTCTCGCGGCTATTCGTGCGCGACTCTTCCGCCCGGTAGAAGCGGTCGAACAGATGATCCAGTCTCGACGGATCGATCGCCTGACCTGGATTCGCCACCGCGATGCGCACCTGACCGTCCTGGCGCGAAATCGTCACCGTGACCGTGTCGCCGGGCGCGCAGTGCTGGATCGCATTCATCAGCAGATTGGTACAGGCGCGGCCGAACAGCGAACGGTTGACCGGCGCAAACGCATCGCCGCGCGACACGGCGCGCACCTGTGCCTCGTCGAACGGAATCTCGAGAAACTCCAGCGTGCGCGCCACTTCCGCGGCGAGCGACACTTCGACGAGCCCCGTGGCGCGCTCGCCCTGATCGGCCCGCGCAAGAAACAGCATGTCGTTGATGATCCCGCGCATGCGTTCGAACTCTTCCAGATTCGACTGCAGCGTGTGACGCAGATCTTCCACGGAACGGTTGCGTGTCAACGCAACCTCGGTTTGACCGATCAGAATCGTCACCGGCGTGCGCAGTTCATGGGCCACGTCGGCATTGAACGACTCGAGCCGCCCGTAAGCGCCGTCGAGCCGCTCCAGTGCGCCGTTAAAGGAGTGAGCCAGATCGTTCAGTTCATGCGGCAGCGCCGCCGTATTCAGGCGCTGCGAACGATTGTTTGGACTGACCTCGGAGGCGTCCTTGGTCAGACGCCTGAGCGGCGCGAGACCGATACGCGTGACCGAATAACTGAGGAGCAGCACCGCAAGACTGCCCAAGGTAGACAGCGCGGTCAGCGCGGCACCGAAGGCCCGCATGGTGCGCACATTCGGCTGACAACTTGCCGCCACCTGCAGTTGCACCGCTGGCCGCACGCCCGCTGGCGGCACCACCAGCGTGCGCGTCAGCATGGCCGGCCCGCCCGCCACGGGCTCGACCCGCGTGTAACCGCCTGCCCAGCTATCGGTGACGCGCCCCTGAACCGGCGCACCGTAGTGGAAATCCGGATCGTCGCTAGAAACCGAGTACATCGTCGCACCGTCGCGCGGCGACATATCGGTCAGCTTCTCGCGCGCCATCCGCCATTTATCCAGCGTAACCGAGTGGTACACGATGATCTTCGCGATCTCCATGCGGTCGTCGAGCGACTCGCGCAAATGGTGATCCAGCTGCGAACGCATCACGAGAAACAGGCCCGAGCCGACCAGCGTGAACACCGACAATGCGACGAGGGCAAACATCATCGCAAGGCGGCGCGCAATCGAGCGGTTAATTGAGCGGGTCATAGCAATTCTGCCTCCTCCCGTACCTCGAGCACATAACCCATGCCGCGCACCGTATGCAGAAGCTTGGTGCGAAATGGACCGTCCAGTTTGGCGCGCAGGCGCTTGATGGCGGTTTCGACAACGTTCGTATGACTATCGAAGTTGACGTCCCAGACCAGTTCGGTAATCGCCGTCTTCGACAGGATATCCCCCTGGCGGCGTGCCAGCACGCTCAGCAGCTGGAATTCCTTGGCGGTGAGGTCGAGGCGCACGCCGTCGCGCGTGGCGCGCCGGCCAATCAGATCGACAAACAGATCGCCGACCGAAATCAGCGTCGATTCCTGCGAACGGGTGCGGCGCGCGAGAGCATGCAGGCGCTCCACGAGTTCGAGAAACGAAAACGGTTTGGTCAGATAGTCGTCCGCTCCTTCGCGCAGACCGCGCACGCGGTCGTTGATATGATCGCGTGCGGTCAGCATGATGACCGGTGTGGACTTGCGCATACGCAGCGCCTTGAGCACGCTGAAGCCGTCGCGCTTGGGCAGCATCACATCGAGGACGATCACGTCGTAGTCGAACTCGGTGGCCAGATGCATGCCCTCTTCGCCATCGAGCGCAATGTCGACCACCCAGCCCTGCTCGGTCAAACCCGAGCGCAGGTAGTCCACCACCTTGTGTTCATCTTCGACGATGAGCAGTTTCATTCACGCCCCCTAATTCCTTACATTATACGAAACGCCCCGTTTTCCCGTGCGCGAGACGGGCACTCCCCCCTTTTTCCTGGTCATGCCCGGTCCATGCCGGGTACGTACCTGGCAATTGTCAGTTCGGATGGTTGTTCATTGCCTGCTTGTCCGTGACTGGCTGGCTGACATCCCAGCCGCCGCCCAATGCCTTTACCAGCGAGACCGACATGGTCATCTGCTGGCCGTGAATCTGCACATCCTGACGCTCGCTCGTCAGCAGCGACTGCTGCGCGGTGATGACGTCCAGATAGGCGACGAGGCCGCCCGAATAGCGGTCGTTGGCGAGCGACAGCAGGCTCTGCGCATCGACCACGGCCTGATGCGACTGTCTGGACGCGCCATCCAGCACCGACAGGCCGGTCACCCCATCCTGCACCTGCTGGAACGCGGTCAACACGGTCTGACGGTAATTCGCCTCGGCCTGCTGATAGCCTTCGCTCGCGAACTTGACGTTCGCCGAGCGGCGCCCGCCGTCGAATACCACCTGCGAAACAGCCGCGCCGAGCGTCCACATCAGACTGGGCGCGCTCAGCAGATCGGCGAAATTAGTACTCTGCCAGCCGATACTCGGCGTGAGCGTCAGCGTCGGGAAAAACGCCGCCTTGGCGACGCCGATCTGCGCATTCGCCGCAGCCATCGCACGCTCCGCCGAGGCCACGTCCGGGCGCCGTTGCAGCACATCGCTTGGCACACCTAGCGGAATTTCGGGCACCTTCGTCTCGATCACCTTGGGCTCGATCGAGAATTGCGGCGCCGGCACGCCGACCAGCGCGGCAATCGCATGCTCGAACTGCGCCCGTTGCACGAGCAGCAGTTGCGCCTGCACCTGGGTTGAATCCAGCTCCGACTTCTGCTGCAGCACGTCGAGCCCGGACACCGAGCCCAGATCGTGTTCCGCAGTCACGTAGTCGAGCGCTTTCTGCTGCAGGACCACGGAGCGGTTCAACACGTCGATCTCGGCGTCGAGTTCGCGCAACGAGTAGTAGTCGCTGGCGAGATCAGTCGTCAGCACGAGTCGCGCATTGGCGAGATCGTCGGCTGACTGCTCGGCGGAGGCCTTGGCCCCTTCCACCTCGCGACGGATCCGGCCGAACAGGTCCGTGTCGTAGTCGATTTGCGGTCCGACAATCAGGCCGTTCTGCACAGTCGACTGGTTCGGCGTCGAATAGGTAGTGACCGGACGGTTCTTCGAGATCTTCAACCGCTCCGCCTGGCCGCCGAGATCGACCTCGGGTATTTCCTGCGCCGCGGTATTCGCGAGCGTCGCCTTGGCTTGCTCGTAATGCGCGACCGCAGCGGCGAGTGTCTGGTTCTGGTCGAGCGCCTGGCCTTCCAGCGTATTGAGCGCGGTGTCGTTAAAGCTCATCCACCAGGTCAGATCCATCGGCGCGTGCGACGGCTCCGCCACGTGCCAGTACGAGTCGGTGCGCCACTCAGGCGGCGCATCGGCATGCGGCTGATGATAATCGGGGCCCACTGTGCAGGCTGCCAGCAGCGCAGCCCCCACAGCCGCAGCCATCATGCGCAGCGGCGGCACGGCGATCGGGCACCCGCGCATCACGCCGCCCCCTTGTTGGTGGCCGACGGCTGCTGGACTTGCACGTGATCGCCATCGGCAATCGAATCGCTCGGGTTGATGATGATCTTGTCGGTCGGCTCGATGCCGCTCTCGATTTCGAGCGTGTTGCCGAGATCCTGCGCAATCACGACCTTGCGCAGATGCACGATACCGTTACTGTCGACGACGGCCATCTGCGTACCTTGTGCGCGGAACAGCAACGCATTGCCCGGCACGAGGATATTGGCATGCGTCGTCGACGGCACAGCGACCTGCACATAGGCGCCCGGGCGCAGCGCGCCGTCCGCATTCGGCAGACGCACTTCGATCTGCAACGAACGGGTCGGCACGTCGATCGCACCGGCGATGTGCGTGATGGTGCCGTGGAACTGCTTACCCGGCAATTCGGCCTGGGTCACCACGACCTCCTGGCCGACTTTCACGTTCTGCGAGTAAGCCTGCGGCATCTGCACATAGACGCGCAGCGGATCGGACTGTGCCAGCGCGAACAATGCGCGGCTCGTGCCGCTGCCGGCATCGATCAGGTCGCCGACATCCACGTTACGCTGCGTCACCACGCCGTCGAACGGCGCCACGATCCGCTTGAACGATTCGAGCTGGTTCAGGCGCCGCACGTTGGCGTCTGCCGCGGCGAGATTCGCCACGTCCTGCGTATAAGTGCTCTGCCGCTCGTCCAGTTCCTGTTGCGAGACCGCATCGCGCGTGCGCAGCTGCTGCCAGCGCTCGTATGAACTCTTGGCGAGGCCAAGGCTCGAGTTGATCTGATCGCGCTGTGCCTTGGCCTGCTGCAGTTCCTGGTCGATTTCCGGCGTGTCGAGATCGGCCAGCAACTGCCCCGCCTTCACGTGCGCGCCGATATCGACGTACCAGTGCAGCAGATAACCGGTGGCGCGCGCGAAGATCGGCGATTCGACATAGCCGCGCAGCGTACCCGGCAGCAGCGTATTACCGCTGCCGTCGGCCTGCTTGGGCGTCACCACGTTCACGTATTGCAACGCGTTCTGCTGGGTCGTTTCGGCCACCGAACGGTTTTGCAGAATGTCCGCCACCACGGTGCGCAAGGCACCGAGCGCAAGCAGCACGAGCACGATCCAGATCGCGATCTTGGCGCGTTTCCATTCCTGGTGGCGGGGCGGCAAAGCGTGCCCATCCTCAGTGTCCCGCGCGGGGATTGCTAGCGAAGCATGAGTTTTTTCGGTCATCTCAGTCAGCCGTCATTTAACGTTACGCGTGCTTGCCATCGCCGGCGCTAGCGCCGTCGTCGGGGCCCTGCTCGCCATGCGCGCCACCGTTACGGCGAGCGAGGCGCGTATGGATCGCCGCAAAAACCAGCGGCACAAAAAAGAGCGTTGAAATCGTTGCAAACAGCAGGCCGCCGATCACCGCACGGCCAAGCGGCGCATTCTGCTCCGCCCCTTCGCCGAGACCCAGCGCCATCGGAATCATGCCGATAATCATGGCGAAGGCCGTCATCAGCACCGGGCGGATCCGGCTCGCCCCTGCCTCGAGCGCCGCGGTCAGCGGCGGCGCGCCGGCGTGCAGGCGCTGCCGCGCGAACGACACCATCAGAATACTGTTCGCAGTCGCCACGCCCATGGTCATGATGGCGCCGGTCAACGCCGGCACGCTCAGGTGCGTGCCGGTGAGGAACAGCATCCACATGATCCCCGCCAAAGCCGCCGGCAACGCGCTAATGATGATCAGCGGATCGACCCACGACTGGAAGTTCACGACGATCAGCAGATACACCAGCACGATGGCCATCGCAACGCCCACGCCCAAACCGAAGAACGACGTGCGCATGGTCTGCACCTGGCCGCGCACCACGATCTGGCTGCCGCGAGGCAGCGTCGCACGGGCCTGCTCCACCAGCTTGTTCACCTGCGCCGCGACGCTGCCAAGGTCGCGTTTTTCGACACTCACATACAGGTCGATCACCGGCCGGATGTTGTAGTGCGACACGAGTGCGAACTGCGTTTGCGGCCCGACCCGCACCAGGTTGCCGAGCAGTTGCGTCGGCCCGTTGGCCGTCGCCGACACCGGCGTGCGCAACAACTGATCGATCGACGAGATGTCGTACTGCGGCGTCTGTATCGCCACGCTGTACTCGACGCCGTTCTTGTTGTTGAACCAGAAGCTCGGCGATGTCTGCGTGCTGCCCGACAATGAGATGAGCACGTTCTGCGCCACATTGTTGGCGTTGAGGTTCAACTGCTGCAAGCGGGTGCGATCCATGTCCAGATTGATCACCGGCTCGTCGACCAGTTGCTGGATGTGCGTGTCCACCGTGCCGGGAATCAGCCTCACCTGCTTGTAGAGCTTACGCGCCACGTCGAAGTTGCCTTGCTGGTCGTTGCCGACAACCTGCACATCGATGGCGGCAGGCAACCCGAAGTTCAGGATCTGCGTCACGATGTCGGCCGGCTGGAAGAAAAATTCCACGCCCGGAAAGCGCTGCGGCAGGATCTGGCGCAGCTTGTCGACATAGGTCTGGGTAGGCTTGTGGTCCTTGTTAAGCGCCACCTGAATCTCGCCGTCCAGCGTGCCGATCGTGCCGGAATTGCTATAGGATAGGTTGATACCGCTATACGGCAACCCCAGGTTGTCGAGAATCGTCACCAGTTCTTTCTGCGGCACCACTTCACGTACAACCTTTTCCACTTCATCGGCAAGACGCGCGGTTTCTTCAATCCGCGTGCCGGTCGGTGCGCGCATGTGCAGACGGATATCGCCGGCATCGACCGCCGGGAAGAAATCTTCGCCGAGCACGAACACCAGGCCCATCGAAACTATGCAGAAACCGAGGAAGATGGTGCCGAACCTGCCGCGACGTACCAGCACGGTACTCAGGATGACGATATAAGCTGCACGCATGCGCTCGAAGCCGGCGTCGAAGCGATGGTAGAGCCGCATGAACAGATTCGGCTTGCTGCCCGCTTTCGGCGCGTGCGCGTGACCCATCAGCAGCATGGCGAGCGTCGGCACGAGCGTACGCGAGAGGATGTACGACGCGATCATCGCGAACACCACGGCTTCGGCAAGCGGCACGAACAGGTATTTCGCCACGCCCGTCAGGAAGAACATCGGCACGAACACGATACAGATACACAGCGTGGAGACGAGCGCAGGCACCGCGATTTCGCCGGCACCTTCGAGAATCGCCTCGTGCAGATCCGTGCCCATATGCAGGTGCCGTTCGATGTTCTCGATTGTCACCGTGGCGTCGTCCACCAGAATCCCGACCGCCAACGCAAGGCCGCCCAGCGTCATGATGTTGATCGTCTGGCCTAACGCATGCAGGACGATTAGCGAGGTGAGAATCGACAGAGGAATTGACACCGCAATAATGCAGGTGCTTCGCCAGTTGCCGAGAAACAGCAGGATCATCGCTGCGGTCAGCGCGGCCGCAACGAGCGCTTCGCGGATCACGCCCTGCACCGCCGCCTTCACGAACACCGACTGGTCGAACAGCGCCTTGACGTCAAGGTCAGGCGGCAAGGCGGCGCGCGCGGTGGGCAGCAGCGCCTTCAACGAATCGACGATCGCCAGTGTCGAGGCACTGCCGGTCTTGAGCACCGACATCAGCACGCCGCGATGGCCATCCTGGCGCACGATATTGGTCTGAGGAGAGTAGCCGTCGCGCACATGCGCGACCTCTCGCAGATAGGTGGTCGCGCCATTGAGCGTGCGCACCGGCATGTCGTTGAGGCCCGCGATCGTGGCGGGCGACCCGTTCATGTTGACGGTGTATTCCTTGGGCCCGATCTTGGCCGTGCCGGTCGGCAAAATCAGGTTCTGCGCGTTAAAGGCATTCACCACATCGGAAGGCGTCATGCCTTTTGCGAGCAAGGCGCGCGTGTCCAGGTCGACTGAAACGAGCCGTGTTTTACCGCCGTAGGGGTAAGGCACGGCTGCCCCTGGGATCGTCACGAGTTGCGGACGCAGGAAGTTGAGCGCGACGTCGTTGAGATCCTGCTCCGACTCTTTCGGACTCGACAGGCCGAGCTGGATCACCGGAATACTCGAGGCCGAATAGCTGATCACCAGCGGCGGCGTGGCGCCCGGCGGCATCTGCTTCAACTGCGCCTGTTCGACCGCAACCGTCTGGGCGATGGCGGTTTGAATGTTGGCGTTCGGCTGCAGGAACAGCTTGATGATCGTGATGCCGGCGAGCGATTGCGACTCGATGTGCTCGATGTCGTTCACCGTCGTCGTCAGACTCCGCTCATTGACGGAGGTGATCCGGTTGGCCATGTCTTCGGCCGACAGACCCGTGTAGCTCCAGATGATGCTGACGACCGGAATATTGATTTCCGGCAACACGTCGACTGGCGTCGTCAACAGCACGAACGGCGTCGCCAGCAGGATCAGAATAGCCATCACGATGAACGTGTATGGCCGCTTTAGCGCAACGTTGACAATCCACATTGAAACGCGCCCGAAAGAATTCTGGAAAGGATGAGAAGTCGCCGTGACCTGAACGTACGCGTCGTACGCGTTACGTTCACGCCGGATCAACGGTGACGTGCACGCATGACATCCGGGCGAATCACAAACGGATGAACGCCGCGTGCCGCAACGCTAGCGGACGCAATGCCAAACCGGTCGCCCCCGCTGACCGGCGAAGCCACACATGTCCCACGGTAAATCTGAGCCTATGCTAGTTGGTTGGCACCAACGTCTGCATGGCGCCAAAATGGCAAATCTGTCAGGAAGGAGAACGTAAGCTGACGGGTGTCGACGGCTGATTCTGCCGGCCTGACGGGCGAGCAAAAACGTGGTCAGCATAGCCTGTCCGTGTGACGACGAGCATCGGGTGTGCTCCCACCCGGGCGGTCTGCGCGGGGTTGCGAACGGTGTGCATCGTGGTGGCTGTGATTTCCTCTATGGCTTCGAAACTTGCCTTGTATTATTGAACGTTCAGTCATAATATTGGGACCAGTGTTGGGCCGATGGGCTTATTGGTGCATGCGGTTCAGAACGTGGCCGCTTGCGGGGTTTTCTAAGTAAAACGCCACGAAATAACAGCGTTCAGATAAGACGTATGGACACGGACAGTTCCACGGCGAAGACGCCACGGCGGCTCGTCTTTATCTATTTTTGACCATTCATTCATGAATAAAGCACTCGAACCGTCCGTCGCCGTGAATCATGAATCCAGCGCTGCAGCCGCGCCAGGCCCACTCGTCGCCGCATATGGCAGCTATGCGAAAGGCCTGTTTTGCTGTCTCGTCGCAACGGTGTCCTTCGGACTGATGTTCCCGGTGATGACGAGTGCGCTCACTCGCATCGATCCGTTCTCCTTCACGTCGCTGCGCTATCTGGTTGCGGGAGCAGCGTTTCTGATGCTGCTGCACCGCAAGGAAGGCAGCGCCGCTTTTCGTCTGCAAGGCGAGCCGGTCGTGCTCGCGTGGCTGCTTGGTTCGATCGGTTTCGCGGGTTTTGGCGCATTCGTCTTTCTCGGCCAGCAACTGGCAGGACGCGATGGCGCGCTCACCGCGTCGATCATGATGGCCACCCAGCCCATGCTCGGGCTGCTCGTCAATTCGGTAGTCCGGCGCGTGTTGCCGCCGGTCTATTCCTTTCTGTTCATTCTGCTGTCGTTTTGCGGTGTCGCACTGGTGGTGACCAAGGGGGATATCGGCGGGCTGCTGCACGAACCACAGCATTACGCGGCCGACGCACTCATCGTGGCCGGCGCGCTCTGCTGGGTGATCTACACGTTCGGTGCGACGTTTTTCAAGCAGTGGTCGCCGCTCAGATACACGACGCTGACGATCTGGCTTGGCCTCACCACGATCATCGCACTCAACCTCGCGCTCTTTGCCGTGCACGCGATCGCGGTGCCGCGGCTCGCGGCGGTGGGCGCGATCACACCGCATCTGCTGTATATGGGACTTGGCGCGGGCTTTATCGGCATCCTCAGCTGGAATCTCGGCAACCGGATCTTGACGCCATTGAACGGGGTGCTTTTCATGGACGTCGTGCCGCTCACGACGTTTATCGTCTCGGCGTTGACCGGCGTGATCGCCACGCCGGTGCAGATTGCCGGTGCCTGCATGACCGGCGCCGCGCTGGTTCTCAACAATCTGTATTTGCGGCGCCGGGCGCGGCGGGTTACGGCTCTGGGATAATCCGGGGCAACTCGACCGCAAATACAAAGTCCCCGGAGGCACGAACGCACTCCGGGGACGAATCTCGTATCGCTCTCGTCAGACGATAGACACTTCCAGTCGCTTGCCCAGCTTGTTAAACGCCGCTTCAATGGCGTCGAGTTTGGACGAGTGACGCGGATCGAGTAACCGATCGACCTGCGGCATGTGTACGTCCAGACGACGTGCAAGTTCCGATTTCCTGATCCCTTGGCGCATCATCTCGTTGGCAAGCAAAACCTTGGAGACGACGAGTGCCGGCAACGTCACAACTGCTTGTCCTTTCTTCGGCTTTGAGGGAGCAGGAATTTCCCGCTTCTCATCGAAGTAAATCTCGATGGCGCTTTCCAGTGCGTCCAGCGCGTTAAGCAGCGCCTCGTCTTTATCGTCTCCGACCGATACAGCTTCGGGGATATCCGGGAAGGTCACCAGGTACGTGTCGTTCGTATCCAGCTCCAGTTTCACAGGATAAGACAGCATGGCGATTTGATTCTCCTGGTTATCACATCCATTGATAGAAGTGTGAGTCACACATCTATGCATACAACAACCTTTTGGCCCACCTCACGGAACAGTTGTGAAAAAAACCTTCGCCGGGGCCGTCACCTCACTTGATACCAAGTTGCTTCTTGATCTGCTCAACTAACCCAGTTCCTATTTCCTTCTTGCCATGGTCCGGAAAAATCGTGGTCTTGCCATTGAGCGTTACCCGGAAGTGGCTACCTTTGGCGGGTTCGAATTCGGCACCTAGTTTTTTAGCCACCGCCTGAACTCGCTATAACTCATAAACCTCCTCTCGTTTACAAGTTACGGCAATAATACAACATTTGTGTTGTGTTAAACAAGAACGGCACAACAGATCTGTTGTGCCGTTCTTTTCGTCTCTCCGGAAAGGCAGCTAGACAGGCCGCGGGGGCCGACGCGATTGCCAGCGCAGTTCAGCCCGCACCGGGCGCCTACTTCACCACACTCCACTTCCCATACTTCGCCACCGCCTTTTCATCGAAGTCGAAGCCTAGCCCAGGCGTCTGATGCAAGATGATCCTGCCGTTCTTGTGCTCGAGTTGCCGGTCGATCAAACGACGGAAGTTAAGCACCTGATCGTCCCAGAAGTACTCCACGTACCGGGCATTCGGCGTGGCCGCCACAAGCGGCGCATGCGCATCGTGGAACCAGTGAGGGCACATCACAACCCCATAGCTCGCCGCAGTCGCCGCGATGCGACGCCACTCGGTAATGCCGCCGCACACCAGCGCATCCGACTGCAGGATCGCCGCACCGCCCTTGTCGAGCAGTTCCTTGTGGTACCAGCGGCCGTAACCGATCTCGCCAGTGGCAACCGGCACGCGCGTGAGCCTGGCGAGACGCGCATGATTGTCGATGTCGTCCGGTGAAAACGGCTCTTCAATAAAGTACGGATCGAACTGCTCGATGCGACGCACGTGCTGCAGCGCTTGCGTGACATCCGCCCAGCCATTGTTGATGTCGATCATCAGTTCGACGTCCGGACCAACCGCCTCGCGTGCCGCCCTCACCCGCGCCTCCTCTTCGCGCGGCGAGAGACGTCCGCCCTTCATCTTGACGGCCTTGAAGCCCAGTTCGACGTAGCCCGCCATCTCCTCACCGAGCATTTCCGGCGTCTTGCCCTCCAGATAATAGCCACCGCTCGCGTAGGCCGGCACAGTTTCGAGTTCGTTGGCGCCGAGGTATTTGTGCAGCGGCACGCCGTGCGTGCGCGCATTCAGATCCCACAGCGCCGTATCGAGAATACTGATGGCACGCATTACCGTCCCGGCGCGCCCCTGCAGCAGCGCCTCCTGGTACATCGCCTGCCACAGGCCCTCCACTGCATAAGAGTCCTTACCGATCAGTACCGGTGCCAGCAACTGCTCCACCGCGATACGCAGCAGCTCACCGCCCGCACTGCCCACGTAGCAAAAGCCAATGCCCTCGACGCCGTCGCTCGAACGCACCTTCACGAGGCCATAGTGGCGGGTGGACACAGTACGGGTGGCAAACGATGTGACGCGATCGAGCGGGACGCCGGCTGCGCAGACCGACACTGATTCAATTCTGGGCATTTCAACACTCCTCCATTTTTTGGGTACCGGTCCACGTGTTGCGCGGATCTGGCATGAACGCAGTGTGATAGCCGTGAGGCATCAAAAACAGTATGCTTTGGCTTCTTCAAAAGATAAAAGTTTTATTCGATGGACTCGCGCTATCTGCAAAGCTTTGTCTACGTGGTCGAGTTGGGCTCGATTGCGGAAGCCGCCCGCAGGCTCGATCTGACGCCTGCCGCGGTGGCGCAACGCGTCAAGATGCTCGAAGAAGAGCTGGGGGCCAAACTCGTGCGCCGTTCGGGCCGCACGGTCGGAACGACCGAAGCCGGCGAGCGCATTCTCGAGCGGGCGCGCGCCGTCCTGCACGACATCCGCGATCTGAAGTCGGATCTGAACGACGCTTCGGAGCTGGCCGGCGAACTCCGCCTGGGCGGCACGCCCACCATGATGACGAGCCTGATCCCTGATGTGCTCGGCAAACTGCTCGCGCGGCATCCGCAGATGGATATCTATCTGGAGCCGGGCACCTCGGTCGATCTGTACCGCAAGGTCGTCAATGGCGATCTGGATGCCGCAGTGCTGGTTCAGCCGCTCTTCGATCTGCCCAAAAGCTGCGACTGGCATACGTTTCGTGAAGAACCGCTGGTGTTGCTCACGCCAGCTTCGATGCAGGTGAGCGATGTGCACGAAGCACTGCGCAGCCAGCCATTCCTGCGCTACGACCGCAACGTGGTAGGCGGTCAGCTCGCCGACGGCTACTTGCATCAGCATGGCATCAAGCCGCATCAACGCTGCGAACTGGACGGGCTCGATGCGATTGCGGTGATGGTCGACCGGGGCCTTGGCGTGTCGCTGGTGCCGGACTGGCTGATGACCCGTTTTGGCGGCCTGGCGCTCGCCAAGTGGCCGCTGCCGCATGCGTTCCCGAAACGCGTGGTGGGTCTGCTGTGGGGACGTTCGTCGGCGCGCATGCGGCTGGTGCAGGCGTTCCTGCAGACGGCGATGGATCTGGGGCTCGAAGCACCGGGGGCGCCGGCCGCGAGCCAACCCAAGGCTTAGGCCACGCCGGGGGCCGTATCCGGCCGTTTACGGCGAACACATAAGCCAGAACACGAAAAAACGAAGGCAAACACAAAAATAATTAACGTTTGAAGCAACCGCGCCACTCTTCTTCGTCGTTTGCGGGCACGCAATACTGCATTGGCACCTGAATGCCCGGCATGGGTGCCACAGCCAGCCTGTCGCAGCCCGGCCCATCACGGGCCTATCGCGCCGAGACAAACGAGGTCCGGCCAGGCAGGCCGGCCAAACGGAAACCGAAGGAGACACGTCCCATGAGCATCCCCACTGATGTCCTGCCAGCCACGCAAACGCCGCCGGCCACCCAGGGCCAGGCTTCGCATGGCGCAGGCCTGCGTGGCGTCCTGGCGCCGGTCCTGACACCGTTCAACGCGGACGGCTCAGCCTCGGTGGGACGCTTCGTCAAACACTGCCGCGCGCTGCTCAGTCAGGGCCTGGGGCTGGCCGCATTCGGCACGAACTCGGAAGCCAACTCGCTCAGCGTGCCGGAAAAGCGCCAGTTGCTCGACGCCCTGCTCGACGCCGGCTTGCCGGCAGCGCGCATGATGCCGGGCACCGGCGCCTGCGCGCTGCCCGACACCATCGAACTGACGCGCCATGCAGTGGAAAGCGGCTGCGCCGGGGTGCTGATGCTGCCGCCCTTCTACTACAAAGGCGTGAGCGACGAAGGCCTGTTTCGCAGCTTCGCTCAGGTGATCGATACGGTGGCCGATGCGCGCTTGCGGGTCTACCTGTATCACATCCCACAGGTCTCTCAGGTGGGGCTCAGCTTCGGCCTGATCGAGCGCCTGCTCAAGCGTTATCCGGGCGTAGTGGCGGGCATAAAGGACAGTTCGGGCGACTGGAACAACACCGCCGGCATGCTGAGCGAATTCCAGCCGGAAGGCTTCGACGTGTTCGCCGGCAGCGAGACCTTCCTGCTCGCCACGCTGAAAGGCGGCGGCGCGGGCTGCATCACGGCGACCGGCAACGTCAATTCCACGGCAATCGCACACCTCGCCTCCCACTGGCGCGACGCCGACGCTCCGCAGCAACAGCAACGACTCGACACCACACGCGCCGTGTTTCAGCGCTTTCCGATGATCGCCGCCATGAAGGCCGCGATTGCGTGGCAATCGGGCGACGAAGGATGGGCCGCGATGCGGCCGCCGCTCGTCGAACTCGACGCCGGGCAGCGCCACGACCTGCAGACGGGGCTGTCGCAGATAGGCTTTGAGATCCCCGGCGCGGCCTCGCTCGCCGAGCGTTAAAAGCCGGGAGACCGCTGCGCCGGACAGCGAACGGTGCTGCGCAGATTGGCGCTGCGCCACACAATAATTCGCCCGCACGCTCACTAAAACAACCCGCGTGACGGGTCAGGAGACACGCTTTGTTCACCCGTACCTCGCTTTCCCCCGCGCTCGAGGCCGACCCGGCCGATCTGCTGTTCCGGCGCGTCGCCTTCCGCTTCATGCCGCTGCTGTTTATCGGCTACGTGGTTGCTTATCTGGACCGCGTCAACGTCGGCTTTGCGAAGCTGCAGATGCTCAACGGCCTGCATCTGAGCGAGGCAGCGTACGGACTCGGCGCCGGCCTCTTCTTCATTGGCTATTTTCTGTTCGAAGTGCCAAGCAATTTGTTGCTGCACAAGCTCGGCGCGAGACGCTGGATTGCCCGCATCATGGTCACGTGGGCGCTGCTGTCGATGGCCAACGCATGGGTCAGCACACCGCTTGAATTCTACGTGGTGCGCTTCTTTCTGGGCGTGGCCGAAGCAGGCTTCTTCCCCGGCATGGTGCTCTATCTGACCTACTGGTTCCCGTCGCACCGCCGCGGCAAGATGGTTGCGCTGCTGATGGCCGGCAATCCGGTATCGGGGCTGCTAGGCGGTCCGTTGTCTGGCTATCTGATGCACGCGTTGCAAGGCACGTGGGGACTGGATGGCTGGCAATGGCTCTTCGTTGTCGAAGCGCTGCCTTCGATTGTCCTTGGCATCGTCATCCTTCGCTACCTTGACGATCGCGTCGCGGATGCGACATGGCTCAGCGCCGCCGAGAAGAGCCAGATCCAGAGCGAAATCGACGCCGATGCGGCCGTCCGCACGCATGGCTCGGTGCGCGCGGTGTTCACCTCGGCGCGCGTCTGGCTGCTCTGCCTGATCCTGTTCGGCGTCGTGATGGGCTCGTACGCACTGGGCTTCTGGCAACCCACTATCATTCGCGCCACAGGCGTCAGCGACCCGCTCACGATCGGCCTTCTGACGACGATTCCCTATTCCGTTGCCCTGATCTCGATGATCGCGGTTGGCCGCAACGCCGACCGCACCCGCGAGCGGCGCTGGCATATCGTGCTGCCTGCGCTGATCGCTGCCACCGGCTTCTGCATCTGCGCGACGAACGGCGATAGCTCCGCGCTCTCCATGCTCGGACTCACGCTCGCCGCAGCGGGCGTGGTGACCGCGCTGCCGATGTTCTGGGCGCTGCCCACCGCATTTCTGGGCGGAACCGGCGCCGCCGCGGGGATCGCCTTGATCAACTGCACCGGCAATCTCGCTGGGTTCATCAGCCCGGCCGTGATCGGCTGGCTGAAGACGCTCACCCACACGTTGTCTTCGGGACTGTTCGTCGTGGCCGGTACGCTGACACTGTCCGCAGTATTGATTCTGGCGTTTATCCCCGCGCGGCTCGTCAACCGGTAGACAGGGGACAGGCGCGGCCGGCTTGCCAGTGATGGCCCCAGACTGATTGTGCTGCTCGCGCCGGCCCCAACTGTATCTGTGAGAACAGCGGCGGCGTCGTGCAGAATAGCCAGGCATACTGACCGGCCACGTGGAGGACTAATCCGTCCAGGCTAGCCACACCGCGTCGCCGCCGCGAACCTATCCCTGAATAACCGTCCCATGACTGCCAACGCCTTCCTGTCGGCCAATGTCCTGCTCGCCTACGCCGCCTACTTTGTCGGCACCGCGAGCCCCGGCCCGAGCAACCTCGCCATCATGTCGCTCGCCATGGGTTCAGGCCGCAAGTCGGCTTTCGCCTTCGCGCTTGGCGTCATGTCGGGTTCGTTCTCGTGGGCGCTGCTGGCGTCGCTGGGCCTGTCTGCGGTCCTTGCCACCTACTCGCAACTGCTGGTAGCAATCCGCGTCGTGGGCGGCGTGTACCTGCTCTGGCTCGCGTGGAAATCGGCCCGCTCGGCCCTCACGCCGCAGGTGCCGATCACCCGCACTACGCGTGCGCCCGAATCTTCACGACGGCTCTACGTGCGCGGCCTGTTGCTGCATCTCACCAACCCCAAGGCGATTCTGGTCTGGCTGTCGATTGTCTCGCTCGCCGTTCCTGCAGCAGGCGGCGCTGGCCGCACGGCTCCCGTCGTACTCGGTTGCATGGCGATTGGCGTGTTTGTATTCAGCAGTTACGCCGTGCTGTTTTCAACTGAAACCGCACGCCGCGTGTATGGTTCGATCCGGCGCTGGCTAGACGGCTCACTCGCCGTCGTGTTTAGCGTGGCTGGTCTCAAACTTCTGACTTCGCGCAGCTAGACGAACGAAGCGCGGCCTGCGCGTGCAACGCGTGTTAGCCTTGCGCTACTGTGGCGGATGCCACATGAGCGCAGCGCTACGGACATGAGATGAGCAGTCGGCAAACACAGGACGGGCAGAACACAGCGCAACAGCACACGCCGTTGCAGATTCGTCTTTATGTGGCAAGTGCGGTCATTCTTGTGGTGGGCCTGATCGGTGCCGCCATCATTTATGTCGCGGCCCCAGCCAGGGACAGCGCAGAACTGATCTACGGCGTCGCCAACAACCAGCAATATCTGCTCGAACTGCAGCGCATCGGGGGCACGGCCGAGGTGGCGGTGGCTGAGTTTCATCAATGGTTCGACAGCCTGTGGCATGGCAAGCCGCTTGCGTATACGGTGGCGTTTTTATGTGTTGTGCTTGCTGGCGCCTGTATTCTGGCGGCCCGTAGCCGGTTCTTCGAACCGGCATATGAAGAGACTGACGATCAGGACTAGTCCAGCCGGATCGCGAGAACATGGCTGGTCATGCAGGCTGGGAGCGCAACGCATGGACGGCACGTCCCTCGTGCGCACCGTCACCTGAGTCGATCGCTAGATCACGCGGTGGTTGCCGATCCGCTCCACCTCGCCCAGTCCGTTGATCACACACGCCTGACCGATCAGTTCCTCCCAGCTCAGTCCGGCATCTCCAAGTTGTTGCGCCGTCAAACTACCGCTGGCCACACCGATAAACACCCAGTACTGCAGCGGCCGGCTGCCAACGCCGAGCCCACCGGCATCCACGACCACGCCGAAATGCTTCTGCGCCCGATAGTGTTCGGGCCTGGCGTTCTTGTCGTCATCCGACTTCCATTCCTCGATAAAGCTGTCGTAGCGATTCGCGCGCAACGCCACGAAATCATAGGTCCACGCGTCGTTGAACACCGATTCGAGGAATGCCCGCCGCGCGCCCTCTGCACCCATCGCTTTGCACATCACGCCTAGCAACCCGCTATTGAGGTTCGATGTCGCATCGTTGAAGTGGGGCGGCAGGCCTACGACGGTCCAGCTTGCGACTGCGTCTGCATACCCGGTGACCGGTTGATCGAACTCCATGCGAATGCCGCGTGCGTCCCAATCCAGGAACTCCCGCATCAGGCATTCGACGTCATCCGCAAACACCCATTCATCGAGCTCGGCCCGGGCCCCGCCTGGATCGTCGCCTCCGCAACTGATGGCAAAGCGCGGTCGGCCGATCGCGTTGACGTATTCTTCGAATTGGGCACCACTTGTAATGACGGATCTAAAGACCGTGGTAGCGTGCGATGCGACTTTCATTGAAGATCTCCCGGGGGAACGTTCCTGGTGACAGACAGCACCGGAAAGAAAGTCCACGATACTCAATTTTTTATGCGCAGGGAAGCGATTAAATATAAATAAGTTTTACTAACCATTTTTTCCGGTTTCGACAACCGAATTAATTTAATCAATATTTTCATTCGACGAAACGCCACGCCACGCAAGCCTCTCCGCCAAATGAATATGAAAGAAAGTCGTAAACTTAAACAAGACTTTTAAAATCTTCGTCCGAATAAATTTATCTTTTATCGAGTCTTTTTCCAGCCAGCCGTGAAAATTTGAACTAGACTTGTCACACAGTCCGTTAGCATTCCTTGATGGTTCCCCGCACGTTACGACCATCTCTCGGTCGTGGCCGATGAAACGCCCGCACGTTGCGGGCGTCTTTTTTAAAGGAATGCGACTTAACTCAAGAACATGTCGACGATCACCCCTTTCGTCTGGGTCGAAGGCAGCATCGGCCAGCCGCGTCTGGGTGCAGCGGGTCATCTGCCGCTGCCCTTCGGCGGCGAATGGACTTTGCTTGTTCCGGAAGGCGGCTTGCGTGCCGGTCTGAGGGCATTGCTGCGAACCTTCTGTCTACGCGAAGAGACCATCTGGTCAATGTGTCACTGGGCATCGACGCGGCCTGGGCAGCCGTCTGCCGCCCCGGCCGCGTCAGGGCAACTCTGCGTGACGGCGCTTGATGAGCGTGTGCCAGCGGCCTCGTCTGCGGTACGCGTGGCGGCGGATCTTCCCGCGGTACATCAGTCGTTTGCAAACCGTTCCGCCACGCGCGCAGCCAGCTTGTGCGCGATCGGGGGTGCAGCGATTCTGGCGTGCATCGGCATCGCCTATCTGTCGCATCAACATGCGAAACGGGACACTGCAGCGATGCCGCAACCCGGGCTCGCCAAAGGCGGTCGCATATCCGCACCCCTGCAAGTACCACGACATGGCGACACCAGCCAGGCCACCGCACAAAAACTCGTGCCAACGGCTTCGCAACCGCGCCTGGAAGAAACAGACCACACACGTCACGGCTTGCGCGAAACGAAACACGCACGACGGCATATCGCTCATACATCCGCTACGCGGGCTGTGAAAAACAGGCAGCATGCCGGTCACGCAGTATCGTCGGGCACGTCACATCGACTCACCCATGCAAGCCACACGCACCGGTCGTTGGCGCGGGCATCGGCAGCCGGCAACTACTCGCCATTCGCGCCCGCCAGACTGGGCCACGATGAATATGCCACCATCACGATGCCAACGGATGCGCGTGCGAGCCATGAAACACTCGCACCGCCGCCAGCGCGTCGCGACAACGTGAGCGACACGGAATGGATGAACCACATTTCGCAGCGGCGCGTCACCGAAGTACCCGACGAATTCTCGAAGTAGCGCTCGCACATCGAGAACCGACGTCAAACACACGCTGCGGCCAAACCCGAACCAGCGCTATATCACTCCCGGCGTCGACACCTGTGGCGTCACGCCCACCGCAGCCAGTGCCTCATGCATCGTGCTGAAGACGCACGATGCCTTGACCGCTTCCGTAATGCCATGCCGGTCCATGTCCGAGCGCAGATAGCGGTTCACGCGCGCGAACACCACCTCGACATTCTGCTGCTTCAGGAGGTCGAGCAGATCGTTCAACGAGCGTGCTGCCGAATAATCGAGGTCCGTGATCGCACTCGCGTCCACGACGAACCAGCGCACCTTGCTCGGTGCCTGGCCGATCAGCGCGCGCACATCTTCGACGAAGAAATGGTCGTTGGCATAGAACAGGTCCGCACCGAAGCGATAGACGATCAACCCCGGCGCGGTCTGCGTGCCCGGCCTCGCCGGCACCGGTTGCCAGCGTCCACCAGCGCCGGGTGCCAGCATCATCGTATGCGGCCTGTAGCTGTGCCGCACGTGTCGCAGCAACGAAAGCACGACCGCCAACAGAATCCCATGCTCGACACCGAGCACCACCACAGCAAGCGCCGTGATCACGGCCAGCGTGAACTCCCCTGGCGTTTCGCGGCGGATCGCCCTCAGGCTTTGCACATTGATGAGCCCGATCGCAATCGTGAACACGATGCTGGCGAGGATGCAGTGCGGCAGATATTGCAGATACCGGCTGAAAAACAGCAGCACCACGACGACCACGCCCGCAAACGCCAGTTGTCCGAACTGACTGCGCGTGCCGGCACGCTCGGCCATGGCGGTCTGGGTCGGGCTGCCGTTCACCACGAATGCGCCGGAAAAAGCAGCCACGGTATTGGCCGCCGCCAGCCCGAGAATGTCGGCATTCAGATCGACTTCCTCATGATAGCGCTGCGCAAACACGCGCCCGGCGGCCGCGCTCTGGGCGACGATCATCACGAAGCAGGAGGCCGCCACCGGCAGCAGCTCGACCATCTGGTGCCAGCTCGCAACCGGCAGCCGGAACGGCGGAAGACCACCAGCGACTGGGCCGAGAATCGAAATCCCGTGTCCGGCGAAGTCGTAGAGGTCGCTGGCGGCGATGCCACCCACCACCGCCAGCAAAGGCACCGGCAAACGCGGCGAGAAGCGCTTCGCTAACAGAATGCAGACGACCACGCCTGCTGAAACCGCGAGGGTCGGAAAGCTGACCTGCCCCAGATGACTCGCGATCTGCGCTAACTGGGCCGTACTGTGCGACGACGTGAAGGCGATGCCGAGCATATCGCCCAGCATCGCGATGCCCACCTGCACGCCTACGCCCGCGAGAAAGCCGACCAGTACGGTACGCGACAGAAAGTCGGCGAGAAAGCCGAGTTTAAAGATCCGGGCCACCAGCAACAGCACGGCAGTCAGCAACGCAACCATGCCGGCCAATGCAACGTATTGGGCGCTCGCGAGCGGCGCCATGGTGGAGAGCTGGCTGGAGAAAATGGTCGCAGTCGCCGAGTCTGCAGCAACCACCAGGTGCCGTGACGCGCCGAAGAACGCGAATGCCACCAGCGGCAGGAACACGGTATAGAGGCCAGTCACAGCCGGCATGCCGGCGATGCGCGCGTACCCGAGTACCTGGGGAATATCCATCGACGCCAGCGTGATGCCGGCAAAAGCGTCGCGCAACGCAGACGCACGATCAAGAGGGAGGATGCCTTTTAGCAGGCCAAAGCGCCTGGCCAGTTTTTCTGGGGTCTCTTGCATGCAGGAATGGGGTCTTAATCAGGTGGCAATCCCGCATCGTGCCGCGAGTGGGCACTTCAACGCAAGACTCGATTGCCAATCCATCACGACAGCGGCCAGTCCCGGCTAGCGCCTGAGCTGCCCGGTACGCGGGTCGACGATCCTGGCAAAGCCGAACAGTGCCGCGATCAGGAGCGGACATGCAATGAGGAAAGTGACCAGCATCTTTCACCCCGTAACAAATAATTTTCCGCGAGTGTAAAGGATCGACCGTGCTTTTAAATCAGGTAAACCCCGCAAAACAAGGGGTCCAGGCAACATTCGGCCCACATTTGGCACACGCCCTCTACCTGACGCGACCGAAAGTTCTCTTTACCGCCATCAACAGGACGCCTACGAATCTTACGGTGCCGAAAGCCATGACTTGGCACTCGAATAGCAGCCAGACAGACCCACCAGGCAATGCGCAAGATGTCTCGGACGAACAGCCACGCAACCCCAGTCAAACGTCGTTATGCCCCATGAATTCTGCCGATTGCCCGGTACACCTTATAATCGGGCATGACTTTATCTCCGCTCCAAGCCCCCTTTTCACAGGCGGCCATGCTTACCCGCCCCGCCGTCCTCCGTCGCGCCGCCGTTGCCGTCCCGTGCACAGTGCAGGCGGTGGCCGCATGAAAACACCCAAACGCCTGCTCCCGCTCGTTGAAGAAGGCCTGATCGACGAAGTCATCAGCCAGTTGATGAGCGGCAAGGAAGCCACCGTCTACGTCGTACGCAGTGGCGATTCGACCCGTTGCGCGAAGGTCTACAAGGACGCAAAACAGCGCAGTTTCCGCCAGGCCGCCTCGTATCGCGAGGGCCGCAAGGTCAAGAACAGCCGTGAAGCGCGCGCCATTGAAAAAGGCAGCCGTTACGGCCGCGAAGTGCAGGAACAGCACTGGCAGAACGCCGAGGTCGACGCGCTGTTCCGTTTAGCCAACGCCGGCGTGCGCGTGCCGCAGCCGTATATCTGCACAGACGGCGTCCTGTTGATGGAACTGGTGACCGACGAAGACGGCAACGTCGCGCCGCGTCTGAACGATGTGGAAATGAGCGAAACGCGTGCGGTCGAACTGCACACGCGGCTGCTCAACGAAGTGGTGCGCATGTTATGCGCCGGTCTGATTCACGGCGACCTGTCCGAGTACAACATCCTGCTCGCCGCGGACGGCCCGGTGATCATCGACCTGCCGCAGGCCGTCGACGCCGCCGGCAATCTCGAAGCGCCCGCCATGCTCGAGCGCGACGTGGACAACCTCGCGACGTACTTTGGCCGCTTCGCGCCGCATCTGCTAACTGCGAAGTACGGCAAGGAGATCTGGGCGCTATTCGAAGGCGGCGGCCTGCACCCTGAGGTGCAATTGACCGGGCGTGTCGAACTCGACACCACGCCGGTCGACCTCGATGCGGTGCTGCAGGAACTCGAAGACACGCGTCTCGAGGAAGAAGCTCGCGTGCGGCACGAGCAATCGCTGCGCGAGGGCAGCTAAGCGCACCTACCGGGCCACCACGCGCTGCCGTGGCGCGCCCACCGAGGCGCGCATCGTCACCGTCACGGGAAACTCGCGGAAGATTTCCCACGAGGTTCCATAGCATTGATTCACCAGCCAGCGTACCGCGTTCTGCGTCAGGTCCGCAGTCGGAATATGCACTGAGGTCAGCGCGGGCGCTGCATACGCTGCCGAGTAGTCGTCGTCGTAGCCGATCACGGAGACGTCGTTCGGCACCGAAACACCTGCCTGCTGAAAGCGCGCCAATACGCTGATCGCCATGGTGTCGTTGGCGACGAACACCGCGGTAAAGGACCGCTTCGAGTCGAGCAGCGTTTGCGCGGCTGCATAGCCGCCCTCCGGCGAGAAGTCCGATTCGATCAAGGTCACGTCCGCCCGTTCGATGCCGTGGCGCGCCAGTTCCGCAAAGAAACCGTCGACACGCGCCTGATTGTCCGAAGCACTAAAGGGCCCCGAGATCACCGCAAGCTCGCGATGCCCATGCTCGAGCAAGGTGCGTGCGGCCAGTTCGCCGCCGCGCCTATGATCCGCGCAGAACGACGCCTCCGGCAGCTGACCGAAAGAGCGATTGAGAAACACCATCTTTGGGTGCATGCGATGCAGACGGTTGAGGTCGTCGTCATGCAGGTCATGGCTGATCACGATCACGCCATCGCAGTCGCGGCCAATCAGAAACTCCACTGCTTCGAGCGCCTGCTCGCGCGGCGACGACTCGCCGCAACCGGTCGCGACAACGACGTGCCGGTGCACCGCGCGCAACTCGGTATCGGTCTGCTTGAGGATCGTGCCGTAGTACGAACCAAAGAAAGTCGGCACGAACAGGCCGATCATGCCGAGCGACTGCGTCGCCATGGCGCGGCCGATCGAGGATGGCCGGAAATTCAGCGCCTCGATGGCGGCCCTGACGCGGCGCTCGGCGTCGGCCGAGACCGGTCCTTTGCCGGAAATCACCCGCGATGCCGTCGACATGCCGACTCCGGCTAACTCCGCCACGTCTTTCAGGGTTGCCACACGCGCTCCATCAAACCGTGCCGTTCACAGACGGGCGCCACCAGCCTCGTCGAACAGCGAAATATGTGCGCTGTCGAGCGAAAAGGCGCGCGCCTCCCCTACCTCGATGGGCGCTTTGTCCTGATCGATCGACGCGATCTGGGCGCCATGATAATCGAGCCAAATAACCCGGTGGTTGCCCATCGGTTCGATCAGCGAAACGGTGCCGCGCTCTGTAAAGTCGCCGCCGACTCGCACATCCTCGGGGCGCACGCCCAGCATGCAGGGCCGCGTCGTATCGGGGAGCGCCTTGAACGGATAGCGCGACACGTCGAGATCAAGATGGTCTGTGCGAAAGCGCATGCCCTCCTCGCGCCGCTCCAGCCGTCCTTGCAGCATATTCATCGCGGGCGCGCCGAGAAAGCCCGCCACGAACAGATTATCCGGCCGCGCATAGACTTCGGCTGGCGTGCCGATCTGCTGGATCACGCCACCCCGCATCACAGCCATGCGGGTAGCGAGCGTCATCGCCTCCACCTGGTCGTGCGTGACGTAGATCATCGTCGCGCCGAGCCGTTGATGCAGCTGTTTCAATTCGCGGCGCAACTCGGTGCGCAGCTTGGCGTCGAGATTCGAGAGCGGCTCGTCGAACAGGAACACATCCGCTTCGCGTACGATTGCGCGGCCAATCGCCACGCGTTGACGCTGGCCGCCGGACAGTTGTGCCGGCTTGCGTTTGAGCAGCGGCCCGAGTTGCAGCATCTCCGACGCACGCATCACGCGCCGTTCGATCTCCGCCTTCGGCGTGCCGTTGATACGCAGTGCAAATGACAGATTGCGTTCGACGCTCATGGTCGGATACAGCGCATACGACTGGAACACCAGCGAGATGCGGCGATCTTTCGGATCGGCCCAGGTCATATCCTCGCCGCCTATTTCGATGCTGCCGTCGGTGACATCGATCAGGCCTGCAATGCTATGCAGCAAGGTGGACTTGCCGCAGCCCGACGGCCCGAGCAGCACGACGAATTCGCCGGCATTCACATCGAGATCGAGCGACTCGATGACCGTGTTCGCGCCCAGCTCGATGCGCAGATTGCGGACCGATACATTCGATACGTTGGTCATGCCCCTATCCCTTGGCCTACCCTTTGACTGCGCCCGAAGCGATGCCGCGCACAAACCAGCGGCCTGAAATGAAGTAGATCGCGAGCGGCACCATCGAAGTGAGGATGGTCGCCGCCATGTTGACGTTGTAGAGACGCTCGCCCGTAGTGGTATTGATGATGTTGTTTAGCTGCACTGTCATCGGCAGGTTCCTGGTTCCCGCGAACACCAGCCCGAGAATGAAGTCGTTCCAGATGCCGGTGACCTGCATGATCACCGCAACCACGATGATCGGCGTGGACATCGGCAACATCAACTGCAGGAAGATGCGCCAGAAACCGCCGCCGTCGACACGGGCCGCCTTGAACAGTTCAAGCGGGATCGATGCGTAGTAGTTGCGAAACAGCAGCGTCATGATCGGCATACCGAAGATTGTATGGATCACCACGATGCCTGGCAGCGAACTGAACAGGTGCACGCTCGCCAGCACGCGCACAAGCGGATAGACCATCACCTGCACGGGGATAAAGGCACCCATCAGCAGAACGGCGAACAGGATCCCTGCGCCGCGTGGCCGCCAGAACGACAGCGCATAGCCATTCACCGCGCCGATCGCGATAGAGAGAATGGTGCTGGGCACCACAATGCGCACGGAGTTCCAGAAACCGACCTGAATCCCGTTACAGTCGAGGCCCGTGCAGGCCGATGCCCACGCATCACGCCACGGCGCGAGCGTGAAATGCAGCGGCAGCGCCAGAATGTTGCCTACGCGGATCTCGCTCATCGGCTTGACCGAGGTGACGAGCATCACATATAGCGGCAACAGGAAGAACAAGGCCGCGGTAATCAGGAATGCGTAAATGCCGAAACGCGCGGGCGTGAAGCGCGGGCGGCGTTTCGGCCGAGGTTTGGGCGTAGTTGCGATTGCGGGCTTGCCAACTGAAGTTACACCGGAAGGGAGCGTATTCATCAAACGTCCTTTCGGAAAGCGGCGCGACTGCGCACATAGAAGAACGGCGCGAGAATTGCCAGCACGGTGGTCAACAATACGACCGACGCCGCAGAGGCAAGTCCGATATTGGCGCGGCCAAACAGGTAATCCATGATGAACTTGGCCGGCACTTCGCTCGCCGTGCCAGGGCCACCCAGGGTCATCGCCACCACTGCGTCGTATAGCTTCACCACCATCACGAACAGCAGCACGAATGCGGTGGACATCGAGGTCTTGAGCATCGGCACCACGATACTCGCATAGACCCGCCAGCGTGGAATGCCGTCGATGCGTGCCGCCTTCCAGATCTCGTCGTCGATGCCGCGCAGGCCAGCCAGCAACAACGCCATCACGAGCCCGGAAGCCTGCCAGACCGTGGCGATCACGAGCGTATAGATCACCCAGTCCTGATCGACGATCCAGTCGAAGCGTGCGTGCGCAAAGCCGATGCGATGCAATACCTCCTGTATGCCCAGTTGGGGATTGAGAATCCACTGCCAGACGAGACCGGTGGCGACAAACGACATCGCATACGGATACAGAAATACCGTACGCAATGCGCCCTCTGCCACCACTCTCTGATCGATAAAGATCGCCAGCAGCAAACCGATCACCATGCACGCGATGATAAACAACACGCCATAGATCACGATGTGCTGTAGCGACACCATCCAGCGATCGTTCTGAAACAGCCGCACGTATTGCGACACCCCGGCGAAGCGATCGGACGGAAACGTGCGCGACAAGGTAAACGATACCTTAGCCGTCCATAGCATCGTGCCAAGGTAGGCAAAAACGACCGTCACCACCATCGGCAACAGCGCAATCCAGGCGGCGAGCGGCCAGCGCCGCCCAAGCGGCTTCGACCGCCTCGCCGGTCGTCGAGATGCCGAGGCCAGGCCGAGTGCGCGCATCGCGGTGCTCAGCTCTTCAGCGCGCTGGCAAACGCCTTTTGCGCATCTTCAGCCGACTCGTTCTTGTTCCAGAAGTTGGTGATGACGTCGGTCAGCGCACCCTGCACGTCCGGCGAAATCAGCATTTCCGGATTCGGCAACTGGCGCGACTTGTCCTTCATGATCGCAATGCCCTCTTTCGCGCAGATATCGAGGCTCGAGGTATCCACGTCCGGACGGATCGGGATCGAGCCTTTCTTCGCGCTAAAGGCCACCTGCGCCTCAGGAGAAGTCATGACAGTCGCGAGCAGGTTCTGCGCCTTGATCGCGTTGGCGTTGTCTGTCTTCGGGAATACGAAGACGTCGCCCGCCACCATATACGGCGAATGCGGACCAAAACCCGGGAAGCAGCCGAAGTCCTTGCCCGCCACCTGGTTGGCCGCCGAGAACTCGCCCTTTGCCCAGTCGCCCATGATCTGCATGCCCGCCTTGCCCGAAATCACCAGCGCCGTCGCATCATTCCAGTTGCGGCCGGGCGAACCCGGATCCACGTAGTTGTGCAGGCGCTTGAAGGTGGTCAGCACATTCTTGAAAGCGGCCGAATTCACCGCATTCTGGTCGCGGTCGCGATACACCTTCATATAGAGGTCCGTGCCGCCGACATCGGCAAACACCGCATCGAAGGTGATTTTTTCCTGCCATGCCTGGCCGCCCAGCGCGAGCGGAATGTAGCCCGCGGCTTTCAGCTTGTCGAGATCGGTGAACAGTTCATCGAAGGTCTGCGGCTCCGCTGCAATGCCCGCCTTCTTGAACGCAGGCTTCGAATAGAAGAACCAGTCCTGCATATGAATGTCGACGGGCGCGGCATAGAAGTGCCCGTTGACCTTGATAGACTCGAGAATCGACTGCGGGAAAATGGCGTTCCAGTTTTCCTTGGCGGCTACCGTGTCGACATTGTTGAGCATGCCCTGATCGATCAGGTCATGAAACTGCTTGGACGTATTGAACTGCGCTGCTGTGGGTGGATCCCCGCCTACGATCCGGTTGATGGCCGTGGAGCGTGCCTGATCGGCGCCGGCCACCGCGTTATCGACCCACAGGCCACCGGCCTTATTGTACGCATCCGCGAACTGCTTGATCGCGGCAGATTCGCCGCCCGAGGTCCACCAGTGGATCACGTTGGCCTTCAACGGATCGGCATGGGCAACCACGCCGTTGAGAGCGAGGGCCAAGGCAATGCCGCTCAAGAGTTTCCTTCTGCAGTTCATTCCGTCTCCTTGAGGCTTTGCGCCTTTTTGTTTCCGGTCGACATACAAACCAGCTCAGCTTGTTCAGTTACGTGCCTCAGTTGAGTGACTCAGTTGAGTGACTCAGTTGCGTGACTCAGTTGCGTGCCTTACGTTCTGCCAGGAACTTTGCGATCAGCTCGGCACTGTGTTTGACGGTGCGCTTTTGCGTATCGTAGTCGACGTGCACCACGCCAAAGCGCCGTTCATAACCGAAGGCCCATTCGAAGTTGTCCATCAGCGACCAGACGAAATAACCCCGAATATCGACGCCAGCCTTGACCGCGCTGTCCACCGCTGCAAGGTGGCGCTTGAGGAACGAGATCCGTTGCGGATCGTCGACGCGGCCCTCGATCACCTGATCATCTGAAGCCATACCGTTCTCAGTGATATAGATCGGTGGCAGGTTCGCGTAGTTCTTGTTAAAACCGATCAGGAGATCGCGCAGCCCATCAGGGTGCACCTCCCAGCCCATCTGCGTGCGCTCGACACCTTCCAGCGGGACCTCGGTAAAGCCATGCGCTCCGTCGCTCTTCACGTTGGTGCGGAAGTAGTAGTTGATACCCAGGAAGTCGAGCGGTGCGGAAATAGTCTTCAGATCGCCGTCGAGCACCAGCGGCTCGGTACCCGGCCAGAGTTCGAACAGATCGTCCGGATACGCGCCCTTCAATAGCGGGTCGAGAATCCACGCATTGTGCTGAACTTCGAACAGATGCGCGGCGCGGCGATCAACAGCACTTTCCGAATTTGCGGTGCCTCTGCCCACGTTGGCGACGATCCCTTTCAGCGACGCCGGATCATTGGCGCGCAACACCGGAATCGCCAAGCCGTGTGCAAGCAGCAGATGATGCATGGCCTGGGTGGCAAAGCGCGCATTAGACAGACCCGGCGCATGATGACCGTTACCGTAGCCGAGATATGCCGAGCACCACGGCTCGTTGAGGGTCATCCATGCATCGACCTGGCCCGCGAGTTCGCGGCTCATCAGGTCTGCGTAGTCGGCGAAGCGGTACGCGGTGTCGCGGTTGAGCCAGCCACCGCGATCTTCCAGATGCTGCGGCAAGTCCCAGTGGTACAGCGTGACAAAGGTCTTGAGGCCCTTCTCCTTGAGACGGCCGAGCAGGCGCTTGTAGAAGTCGAGGCCCTTCTGGTTCGGTTTGCCGTGTTCGTCCATGACGCGCGGCCATGCAATCGAGAGACGATAGGCCTCGAAATTGAGCGAGCTCAGAAGGTCGAAATCGGCTTCCCAGCGATGATAGTGATCGCAGGCCACCTCGCCTGTATCGCCGGCCAGCACTTTGCCTGGAGTGGCTGAGAAGGTGTCCCAGATCGACGGCAGACGCCCGTCTTCATGAACGGCTCCCTCGATCTGATACGACGCGGTAGCCGCGCCGAGCAGGAACTGCTTGCGCCAGAGCACCGAATCGGCCGATGGCGAGAACGGATCGCCGTTCAGGTCCTGGGACAGCGCGGATACGTCGTTTGCCACAGATTCTCCTTTGTCGACCAGAGCCGGCGCTCGAGCGCGCTACTCTGGTCCCATGCAATTCGTTACGCAGAACCGCTGAAACCGGTTGGGTGGAAGCTGGGTGGAAGCGCTTCCACAAGACCTGCGAACGATAGCAGCGGCCAATTCCATGCAGCAATCAGGGTTTGTCTGGATGGGGGTGTTCTGCAATGATGTGGCTAATGGCTGCCATGGCGGAATTGCGCTCGCGGAACTCAACGCTTCGCAGAAACTCAGCACTGAAAGCACGATCGCAACGCGCCCGCCACCACCGCATTTTTCCACCAAGCGATCGGATTTTTGCGCGATGTTTACACCGCGGGGTCTACTCTAGTCACTGTGTTGAACAACCACAGCAGCGAATCCGATCTCATGGCACTTCCGCAAACACTCCAGGTCTACGACGCCGGAACTCACCGCGCGCAACCCGCCTCACACCACAACGTCATCCCCTTTCCCTCGCCACGCGTACTGTTGCCGGTGACGCTGCTCGGCGACTCCGAGCGCGACGCCCGTGCACAACTCAAGTCGCTATTGCACTCGCCGCTAGGCGTGTATGTGGTCAGCACCGAGGTCGTGCACGACCATGTTCACCTCGACCTCGATATTGCTCCAGACGACCTCGACTTCACGATGCACGCATTGATTACCTCGCTGCCCTACGCGATGATCGGACCGCTCAGGCGCCGCAACGCCAGCAAGGAGGCGCGCTAATCATGTATTCAGGCATCTGGTTGCCGCTCGTTACGCCGATGCGCAACGGCGAGGTCGACATCGACGCGCTACAGCATCTGGCGGAGTACTACTCGCGCACCGAGATCAGCGGCATGGTGGCGCTGGGCACAACCGGCGAAGCCGCGCTGCTGTCCGAGACCGAACGTGTCACGGTGCTGCAGGCTATCACCGACGCAGTTGGCAGCCGCCTGCCGGTACTGGTCGGCGTCGGCGGGTCGGACACACGCGAAGTGATCCGCGAGCTACGCCGCTATGAACATTGGGACTGCAGCGGCTATCTGGTCTCACCCCCTTCGTATATCTGTCCCGATCAGGCCGGCGTGCAATGGCACTTCGAACAGATTGCGCTCGCAACCGACCGCTCGATCGTGCTGTACGACGTACCGCATCGAAGCGGCGTCGCCATCGCGCCTGAGACGGTCGCGCGCCTGACCGAACTGGACAACGTCGTGGCGATCAAGGAGTGCGTAAAAGATCACTTCGACAAACTGCGTAGCGCGCCCGTCAGTCTGCTCTGCGGCACGGACGACGCGTTCCTCGACTGCCTGCGTTCCGGCGGCGCGGGTGGGATTCTCGCCAGTGCGCATGTCTGCGCCGATCTGCTGATCGAAGTGCAGGCGCTCGTCGAATCGGACCACGTAGCAGAAGCGCAAACGCTCTTCACGAGCCTGCTGCCGGTCATCAAGCTGCTGTTCTCCGCGCCTAACCCGTCTGCGATCAAGGCCATGCTGGCATTCGATCACCCCATGACGGACGAGACGCGGATGCCTATCACACGAGCCTCCGCGCAACTGGTGGCGAGCCTGGGTACTGCTCGCGAAGCTTTGCAGGATTTGCGCGCGGAGTTTGCTGGAGCGGCTCACTAAGCCGACTCAGTGAGTTGACTCGATGAGTCGACGCACTAAACGGGCTCGCCAGGCTGATTAGTGTTACTAACCGGCTCAATAGACAAGGGCCGCGCTTTCTAAAAGCGCGGCCCTTATCGCTTCCCGTCAACCAGGCTCTATCAAGCCGCCTCGTACTCGACAAACAGCTGGCAGACGGCATGTTCATCTTCGCAGGCGTGAAGCTGTTCACGGAACTGCTGGTCGCAAAATCGCTCCGCCACTTCCGCCAGCAGACGCAAATGCGCGGTATTGGCCCATTTCGGCACGAGCAGCACCACGATATCGCCAACCGGTTTTCCGTCCGGCGCATCGAAGGCGATCGGCGTGGCCGGCCTGACATACAGCACCATCGCCTCGCGCAGACCCTTGATCTGGCCATGCGGAACCGCCACGCCCTGACCCAGTCCCGTCGAGCCCATCGCTTCTCGCGCGGCAAGGCCGGCGGTCACAGCGTCCGCCGGCAACCCATAGCGTTGCTGGAAAAAGCGGCCGAGTTCGTCGAACAGAGCTTGCCGGTCCGCGACGTCCAGACCGAGCAGCACGTGATCCCGCGACATCAGTTGTGCGATTGCGCTACCTGCAACGGCATTCTCATCCTCCTGCGACACCTCCACTTCAGACTCGCTGGACACGTTGATACGTGGCGGCGTCTCGGCGTGCATCAAGCCACGCCAGCTATCGGTAACCGTATCGGGGACTTCGAACAGTTGACCCAATTCCGCCGTGGGCGCCAGAACGGCCACGCGCTGGATCGCTCCATCGACTGCGGTCTTGGGCAGATAGAGAGAGAGCCGCACGCGGCCCGTTCCGGGCAGTGGCGCAACCCGGATGGTCCAAGGCTGGTCGCCGCAGTCGCGGGTCAGCGCCTGGCGTAAAGGTGTGGCGTGTTGTGCGTCGAGCGTGACGTGCATCATCACGTTGCGGCCCGCGGGGGCGTGGGAGCGGGGTTGTACCCGGCTCTTGCCAGTTCCGAGAAGAGCCCGCAGGCTTGTCATTGGGTGCGCCATGTCGCGCCTCGTTTCAATTGCCTGATCTCAGGCTACACGAATTGGCGTTAAGCTCGCGTAAAAATTTCTCGGCATGGCCCAACCGCTTTTCCCGTCGCGCTCAGCGCGTGCGAACGCGACCGGAAAAAAGGTCGGAATATCATGCCGCCTGTCTCAGAGGCCGAGAATGCGCCGGGCTTCGAGTTCCGCCAGCTCGAGCGCAGCATCGGAGCTGCGCATCGGCCGGCCACAGCCACGTCCAGTGATCTGTTGCAGCGTCTTTTCGTTACGCGTAGTGGTCACGCGAAGCGCGCCTTTGAACATCTGTCCCGGAGCGGGAAACACGCAGGCCTCTACGGTCATGTTTCCCCTGGATTGTTTGAACGCCATACGATTCCCCATACTGTCGGGCGCATCGCCAGCGGGCGGCACGCCTTGCTGCTTCGCCTCAGTGCGCCGCGCCGTTGATGGCGAGACCTGCCGGGCGTGCTTCGAAGCGGTACTGAAGATGCGTCGGATAATGCGGATCCACTTCGCGCACCAGCCGGTCGATTTCCCGGCCGAGTTCGCTGCAGCCTTCCACCCCGAGCAGCTGGGTGGCTTTCGCGATTCCCTCGCCGAATTTCTCGACCATCAGTGCCGCCAGCGCCGGCGTTTCTACGCCTCGGGCGACGTCGCTGAGACGATGCGCCGCATAGCGCCGGATCTCCACGATCAACACCTTGATCTCGTCATTTGTCATTTTCTAGCCTCGACTGTCGGCAGCCGCGCCGAAGTGCGGCCCGTACGACGTCACCGCCCTGTTCACCGGCAATAACGCTCCCTACACTTAGAACTCCGAATGCTCTAACGAGTCCATCATGATGCTTGTATTTCAGCACATGCCGCGTCAAGAACCCGCAAAACCGGACGGGGTAGCTGCAAAGATTGTGTAATGGGGCGCGGCGTTGTAGCGGCAGCGGGAAGATGAAAGGCTTATGTACGCTGTTTCGGTACATCTGAAAGACATATGTACGGGACTTCAACCTATCTTTGCTCTGCCTGGCGAATCATGTTGACTTCCGTTTGTGCGCGCGCCTAAAATCCGGGCGTCTTTACAAAAGGGGCTAATGCCTTGGACTCCAGTCGTTGTCGATCTTCGAATAGTTTCGCTGCCTGACCGGCAGGACGTCCGCGCTCTCTTCTATTAGCCGCCGTCTTGCCAGCAGGCAGACGTGCGCGCCGTAGCAATACTCCCCGTGCACCTTAAGCGTCATATGAACGCAGTGGTTTCGTGCGTCCGTATGGCACCGTGTCGCGAGCATCGCCTCGCGGCACGGTGGCAACGCGTCAAGGCGTTCTTTGCTTGGGAAACGCATGCCGCTTTCGCCTCGCGCGGAGGCGGCACGCCGCTCAGGACATCCAACCCGAGACTGCGCCAACAATAGCGGCGACGCTGACCAGTGCCGCCACGCCTGACACCAGCCAAAGGTAAAGACCACGCGGACGGTGTTGTCCGGAAAGCGAGGTCACGCTAAGGGCAATAAGCAGGCCGACCACCAGAGGCAACATCAGGGCATTGACCACCTGAGCGGCGACGTTCAACGACACGAGGTTCGGCGCAAGCCAGACAAGATACGCACTGCCGGCGACGGACACGATGTACACGCCGTAAAACCATGGCGCACCGGTGGGACGGTCTTCGAGCGAGCGCTTGTAGCCCGCCACTTCACCGAGCCCCCAGGCGAGCGACAGCGAACAGACGATGGCCGCCACCATCGACGCACCGAGCACACCCGCGCTAAACAGGAAGCGTCCGGCGTGCGGGCCGACGACCGTGGCGAGCGCGTCGCTGATCTCGCCGACGCTCTCGAGCGCATGCGGTTTGCCGTCACCCGACAGCGTGGCGGCAGCGGCGACCAGCACCGCTGCTGTCAGCAACTGGGTAAGGACGGCGCCCAACGCTGTTTCTGCGCGAGCCGCGCCGTAGTCTTGTGCCGTGAGTTTTTTATCGGCGACCGCAGCCTGTTGATAGAACACCATCCACGGATTGAAGGTCGCTCCGATCAGCGCAGCTGCCATATAACCAAACTGGCGATTGCCGAACGGGAAGCTTTTTATTTGCCGGAAAGCGTTACGGATATCGGGGTGGGCTTTCCAGGCCACCACGAAGAACGTCAGCTCGAAGGCGCCGATCAGGATGGCCGCCTTGTCGACGCGCTTGTGCGAGCCGGTCAGCACCACGGCAATCAAGGCAAACACGGCAAGGGGTAAAGTCAGGGAGCGCGACACACCATACATTTCACCGATGCCCGCTACGCCTGTGAACTCCGTGACCAGCGAGCCGAGTACCGCAATCACGAGGCCAGCGGCAGAGATCCATGCCCACACGGGACCGAAGTTCGAGCGGATCAGTTCGCCATGGCCGCGGCCCGCGAAGATGCCGAGCCTCACCGTGAGTTCCTGGACCATGTAAAGCAACGGGATCAGGACAAGCAGCACAACCAGTAACTGCAGTCCCCATTGAGCGCCCGCTTGCGCAGCGGTGACGACATTGCCCGCATCGCAATCGGCCAGCATGACGAGCAGGCCGGGGCCCCAGAGGGCAAGCCAACGCAGATTGCGGGAGGTCTTCGGTTTGGGCAGAGATGCGCCGGACATGCGTTATGAAAAGAAGCAAAGGTTGAGTTGAACGAGCCTGGCCGCGCATCACCATGCGGCCTGATTTCCACGCATGGGGACATGCGTGACACCGTACGATAGCAGGAGTGTGGCGAGAGTACCGGGAACGCCCCCGGTCATAGCCGCTCGGGCAGGTGCTGCGCGCACCCACACACAAGATGAACAGGGAACCATGACACTCGATTTTGTTATCCGCCTGCTTGCCGCATTTGCGTGCGGCATTGCCATCGGCCTCGAGCGCCAGATGCGGCAACGCACAGCCGGGCTGCGCACCATTACGCTCGTCGCGAGCGGTGCGTGTCTGTTCGTCACACTTGGCGTGTTGACCGGAAACGGCACCGGGGTCACGCAAATTGCCTCGTATGTGGTGTCCGGCGTCGGCTTTCTCGGTGGCGGGGTCATCATGCGCGACAAGGGTTCGATTCAGGGCATCAATACGGCAGCGACGCTTTGGTGCGCGGCGGCCGTCGGCGTGCTATGCGGCGCGGGACACTACGGTCCCGCCCTCGCCGGGACCACCATCGTGCTTATCACCAACACCGTGCTGCGCGAAGTGAGCCGTGCCATCAACACCGCGCCAGTGTCGGCGGCTGACCTCGTGCGCGATTACACGCTGACTGTAGTGTGCCGCGAGGAGGACGAAATCCATATCCGCGCAGCACTGTCCAATTCGATGTCGTCGACACCGTTATCGTTTCAAAGTCTCACGAGCCGCGACTACGAGAACGATCCGCGACGTATCGAAGTCACCGCGACCCTTAAGCTGCATCCGAAGGATCAACCCAAGCTCGAGCACATCGCCAGCCGGCTAAGCATGGAAAAAGGCGTATCGAGCGTGAGCTGGCTGGGGCTTGAAGCTCAGCCGACGCCGGAATAAACGCGGAGACACGCAAAGCACAGATGCGCCGTATCACGCCATCTGCACTTTTCCAGCGCTGACGTGCCCTCTATACTCGGGACACAGAGCGGCACCTCTGCCGTACCGGAGTTCCGATGCACAACCCAAAACTCGCCTGTTCCAATGGAGGCATGGTTACCAGTCCACATGCGCTGGCCAGCGCCGCGGGGCTCGATGTGCTGCGCGCAGGCGGCAATGCAATCGAGGCGGCGATCGCCATCGGCGCAGCGGTAAGCGTGACCTACCCGCATTTCACCGGCCTCGGTGGTGACGCATTCTGGGTGATCGGCGATCGCAACGGCCTGTTGCGCACCGTGTCGGGCATCGGCCAGGCGGCGGCCGCACTGCCTGCGTTCTCCGGCGCCATCCCTGTACGCGGCGCAGCAGCCGCGCTAACCACAGCGGCAACCGTCGACACATGGGATCAGGTGTATGCGATCAGCCAGTCTGCATGGCAAGGCCAAACGCCCTGGTCGACGCTGTTCGCAAAGGCGATCGATTACGCTTCCAACGGCTTTCCCATCACGCCCTCGCAGCACTTCTGGCAAAGTCTGCGTGCGGGTGAACTGCAGGCACTGCCGGGCTTCTCGAAGACGTTTGCACCAGACGGCCGGATTCCTGCCATCGGCGATCGCTTCGTTCAACCCGCGCTGGCACGTAGCCTCGAGCGCATCGCGCGCTTCGGTGCGCGCGAGTTTTATGAGGGCGAACTGGCCGGGCGAATCGCGCGCGGCTTGCAGGAAGCCGGCTCGCCACTGACACAAGCCGACCTCGCGAAAACCCGCGCACGCGACGAGCCTCCCGTGCGCGTCGCCTATCGTGGCGGCGAGCTGGTGAGCATGCGTCCGCCCACGCAAGGTGTCACGACCTTGCAGATCATGGGCATCCTCGAACGCTTCGATCTCGGATCCATCGCAGAAGGCAGCGCCGACTATTACCATCTGCTTGTGGAAGCGGTGAAGTGCGCGTTCATCGACCGGGACCGCTTCGTCTGCGATCCGGATTTCCGGACTGTACCGGTCGACACGATGCTCACGGATGCCACGCTCGACGCTCATGCCCGCTCCATCAGCATGCAGACCGCGCGTCCCTGGCCGCATGTGTTTCGCCCCGGCGACACGGTGTTCATCGGCGCCACGGATCGCGACGGCCGCAGCGTCAGCGTCCTGCAGACGGTCTACTTCGACTGGGGCAGTGGCGTCGTCGCAGGCGACACCGGGATTCTGTGGCACAACCGCGGCGCATCGTTCAGCACCGATCCCACGCATCACAATGCATTGCAGCCTGGCAAGCGGCCATTTCACACGCTTAACCCCGGCATGTATCTGAAGGATGGACGTCCGCACCTGCTGTTCGGCACGCAAGGAGCAGATGGTCAACCGCAAACGCTCGCGGCCGTGCTCACGCGCGTGATCGACTACGGCATGGACCCGCTCAGCGCCCTCGCCCGTCCGCGCTTTCTACTCGGCAAGACCTTCTCGGACACACGCGATGCGCTCAAACTCGAAGAGGATGCCGGCCCCGACGTATTCGCGGCGCTGGCCGCACGCGGTCATGATGTGAGCGCGATCCCGGCACAAAGTCCGCTTGCGGGCCATCCCGGCGCGATACGAATCGATGCGGACGGCACCGCCTACGGTGCGCACGACCCGCGCAGCGATGGCCGGGCCATGAGCGTTGAAGACGTAGACGCTGCGCCCTGAACGCGATCTGGCGACGGGCCACCGCGAGTAGTCAGGCCTCGGTCATCCCCAGCAATTGCGCGAGGCTCTTCTCACCCGGCATGCGCGATGTTTCGATACGCTCTTCCAGCTCGCGCAGATGCGAGGTCATGCGGGCGACCGCACCCGCTGCATCGCGCGCCTCGATGCAATCGACGATCGCCGCATGTTCGTCGTGCTCGCACGGCGCATTGCCCGGTGCTTCGTATACCCCAACAATCAGCGAAGTACGCGAAATCAGCTCCGTCAAATAGTTTTGCAGGATCGAGTTGCCGGCCAGCGCACCGATGCGCAAATGAAAGCAGCTCGTCAGGCGGGCCCACGCCGGTTGGTCGAAGCGGTGCATTGCCTTGTGCTCCTCGGCAAGCTGCTGCCGCAGTGCTTCGATATCGCGGGCACTGGCCTTCTCCACAGCCAGTTCCACGAGCGTGCGCTCCAGCGCGCGGCGTGCCTCGAAAATCTCGCGGGTTTCCTCGGGAGTGGGCGCTGCGATCACCGCACCCTTGTTAGGCCGCAGGACGACGATACCGTCATAGGCCAGCTTCTCGAGCACCCGCCGCACGACCGCGCGCCCTACTCCGAACAGCTGGCATAGCTGCGGCTCCGGCAGCTTCGTGCCCGGCGTCAGACGATGGTCGAGCACACCGTCGAAGATCGACTGATAGATGCGGGCTTCCACCGCAGTGTCGTCTTCGGCATCATGGTCTTTGGTCTTCTGCCCGGTGGCGGCCGCCTTGGATTTCACGGTCATAGTGTTCTCTGATGTGTGCCCGCGTTGCGCTCCACTTCATCCATGTGTGCCACGATGCCCCCTGGCGTGGTCACCCACACGTCACCGCTCGAACGTGCCGCGGCAATATGCTGGAGCGCACGGCGCAGATGACGGAGCCGGTAAGGCTGCCCCACCAGATAGGGGTGCAGGGCAATCCCCATCACCAGCGCCTGGGGCGTGCTGCCGCGGTTGGCCTGCTCGAGCATTTCGTCGAACTGATCGACGATCATGTCGGCAAACGCGCACGCGTCCATCTGCCGGCCCACCAGCATCGGCAAGTCGTTCAGTTCCTGCGGATAAGGAATCGACCATAGCGGTGCACCACGGGTCGCCATGCGCACAGGCCGGTCGTCGTGGCACCAGTTCAGTGTGTAGCGATAGCCGGTCTGCGCGAGCAGATCAGGCGTCAGGTGCGATTCGGAGATCCACGGCGAGAGCCAGCCCGAAGGCGCCGTGCCGCTTTGCGCCGCAATCCGTTCGCGGCAATGCACGAGCAGCTCGCGCTCGGCGTCTTCGTCGAGATCGCTCTGCCGGTGCGCGTTGGTGTGTCCATGGCCGATCAGTTCGTCGCCACGTGCAACGCAGGCGGCAATCAACTCCGGGCAGTGATCGTAGAGCGCTGTATTGATGAGCGTACCCGCCGGCATCTCGAGCTGGTCGAACAGTTCGAGGCAACGCCATGCGCCCACCCGGTTGCCGTATTCGCGCCAGCTGTAATTGAGCACATCCGGCTGCGGCGAAATGGGTCCGAGCGCCGCGCCGAGCCCCTCGCCAAAAGCAAAGTGTTCGATATTGAAGCCCAGATACACCGCAAGTCCGGTGTCTCCCGGCCAGCGAAAGCCGTCGGTATCCGTAATAGGCCGATAAGGAAAGCGCCCATGCGTTGCGATCGGGTCGCGGGCGCGATCGCGCGCTTCAGGCATGTTCCGTGAGTCTGTCATTTCAAATGAGCCATGAGTAACGGTTTGCGCTCCACATGAACCGGTTTGGCGTTGCCATGCCCCGCAACGGACCGAAGACGCACCGCTATTGCGCAAGAACGGGGCTTCAGATCGTTAGCGATTCGAGCTTCCGATCGTTTGCAATATGTGAGCCAACTTGCAGACATTAGACAGCGCAACGCGTTGGCGATTGTCAGGGCCGAGTCGAAGCGCATGGCATATGTCTTGCATTTGAGAGGTTCGCACGCGATCCGCCTGTACCGTTCACGAGGACCTCTTCTTCATGATCCAGCCTGCTTCAACCGTGCTCCACACGGAGGCCGCCGATATCGAGCTGGTGCACGTCTCGAAGCAATACGGCGATGCACTCGCCGTCGACGCGATCGACCTGCGCATACCGGGCGGCCAGTACTGTTGTCTGCTCGGCCCGTCCGGATGCGGCAAGACATCGACGCTCAGGATGATCGCGGGACATGAATCGGTCACCGAGGGCGACATACTGCTTGGCGGGCGCAACGTCACCCGCGAAGAACCCGCGGCGCGCGGCACGGCGATGGTATTTCAGAGCTATGCCCTGTTTCCCCACCTGAGCGCGCTCGACAACGTCGCGTTCAGCCTGAAGATGCGCGGCGTCGCGAAAGAAGCACGCCGCAAGCGTGCCGGCGAACTGCTGGAACTGGTCGCCATGTCCGCGTACGCCGAACGCAAGCCCGCGCAATTGTCCGGTGGCCAGCAACAACGCGTCGCGCTCGCGCGGGCACTGCTGAACCAGCCGCGCTGCCTGTTGCTCGACGAACCGCTCTCGGCGCTCGACCCGTTCCTGCGCGTACAGATGCGCGCCGAGCTCAAGCGCTGGCAGAAGGAGCTCGGCATCACCTTCGTGCATGTCACGCACTCCCAGGAAGAGGCGATGGCGCTGGCCGATCTGGTCGTCGTGATGAGCCATGGTCATATTGAACAAAGCGGCACCCCGCACGAAGTCTTCAACCGTCCGCGTACCGAGTTCGTGGCGCGTTTTCTCGGCGGCCACAACGTATTCAGTACCAATGGGCGCCTGTTTACCGTGCGTGCGGACCATTTGCGCGTGGTGCCGCATGGCGTCACACCTGTTCAGGCGGCCGCAGGCGACGGCGGTCTCGCGCGGATCGGCGGCGTGCCCTGCACCGTACGCGAAGCCGAATACCAGGGGACCCATCTGCGCATGACACTCGTGCCACTCGACGGCTCACCGGAACTCGTCTCACTCGTGAGCGACGCCGACTACGACCCCGCGCGGCTCGGACCCGAGGCACGGGTGGTCGTGTGGTGGAACGAGCAGGATGCTCATCCGCTGGCCGCCTAAGCCGTCTCTTTTGGGTTACCCAGACCAGCCTTTACCGTTTTTTGTCACACCCCACCAGAACGTCATATGAGCAGAACGTCACCTGAGGAGAATGCAATGAGTGAGCAGAACGAGCGCCCGGCCGCGGCCGAATCCGAGCTGACGGACAAAGGCCAGAAGCGCCGCACGCTCATCAAGGGCGCGGTTGCAGCGGCCGGCATTGCCGGCTTCCCGTACGTGCATGCGCAAGAGAAAATCGTATTGCGCTATCTGGGCACGGCCGTCAACCAGAGCTCCGACATCGCGAAGAAGTTCAAGGAAGATACCGGCATCGAGATTCAATATATTCCGGTCACGACCGACGACGTCGCCAAACGCATCATCACGCAGCCCAATTCGTTCGATATCGTCGATACCGAATATTTCTCGCTGAAGAAGCTGATTCCCGCGGGCACGCTCGCAGGCATGGACGCGAAGAAGATCAAGCTCGCCGACAAGATCACGCCGGTGCTTACCAAGGGCGAAGTGAACGGCAAGAAGATCGGCGACCAGGGCACTGCGCCGAAGAAGGTGATGTTCCTGACGGGTCCGCGCTCCACCGAGTTCTCGGCCACACCAACCGAGTGGATGACGCTGATTCCGACCACCTATAACGCGGACACGCTCGGTATTCGGCCTGACCTGATCAAACGCCCTATCAACAGCTGGGCCGAATTGCTGAACCCCGAGTTCAAGGGCAAGGCAGCGCTGCTCAACATTCCCGCGATCGGCATCATGGATTCGGCGATGGCCATCGAAGCAATGGGCCACGTCAAGTACGGCGACAAGGGCAACATGACCAAGGCCGAGATCGATCAGACCATCAAGATCCTGATCGACGCCAAGCGTTCCGGCCAGTTTCGCGCTTTCTGGAAGGACTTCAACGAGAGCGTCAACCTGATGGCCTCCGGCGAAGTGGTGATCCAGTCGATGTGGTCGCCGGCCGTGACGAAGGTGCGCACGATGGGCGTTGCCTGCAAGTTCCAGCCGCTCAAGGAAGGCTATCGCTCGTGGGCCTCGGGCTTCGCCTTCCCGCGCTCGCTGACAGGCCGCAAGCTCGATGCCGGCTACGAGTTCGTCAACTGGTTCCAGGACGGCTGGGCGGGTGCCTATCTGATGCGCCAGGGCTATTACTCAGGTGTGCTCGAGACCGCGAAGACGCACATGCAACCGTACGAGTGGGACTACTGGATCGAAGGCAAGCCGGCCGCGCAGGACATCCATGCGCCGGACGGGCAGTTGCTGGAGAAAGCCGGCACCGTGCGCGACGGCGGCTCGTACGACGAGCGCATGGGTGCGATTGCGTGCTGGAACGCCGTGATGGACGAGAACATCTATATGGTCCAGAAGTGGAACGAGTTCATCGCCGCATAGTTCTTCGCACACCTGTATAAGACAGGCCGCGGTTGCTGCTGCATAACGCGGTAGCAACCGCAGTTTTCCCGACGACGGATATCCCGCCATGGCATCGATCGAGCTTTCCACCCACGCGCAGGATCAACCGGTGCGGCACCGCCGCACGCCGGCCTGGCTGCAGGCGACGCCGCTGACGCTGACCTTCCTGCTGTTCTTCATCGTGCCGCTCGTCATTACGTTGATCGTCAGCTTCTGGGACTACAACGAATATCAGATCATCCCCGCCTTCACGCTGAAAAACTACCGGGCGATTTTCGACGGCTGTTCGTCGATGACGGATATGTGCGTCACCTTCAAGACGTACCTGTCCACCATCAAATTCTGCGTGATCGTCTGGGCGGTGACGCTCATGCTAGGTTTCTCGATTGCCTACTTTCTGGCCTTCCACGTGCGCACGACGGCGATGCAGACCATCCTGTTCCTGATCTGCACGATTCCGTTCTGGACGTCGAACGTGATCCGCATGATCTCGTGGATCCCGCTGCTCGGCCGCAATGGCCTCGTCAACCAGGCGCTGCTTGGCGCGCATCTGATCGACGCGCCACTCGAATGGCTGCTGTACTCGAATTTCTCGGTGGTGCTCGCCTTCGTCCACCTTTTCACATTCTTCATGATCGTGCCGATCTTCAACGCGATGATGCGGATCGACCGTTCGCTCCTCGAAGCGGCGCGCGACGCTGGCGCGAGCGGCTGGCAGGTGATCCGCGACGTGGTGCTGCCGTTATCCAAAACCGGCATTGTGATCGGCTCGATCTTCGTGATCACCATCGTGATGGGCGACTTCCTGACCGTCGGCGTGATGGGCGGCCAGCAGATCGCTTCGGTCGGCAAGATCATTCAGGTGCAAACCGGTTATCTGCAGTTTCCGGCGGCGGCGGCCAACGCGATCATCCTGCTCGCCGTGGTGTTGATGATCGTGTGGGGTTTGACGCGGGTGGTCGACATCCGCAAGGAGCTTTGACATGCAGATCGCCCGCCGCAAGCATCGCGAGCGCCGCCCGGCCAGTTTCTACTGGCTGGCGCTGCTGTTCGGGCTATTCGTGCTGTTTCTGTATGGCCCCGTCATCACCATCTTCATTCTCTCGTTCCAGGGACCGGAAGGCGGCCTCACGTTCCCGATGCGCGGCGTCTCGCTGCACTGGTTCTCGGTGCTGCGCGACGGCGTCGGCGATATCGATATCTGGGCAGCGTTTTTGCGCTCGGTGCGCCTCGCGCTGGCCGTGACGGTGTTGACCGTGCTGTTCTCAGTGGCGGCGGGACTCGCGTTCCGCAAGCGGTTTCGCGGCGATACGGCGGTGTTTTATGTGTCGGTGGCGAGCCTGATCATGCCTTCGATCATCGTGTCGCTTGGCATCGGCCTGACGTTTCGTCTGCTCGATAGCGGTATCAAGTATCTGGCCACTGCTTTGGGCAACCAGGCATTCGTCGACAACTATTCCACCACGATGGGGCTGTTCACCTCGGCACTCGGTGCGCATCTGACGTGGACCTTGCCGTTCGGTCTGCTCGTGATGTTCGCCGTATTCAACCGCTTCAATCCGGCCTACGAAGAAGCGGGACGCGATCTTGGCGCGACGCCATGGCAAAACTTCAGGCATATCGTGCTGCCGATCATCGGGCCTTCCGTGATCGGTGTGGCCATGTTTGGCTTCACGCTTTCGTGGGACGAGATTGCCCGGACCTCGCAGGCTATCGGCGATCAGAACACGTTGCCGTTGGAATTGCAGGGACTTACTACGTCGGTGACGACACCGGTGATCTACGCGCTCGGCACGATGACCACCGTGTTGTCGCTCACGGTAATGGTGAGCTGTCTTCTCGCTGTGCGCTGGCTTACGCGCAAGCGGCTGGCTGCGGCACTGCGATAGCAGGCACGGGACACCGCCGCTCACGCGTCCCGGGCGCCGTTGGCGTCACCCCAGTTTCGCCTGCAACTCGGCCGCGCCGCCGCGGCGATACAGCACCAGCGTCGCCACGAAGCCGCACAGAGCCGCAAAGATCAGCCAATAGGCGGGCGCGGCCTTGTCGCCGGTCATCTCGATCAGGAAAGTCGAAACGGCCGGGGTGAATCCGCCAAAAATTGCGGTTGCCAGACTGAACGCGAGCGAGAAGCCGGCCACCCGCACCTCGACTGGCATCACCTCGGTCAAGGCCGGCACCATCGCACCGTTGTAGGCACCGAAGAAGAACGAGAAATACAGCAGCACGGTCAGCATGCGCAGGAAGCTCGGCGCATGCGCGAGCCATTCCAATGCCGGATACGCCGTCACGATGGCCAGCGCGGAAATGAACAGCAGCAGAGGACGCCGGCCGATACGATCCGAGATCGCCCCGCCGATAGGCAGCCAGATAAAGTTCGATACGCCCACCAGCAGCGTGACGACGAGCGCGTCCGATGTGCTCAGATGCAGCACGGCGCGACCGAAGGTCGGCGTATAGACGGTGATCAGGTAGAACGTGGTCGTGGTCATCGCGACCATCATCATCCCGGCAATGACGGTCTTCCAGTTGGTCAGCATCGAGCGGAACACTTCAGCCGTCGCCGGATGATGGCGGCGCGCCTGGAACTCAGCGGTTTCCTGCAGCGAGCGACGCAGCACGTACAGGAACGGCACGATCATGCAACCGATCAGGAACGGCAGGCGCCAGCCCCAGGCACCGATCTGCGCAGACGTCAGCAGCAGGTTCAGCGCATAGCCGAGCGCCGCCGCCACGACGATCGCTACCTGCTGGCTGGCCGACTGCCATGACGTGTAAAAGCCTTTCTTGCCGGGTGTCGCCATTTCGGCCAGATAGACCGAGACGCCGCCCAGCTCCGCTCCCGCGGAAAAGCCCTGCAGCAGACGGCCCAGAAGGACCAATGCCGGCGCCAGCAGACCGATCGTGGCGAAGCCCGGCACAATCGCGATCAGGATCGTGCCGCTCGCCATGATCGCCAGTGTGACGATCAGGCCGCGGCGGCGCCCCACCTTGTCGATATATGCGCCGAGAACGATCGCCCCTAACGGCCGCATCAGGAAGCCGGCCCCGAAGACGGCGAAGGTCTGCATCAGCGAGGCGAACTCGCTGGCGGCCGGGAAAAACGTCTTCGCGATGTACGTGGCGTAGAAGCCGAACAGGAAGAAGTCGAATTGTTCGAGGAAATTGCCGCTCGTCACGCGCAGTACCGCGCCGAACTTCGAAAGACGCGGAGCGGTACCGCCAGGCGCCTCGGTGGGTTGAACGGATTCCATGTCGTCTCCTGAATCGTTAAATGCGCAATTAATCATTATTCTGCTAGCGCAAGTGTACGACGTCAGGTGTCCTGCCGCCAGCCGGGGGCAGCCCCTGGTGTCCTGCGTGACGCCCTACTGCCTTGTTGGCGGGGCGATCCGGTCAACCGTCGGCCAGACCATCTCCAGCTCCAGCGCAATCGAGCGCGCAAGCCCCTCCATATCCGGAAACAACGACGCGTTGGTAATGTTCATCCGGTAGAGCGCACGCATCGCATCGTCCCGGACCGCGCGCGGCAGGACGATCTTGCGCAGCAGTTCGTCATCGCTTGAGTAATTGTTAAGGATTTCATCAAGCGGCTTTTGCAGCAAACCGGGCAAGACGAAGGTGCCGGCCTGGGCAATCAGCCGCTGATCCATCTCCGACGGCTCGCCAAACCAGATCACCGGATTCTTGTCGGTCAGAAAGAATTTTTCGAAGTTGCCTTTGCGGCGCGGATCGATCATGTCGCGCGTGAGATGCGGCGTGCTCGCCGGAATGGCGCGGTTAGTCCATAGGGCTGGCGTATTCACCGCGAAAATCGCGGCGTCCGAAACCGCGCGCTCCAGCGCAAAGAAAGCCGCAACGAAGGGCGACTTCGTGAAATCGAGCATCCGGGTTGGTGCGCCATGGTGCTGCATCAGGCCGAGGCAGCGCAGATCGTCCGAGAGCGCGCGCACATCGGAGAGATAGTTGTGGGCCTTGCGGCGAAAGATACGAATGGCGCGCTGTTCCTGAATGCGCCATGTCGAGCGGTCGGGCACAAAGGCCGCAAGGTAACGTGACAGCGAACTCTGCAACAACCAGTTGGCATCCTGCTGACCACGAAATGCCCAGCCATCGAGCTCAGCAGTCAAACTCATGAACTGCTGCCAACTCGAAACCACCGTCGTCTTCACCTTGCTCCCCCTCATCTGGTTGCGTCATTCAGTTCGAACCCACCCGATTGGGTCACTCGATCCTGCAGGCCGAATCGCGCGCCGCCATACGCATTGCGCGCTCGAGCGCGCCCGCCTCGTTGCCGTGAACCCGATACAGCGGCTCGCCTGCCGCCACCGTCTGGCCGATCCTGCACAGCAGATCGATGCCAGCGCCGGCGTCTGCGGGCGCGCCCGCTTCGCGCGCGATCTCCGCGATCAGCCAGCCATCGATCGACGTGACGACGCCTGCATGCGTGGCCATGACATCACGGACCTCTCGTGCAGGTAACGCCGGCGATGCATGCCGCCCCTGCGAATCGACGATCCGTTCGAACGCCGCGCGCGCTGCACCGCTTGCCAGCAGCTCTGCGGCAATCCGCTTGCCGTCGGCTACGTCCTGCACATCCGGTGCCCATGCCAGAATATGCGCGGCAAATGTCAATGCCTTGTCACGCAGGTCGACGGGTGCATCGGGATGGTTATCGAGCACCAGACCCACGTCGCGGACCTCGAGCGCAGGGCCGATACCGCGGCCGATCGGCGCCGTGCCATCGGTCACCAGCGCCTTGACCGTCAACCCCAGCCCATTGCCGACGTATTCGAACAGATCGCCAAGCGAGCGCGCTTCCTCACTGGTTTTCAGCTTGGCGCGCGGCCCGCACGGAAGATCGACCATCACATGCGTCGATCCAGCAGAGCACTTTTTCGACAGGATCGACGCCACCGACCACCGGTTGGACGCCAGCCCAAGCGGCCGCGTGAATGTATTGATCCGCTCGTCGACCAGCGAATGATTCAGACGACCATTCCACGCAATGCAGGCCCGCGCTTCATGGACGCAGCGCCGCACGTCGTCCGCCGTCAGGTCGACGCGCGCGAGCGTCTCCATCGCATCGGCGGTGCCGGCGGCGGAGGTAATGGCGCGCGAGGAAGTCTTCGGCATCGCCAGGCCGTAGGCCGCGACAATCGGCACCACGATCAGCGTGATCCGGCTGCCGGGAATGCCGCCCATCGAATGCTTGTCGACGACAATCGGTTCATTCCACTCTATGCGCGGCATCAGCCTGGTGCGGGTTTTGGCAAGCGCCAATACCTCCGCGTCGCTCAGATGCTCGCACGCATGCAGCAGAAAGCGGTTGATGTCGCTCTCGGCGTAGCGCAACGCCAGCATGTCGTCGAACAACGCATCGTATTGAGCCTCGTTGAGCGCGTCGCCCGCCAGCTTGGCACGCAGAAACGGGGCACTCGCAGGTGGTGGAAGAATGGCGCGTTCGAGCGCTGCGATGAAACGCTCGATGCCTTGCTGCAACGTGCCGTCATTGAAAACCTGCACGGTGGGCACATCCGCCGTATGCGCTTCAACCTGGCGTTGCACTCTCAGGCGCACCTGCTCGGGTGTTTCCCGGCCACGCGCCAGAATTCGCGCGGCCAGCATTTCATGCGGCGCACTCACTTCGATCACCACCATGCCCGGCACCCGCGCCGCCAACGCCGCAATCATGCCGCGCGAGCCGTTTGCAATCACATGCCGGCCTTCGGCCAATACGTCGAGCAATTCACGCCGCAGGCCATAGCGCAGACCGTGTGCCGACCAGGAGATCAGGAAAGCACCGGTACGCTCGAGTTCGGCGAATGCCGCTTCATCGAGCGCTTCGTGATTCTCGCCAGGCGACCCCGCGGGCCGGGTAATCACGCGACGGGCAAAGCAGAACCGGTCTGCGAGATGACGCGCGCCCTCGATCAGCGCATCCTTGCCGGCGCCGCTCGGACCCACCACGAAGAAGAGAATGCCGGAGGCCATGAGCCGCTTATCCGACCTGCCCGATCCATTGGCTCATCACTCGGCCTCGTCGAGACCAATGTCGACGCACGCCGCCGCCTGATTGATCTTGCTGGTGGAGATGTAATCGACGCCGGTCTTCGCCACCGCACCGATGGTCGCGAGGCTGATGCCCCCGGACGCTTCCAGCAACACGCGTCCGCCGACCAGTTCCACCGCCCGGGTCATGTCCTCGACGGACATGTTATCGAGCATGATCACATCGACACCGGCATCCAGCGCCTCCTTGACCTGCTCAAGGCGGTCGCATTCGACTTCCAGCTTGGTCAGCACCGGCAATTGCCGGCGCGCGCGCTGCACGGCCTTGGCGATGCCGCCGCACACGGCAATGTGGTTGTCCTTGATCATCACACCGTTATCGAGCCCGAGACGGTGATTCAGGCCGCCACCGCAGGTCACCGCGTGCTTTTCCAGCATGCGCAGACCCGGCGTGGTTTTGCGTGTATCGATCAGACGCGCCCGCGTGCCGGCCACCGCCGCAACATATTGCTCGGTGAGATTGGCAATCCCCGACAGCCGTTGCACGATATTGAGCGCAGTGCGCTCAGCCGTCAGTACGCTGCGCGCCGTGCCGCTCACATTGAGCATCACCGTGCCCCGCTCCACCTTTTGCCCGTCTTTCACACGCACCGACACTTCGAGCGTCGGGTCATAGCGTTTGAAGATGCGCGCCGCCACGTCGATGCCGGCCACGATCAGTGTCTCGCGCGCGTTCATGAAGAAAGCGCCGGTCTCGTCCGCTTCGATCATCAGTTGCGCAGTGAGGTCGCAATAGCCGATATCTTCGGTCAGCCAAAGATCGATCAGGCGATCCGTCTGGAATACGTCGTACATTTTGTCTTCCTTTCCAGGTGAAATGGAATTTGGTTGTTCATAACCGGTGAAGCGCCGTTCATCGGTGCTTCATGCGCCGGTCGGCCATCATCAGGAGGCCGTTACATGCGAGGGCAAACACGGTAAGAAACAGGGCAACTGCCATGATCGTGCGGATATCCCCAAGGTTCATCGCACTGGTCAGCATATAACCTAGCCCGCGCTGCGAGGCGAACATCTCGCCGATCAGCACGCCCAGTAAAGTCAACGAGAAGCCGAGCCGCAGGCCGGCAACCACCTCCGGAAAGATCGCCGGCAGCACGACATGCGCAATCGTACGGAAAAACGACAGACGCATGGTCTTCGACGCACGCAGATAGACCGGCCGCATCTGGCGGATCGCATTCATCGTGAACATCAGGATCGGGATCAGGCCGTGCATCACGCCAAAGGCCACTTTCGCCGACAGGCCGAGGCCAAATACGAGCAACACCAGGGGATACAACGTCACCTTCGGCAGCGAATACAGGTTCAACAGAATCGGCTCCGCGACGCGGCCCGACATGCGGTTGATGCCGAACAGCACGCCGAGCGCCACCCCGCCGATGAGCGCTATCACGAGTGCATAGACAAGGGCACGGGCGGTCTCCGCGACGTTGCCCCAGAACGCTTCAGTGCCGAGCATCTGGGCCAGCGCCTCAAGCGTGCTCCATGGCGAACTCAACGAATGCTCGCCGATCGCCCAATGCAGGCATTGCCAGCACACGACAATGACCAGCGCAACCAGCAGCGGATCGAGGAATTTTTTCATGGTGGCGTCTCCGCTAATACGCAGCGCTAGCGTTGCCGGCGCGACTGAAACCGTTGATCGATCCGGTTCAGCACAGCGTTGACGAGCGTCACCAGCACGAGCACGAACAGCATCAGCGAATACATGTCGTCGTTCTGGAAGTTGTTGTACGCGTAACCGATTGCATAGCCGATGCCCGAACCGGACAGGATGAATTCCGATGCGATGACGCCGATGAACGCATAGGCCACCGCAAGCTTCACGCCGGTGAACAGATACGGCAGCGTGGCAGGCAGCTTGATGTGAAGCGCGCAACGCCACGGCGAAAGACGCATCACCTGAGCGCTTTTATGCAAGGCGCGGGGAATGCGGTCGAGCCCGTTTAGCGTCGCGGTAATCATCGTCACCACCGAAAGCATCACGGCAATGGCAATGATCGGCAGCGAGCCGACGCCGAGCACGACGATAAAGATGGGATAGAAAATGAAGGTGGGGATGGCGTAGTAGCTCGACAGCAGCGGTTCGATCGAGCGGCGCAGCGACGGTAGCGCGTGAATGCCGAGACCCAGGACGAAACCGAGCAGCACGGAGACAATCGACGCGGCGACGATCTCGATCAGACTCGTAACAATGTCGTGGTCGAATTTGCCGCCGCGCAGCAGCTCGATGCCATGCGTGAACATCGCGGACGGCGCAATCAGCACGCTCGGCGCAATGATGCCGCTGCGGCACAGCAGCTCGATCAGTACGATGAAGCCAACCACTACAGCGATACGGATCAGACTTTCCGTCTTCACTTCGAACTCCCAGGTTCGCATAGAAATACTGCGAAAAACACGGCGCACCTAGTGCGCGCCCATCACCTTCAATGATTCGACACGCAGTTTCTCCCACAGGCGGGCATTGATCTCGCCGAAGCGCGGTGTCGATACGACGCGGCTATCGCGCGAACGCTCCCAGCCGGTCTCGACGATATCGATGAAGAGCCCGGGCCGCGCCGACATCACGCCGACCCGGTCGGACAGCATCGCCGCTTCGTCGAGTGCGTGGGTGATCAGCAGCACAGTGGCAGACGTTTCGCGCCACAGGCGCAGCAACTCGTCGCCCATCAGCAGGCGTGTTTGCTGATCGAGCGCGCCGAACGGCTCATCGAGCAAAATCAGGCGAGGCTGCAACACCAGCGTTCGGGCGATGCACACGCGTTGCCGCATGCCGCCCGACAACTGCGAAGGATACGCCTTGGCGAAATCCTTCAGGCCCATGAAACCCATCGCATAGTCAACCCGCCGCTGAATCTCGGCGCCATCCACGCCCGCCATGCGCAGTCCGAACGAAATGTTGTCGCGCAGATTCAGCCATGGAAAAGACGCGTCTTCCTGGAACACGACGCCGACTCCATCGGGCACACCCGTCACAGGTTGCCCTTCGAACATTACCTTGCCGGAGCTGGGCCTGGAGAGTCCCGCAAGCGCATCGAGCAGAGTGGACTTGCCACATCCGGACGGACCGACCACCGAGAAGAACTCGCCCTTGGTCAGCGTGAGATCGATCGGGCCGAGCGCATGAAACAGTTCCTTCGAATCGCTGCGTGTGAAATAGCGGGTAACGCCGGTTAGCTCGACATGCGCCTCGGGCGAGGCCGGCGCCTGTTGCGCAGGCGACTCGACAACCTGCAGTGTCGGATGACCGTTGCGTGCCTTCATAGCGTACTCTTCGCTTTCAGATCGGGGGGCAGAAAGCTCGTGTCGACTAGCTTCGACCAGTCGACATCGCCGTTCAGCTCGCCTACAAGCTTCAGGCCGTCCGTCATGCGGTCAAGTTCACCGCGGTTGAATTCACCGTCGCTCCACATGCGTGACTTGACCATATTGTCCACGGCTTCGCGTGCGACGTCTGGCGTGAGTTTGAAGCTTGTCTCCAGTAGTTTCGCGGCGCCGGCCGGATCCGCGTACAACGCATCCACACCCGCACGCCGCCCGGCAATGATCGCGCGCAACTCATCCGGATGGGACTTGGCAAACTCGCGGGTGGTAATGCCGACCGAGGTGGTCATGGGCTGCAGAATGTCGCCCGCCCGGTACACGGTGCGGTAATTGGCTTTGCGCACAATTGAAAGCGGTTCAATCAGCACTGCACCGGAGACGGCCCCCTGCTCGAGCATCGTCAGACCGTTAACGTAGCCACCCGAGGCGACGCGGGTCACCTTGCCTGCGTCGACGCCCTTTTGCTTGAGCACCATCAGCAACAGCATTTCGGACACGCCTCGGGGCGACGTAATCGCGACTTTCTTGCCGGCCAGATCAGCAACGGTTTGCACGTTGGCGTTGGGCATAGCGACCATCGACGCCTCCGCGACGCTGCGCGTGCCGACATTCACGATGACGAGATCCATCCCCTGGCGCTGCGCGGCGAGCGCGGCCGCGACTGCGACTTCGCCGTACGGCGTCTTGCTGGCGAGGATATTGCGCACGGTCGTGCCGCCGCCGCTCGAGGTGAGAATGCCGGTGATGTCGACGCCGGCCTTCTTGAACAGGCCTCTGTCCATCGCGACGGCATACGGAAGGCCGTAGAGGCTGCTGCCCCACTGCGTGACGGAGATTTCATCCGCCTGCGTGACGCTGACGGACCCGCAAAACACACCGGCCACCGATAGCAGGAACGACGCGCCGAGCGCTGCACCGATCTGCCTGACGAACCACTTCATATAGAGCACTCCCGATCACGAAATCAGACGGCTATAGAAGCTGGGTACCGCCAAAGCGCCCGATCTAAAAGTGTCAAATGAGCGTACACGCGGTAATTCCAAGCTTAGTTGCAACCTCTATGCCACTGTTAGCGGTGTTTACCCGATCCGGTTCAATGGCCGGGAAAAATGCGTCAACCCCTTTAAATTCAACGTTCTGCATTTCGAACGATCGTGCTTGAGGCGCTCAAAGCAAGCGCCGCCGCAGAAACAGGCCGCACCATCAAACAACATGTACACACTATAAATGCGCACTTTTCAGATTCAGCCCACGCTTGGTGCACTGCCAGGCGCAGGCACACCGGCGCTTGCAAACGTCTGCTCTATTCCAGCTCAGGACCGCAAAGCTTGCGCAGCAGATACAACACCGCCACCCGCTCGACAGCGTTGAGATCGCTCATCGTGAGTTCGCTGATACGCGCAGCGGTCGGCGTGGTCAGTTCGAGCAACTGGCGCCCGCGCTCCGTGAGTTCTACCACGCTCTTGCGCCGATCGTCCTGATTGGCTTGCAACTCCACAAGCCCACGTGCCTGCAGACGTTCGATGATGCCGCGCACGGTCGCCCCATCGATGGCCGTCGCCTTGCCGAGATCGCTCATTGACGAAGGTCCGAGCCGCCGGTTCGCACTGAGCACCGCGAACTGCACCGCCGTCAACTGCGGATCGTCGATGGTCTGAGCGAAGATCGCGAGGTGGCGCTGGTAGGCCCGGCGCAGCAGATGACCGATCTGCTCCGAGAACTCATACGTGGATATATCGACCTGCGTGGGTGGCGTCGGCTCGGAAGGGGACTTGGGCGGCGCCATGATCGATGGATCTCTTGAAAGTGTTGTCGTGAATCGAAGCGGGGTCGGACAACGCCATTCTACAAAGATTTCGCGTAAGCACGTTGCGGAGCCGTCCAGCAAAAGCCTCAGCCACAGTGGCCTCGAGCAGCATTCCGCATGTCAAACAGCACTTTTGACCAAGACCGACCCCGCGCCCTGGCGTCTATACTGTCCCCATCGAAATCAGTCTCCCGTCACCCGGTTTGCTGCGATGCCTCATTATCTTTGCCACGAGCAGCCCGATCTGCTCGAGTTCGACGCCAGCGTGGTCGACGCCCGTCCTGGTGCCGTGCTGCTGTCACGCTCGGCACTTCATCCCGGTGGCGGCGGCCAGGTCTGCGACACCGCAACACTCCAACATGCCCATGGCATGGCATGGCGCGCATTGTTGGTGTTTCCGTGGAAGACGGCCAGTACTGGCATCAGCTCGATACGTCGATTGAACTGGCGGGCGAGCTGCACGTCTCGATCGACGCGCCGCGGCGCGCCACGCTTGCACAACTCCATACCGCGACCCACATCCTGAACGCGCTCGTGTACCAGCAGTTCGCCGGCGCACTGGTGACCGGTGCGCAGATCAACGCAGACGGCAGCGCGCGCATGGACTTCGATCTGCCTGAAGCGGATAACGACGCCTTGCGATCGCTCGAAGGGCCGCTCAACGACGTGATTCGCCAGGCTCTGGAGGTTCGCGCCAGCTATGTCGGCCTGCGCGACGCCCAGGCAACGCCTGGACTGATCCGCAGCCTCTCGGTCGCGCCTCCGCCCACGCCGGACGGAACGATCCGGATCGTCGAGATTGATGGGCTCGACCGGCAGGCGTGTGGAGGGACGCATCTGACGAACACCGGGCAGTCGCGTCCGATACGGATGACGAAGATCGAGAACAAAGGCCGCCGCAATCGCCGTGTCCGGATCGAACTTACAGAGGATAACCTGGTATTTTAAGGAAGCAGTCATGCCAGACGGTAGCTTGGGCAAGGAAGTCGTTTACTGGCGAGACGGTGCGCTCGAGGGCGCGGCACTCGCTACCGCGCGTTACGGCGCACACGAGTTCGAGCGCCATATGCACGACGAGCTCGTGATCGTGATGACCGAGTTCGGCGCAGGCCAATGCCGCACGCGCACCGGCAGCGACGTATCCGGGGCCGGCACCGTGTGGGTGTTCGGCCCCGGCGAATACCATTGTGGTGTGGTCTGGGAGAACAAGGCGTGGCACTACCGCGCGATTTACCTCGATATGCAGGGGCTCGCGGCACTAAGCGCCGTCTTTAGCGACGACTCACGCAGCGACCGGCCCTTGACCATCCCGCCGGGACTTTACTGCGATCCGCAACTGTGCCGGCTGCTGTTGAAAGCGCATGCAAGTCTCGACGAGAACTGCCCTGCGCCGCTAATGGAACGTCAAGCGAACTGGTGGGCGGCAATGGGCATGCTGTTTGGCCGCTATGGTCAGCCGAAACCCGTCGTCACCGAACTGGGCCGCGACACGCAGAAAATGGCACGCGTGCGCGATTACATCAGCGCTGAATATGCGCGCGATATCCCGATCGACGAACTGGCGGAAGTGGCCAACCTTAGCCGCTATCACCTGATACGCGCGTTCTGTAAGGAATACGGGCTGCCACCTCACGCGTACGCGAACCAGGTGCGGCTGATGGCCGCCAAGCAATTGCTCGTGGCCGGAAGCAGCGCGGCGGAGGCAGCTGTGAGCGCGGGCTTTTACGATCAAAGTCACCTTAACCGCGTCTTTAAGCGCGCTTACGGCATCACGCCTGGCGCCTATGCGGCGCTAAAGCCTGCGCTTTAGCCACGCATTTGGCGCAATTGCGGAAAAAGCCAGTACAACAGTGTGGACATGGTCAGCTATTGAAGGTAACCGGCTCTACAACGCAAGCTTATAGCCCACGTGGCTCGCCACGAAACCGAGTCTCTCGTAGAAACGATGCGCATCCGCACGGCTCTTGTCGGTCGTGAGCTGAACAAGGTTGCAACCGCGCGCACGGCACGCGGCGATTGCCCATTCGAACACTTTCTGCCCTAGCCCGGCGTCGCGACGATGGGCCGCTATGCGAACCGCCTCGATCTGGCCGCGCCATGCGCCCAAGCGCGCAATCCCCGGAATGAACGACAGTTGCAGCGTGCCGATGACCTCGTCGCCATCCACGACGACCACCAGTTGCTGATTGGCATCGGCCTCTAGCGCACGAAAGGCCGCGACGTATCGCTCGTCAAGCGGCAACGTGATGTTTTCCCTCTGACTTCCGAGCTTGTCGTCGGCCAGCAATGCAACGATGGCAGGCACGTCGGAGAGAAGAGCCGAGCGAAAAACGATCTGTTCCATGTGAGAGCCCTGGGTGATCTGGAGTTTAAGGCTACCTCCACCGCAGGTCAGCCCGAGTGGCGCTGGACCTTCCATTTCGCCACGCCGCCGCTGCCTGCCCAAGGCCGCATTCTAGCAAGGCTCTCCTGGTAGACCACCTCGGTTCGGTCAGCGAAATCCTGCAGCGAGAATTGCGCCACGCTTCTCGCACGCGCCGCCATGCCCGCAAGCGTGACCTCAAGCCGGTTGTCGAGCAGGCGCATCAACAGTTGCGCAATCCGTTCATGCTCGTGAGGTCCGACGATCCACCCGCTTACGCCCGCTTCGACGTTTTCCGGCAGGCCACCCGAGTCCGACACGATCACGGGCTTGCCCATCGCCATCATCTCCCGGCACGCGAACGATAAGGTTTCGCGCCGTGACAGCACAAAACCCACATCGAATGCTGCCACCAGGGGCCGCACGTCGCGCAGTAAGCCCGTGCAGATCAACTGGCCCGCCATGCCTAATGCACGGACCCTGGCACGTTGTTGTGCATTGGGCGTCCGCCCTCCCAAGACCACGCGAATCCGTTCGCGTTGCGCTGGAGGCAGCAATGCGACTGCCTCGACCATATGCAGCCAGCCCTTGTTATCGTCCGTGCCCGCGATACTGCCGACCACCAGCGCTCCGTCTGGGATCGCCGTACCCCATCGTCTGCGAAGCCGCTCGCTTACGCCGCTTGCGACCGGCGCAAAGCGGCGCAAATCGATACCGTGATGCACGACCGACACCGCCTTCGTGTCATACACGGTTTTCGCGAGGTGCCGGCGCGTGTAGTCGGATACGCAGATCACCGAATCGGTCGCCAGCTTCCCCTTAAACCAGGTGCTCAGGCCGCTCACAGGCAAATCGTTGTGCTTGGTGAAGACGATGCAAGGCCGGGTGCGTTTCAATCCCAGCGTCGCCAGCATCGCGATCCGGTGATCCGCTGAGCCGTTGACGTGAATGATGTCGAAGCCGCTCTTTTCGATCAGTTGCCGCAAGCGCCAGCCCGTTCCGACCATGGCGCCCAGTCGGTTACGAAACTCGAGCGCAATCGCTTCGACGCCGGGGATCTCTTTCGCACTTGAATAGAGGCGGCTCGAACCCGGCGCCGCAACCGTCACGTGATGGCGCTCCGCAAGCGCCGCCGCCAAGGTGAGGATGTAGGTGGTGTGTCCGCCACCGTCTCCTGCGTGAAAATTGGTGTAGAGGATTTTCATGACCACGCTTCGCACCGGCATTGTCTGGCGCGTTTGAACCAGTAATACGCCCCGCCCCACAATGGATCCTGGTAACGCCGCAGTTTCTTTGCGAGCCAATCCGCGCCCTTGCCGTTATCGGCCAGGCGGTGAATCCGCAAGGTGTCGCTACCCGCTACGTTGCGTCGCAGATTCCGTGTCGTGTAGAGGTATTCGAATCCCGCTGCTTTAGCGGCGTCGATATAGTCGGCGTCGAAATAGCCTTCGGGCCAGCACAGGTGTTGCGAACCTGCGCCGAGACGCTTTGTCAGGATCGCTTTCGATTGTTCGATGTCCGCCCTGATTTGCTGATACTTTCCGATAGCGTCATCGCACAGCACGTCCCAGCGAAGATGGCTATGCGTATGATTATGAAATTCGAACGTGCCTGCTGCGCGCATTATCTCCACCTCGCTCCAGCGTACGGTCACCTCGTCCGCGCGGCCGTTGCGAACCAGGTGCTCGCACGCCTGATGCGTGTGCGCCGGTTCCGCACGCAGCGCGTCGATGCTGCGAAACACGCCGTCATGCACGCGGCCCGTCACCAGAAACATGACCGCGTTGAATCCGTAACGCAAAAGGATGGGATGGGCGTGAATGTAGTTGTCCAGATAGCCGTCATCGAACGTCAGCAAGATCGATCTCCGAGGCATCGGCGCCCCACGCAGGAAGCGCGCAAATTCATCAGCGGTCAGCGTGATATAGCCATGGTTCGCCAGCCACTTTATCTGCGACTCGAAGTTCTCCGGCGATAGGGTGAGCGGTCCGCCAGACGGTGAAACGTGGTGATACATCACTACCGGTACCGAATTCGCAAACGATTCAGCGGTTTGTATCATTTGCTCTGCATGCCGAAAGGTTTCTACATGGAAATTTGAATTAATATTAGATTGAACAAACTCCGCGATCTATCGGTCGTTTGTGGAGATTTGTGTCGCATTGTCGAAAGCTTCCATCATTCTCGACAAAGGATTGATCCACGCGATGCTGAAGATCGCGTAGCGGCGCTGATGCGCCTGAGAGGCTTACGGATGGAATGGGTCGACACCAGCGTGTCAGACGCTAGTGTCGTTCCGTGGCAAGAGCGCAAGGCCCCTGCCTTATCAACGCCGGATGGCGAGCCGGCGCAACTGCGAGACCACCTCGGCCGCGCTTCCAATCACTACCTTGTTGCGGAAGGCCCGCGTCACGACGATGCTTTCCATCGCGTCGTAATACCAGACGCCGACTTTGCGCCCGCCGAGCTCGACAATACCGCCAACGCTATCTAGCGGCCCTTCCTCTATTGAAACGATCAGCCTTACCGATGGCCCTTGGCGCATACGTAGTTATCCTCAGTTCGCCTCGCGCCGTGTTTCGAAGAAACTCACTTCGTCGCCGGGTTCGCGCCCTGGGCGGTCGCCACGATCGACTCATTTTTCAACTGCCTGACGGCGTCCGCCGCGGAGGGGACCAGCTTCTGGTCGACCAGCGCCGCTTCAAAGGCATCGTGCTGAGCCTGTTTGCCTTGCTCGTAGTCCGCATCCAGTTCGGCGATACGACGTTGATACCAGTTCAGCACGCATGCCTTGTCGGTACAGTTGTGCTGACGCCAGAGCCATTGCTGGATCCGCGCAGTCTCCACGGAACGCGGGTCGGGACTCGCATCCCGTGCGCGTTGATAGCTCACCGCGAGGCGATCATCGAGGCTGGATAGCTCCGGGTCGGCGCAGACGATCTTCTCGGAAGCCGAAGACCTGGTGCTGCAATGAAAGCTCGCAGCCGACGCGTTGCCAGCCAGCGTCGCGCAGACCGCCAGCACGCAGAGCGACAGCGTCGGCGAGGAATCTGCAAGGAGTCGGGTAACAAATGGAAAAGCAGTTTTCGATGTAGACATGACTAACCCTGTACGAGGAAAGTGTCGGATTGGGGCGCGCGGCATGCGTTCCCTGGCGCAAGCTGGCATAAACAGAACGATGCAGGTCGCGTGAGGGCAGAATAGTCGGCTTGGGCGCTATCTAGGCGCGAAGAAAAGGCCGTAGGGCGCGAGTGCTTACGAAAGGTTTCCGCAGGAAATAAGCCGTTACTCGACCCCTACGTGCGGTGGGCTGAGGCACGGCGCCGTGTGCTGCGTCACAAACGAAAACGCGCCCGCGCCAGTCCCATTGCAAGGGACCGGCGCGGGCGCCTGAACAACTGTGCTACTCAGGCATCAGAACTTGTACGTCGCGCCAACCTGGCCATATAGGCCAACATACGTGTAAAGCGACGTGTCATAGTAGCCCCGGGCTTCGTACTGCCACACCGGGTCGTACGGCGGCTTGTGGTTGAAAATGTTGTCGATGCCCGCGTACAGCGTCCAGTGCTTGAAGCCACTGTAGCTCGTGTAGATATTGAACTGGCTATACGATCCCACAGCAGGCGATCCGGCAACAATCGCTTGTGCGTACGGACCGGTGAACTGCCAGCTCAGCGTGGTCGTCCACTTGTGGAAAGCCCAGCTCAACTGCGTGTTTCCTCTCCACCGCGGGAACGACGCACCGAACACCGTGTCGATTGCGCCATTGTTGCCGGCATAGTCGTCCGCGACGCCGTCGTTAGGCATAACGAAGTGCCACACGTACGCCCAGTCGCCGGACAGCGTGAACGTACCGATACTTGTCGGCAACGCCTGCTTGAACGTCCCTTCGAAACCATCCGTATGCAGATAGGCAAGGTTTTCGTAGGTTACGTTGTAGACCGTCGCGTTCGGATCAGCAGCAACCAGCGCCGCGATGCTCTCCTGACCGATCACATTGGTCACGTCGATCTTGTACCAGTCGAAGCCAATGTCGGTATTGCGGGCCGGCGACAACTCAAAGCCGATGTTGTAGTTCTTCGTGCGTTCAGGTTGCAGGTTCGGATTACCGACTGAATTTTCGTAGACATCCTTGCCGTCGACGGTCTGGTAGCCGAGGCTCGCCTTTTCAGACGTTTCGACCAGCGTCGGTGCACGGAAGCCGCGATTGTAAGACGTATACATCGTCAGGGCCGAAACCGGCTGGTAACGCAGTGCAAAGCGTGGCGAGAAGGCGCCGCCGAAATCGTTGTAATGATCGTAGCGTCCCGACTGGCTGAAGGTCAGGCCACGCAGCAACGGAATGTCGATCTGGTAGTAGACCGCCGCAACATTGCGTTCGCCATCCACCGCCTGCGTGAGCGGGTTCAGATATTCCGTAGAGCCCGCGCCGATATATTCGCTCTGATGCTGGAACTGCGCACCAAAGCCAAGACCCACATCGCCTGCCGGCAGCGAGAACAGGTTCGCGGTGGAGATCGTCGCATCGAGCACATCGAGCTTCGAAATAGCCTGATCGTAAGACGTGCCAAACAGGCCCGGCAACGAATTGAGGGTCGACGAACTAAACGTGCTCTGCGTTACGCTGCTGAGATAGCTTGACAGCACGGAGGCGTTGATCTGATTGCCGTACGCGTTGGACACTTCGCTTTGCGAGTGGCCGTATGACGTATTCCAATCCCAGTCGCCGAACTTGTCTGTGCTGATGGTGCCCTTCACCCCGGTCGAGAGACGGTAGAAGTTCGAGACCGTCGTCACCGATTGCTCGGTCGGGAAGACATAGGTTAACCCCGTTCCGCCCACTGTAGCGGGAAACGGCGAGACAACTCCATTTACCTCGTAGAGTGAAGTACCCAGGTTATCTCCATCACTGAACCCGGCGAGACCCAGATCCGTTTTGGTGGTGTTGTAGCTCTCCCACACGTCGGCATACGCCTGCGTGGTGTCGTTGATCTTGAAGTCGGCATGTACCTTGACACTGCTGCGCTGGGTTTCGGGCTCGATGGACTCAGCACTTGCACCATTGCGCGAACACACCGTGCCGGACCCTTGGGTCGCGAGGTTGTTTGCCGCCGACGTCACGGTACCGCCCGATGCCGCGCAATCGCTCAGCGCCTGGGTGCCGGTTGCCGTATTCCAGAAGGAGGCGGGCTGCGAGAAGAAGCCGCCGTTCTTGCTGGAGTAATCCTGGTCGCTGGTGATGTCCCGCTCGGCCATGGTGATGCCGCTCGAGCGGTAGTAGCTCGCCGCGGCTGTCACGTTGAAGCCGTCCGACGTCAGATTGCCGAAACCACCGAGCACGCTAAAGTTCGTGGTGCCTGCACCGCCGTGCTGCGCACCGCCAATGCTGCCGTCGAGCTGCAGCCCCTGGAAATCCTTCTTCGTGATGATGTTGACCACGCCGGCGATTGCGTCCGAGCCGTATTGCGAAACTGCGCCGGTCTTGACGATCTCGATGCGGTCGATCATGTTCGTCGGCAACGTGTTCAGATCGAAGAAGGTATCAGTGCCGTTGACTGCAAACGCGAAGGGCGCAACACGCTGGCCGTCGATCAGCACGAGCGTGTATTTTTCGCTCATGCCGCGCAGCGCGATCCCTGCGCCACCAGGGGCAAAGCTCGCGGACGTGCCCTCGCTCCAGCTGCTTGCCGAGTTGGCGGTCGTCGTACGCAGGTAGTCGGCGACCGTCGTGGAGCCGCTGTCCTCGATGTCTTTCTGCGAAATCGTCTGGACCTGATTGAAGCCCGTCTTGTCCGAACTGCGGATCAGCGAACCGGTAACCTCGAACTTTTGCAGCTGCTTCACATTGCCGGACGTGGCCGCCGGCGAAGATGCCGAAGTCGCAGTTGCCGGTTTCGCCGCCGTTGCGGATGCCGCATCTGCGGTAGCGGCCGCCGGTTGGCTCTGCGCGTATGCCGGTACACCACATGCAGCTGTTAGCGCCACTTCAGCCCAAACGATTCGTTGGATGGCGAGCGTCAAACCCCGTAGTTTCATTGCCCTTCTCTCTTGTCAGTAGGGACCCAATTCATAGTGAGAAGTCTTTTGGACCCATCACCCCGATCTGCAAACACGAAGGCCTCACTCGACCTTCGTCCGTTCTGAAGCGAACCCGTCAAATCCATTCCATACGAATCGCAGTACTAATCGTATGAATTTTCAGATCGTCTTACCCTGCGACCGGCTAGCACGGCACGGCATATCAAGTGCAACAGACATCAATGGGCACACGCGTGCAGCGTCCTTCGCCTGAACGAATAGCGAATTACATTGCATTGATGAGTGGTATCGATCCAGATGCCGCCAAAGCGGTCCCGGACCAGCCGAACTCAGGCAAGACAAACCAGGAGCAAGTCACCCAGACCGGTTACAAGCCGCAACCAGCCTGTCTTTTGAAAATGATTCGGTATACGAACCAAACTCAATCACGTTCTGTCCAAGCTGGCTTCGTCACGCGGCAAACGAAAGTTAGCAAGACATTAACGCTGCATCAAACTTTTTTTGACAAACGTGGCATCTCAATCACAGTATTTACCTTTCGTCACCTTACCCGGTAAGCCCAACAGTTCCCGCCCCGGGCGACGAAGCGAACGATGCATCTGGCAGCAGCCAAATTCGCTTACTCAACGTTACTTGTCTACACCACGGCATATTCGTCAGCATACGATGCGCTCACACTGCTTCTTACTCGTCGCAGTGGTCGTAAATACCTGTTTAGGTCCGCCTTATTGACCGTGGGGCGGACCCTTTTTCGTCTGGTGTTTTTTTCGCCATTTCCACCTGCTCTCTTTCTCGCCGCTATCGTCTACGGATCGGCGCGAGGCCCTCTTCCCTGCGTGAACAATCTCCCGCTCGACACCTCGGCGCGTGTCATGGTGCTGTCACGCACATCGGTTCCAATGAAAGCCTTACCGTGCATTTCAGCGCGCGAGCAGCGATGCAGGGTGAAGGCACGCCTTCTCGGGGCGATCGAGTGTCGTCCAAAACGTCTAGACGATTAGATGTATCGGTCCTCCTCGATTCCCCGGGAGGCGGCGGCGCCCGCAGAACGTCATTGCGCGATATCCGGCACCAAACGGAGCATGTCCATGCTGATCAGGAACGCTCGCGTCGTCACGCGAGACGAAGAATTTCTCGGAACCGTGCGCATCGAAGACGGTTTCATCCGCGATGTGGAGCGCGGCAGCACGTCCGCGCCGAATGCCGAGGACTGGGACGGCGACTATCTGCTGCCCGGTCTGATCGAACTGCACACCGACAACCTCGAGAAGCATCTCGCGCCCCGCCCAGGCGTGCGCTGGAATATCGACGCCGCATTCGTGATCCACGATGCCCAGGTAGCCGCAGCCGGAATCACGACGGTTTTCGATTCGCTCAGAATCGGCGCGCGTTCGGACGTCGACATGCACAACCGCGACTTGCAGACGCGTTGCACGCAAGCACTCGCGCGCCTGTCCGAGTGTCAGTTGTTGCGTGCCGACCATTTCCTGCATTTGCGCTGTGAAATCGCCGCCCCCGATGTCGTAGAGGTGTTCGACTCGCTCTACACCCACCCCCTTCTGCGGCTCGCTTCAGTGATGGATCACACCCCCGGCCAGCGGCAATGGCAGGACCGCGACCAGTGGCGCCGCTTTCAGGAGCGCCACGGCAAGCTGACTGACGAACATTTTGCCGCCGTGGTGGCCGAGCTTTCAGAAGGTCAGGAGCGTTACGCAGATCAACACCGCCGCCAGATCGTCGCCCGTTGCGCAGCGCTCGGCGTGCCGGTGGCGAGCCACGACGACACAGTGGTCGAGCACGTCGAGCAGGCCGCCGCCGAAGGCATCGTTCTGGCGGAATTTCCCACTACCCACGATGCCGCCCAGGCCGCACACCAATACGGTATCTCGACGATCATGGGCGCTCCGAACATCGTGCGCGGCGGTTCGCATTCCGGCAACGTGTCCGCGCTTGAACTCGCGAAATCCGGTCTGCTGGATATCCTTTCGTCAGACTACGTACCCTCGAGCCTGCTGAGCGCAGCGTTCGAACTGGTCGACAAGGCGGGCTGGACGCTGCCGCGCGCCATGAGGACCGTCTCAAGCGAACCCGCGCGCGTGGTGGGGCTGCACGACCGCGGCTCGATTACAGCAGGCCTGCGTGCGGATTTCGTGCGGGTGCGGATGCACGACCAGCTCCCCATTCCCCGCGCCACGTGGCGCGCGGGTGAACGGATCGTCTAGGCGCGCGGGCCGCCACCATGCTGGTGCCGTCAAATTCATCTAGACGTCTCTATCCGTACACCGATGTGTCATATGAGATTTCTAGAATGGTCCAGATTGAATTTTCGGACCGCGTTTGCAGCGCTCCTGCCCTAAAAGGCGGGAGACTGATGCGGGGTTCACAAGTCGTCGAATGTTCGCTGCGGTTCAAAACTAACTTGAGGAATTTATGAAGTTGTCCAAAGTTTTTGCCGCTTCGGCACTGGCAGTCAGTTTCATTTCCGGCGCTGCCCATGCGGCCGGCACCTGTCCGAACGACGGCGTGGTCCGTTTCGGCGTCGAACCGTACGAATCGGCGCAGCGCATGCTGCCCGTGTACAACGATCTCGCCAAGCTGATCGGCGACAAGCTCGGCTGCAAGGTTGATATCTACGTTGCGACCAGCTACAACGCCGAGATCGAGGCAATGCGCAACAACAAGCTCGAGTTTGGTCAGTTCGGCCCGCTGGGCTATGTGCTCGCCCATCAGGTCGCGCACGCCGAGGCGGTTGCGACGTTTGCCGGCGAAGGCGACAAGCCGGCCACCTACTACGCTTCTATCGTCACGTGGCCGGGCTCGGGCGTGAAGACGCTTGCCGATACCAACGGTCATTCATTCGCTTATGCCGATCCGGCCTCCACCTCCGGGCATCTGTTCCCTGCGTATGGTCTCAGCAAGAACGGCGTCGATCCGGACAAGGGCGTCAAGGCAATCTACGCGGGTAGTCACACCGCATCGTTCGAAGCGCTGCGCAACCACAAGGTGGATGCGGGCGAGCTGAACAGCGAAGAGATCGCGAGCGCCAAACTGCATAACGAGTACGATCCCGCTGGCTACGTCACGCTCTGGAAATCCGAGCCCATTCCGCTCGATCCTCTGGCAGTGCGTGCCGACCTGCCCGCCGATTTCAAGGCGCGACTGGCAGCCGTGCTGAGTTCACTCGATTTCCGCGAGTTGCCGGAAGCCGACCAGAAATTCCTCGCAGCAAACGAGAATCCCCAGTTGAAGACGGTCCCGCAAACGGATGCCGCCTACAACCAGATTCGTGACCTGGTTTCCACGCTTCATATCGACCTGGCAAAACTGTGAATACCCTCTCCAGCACCTCCGGCGCATTGCCGCTGGACCCGGCCGGCGACCGTGCGGCCGCTGCCTCCAGCGTGCCGGCAACGGCACCGCGCGCCAAGCTCGCTCCCGGCGTGAAGCTCGCCGTGCGCGACCTGTCGATGCGCTATGCAAATGGTCACGCCGCGTTGCGCAATTTCAATCTCGCGGTGAAGGCCGGTGAAATGGTCGTGGTGCTGGGCAGCAACGGCAGCGGCAAGTCGACGTTCATGAAGTGCGTGGTCGGCTTGAACCGGCCGACGGGCGGCGCGGTCGAACTGGCCGGCCGCGATCTGGCCGCGCTTTCGGGCAAGGCGCTCCGGCAGGCCCGTCTGCCGCTCGCACTGATCTCGCAGAACGCCAATCTCGTGAAGCGCCGCAGTGTGCTGGCGAATGTCTGCTGCGGCACGCTGGGTCGCCACAAGACGCTCAGCACCGCGCTGGGACGCGTGCCGCGCGAGGAAATCGAACCGGCCCGCGCTTACCTCGACGAAGTCGGCCTGCTGCATCTGGCCGGGCAACGCGCCGGTACGCTTTCCGGTGGACAGGCGCAGCGTGTGGCTGTGGCCCGTGCGCTTGCGCAGCATCCACACGTCCTGCTAGCTGACGAACCGGTCGCCAGTCTCGACCCCGAGGCGGCAGACGAAGTCATGCGCCTGCTGCGCCGCCTCGCTACGGAAGACGGTCTCGCAGTGGTTTGCGTGCTGCATCAGCCCGAACTGGCCACCCGCTATGCCGACCGACTGGTCGGACTGCGCAGCGGACAACTGGAGTTCGACCGCCCCGCTTCGGCAGTTTCCAGCCAGCAGATTGCAAGTCTCTATCTGGCCGAGGCGGCATGAACAAGGTGCTCGACATGCGCACGCCGGTTGCGTCATCCGGAGTGCGAACTTTCTGGTCTGCCACTGTCATCGTCGTCATCCTCGCGCTGTTCGTCCAGGCGTGGATCGTCGTACAGGCTCGTCCGCAGGATCTGGTGACCGGCGCTCACGGTATGGCCGATATCATTTCGCGCGCCATGCCGCCGGCCTTCGATCAGTTCGTGCCGAATCTGTGGCCAGTGCTCGAAACGATTGACCTCGCCATTTTCGGCACTGTGTTCGGCGTGCTGCTCGCGTTCCCGCTGGCAATCCTCGCCGCCGCCAATGTCACGCCCGCGAAGCCTCTCTACTATGCTGCGCGTGCGGTGATCGGCGTCACGCGGGCCGTGCCCGATCTGGTGTGGGCGCTGCTGTTCGTGACCGCGGTCGGATTGGGGCCGTTTCCGGGTGCGCTGGCGCTGGCGGTGCATTCGATCGGCATGCTGGGACGGCTCTTCGCCGAGGTGATCGAAGACATGGACATGGGTCCGGTCGAAGCGCTCACGCTGACTGGCGCCGGCCGCTTGCAGATCCTGAGCCATGCTGTGGTGCCGGGCGTGTTGCCCTCGCTACTCGGCATCGGCCTGTTCCGCTTCGACGAAAACCTGCGCTCGTCGCTGGTGCTCGGCTTCGTGGGCGCAGGTGGCATCGGCTTCCAGTTGTTGACCGCCATGAACCTGTTCCAGTACCAGACGGTGTCGTTCCTGCTGATCGCTACGTTTGTGCTGGTCGCATGCGCCGAACGCGCATCAGCCTATCTGCGCGGTCTGGTCGCCTAGCCTGAGACGGCTTCCCCTCCTTATCGAATCACGAGAATTCGCATGCTGATCAATCATGGCGTCGGAACCGACCCGTGGACGCTCGGCCGTCCCTTGAAGGAAGAGCCGGACATCCACCCTACGGCGCTGGTGCGCGCCAGCGACTTCGGCCGCTACACCTATCTCGGACCGCGTAGCCATGTGGCGCAATCGGTGCTGGGCGACTACGGTTATGCGATGGGCGACAACCAGATCGCCCACGCCCATATCGGCAAGTTCGCAAATATCGCTACGGGCGTGCGTATCAACCCGCCGAACCACCCGGCATGGCGCGCGACGCTCCATCACTTCACGTATCGCTCACGCTCCTACGGCTTGTCGCTTGACGACGACGCCAGCATTTTTGAATGGCGCGCACAGGACTGCGTGGAAATCGGTCATGACGTGTGGATCGGCCACGATGCCATCGTCATGCCGGGCGTGAAGATCGGCACCGGTGCGGCAATCGGCTCGGGCGCCGTCGTCACCAAAGACGTGCCGCCGTTCGCGATCGTCGTAGGCGTACCGGCGCGCGTACTGCGCTTTCGCGTGGACGAGCAGACTGCGGAGCGCTTGCAGCAGATCGCCTGGTGGGACTGGAGTGCGGCGCAGATCGACGGCGCACTGGCCGATTTCCGCGAACTCAGCGCGGTCGAATTCGCGGAAAAATACTATAAGTAGGGGATGCCGGGCACGACGTCAGCGGAAAGCGTACTCGGGATTGTGCCGGTCGAAAGTGGCATCGCTCCAGTGGCGAGGCACGACGTTTTCGAAACGGATCATCTCCAGCAGGTTGCCGTGCGCGTCCCACGCGGCTTCGCCGCTGGGCCACGGGTGCTGAAGATCGAACAGCAGCCGCACACGTGGCGCATAGTGAGCCGGCGGCCCTGAGCGGGCAACCCATGTCCACGCAAGCAGGCGCGTCCCCTGCGCGTTCATGAGCTCGATGCGGGTCGGCTTTTCGCTAAGGCCCTCGTCGCGAAAGCTGCGCGCGTCATGTTCGACAGTACGGGCAATGAACTGCAGACTCAGATCGCGCACGCTATGGCGCGACTGGGCATGTGCGAACGACCCATCCACCGCCACCTTGCCTGACACGAGACGCAGCAGGCCGCCAGCGTGACCGTAGAGGCTGTCCGGATCCGTCGTTTCGTCGTACAGGATCTCCTGTCCCGCATGGGCGCCGTCAGGCAGCCACTTTGCGTAGACCTTTCGCGGCGTGTCCTGGTAACGGATGATCATGTGATCGGGCCGCTCGGACCATCGGCCGGAAATACGCTCCTGTCGGAACATGCTGTACTCGTAGCCGTTGTCGAGCGCCATGTCGAACTTCGCGTACTCGACGAAGGCCTCCGGCTTCATTGCGTTCATCAGGGAAAGGATCTGATCGTCGGAGAGCGACAGCAGCGAATGATTTTCGATTCGTGTGCGCAAGGACTTCGCCTGTTCTTCGGCTGTGAGACAGCGGAACCGTTCGATGTCCGCGCTCACGGCATCCTGTGTCGCGGCATGGGTGCATGCCATCGACGCGCCGGACATGGCCGCCGATACCGCACCGGTCGATTGGGCGAAAGCGCCCGCTGAAACCATCAGGCAAGTCAATGCGAACGCGAGCACGCGCCGCCAGGTCCGCGCGCTTGCCTGCGGGCCCACAGCAGACAGCCTTCTCCAGCGTCGTGAACCATTGGAACTCATGAACGGCATCCCGGCACCGGGTGGGCTCGACACATCAAGCGTCAACGCACGGTAAACGCCGGCTGATGCCCATGTATTCCAGACGGCCGGCATAAAAATTTGCAAGACCATGGAATAAACCCCTCGGCCCTCTCGTTTGCACATGGTTAATGCGAATCACTTTGATTTGCGTTAGCAAATTTAGCCCACGGAATTGTGACACCGAGCGCGTACCCGCGTCGTCTCCGTGGAAAACGAAAGCAACATGTAATAAAAACGAGAAGGGAATTTACGATGAGTGCAAAGGGGAGCCGAGAGACGATCTGCACGGCCCAGGTATGCAGGCATATCGGCAACACCGTGTTTTCTCTGGCGGCATTGGCCTTGTCGGAAGCGGCGCTGGCGCAGCAGAGCGCGCAACCGGCGCCGCCCTCGCCAACCGAGGCGGCGGTTACTACGCTGCCAGCGGTCAAGGTCGAAGGCAAAACGCCCGCTGACTATAGTCCATACGGCGGCAACGACAATATCGACAACCCGACACAGGCCGCCAGCGCCAGCAAGACAGGCACGAAGCTTCAGGACCTCCCTTCGAACGTCCAGGTCATCCCGCGCGCCCTGCTGTCCGAACAGGGTGCGACGATGTTGCGGGAGAGCGTCAGCAACGCGAGCGGGATCAACGTAGGCGGTCAGGACAGCAAAGGCTACTACGACCACTTTCTGATTCGCGGCCTGAATGCGCAGATCTACGAAGACGGCTTCTCCGATGGCGATCTGCTCGGCGGCATCTCGCATTCGCTCAACGGCGTCGAGAGGATCGAGATTCTCGAGGGGCCAGGCTCGGCGCTATTCGGCAGCGGCCCTCCGGGCGGCACCATCAACATCGTCCACTACACGCCGTCGCCGGAACTTCACTACGGGGGAAGCCTGGAAGCCGGCTCGTTCGGCACGGTCTCGAACAGCGACTACATCACCGGCCCAACCGGCATTGCCGGTCTGAACTACCGGGTGGACGCCACCTTCTCGCGCGCCGACGGCTTTCGCGATCTGTACAGCCGCGACGACGAAATCAGGCCGCAGCTGCAATGGCAACTGGGCAGCCATACGATCAACTTCACGCTCGATCTCCGGCAGACCCACGAAACACCGGATTCGTATGGGCTGATCTATTTCCACGGGACGCCCATCAGCGGTGTTTCGATCAATTCGAAATACTCGACACCGTTTGCCTTCGCGAATGAGAACTTCGTCCGCCCGACGATCACGGACGCCTGGCGAGTCAATGACTTTCTGACGATCAACAACCGCTTCTCCTATCTGCACCGTACGCTCGACGTGCTGGGCAACGGCGACAGCACGAACACGAAGGTCGTGGGCGATGAAGTCGTGGGGCGGCAACTTCGTCAGCAGGACGACAACGACAGCAGCTTCGACTATCAACTCGAGCCGGTCTGGCGATTCGGCACCGGAAGCGTCGCGCACACCCTGGTCACGGGCTTCGAATTCCAGCACCAGACTATCGATACGAACCGTAGCACCGCCGATCTCCCGAACATCCCCGATGCTTTCGCGCCGGTGCCGCCGGAGACGTCTCTCGCGGGCCTGACGTTCCTGTGCGATGCCAAGCATTCCTGCGACAACGATGATCTGGCCGCGAACTACTACAGCCTGTACGCCACCGATCAGATCGATGTAACGGACAAGCTGAAGATTCGCGCGGGCGTCCGGCAGGACTGGTGGGATACCTCGCTCACACCGCTGATTTCGGTGCCCGGCGCTTTCAATTCCAACGGCCAGCCGATACTCGCAGGCGTCAAGGAGACGCAAGACAATGCACCTGTCAGCTGGAACATCGGCGCGCTGTACAAGGTGCTGCCGTGGATGTCGCCATATGTCGGCGTGTCGAAGAGCTACCTTGCCAACTTCAATTCGGAAAACGCTCAAGCCGGCATCGGTGCGCCGGAGTCGGCGCTGCAATACGAAGCGGGTATCAAGTTTTCGTTTCTCGATGACCGGATTGTGCTGAACACGGCTTTGTTCGATGTATCGCGGAACAACGTCGCAGCGGCTGTCACGCTCAACGAGGTGGAGTCGGTCGTGTTCGACAGTCAGAGGACCAAAGGCGCGGAAGCATCGTTCGATGCCGCCGTGACGGATCATCTGCATGTCCTCGCGAACGTGACCGCGCAGCACGCGGTGATCACCGACAATCCGCAAGGCATCACGTCAGTGGGCAACCATCCGCAAGGCGCGCCCGCCTACATGGCCAACTTCTGGACAACTTACGATTTTTCGATTGGGGGAATTCCGGGCTTTCACGTTGGAGCAGGCGTGAATTACGTGGGCAAGAGCTATAGCGACATTACCAACGTCAATTCGATTCCGTCTTATGTGATTGCAAACGCGGCGTTTGGCTATGAAGCGCGTACGTGGGGTGTCGACGTCAACGTCCACAACATCACGGACCGGCGCTATTTCGTGGCGGCTAACGCGGCGGGTGTCTATGTTGGCCAACCGCTGAGCGCGTTTGTGAACCTGCACGGAAACTTCTGACCGGGGAGGCGGCGCGCGTCTGGCGCCGTATTGTTCAAGGGGAGACGCTCGCCATTCCGGCCAGCGCCTCCCCCTCCGATACTTCGATGCGTCGACCGTGGCGGCAAGACCGCCGCGACCACGCAACGCATCGCCTTCTTTCAGACTTACTTCGCCGTCGGCATGGCGAACTCGGCACCCTTCTCGGTGCTCTCGGGCCAACGCTGCATGATCGACTTCTGCTTCGTGTAGAAACGCACGCCCTCTTCACCATATGCATGCATGTCGCCAAACAGGCTGCGCTTCCAGCCGCCAAAGCCGTGCCATGCCATCGGCACGGGAATCGGCACATTGATGCCGACCATGCCGACTTCGATCCGGCGTCCGAATTCGCGTGCCACGTGGCCATCACGCGTATAACACGCGACGCCGTTGCCGAATTCGTGGGCATTGATCAGGTCCACCGCCTCGGTGAAGTCCTTGACGCGAACGCACGCAAGCACCGGCCCGAAAATCTCTTCCTTGTAGATGCGCATTTCCGGCGTCACGTTGTCGAACAGCGTGCCCCCGGTGAAGAAACCATCTTCGTGGCCGGCAACCTTCAAACCGCGGCCGTCGACGACGAGTTTTGCGCCCTCTTCGACCCCAAGCTTGATATAGCCTTCGATGCGCTCCAGCGCCTGGCGCGTCACGATCGGGCCCATTTCCGCATCGGGCTCCATGCCGTTCTTCACCACCAGATTGCGGGCACGTTCGGCGAGGCGCGGAATGATCTTGTCGGCTACATCGCCCACCAGCACCGCCACGGAAATCGCCATGCAACGCTCGCCAGCAGAGCCGTAACCGGCACCGACGAGCGCGTCGATAGCCTGGTCGAGATCGGCATCGGGCATCACCACCATGTGGTTCTTCGCGCCGCCCAGCGCCTGCACGCGCTTGCCGTTTTTCGCGCCAGTCTCGTAGATGTAGTTGGCGATCGGCGTCGAACCGACAAAGCTCACCGCCTTCACGTCCGGATGTGCCAGCAGCGCGTCGACCACGACCTTGTCGCCCTGCACGACATTGAACACGCCATCCGGCAGCCCGGCCTGCTGCAAAAGCTCGGCCATGAACAGCGACGCCGACGGATCGCGTTCGCTAGGTTTGAGAATGAACGTGTTGCCGGCCGCGATGGCAACCGGGAACATCCAGCACGGCACCATGCACGGGAAGTTGAACGGCGTGATGCCTGCCACCACACCCAGTGCCTGACGCGTGGTCCAGTTGTCGATGCCCGTCGAAACCTGTTCGGTGTAGTCGCCCTTGAGCAGTTGCGGAATACCGCAGGCAAATTCGATCACGTCGATGCCGCGCGAGACTTCGCCCTGCGCATCGGAGAACACCTTGCCGTGCTCGGCCGTGATGATGGCCGCGAGCTCGTCTTTATGCTTGTTCATCAATTCGAGGAAACGCAGCATGACCCGCGCGCGGCGGATCGGCGGCGTGTCGCTCCACGCCGGAAATGCGGCTTTCGCGCTCGCAACCGCTGCTTCGACGTCCGCAGCCTCGCCCAGCAACAGCGTGCGCGGCCGCGCACCGGTGGCCGGATTGAACACAGGCTGGCTACGGGTGCCCGCACTTTTGACACGCTTGCCCTGAATGAAATGTCCTACGTCTGCACTATCGTTGAAGGCTTGCATGTCGACTCCTAGTCGTGGATTGGCGATCTATATAGTCTAGGGGTGCACGCCCCCCACTGCAAAGGCGCTATCATTGAACTCATTGTTTTCTATAGTGAACAATGAATGTATGGAAAGCGGAAAAATTGAAGGCCTCTGGACCCATCTGCACTGGCTGACGGTACTCGCGGAACAGGGAAGCTATACGGCCGCCGCCTCGCGCCTGGGGGTCAGCAAGGCCGCGATGAGTCAACGTATCTCGGAACTGGAGCGCTCGGCAGGTATTTCTCTGGTGCGGCGCACCACGCGCAGCGTGCGCCTGACCGAAGCCGGCCAGCGGCTCGTCGAGAATACGCGCAGCCAGTATGAACAGATCGCCACCAGCTTCGCCAGCGTGCGGGAGCTGGCCGGCGTGGCGCGCGGAGTCATCAGGATCACCGCGCCGGTGGCCTTCGCCCGGCAGCAGCTGGTGCCCAGATTACCCGCGTTTTTGCAGGCCCACGCCGAGGTCAGGGTGCAGCTCGAAGTTTCCGACCGGCTTGCCTCGCTTGCCACGGAAGGCTTCGATCTGGCAATTCGCCACAGTGCGGAGGCCCCGGATACACACGTGGCCTGGAAGCTCTGCGGCACGCAGTCCGTGATCGTAGCGTCGCGTGGTTATCTGCGACGGCGCGGCACACCCGGCATACCCGAAGAGTTGTCCGCCCACGATTGCCTGTTCTATCCGCGCGCAACCGGTCCTGCGATGTGGTCCTTCGAGCGCAAGACGGCGCGCAAAACCGCTACCGCGCCCGTCACGCTGCCGGTGAGCGGACCGTTTTCCGCCAACAACAGCGAGGACCTGCGCGATGCGGCGCTCGAAGATCTGGGCATCGCGCTGCTACCCGATTTCACTGCCCAGGCGGCCGTACGCGCCGGCAAGCTCGTTGTGCTGTTGCCCGAGTGGCGCGTCACCGGCGCATTTGCAGACCAGCTTTACGTGCTGCGGCCCTACGCGTCCCATGTGCCGCGCGCCGTGAGCCTGTTCGTCAGCTATCTGCGCGAGAGCTTTGCCGGCGGATTCCCGCTTTAGGAGGGTTTGGCGCGGAACCCACCGCGCCGCATTTATTCCTCGGAGTCACAAGTGTTTGACCATGGCGGGTATTCGAACTTTGCGCCAATGCGCCTAGATTTAGCACCTATCGGAGCCACCGGCCCGACCGGCGCAAGAGCCGGGTCAAACACACACTGAGGATTATCATGAGCACATCACAAAAGGTCGTTGTCGTTACAGGTGCGTCGCAAGGCATTGGCGCAGAAGTGGTTAAAGCATTCCGTCAACTCGGCTATCGCGTGGCCGCCACGGCGCGCAGCATCAAGCCGTCGGACGATCCGGATCTTCTGACCGTCGCAGGCGACATCGCCGATCCCGAAACCGGCCGCCGCCTGATCAGCGAAGCCGTGGCGCGCTTTGGTCGCATCGATACGCTGGTCAACAACGCCGGTATCTTTATCGCCAAGCCCTTCACCAGCTACACCCCGGAAGACTATGCAGCGATCACCGGCGTGAATCTGGGCGGCTTCTTCTACATCACGCAACTGGCCATCGCCGAGATGGAGAAAAACTCGAGCGGCCATATCGTCAACCTCAGCACTACGCTGGCCGACCAGGCGATTGAAGGTGTGCCTTCGGTGCTCGCTTCGCTGACCAAGGGCGGTCTGAACGCGGCGACCCGCTCGCTTGCGATCGAATATGCAAAACGCGGCATTCGCGCCAATGCGGTCGCGCCCGGCATCATCAAGTCGCCGATGCACGCGCCCGAAACGCATGCTGCGCTCGGCGCCCTCCATCCGGTCGGGCATATGGGCGAAATGAGCGATATCGTGAACGCCATCCTGTATCTGGATTCCGCTCCGTTCGTCACGGGCGAAATCCTGCACGTCGACGGTGGCCAGAGCGCCGGCCACTAAGCGCAAACGGGCGCCTGCCGCCAGGTACATCCCGGCCGCAGGCGCCCAGCCGTCCGATACTTCAAGGAGAACAGCATGCCAATCGTCACGATCCAGGTCACCCGCGAAGGCAGCAAGCCGGGCAACGACTCCGTCACCGCAGAAGAGAAGGCGCAACTGATCAAGGGCGCGAGTCAGCTCCTGCTCGACGTGCTGAACAAACCGCTCGAAGCGACCTTCGTGGTCATCGAAGAGGTGCCAACCGAGAACTGGGGCTGGGGGGGACTGCCGGTCGAGGCATATCGAAGGCAGCTCAGCCAGAAGTAGCAGGAGCGTCCGCGTCGCACGGTACACTTGGGGAGGCAATTTCGCCGCCGCCCCTCTGATGCAACATGGACCGTATCGACGCGATGAAAGTGTTTATCGCCACGCTCGACGAAGGCAGTCTGGCGGGCGCGGCGCGCCGCCTTGGCCGCTCTCCGGCCGCCGTGAGCCGGGCGATTGCCTTTCTCGAGGAACACACCGGCGCGGCCCTGCTGCACCGGACCACCCGAACGATCAAGTTGAGCGAAGCGGGCGAACGCTATGCGTCCGCCTGCCGGCGCGTCCTCACCGAACTCGAGGAAGCCGATCTGCTGGTTGCAGATGAGCGCTCGGCGCCGCGCGGCCTGCTGACGATAACCGCGCCGGTTGCGGCGGGTCAGGACGTGCTGCGCGGCATCGTCGACGATTTCACCGACCGCTACCCGGACGTCTCGGTCCGCCTGCAACTGCTCGACCGTCCGGTGAGCCTGATCGACGAGGGTGTCGACGTGGCGCTGCGCATCGCGCATCTGGCGGACTCGACGCTGATCGCGATCCCGATTGGCGAAGTCCGGCGAGTGGTGGCGGCCTCTCCGCGGTATCTCGCCAAACATCCGCGCATTAATGAGCCGGCCGACCTCGCGCACCATCAGATCATTTCGATGACCCATTTCGGACTGGATTCGTGGAGTTTCCCGCCGGCGGGCCGCTCCACCGTTCCGCTCGTGGTGGACTTCACGCCGCGTTTTATCGTCAACACCATCCAGGCGGCGGTCGACTCGGCGGTAGCCGGTCGCGGCGTCACGCGCATGTTCTCCTACCACGTAGCGCAGGAAGTCAAGGAGGGCACGCTCAAGCTCGTCCTGCGCGACGCCGAACACGCCCCTCTCCCCATTCATCTTCTGACGCCGCAGGGTCGCCTCTCGGTCCCCAAAGTGCGAGCGTTTGTCGACTTCGCGACGCCGCGGCTACGCCGTCATTTCAAGCAGATGCAGCTGGTTACAGACGCTGATTGAACCGTGCGGCGGAAGAATGTCTTCCGTGTCGAATGAATTCTCTCCTTATTCGGTTCAATCTAGACTGCTTCCATGAGTGACAGAAGGGTGCCGCATCACTGGCGCTCACATCCTGGTTGCCGCCTTGAGGACGAGATGAATCAACCTGCCCAATCACTGTTGCATCCGGTTCAACAACCGGCGTCGCGCGGTTATGCCGAGCGCAACGAGAATCACTGGAAACGCAATCTTGCGGTCTGCGTATTTGGTTCATTCACCACGCTCGTCAGCCTGAGCATGCTGCTGCCGTTTCTGCCGCTCTATGTGCGACAGCTCGGCGTCGAATCGACGTCGGCCGTGATCCAATGGTCGGGCATTGCTTTCGGCGCAACGTTTCTCGGCACCGCCGTAACCGCGCCGCTGTGGGGACGCCTTGCAGATCGCTACGGCCGCAAGCCGATGCTGGTGCGCGCGGCGATCGGCATGGCCATCGTGATGTCGCTGATAGGGGTGGTCCATTCGGTCCACCAGTTAGTGGCGCTGCGTCTGATCGCCGGTCTGGTGGGCGGTTACTCTTCGGCCTCCACCGTGATGGTGGGCTCGCAGGCGCCCAAGGCACGCGCCGGCTGGGCGTTGGGAATACTGTCGACAGGAGCGCTGGCGGGCAATCTGGTTGGGCCGCTGGTCGGCGGCCTGTTGCCCGAATGGATCGGGATTCGCGGCACCTTCTTCGCCGGCGGAGCGATGATCGCAGTGGCGGCGCTGCTGACGATCTTTCTGGTGAAAGAGGACTTCAATGCGGCCGACCACCTGGGCAACCGTGCTGCCAGCAAGACCGTGACGCCGGGCCGCCGGACCAACCATGTCGTGGTGGCCGCGCTCCTCGTCACGGCGATGATGGTGCTGCTTGCGAACATGTCCATCGAGCCGATCATCACCGTGTATATCGGCGGTCTGGGTGTGCAGGCGGATCATCTGGCCCGTATCGCGGGCCTGGTCATGGCGTGTTCCGCGTTGGGCAGCATGTTGACGGCGGCCCGCCTTGGCGCACTGGCTGACCGCATCGGCGGCTGGAATGTGATCGTGGGGTGTCTCGTGCTCACCGGTCTCGTGATGATCCCGCAGGCCTTCGTCACCGAATGGTGGCAGCTGGCCGGATTGCGCATGCTGATGGGCATGACGCTCGCGGGTCTGCTGCCGTCTATCGCCAAGCTGGCCAGACACTCGGTCGACGAGAGCAAGACGGGGCAAATGCTCGGTTATCTGCAATCCGCGCAGTTTAGCGGGCAAGTGATCGGCCCGGTGATTGGCGGCCAGATCGGTGTGGCGCTTGGCCTGCACTCGGTGTTTTTCGTTACCGGCTCCTTGCTGGTGGCATGTGCCGGGCTCGCGCTTTGGGCGCGTAAATCATAGGAAGTGGCGGTTGGCCAGAATACAGGCTTACAGCTGTATTTTGCATTAACAGTCTTTAGCTTGTATTTGCAAAATACAGAGGATAGACTGTTAGTTCGATTTACAGTCTTTAGCCTGTATGAACGTTCAGATATGGAACGGAGCCACCCGTGAATTATCCCGTCAAAACCGTTGCCCAGTTGCGGCCCCTCCTGCAGGGATTCCGCAAGGCCGCCGGGCTCACCCAGGCCATGCTTGCCAGCCGCCTCGGCGTGACGCAGCAAACCTACGCGCAACTCGAGGCTGATCCGTCGGCCGTCAGCGTTGAACGGCTGTTCAAGGTGCTGCGCGTGCTCGAAGTCGAAGTGGTGCTGGCCCAAACGGCCGCCAGCGCAGCGGAGCCCGCCGTCAGCGAAAAAAGTACGGTTCCATCCCGGCCCACGAAGGCTAAAACACCGGGAACGCCCGCGCGTGGCATGAGTCTCGCCCGGCAGCGCGGTGCAGCCGGGCCTGCTAAAGCGGTCCCGAAGGCCTCGCCACGCCCCCAGCAAGACACCGGGCCGAAGCGCCAGGTCAGTAAAACCAGCAAGGCAAAGGAAAACTGGTAACCATGCCGCGCGGCACGCAACCGAACCGGTTAAACCTGTGGATGAACGGGTTGCCAGTTGGCTATTGGGAGACAACCCGCAGCGGCGAGCGTCTCGCGTATCGGGACGACTGGATCGACCATCCGCAGGGTCGCCCGCTTTCGCTGTCGCTTCCGTTTACGCCGGGAAATCAGGCCTATCGGGGCGAAGTCGTCGCGGACTATTTCGACAATCTGCTCCCCGATAGCGAGCCCATTCGCCGCCGCATCGCCCGGCGTTATCAGACCGGCGGCACCGCACCGTTCCAGCTTCTCGCCACGCTCGGCCGTGACTGCGTTGGAGCCATCCAGATGCTGCCGCCGGACGAAGAGCCCGTCGGGCTCCAGAGCATCAGGGGGCGCCCACTCAACGACGCCGAGATCGCCCGCTTTCTACGCGACACGACCTCCGCACCTCAACTGGGTCAGCACGAACCCGTGGACGATCTGCGCCTGTCGATTGCCGGCGCGCAGGAAAAAACCGCACTTCTCTGGCACAACGGCCAATGGCTGCTACCCGAGGACAGCACGCCGACAACGCATATTTTCAAGTTGCCGTTGGGGCTCGTCGGCAACATGCGCGCCGACATGCGGACCTCCGTGGAAAACGAGTGGCTCTGCGCGAAAATCGTCGCGGCCTATGGGTTGCCGGTCGCCCAATGTGAAATCGCCACGTTCGAAGAACAGAAGGTCCTCATCGTCGAACGCTTCGACCGCAGACCATCAACGGACGCACGCTGGATCTTGCGCTTACCCCAGGAGGATATGTGTCAGGCAACCGGCACGCCCGCGCTTCGCAAGTACCAGGCGGATGGCGGGCCGGGTATAGAGGAAATCATGGAAGTGCTCGCCGGTTCCGAGCGCTCGATGCAAGACCGGCGCAACTTCTTCACGACGCAGGTCCTGTTCTGGCTGCTCGCCGCCACCGACGGCCACGCCAAGAACTTCAGCATCGCGCACCTGCCGGGCAACCGTTACGAGTCCACGCCTCTCTACGACGTCCTCTCGGCCCACCCGATCATCGGCCGCGGCGCGAATCACATTGCCGCACAGCGGGTGAGACTGGCGATGGCCGTGCGCAGCAAGAACGTCCACTATCTGATCAACCAGATCCAGCGCCGCCAGTGGATCGCTCAGGGGCAACGCGTCGGATTTTCGCCGGCAGAGGTCGAGGAGATGCTCGGCGAGCTCGCAGCGCGAACGCCTGGCGTGATCGACGAGGTAGCCGCCCTGCTACCCCGGGATTTCCCGCTGGACCTTGCCGAGGCGGTTTTCAATGGCATGCGGCGGCTGGGCAAAAAGCTGGGCTAGCGCTAACCTGGCGACAGCTTGCGCAACCGGCTACGATCCAACGTCACCGAAGCGAACCAGAGAGCGAGGCCGCATAGGGCGAGCAGACTGCCCACCCATCCCGGCGAAGTCCATCCGTACCCTGCCGCGATAGCGAGGCCGCCAAGAAACGGTCCGAGCGCGTTAGCCGTGTTGAATGCCGAGTGATTCAACGCGGCTGCGAGACCTTGAGCGTCTTCCGCGACGTCCATCAGGCGGGTCTGCAGCACCGTGCCGAGCGCGCCGCCCAGCCCGATCAGAAACACATCCAGCGTGAGCAGCCAGACATTGCCGGCAACCAGCGGGAATATCGCGAGCGCGAGCGCGCTCCACACCAGGATCCCACCGGCCGTGCGCATCAGGGCGCGATCGGCAAGAATCGGCACCAGCAGATTGCCTATCGTCAGCCCCACGCCGAAGATACTCAGCACGATCGGCACGACATGCGCCGAGACGCCAGTGACCTCACCCAGCACATCGGCCAGGTACGTGTACACCGCGAACATACCGCCAAAGCCGATCGCGCTGATGCCCAGCGTCAACCACACCTGCGTGTGCCTGAGCGCGCCGAGTTCACGCAGCGGGCTCGATTCCGGATGCGCCGGCTCGTACGGCGCCAGCCGCCATACAAAGGTCATCGTCACGACGCCCATCAAGGCAACGAGGCCAAAACTCCAGCGCCAGCCAATCGCCTGGCCCAGCCAGTTCGCCATCGGCACACCAACGATGGTTGCGAGCGTCAAGCCCAGGAACATGCGCCCAAGCGCGGTCGTGCGGCGGTTTTCCGGCACCAGCGAGGTTGCGACAAGCGCCGCGACGCCGAAATAGGCGCCATGGGGCAGCCCGCTCAGGAAGCGGAACACGAGCATCCAGTGGTAGTTGGGGGCCACCGCGCTCAGGCCGTTGCCGAGCGCAAAGATACCCATCAGCGAAATCAGCAGCGTGCGGCGCGGCAGCCGCGCTCCCAGCACGGCAAACACCGGCGCGCCAATGACCACGCCCAGTGCGTAGGCGCTGATCACGTGCCCTGCCGTGGGTGCATCGATCCCCAGACCGCGAGAGAAGAACGGCAACAGGCTCATCGTCGCGAACTCGGTTGTGCCGATCGCAAATCCCCCCATGGCAAGCGCGAAGATCACCCACCCTGGATGGAGTTTTTTGTTGCCGGTATTGCTCATTACCTGTCCTTAAATCGACCGCGTCGCTTCGAGGCTCACATATAGGGAAAGAGCATCGAAAGCGGACCGCGCCGCATGCTGCTGCGCACAATTCGGCCTGCACTTTAGCGCATTCCGGGAAATAGCGCTGAACGCTCAAAAAGCGTTGCAAGGCGCGGCATCAAACGCCCAGCCGATACTCGCTTTTGACGAGCCCGCTCGCGTACTGATGTGTCGCGATATGCGTGAGAGCAATGTCACGCAGCAGCTCGCCAAACAGGGGGATTCCTGTTCCGATAAGAACGGGCACGCGCGTGACAGTCAGATGCTGTACGAGACCCGCGCGCAGAAACGCCTGAATGGTGATCCCGCCATCCACGTAAATATGCTGGACACCACGACGCTCGAGCAGAGACACCACATCCGCCGGCGATCCTTCGATATGCTCGACGAGCGCGCCGGCGGGCGCTTTCGCCAGCGGGCGAGTACTCAGGACGAATACCGGCTTGCGGGCATAGGGCCACGTATCGAAACCCAGTACCGTTTCGTATGTGTTGCGGCCAATGACGAGCGCATCCACCGTCGCCATGAATTCATCGTAGCCGTGGGGCTCGCCGCCGCCCTCGGGAAGAAAATCAAGCGAGCCATCGACCCTGGCGATGAAGCCATCAAGACTGGTTCCGACAAAGACGGAAGCTTTCATGGCAGAGCCCTCGATGTGCAGTGCGTCATCGCAAAGTCTGCGCTGCCAGTTTTACGCGAAGCTTACGCAACCAGCGAGCCACCGTGTCATCGACAGTTATGCAAATTATTATTGGTCAGACAATTCTCGCGATAAAATCGCGAGCGAAATACAGGCGGGGGACGCTGCTATATGCCTGCAACTCATTCAAACAATATCGACCCACATCCGCAGATGAGTGGAAGCCCGACACGTGCTCCAATCCCATCGAACCGCGTGACCAGCAAGAGGCGCAAACGTTTGGCGAGCCCCTGCTGGACACCCCCACGCGATCGCATAGATCAACTGAATAATCGCGCTCAAGTTTTCTTCACGTGTGCCGTAAGTTTGCCTATGCGGAATGCGGCGATTGTGCAGGGTAGAACCGCATCGAGCCGCGTCCGCCTGCCTGGGGACTTTCGCCTGCTTTCCTCAGCCCTTGAGGTTCAACCTTGCGCCGCCCGTCGCCGTTACTGAAAGTTCTCTTGCCGCTCGCGTGTGCATTCGTCTGTCTGCACGCGCTGGTGCTGCTCGTCTTTCGCTCCCAGGCGGCGGTTCTGACCTACCCCTTTTTGCTGCTCTGCCCAACGCTCGTGATCGCGGCCTGCGGCTGGCGCGTGGCCACGGTCGAGCGCCAATCCCGTTCGGCGTGGATTCTGCTCGCCGCCGGCATGTTCCTCTGGTTGTGCGGCATGCTGCTCAGCGCCTGGGAAGACATCTTCCAGCACATTCCGGTCAGCGTCGCCTACTTTTCGGATGTCTGCTTCTTCCTCTTCGACGTGCCGATCCTGCTGGCGATTTCATCCGTCTCGACAGAACAGTCGATTCCCTTCTTCGTCTGGCTGGACGGATTCCAGGCACTGCTGACCGGTTACCTGACCTACGTCACCATCTTTTCCGTGACGCCGCTGTCCGGCGCCCAGTTGCAGCCTGTTTCGATCTCGGTGCTGCTTTTGACCTACAAGGCCGAGAATGTCATTCTCATCGTGGCATCCACGTTGCGCCTGGTCGCTCAGCCGCGCGGACACGAACGGCGCTTCTACGAAGTCCTCTGCGCCTTTCTCTGGATCTATGGCGTCATGGCGTGGATCTATAACGACCTGGCCGTGTCGACCGACACGCACAATCTGATCGACCTGATGGCCGATCTGCCGTTTCTGTTTCTGGCTGTGGTGGCCGTGATACCCACCTCGCCGCGGTTTCAGCGGGTGCAGCCCGCGCAGAGAAAGCGGCTTGCGCTGTTCATCGAAAACGTCAGCCCCATTTTCTATACCGTCGCGCTGCTGGCGCTCAGCATGTCCGTGATACGCCGGCATTTCTACGAAGGCATGGTCGGGGTGTTCACTGCGCTGGTTGTCTACGGCATCCGCATGACGACCTTGCAAGGCCGTCATTTACGGGTGCAACACGAGTTGCACGAAGCCCGCGACCGGCTCGAAGCGATGGCGTTGACCGATGGCCTCACCAATGCGGCCAATCGCCGCCATTTCGATCAGACGCTCATCGTCGAATGGAACCGCGCGGTCCGCAATCAGGAGCCGCTTGCGTTGCTCCTCGTGGATATCGACTACTTCAAGAGACTCAACGACCGCTACGGTCATCCGGCCGGCGACCGATGCCTCATTTCGATCGCGGCCGCCCTGCAATCGATGTTGCCGCGCGGCGGCGACCTGCTCGCACGCTATGGCGGCGAAGAGTTCGCTGCTATCCTTCCGTCGACCGATGAAGATGGCGCACGCCTCGTGGCGAAAAGGATGCAGGAAGCGGTCCGCTCGCTTAATATTCACAACGAGACGCCGACGGGTGAACTCGTCACGGTCAGCATAGGCATTACCGTATTCGAATCGTCGTACGCCGAAGCCGCCGAGATCGTCGAGGCGGCCGACCAGGCGCTGTATCGCGCGAAAGAAAGTGGCCGCAACCGGGTCGAGGCAATGCCACAACGCGAGTACTTACGAGAAAGGATTGGTTAGATTGGACATAGTGTGCTTGTCATGCTGGCGCGGTACAGGCGGCTGATGCCACCGCAAATCGAATTCACCATGGGTACCGCTATACGATGAGCGAAGCGTATTCTTATCTTCTACCCAGCGTAAACAGCGCGTTTCAGCCCATTGTGTCTCTTGCCCATCTGACGCCCCTGGGATATGAGGCGTTGCTGCGTTCATCGATTAACGGCAGGCCCTGTTCACCGATCGAAGCGTTTCGCCGCGCAGCGCTCGTCGATCGCACCGGCGAATTCGAACGCGAATGCGTGCGTTGTCACACGGGTCAGTTCGCACGCCGTGCCGACCACGAAAGCGTTCTGTTCATCAATGTACAACCTGAAGTACTGATTCATCCGGTTCACGGACCGGGCCTCATTGCGGACATCCTCGGCTGCGGCATCCCTTCCTCACGCCTCGCGATCGAAGTGCTCGAAACCCCGCTGCCAAGAAGTCAAACGCTCGTCGATGTGGCCAACCAGTTACGGCAACATGGCCTGCTCATCGCACTCGACGATTTTGGCGCCGGCGAAACCAACCTGAGCCGGGTCTGGGATCTGCGTCCTGATGTGGTCAAGCTCGATCGCGAACTGATCAGACAGGCGGCGATGAGCCATCGCAATGCACGCAGTCTGCGGCGGCTGGTTGGCCTCTTGCATGAAATTGGCACCCTCGTTGCCATCGAAGGCGTGGAAACGGAAACGGAAGCGCTGTTGTGCCTCGATTGCGATGCCGACTTCGCACAAGGCTACTACTTCGGCAGGCCCGCGCCGTTACCCGAGAACGGCGAATTGGTCGTGACCGGCACCGAACACCTGCTAGAAGACTTTCACAGTACCGAGCGGATCAAGCCGATTGCCGACCTGGTGGCGTTGCAGCCCTACCGGGAGGCGTTCCGGGATGTCACGCACGCCTTCTGCATGGGCGAAAGTTTCGCCGATATCGCGCCGCGCTTCCTCGCCCTTCCGCTGTCGATTCGCATGTTCCTGCTGGATCAACACGGCGCACAGATCGACAGACAGGTGGAATCGACCGACCACCCGATGCGCAAGCAATCTCGCTTCCCCATGCTCGGAAGAAGCAAGGGTGCCAACTGGTCGAAACGGCCATATTTCAGAGACGCGGTGAGTCATCCAGGCGAGGCCGTCGTCAGCGAGCCTTATGTCACCTCGGGATCGATGAATCTTTGCGTGACGCTCGCTGCATGTGTCGAAAGCGGCGGGGTCAGGTACGTCGTTTGCGGCGACGTCCTCTTCGAGGAACTGGGAAGCTATTGAGGCGCTGCCGGACCTCGCATTCCGCGCTTCGTCAACGCAACGGTTCGACATTGCGCTCCAGATCGCCGACAATCGCACATAATCTGGGTCCACCTCTGCTCGCGTCAATCCAATGCTTTCAACTTCAAGTGCCGCATTGCTGGCTTTAGGCAGCGCTATCGTGCTGGTCGTGCCTGGCCCAACCAACACCTTGCTCGCCACTGCGGGGCTGCGACGGGGTATGAGGCGCTCGGCACATCTGACGGGCGGCGAATTCGCCGGCTACCTTGTGTCGATTTCGGCGTGGGGACTTTTTCTTTCACATGCGGCAACGTCGCTCACCTGGCTGCCTACGCTGTTGCGGCTCGCGAGCAGCCTGTATCTTGCGTACCTCTCGGTTCGCATGTGGCAGACGGCGAACTCCTTTTCTTCGTCGACACACGCGACAATCGGCCTGCGTACCCTGTTCGTCGCCACGTTGCTCAATCCGAAAGCCATCCTGTTTGCCGGCACCATCTTTCCGGCGGCGGTGTTCCAGAGCCTCGGCGCCTATCTTGAAGCCATGGTGATCTTCACTGCCCTGCTCGTCCCCATCGGCCTGCTATGGATCACTTTCGGCGCGGGACTCGGCAGCGGCCGCCTGAAGCGGGTTAATCCTGTGCACGTCCAACGTTGCGCGTCGATCATTCTGGCTGCATTCTCTTTGTCACTCGCGTGGGCAGCGTTGCATCAGGTGGTGCGGTTTTCAGGTTCAGCGTAAGCATGAAGCCGGTCACCTGAACTCGCGCAGGCGACCGGCTTTTCGCATCCCCCAGTATGGATGCCCGACTGACCCGTTAGAACTTGTGACGGATGCCGATACTGATCAAGTCCTGCGAACTGGTTCCTGCCACACCATACGAACCGATCGAAGCCTCGGCGCTGCTCACAGTGCCGTCGCTGTTCAACTGCTCGCCGCTGGCGTGTTGCCATGCGCCGACCAGATACACGTCCGTGCGCTTCGAGATGTTGTAGTCCGCGCCCAGCGAAATCTGGTTATACGTCGCGCCCGTATCGCCGCTCGCCCTCGTGTAGCTGTAACCGAGGCCTAGCAGCAGCGCCGGCGTTGCCTGGTAGTTCAGGAAGGCTTGCCCCGTGTTGAACTTTTCCGTCACGAGGAACGCCGACTGTGCATCCGCCTTATACATCGAGTTGCTGTAGCTCAGACCGAACGTGTAGGGACCTGCAACATACTGCGCGGCGACGCGTGCGATGTTGATCGACTTCGCCGTGTCATAACCGGTGTTGACGGGACCATCGAACGTGCCATCCGATGTCGAGGACCAGCCCGTTCGCGTGGCGGCGGTCGTGTCTGCATTGTCCGCTACGAAGTAACCGGCCGAGAGCGCAAGCGGGCCGTTGTTGTACGCCGCAGCTACCGACCACGTCTGCCCCGACCCGGTCGCGCCTGCCGTGCCGCCCAATGCGTAAAGCCCTTCCACCTGCAGACCGCCGAACACCGGCGACACATACTTCAGCGAATTGTTGGTGCGCGAACTGTTGTCGTAATTGTCTACGTCGCCTGCGGTCGCAAACGCGCTGCCGAAGTAGTTATCGGCCGTTATACCCTGCACCAGGTCCACAAGAGGATCGTACTGACGCCCAGCGGTAAACGTGCCGTAACTGTCGCTCTGCAGGCCGACATAGGCCTGGCGGCCGAACTCCGACGTGGTCCCGTTATAGGTGCCCATCTTGCCGTTGTTCAGGTTAAAGCCGTCTTCCAGCTGGAAGATCGCCTTCAGTCCGCCACCCAGATCTTCCGAGCCCTTAAGACCCCAGCGATCGCCCGACAGGTTGCCGGAATAGAGCCCGACCGCATTGCCGCCGGTCGACGTAGCGTTATGTGTGTACTGGACCGATTCGTCGAGGATCCCGTACAGCGTGATGCTGCTTTGAGCGTAAGCGACCTTGGCGGCGCTCATCAGCAACGCCATTGTCACAACGGACTTTTTCATCTGTGGTTCTCCGAGGATAAACTTGAATAACGCTGTGCACGCTGCGATCGGATCGGTGGGGACCTACCGATTTTTTCAGCACACACGAGCCTGTGCGTTTCGATATCCCGCCTGCTGGCTATGCAGCGTCTGCCGGACGTCGCTATTAGCTCACAGCCCTTTGCGCGAATCGTTGGCAACGAACCACAGCGGGCTTTCGCTTTCTTTCGTGATCCGAAGTTTGTAATCCGGGACGTATCAGAAGGCATAAAGTCGACCGGTTTCAGGTTCGCTTCGCATCATCGGACAACGAACCTGTAAGCGAGTAATGACGTGGAACATACCCGTAACCAGAGCGGAATCTGCGATTGCTAGCATGAAGACCTTGGCTTCCGGGAAGCGACGTTGCATCGCTTTCCGCAAGCCAGCTAATGCTTTGCCGGCACCAGCAACATGCTTTACGTATCTGGAGGTGTTCTATGTACCAACGTATGTCTTTCGAACCCGTGCAAGTATCCGGAACCGCTGCACTCCGCTTTGTCATCGGAGACAACGCAGCACTGCTGAATGCTCACGAAATTGACGACCTCATTGCGCAACTCGGCGAGATCCGCAGGCAGATGCCCCCGGCCCCTCCACCTCAACCTCTGCGTACCGTGATGTATTCGCTTGAAGTCGACCCGTGCTGGTACGTCGACAAAGGCCCTCTTGTTGACGGCGCAGTCCTTCTGCTAAGGCATACGGGTTTCGGTTGGCTTTGCTTTTCCCTGCCACCGCCGAGCCTCTCCAGACTGGAGAAGGCATTAAGCGTCCAGCTTCCCATGACGGTTGCAATGAGCGCGACCGCCAATTGAGCTTCCGTTCGAGGTGAAGCGCCCGGGCTCCCCTCCACACCACCCCTACTGGTAATCGCTGAAGCGCGAATCCGCAGGCACCGTGGATGGCAGCGCCGTATAGCCCGGGACGCTCGACTGAAACTGCTGAAGCAGGCCGTTGTCGATCCTCGAAAATCCCTTGAGCTGCAGTTGCAGCAACACCCGTGTGCCACTGGTGGGCTCCCCCGTGGTGTCGTCCTCTTCGCTGTACTTCTGTACCGCCAGACTTAGCGACCAGCACTGCGCGTCATACTGAACGCCAAGCAATCCGGCAATCAGGTGATGCGACAGCATGTCGTAATTGAAGCGGCCCACGGTAGAGAGGTTGCGAGTCAACGGCCATTGAGCCGACAGGATCACCTGATTTTCCGGTTCATCGTCGATGGTCGTGTTATCGCGAATGTAGCGATACCCGAAATTCACCACTTCGCGGTCCGCAGGCTTCCATGTAAAACCCACGGTCGCGGCGTCGATGCGGTTATACCGTTCGTCGTATTCCATCGACTGCTCTGCCGAGACATCACGCCCCACCTTGAACGAGGTCCCCATCGCCAAGGAAGCGCCGCGCAGATCGGTTTCCGGTTCATCCTCCACCAAGGTCACCTCGGGATTGGTGAAATAGTATTCCTGCGCAATGGTGAAGCGCGCCCGCTCGTCACCCGTCGAAGGGTCGATAAAGCGTGTCGTCAAACCGCTCGTCAGGCGATTCAGGTCGGCCACGCGATCGCCGCCCACAAAAGTGTTGCTGGTGAAAATCTCCGCAAGACCAAAGTCCGCCTGGGCGGTATCGAAGATCGGCGCGAATGTCTGATTACGATACGGTGTGTAGACGTAATAGAGCCGCGGCTCCAGGGTCTGGATGTAGCTCGTGCCGAACAGATTGACGCTGCGCTCGAAGACCATTCCGGAATCGAGCGTGAGGGTGGGTACGTTGTAACTAAAGGTCTTGGGTTGACCGGTCGGCGCGGAACTGCTGATCGACGTCAGATCGTACGCCGCAAAATGCCATTGCAGCTTCGGTGTAAAAAACCAGCCCGGATGCACGATCGGGTAGCTGACGTACGGGTTGAACACAAGGCGGCTGCCTTCCGTGGCGCCCGCAGTGTCGATGGTGAAGCGCGTCGCGTCGGCCTCGGCGCCGAAATCGAAGCCGGCGACATTGTATTTCGCGTACTTGACGTCGACTTCCGGTTCGCGGTTGTACGAAGGACTGGTCGTAAACGATTGCCAGTGCTGATCGCGGAACAGCATGGACCACGGTCCGTCGTTATAGGTCAAACCCGCTTCCTGCTGGAACTCCGTGGTGGCCGCAAGCGGAACTGCACTGCCTTCAGCGAGGTCGGTGGTCACGTTCGAATCCGACACACGGTTGTAATTCACGTACGCGCCAAAACCGTTTCCAAGATTCTGGTTGTGGATGAAGGTGATCGCGTAACGGTTGGTTTTGGTGATCTCATCGTCCGGCAGAAACGAAGCGCTCAGGCTTCCCGAGTAGTCAGGCGAAAGATAGCGAAAGTCCTCGGACAGCATGGCGCCACGCTTCGAGAGAAAGCGCGGCGTCAGGGTCAAATCGTAGTTCGGTGCCAGGTTGAAATAATATGGAAGCTCGATATCCTCACCGTTCGTCGAACTCACGGAGAAGGTAGGCGGAAGCACGCCGCTGCGGCGATCGCCGTTGAGCGGAAACGACAACCACGGGCTGGCGAAGATGGGCACGCCCTCGAAAAAAATCACACCGTTTCGTGCTACGCCTACGTTCGTCCCGTTGTCGATATCGAAGCGCGAGGCTTTGACGTACCACGCGGGATCGTCCACGCACTGGCAGCCCGTATAAGTACCCTGGTGAATCACGGAGCGGTCGTTGTCGACAATGTCGATACGCGCGGCGCTGCCGGAACCGTTCGTCAGGTTGAAGTGATATTTCGGTGCAGTCATGTAACCCTCCGACGCATCGATCCTCAGATGCGCCTCGGGGCCGACGAACACGTCGCCATTCCTTACGACATGTACGTTGCCGTATGCATCGGCCACGTCCGTGTCCTCGTCGTAATAGATGGCATCGCCCTTCACGACGGTGGCGTTCACGCGTATTTCGCCATGGCCCTTTAGCGCGATGCCGGTGGCCGACACGCCGTAGACCATATCGCCAAGACCGAATTCGACCGCTGCCTGGCCGAGCCGCAGCAGATGCTCTTCGAGTTGAGGCGCAAAGCGCAGGCCCCATGGGCCGTCGAGCGATTGAGGTTGCGCGGCTGCACCGCTCAGCTGGGCGTGCGCTTGAGGCCAGGTAAGACTGGCTACCGCCGCGGCGATGGCCGCAAGGCGCGGCGCACGCACCACCCAGACGATCGACGCGCGTCGCAGACACTTTCGCAGCAACCGCGCCGCCCTGCCGGGCCGGATACGCGGCCGGTAGATCAACTTCCTGCTATCAGACAATGATTCTGGCTTCGCTCAAGGGTTTATCCGTCGCATACGCGCGGGCCCCCTCGTGGGCCTAAAAATCCGTGGGGGCGCGACGCTCTGCGTAGACAATCACGGTAGCGCGCACCGCCCTTTCGCAGGTTACCGGTTCGATACAGATCCTTATCTGCGCTACAGCGCGCGCTTGAGCCGACCGTTCATCCTGCCTGTCATCTCAGGCGCGCCGGGTAGCCAGTTCAGCGCCCTGACGCAATGCTTCGAGCATGCTGCGTTCGTCTGCGATGCCTTTACCGGCAATATCGAACGCGGTGCCGTGATCGACCGAAGTACGGATCACATCGAGGCCAACCGTCACGTTGACGCCCGCCTCGAGGCCCAGCACCTTCACCGGGCCGTGACCCTGGTCGTGGTACATCGCGACCACCAGATCGAAGTCGCCGCGGCCGGCGCGGTAAAACAGCGTGTCCGCGGGCAACGGTCCTTCGATGTCCCAGCCGCGCTCGCGCAGAAGCTGCACTGCGGGGACGATCTTTTCTTCTTCCTCGCCATAGCCGAACAGGCCGTTCTCACCCGCGTGCGGATTGATGCCGCACACGGCAATGCGCGGATTGGCGATACCCGCCTTGACGAGCGTGGCATGACCCCGCTCGATCGTGCGCTGTACGAGGCCCGGTTCGATCTTGCGAATTGCGTCGATGATGCCAATATGCGTCGTCACGTGAATCACACGCAATTGCGGCGCGACGAGCATCATCGACACTTCGTCGATGCCGGTGAGGTGCGCAAGCATCTCCGTGTGCCCGGGATACTTGTGGCCACCCGCATGCAAGGCTTCCTTGTTCAGCGGCGCCGTGCAGATCGCGTCGATCTCACCGCTTTTGGCCAGCTCGACGGCGCGCGCAATGTAGCGATAGGCAGCGTCGCCGGCAACGGCAGACAACGTGCCAAATGGCAGGCCCGCGGGGATCAGGCCGAGATCGATGCAGTTGATGATGCCAGGCTCATAGCGCGCCTCCGAGGCCTTCTCGATGCGTCGTACGCTTGCCGTGCCGCCGACAATCCGGTTGGCCTCTTCGAGACGCCCAGCGTCGCCGATCACGAGCGGGCGGCACTGCCGGTAGAGCGATTCGTGCGTCAAGCTCTTGACCACGACTTCGGGGCCCACGCCGGCTGCATCGCCCATCGTGATGCCGATGACTGGAAGGTAGTTGCTCATCATGTTCTGCCTGAGTTTCAGTGAGTTCGTTGGTGGACCATGAGGTCCATGATTCATGAGTCCGTGCGCGTGACTTCCGCGAGGCCTCGAAGATGAAGGTAAGCGCCATACAGCGCATGCTCGGTGCCAAACGCGCCGGCTTTAGTGACGACCGTGAGATGCTCATGTCCATGCGGACGCGCAACCGCCACACCCGGTTCGATTTCCGAGAGCAAGCGAAGGCTTTCGATCCCAACCGCACCGAGCATGGCGCGCGCGGTCTCGCCGCCGGTGACGATCAGGCCGCCGAGATGCTCAAAGCACGGAGCGACGAGTGCCGCGAGCGCCGCGGACAATTGGGCGCCTTCGGCCGGATCAAACGCGTCGTCGCGGCCAATTCGCGCCAGCAGATCGGTGCGGCCAGCGAGGTATCCGGCAATGCGGCTCTGCCACGCTGCCCACTGCGGGTGGAGCGCGCCATCGCGCAACACCGCGGGCGGCACGATCACCTCGTCGACACCCGCGCGTTCGCGCAGCATCGCACACTGTTGCGCGGACACCGCCGACAGGCTGCCGACCAGAATCAGCACGGCGCCATCACGAGCGTGCGTGGTGGGCTGCGCTTCGGTATCGTCAACGGGTACAGCGGAGAAGAGCTCGTCCAATGCAGCAAGCTCACGCGCAAGACCACCTGAGCCAACCCAGAAGCACGGCGCTTCCAGCGCGAGCGTCGCTTGTGCAAGCGCTCTCAGGTCCGCTTCGGTGTGCGCGTCGACGATCAGTGCGTTCGTGCCGCTCTGCGCCACACTGGCGATCGCGGCACGCAAGGACTCCTGCTCACTGCGTAATCCATCGACGCCCAGCAATGCGGTAGTGAGGCCAGCCGACTCCAGCATCGCCCATAGATCGGCTGACTGGCCGGCGTGCTCGAGTTTCCAGGTCTCCGTGTCGCCGAGCGGCACGCCGCGCACGAACACTCTGCCGCCGTCTACCGTGCGGCCGGTGGCCGGAAAAGCGGGCGCCACGATCGCGAGACCGGCGAGCGGCTGCAAGGCCGCGACTTCGGCAGCCCAGTTGCCGCGCAAGGTGGAGTCGATCTTCTTGTACAAACGGCGCCCCGGCGCGCGCTGCGCCTGCCAGGCCGCACCGGCGCAATGCGCGGCCTCGGCTGGCGGCATCCGGCGCGTGTCGGTATCCACGGCGACCACGTCCGCGCCGCTCATCGCGCGCGTGGCCGTCAGCGTGACAGCAGTGTGCCTTCCTGCGCCCGCAAAGGCGATCGCGCAGTCCGCGGCGCCGGACAGGTCATCAGCAAGAATCAGAAGACTCGTATGACTCACCGCCTGGCTCCTGCTGTCGAATGGTTCGTGTCCTTGCTCTCACTCGTGCCTTTTGCTGCCCGCTTTGCTACGCGCTTTGCGACGGCCGCGGTCAGGATCGGCGAGAGGATCGCCGTCACCACCACGCAGGCGGCCACCAGCAGCGTTGCGCTTTTCGCAGCCTCCGCATAGACCGGATTGGCCGCGGCGATCAAGGCCGGCACCGCCGCCCCATTGCCGGCCGTATTCGCAGCGGCGACGCCTGCCACCCCGGTGCCGCCTGTCAGGCGATCAGTCAGGTACAGCGGAATACCCGTTACGACCACCACGGCGACGCCCAGACCAATGCCCAGCAAACCGGCCTGCCAGACCTTGTGCAGATCGAGACTGGCGCCGAGTGCGAGCGCAAAGAACGGAATCATGACCGGCACCGCACGCCCGAGAAATTCGCGCATTTCGCGGTCGAGATTGCCGAGCAGCATGCCCGCCACGAGCGGCAGGATGCTGCCCACCAGCGTTTGCCATGGAAACGCCGAGAGTCCCGCCACGCCCAGGGTGACCATGGTGAGGAACGGCCCCGATTCGAGCGACATGATGGTGTACGCGCCCACGTCTTCAGATTTGCCATATTGACCCATTAGCGCCATATAGAGGCCGCCGTTCGTGTCGTTCATTGCCGCCACCACGGCAAGCGTCGACATGCCGGCGAACAGTCCGGACGGCACCGGCTGCTCGCCAAGGAAATGCCCCAGCACCATACCCACCACGATCGCCGACCCCACCTTCGCCACAAATAGCGCCCCGCCCTTCTTGAGCAGGTATGGTGTGGCCTTGATGTCGATCGCCGCGCCCATGCAGACGTAGAACACTGCAAGGATAGGCAACGCGCCGGTAAACAAGGCACTGGTGAACGAGCCGAAGAACTTCGGCATGCCTGGAAGAAAGGTCGCGACGACTGCGCCGAGCAGCAGTGGGACGATCATCATTCCGCCGGGGACGCGTTCAATTGCGCGCTTGATAGGTATCTGGGCCATGGGTGTCTCCTGTCCGTGTTTGACCGATTCAATCATTTATTTTGACTACATCGATCAGTCAGAGTGTACGGCACAGCTCCATCGTCTGCAATCCGGATGCAAATAACCCTTCAATCCAGTAAGATTTTGCTGATACGCCCGCATGGCCGGGCAAAGACTAGAATGACCGAATCGATCATTTTTGTGGCGAAGACATGAAAGTTACCAACCGCCGCGAGGCGATGCTGCAGGCTGTCCTGTCCGGCATGACCGATGTCGGCGCGCTGTGCGAACACTTCGGGATGTCCGAAGCAACGGTGCGGCGCGATCTGCGCGCGCTTGCAGAAGAGCGGCGCATCGTGCGCACGTACGGTGGCGCTGCCGCTTCGATCGGCATGCACGAGCCGGAGGAATCGCTCGACAGCCGGCGCGAAAGTTTTCGCGAGCAAAAGGCTGCGATCGCCCAGCTCGCAGCGAACCACGTTCACGACGGCGACACGATTTTTCTCGACGGCGGCACCACCACCGCCGAAGTGGCGCGACTGCTGGCCGGCCGCCGCAGCATCCGCGTCGTCACCAATAACCTGCTGGCAGTCAACCTGCTGGCGGCAAGCGAGGTGCCTGTCACGCTGATAGGCGGCGATCTGCGCCCCACCAGCATGAGCACGCTGGGGCCGCTTGCGCAGCTCGCCTTGAGCCGCGTCTCGGTAGACAAGGCGTTTCTCGGGGCCGACGGCGTCGTCGCCGGTCGCGGATTGTGTGAGGCGAGCGCCGAGCAGGCTTATCTGAAGGAGTGCATCATCAGGCAGGCCGCCCATGTCTTCGTGCTGGTGACGTCGAACAAACTGGACCGCGCGAACCAGCAGCACTGGACTCCCCTCGAGCGCGACTGGACGCTCGTCACCGATGCCCGGCCCGACGCGCCGGTGTTGGAACAGTTCGCGTTGCGCGGCGAAGTGACTATCGAAACAGCGGCACCGCAAAAAGGCTAAGCGTTTTCTTGCCGTTTCGTGCATGACTGTTTTGCGAAAACCGTCTCTTATATAACGCCTTCTCGCCCGGTACTCTGCGTCGGCTCTCCGGCGCGCAGGGGGAAAGGTGCTGGTCTGCGCCGGTCATCGCGGCATTTTTGCGCGACAGGCCGGCGAGAGCAATGGCCCGGTTAGCGGCGTTCAGAAACCTGCAATGCGTTTTTGACGTTCAGCAGAATTCCCGGGCCTTGTGTACATTCGCGCTTTAGGTTTCATTGCGCAAGCGCTTAATAAATTGCAAACCACCTCTACGTTTTTCCAAGTCCTGGAATTGTCATGCTCGGCCTAGTCCGCATTGCCCTTAGGCGACCCTACACTTTCGTCGTACTCGCGATCTTTATCCTGATCATCGGTCCGTTGTCGGCCGTCAAGACGCCGACCGACATCTTCCCCGACATCAGGATTCCGGTCATCAGCGTGGTGTGGCAATACACGGGCCTGCCGCCGGACCAGATGGTCGGCCGCATCACCTCGCCATTCGAGCGCACGTTGACGACCACCGTGAACGACGTCCAGCACATCGAGGCGGAATCGGTCGCAGGCTTTGGGATCATCAAGATCTTCTTCCAGCCGGGCGTCAATATCAGTACGGCCAATGCGCAGGTGACCGCGGTTGCGCAAACGCAGTTGCGGCAGTTGCCGCCAGGCACCACGCCGCCGCTGATCCTGAACTACAACGCTTCGACGGTGCCGATCATCCAGCTCGCGCTGTCGGGTAAAGGACTGACCGAACAGAATCTCGGCGACCTCGGTTTGAATGCGGTGCGCCCGGTCCTCACCACGGTTGCAGGGGCCGCCATCCCCTACCCGTTCGGCGGCAAGACACGTGAAGTGCAGATCGACGTCGACCCGGCCGCCATGCAGGCGCGCGGCCTGTCTGCCCAGGACGTGGCCAATGCGCTGGCTGGCCAGAATCTGATCACGCCGGTCGGTACGGAGAAAATCGGCGACTACGAATACACGCTGCAACTGAACGACGCGCCATCGCAGATCAAGGCCCTGGGCGATCTGCCGATCAAGGCCGTCAACGGCACGACCGTCTATATACGCGATGTGGCGAACGTGCGTGATGGCAACCCGCCGCAGACCAATATCGTGCACGTGAACGGCAAACGTTCGGTGCTGATGTCGGTGCTCAAGAACGGCTCGGTGTCGACGCTGGGGATCATCTCCGGCATCAAGGCACAGGTCGCCGCAGGCAAGGCCTCGTGGCCCGACAACCTGCAGATCGATGCGATCGGCGACCAGTCGATCTTCGTGCGCGCCGCCATCAGCGGCGTGGCGCGCGAAGGCGTGATTGCCGCCGTGCTGACGAGCCTGATGATTCTGCTGTTTCTCGGCAGCTGGCGCTCGACGATCATCATCGCCACCTCGATTCCGCTCGCCATTCTCGGTTCCATCGCCACCCTGTCCGCGCTCGGCGAGACGCTGAACATCATGACGCTAGGCGGCCTCGCACTCGCCGTGGGGATTCTCGTCGACGATGCGACCGTTACCATCGAAAACATCAACTGGCACCTCGAGCATGGCAAAGAGGTGGAGACCGCGATTCTCGACGGCGCCGCGCAGATCGTGACGCCCGCGTTCGTCTCGCTGCTCTGTATCTGCATTGTGTTCGTGCCGATGTTCTTCCTCGATGGTGTCGCACGCTTCCTGTTCGTGCCGATGGCCGAAGCGGTGATCTTCGCGATGATCTCGTCGTTCATCCTGTCGAGAACGCTGGTGCCGACCATGGCCAAGTACCTGCTCAAGCAGCACGTGCAAGGCGAACATGGCCATGAGGCGAAGAGTCCAGGTCCGCTCGGACGTTTCCAGCGCGGCTTCGAAGCGCGCTTCGAAAAGGTGCGTTCCGGTTATCACGGCCTGCTCGAACTCGCGCTGAACCATCGGCGTCCGTTCGTCATCGGCTTCCTCGGCTTTGTGCTGGTGTCGTTCGCGCTGGTGCCGTTTCTCGGCCGCAATTTTTTCCCGTCGGTGGATGCCGGACAGATCCTCATGCACGTGCGCGCGCCGGTCGGGGTTCGGGTCGAAAAGACTGCGCAGATCTTTGCCAATGTCGAAGGGGCCGTCCGCCAGATCATTCCGCCGGCTGACCTCGGCGCGGTCGTCGACAACATGGGCCTGCCGGTGAGCGGTATCAATACCGCCTACAACAACACCGGCACGGTCGGCTCGCAGGACGGCGACATCCAGATCGCGCTCAACGAAGGCCACGCGCCGACCGCCGAGTACGTCCGCCTCATGCGCGAGCGCTTGCCGCGCGAATTTCCCGGCGTGACGTTCTCGTTCCCGCCGGCCGACATCATCAGCCAGATTCTGAACTTCGGCTCGCCCGCACCTATCGATCTGCAGGTCCGAGGCAATAACCTGGACGCCAACTTCGCGTACGCGGACCATCTGCTGCGCCTCGTGCGTGACGTGCCGGGCGTGGTCGATGCGCGTATTGCGCAGTCGCATGCCAATCCGACCTTCAACGTCGACGTGGACCGTACGCGCGCGCAACTGGTCGGCATCAGCGAGAGCGATGTGACCAACAGCATGGTGGTGAACCTTGCCGGCTCGAGCCAGGTCGCGCCGACGTTCTGGTTGAACAACGCGAACGGGATTTCGTATCCGATCGTGATGCAAACGCCGCAATACAGCCTCGATTCGCTTGCCGCGCTGCAAAACCTGCCGATCACCGCGCGCGGCGGCAGCACCTCGCAGATCCTCGGCGGCCTGGCGACGGTGCAACGCACCAGCACCAACGAAGTGGTCAGCCAGTACAACATCCAGCCGATGGTCGAGATCTTCGCGACCACCCAGGACCGCGATCTCGGCGCCGTGGCGGCCGACATCCAGAAGATCGTGCACGACAACGCCAGCACCTTGCCCAAAGGCTCGTCGGTCGCGCTGCTCGGTCAGGTGCAGACCATGAACAGCGCCTTCACCGGCATGCTGTTCGGGCTGCTGGGTGCGGTGGTGCTGATTTATCTGCTGATCGTCATCAACTTCCAGTCGTGGGCCGACCCGTTCGTGATCGTCACGGCATTGCCGGCCGCACTGGCCGGCATTGTCTGGATGCTGTTTGCGACCCACACCACGCTCTCGGTGCCCGCGCTAACCGGCGCCATCATGTGTATGGGGGTGGCGACAGCCAACTCGATCCTCGTGGTCAGTTTCTGCCGCGAACGTCTCGCCGAGCACGGCGATCCGTTCAAGGCCGCGCTCGAAGCGGGCTTCACACGTTTCCGTCCGGTGCTGATGACCGCACTGTCGATGATCATCGGCATGGCGCCGATGGCACTCGCACTCGGCGAAGGCGGCGAACAGAACGCGCCGCTTGGCCGCGCCGTGATCGGTGGGCTGCTGTTCGCTACCACCGCATCGCTGTTCCTCGTCCCCGTCATTTTTTGTATCGTGCACGCGCGCCCAGGGCGTGCGTCCAACCCGGCACCCGCCTCGGGAGATCCTGCTCATGTCGTCTGATTCCGCTTTCCCCGTTAATCCGCCCTCGCGCCGTCCGCTGCGCATAGCCGGCGTGGTCGCGCTGCTGGTTGCGCTCGGCATTGTCGCCGCCGGTCTCGTGCTGAGAGCCGACGACGCTCACAAGCTGAAGACCTGGACCGATGCCCAGGCCGTACCGAGCGTGAGCGTCATCCAGCCGATCCGCGATGCCAACGGTCCGTCGCTGCAACTGCCCTCGCGCCTCGAAGCGTTTACCCGGGCGCCGATTTTCGCGCAGGTAAGCGGGTATCTGAAATCGTGGAATGTGGATATCGGCACACGCGTCAAAGCTGGCCAGCAACTCGCCGAAATCGAAACGCCCGAACTCGATCAGCAATTGCTGCAGGCGCGCGCGGATCTGCAGAGCGCGCAGGCGAATGCCGTAGTCGCCGGCACTACTGCAAAGCGCTGGGAAGCACTGCGCGGCACGGATTCCGTTGCGCAGCAGGACGTCGATCAACGCACGGCCGACTACACGGCGAAGGCCGCGATTGTCGCCGCGGCGAAGGCCAACGTCGATCGCCTCGTCGCCACCAAGGCCTTCGCACGCATCGTGGCGCCGTTCGACGGCGTGGTGACCGCGCGCGATACCGACGTCGGCGCACTGATCAATGCAGGCAGCGGGGGCGTAGGCCAGGAGCTGTTCGAGGTTTCCGAAGTCAAGCAGTTGCGCGTGTACGTGCAGGTGCCGCAGAACTATGCACCGGCCATCCACAACGGCACCACCGCAACGCTGACCGTTCCCGAGTATCCGGACCAGCAGTTCACCGCGCACGTGATCGCCGCGGCGGACTCGGTCAACTCGAATTCCGGCACGACGCTGGTTCAGCTACTGGTGGACAATGCCGACGGCAAGCTGTTGCCGGGCGGCTTCGCCAGCCTCAAGTTCACCTTGCCGGTTGCCTCGGATGCGGTACGCGTGCCGGCCAGCGCAGTGGTCTTCGACAGCCGCGGCGTGGTGATCGCCACGCTCGACCAGGACAATCACGTGCACTTCAAGCCGGTGAAGATCGCCCGCGATCTGGGCGACTCCGTGGAAATCGGCTCGGGTCTCGCTGCGACCGATCGCATCATCGATACCCCGCCCGACGGCCTCAGCGACGGCGACAGCGTGCAGGTCGTAACGGTTGCGGACAAGAAGGCGGCAGCACATGGTTAAAGTTCGACGCAGCGTCCGGCTTCCCGCGCTTCCTCCAATGCGTCTTCCCGCGGTACTGGCGAGCGTCGCCGCGCTCGCCGCCTGCTCGCTCGCGCCGAAGTACGATGTTCCAGCCACCCCAGTCGCCGCGCAGTACAAAACGTATGGCCCCTGGACGAGTGCGCAGCCCGCCGACCAGATCGACCGCAACGGCTGGTGGAAGATGTACGGCGACACGCAGCTCGACGATCTGGAAACGCGCCTGCTCGCCAACAACACGGATTTGCGCGCGGCCTACGCACACTACGCGCAGGCGCAGGCATTCGTGGCGCAAGTCGAGTCCGGGCTGTACCCGACCGTGAGCGCGAACGCCGTACCGCTGCGCGAACGCCAGTCCGACACCGCGCCGTTGCGCGGTAACGGGCCCGCCGACTACAACTCCGTGACGCTCGGTGCGCAGGTCAACTACAACCTCGACCTCTGGGGCCGCGTGCGCGACTCCGTGCTGGCCGGCAAGGACGAGGCGCAGGCAACCAAGGCCGATCTGGCGTCGGTGAAGCTGAGCCTCGAGGTCGAACTGGCGGACAGCTATATCCGCCTGCGTGGTCTCGACCAGCAAACCGATCTGCTGAACGCGACCGAGACGGCCTTCGCGAAGGCCCTGCAACTCACGCAGACCCTGCATAGCCACGGCATCGTCTCGGGTCTCGACGTTTCGCGCGCGCAGACGCAGTTGTCCTCGGCACAGTCGCAGTTGTCGCAGAACCTTGCGCAGCGCGCGCTGATGGAGCATGCGATCGCGGTGCTGGTGGGCACCTCCGCGGCCGAATTCAGCCTGCCGCAACAGACCGCCGCCATCGCATTGCCGGCGATTCCGACCGACCTGCCCTCCACGCTGCTGCAACGGCGCCCTGACGTGGCCGCTGCGGAACGCCGGGTCGCCGAAGCCAACGCAAAAATTGGCGTCGCACGTGCCGCTTACTTCCCGAACATCGGGCTGACCTTGCAAGGCGGTGTGCAAAGCGCCGCCTACTCGGGACTGGTTAGTGCACCGAATCTGTTCTGGGCCATCGGGCCGCAGCTCGTGCAATACGTCTTCGACGGCGGCTTGCGCCGTGCGCAACTGGATGCCGCCAAGGCCGCCACCGAAGAGGCCGGCGACCGTTATCGCGGCGTAGTGCTGACCGCCTTCGAGCAGGTCGAGGACAACCTGGCGCTGCTGTCGTATCTGGGAACGGCGCTTGGCCAGCAACGGGACGCCGCGGCCGCCGCGCAGACCTCAGTGGACCTCGCGCTGCAACAGTACAAACAGGGCACCGTGGGCTACCTCGACGTGGTGCAGGCGCAGACGGTTCAACTCGACGCACAGCGCAGCGTGCTCGACATCCAGACGCGCCAGCTAAGCGCCAACGTGCAACTGCTCGATGCGCTCGGCGGCGGGTGGTCGAGCGATGAACTCGCTCAGGTGGCGGCTACGCCGGAACTCGTCGCAACGACAGGCCAACCCGGCAAAACGCAGTAAAAACAGCGGACCAATGGCAGCCCCTTGCTGCTCCGATGCCGCGTCGCCCGCTGTGATCAGCCCCGATCCTGCTCGATAGCCTGCGCTTCAGCAGCCAGGCTGTCGATCAGCGTCGCGATCGGCTGCCGGTTCATCGCCGCCAGCCTGACGAGAATGCCGATCTCGCGCGCGAGCGGCCTGCCCGGCAGGGGGATCACCATGATCCCCGCGGTGTGCGCCACGGGCACCAGTTCGCCCGGAATGATCGAACATCCCAATCCTTCGCTCACCATCTTCAGGATTGCGGCCGGTTCATCCACTTCCATGCTGTCCATAGTCCACAAACCTTGACGCTTCAGAAACTGGTCCACCAGATGGCCGCCGTGCGAACGGCGGTCATAGCGGATGAAGGGCCGTTCGCGAAAGAGCTTGGCCAGGTCCTCCGGCGAGCCTTCTGGCGCCACGCCCACGTAGCGTTCCTGTATCAACGGAAGCCACTTCAGGTCAGCCGGCAAGCCAAGCCGGGGCTTGACCATCACCGCGACATCCAGTTCGTGCGAGTCGATCCGCGTCAGCAACTGGATCGACGTGCCGGGGATGATATTGATCTGCGCCACCGGTTGCTCCTGCCGGAAGCGCAGCAGCGCCTTCGGCAGGAAGCTGTGTTGAACCGTGGCGATCGCCCCCAGGCTGACAGGCCCTCTTCCCGCACTACGCGGGGTCTGCTTCAGGCCCTCGAACGATTCAAGAATGTGCGCCGCCTGTTCGAGCACTTCGCGGCCCTCATCGCTTAGCGTGACCGACTTGCCCGTGCGATCGAACAGCGCATAGCCCAACTCCTCCTCGAGGCGCCGGATCTGCGTGCTGACAGCCGATTGCGTCAGGCCAAGCCGGTTGCCGGCCGCCGAAAACGATTCGGTTTCCGCCGCAACGACGAAGGTTCGGAGGTAGCGAATCATGTATCGAACTTTTCCATGCTCAGGTCAAAAATTCTCCGTTTCATATCGAACTTCTAGTTGCCTATACTAACCCGGCATCGGGCCGTCCGCTATCAAGCCGACCGCTCCATCATTGCCCCTCTTTTGGAGTCGAATTTTGGATCTGGGAATTGCTGGAAAGACCGCGCTCGTGTTCGGCGCGGCAGGAGGATTGGGCAGCGGCATTGCGCGAGCGCTTGCCGCTGAAGGCGCCCGTATCGCCGTCGCCGATATCAATGCAGACGCGTTGTCGCAAACCGTGGCGGACATCGAGGCGGCAGGCGCCACGGCACTGCCCCTGCAATGGGACCTGTCCGACCTGAGTGTGATCGAGAGCCGGATGCAGGCCATTGACGACACCTTTGGCGGTGTCGACATTCTCGTCAACAACACAGGCGGACCGCCGCCCACGCCGGCGGCAGGACAGTCCGTGGAGTTGTGGAGCAAAAGCTTCGAATCGATGGTGCTGTCGGTGATCGCGATCACCGACAAGGTGTTGCCAGGCATGCGTCATCGCAAATGGGGGCGCGTGATCACCAGTACCTCGTCCGGCGTAGTTGCGCCGATTGCGGGGCTTGGTATTTCGAATGCGCTGCGCATGTCGCTGGTGGGCTGGTCCAAGACGCTGGCACGCGAAGTGGGCCGCGATGGCATCACCACGAACATCGTGCTGCCGGGCCGTATCGCCACACCGCGCATCACCTTCCTCGACGAGCAGAAAGCGAAGCGCGAAGGCCGCAGCGTCGACGAAGTGAGCGCCGAGAGCGTCGCAACGATCCCCGTTGGACGTTACGGCGATCCCCGCGAATATGCCGCGGTAGTGACGTTTCTCGCGAGCGTGCAAGCTGCTTACGTCACCGGTTCGGTGATTCGCGTCGATGGCGGCCTGATCGCCAGTATCTAACCCGCCTCACGAGCCTGATTACGGATTAATTTTCATGACTACCGAAACACTCCCTCTGCATCCCGACATTGCCAGCGCCCTAGCCGGCATCACCACCGCGACCCTGTCGACGGTTCTGCTGGAAAAAGGCATACGCAAGATCTGGATGCGCGGTCCCGCACCGCTGACCGGCAACCAGAAGCGCCAGGTGGGACGCGCGTTCACGCTGCGTTTCGTGCCGGCGCGCGAAGACCTCGCGACACCCGCGTCGTGGGCCTCGCCAATTTCGACGCGTGCTGCCATTGAAGCGATGCCGGCGGGGTGCATTACCGTGGTCGACGCAATGGGCGTCACGGATGCGGGGATTTTTGGCGACATCCTGTGCGCCCGGATGCACAAGCGCGGGGTCGCAGCGCTGATCACGGATGGCGTGGTGCGCGACGTGGTCGGCGTGGTCGACACTGGCCTGCCGGTCTGGTGCCGCGGCACGGCTGCCCCCGCGTCGGTAGCCGCGCTGACCTTTGTCGGTTGGCAAGACCCGGTCGCTTGCGGCGGCGTAGCGGTATTTCCCAATGACGTCGTGGTGGCCGATACCGACGGCGCCGTTCTGATTCCCGCGGCATTGCTCGAAGAAGTGGTCGAACTCGCCGCGCGTAAAGAACGCTTTGAGGAATGGGTGCTGCAAGAGGTCAACAGCGGCGCCGCACTACCCGGCCTCTATCCGCCCAACGCCGAAACGAAGGCCCGTTACGAAGCGGAAATTGCCAGATCGAGCGGACAGTGACACGCTGAGATTCGATTAATGGCGCTCTATAGGAATCCTCAATAGAGGCAATCGAAACATCCAACTATACCTGCGCTGGGGACCTCGGAAATAATGAATCTCCCCCCGTCTCCAGCGCAAGATATCCCATGCCATGCATTACCCCCTCGAAGCGGTCCGCCCGCCCGCATGACCGGCAAGGTCACCCGCTCCGTCGCATCGCCAATGTGCTTTCGTACGCTGTCTGGCCGCATGCGGAGTCAACGCGCAAGACATCTGCAGTATCCGTTCGCGCGTTTGCTGCGATCACGCTAGTCGCAGGCCTGAATCTGCTCGGCGCCCCGCGCGCCTTCGCAGCATCTACGCCCCCTTCCGATCCCCACAGCGGCCTCGTAGCGACATGTGCCGCGTGCCACGGCGCCGCGGGAGAAGGCTCGCCGGCATCTGCAATCCCCAGACTCGCAGGACAGAACGCCGACTACATGGCGCACGCGTTAGCAATGTTCAAGGATGGCACCCGTGCAAGCCCGGTCATGCAAGCCGTCGCGCACAATCTGTCCGACAGCGACATGCACGACCTGGCCCAATACTTTGCTGCACAGAAGCCGCCGCTCGCGCATGCCGCGGAGCCTCCACAAGCCGCGCAGGTGGAAGCTGGACGACAACTCGCGCAAATGGGTGGCGGCACTGGCCTCGCCGCCTGTTTCTCTTGCCACGCAGCCGGTGGAACCGGCATTGGCGCGCGCTTTCCCAGCATTGCGGGTCAGCCTGCGAGTTTCACAGTCGCGCGTTTGCATGAGTTTCAGGCGCGCGCGAAGAGCGGCGCCGCCAAGCCTGGGTCAATGACTGCGGTCGCGGCGCATTTGACTGATGCGCAGATCGAAGCCGCAGCTGCGTATCTGTCGACGCTGCCTCGTTAAGCGCAGGTCAATCGCGCAATCAATACGCGTGCAGCACATTGATGACGCGGCTCGCGAGCAGCGAGCGAGTCTTGCCTGCATATTCGGCCATGTGCGGCGCGGCCGCGTGCGCCTTCAACGCTTCCGCGCTTTCCCACCGTTCGACGACAGCAAACGTGTCGTTGCCGAGCGGTGTCTGAAATCCGCCGAAGTCGGGGACGTCGACGACCGCCTCGTAACTGATGCATCCCGCTTCCGCCAGCACCGCCGGACGGTTCGCGTTAAAGAGTGCCAGCACGGCTTCACGCTGGCCGGGGTGGGCGGTGATCGTAGCAAAGACATGGATCATGTGGGTAGTCTCCTGGAGGGTTTCGGCGCCGATCGCCGCATCAAATCATAGCCGCGATTGGGGAGATTTGCCGGCACACGTGCATCGTGCAGAGTGCCTTGGTATCGATTTGCCCCGCCCGTCTTACGCGGGACTTTTTTATGTCCGACTAGTGATAGTCTCAATGTTGAGTCCCACTACCCTGCGCGGATCGATATGAATACACCGTGGACCACCGCCGACATTGCATCGCAGGCCGGCAAACGCATTCTCATCACTGGAGCGAACAGCGGGATCGGCTACCACGCAGCATTGATGCTGGCTCGCAAAGGTGCGCAGGTAATGCTGGCATGCCGCGTCAAACAACGCGGTGAGGATGCGTTAGCCCGTCTGAACGCCGACGTACCCGGAGCGCACGCCGAACTGGCGCTTGTCGATCTCGCCAGCCTCGCGTCCGTGCATCAGTTCGCGCAGCAGGAACTCGCCGCGCAACGCCCGCTTCATATTCTCGTCAACAACGCGGGCGTCATGGCACCGCCGAAGCGCCTCGAAACCGCCGACGGTTTCGAGTTGCAGTTTGGCACCAACGTGCTCGGCCACTTCGCGTTGACCGCGCTCCTGATGCCCGCGCTGGAACAGGCCGCGACCGGATCGTCCGAGCGGCCGCGTGTGGTCACGATCGCTTCGATCGCACACAAACAAGGCCAGATCGACTTCAATGACCTGCAATCCACGAGGCAGTATTCGCCGATGCAAGCCTACCGGCAGTCCAAGCTCGCGGATCTGATGTTTGCTTTTGAACTCGACCGTCGTTTGCGCGCAGCAAACTCGCGCGTGATGTCAGTCGCCGCTCATCCCGGCGTCGCGAAGACGAACCTGTTTCGCGGTGGCGATCGCTCCGCCATCTCGAGAGCGGCGCGAGACCTCCTGGGGGTTGTCATCGGCGCCATGTTCAACACCGATGATGCAGGCGCCCTGCCAACTCTCTATGCGGCCACTGCAGCCAATGTCCGCGACGGCGGCTACTATGGTCCGCAAGGATGGCTGGAGGCACGCGGCAGCAGCGTCGGCGAAGCGAACGTTGCCGCCCAGGCAGGCAATACCGCCAACGCCGCGCGCTTGTGGCAGGTGTGCGAGGATCTCACCCACACTCGCTTCACCCTCTAGTACCCCTACCCCAAGTCATGCCTTTGGCAGCGCATCGGCAAGGGAAATAATGCAATGGTATGGTGGTGCGTCATTCAAGACAGCACCCCGGACGCCTGACGCCAGGCGTTTTCATCAGAACCCGATGATGCGTTGGATTTGCACCGCAAATCCGCATCACTTCAATCAGTGTCCGCAAGGGACAAACAATACTATGTTGGTAGAGAGCAATCTGCCGGCGGGCATGCCCGCGCCGGAGAACGGTGATTCGTCGTCTTTACGCCAATGGCTTTCCGTCGGGGCCGTAGCGCTTGGTGCATTTGCATTCGTCACCACGGAGTTTCTGCCGGTCGGTTTATTGCCGCACGTCGCCAAAGAACTGGACGTCCTGCCGGGCACCGCTGGACTGATGGTCACCGTACCTGGTGTCATTGCTGCTGTCTCCGCGCCAGGGCTCATGCTGGGAGCGGGACGTATGGACCGCCGTCATGTCTTCCTGTTGCTAACGGGACTGTTGCTGGCGTCCAATCTGTTATCGGCCTTCGCACCCAATTTCGCCGTCATGCTCATAGGTCGCGCGCTGCTGGGGGCCGCATTGGGAGGCTTCTGGACGCTGGCGATTGCCGCTGCTGGGCGGCTCGTACAGCCCAAAGATGCGGCCAAGGCAACCGCGATGATATTGACCGGCGTGACGTGCGCTACGGTGATTGGCGTGCCTCTTGGTACGTTCATCGCCGGCTTCTCATCCTGGCGCTTTTCCTTCATGGCCACCGGTGTGCTGGTTGCTGTCGCGTTCGTCGCGCAACTGTTGCTGGTACCGTCCTTGCCATCGAGTGCCGCGCTGCGGTTTGCCGACCTGGTCGCGCTGATACGGCGCCCTTATCCGCGTAGAAGCATGCTGATGGTGGCGCTCGTGTTCGGCGCTCACTTCTGTTCTTATACCTACATCACGCCGTTTCTGCTGCATAACGCCAGTTTCAGCATGTCGACCATTACCTGGTTGCTACTGGGGTTCGGCATCATTGGCTTCTTCTCCAACTTCGTCGTTTCGAGCACGGTCAACCGAAGTCTGAAGGCATCTCTTGCGACCATGGTGTCGCTGTTGATGTTCGCACTTTTGTCGATGCCTTTGCTAAGGCACTCGCAACTGGCGATCACGGTTGACGTGCTCGCCTGGGGAATTTCATTCGGCGCGCTGCCGCTTTGTTTCAGCGTGTGGATTCAGCGCGCGACCCCCGATCTGCCGGAGGCGGGCTCGGCGCTATTTGTCAGCATCATTCAGGTCGCCATCGCGGTGGGTTCTCTGGTGGGTGGGACCATCGTCGACTCGGTCGGTGTCCCCGACGATTTCCTGCTTGGCAGTGCGCTCGCCCTGCTCGGTCTGGCCGCGCTTGCAAGCTTTGGGCGAAGCACCGCCAATGCCGGCAACGATTGCATCGCAAGTCAGGCGACGCCTGAATGATCCCGCATCGCTGTTCAAGGTTGATCTGAATGGCGCGAACCCGTTTACGCACAACTGTTTTGCGTAACGGGTAACTTTCGCAATGCTTCGCCAACCCCTACTCTGCTTTGCTTTAGCGCGGTGCATGCCTGGCAATTCGGTCGGAGCATCTATACCTGTCAATGGCATTACTCGGTTCAAGGAAACAGCATGGTACGGGCTAACGGGATACTCGCGTCAGACGCAGCATCTTCGGCCATGGATGACGATTCGATATACGAAAAGGTGACGCGGCGTATCGTACCGTTGCTGTTCATGTGCTACGTGGTTGCCTATCTCGACCGCGTCAACGTCGGCTTTGCGAAGATCCAGATGCTCGCGGATCTGAAGTTTAGCGAAACGGTTTATGGGCTGGGCGCCGGAATCTTCTTTCTCGGATATTTCCTTTTCGAGGTGCCGAGCAACATACTGTTGCATCGCGTCGGGGCGCGACTCTGGATTGCGCGTGTGATGATCACCTGGTCCATCGTCTCGGCAGTGACCCTGTTCGTCAAAACGCCGACGATGTTCTACGCGCTGCGCTTCGTGTTGGGTCTCGCTGAAGCGGGTCTGTTCCCTGGCGTGATCCTGTATTTGACGTACTGGTACCCGGCGCGCCGGCGTGCAAACATTCTCGCGCTATTCATCACCGGAATTCCCATTGCTGGAGTGGTGGGTGCGCCCCTGTCCGGCTGGATCATGAATTCAGTTTCCGGCGCACACAATCTGGCCGGCTGGCAGTGGCTGTTCCTGATAGAAGCAATTCCATCACTGGTGATGGGGATTGTCGTGCTTCTCTTTCTGGATAACAACGTGGAGAGCGCACGCTGGCTCAGCGCTAATGAAAAAGCGCTGCTTGCGCGCAACCTGGCAGACGACCGCCAGGGCGTACGGTCGCACAGGACGCGCGACGGTTTCACCAACCCGCGTGTCTGGTTGATGTGCATGCTGTATTTTTTTAACATGATGGGCCTATACGGTGTGGGTTTCTATTTGCCGACGCTGATCAGGAACACCGGCGTCAGCAATCCACTCAGTGTGGGGCTACTTACGGCGCTGCCCTATGCCGTTGCGGTGGTTGCCATGCTGCTCGTGAGCCGCCACTCCGATGCACACCAGGAACGGCGTTGGCATATCACGATCCCGGCATTGGCAGGCACGCTAGGCTGGATCGCAAGCGCCGTATTCATGCACGAGGCAATGCTCGCCACAATCGCACTTACGGTAGCGACGGCAGCTGTGTTAGTCACCATGACACAGTTCTGGGTGCTGCCGACCGCAATGCTGACCGGTGCCGCGGCCGCTTCAGGAATCGCGGTGATCAATTCGGTGGGCAATCTTGCCGGGTTTGTCAGTCCGTACCTGATCGGCGGGATCATCGACGCGACTCATTCGACGCTACTGGCCGTAATCGCACTCGCGATCAGCATGTTTTTAGTGGGCGCCCTTGCCCTGACGCTGCCCAAGCAGATGGTCAACCGTTAAGCGCCAGAACAGACGGTTCGATAAAAACGCGTACCCCCGGGCAGCACAGTCAGCCGTGAAGCCGCTAGCAGGCACGCAGCCCACTTGACCGGCATCACACGCTTCTCGCCACGATCGTTTCATTGTCTTAATCACATAGGGTTACTTATCGTTGTTGGTCGACGCCCATTTTCCCCTCGAAACGAAGACGGCTGAGGGCTACACGGCGCTCATTCTCAGCGCCTACGACAATCGTGGCGCACGGTGCGAACGTCAACCACGTCGATGCGCGCGGAGGGACCGCGCTGCAAATGGCCCTCGCGCAACACAACACGTCTGCAGCGGACGCACTACGCCAGGCGGGCGCGATACAATGAGCGCACTTGCCGTCCCGGAGCGCGTCGCGTGGCGCAGTGCCAGCGGACCATGCCCGTTTCATTGAGCCACGCAATGGCGTGCGAACCGGGCCCGTTCCAGCAAGTTCGATTTGCACCCCAAAAAATGGACTATTTTTCAGCGGTACACGCTTTCGTCCGTGCAGCGGAACTGCAGAGCTTCAGCAAAGCTGCGCGTGAAATGACGGTCAAGACCTCGACCATCTCGCGGTATGTGAGCGACCTCGAAAAGGATCTCGGCATCGCCCTCTTCAATCGCTCGACACGGGGTCTGGTGCTGACAGAGGGCGGCAGGGTATTTCGCGAGCGCGCGATCCTGGCACTCGAAGCACTCGACGACGCCCGGCAGGCCACGTCGTCCTTGAATAGCACGCCGCAGGGCCTGCTGCGCGTGACGATGCCATCCGCATTCGGGCGGCGGCATGTCGTGCCGCACCTGCCAGCATTCATGACCCGGTACCCGGACATTGACCTCGACCTCGTGCTGACCGGCGAGACCCTGAACATGATCGATGCCGGGATTGACTTAGCCATTCGCATCGGCGTCTTGTCCGATTCTTCATTAATGGCCAGACGTCTCGCACCCCATCGGCGGATCGTCTGCGGCAGTCCGAAATATTTCGATCGAAACGGTATGCCGTCCGTCCCTGCTGATCTTGAGGCTCACGAATCACTCCGCCTGTCGCTGCCACCCGCTGACAAGTGGTTTCTCACCCGCACGGGAAGTCCCAAAGCTGCCCTGGAGCAGACACTCGTCGGATTGAAAGGCCGGTTGCGCGGAAACGACTCCGAGGCTGTGCTCGACCTCGCGCTTTCGGGATGCGGTATCGCCCTCCTGCCGACCTGGCTCGCGGGCACAGCCGTACGCGAAGGGAGGCTGATCCACGCCCTCCCCGAATGGGAAGCACGCACAGGCAAGGCCGAACCGGCTATCTGGGCGGTCTATCCGCCGAAGAAGATCGTGTCGTCGAAGGTGCGCTCGTTTGTCGACTTCTATGCAGAGGCGATCGGCGAGCCGCCGTACTGGGACGACGGACTCGCACTGGAGCTTCAGCCTTAACGCGCAAAGCGGATGTCGAGCGTGCGTAGCCAGGTCTGCAAACCGGCATCCTGGATCGGAATCACATAAGCGTTTTCGTTCGTTTCATTGAAATGCGCATGCCAGTATCCCGGCGGCGTGACGAAGGCCATCCCGGCTTCCCAATCGACGCGAGTCGGATCCACGATATTGCCGTTCTCGTCCAGTTCGGTACCCACCAGCGTATAGACGCCCGGGGCGCCCCCAGCGATGAAGTCGAGTGCGATCGACTGGTGGCGGTGCGGCTTCTGAATCGAGTTGGGTGGAACTATGCCGAACATGGCCCATAGCACGTGCGTGACCGTTCGCGTTTGCGGGAAGTTGACATTGCCCATCAGCACGCTGATGCGGTTGCGGCGCCCCGCATTGGCTTCTTCAGCGACCTTGCGCAATTCTGCCTGCGCCTGGGCGGCCGGATAGAGCGTCGGCGCAAAGCGCGCCTGGACGCCGGTCGTACCCAGATAGGTGAGCAGCGGCGCGTCGTTGACGTAATAGAGCGTGGCCGTCGCGTTGGCGGACAGCACAGCTTCATCGCCGCCCGGCAGGGTAAAGAAATCGCCTTGCGCGAACGGGAAGCGGGTCTCGCCCTGCGTCACGCTGCCGGCCCCGCTGATGACATAGCAAAGCTGCGAGGTGGCGTTCGGGGCGAGCGTCAATGCGTCTCCTGCGTTGATGCGCAGGAAATTGGCGCTCAGACCTGGACCGGTCGCGGGGCTGGGGCAACCCAGTTCCGCAGAGAGGTCGAGCGGCACAATCCGAGTGGCGCCCTCTGCGTACAGCGAAGGCGAAAAATTGCGGAATGGCACGCGCGAGATGAGCTTCGCGCCGATCGGATTGGCTGATGACGTGTACTCGAAGTACTCGGCGTCCTGGTTCGCGGCCGCGGTTTCGACAGAGTCCGGTGAGAGCGTTCTGGTCAACATGGTCTGCTCCTGAAAGTGAGGGAAGCTTCGTGCAGGTCCGATCGAAGCGATGTGACGTGCGTTCGAGAGCTGATCTGACTATAGGTGCGGAGCATTGGCGGCAGAAGTGCCCGGCATCGATATCACCTTTGCACAAATGGGCGTGTCCTGCGGCCGGTCCGTGGTGCACAGCAGAAACGGGGAGCCGAATCGCGGGCCGGCACTTCCCCTTTTTTAGAAACGATCTTTTGTGCATCGGGATCTTCATCCCCTGCTTGGGATCCTTTAGTGTGATTGGTCATCTATCGGAGTCGACGAATCGGCTTGCCCTGTTCGTCCCGCGACACTCATGACCTCCGCGACAAATCGCTACTCAAGGAAAAGCTCTTCATGGAACCCATCGACCTGAACCGCCGCCTGATTCTGCTAACGTCCATGGTCAGCGCATTCGCACCTGAGATGGCGCATGCCAGTCCGATCGACGCCCATGAGACATTCGTACTGCCGCGAGAACAGATCACTTTCAAGCCTTGGACAGCCGGCCCGCCACACAGCGGCGAGATGGCGCCGCTCTACGGCGATGTCAACAAACCTGGCTTGTATCTCGTGATGATGAAATGGAATCCCGGTTGGTTCAGCGCACCGCATACGTACGCGACCGATCGGATCCAGGTCGTAGTGTCAGGCACCTGGTGGGTCAACAGCGGTCCTGATTTTGCACCTCAAGACGCAGTACCGGTCCCGGCTGGTGGCTTTGTCAAACGTGCCGCGCGCACGCCGCACTACGATGGCGTGCCGCGGCATGTGAAAGAGCCGGTCGTCGTCGCGGTGTTCGGGATGGGCCCGGTTGACCTGCAACTTTCAGATCCGGACAAGCCTGCATGGCGCCGGGTCTGATCGGCGCTTCGCAGGCTTGTCCGGCGGCCTCACGCGCCGGGCTGCTGCTTGTTCAGGCCCGCGTCGGACAACGCGCACAGTGCGACCGCGGACCAGTCGCTCTCCGCACCGAGACCTTGCGACCGTAACGTGAGGAATCGGTCGTGGACGAGGCTGGCAAGCGGCAGGGGGACCCCGAGCGACTCGGCGGCCGCCAGCATCAGCCGGTTGTCTTTCTGACCAAGAGGCAACGCAAAGCCGGGCGGCTGGAAGCGCTGCGATGCAATCAGCGGGCCGTAGATCTTGTACGGCGCTGCGTTGAAATTTGCACTGGTCAGCAATTCAACGAGATGCATCGGGTCAAGGCCTGCCTTGCCCGCTACCGCGCACGCTTCGCCCAGCGTTTCGATGATCACGGACAGCATGAAATTGCCGATCAGCTTGACGAGGTTCGCTTGAGAAGGATCCGAGCCGACGATGCCGACCGACTGCCCAAGGCCCTCAAGAAGCGGAACGGCGACCTTGAGATGCTCGTCGGCGCCCGCGGCCATGATAAAGAGTTTGCGTGCCGCGGCGGCGTCGGGTCGGCCAAAAACGGGCGCCGACACGAAGCCCAGACCTGCTTCGCGATACTTCGTTGCGTGGTCCTGCGCCGTTGCGACACTGATCGTGCTCATCGAGATGTGTACCCCGCCCGGCTTCAGCGTCGTGGCGATACCCGCTTCGCCGAACGTCACGGCTGTGTGCGCAGCATCGTCGGCCACCATCGTAAACACGACGTCGGCCGACCGTGCTGCACCCGCGGGACTGGCCGCAACCCTTGCGCCCGCTTCGCGCAACCGTTCAGCGCGTGCCGGGGTACGGTTGAAAACATGTACTTCATGTCCTGACTCGATGAGGTTCGCTGCGATTGCGGCGCCCATGGAGCCAAGGCCAATAAATCCGATCTTCATAGTGACGTTCCAAAGTAATGCACCAGACGGACACGGGCCTGCTCAGACCGCAAGTTGATAGACTCGGCGGCTGACCTCGGGCGTCACATCGCCGCGTTCGCCCAACGCAGTCATCCCGTGTTCTTCCAGTTTCGCGATCAGCTTGGCGACGGTCTGGCCGCCAATTTTGTAATCACGCAGGCGGGTACCGACGGTCATTCTCTCGAAGAACACGCGGGTCGCTGTGATCGCCGCGCTGATGCGTTCTTCCTCGCTGCCTTCGGTGATGTTCCATACACGCTCGGCATACTGCAGCAACTTCGCGCGTTTCTGTTCCTTGCGCACGGTCAGCATTGCCGGAAGCACGATTGCCAGCGTTTGCGCATGATCGAGGCCATGCAGCGCGGTAATCTCGTGACCGAGCATATGCGTCGCCCAATCCTGCGGCACACCGGCCCCGATCAAGCCGTTCAACGCCAGCGTCGCGGTCCACATCAGGTTGGCGCGCACGGCATAGTTATTCGGCTCGGCCAGTGCTTGTGGACCCACTTCAGTCAACGTGAGCAACAAGCCCTCGGCAAAGCGATCCTGCACCTTTGCATCGACCGGATAGGTCAGGTATTGCTCGACGATATGCACGAACGCGTCGACCACACCGTTGGCGATTTGCCGGACTGGCAGCGAATAGGTCGTCGTCGGATCCAGCACCGAAAAGACCGGATACGTCGCTTCACTGCGAAACGGCAACTTGTCGCCTTTCGCGCGGTGGCTGATGACACCGCCATTGTTCATTTCAGAGCCGGTCGCGGGCAGCGTCAGAACACTACCGAACGGCATCGCCTCATGCACTTCGACCTGCCTCGCCAGGATGTCCCACGGCTCGCCATTGAACTTCAGTGCCGCTGCGATGAATTTGGTGCCATCAATCACGGAGCCACCCCCGACAGCCAGCAGAAAGTCGATGTTCCGTTCGCGTGCGACAGCAACCGCTTGCATCAAGGTTTCGTAGGTGGGATTGGGTTCGATACCTTCGAATACGAACGAGGCACGCTCCCCGAGCGCCGCCTGCACTTGCGCGAGCACACCATTGCTCTTGATGCTGCCGCCGCCACAAGTGATCAGCACACGCGCTTCGCGCGGTACATGGGCATCAAGTGCAGCAATCTGGCCTTCGCCGAAAATAATGCGGGTGGGGTTATGAAACGTAAAATTTTGCATTGGATCTCTGTTCCTTACATTGATACGGCTTTCGCCGGCTCGACCGAGTTCTCTCTCAAGTTTCATGCGCAACAGGCTTCGTCACGCGCTGACTTTCAGATATCTTCCAGGTGAGTCACAAAAGGTCGAATATGTGCGTCATCGGGATTCACATACACAACATCGGTCGGTACACGACGCGGGGCGTCCACGGTAAAAAAGACCGCTGGCGACTCCAGTATTTCCGTTATTGCGTGTACGGTGTTCCGCTCGAAGGTGACCAGCTGGCCCGCAGTAAGGACGCGAGGCGCCTCGTCCTCGATCGCAAAGGTGACCTTCCCGGTCAGGAGGTAAAGATGCTCTTCGCACGTTTCGTGGTAATGGCGAGGGATTGGATAATAAACACGAAAAAGTCTTGAGCTCGCGGATGGTTCGTCGGTGAGATAGGTGTCGACGATTGTGCTAGCTGCCTCGTCAGGGAATTGGCTGATAATTTTTTGAAGGTCAAAGAATTTAAACAATTTGCACTCCAGAACAGGATAGAAACAGGCGGCACACCACAGCCCCTGCGCTAAATGACCATGCTTCCTGCGGCGTCAACTGCCCGTTGGGCTTGTGGTAGCCAGTTTCGCCGACGCTTTCCGACAATCATCCTGCGCCGCGATGGATCACGTCGGGCCCGCTGACCGCCCAACGCTCTTTCCTGCTCGTCCATTACGATGTTCCCGCCACTTAGATTCGTTGTACCAATTATCGATACTCAAATCTTGCCATGAGGTGAGCAGCGGCAAAATGACCGCCTTCGCAAATGACATTTGCGGAAATGAGGCAGGGCGTCGGATATGCGTTAGTTCATGCCGCGAGTGCGCGCTGGGGCGGCGTCATGAATTCCGGACCAACGGGATCGCGAGCAACACGCCACCAGTCGGTGTTGCTTCACATACGGTAAGGCCTCGCCGTTGATCTGCGGCAACGACCGCTCAGGCAGCCTTCGTCTGCGTATCTTCCGCAGTGGCCGCCCCTCGCCGGCCGATGACCAGCAGCATTGCCAGCACGCCGACCAGATCGACCGCCGCGCCGAGCACGAAGCCGCTGCTGTAACCGCCGAAGTACTGGACCGCCAGACCCATCATGGTCGGACCGACGATGCCCGAAATATTGCTCATCAGGTGAACAAAGCCGCTTACGCCGCCCAGATGCCTGCCTGGCACAAGCTCGTGCATGGTGGCCCAGCACGCTTGCGACGAAGCCGTCAGGAACAGCACGGCGGACGCTACGAGCAGTACTGCGGGGATCACGGAATCGACCGCGCTAACACCGAGCAGAGCGAGACCCGACAGCGCGAGCGGCACAGTCGCCGAGAGCTTGCGCGCCAGCAGCTTGTTGCTCATACGCTTGAAACACGCATCGGCAAGCAGGCCGCCGCCAAAGTAGCCGATCCCGCCGCATGCCCACGGCACCGCGCTCAGGATACTCATGTGCTTCATGTCCAGATGCAGCGCGTTGGTGAAATAGCTCGGCATCCACGAGATGAACACGAACAGCGTGTAGTTCACCGCGAACAGGCCGACGCCAAGTGCGAGCGTGCTCGGACGAAACAGGTAGCTGCGCAACGGCGTGCTTTCGTCTCCGCCCTCTGCCGGATGCGCCGCGCCGCGGCTCGCTTCGACCATCTCGCGTTCGGCCGCGCCAACCCGCGCGCTTTGCGCCGGCTTGTCGGTCGCGAATATGCGCCATGCGACGATCCACGTCAGCCCGAGCGCCGCGATGATCACAAACGACGTACGCCAACCGTAAGCGATGGCAATCAGCCCGACCACCGGCCCGGCGATCGCACTGCCTACCGTCTGGCCCGAAAACGTAAAGCCGACCATGGTTGCGGTCTCATGCCGGGGAAACCAGTTGGTGATGGTCCGGTTGGTCGTCGAATTCATTGGACCTTCGCCGAAGCCGAACAGCGCCCGGGAAATGAGCAGCGTGCCGAAGCCGGTCGCGGCTGCGGTCAATCCGCAGAGAATCGACCACGTCCCCATCGCCCAGGAGAAAACGCGGCGCGGTCCGTACTTGTCGGCGAGTTGACCGCCGACAAATGCAAAGATGGAATAGCCGAAGAAGAAACTGCTGAACACCACGCCGAGTTGCGACGGAGAAAGGCCCAGCTGCTTGTTGATGATAGGTGCGACCACACCAAGCGCGGCGCGGTCCATGTAATTGATCGCACCCGCAATAAACAGCAGCAAGGCGACAACGTAGCGATACTTCCCAGTCTTCATGTTGTCTCTATTCCGTATAAGTCGGGGTGACGGATTTTGTTATCTGGCACTTCTAACGAATGCCATGGAGGTACGACTTGTTGGCAGGCCTGGCAGGAAGCCGATTGAAAAACTCAACTCATGATGCCGATCTGCCACGGCACGAATTCGTGGTCGCCTAGCCCGAGCATTTCGCTCTTTGTTCGCTCGCCCGACGCGGCGGCAAGAATCGCGTCCAAGATTTTCTGGCCCGTGCTGCGAATCGACGCAACACCATCCAGAATCCCGCCGCAGTTCAGATCCATGTCTTCGGTGAGACGGTCGTACATCGGCGTGTTGGTGGCGAGCTTCAGCGAGGGCACGGGCTTGGCGCCGAACATCGAACCGCGGCCTGTAGTGAAGGCAATCAGATTCGCGCCGCCAGCAATCTGACCCGTCGCCGAGACGGGGTCGAAACCAGGTGTGTCCATGAAAACGAGTCCAGCCTGCTTCACCCGCTCGGCGTATCGATACACTTCCATCAGCGGGCCAGTGCCGCCTTTCATCGCGGATCCAATCGACTTTTCGAAGATGTTCGCGAGTCCGCCCACCTGATTGCCAGGGCTGACCTGGCCGTTGATCTGAACGTCTCGACCGACCGAATACTCGTCTTTCCACCAACGGATCCGCGCAACCAGCTTTTCGCCCACTTCGCGGCTGACCGCGCGCCGCGTGAGCGTATGTTCCACGCCGTAGATTTCAGGTGTTTCGGAGAGGATGGCCGTGCCGCCATGACGGACCAGCAGGTCCATCGCTGCGCCCAGCGAAGGATTGGCCGTGATCGACGAAAAGCCGTCCGAGCCGCCGCATTGCAGGCCGATCTTCAGGTGGCTCGCGGGAACCGTCGTGCGCTTCACGCGATTCGCGTCGGGCAGCAGGGCCTGGACCGCAGCCACGCCGGCCTCGATGGTCCGGCGGGTGCCGCCATTCTCCTGCATGATGAAGGTGTGCAGCCGCGAATCAACCTTCAGCTCTTCCTGATCCATCAGTCCGGCCAGCTGATTGCGCTCGCATCCCAGCCCGACGATCAACGCCGCGGCGAGATTGGGATGCCGCGCGTAACCCGCCATCGTTCGACGCAGCAACGCCATCGGCTCGCCGCTCATCTCCATGCCGCAGCCGATCGAGTGAGTGAACGCGACCACGCCGTCGACATTGGGGTAGTCCGCCAGCCGTTCCGGCGTGAACCATTCGGCGATCCGGTGTGCGACCGTCGCCGAGCAATTGACTGTCGACAACACGCCGATGTAGTTGCGCGTGGCAACCTCGCCGTTGTCACGCACGATGCCCTGGAACGTGGCGCGTTGCGCTTCGGGCACCATCTCCACGGGCTGATAGTCCGCGCCGAATGCGTAGTCCCGGTCGAACTCGCGGAACTCGACGTTATGGCTATGCACCATCGTGCCGGGCACAATATCCATCGCGGCAAAACCGATTACCACGTTGTATTTGCGAACCGGCTCGCCTTTTTTGATGGGCTTCGCTGCGATCTTGTAGCCCGCGCTCACCTGGCTGCGGCAAACAAAGTCTTCGGCTGGAACCGGCGTACCGATTGCCACGTCGATGCGCGCAATTACCACGTTGTCGGCGGGATGCAAGCGGATCACTGGCCCGCTCACGTTTTTGCTCATCGCCTCAGTCATCGGACACTGCCTTCTAAAAAATTTGCGCTCAGCGGCCGGACACGGGCGATACAAGTAATCGCTTTCTTTAAAGGGCCGCTACGAACGATGCTTCGCTGCTTGATATCCTTGGGTATCAGGCATCTTAGGGCACTTCACTTGCGAGTTCAATAGAAAGCGCTTACTTTGACGGGCAAATTTGGGGCCGTGCATTGAGAAAGTGTTTTGCGCAAAACGTCGTACTACAGCCTCTTAACTGTTGCGAGGACGTGCAGTCGTACCGCGCACGATCAGGTCGGTCGGCACGATGTACTGCGAACTTACGGGCCGCCCTTCGATCCGCGCGAGCAGATACTCGGCGCTGCGCGCGCCGATTTCATCGGCGGCGAGCCGCATGGTGGTGAGTGGTGGAGACGTAAAGCTCGAGAATTCGATATCGTTGATGCCCGCGATCGACAGGTCACCCGGCACGTCGATACCCGCCTCGCGCGCTTCCGCCAGCGCGCCGATTGCCAACAGATCGGTGCCGCAAATCACGGCCGTCGGACGCTCGGGGCCGTTCATCAGCGCCTTCATCGCCATCTGGCCTTCAATGATCTTGTGCGGCATCTCGATCAGATGCTCGTGGCGCAACTGCAGCCCGCGCGACTGTAGCGCCGCGCGCACGCCGATGATGCGATCAGCCGCACGATCGCTGTGCTGCGTCATTTGCGTAATCATGCCGAAGCGGGTATGCCCGAGCTCGAGCAGATAGTCGGCGAGGCGCCGCCCGACTGCAACGTTATCGAAACCGACATACGGATGGTCGTGATCGACGGTCCAGCCGTTGACGAGCGGAATCTGTTCCTTTTCGATCAGCTCATACAGCGCGGGCGAGTGGCTACGGCCAACGAGCATCAAGCCGGCGATGCCGTCCGCGATCAGGGCGCGCACCTGCTTGAGTTCGTCTTCCTGATCGTAATACGAGCATCCAAGCAGCAACGTATAGCCGGCTTCGCCGATGCGCTTTTGCAGCGCGAACACGCCGATCGCGAAGTTCTGGTTTTCCAGCGATGGGATCACCGCGCCGATCGTCTTGGACTTCTGCGATGCCAACGCACGCGCAGCCGCATGTGGCGTATAGCCGAGATCGCGCGCGATGTCGCGCACGCGGGTCTGCAGCTCGGCGGCAACCGTTGCGTTGCCATTCAATACGCGCGAAACCGTCGCTGTCGAAACGCCCGCTGCGCGAGCCACATCCATGACGGAAATCGCATTCGATTTGCGACGCGGCGCTCTTTTCTTAGTGTCTGTGGTCAACTTGCACCCTGCCCGGAGTCGAGGCGCACCATCGCGCCATCCCTGTGCCGCATTCTATAACGTGCGGCAGCCAGCAATGACGATAGCCGGGTCAGAGTACCTGGCTAGTCGATCCGCTGCGGATCGCCGTCGAACTCGACGAGACAGCCAAAGCCACCGTGAAACAGCGCCTCACGCGCGTCTTCGGTTTGCCCTGTTGCCGCGATCTGGGCGGCATACTGTTCGGCGTCGTCTTCCGGCGCATAACCGAGCCACCGCACATTCGCGTTGTCCCAGCGGTTACGCGCATTGCCCGAGACGCCATACACGATCAGGAAATGATAGTCAGGGTAGTCGATGCAGCGCTTCGTCAGTTGCACCATGTCGCGATGACTGATCCACGTGAACAGGTGCCGCGGCGCCGTCGGCGTGTTGTCGGGACGAAACGAGCCGATCCGCATGCATGCGACCGACATGCCGTGCTTGTCCGCGTACATCCGTCCAAGCGCTTCGCCGAACACCTTCGATACGCCATAGCGGCTGTCCGGCCGCGGCGCGACGGCATTGTCGATCATCCGGTCGCGCCGGTGAAATCCCACGGCGTGATTCGAGCTCGCGAACACCACGCGTTTGACGCCGGCCTGCCGCGCGGCTTCGAAGACGTTGTAGCAACCTTCGATGTTCATGTCGCGGATCTTTTCCCAACGGTCCTCGTCCGGAATGCCGGCCAGATGCACGACCACGTCGACACCCTGCATCACCGGCAACAGATCCTCTAGCCGGGTAATGTCGGCCGTGACGATTTCTTCGCCCTCGCCTGCTTCAGCTTGCGGCGCGATGTCCGCGAGACGCAACTGATATTGGCCACGCAAGCCGGCGCGCAATACCCGGCCAATATGGCCAGCTGCGCCGGTAATCAAAACCCGTTTCATTCGATGTCTCCATTCGGTGTCGATAAGTCAAACGCCGCGGCCGCGGCCGAGCGCTGGTGATACGCGTTGAGATAGGCGTCGCGGGACGGCACGAGATGCGCGCGGCACAGCGCGATCAGATCGTCGCGATCGCCGCGCCGCAACGCATCGATCATCTGATGATGTTCGGCGCGCGCTTTCTCCAGATAGACCGGAAATACGATCGATACGGAGCGGATCGCGTGCGTGCGCCGCTCATATTCATGAATCGCGTCGACGAGCACCTGGTTGCCCGTTAACGCGAAAAACGCCCGATGGAACGCCATGTTGACGCGAAACACGCGGCGCAGATCGCCTGCCTGCGCGGCGGCGTCATGTTGCGCCTGCAACGTTTCCAGTTCCGCGAGCTTCGCGGCGTCGACAGGGAAAACAATCCGGCTCGCCGCGTCGGTCTCCAGCAGCTCACGCAACGCGTACAACTGCGTCACTTCGCTTGCGGTGAACGACTTGACCAGCGCGCCGACATGCCTGCGACGTTCGATCAGGCCACGGCGCTCCACTTCTCCCAGCACCTGGCGCGCCACATGACGCTTCAGATTGAAGCGCTCGCACAGGTCGTCTTCAACCAGACGTTCGCGCGGATGCAGCAGGCCGAGCACGATCTCCTCTTCGAGCTGGTCCGCGACACGGCGTATCGTTTCATCGGTATTGCGGTCGCGCAGCACCGGCGCGACCGCACTGGGCCGCCGTTGCCCCGCACCGTTGCCGATCGGGTCTGACGTCACGGCTTGTTTCCAGGCACCGTGGCCACGGTCTGCGGCGCCTTCAGAAAGTCGAAGTCGCACCCTTCGTCGGCCTGCGTGATCGTGGTCAGAAACAGTTTTCGATAACCGCGCAGGTTCGGTTCGGCTTCGCGCGGCGGCAGCGCCGCCAGACGTGTGGCGATTTCCTCGTCGCTCACCAGCAGCTCAACCGAGCGCTGTGCCACACTCAGGCGAATCCGGTCGCCCGTGCGCACGATCGCGAGCGGACCGCCAATCGCCGACTCCGGCGTCACGTGCAGCACGATGGTGCCCGCCGCGGTGCCGCTCATGCGGCCATCGGAGATGCGCACCATGTCTTTCACGCCAAGCCTTCCGAGCTTGCGCGGAATCGGGATGTAGCCCGCTTCCGGCATGCCGGGTGCCCCGACCGGCCCAATCTGCTTGAGCACGAGCACGTCATGCGCCTCGACGTCGAGTTCGGGATCGTCGATGCGCAACGCGAGGTCCTCGGCATTCTCGAACACCACGGCGCGGCCTTCGTGTTCCATCAAGTCCGGATTCGCTGCGGACTGCTTGATAATCGCACCGCCCGGCGCCAGATTGCCGTGCAATACAGCGATGCCGCCTTGCGGAAAGATCGGCTTGTCAAACGGCCGCACGACCTCCTGCGCGAAGCTGGCGGGCGCCGCGTCGAGTTCTTCGCCCAGCGTGCGGCCCGTGACGGTCAAGGCATCGAGATGCAGCAGGCCCTTCATTTCGCGCATGACGGTAGTGAGTCCGCCGGCGCGATGCAGGTCTTCCATATAGTGCTGCCCCGACGGTTTCAGATCCACCAGCACCGGCGTCTCGCGTGCCATCCGGTCGAGCGCGTCGAGATCGATCTTGATGCCCAGACGCCCGGCAATTGCAGTCAGATGGATGATGCCGTTGGTCGAACCGCCGATAGCCAGCAACACGCGCAGCGCGTTTTCGATTGCTTTCGGCGTGAGGATTTTCGCAGGCGTGAGATTCGCGCCGATCATCGCGACGGCCTGGGCGCCGGTGCGCTCCGCAATGCGGATGCGGTCGGCGCTGACCGCCGGCGGCGAGGCGCCGCCCGGCAACATGATGCCCATCGCCTCAGCAATGCAGGCCATCGTGCTGGCGGTGCCCATTACCGAGCAGGTGCCGACCGTCGCCACCAGCTGGTTGTTGACCGCATCGATTTCGTCCGCGTCGATCTGGTCGCCGCGGAAGCTCGCCCAAAAGCGGCGACAGTCTGTACAGGCACCCACTCGCTCGCCACGATGCGAGCCGGTCAGCATCGCGCCTGTCACGAGCTGGATGGCGGGGACGCCCACGACGGCGGCACCCATCAGTTGCGCGGGCACAGTCTTGTCGCAGCCGCCGATCAGCACGACCGCATCCATCGGCTGCGCGCGGATCATCTCCTCGGTGTCCATGGACATGAGGTTGCGCAGATACATGCTGGTCGGATGGGAGAAGCTTTCCGCGATCGAAATGGTGGGGAATTCGACCGGCAGCCCCCCCGCCAGCATCACGCCGCGTTTAATGGCCTCGACCAGTTGCGGCGCGTTGCCGTGACACGGGTTGTAGGCGCTGCCGGTGTTGGCAATGGCGACGATGGGCCGCGCCAACGCGTCGTCGGTGTAACCCGCGCCCTTGATAAACGCCTTGCGCAGGAACAGCGAAAAGCCCGCGTCCCCGTAATTGGTCAACCCTTTGCGCAAACCGCGCGGCGCGTCGACGTCCGGCGTATCGACGCCCGGCTGGGCTTTATCGAGCTTGTCTGCCATCACTATGTCCCTTGATCAAATTATCGATAATCTTGACGATGATTCTAACGAGACTTATAGTGATCCGCAAGTAAGCGCTTTCTCAAAGTTAGCATTTTTTGGGCTACGCGCTCCTTTCTCTTTTCAAACCGGATGTCCCGATGAAAAAAAGTGTTGTCGCCTACCGCAAGCTGCCTGCCGCAGCCCTGCGCATCCTCGAAGCTCAATACGACGTGACCTGCGCCGACGCCGACACCCAGCGCGACGCCTTCCTCGCGGCCCTCGCGAACGCGCATGGCACGATCGGCAACAAGCTCAAGCTGAACGCTGAATTTCTCGATGCTGCGCCCAAACTCGAAGTGGTGTCGACCGTCTCCGCCGGCTACGACGACTTCGACGTGGCGGATCTCACGCGCCGCGGCATCGTGCTGTGCAACACCCCGGACGAAGTCACCGAGACGACGGCCGATCTGATGTTCGCGTTGATCCTCGCCACGGCGCGCCGCATCGCCGAACTCGACGCCTCCATCCGCCGCGGTGAATGGCAGAGCTCGTCGGGGCCTGCGCAATTCGGCGTCGACGTGCACCACAAGACGCTCGGTATCATCGGCCTCGGCCGCATTGGTGCCGCGGTGGCCCGGCGCGCGGCGCACGGCTTCGGGATGAACGTGCTCTATGCGAACCGCTCGCGCAATGTGGCCGCGGAGGAAGCGTTCGGTGCGAAATGGTGTCCGTTGCCCACGCTGCTGGCCGAAGCGGACTTCGTGTGCGTGCTGGTGCCGCTTTCCGCCGCGACCGAGAAGCTGATCGGCGCGGCCGAATTGCGTTTGATGAAGTCGAGCGCGATTCTCGTCAACTGTGCGCGCGGCCAGGTGGTCGACGAAGCGGCGCTGACGGACGCGCTACGTGAGGGCCGCATTCTCGGCGCGGGGCTCGACGTATTCGAACGCGAGCCGCTGCCCGCCGATTCGCCGCTATGCGCGCTGCCGAATGTGGTGCTCGTGCCGCATATCGGCTCGGCCACAGCCCAGACACGCGAAGCCATGGCGCGCCGCGCCGCGCAGAATCTGGCCGACGCGCTCGAAGGACGCCTCACGGCGACGTGCGTCAATCCGTCTGCAGTCGATGCCCGTTCCCTGCTGCATACGCCGGGCAACTGACGAGCCGCCGCTGTGCGGTCTCGTTGCGAGGTTCATCTTCGTCAGCAAGCGGCACGCTTCGCTCACAGCCGAAGCGCGCAGCGGAACCACACACTCGCCTCGCCTGCTCAATTCGGCGAATGAGCCGCCACCGCCGCACTGATCTGCGGCCGGCTGCGGATAAAGACCAGCATCGCGAGCACACCCGCGAAATCGATCAGTGCACCGAACATAAACGCGCTGTGATAACCGCCAAAATACTGGATCAGCATTCCCGTCAACGCCGGCCCGATGATCCCCGACAGGTTGCTCAGAAAGTGAATGAAGCCGCCCACGCCGCCCTGGCGGTGCAGCGGCAGGATCTCGTGCTGGATCGCCCAGATCGACTGGCACGATCCGGTCAGGAACAGCAACGCGGCGGCAATCAATGCAACCGCCGCCGTCAACGACCCGGCCGAGGTGATGCTCAGCACCGCGACGCCCGACAACGCCAGCGGAATCGTGGCGACCAGTTTGCGCGCCTTGATCGGATCGTCCATGCGCTTATAGACGATGTCGCCGATCACCCCGCCGCCGAAATAGCCAATCGCTCCGCAGATCCACGGAATCGACGTGATGATGCTCATCGACTTCAGATCGAGATGCATCACGTTGGTCAGATAGCTCGGCAGCCACGAGATGAAAACGTACTGCGTGTAGTTCACCGCGAACAGACCGGCACCGAGTGCCAGTGTGCTCGGACGGCGCAGATACGCGCCGAGCGTCATGCCGTCGTCTTCGACATTACGTGCTTCCGCGATGGCACGGCTATCGTTGATCAGTTTTGCTTCGCCCTCGCCGACGCGGCGGCTCTGGCTGGGCTTATCGGTGACGAACAGACGCCACAACAGCAGCCACAGGAAACCCAGTACGGCGATCACGATAAACGACGCGCGCCAGCCGAAGCCGATGGCGATCAAACCCACCACCGGTCCTGCAATCGCGTTGCCGAGCGTCTGTCCGGAGAAGGTGAAGCCGATCATCGTCGCGGTTTCATGACGGGGAAACCAGTTCGAGATCGTGCGGTTGGTGTTGGAGCTCATGGGCCCTTCGCCGATGCCGAAGAACACCCGATACACCAGCAGCGAGACAAAGCCGGTTGCGCTCGCGGTCAGTCCGCAAAACAGCGACCAGAATCCCATAGCCCACGTGAAGACGCGCAGCGTGCCGAACTTGTCTGCGAAATAGCCGCCCAGGAACGAGAAGATCGAATAGCCGATGAAGAAGCTGCTGAAGATGACGCCGAGTTGCGACGGCGACAGTTCGAGCGTCTTGCTGACGATTGGCGCGACGATGCCGAGTGCCGCCCGATCCATGTAGTTGATCGCACCGGCCATGAAGAGCAACCCGGCGACCACATACCGATACTTTCCCGTGTCCATATGTCTCCAATAATGTAATCGCTTTCTTTTGACGTATGAGTCGCACCGCCACCCAATCGAAAGCATCTAATATTCAGGCACTTTAGTAGAACCGGGATGGGAAGACAAGAGAAAGCGCTTACTCGTTTTACCGTATACTGAGCCATGATCCGCCATCCACTTACCCCCAACACGGAGACAAACCCATGTGGCAGCAGGCTGAGCGCTATCCCGACCCCCGCGTCATCTCGCTCGATCCATCCTTCGATCAATATCGCGTCGCGTTCTCCGCGGTCGAGCGCCTCGCCACCGGCTACCGCTGGACGGAAGGGCCGGTGTGGTTCGGCGATGGACGCTATCTGTTATGGAGCGACATCCCGAACAATCAGATGCTGAAATGGGAGGAAGAGACCGGTGTGGTCAGCGTGTTTCGCAAACCGTCGAACTTCGCCAACGGCAATACGCGCGACCGGCAGGGCCGTCTCGTCACCTGCGAACATGGCCGCCGTGTGACACGCACCGAATATGACGGCAGCATTACCGTGCTGATGGATTCGTTCGAAGGCAAGCGGCTGAACTCGCCGAATGACGTGGTGGTCAAGTCGGATGGCTCGATCTGGTTCACCGACCCGCCAATGGGTATCGCAGGTCACTATGAAGGCATCAAGGCCGAGCAGGAACTTCCGCATTCGGTGTACCGGATCGACGGTGTCACGGGAGAAGCTTCCGTTGTCACGCGTGATCTGAAGGGGCCTAACGGTTTGTGTTTTTCACCTGACGAACGCTTGCTGTACATCATCGAATCGCGCGCCGTGCCTGAGCGCCTGATCCACGTCTATGAGATGGCGCCGGATGGGAAAAGAATCGGTAAGGGACGCGTTTTCTACAATGCGGGGCCAGGTACGATCGACGGCATGCGCGCCGATATTGACGGCAACCTGTGGTGCGGCTGGGGTATGGGTAGCGACGAACTGGACGGCGTGGTGATCATCTCGCCGGCTGGAAAGCCGATCGGCCGCATCGCACTGCCTGAGCGTTGTGCGAACCTGTGTTTTGGCGGCCGCGCCCGCAACCGCCTGTTCATGGCTTCGTCACAATCCATTTACGCGGTCCACGTGAACACCCAGGGCGCCGTGGGCGGTTAAGGTGTTTACGCAGGATGACGGCGGCGGGCCGCGAGGGCCCGGCCCGCCGCCGTGTATTTAAGTGCGCACCGCTTCGGGTTCTTGCCGCTTTCTATGCTCGTGACGGATATCGGTGCCACGAACCACATACACGACGGATTCAGCAATGTTAGTCGCATGGTCGCCAATCCGCTCGATCGCCTTGGCGATAGACAGATAGTCCAACGCCGTCGAGATCGTGCGGGGGTTTTCCGTCATTGACGTCACGAGCTTGCGCACAAAGGCCCTGAACTCGTTATCGATCGCCTCGTCGTCCAGAATGATCTGCTCGGCGGCAGCCGTGTCCATGCGCGCAAATGCGTCCAGCGCGCGGCGCAGCACGCTCGCAGCCATGGCCCCCGAGATCTTGATCTCGGCGATGTTGACGTCCTGCGCACTGACCTGCGGCGCAATGCGGCGGATCCGCTTGGCGATCTTGCGCGCCTCGTCGCCCGCACGCTCGAGATTGGTGACGCATTTCGAAGCCGCCATTAGCAGACGCAGGTCGCGAGCGGCCGGCTGTCGACGCGCGATGACATTGCAGATTTCTTCGTCGAGCTCGATTTCCATCGTATTCAGACGGCGCTCGCCTTCGAGGACGAGTTCGACAAAATCGAGCTCGAAGGTATCCAGGGCCTGCATCGCATACGCGATCTGCGACTCCACCAACCCACCCATGGCGAGCAAGCGCGTGGAGAGCAGCGTGAGATCGGCGTCAAACTGGCTGGAGAGATGTTTATCCGGCATATATGCTCCTTAACCGATAAGGGCCGTTGACGTGTTTCGAAAACAGTATATACCGTATTATCTCTGCGCCAAATCTTACCTGGACAAGTATTCGAACGAGTGTGGTAACTACGCAGCAGGTTGAGCAAACAGCTCCGCGATGTAGCCTGCAGCCTTGATCCCTGTCCCCGTCAACAGCACGACCGTGCGCTCGTTTGCCTTGATGGTGCCGCGACGGCTCAACTCGTCGAGTGCGGCGGCGGCGTGCGCGCAGGTCGGTTCAACAAAGACGCCCTGACGCGCCAGCTTTTTAAGCGCGGCAACAATGTCGTCTTCGGAAACGGCTACCGTCGAACCACCGCTGTCCCGCAGTGCGGTAATCATTTCCCGCAGACGAAGCGGATGCGCAATCGCCGTGCCTTCTGCGACCGTCTTCAGGACCGGCCGGGCCACGGGCGTGTCGACCCCGGCATGGAACGATGCATCGAGCGGCGAGCAGTTCAGCGGCTGCGACGCAAACAGACGTGGCAGCTTTTTGATCTGCCCTGCCGCAAGAAGCTCCTTGAAGCCAATGTCACAACCGAGCAGGTTGCTTCCCGCTCCCACCGGAATGATGATGTTGTCCGGCGCCTCGAAATTGAAGTCTTCCCATAGTTCGTAAGCAATGGACTTGGTGCCCTGCAGAAAGAACGGCTGCCAGTTATGGCTGGAGTAGAAGATCTCGGCGGATTGGCGAATCGCCTCCGCCTGCGACTCTTCGCGCGGCCCCTCAACCAGCTGGATCTCGGCACCGTATGCGCGGACCTGAGCCACCTTGGCTGGAGACGTGTAAGCCGGGGCAAGAATCTTCACGCGCATGCCTGCGGCTGCACCGAACGCAGCAACCGATGCGCCACCGTTGCCCGAACTGTCTTCGAGCACAGCGTTCACGCCGATCTGGCGCAGGAACGACAGCATGACCGCCGTGCCGCGGTCCTTGAAGCTGCATGTCGGATTGAACCACTCCAGTTTAAAAAACGGACGGTGCTCATTCCATTCCTTCTGCACCAATGGGGTACATCCCTCCCCCATCGAAACCGGTTGAGCGATATCGACCGGCAGCGCAGCACGGTAGCGCCATAGCGAACGATTGCTGCGGTCGATATCGTCACGTCCGATGCCTTGCAGTGGCGTGATGAGAAGCGGTGTCTGGTTATCCGAGCACCAGCGCGGTTGCTCGAACGGATACAGCGCTCCAGTGAGCGGGTCGATGTACTGAGCTTTAGACATGTTCGTTCCTGACGTTAATGGTGTGGCGATCCGGCGTGTCGCCGACCCAGGCGCCGACCCCGGCTCCGAAAACACCCCAGCGGCGTGCATCACTTCGCATCGCTATACACCGTCGCTCGTGAGACACCCAGATACTGCGCCGTCACTTCCATCGCCCTGCGGATCTCCATTACACCGGAGTCCTTAAGTTCACGCAGGAGCGTACGGCGGTCTTCCGTCTTGAGAGCGCGCGGCGTGGTAGCGAGTCTGGCCGCAAACTCGTCGATGCGCGCGCGGATCAGGTCAGCCCCCGCCGGGTCCAGCGATTCTTTCATGGCCGAGTCCGCATCGACCCGGACAAATTGACCGACGGCGCTCTGCAAGCCGCGGAACAGCGTCAGGTCGATATTCATGCACAACGCGGCGACGTATTGGCCGGATGAATCCTTGATGCCGATCGAGGTGCTTTTTGCCGCACGGCCATCCGCAAACTGATTGGCGTAGTTCGCAATGACCTGGGGATATTCCGGGTCGGCGATGCGCGCCAGTCCGAGTTCGGTTGCCGGGTGGCCGACTTCCCGGCCGGACAGATTGTTGTGGATCGCCAGAACGGCATATTTGGGGTCGAGCAGATCGTGCACGACCACCTCGCAAAACGGCGCAAAAGTCTCAGCCAATCCTGCTGCGATCTGGCCGACCTGCGCGAGCAGTGCGCGCTGCTCAGGGGTCTGTTTCGTCATAGGGACGGCTCACGGGACATCGATAAAAGACAGATTATCCATTATTGGACATTTCGTCAATTTGAGCTCGATGCCCGCCGCGTCCGGTGCAGCGTCGGGTTTATCACTCCAGCAGATAAACGTATCGCATTTGCTTCGTTGCTCTTGACTGTACAGGCCGGTAAATTGGGGGCATCGCGCCACCACCGGCGCCTCCGCTGCGACCGACCAAAGAGTTTAGTGTGACGATTGCTACCGACCGCGCTGTGTCCGCGCACCACGCCGTTCCCCAGGCCATTGAAATTCGGGCCTTCGACGGCCCTGTGGGCGCCGAAGTCCTCGGGCTCGATCTGAGCCAGCCGCTGGCTGCCGAAGATTTTGCGCGCATTCATCGCGCGCACCTCGACCACCACGTACTGGTGTTTCGCGACCAGCGCATCACGCCTGAGGAGCAGATTGCCTTCAGCCGCCGCTTCGGTCCGCTGCAGATCCACGTGCTGCACCAGTTTCAGCTCTCAGGGCATCCGGAAGTGCTGATCGTCTCGAACATCGTCGAAGACGGCAAGCCGATCGGCCTGGGCGACGCCGGCCATTTCTGGCACTCCGACCTGTCGTACAAGGAAACACCGAGCCTCGGCTCGATGTTGCATGCCCAGGAACTGCCGTCCGAAGGCGGCGATACCCTGTTCGCCAACATGCACCTTGCGTGGGACACGTTACCCGCTCATCTGCGCACTGCTGTAGAAGGGCGCTCGGCGGAGCACACGTATCTCGCGAAGTACGCGGAATTGCAAAAGCGTAGTCCGTGGCGGCCGAATCTGTCTGCCGAGCAGATTGCCCAGGTCAAACCGGTCGTGCATCCGGTGGTCCGCACGCATCCGGAGACGGGCCGCAAGGCGCTTTTCGTCAGCGAGCATTTCACCACCCGCATCATTGGGCTGCCTGAAGACGAAAGCCAGCAACTGCTCGAAGAACTGTTCGCGCATAGCGTGCGCCCCGAGCATCTGTACACGCACAAGTGGGCGGAACACGACATGGTGTTCTGGGACAACCGCTCGCTGATGCATCTCGCCGCTGGCACACCCGACCATCTGCGCCGCAAGATGTATCGCACAACCATCGAAGGCGACGTGCCGTTCTGACGGCCCTGTTCGTCCGTCTGCGCCCGCTTGCGCACGCCCACACGCTGACCGGAGTTTCAATGCAGTCCACTTTTCGCCCGACGGCCGTTGGGCCGTCTTTCGCTCGCCGTTTTGCAGCGAGCATGCTCACGATCTCGATCGGCGCCGCCAGCCTCGCCGCTCCGACGCTAGCGCATGCCGAAGGGCAGATTCGCGTCGCCGAGCAGTTTGGCGTGGTCTATCTGCTGCTCAACGTGGCGCGCGACCAGCAGTTCATCGAAAAGGAGGGGCACAAGCAGGGCATCGACATCAAGGTGGACTGGCTCAGGCTCTCAGGTGGCGCAGCGGTCAATGACGCGCTGCTCTCCGGCGCGGTGGATATCGCCGGAGCCGGCGTCGGCCCCCTGCTGACGATCTGGGACCGCACGCATGGCAAGCAAAACGTCAAGGGTGTCGCCTCGCTCGGCAATCTGCCCTACTACCTCGTGTCCAACAACCCGAACGTGAAAACGATTGCCGATTTCACCGACAAGGACCGCATCGCCGTACCGGCGGTCAACGTGTCGGTTCAATCGCGGGTACTGCAGTTCGCCGCCGCAAAACAGTGGGGCGACAAGGATTACAACCGGCTTGACAAGTACACCCAGGCAATTCCGCATCCCGATGCGGCTGCTGCGATTATCGCTGGCGGCACGGAAATTACCGGGCATTTTGGCAATCCGCCGTTTCAGGATCAGGAACTCGCCGGCAATCCCAAGGCGCACATCGTGCTGAATTCGTACGACGTGCTCGGTGGACCGAGCTCGGCCACGGTTCTGTATGCGACTGAAAAATTCCGCGACTCGAACCCGAAAACGTATCGGGCCTTCGTCGATGCGCTTGCCGACGCGGCACGCTTCGTTTCCGCCAATCCGGATGCCGCAGCCGACATCTATATCCGCGTGAACCAGTCGAAAATCGACCGCAACCTGTTGTTGAAGATCATCAAGAATCCGCAGGTTCAGTTCAAGGTCGCCCCGCAGAATACCTTCGGACTGGCGCAGTTCATGTACCGGGTTGGCGCGATCAAAAACGAACCGAAGTCGTGGAAAGACTACTTCTTCGACGACCCAGCGACGGCGGCGGGAAGCTGATGGATACGATTACCGATACCGCGCCGGTCATCACGCGTCCGCAAACCAGTGAAAAACTTCTGGCGGTGGACCGCGTAAGCCTCGAATACCGCACGCGCGAACGGATCGTTCGCGCGACCCATCAGGTCAGTTTCGACGTCTACGGCGGGGATCGTTTCGTGCTGCTCGGTCCCTCGGGCTGCGGTAAGTCGACGCTGCTCAAGGCCGTCGCGGGGTTCATCCAACCCACCTCCGGCAGTATCTCGCTTGACGGACAACCCGTGCACGGGCCGGGCCCCGACCGTATCGTGGTGTTTCAGGAGTTCGACCAGTTGCCGCCGTGGAAGACCGTGCTGCAAAACGTTGTGTTTCCGTTGCGCGTGGCCAGGAAACTCTCGCGTGCCGAAGCCAATGAACGGGCACTGCACTACCTCGACAAGGTGGGGCTTGCGTCGTTTGCAAAAGCGTATCCCCATACCTTGTCGGGCGGCATGAAACAACGCGTCGCCATCGCACGGGCGCTGGCGATGCAGCCGCGCGTTCTGCTGATGGATGAGCCGTTCGCCGCGCTCGACGCCTTGACGCGCCGCAAGATGCAGGAGGAGCTGCTGCGCCTATGGGAAGAGGTCAATTTCACGCTGCTGTTCGTGACCCATTCGATCGAGGAAGCGTTGATTGTCGGCAACCGGATTCTGTTGCTGTCCCCGCATCCGGGCCGCGTGCGCGCCGAGCTCAATAGTCATCAATACACGCAGGACAGTACCGGTCGTAGCGATTTTCAGCGTACGGCCGAGCGCATCCATCATCTGCTGTTCGAACAGACGGACTCCGCGCAATGAGCACGCCCCCTACTTTGCTGCCCCCCGTTCGCGAGGAATACGAACGTCCATTGGAGCCGCTCGGCGATATCGCGGTCGAAGCGCCCTTGCCGATCGGCAAACGCATTTTCGCGCAGACATGGCTGCGCAAGACGCTGATCGCGCTGGTCCTCGTGATCATCTGGGAATTCGCGGCTCGCGCGGTCAACAACGATCTGTTACTGCCGACGTTCAGCGCCACGCTTAGCGCATTCGTGCAGGGCATCTGGTCCGGCGAGTTGCTGCAGAAGACTGCCGTGTCGATGTCGGTGCTGCTGCGCGGCTATCTGCTTGGCGTCGCATGCGCGTTCGTGCTGACTTCACTGGCCGTTTCGACCCGCATTGGCCGTGACCTGCTCACCATGCTGACCGCGATGTTCAATCCGCTGCCGTCGATTGCGCTGTTGCCGCTTGCGTTGCTGTGGTTTGGCCTTGGCACGGGAAGCCTGCTGTTCGTGCTGGTTCACGCCGTGTTGTGGCCGCTTGCACTGAACACGTATTCAGGCTTTCGGGCAGTGCCCGCGACACTGCGCATGACGGGCCGCAACTACGGTCTCACGGGCTTGCGCCACGTCGTGTCGATTCTGGTGCCGGCGGCGTTGCCGTCGATACTCGCCGGGTTGCGGGTAGGCTGGGCCTTCGCGTGGCGCACACTGATCGCCGCTGAACTGGTGTTCGGCACCAGTTCCGGTAGTGGCGGCCTCGGCTGGTACATCTTCGAGAACCGCAATGAGCTGTATACGGACCGGGTCTTCGCGGGCCTCGCGGCCGTCATTGTGATCGGCCTCCTGATCGAGCATCTGGTGTTCGATACGCTCGAGCGCATTACCGTGCGCCGCTGGGGCATACAGCACTGAGGGCCGGCCCGGCGCCTGCTCCTCTTGCCTGCCCCGAGCCATAGCAGCAGGCAGGCAAGACGTCGCAACAAGCGCCCGTTCTACGTCGTCAACACGTCCGAAAACACCCGCGAAGCGAGGCGATTCGAATCGGTGCCGCTGTTGAGCACATTGACGGCTTTCAGATCGTCGGCGTAAAGTGCAATTTCTTTCCTGAACACATCGCCCGTAGGGTGATGATGATCGGTGTGACTCTTCAGCATCGCGGTCAACTGGTTGACGTCCGCGGATGGCGCGTGCACCGAGAATATCTCCGCCGCCTTCTGCGGATTATTAGCAGTCCATTCGGTTGCTTCCAGCAACGCCTGTGTCAACGCCTGGGCGGTCGCCCGGTCTTTGCGGATCAGCGAACCGCGTACGCCGAGCACGCAGCACGAGCGCGTCTGATACTCGCCGCACAGGTTGTTCGACACTTCATACAGGTGATCCGATTCGCGAATGTTCCAGATGGTCGGATCGCCGTCCGCGATTGCGTGGACCTCGCCTTTCTTCAGCGCTTCGCCCAGCAGGTTGGCCGGATACTGCCGCCACGTGACCTCCGTGTCGGGATCGATGCCCTGCTTCTTCAGCACGATCGCAAAGAAGTTCTTGGTCGGGCTTGCCATGTCGCTCACGCCGACAATGCGCCCTTTCAGCCCGGCCACATCGACAATGCCCGAACTGCGCGTCGCCAGAAGCCGCATGCAGCCGCCGTGTATGCCTGCAGTCAGCTTCACGTCGAAGCCCTGCTCCAGGGGCTTCAGCCAGCGCAGCGCCATGCCGACGCCGGCGTCGGACTTGCCCGTCGCAATCGCCTCGAGGAGTTGATCGGTCGAACCGGCGAAGTTAACCAGTTCCACCTGCAGGCCATGACGGGTGAAAAAACCCTGCTTGTCCGCAACCGCGACTGGCGCCGTGCAGATCGCCCCTGCATTCCACGAAAGATTCAGTGGCTTGAGCGGCGTTTGCGCAGAGGCGAGCGGCACCGCCAGACCCAGCGAAGTGCCGCCAAACGCGGCCGCCCCGGCTGCCCAGGCGGTCTTGCGAAGCCACGCGCGGCGCGCGAGGCTCACGGGAGAAGTGTCGTTGCTGAATGTCATTTTGCGTTTTCGTCGTGTGGTCAATATGGTACGGATGCGTGCTCAGGTTTCCAGACCCAGTTGCGCAAGCACTTCGCGGCGCAGCGCAACCAGCTTCGGATCGTCGCGATGCCGTGGATAAGGCGCGTCGTTGCGAACTTCCGCGAGGATGCGTGCCGGCCGCTCGCACAACACGATGACCCGGTCGGCAAGCAGCAATGCCTCTTCGACGTCGTGGGTCACGAGCAGGACCGAGAAACCTGCGCCCTGCCACAGACGCGCCAGTTCACCCTGCATGCGGATGCGCGTCAGCGAATCGAGCTTGCCGAACGGCTCGTCGAGCACCAGCAACGCAGGATCGTTGACGAGCGCGCGCGCCAGCGCCACACGCTGCGCCATGCCGCCTGAGAGCTGATGCGGAAACGCGTCGGCGAATTCGCCAAGACCGACGAGTTTCAGCACGGCGTCGATGCGGTCCTGCGTCTGGTCGTGAAGCGCGTCGCGTCGCCAGCCGCGCCGGCGGCGCTGCGCCTCGGGGCCCACACCGACATTGCCGCGCACCGTACGCCACGGGTACAGCGTGGGATCCTGGAAGACAACGACCCGCGACGGATCGGGCCCGGTGATCTCGGTACCATCCGCGTGCAGCGTGCCTTGCGCCGGCTTATCGAGGCCGGCGACAAGCCGCAGCAACGTCGACTTGCCACAACCGCTCGGTCCCAGCAAGGCAACGAACTCGCCGGGTTCAACAGAGAAGTTGATGTCCTGCAGCACCGGCAAAGTCGCGCCACGCAGCGCGAACTGATGGCTCACACGACGCACATCGATACGCGCGCCGCCACGCAGCGCACGGCCACTGTCGGATCGCGCAAGCACTTCGGGTACGGCTACCATTTGAGCAATCCTTTCTGCCATCCGAGCAGCCGGTCGCGAACGCGGAACAGCAGCGTGATGAGGCCCGAGCACATCAGCGCCATCACGAAGAGCGCCGCATACATGTTTGCGTAGGCGGCCCAGCCTTGCGCCCACTGCAGATACCAGCCGAGCCCGGCCTTCACACCCATCATCTCGGCGACGATCAGTACTGAAAACGATGCGCCGAGTCCCATGAAAAGACCCACGAAAACCGACGGCAACGCCGCGGGAATCGCCACCCTGAGAATCAGAAACCCGGGCCTCGCACCCAGCGTGCGCGCGATGTCGTAATAGGCCGTGTTGACGCTGGCGACGCCCGACCACGTCAATACAGCTACCGGAAACGCGGTGGCGAGCGCGATCAGGAACACGCTGGCGCTGAAACTCGATGGAAAGAAGAAGAAAGCCAGTGGCAACCAGGCGGTCGCCGGCAGCGGGCCGATGAGACGCAGCACCGGATGCACCCAGTAGCCCACCGCCTTCGACCAGCCAATACTGACGCCCACGACAAAACCGGTCGCGGCACCGAGCACGTAGCCATAGGCAAGCAGACCAAACGAATGCGCGATGCTCGAACCGAGCCGCGGATAGTCCTCCGCGTAAACACCGATCAGCGCCTGCGGCGGTGCGAAGAAAGGGCGCGGCAGCCATTCGAGTTGTACGGTCAGCACTTCCCACGCCGTGATGCCCACGGCCAAGGCGAGCAGCCACGGCATCGCGTGTACCCATGCATCGACGCGCGCCTGCGGTTTGACATTATGTTGCGCTGCACGCGCATCGCCCGCTTTGCCGTCTTCGCCCGCCCGGCTGCGCCACCCGGCCACGCCGACGGCAACAGCCAATACCGCGAGCACCAGCTTGATGACGAGGTATTGCCGCGTGTAAGGCCAATCATCGGCGGCGGCCCAACATTGGGTCAGCCCCGCGCTGCCGAACCACGCCAGCGCGGCGAGCCACGTAATGGCCGCGCCACGCGAAAACCTGGTACGCGCCGATACAGCCGCCTTCACGCTGATCGCATCGCGCGTCGTAACCGATTCGAGCTGGGTGGACATGATGGTTTCAATCTCCCGCATGGTTTCGCAAGCAAGCCGCGAACGCTGCGCTGTTAAAACGCCTGGATGGCGAAGAGCTCTTGTCCGAAGAAATGGAGCGCTAATGCGAGGCAGGGGCCAACGTCAACCCGCGATAACCTGCGCTCTCTAGGCCCTGAGAAACCAAGTATCGCGGCGGTCCGCGCGAGCCCCAACCAACAAATTTCGCTTTGCTTATGTATTGGCGCCGAGGCTCTCTGTTTTAACGTTTGCGCGGCCAGCATGAGAAATGGACCCACGGGCTGGTGACATCAATCCAGGGCAATCCCGTGACAATCGACCGGTTTAAAGCTTGCCGCCACTTACATTGAAAGCATTTTGAAAACATATCGGGTGTCGACGCCTGTCGTTTCGTGCAGCCGCGATATATGCACATAACAAAGTAATAGGTGCCTCGCTTATGCACGTTGTGAGAACGAGACAGAGCAAAATTTTCCAGCCCTAAACAATTCTGTTTTGGATATATTCACGGCATTCTTACTGGCCACTGACAGCGGTACCCCGAACTGGAGACGGGGAGGTCCTGGCCGAGCAGAAAACGCGGGAACAGCATTGCTGTCGTCCGTTCTCGCTATCAGCCGGTTGTTCGAGCGCGGGGTTTATATCGTAGTCCATACGATTCGTGCACCGAACAGCTGACATAAATGGGGCTCGCCCGCCTTGCGAGCGATAGCCCTACTCACACAAAGTGAAATCAGATGAAAATGAAAAAGACCTCGGTGGCACTACTCGCTCTTGGCGCGTTTGCCGGCGCCGCACATGCACAAAGCAGCGTGACTCTGTACGGTATCGTCGACGCGGGTATTCTGTTCAATAACAACGTCAAAGGCTTGCACGAATACGCACTCTCGCAGGCAAACTCGTCGCGCTGGGGCTTGAAGGGCACGGAAGACCTGGGTGGCGGTCTGTCGGCAATCTTCACCCTTGAAAGCGGCTACACCACGGGCACGGGCGCACTGTCCCAAGGTGGCCTGGAATTCGGCCGTAAAGCCTTCGTCGGCTTGAGCAGCACCACGTTCGGTACGTTGACGGCTGGCCGTCAATACTCGGTCAGCAACGACCTGACCTCCGTGTTCGCCTCCGGCGCCGATTGGGCCGCTTCGGGCCTCAGCTACGGCACGCGCGCCAGCGACGTCGACAACGTCGATACGTCGAACCGCGTCCAGAACTCGCTCAAGTATGTGAGCCCGAACTACAACGGTCTGCAGGCAGGCGCGCTGTACAGCCTCGGCGGTCAGGCTGGCGACTTCACGAAGAACTCGGTGATCGACGCGGCAGTCTCGTATGCAAACGGTCCGCTCCACCTCGGCGCAGGCTACACGTTCGTGAAGGATCCGTACTACGCGACCTACGGCAACCAGGGTAATTCGTCGACGCCGACGTCTTCGACCACGGGTGCGAACGACAACATGAATAACAAGATCTACGGCGGCTACGCTTCGGCGGGTTCGCAGCAGATCATCGTGGCGGGCGGTTCGTATGCAATTGGACCGGCAACCGTCGGCCTGCTGTACTCGAACACGCAATTCGGCAACCTGGGTTCGGTCACCGCCGTCGGTCAGATCACCCCCGCTCCGAAGTACACGGGCAATGCAACGTTCAACTCGGGCGAAGTCAACCTGAAATACCAGGTGAACCCGGCTCTGCTGCTGGCAGCCGCGTATATCTACACGCACAACAGCGGTGCAGACGACCTGGGCAGCGCAAAGTACAACCAGTTCAACCTGGGCGCGATCTACTCGGTATCGAAGCGCACTTCGTTCTACGCGATCGGCTTCTTCGAAACCGCTTCGGGTATCGACTCGACTGGCAAGAAGGCGGTGGCCGATCTGAGCGGCAGCGCCTACTCGGCTGACAACCATCAGCTCGCCGCAATCGTCGGCATCACCCACCGCTTCTAAGTGGGTGAACACCGGCCGCTCCCTCGCGGCCGGTTAGTCAGAAGAACCGCAGCGCTCACAGTTCGATACTGCGAGCGCTGCGCGCATCGACGACCAAAGCGCTCATTCCAGAGCGCGCTTCCCCTCAAAACGATTCGCTGAACGGCCGCAGATCGATTTCCTGCGACCATGCGCTGCGCCGCTGCTGATGGAGATGCCAATAGGCCTCGGCGATATCGTCGGGATTGAGCAGACCATCCGCACCGCTTTCGGCAACCCGCTGCGGTGCCGATGTACGCAACCGCTCGCCGTCGATGCCTCCATCGATCACCACGTGCGCAACATGAATATTCTTTGGCCCGAACTCGCGCGCGAGACTCTGCGCAAGTGAGCGCAAAGCGGCTTTGGCAGAGGCAAATGCGGCAAATGGCGGACGGCCGCGCAACGAAGCGGTCGCACCCGTGAACAGCAGCGAGCCTCGGCCCGCGGCCAGCAGCGCAGGCAGCGCCGCCCGGGCGAACAGAAAGCCGCCGAGCGTCGTGACGCGCCACGCCGCTTCAAACTGCTCGGCAGTCAATTCGAGCGTCGGCACACGTATCCCGCCAGCGGCATTGAAAATTGCCGCTTCGAGCGTGCCTGTCTCAGCGAGTTGCCTTGCAATTGCGATCAGGTCACTCTCGCTTGTGACGTCGCCGGGGAATGCCAGAGCATGACCACCCGTACCGCGAATTTCATCGACGAGGGCATCGAGCCGCTCACGCGAACGGCCCGTCACGGCAACGCTAAAACCCTCGCGAGCAAAACGGCGCGCAAGCGCCGCACCGAGTCCAGCGCTCGCTCCCACACCGGCAATCCACGCGACACGCTTGCGCGCATCGCCTTGCCCGACAGCGTCGGTCATCGCGCCCTCCTTTGCGTTCTGGTCGTGAGCATCATCCCGGCGGGATGTCGAGCGGCACGACAAACATGCCGGCAGTGTATTCCATATGAAAATAGCCGCTGCGCGCGTAGGCGGCAATGCGTTCCAACCGCTCGGACGATTGGCCGCTGCGGGCTGCCGCCGATCTCTCGTCAGGGGATTGATCCAGATTCACGGGTACGCGTTTTGACAATTGCTTTTGCAGGCTTCGCACGGGGTGGCGAAGTCCGCCCCAGAAAAGCGTCGCTGAATGCGTGGCCATACGACCTCCGTCGAGTGAATACCATCCAGTCAAATCTAGTGACCCGCTCGAGCAAGTGCAAACAAGTTTTTGTGGATTGGTTTTCGGAGAACGTAGCAAAAACCGCATTGGCGATAAGGGGAAGCGGCCTGCTTCGCCTCGGCTCCGCTCAGAGTCGTCCCGGTCGGGGATCGGCTACGAAGCCGTCGCGGTTCGGCATTTTCACAGCGGGCAAAGACCGCGCGTCCAGACGGGTATCCGGTGGCACGATGCCGTTCTGGTTGAGCAGGAATGCGCAAACGGCATAGACGTCATCGGCTGAAAGCGACTCGGGCGCGGTAAAGGGCATTGCACGACGAATATAGTCGAACAGCGTGGTCGCATAGGGCCAGTAGCTACCGACGGTGCGCCTCGGCTTCGCACTCGCCAGCGTACCGCGACCACCCACTAACGCATCTCCGAGCAGCCCTTGGCCCTGCGCGCCATGGCATGCGGCACATTGGGCCGCAAACACGCGCGCACCGGTGGCGACGTCGCCGCTGCCTGCGGGCAAGCCATGGCCGTCGGGCGCGATGTCGATATTCCACGCCGCGAGGTCCTGGTCCGATAACGGTGTGCCGACGCCGTAGCCCGCGTGTGCGTTCGACGCGAGCAAACTCGCAACGACAAAAGCTGCAGGCGCAAGCGTACGTCTCAACACATTAAGCATTTCGCACCTCGCCACTCGCGTCGACACGCCACTGCTGAATCGCGTTGTAGTGATACTGCGAGTTCAACCCGCGTGCCGCCACTAGCGCTTCCCGCGTAGGCTGCACATAGCCGGTCGAATCCGTGGCGCGCGACAGGATCACTGCAGGCGCACCTTGCCACAACCAGTCCAGTTGGAAGCGCGTCAGCGCGCGATCGCCCGGGGTTCCGTCGATGCGCGCGAGTTGCCACGTAACGCCCGCATCCGTCGATACCTCGACCTTGCGAATCGTGCCGCGCCCCGACCAGGCGAGGCCACTGATCGGGTAGTAGCCTTGCGTGCTCAGACGATGCCCCGGTGAAGGCCGGGTGATCACGGACTTCGCATCCATTTCGAATGCGAACTGCCGCGCGGTTCCATTCGCCATCAGGCTCGTGTATCGAGAAGTTTCCTCGCGCGTCTGCAGCGGCGCATCGACGAACTTCAGGCGGCGCAGCCATTTGACGTTCGTATTGCCTTCGAAGCCCGGCACGATCAGGCGCAGCGGATAGCCGTTCTCCGGGCGCAAACGCTCGCCGTTCTGCGCATAGACCACCATGGCGCGCTCGAGGATGCGATCGAGCGGCAAGCTGCGCGTCATTGCCGCGGCATCCGCGCCCTCCGCCAGCACCCAGCCGCCGCGTCCACCTTGCCCATCTTTCGACGTCGACAGGCCCCCCACTTCTTCCAGCAAGGTCGAAAGCCGTACACCCGTCCATTCGCAGCACGACAGCAAACCGTGCGTCAGTTGCACCGGTTGACCGCTCGGTCCATTCCATTCGCCACCGGTATTGCCGGAACATTCGATGAAATGGATCCGCGATTCGGACGGCAGGCGAACCAGATCATCCATCGTGAACAGTTTCGGCTCGCGTACAAGACCATGAATCACGAGGCGGTGCTGATCGGGATCGATATCCGGCACACCGTTGTGATGCCGTTCGTAGACGAGGCCGTTCGGCGTGATCGTGCCAAACAGGTCCGCTAGCGGCGTCATCGACGAAGCGGCCCCGGGCAACGGCCACGCCTTCGCGCTACGACGCACCACATCGGCCTCGTGCGCTGAGGGCAAGCCATAGGGATGCTCGAGTATCGGCGCGCCCGGCGTGCGGCTCCATGGCGCGATATCAAGTGGCTTTAGCAGCGGGTTTGCGGCCGCGCCGGCACGTTGTGCGACCACCAGACCGCTCGCGGCGAGTCCGCCCAGCAAACGGCGACGGCCGCGCGAAGTGGGCCTATCGGGTGCATGGGGTGAAGTGTCGCGAACCTTTTTCATCGGTGTCAGTGCGTCATGGGCCAACTGGCCACTGTAGCAACTGAAGCGGCGCCGACAAAACGAGCAATCGTGATATCGATCGAACCCAATGTGTAGAACGCCCCTTGCCCCCGGCTTACCAGGCTCGCAAATAAACTAAACAGAAAAACGCCGATAAGGATTTGAGGATTCGTTATTGGAGTGCACCGTTGGCGATTCTTATACTCGATCACGGTCAGCACTCGCCAGCGAAGAGTGCCAAATCTCCACAGCAGGAATGTCTAAATGAGCCTACGTCCTTTGCATGACCGCGTGATCGTCAAACGCCTCGATCAGGAAACGAAAACCGCTTCGGGCATCGTCATTCCCGAGAGCGCCGCGGAAAAACCCGATCAAGGCGAAGTGCTCGCCGTCGGCCCCGGCAAGCGCGATAACGACGGCAAGCGTATCGAGCCGGACCTGAAAGTCGGCGAGCGCGTGCTGTTCGGTAAATACGCGGGCCAGCAGGTCAAGGTCGACGGCACGGATCTGCTCGTGCTGCGCGAAGAAGACATCGTCGCCGTAGTCCACCAATAAGGGAGCATCACAAGATGGCAGCCAAAGAAATCGTCTTTAGCGACAGCGCGCGTTCGAAACTGGTCGAAGGCGTCAACATTCTCGCCAATGCAGTGAAAGTCACGCTCGGCCCGAAAGGCCGCAACGTCGTGCTCGAACGTAGTTTCGGTTCGCCGGTTGTGACCAAGGACGGTGTGTCCGTGGCCAAGGAAATCGAGCTGGCCGACAAGTTGCAGAATATCGGCGCGCAACTGGTGAAGGAAGTCGCCTCGCGTACCAGCGATGCCGCCGGCGACGGTACCACCACCGCCACGGTGCTGGCGCAAGCGATTGTCCGCGAAGGCCAGAAATACGTCGCGGCAGGCCTCAATCCGCTGGATCTGAAGCGTGGTATCGACAAGGCCGTGACCGCGGCAATCGAAGAACTGAAGAAGATCAGCAAGCCAACTACCACGAGCAAGGAAATCGCTCAGGTTGCAACGATCTCGGCGAATGGTGAAGAATCGATCGGTCAGCGTATTGCCGAAGCCATCGACCGTGTCGGCAAGGAAGGCGTGATCACCGTCGAAGACGGCAAATCGCTCGCCGACGAACTGGACGTGGTCGAAGGACTGCAGTTCGATCGTGGCTACCTGTCGCCGTATTTCATCAACAATCCGGACAAGCAGGTCGCCGTTCTCGACAGCCCGTTCATTCTGCTGCACGACAAGAAGATCTCGAACATCCGCGATCTGCTGCCGGTGCTCGAGCAGGTTGCCAAGGCAGGCCGTCCGCTGCTGATCATCGCCGAGGACGTCGAAGGCGAAGCACTTGCAACACTGGTAGTTAACAACATCCGCGGCATTCTGAAGACAGTGGCGGTCAAGGCGCCGGGCTTCGGCGATCGCCGTAAGGCCTTGCTCGAAGATATCGCGATCCTTACCGGTGGTCAGGTGATTGCCGAGGAGACCGGTCTCACGCTCGAAAAAGCGACGCTGGCGGAACTGGGCCAGGCCAAGCGCATCGAGGTGGGCAAGGAGAACACCACGGTCATCGACGGCGGCGGCGACGCGAAGAACATCGAAGCGCGTGTCAAGCAGATCCGCGTGCAGATCGAAGAAGCCACCTCCGACTACGACCGCGAAAAGCTGCAAGAGCGCGTCGCCAAGCTCGCAGGCGGCGTGGCGGTGATCAAGGTGGGCGGCGCAACCGAGATCGAAGTCAAAGAGAAGAAGGACCGCGTGGACGATGCGTTGCACGCGACTCGTGCGGCCGTGGAAGAAGGCATTGTGCCGGGCGGCGGTGTCGCGCTGATCCGCGTCAGGAACGCAATCAAGGATCTGAAAGGCAGTAATCCCGATCAGGACGCCGGGGTGAAGATCGTGCTGCGCGCGCTTGAAGAACCGCTACGCCAGATCGTGACCAACGCGGGCGAGGAAGCGAGTGTGGTGGTGGCGAAGGTCGCGGAAGGCAGCGGCAACTTCGGCTACAACGCGCAAACCGGCGAGTACGGCGATCTGGTGGAATCGGGTGTGCTCGATCCGACCAAGGTCACGCGCACGGCATTGCAGAACGCGGCATCGGTTGCGGGCCTGCTGCTCACCACCGATGCGACCGTGTATGAAGCACCGAAGGACGCGCCGCCGCAGTCGCCGGCGGGTGGGCCGGGCGCAGGCGGTCCGGGTTTCGACTTCTGACGATCGATGAGCCCCGCGCGGTTCGCGCGCGTTGATTCTTTGGTCTTAACAACACGCATGCCTGCCTCGCGCAGGCATGCGTGTTTCTGCAATAACGTCCTTAAGCATTTTTTCGCAAATGCTTATCAGCATTTGTCGTTTCGGCCATATTCAGCAGACCATTAACATCCTGTCGTCCCGGCCCGAGCGCGCCGGAGGATTCACAGGAGAGCATCATGGTCGCTCATCACGGCGGAGCGCCAGAGATCGTCATCGTCGGTGGCGGTCTTTCCGGCACGGCGCTCGCCATCAAGCTGCTGCGCGAAGCACAGCAAGCCCTCGCGATCCGCCTCGTCGACCCGTGTACGCAGCCGGGTCGCGGCCTCGCTTACTCGACCCGGGAGCCGGGACATCTGGTCAACGGCCCCGCCCTCCTTTTCACGCTATATCCAGAGCAACCGGAGCATTTCGTCGACTGGCTTACTTTGCAGCCCGAGTTTGCCGGCCAGCCTCGTGATGCAGTCGCCCAGGCGTACGTGCCGCGCTGGCGTTTTGGCGATTACGTAAGCGAGCAATTGCGGCAGGCACAGCAGCAAGCTGCGCCCGGCGTCACGTTCGAACATGTCCAGGCACGCGTCGAAGATCTCGATGTTTCATCAAACGGCGTCACGCTCGCGCTCGACGCAGGCCGGGTGCTGCTCGCCGATCACGCGGTGCTCGCGCTCGGTGTGTTCCAGTCGCGGCCGCGTTTTGATGCGAACGGTCAGCTCACGCAAGCGGGTCAGTATGTCGCTAACGTGTGGGACTGCCCGCGTCTTGCAGCACTCGTCGACGCAGACGAGCTCGTGCTGGTGGGTGGAAGTCTGACGATGATCGACGCCGTCGTATCGCTCGAAAAGCTGGGTTATCGCGGTACCTATAAGGTGCTGGCGCGGCACGGCCTGACGCCAGTCGAACGGCGTAACCCCGCGCCTGATGAAGCGCCTTTCGGAAGAGTGGGACCGCCGCGCACATTGCGGCAGGTCGTGCGCGAACTACGCGAAAAAGCTCGAACCATCATCGCGCATGGCGGTGACTGGCAATCGCTACCGGGCGCGCTCAGGCCATATCTTGCAGACTGGTGGCATAACGCAGCGTTGATCGACAGGCAGCGGTTCTTCCGGCACGTGAGACCGCATTGGGACGTGTTTCTGCATCGCGCGCCACCCGTCAGCGCAGCGCTGGTCGACGCGCTGCGCACAAGCGGCCGTCTGAGCGTCGAGGCGGCCATCGTCAACGATCTCGCGGAAGCTCTGGGAGGAGGCGTGAACGTGCGTTACCGGCTACGCGGTAGCGAAGAAGAACGCACGATGGTCACCCAGGGTGTCGTCAACTGCACCGGGCCCGACTATCGCTGGCACGCCGGTTGTGAGCAGCCCCTGGTGCGCAATCTGTTTTCGCGCGGCCTTGTGCAAACGGGACCGGTAGGGCTTGGCATTACGGTCGATCCATCGCTAGCCGCGATCGCAGCGAACGGTGCTGCTTCGCCGTACATTTCGGTGCTCGGCGCAGCATTGCGCGGCACGATCGTCGAACCTGGGACAGTCATCGAAATCGCCAATCAGACCACGAGGCTCAGTGCGCGTCTGCTCGCAGCGTTAAGTGTTGCGCAGGCGCCTGCAGTGCTTCAGGTGTCCTGATCAGACACCTGAAGCACCTGGAAGCGCCAAACGCTAACGCCGCGTCGACAGACGCCGCACCACCGCAACCAGCGCATCGATCTCATCGCAGGTGTTGTAGAACGCGAGCGATGGCCGCACGGTAGCTTCGAGGCCGAAACGCCGCAAGATGGGCTGGGCGCAATGATGCCCCGAACGTACTGCAATGCCCTCTTCGTTCAGTGCCTGCCCAACCTCTTCCGTCTCATAGCCCTTCAATACGAACGACAATACGCTAGCCTTGTCCTTCGCAGTGCCAACCAGCCGAACACCGGGAACGGGTTGCAAGACACTCGTCGCATACGCAAGCAGATCGTGCTCATAGCGGGCGATATTCTCGATGCCCACGCGCGTCACGTAGTCAATCGCCGCACCCAGACCCACCGCATCCGCGATGTTGCCAGTGCCCGCTTCGAAGCGGTTGGGCGGCGGCTGGAACACAGTGCGCTCGAAGGTTACGTCGGCGATCATGTTGCCACCACCTTGCCACGGCGGCATGTCGTCGAGAATCGCGCGCTTGCCGTAGACCACGCCAATGCCGGTCGGACCGAACACCTTGTGGCCCGAGAACACGAAGAAGTCCGCATCGATTGCCTGCACATCCACGCGCATATGCGAAACCGACTGCGCGCCATCGATCAGCGCCTTCGCACCGGCACGATGGGCCATCTCGACGATCTCCTTCACCGGCACCACCGTGCCGAGTGCGTTCGAAACCTGGGTTACCGAAACGATCTTCGTGCGATCGTTCAGCAGCTTGCGGTATTCGTCGAGCAGTACCTGGCCGGAGTCATCGACCGGAATCACGCGCAGCTTCGCCCCGGTTTGCGCGGCAAGTTGCTGCCACGGCACGATGTTAGCGTGATGTTCCAGGTGCGACACGATGATCTCGTCGCCCTCGCCCACGTTCTGCACGCCCCACGACTTCGCGATGAGATTGATCGCCTCGGTGGTGCCGCGCACGAAGACGATTTCATCGGGCGAGGCCGCGCCGATAAAGCGCTGCACCTTGCTGCGCGCCGCTTCGTAGGCATCCGTCGCACGGCCCGCCAATGCATGGGCGGCGCGATGGATATTCGAGTTCTCGTGGGCGTAGAAATACGCGAGCCGGTCGATCACGGACTGCGGCTTGTGGGTCGTCGCCGCGTTGTCGAACCACACCAGCTGACGGCCGTTCACCCGTTCCGAAAGAATCGGAAAGTCGCGCCGGATTGCATTGACGTCGAACGGCGGGTGCGCCGAAGCCGCTGCGTTCGGCACGCCGTGAGCGGTTCTCGCCGGACCGGTAGACGGATGCGCTTCCTCGACGAAATAGCGTGACCCACCGCTATTGAAAGCGGCCGGTTCATACGAGCCGGCATCGTGCGGAAAACGCTGCACCGAGAGCAACGAGCGAAGCTCGTTCTCGCCTGGCAGGCCGAACGATTGGGCGGTGATCGAATCGCTCAACGGTACGACGATGTCCCGGCCACCCGCACCGCTACTGTGACGGTTATCCGCTTGCGGATCGAGAAAGTAATACGGCGACGCAATACCAGGCGAAGTAGCGGACGTACTTGAAGCCCCACCCGCAGACGGACGTTGCGCACCATGTCCCTCGGGCACGGCCAGCGCTGCGCCACCGAAGCGCGGCTCGAGCGCCGGAGCGATCGTCACCGCGCTATCCGGCAAGCCATTCTGCGCAGTGGCATGCGGTACGAGCGCCGGTACACGATTGCCGAGCGACAGCACATGAGTCGGCGCCGAGGGCAACAGGTTCGCCCCAGGCACCTTACCTTGCGGCAAAGCGGTACCCGGCACGCCCGTGCCGAAACCACCAGGACCCGCGAGCGGCGAACCCGCCGGCGCCGGATTGCTCGCCGTGGACAGCACCGGCGCAGCGACCGGCAATGCCGAAGCGAACGACGCCGACGACGAGGCGTCGCTCAGGCTATTGCCACCCGGCACCGCGGACGACACCCCGCCACCGGGCAGGGCCGAGAAAAACTCCGTCGCGAGACGTGCGAGCGTTGCCGGATCGGGCAAGCCGGCCGGCAGCGTCTGCGGTACATCGTGCGGCACACCTGCGCCTGGCGGATTACTTGTAGGTGTCTGGATAGTCATGGTACTTACCGATCTCCACGTCATCGAGAACCGCCAGCGCGTCCGGCGAATGCACCGCCAGCGAGCAGTACAGGGAAATCAGATACGACGCGATCGCATGACTGTTGATGCCCATGAAGCGCACCGACAACCCCGGACCCTGCTCGCCCGCGACACCCGGCTGGAACAGGCCCACCACGCCCTGGCGCTTGTCGCCCACACGTAGCAGCAGGATCTTGGTCTTGCCGTCGGCCACCGGCACCTTGTCGGACGGAACCAGCGGAATCCCGCGCCATGTCAGGAACTGCGAGCCGAACAGGCTGACGGTGGGCGGTGGCACACCACGGCGCGTGCACTCGCGGCCAAACGCAGCAATCGCGAGGGGATGGGTCAGGAAAAACGCCGGCTCTTTCCATACCTTGCTCAGCAGTTCGTCCAGATCGTCGGGCGTCGGCGCGCCGGTCAGCGGGAACACGCGCTGCTCGTCCGCCACGTTTGCAAGCAGACCGTAATCCGGATTGTTGATGAGCTGGCTTTCCTGCAGTTCCTTGATCGTTTCGATCGTCAGGCGCAACTGTTCCTTGATCTGATCGTGCGGACTGCTATACAGATCGGAGATACGCGTATGCACGTCGAGCACCGTGCTCACGGCATTCAGGAAGTATTCGCGCGGCTCTTCTTCATACGGCACAAACGTGCGCGGCAGCACCGTTTCGTCTTCGCGCTGTGTGCAGGCAACCTTCACGGCGTCCGGATTCTTGACCTGATTCAGGCGGTAGATACCCGCTTCGACCGGCACCCATTGCAGCAGATGCGTCAACCAGCGCGGCGTGATCGTCGCAAGTTGGGGGACGGTCTTGGTGGCGTTGGCTAGTTGCCGCGCGGCATTATCGCTAAGCGCCGTATGGCCGCTCGCTATGGTCGACATGTGTGGCTCCGGGTTCTATAGATGAAAAACAGGAAAGCTTATGACGAGCAGTGATTATGAGGACCGGATCCACTCTGGCTCAACATGCTATAGACGTCACGAGGACGTCTTCAGCACATTAGTGAGCGTGGGAACCGGCGCGGCGGACGGTGTTGGAGCGACTGCCGCACTGGCACCCGCGAACGACGAACGCAGCAAACTCGAGATCGGTACGCCGAGCGCGCGTGCGAGCTTGTCGACTGTGACGATCGACGCAATCGCGCCGCCGCGCTCGATCTCGCCGACGTAGGACCGGTTTAAACCGGCGTGCTCGGCGAGCTGCTCCTGCGACCACGTGCGAGCCTCGCGCAACTCGCGTACTGCAGCGCCGAAGTTTCTGACGATCGTGCTCATGACGTGGCGCTCGCAACAGGGTTCAACTGCGGCGCCTGTGGCACCAGCGTGACCTGCGCCGGCTGCGAAGCCTCGTTGCGCGACACGGCCTGGGTGACGTGACTACCCGGCTCGACATCCTGCGTCAGCCATACATTGCCGCCAATCACCGCCCCTCTTCCAATCGTCACGCGGCCAAGAATCGTGGCACCGGCATAGATCACGACATCGTCCTCGACGATCGGATGACGCGGCAAACCCTTCTCCAGATGACCCGCCGCGTCACGTGGAAAACGCTTGGCGCCGAGCGTCACCGCCTGATAGACGCGCACGCGCTGCCCGATCACTGCAGTTTCGCCGATCACGACACCCGTGCCGTGATCGATGAAGAACCCCGCGCCGATCTGCGCGCCCGGATGGATATCGATGCCGGTCTCGCCATGGGCCTGCTCGGCCACGATGCGCGCCAGCAGCGGCAACTCAAGCCGGTAGAGTTCATGCGCGAGCCGATGATGGATCATCGCCAGGATGCCCGGGTAGCACAGCAGCACTTCGTCCACGCTGCCCGCCGCCGGATCGCCATGAAACGCGGCCAGCACATCACCGTCGAGCAAACCGCGAATCTCCGGCAGCCGCGCGGCGAACTTGTGTACCGCTGCGCTGGCCTGTGCCTCGATCTGCTCGTCGGCGCGCGCGTGATGGCGGGCCTTGTAGTTCAATTCGAGCCGCGCCTGTCCAAGCAGTGCGTGCAGCGCCGAATCGAGCGCATTGGCCACGTAGAAATTTTCGCTTTCCTGACGCAGATCGGGTGGCCCCAGCCGCATGGGAAACAGCACGCCCTTGAGCGTGTCGACGATGTGGGCCAGCGCCTCGCGGGCCGGCAAGTCGCGCCCGCCCGGCTCGAGCGAACGCTTTTGCACTTCGCGCCAGCGCTGACGCACGGTCTGGAGCGATTGAACGATATCGTCGATGTCAAATACGGCCACAGTCAATGCTCCCCGTCCTGATGTTGATCTCGCTAGTCCTGCACCCACGGCAAGCCGTGAAAGCGCCAGCCGTTATGGCGGCCGCGCTGCTGCTGCGCGTCCAGTTCGCCCTCAAATCCTTCCAGCACATTGAAGACCTGGGTCAAGCCCGCCTTCGCCGCCGCCTCGGCAGCAAGTGCCGAGCGATTGCCGCTGCGGCACAGCAGCAGCACGACTGCCTCCTTGCCCGTTTTCGCTTCCAGTTCACGCGCGAAGCGCGGGTTACGGTTCAGACTCGTGCCGGTCGCCCAGGCGACATGCACGCTATCCGGCACGTAACCGACAAACTTGCGCTCCTCGGGGGAGCGCACATCGACCAACACCGCCTCACCCGCCGAAAACAACGCCCACGCATCTTGCGGAGAAATCCCGCCCGCATAGGGCAAACCCGCAGCTACGGCGGCCTCGCGGGCCGCTACCAGCGCTGCATGTGTAGTGTGTTCTGCCAGTTCAACTGTCATGACATCTCCTTGCTCATTCGTCGTACCTGTCCGGATCTCCCCCGAACGGCGATGCTGGCCGGCCGTTGCCCAACACCTGGGCTTCACCGCCTATAGCCATCAAAACGTACTATGCGAGCGCGTCATCGAAAGCAGAACCAATAAAAAGTGATTTCTAAAGAAGCACGACGATGGACGCTTGAGCAGCGAAGCTTCACGGTGGCCTTTCAACTCCTTGGTGCAGCGTCCGATCGCTCATCAGCATAAATTTTCGGATCTGTGTCGCACAACAAAGAAAACCATCTATCGATATGCGCGCCGCCCGATGCTTCCGCATGCGAATCTTCATCGAGGCAGAAGCAGGCACGCACCTCGTCTACGCCATGCGCCGAACACATAAACACACCCGGCAATATGCATAGCTCAAATCCTTTCTTGTCCTTAACAGTGTCGTCGGCAAAGAATGGCTGTGCTCTGGCGCGGCAGCAGCCTGCAATTCGCGGCTACAACGAATGCGGCCCCGGCGCACCCACTTCCCTATCCCCACTCGAATCGATGCGATATCTACGTTTGCTCAAGTCAGTACTCGCGACCGCTACATTGGCGCTAGCGGCCATGCATGCCTATGCCGACAAACCGACGGTGATCCGCATCGGCGTGGCGGAACAAGGCTCCGGGGACCCGCCGACCTTCGGAGGCTCACCAGCGGCCACGGTGCAGATTCAGCAGTTGCTCGAAAAGGAGTTCGCGCCCGACGGCATCAAGGTTGAATGGCTCTTCTTCAAGGGAGCCGGGCCGGCAGTCAATGAGGCGATTGCCGACAAGTCGCTCGACTTTGCCTTCCAGGGCGATCTGCCATCCGTCTTGGGGCGCGCCAATGGTTTGAAGACACGTATCCTGCTCGAATCGGGCGTGCGGGTAGGCGTGAAGATTGCCGTGCCAGTCGACTCCAGCATCCACAGCATCAAGGATCTGAAGGACCAGCGCGTGTCGATCTTTCGCGGTACGAATCTGCAACTTGTCGCCGATAACGCCCTCGCCGCCAATCAGCTCAACGAGCGCGATCTGCATGTGATCAACCTCGACACCGCTAGCGCGCTTGCTGCGCTGGCATCCAGAGGCATCGATGCATCGTTCAGCGACTATCACCTGTACAAGCTGCGCGACCAGGGTCTCATCAGGATCATCTACGAGTCGCAAAACGAGGGGCCGCAATTGACGCGTCAATCGCATCTGCTCGTGCTTGACGATTTCGATCACGCGCATCCGGACATCGTGCAGCGTGTCGTGACCACTTTCGTGAAAGGCTCGCAATGGTCGTCCGACGAAGCAAACCGCGACGCCCAGTTCAAGTTGTGGGCAAGAACCGGCGTCCCGTATGCCTCCTGGCAAGCCGAGTTCGCCAACCGGACCTTGAAAGAACGCAATTCGCCACTGATCGATCCGTTCATCGTGGCGCGCTATAGGGCGGTCTCCCAGGATGCTCTCAAGCTCAAGCTGATCCGTCAGCCCGTCGACGTGGATAGCTGGTTTGAGCCCAGCTATCTCGACAATGCGCTGCGCACGCTCAAGCTCGACCACTACTGGACGCGCTACGACGCAGCGGGCAAACCGCTCACCTGACGGACACGACGATGAGCGAAACCGCGATCAAGCTGCCGGCGAAATCGGCCATCCATTCCGACGCCGCAAACACCGCGCCGCGCAGACACGAGCGTTTGCGTGCCGTTGCGTGGCATTTGGCGCCGTGGTTATTGCCAGCGCTGCTGCTCGCCCTATGGAACACCGGGTGCGAGCACGGCTGGATTGCACCGCAGATTCTGCCGCCGCCTGAACGCGTGTATGAGACCTTCATCGATCTGGCAAAGAGCGGCGACCTTGCGCACAACACGCTGATCAGTCTGCAACGTGTGTTGATCGGCTTCGGCGTGGGGACCTTTCTAGGCTTCGTGATCGGCGCAGCGCTTGGCCTGTCGCGCACGCTGGAAGCCTATGTACTGCCAGGTTTTAACGCGCTGGTCCAGATTCCAGTACTCGGCTGGCTGCCCTTCCTGCTTCTGCTGGTGGGCGTTGGCGAGCCGCTCAAGTACATCCTGATCGCACACGCCGCGCTGGTTCCCGTCACGCTCAGCACCTTGCAGGGCTTTCGGCAAACACCCGTGGCGCTTGAAGAGGTGGCGCGCGTGTTCGCTTACAACCGCTGGCAACGCATTGCCTATGTCGTGCTGCCCGCCGCGGTGCCGACGCTTGCCACCGGCGTACGGCTCGCGTTCACCAAGGCATGGCTCGCGCTCGTTGTGGTGGAACTGGTGGCGTCGTCGGAAGGGCTCGGCTATCTGATCGTCTACGGACGGCAGCTGTTCCAGTTAGACCTGGTGATGGCGTCGGTGGTGATAGTCGGCGCCATTGGCCTGACGATGAACCGTCTGCTCGATGCGCTCGAAGCGCGTCTGCGGCGCGGCCAGCCATCCGCGTTTCGCGAGTGAGCCACCGACACGTCCCGGAGTCAGTTATGAGCCGAATCATCGATTCACTTGCGCGTCGTGCGGGTCTGCTCGAACAGGAAGGGTCGCCGCCGTGCAGTTGCGAATTGCCGGTTGCCGGCAAAGCAGCGGCCAGCAAACCTCCGTTAGCGTCGCGAAAACGCCGCCTCGATTTGCGCGGCGCGGTGCTGCCCATCGTTGCGCTTGCGCTGTGGTGGGCTATTTCAGAGGCTCATCTGGTGAAGAGCGGCTTACTTGTCAGCCCTGCCGACGTGGCGCAAACCGCATGGCAACAGATCGTCAGCGGGGCGCTGGTACGTGCGCTGTCCGCGTCGCTCGCGCGTGAAGCGAGCGGTTTCGTGATCGGCACCGTGGGCGGCCTGCTGCTCGGCAGCGTGCTCGGCCTCTCGCGCATTGCGACCCGGGTGATCGGACCGAGTTTCGACACCTTCAAACAGATCTCGCTGTTCGCGTGGATTCCACTGATCTCCGTCTGGTTCGGCCTCGGGGATGCCGCAAAAATTGTCTTTCTCTCGCTTGCCGCGCTGCTGCCGGTCACCGCGCATACCTGCGACGGCATCCACGCCGTGCCGCGTGCCTACATCGAAGTCGCGCGCGCCTTCCGCTATACGCGGTTGCAAATGATCCGCCACGTGATCTTGCCCGCGGCGTTGCCGTCGATTTTCACCGGCATCTATCTCGCGTTGATCTATTCCTGGCTCGCCACGCTCGGCGCCGAATATCTGCTGGTTGCGGGCAACGGGATCGGCAATACGCTGGTCGACGGCAGCGAGCAGTTCCGCATGGATCTGGTGCTGTTCGGGATCATTGTCGTCGGCATCACCGGGTGGGTGCTCAATGCACTGGCGCGTGCCGTCGAGCGAGCGGTGCTGGCGCGCCGCCACACCGCTTCGAATCCGGCGCGAGCCACGTTATAAAGAGGATTGCCGATCATGAGCACCGCCCTTTCCGAATCACTCGACATTCTTCACGTCAGCAAGCACTACGCGCAGCGTGGCGTGCCGCTGGCGGTTCTCGACGACATTACCCTGCGGGTGCGGCCCGGGGAATTCGTCAGCGTGCTCGGCTCGAGCGGCTGCGGCAAGTCGACCTTGCTGCGCCTGATCGCCGGACTCGACAGCGACTACAGCGGCGAGATCCGGGTTGCCGGAGAACGGGTGAAGGATACGTCGCTCGAGCGCGGCATCGTGTTTCAGGACCACCGTCTGTTTCCTTGGCTGACAGCCTCGCAGAATATCCTCGCTGCCTTACGCAATGCGCCATTGTCCGCTAAAGAAAAACGCGAGGCAGTCGCTGAACACATTGCGCTGGTGGGTCTGAACGGCTTCGAGAATGCCTATCCGCATCAACTGTCAGGCGGCATGGCGCAGCGCGTGGCGATTGCACGCGGTCTCGTGAACCGGCCGCGTGTGCTGCTGCTCGACGAGCCGTTCGGTGCACTCGATGCGCTGACCCGCGCCCGTCTGCAGAACGAACTGCAACGGATCTGGGAACGCGAGCGCATCACCATGATCCTCGTGACGCACGATGTCGACGAAGCCCTGTACCTGGGCGATCGAGTCGTCACGATGGCGCCGCGCCCTGGGCGAGTCAAACGGATTGTCGACGTCGCGCTGCCGCGGCCACGCCAGCGCAGCGATCCCCGCTTTATCCGCCTGCGCGACGAAGTGCTCGCCGATTTCGCCGAGGATGGCGCAGCAGCTCACAGCGATGGAGGCGGCGCGCCCTCTGGTGGTCAGCACGTGTCAGCCTCTCCCGTCGATTCGCCAATCACCGACTGGCGGCTTGCCTGGTGAAACCGCGCGCGCAAAGCAATCACGCCACAATCTCATGGAGCAAAGAATGAGCGAAAACAAGCGGCAAATCCGGTTAGGCGCATTCCTCATGGAGACTGGCCATCACATCGCCGCATGGCGCCATCCGGATACGCATGCGAGCGGCGGCCTCGACTTCGCCCACTACGCCCAAGTCGCGCAAATCGCCGAGCGCGCGAAATTCGACACCATCTTCTTTGCCGATAGCGTCAGCGTGCGCGACACGAATCTGGCTTCGCTCTCGCGCACCGCACGGGCCGATCACTTCGAACCGTTGACGTTACTCTCGGCGCTTTCCGTGGTGACGCGAAATATCGGGCTGATCGCGACGGTTTCGACCACCTTCAACGAGCCATATAACCTGGCCCGCAAGTTCGCTTCGCTCGATCACTTGAGCGGTGGCCGTTCGGGATGGAATCTCGTCACATCGAGTACCGAATCCGAAGCGCACAACTTCAGTTTCGAACAACATCCCGATCACGCGGTGCGTTATGAACGCGCCCGCGAGTTCTACGACGTTGTGGCTGGCCTCTGGGATAGCTGGGAAGACGACGCGTTTCTGCGCGACAAGGAGAGCGGTGTCTACTTCGATCCGGACAAGCTTCACGTACTCAATCACAAGGGCAAGCACTTCAAGGTGCGTGGACCGCTTAACGTCGCACGCTCACCCCAGGGCTGGCCGGTGGTTGTACAGGCAGGCGCCTCGGAAGCCGGCAAGGAACTCGCGGCGCAAACCGCCGAGGTAATCTTCGTCGCGCATCAGACGCTGGAAGAAGCCCAGGTGTTCTATCGCGACGTCAAAGGGCGACTGGCGAAATACGGACGGCAGCCCGATCATCTGAAGATCATGCCAGGTATCTTTCCCGTGATCGGCCGCACGCAGGAAGAGGCGCGCGCGAAATTCGACGAGTTGCAGAACCTGATCCATCCTACGGTGGGTCTATCGCTGCTATCGAATATGTCCGGCGGCGTCGACCTCTCGCAGTACCCCGTGGATGGCCCGCTGCCCGAGCTTCCCGAAACCAATGGCGGTAAGAGCCGTCAACGGTTGCTGTTCGATCTCGCACGCCGCGAGAATCTGACCATACGTGACCTGTATTTGCGCATCGCCGGCGCGCGTGGTCATCAGCAGGTGGTGGGCACGCCGCAAAGCATCGCAGATCAGCTACAGCAATGGTTCGAGGAAGAAGGTGCCGACGGCTTCAATATCATGTCGCCGTGGCTACCAGGCGGGCTTAGCGAATTTGCGGAGCTGGTGGTGCCCGAGTTGCAACGCCGTGGGCTTTTCCGCACCGAGTACGAAGGCCACACGTTGCGTGAGAATCTGGGCCTGCCGCGGCCCCAGAACCGTTATACCCAAGGCACGCAGGCACGGGCTGCGGTCCGCTAAACCGGTTTGGCTCGATGTCACGCCGGCCGTTGCGCCGCCGTGACATCAAATGATTATTTCGCCGCGGGCGGCGTCCAGATCCGGATGTCGGTCGCCTTCAACGTGTTCGGGATCAACCCTGCCGCAAAATACGTGTCCGCGATCCGCTGTTGTTCGCCAAGCTGGTCCCGCTTCACCGGCACGATGTCATAGCTGCGCCGGCTGTTCGCCAGCTCGACGGTCGGTGTCGGAATATCGCCCCACAACGGTCCAAGGATCTGTGCAGCCTCTTGCGGGTGCGCCTTAACCCACTTGCCTGTTTCGTTCAGCTCATCGAATACGACACGAATCACATCCGGGTGTTTGTCCGCAAACGCCGTAGTCGCCGTGTAAAAGCGGTTGTATTGCGCGACACCGCCAGTGCCGTCGGCGATCACGCGGACATGCGCGTCGCGCTGCTGTGCGGCAAGGAACGGATCCCAGATGGCCCAGGCGTCGATGTTGCCACCTCGAAACGCAGCGAGCGCATCCGGCGCTTCGAGGTAACGTACCTGAATGTCCTTGATCGTCAGCCCAGCCTTGGCAAGCGCTGCAATCAGAAGAAAATTGCAGCCGGAGCCTTTCGATACCGCCACGCGCTTGCCCTTCAGATCCGCGATCGAATGGATCGGCGAATCCGGTGGGACGATGACGGCTTGTGCACTCGGCGCAGAGGTCTCTTCGGCGTAATACGTCAGCGGCGCGTTCGCGGCCTGCGTGAAGAGCGCGAATGCATCTGCGACATCCGCATGCAGATCGACGCTCCCAGCGTTTAGCGATTGCAGCAGCCCCGTTGAAAACTCATGCCAGCTGACGTCATAGCCCATTGCGTTGAGCTTCTTTTCCAGCGCGCCGGTGCGCTTCAACAGGATGAATAGCGTCGACGAGCGCTGATAGCTGATCGAAACCGTTTCGTTGGCTTGCGCGGCGTTCGTGCACAGCACGCCGAACAGCACCAGTGCGCAAACGGAAAACCGGCGCAGTCCAGACAGACCGGCCAAAGCGGAAAGAGCGAAGCGCATCGGGGAGATTCAGAAGTAGGCCAAGCTTTCGACTATATAAAGAATCGGGGGGACGCCAAATACGTATTTCAGCAATCGATATCGTCACAAATTGGAACGCGCGGTTACGTTGCGGCGCAGTGCGTCAGGCATCATTGACGTTTCCCCGGCACATATACTTGTGGAGGTTCTAGCGCCATGCCGACATCACCTGCCCGCTTCGGTGTCTGGGCACTCGTTCATGGCAGCCGCGCCGCGCTGCAGGATCCCGACGAACCGTACGACGCATCATGGGTGCGCAACAAGGCGCTGGTACTGGAGGCCGAGCGTCTCGGCTACGACTCCGTGCTGGTCGCGCAGCACACGATCAATCCGCACCGCGAGGAGCTGGATCAGCTCGAGGCGTGGACGGCTTCCGCTGCGCTTGCAGCGCTCACCGAGCGTATCGAGATTATCGCTGCCATCAAGCCCTATCTCTATCATCCGGTCGTGCTCGCGAAGATGGCGCAGCAGATCGAACACATCAGCGGCGGCCGCTTCGCCATCAATCTCGTCAATGCGTGGAATCGCCCCGAACTCGAGCGCGCCGGCATTGGTTTCGCCGAGCACGACGCGCGTTATGCATATGGCCGCGAGTGGATTACCGTTGTCGATTCGCTGTTGCGCGGTGAACGAACGAGTTTTAACGGCGAACACTTTCATGTCGACGACTATTTTCTGCGGCCGACCGACCCATTCCGCAATCGCCCGCGCATTTATGTGGGAGGCGAGTCGGATCCGGCGCGCGAGCTGGTGGCCGATAAGGGCGACGTCTGGTTCATCAACGGCCAGCCGCTGGAGGATGTGCAAAAGCTGATCGCCGATGTCGCCGCGCGGCCGCGTCCGGCATCGTTGCCCGCACCGTTGCGTTTTGGTCTGTCGGCATTCGTGATTGCACGCGAAACCGAAGCAGAAGCACAAGAGCATCTTGCGCATCTGTTCGAACTGGCGGCCAAGGATGCGCCGTTACGCGAGCAGCAGAAAGCGAACATCGATCCAAACGTCGTCATGATCAAGACCTTCGCCAAGACGCCACGGGTGGGTTCGAACGGCGGCACGGCAGCAGGTCTTGTCGGCAGCTACGAGACGGTCGCGCAACGCATTGCCGCGTTTCATCGAGCCGGCATCGAACTGTTCATGCTGCAATTTCAGCCGTTTGAGGCGGATATGCGTGGCTTCGCCGAGCGGGTCATTCCGCGTGTGAAGGCGTTAACCGCGTGAGGTCAGCGCCTTCTGTTCTTCAGTTCAACGCCACAGCAGCCGCAGCCCCGACCGGCGATCCTTCCAGCGCGATCGATTGCCGGCCATCCGGGCCAACCGGAATATCGCCAACCAGCGTGGTGCGATATAGCTGACGGTCGAAGTCGAGATCGTAGATATCCGTAGGCGCCAGATGCGCGGTGGCGCGATTGTCCCAGAAGGCAATGCTGCCTGGCTCCCATTTGAAACGAACCGTGAATTCGGGGCGCGTCACGTGTTCCCAGAGCAGTTCCAGCAACACCTGATTTTCTCGCGGCGTGACGCCAACGATGTACTTCAGGAAGCCAGGGCTCACATAGAGCGCACGTTCCCCCGTTTCCGGATGCACACGTACCAGTGGATGCTCGGTCACGAGCGTGTGCTGCGATACGGCCTGCACGAATGAATCAGTGCCCTTCGCGCCTGCCGGCGGCGCAAACCGGTGCACGCCGCGCAAGCCATCGACCAACGCGCGCAAAGGTTCGGACAGCTTCAGATAAGCGGTGACGAGATTGGTCCACTGGGTGTCGCCGCCGAATGGCGGGATGGTGACGCCACGCAAAATCGACGCATACGGCGGATTGATCGCGGCGGTGACATCGGTGTGCCATCCCGTCCACGGTCTCAGCAGCGGCTCCCCCTCGAAGCGGGTGGCCTTGCGAAACTTGGAGATCGAGTAGATCTGCGGATGACCGTCCACGTGTCCGAAGACCGGATGCCCCACCGTAAGCTCACCGAACTGCGCGGAAAAGGCGACGTGCTGCTCGTGCGTCAAAAACTGCTCGCGGAAAAACACCACTCGCCATCGTAGCAAGGCCGCGCGAATCTCCGCGACCTGTTGAGCGGATAGCGGCCGGGTGAGATCGACGCCGTGAATTTCTGCGCCGATATGCGCCGAGAGTGGCGCGACCTGGATCGAGCCGATGTCGGCCGAGACGGCTGCACTCATTGAAGACTCCTGATCCTGAAGAAGGGGGACTTGCGCGATACCTCGCTAACAGTAAAGCCGGCCAGACGCCAGGCCAACCAATCTTTGCGCATATGCAAAACCTCTGCGGTGTGAACGCGCTGCAGAGCTGTGCCCGGCCGCGTCCTCGTCAATGGGAAAGCACCATCGGCCGCAGTTTGCGCGGTATGCCTCTCAGGCATGCCCGCCAACCTACAAAGTCTTTTATCTTTCCACGTGCTGCCACTAGATTACGCATCAGGCGGGACGCGACGACAGCCGCTTCGGCGAAGCGGACCGGCAATCGCACTCCATACCTGCCAGCTATATCGCCGAGGAACTGAAGCACCTGGAATCTGATCATGAGCCCTCTCAGTGGAAAAACAGCGCTCGTCACGGGCGCCTCTCGCGGGATAGGCCGTGCTAGCGCGCTGGCCCTCGCGAAAGCAGGCGCCCAGGTTCTGGTTCACTATTGCCGTGAAGACACGGCGGCCCACGAAGTGGTTACGCAGATTCGCGCAGCCGGTGGCCACGCCGACAGAATTGCTGCGGATCTGAGCGCCCCGGATGGGCCGCACCGGCTGGCAAATCGAGCGCGCGCCGTAATCGGTGCACGTCTGGATGTACTGGTGTGCAGCGCCGACATGACGAAGGGCGCGAGCATTGAAGACACCACCGTCGCCGATTTCGACGAGCTGTTCGCCTTGAACGTGCGCGCGCCCTACTTTCTGGTGCAGCAACTGATGCCGGCGATGTGCAAAGGCAGTAGCGTCTTGCTGGTCTCCTCGCTGGCGGCCCATGATGAGGTGGGCACCGTATCGTCACCGGCATCGGCCTGTGCGGCAAGCCAAGGCGCCGTCGACACGCTGGTGAAGTACTTTGCGACCACGCTCGGTGCCCGCGGCGTGCGCGTCAATGCGATTGCTGTGGACGTGGTGGCAATCGGAATATCAGACCCAAAAACAAAAAATAGTGGCCGGCTAACGCCAACGGCCCCCGAAATGCAGAGGTTCAAGCGTAGCGCGCAACCCGAAGACATCGGCGGGGCAGTCGTTTTTCTCGCCTCGGATGCGGCACGCTGGATTACCGGCGAGACGCTGTGCGTCGACGGCGGTTCGAAACTTTAATCAGCATACCCAAGGAATAGCCATGGACAACCAACCTGTCGTACTCGTCACCGGCGCACTGACTGGCATCGGTCGCGCTACCGCAATCGCTTTTGCTCGTGTCCACGCCCGTATCGTCGTTTCGGGGCGCCGCGCGGAAGAAGGCCGGCAACTCGCCGAGGCGCTACGCTCGCTCGGTGCCGAGGCAGAGTTCGTGCAGTCAGACGTGCGCTTCGAAGACGAAGTACGCAAGCTCGTCGACGCCACCGTCGCGCGATTCGGACGGCTAGACATCGCGGTCAACTCGGCGGGCACCGAAGGCGAATCGGCCCCGGTGATCGAGCAAACCCCCGAACGCTACGCCGCCGTGTTCGAAACCAATGTGCTCGGCACGTTGCTCGCAATGAAACACGAACTCCGTGTCATGGCACCGCAAGGTGGCGGTAGTATCGTCAACATCTCGTCGACGATGGGCGCGCGCGGTGCTGCAGGCGCATCGCTATATGTGGCCAGCAAGCACGCCGTGGAAGGTCTCACGAAGTCGGCGGCGCTCGAGGCCGCGGCGTTCGGTGTACGCGTCAATGCGGTCGCACCTGGCCCTGTCGAAACCGCGATGCTCGACCGGCTCACGGTGAATGCGGAACGCAAGGCTGCCTTTCTCGCCGGTGTCCCCCTCAAGCGTGCCGGGACGCCGGAAGAAATGGCCGACGCAATCCTGTTCGTTGCTTCGCCGCGCGCGAGCTTCATGACCGGTGAGGTGCTCAGAGTCAATGGTGGAAGAACTGCTGCCTAGAAGTGCCCGATCAACCGAGGCCAACACGCGAATCAGACGCCATCCGGCCCATACGGAGAGCTGCCATGCTTTACGAAATCCGCACTTGTACTTTCAGGCCGCTGCGTGCAACCGACTTCTCGCCGCTCAAGTAGCCCTTAAGTACCCTCAAACGTTCCCATGACTCTGGTATGACACCCCCATGCCATCAACCGACAAGGTGAAGACGATGTCTACTCCCGCTTTCGAAGACCTGCCCGCCGCGCTCCAGAGCATCCAGACGCGGCCGTTGTTCGTGATGCGGCTCGATGTCAAGCCGATCGTCATCGTCGGCGACACGCCGGGAACGTTTCGCCGCATCGGCATCGTGCCGTCCGGCACCTTTGCGGGCGAGCGCCTGAGCGGCAAGGTGCTCGACGGCGGCAGCGACTGGCAAAGCGCGCGCAGCGACGGCAGTACCACGCTCGATGTGCGCCTGATCCTGCAGACCGACGATGGTGTCAACATCACGATAGCCTACCGCGGCATTCGCCACGGCGCGGCCGACGTGATCCAGCGGCTCGAAAAAGGCGAACCGGTCGATCCGGCCAGCTACTACTTTCGCATCAATCCGGTCTTCGAAGCCCCCGCTGGCAAGTATGAATTTCTGAACCGGGTGATCGCGGTGGGCACGGGTCACCGCTTCAAGGACGGGCCGGTCTATAGCGTGTTTGAGGTGCTCTAGGCAAAGGACCGGCAGCCACGCCTTCCGCGTTGCCATCACCGACAAAAAACCGGAGTATGTCTAAACATGTGCAGCCACCCTTCAACAAAGAACTCAAAGAGTATGTATGAGCTAAATTCCAGGCCTACAATGCGCTGACAATGGACTCGTCGTCGATAGCCCCAGAGGAGGGAGAAATGACGGAACGGCCCGCATACATCTACACCAGTGGCTCACCGGTGCAGCACACGCCCATGCACCTCAACGCATCCGACATGTACGGCTTTTTTATCAAAGGGGATCTGAAAAAGCTGCAGGCTACCGTCGACGGGACGCTCAATCGGGTGGCTGCCGGCCGGATGACTTTTCAGGTGCTGTCGCCCTACATCATGCTGACATTCACACGCGTGGAGCATGCCCAATCGGGCTTCCCCGCGGATGAAAACAAGGGCTGGGGTAAGGAAACCGACATCATCACGTGGATATCGGTTGGGCAAATCGAAGAAAAAGACGGCGCCACGAAGTTGCAGCGCGTCTTTCTTTACCCGGCGTATACATGGGTCGACGTGCCTATGGCCATTTCCATCGGCCGTGAAGTCTTTGGCTATCCAAAGAGCCTGTGTCAATTCAGCATGCCGGAACCAGGCGGGGACCCGCGCGAATTCAAGTTTTCCTCCGAAGGCTGGCAACCCTACAGTCCTCAGACGCAACTAGGCATGCACCCTCTGATCGAGGTCACTGCAACCGATACGCAGAACGCGCATCGGCCCTTGCTTGGATTTATCGATGTGATACGTGAGGGTTTACACATTCTGCGCTCGGAGAAGGATCTGTTTGCACTCGACGAGGCGGGGATAGAGGATCTCGCAACACTCTTTTTGCGAACACGCGTCGATCAGCTATTTCTCAAGCAGTTCCCGGACGCCAGTGGCCTTAAGGCCGTGTACCAGGCCATTGTTGTTGCGCCCGCCACAGTCGACAAAGTGCACAGCGCCAGATTGCTTGGCTATACCTATGCGTGCACATTGCACAAGTTCGATACTTTCCGGCTAGACGAGACCTTGGGCCTCCAGCTCGGAGAACAGCCTGTACTCCTACCTTTCCACATCAATATGGACTTCACCATTTCAGCGGGTGAAGAATTGCTCCAGACCGCGGAGGCAAGCTCGCAGAAAATCGCCGTTCTCGGCGGCGGCCCAGGCGCGATGGCTGCCGCGTTTTATCTTACCGAGCAGCCCGGCTGGCAAGACCGTTACGACATAACTGTCTATCAGATGGGGTGGCGCCTGGGCGGAAAATGTGCCAGTGGACGTAATGCCGAGTTGGGCCAGCGCATCGAAGAGCACGGACTGCATATGTGGTTCGGCTTTTATGACAATGGCTTTACCGTGATGCAAAAGGTCTACGACGCCCTCAATCGGCCTGCTACTGCTCCGCTTGCGAAGTGGGAAGACGCTTTTAAGCCACAGAACTACATTGTGCTCACCGAGTATATCGACCACAGCTATAAGTTCTGGCCGATCGAGATACCGATCAAACCGGGTGTCCCGGGGGCGCACAACGAGGAAATCACATTTTCGGCAATATTGGAAACCGTAACGGCATGGATTGGGCAATGGCTGGACGATCTCGGCCATCATTTGTTACATGCCGCCAGGGAATCTGGAGGGGTTATCGAGGAAGCAGAAGCCATTCTGGCAAGCGTCATCGGATTCGTGAAGCGCCTGCCCGAAGTGTTCCACTTCCGGGAGAAGCAGCATCACCAGTTTGTACTAACCGAGTTGCAGACGGTTCAGGCTTCTCTGCCCCAGTACGTCTCCCATCATCTGGGCATTGACGACAAGGTGCGGCATCTCTTCATTTCCATCGATCTGGCCGTCACGAGCCTGATCGGCATGCATGCCGACGGCGTCTTGCACCATGGCTTCGACGTCCTCAACAACATCGAATTCCGCGACTGGTTGCGCAAGCACGGCGCCAACGAAGCCTATACGATTGATTCCGCGCCGGTCCGCGGACTCTATGACCTCGTGTTCGCCTTTATGGATGGCGACACCGCTCGCCCGAACATCGAGGCTGGCACGATGCTGCGCGGCATCTTGCGGTTGGCCATTGGTTATCACGGCGGCTTCATCTGGAAAATGCAGGCCGGCATGGGCGACACCGTCTTTACGCCGCTGTATCAAGTGCTAAAACAGCGTGGCGTGAGCTTCCAGTTCTTCCACAACGTGGACGAACTGATTCCGGACGCCGACGGCGTAGGCGAAATCGTCATGACTCAACAGGTGGCTCTTGCAGAAGGCGTCACCGAATACAACCCGCTGGTCAATATCGCCAATCTGGAGTGTTGGCCGAGCTGTCCGAACTACGAGCAGATCGACCCGGCACAGGCTCGCACACTGCAAGCCAAAGATGTGGACCTCGAATCCCACTGGAGCGACTGGGCGCAAATTTATAGCGCTGAGTTTGGCAAGCCATTACCGGTCAAGCGGCTAAAACGCGGAGTGGACTTCGACAAGATTGTCTACGGACTGTCGATCGGCTCCCTGCCGCATGTCTGCCCAAAGCTGCTAGAGAAGAGCGTTCCCCTCAAGGCAGCCAGCGACAACGTGAAGACGGTGGCGACGCAGGCCTATCAGATATGGCTAAACAAGAGCATCCGGGACCTCGGCTGGAATGTGTTCGGCTCTAACGGAGAGGAACCCGAGTTGAGCGCGTTCAGCAAGCCCTTCAACACCACGACGCCGATGAATCAGTTGCTGGCGCGTGAAGTGTGGCCGACTGGTCACGTGCCACAGAGCGTCTCTTACTTTTGCAGTCCGCTGCCTACGCCTGATTCGCCGCCCCGCACCGATGCCAACTACGCCTCGCGTTGCACGGAAGAAGTAAAACTGAGTGCGCTTGGTCAACTGCAGCACGAGGTCTTTAACCTCTGGCCCGCCGTGGCGTCTCCAGGTTTATTCGACTGGCGGATATTGATCGATCCGACTAACGGCAGCGGGCTGGCGCGTTTCGACGCGCAGTATTGGCGCGCGAATGTCAACCCTTCCGACCGCTACGTGCTCTCGACCGTGGGTAGTACGCAGTACCGCATAACGAGCGATGCATCCGGCTTTAGCAACCTGTATCTTGCAGGCGATTGGCTCAAGACAGGCATCAACGCCGGTTGCGTGGAGGGCGCCATCATGGGCGGCATGCAGGCTTCGCGTGCAATTAGCGGATATCCGCCCATCATCAAGGGCGAGAGTGACCACTGAGGGGTAGCGATCTTTCAGTGTCAGGTTTGCGGCAGTTTTCTCACGTCTGCAATGGCGGTGCACCAATGCGTTCGTGCTGAACACGCGCCTGCTCCAGAAACTCGGTTCTTTCAGAGCTATCGTGCGGACTGTGGTTGCCGAGTTCGTACAGCAACACCGCCTCGTCATAGCCGGCGCCGAGCGCGCGTGCGGCGGCAAGCCCTCTGCGCCAGCATGCGAGAGCGAAACGTCTGTCATGCCGGGTTGCCGCCAACCTGCCCGCAAGCAAGGCGGCACGCGGCGCGGCTACCTTCGTTGCGCGCGCATATTGCGCAAGGATATGACATGCGCGTTGCGCATCGCGCCGACTCGCCAATCCGCACTCCGAAGCATCGATCAGGGTTTGCGCAATGCCGGCAATTCCGTCCGTCACATACCACGCGACAGGCACGCCTGCCGACAGGTTGTCGAGGCCCGCTTGAGCCGACTCGACCGCGCGCACGCGATCGCCTAGCCGCCAATAGGACGCCGCGATCAAGCCCTGGCAGAATATCCGGTCGAACTGCGCCAGCTCGCGCGCGCCAATCACCTTGTCGAGGCGGATCACCAGCTCCTCCAACGGACCTCCTTGCGCCAGCGCGAGCGAGGTATCGAAGCCATGCAGGTAAGCCGCTATTTGCGCCGGCATGTCATGGCGTGCAGGACGCAATTTGTCCAGCCACTCCTTGGCATGGGTCAATTGCCCTCGCGCCAGAGCAACAGCGCACAAACCGGCAATCGATTGTTGCCAGCGCTCGATTGAGCCGAGACGCGCATAGAGCGACGCCGAGTAATTCAAACATTCCACGGCCTGTTCCCAGCTGCCAGCGGCCGCCCAGTACACGCCACTCACCACGTTAGCGTAAGCGATATCGTCGATACCGCCCTGCTCCTCTGCCAACGCCAGCGAACGCCGGTTGTAGACCTGCGATAGCCAGCGCAGGTCCGCGCCGGCGAAGCCGATCGCCATGGCGGCGAAGCCTTTCACAGCCTCACGCACGCTGCCGGAGCGTTCGGCAAGATTGAGCGACGTCAGCGTCGCATGCAGAAGCGACAGCTTTCCGCTGTTGAAGTACGCGATTTCGCTGAGTTTCTCGTGAATGTGCGAGATCCGCGGCAGCAGCGGATCTGCGCTCCGTCCTCGCATCAGGCCCGCACGCGCGCTCAATTGCTGGACTAGTTGCCAGGCAAGGTCCGCGACCATCGTCCCGGCGAAACGCGGTACCGCCCGGCCAGCGCACACGAGTGCACGATTGAAGTGATCCCTGGCCGCACCGTATTGAAACAGCTCGATATGCGCTTCTCCGAGCATCGCCTCGCAACGCATCTCGCCTTCCCGATCCGGCGGCAGCTTGTATTCGTTAGCAAGCCTGATCGCCCGCTCCGCCTGCCTGATAGCGTCGCGGTTCGCATAGTGTTTCAACGAAAGCTCTGCAGACCTCTCGAGATACGTCACGGCAGCAGGAATGTTCCGCGCGCGTTCCCAATGGGACGCCAGTGCCGCGAAGTGCGGCTCGAGATCGTGCGATTCGTTGCGTTCGACCCAGTCCGCTATGTCGCGATGCAGTTCCCGGCGCAGCGAGTACGGCAGCAGTTCGTACACTGCATCCTGCACCAGGACGTGCTTGAAACGGTAGCAGTCGTTCTCGTCGCCTACGGGGTACACGACGTCTTCGCGCTCAAGCACCCGTGCGAGGGCGATGAGATCGGCCGTGCCTTGCTCGCCAGGAAACAGATCGCGGAGCATCTTGAGCGAAAACTCCTGCCCGATCACGGCCGCGATCTTCAACATGAGCTGTTCGGCAGCGCCGAGCGTATCGAGCCGGCTGACGATCACGCCGCGCAATCCCTCAGGCAGCATGGCATTGGCTTCGCTCTCAGCCTCGGCAGAAAACGCTGCAACACGGTCGGTCATCTCGAGATAACCGGAGACGTGAAGCGCCGCAACAACCTCTTCGGCATACAGCGGATTTCCCTCCGTGCGCTCCACTACGAAATCGACAAGCTCGTGCGTTGCCTCCGCCGCACCCAGACGGTCGGCGATCAATACGCTCAAGGCCGCTCGCGTGAGAGCGGGTAAGTGAATACAGCGCGACTCGCGGACAACCTGATGCGCCTCGACAGCGGCTGAGTCGTCGAGCGGCCGCGTGGCGGCCAGCAGCAGAAGACCCGGCGGTCGCGCGATCGCGAGTTCCAGAAGCATGGCCGCGGATGCGCTGTCGAACCAATGCAGATCGTCGGCAATCAGCAATATGGGCGTATCGCGCGATGAGCGCGAAACAAGCGCCGTAACGAGCATCCGCAAGCCCTCGGCTCTCGCGTGGCCGACCATCTCCCGCGTGAGCTCCGTATCGGCGAGCTGGAACGGCATGACGTCGTTAAGGAGTGGCAACCATGACGTGAGGTTTTCGTCGTCCACAACAAGATTTGCGGCAGTACGGCTCGCCAGTACAGGGTCGAACTTGCCTGTGCCGCAAAGCAGTTGCGCGAGGATGTGTCGCCAGACGTAGAAAACCGACATCGATTCCAGCGCAAAGCCTGCGCTCCAGATGACTGAAGCGCCCCGCTCACGCGCATTGGCCGCCATATCTGCAATGAGCCGGGTCTTACCGAGGCCCGCCTCACCGCACAAAGCGATAGCGTCGCCGTGCCCTGCAATGACCTCATCGAGCGCAAGCGATAATTGTTGTGCTTCCTTCTCGCGGCCGACCGATACGCCCGCGAACGAATGTCCCTCACTCGCCGCACCTGCCCGCGGCTGCCAGACGGCGACAACTTCAGCGAAGCCCTTGGCCGAGACAGGGTCGCACGCTTCGAACTGAAATTCGCGCGCGGCGCCGTCGCGTGTTGCCCTGTCGCACAGTACGCGGCCATGCGCAGCGGTCATGAGCCGTGCGGCGCGGTTCACCACCCCACCCGTCAGTCCCGCATGGCGGCGCTCGTTGCCGCCGCGGTCGGCGTAAAGAGCCAGTCCCGAAGTGATGCCCATGCTGAGCGGAATTCCGCGCTCGCGCATTGCGGCGGCAAGCGCTCGCCCGGCGGCCACCGCGCGAACTGCGTCATCTTCGTGCGCCATGCCCGGCAAGCCGAATACCGAAAGTAGCGTGAGCCCCTTGTCATCCGCAGAGAGTTCGGTGAGGGCGCCGCCAAAACGTTCGTGTACTTTTTGCGTGCTGGCTACCGCAGCTTGCAGAAGGCTCAATGCATTCTCGCCAGAATAATCGACGATGGACGGCCCGATGAATAGCGTGGTGATATTCCTGAACTCTCCGAACCAACGCCCGCCGCCCATGCGTACGCGTTCCAGAAAGTGATGCCCGAAAAACTTTTCCAGCGTGCCGGATGGTGGACCGGGCTCCTCCAGCGGCGGCGGTAAAGGCGCCAATACGGGACCGTATTGTTCCGTGATGGAAGCAGCGCCGCACGGCAGTGCTCGGGCAACAAAATGCGCCTTCACCATGTCCCACAACGATTCACATACTACGACCTCGTCCGCACTGCCCTTATGATTGGCTGCCGCCGCCTCGGCCACTGGGCCGCCTGCGGTGAGGCTGTACCACTTCCCGCCGACCCCGCCGACAGTCAGATGCGTGAGCGTGCCCTCTGCAAGCGATACCCGTTGACGCATTTGCACACCGGTTTCCGCGATGATTTCCGGTAACGCACGTTGCAGCTGCAGGCCACACTGCACGGCGAGCCGCGCGGTCGCATCCGGTGTCGCGTCGTATTCCCATATCACGCGGATGGCGTCGCCGACGAAATCCAGAACATCACCCCCGTGCGCGATCGAGATGCCGGTCATTCTTCCAAAGTAACGGTCAAGGATCGCCGACAAGCGTTCCGCACCCGCTACCCCTTCGCGCGCAAATGTTTCGGTGAGCTCGGTAAAGCCCGCGATGTCCACCATCATCGCCACGCCCCGGAACTCACGCGCACTCGGGGTCTCACACGTTCCCGCCGTCAACAGGTGTCGCGGTACGTAGCGTGAAAGCCCCGTCGGAATGAATGCGCTGGTCTCGCCCACCTCTCCCCTCCCGCAGACAATAAAATACCTACATTTACTTTACATGCAATGGTGGCATTGCGCTGGAAATCTGTATTCGCCCAGCGTTCGCGTTCGCGCGCCGCGAATAGCATGTCTCGGCCTCGTTACGGCCGGGTTAATGGACGAATGCGAATTCGTTAAGTGTGTTGTATAACGAACACCGACGCGTCATCGGGCGCAGCAGGTTCTGTTTCTGTCTTAGTTCATACGAATACAGGTACGAGGCCCGCCAGGCGCAGACGCGGGTAAGGTTAACCGTTCCAAAAAAATCGAGGCTTATGCATATCATTTTCGTTGCGCCTGCCGGTCTGTTTCGCGAGGGCGTTGCGCGTCTGCTCGCCGAACTCGCGCCACGCACTGAAGTGACATGTGTGGACTACCGAACGGGCGCTTTCGACAGCGGCTCGAGCGCCGATCTGCTGGTACTGGACGGCGAGCACAAAAGCGAAGCGCTTGAAGCGCTGGACGCGTTGCGTTGCAACATTCCGCTTTTGCCTGCCCTCGCGCTGCTGAACGAGATTGGTCAGAAGACGATCAACACTTTCATTGCGGCCGGCGTGACAGGGTGTGTGAGCAAATCGGAGTCCGCCAGTGCGCTACTGGGCGCTCTGCGGATCGTGCTGGCGGGCGCCACGTACCTGCCGCCGGCGTTGCTCGCGTTCGCAAACAAGATCGTTTCGCCTACCGCTGCGCAGGCCGCCTCACGCGCCACCACGGCATCCGCCGCCAACGGCGCTGTGCTTACGCCGCGCCAGATCGAAGTGCTGGCGCTCGCGGCGCGCGGGGAGTCGAACAAGTCGATCGCGCGGCAACTCAACATTGCGGAAGGAACCGTGAAAGTGCACCTGTACACGGTGTACAAGGCGTTGAAGGTCGGCAGCCGCGGCCAGGCCAGCATCGCGGCCGCACGGCTGGAAAAGGTTGGCGATGCACAGCTTCATCATGCGCTCGACGCTCAGCTCACCATCAAGCGGTTGCTCTCGCACCTGTCTCCCAGCCACTTCAGACGTGGCGACGTGCTGTTCCACAAGAACGCGCCGAGCGATGCGCTCTACTATATTGTGCGTGGGACAATCGGTCTTCAGGAGATCGGGGTCGAAGTGGGGGCTGGCACCATACTGGGAGAAATTGGGCTGTTTTCCCCGGACCATCGCCGCACCTGCACGGCTGTCTGCAAGAGCGACTGCGAACTGCTGATGGTGTCGGCGACCGACGCCATGCGGATGTACTACCAGGATCCGGAGTTTGCCACCTACCTGGTCCGCCTCATTACGCGCCGGCTGGAGGCCGACAAATCGCGTCCCAAGCTCACCAGCTGAACCGGTAGCCCACCTGCCCGAACTCGGTGCGCCGAGAGTCCCTGCCGATCTTGTGGGCGTACGGCAAATCCGCGTATAGCTCCGAGCGTCGTAATTGGATATTTTTAGACACCAACGGTGGCGCTGGCGCGACTCGTATTGGACAGCGTTCCCAGGTAGTCCTGCTTACTTTCCATGGATCACGATGTCGCGTGGGCCGGCTGTCAAGCCACGACGCGACGGGTGTGATTTTCCCCATGAACGTCGATTCGGTCGACGAAGCAAAAGCGGAGCCGGACACGCTGCCGCCCGTGACAGGCGGCTTCGCGCAGTACGAATTCATCCCGGTCGGCCCGCTCGCGCCTCTGGGTCGGCAGATCCAGAGCAAATAGGCGTCTACACCGCCTTTACCCGGCAAGCGCTCAAGCCGCAGTCTGCTCGACTGCGTGCCGGTTCGATCTGCTTTCCTCGGTACGCAGCGGCGAAAAATCAGTGGCCTGGAGTTGAAGCGTGTCCGACCCCGCGATCGACCGTTTCGCAGTGGCTCGGGTCAGAATGCGGTTCAGGAATTGATAGAAAAGCTGGAGTTGTCTCGCGTCCGAAGCCCGCGGCTCGAGGTCGAATACATTCTCGAGCACCCGGCGCGACAGGTAGAAACGTTGAAGTCCATGGGCAATGCGAACCTGGAAGACGACGCCGTCGCCATTGTGCGGCACCGCTGCCCAACTGAGTACCTGGCTACTCATGGAGCCCCCCGTGGATCATGACCTTCAGATTAGAAGCTAGTTGATCCATACTCGCACACAGAAACGCCGGTGGATATTTTTTCAAAATTGTGACGCTGGACGTTTTGGCATTTTTACCACGGCTATGTGCTTCGACATGGCAAGCTGTCGATAACCGGAGTAAATCAGGCTGTCATCGATTCGGGAGATAAATGTGTCTACAACCCAGGCGCTTCATGTGAACGCACCTAGAGCGCAGGTGAATACGTTTGCGCGTGTGCCTTCGACGTTGCGCACGCTACGGGCCGGCATCGTCGCGCTTTGCCTGCTAGTGACAGCCACTGGCTTCTTCACGTGGCACGCATTTCATTCCATCGTCCAGACAATCGGCTACGAATCGGAACCGTCGATCGTCGCAGCCGAGAATATCCGCGGTACGTTAAGCGATGCGCATACCGATTTCCTCAGGGCGTTTGTCAGCGCAGAAGGCACAAACGGCAAAAGCATTAGCGATTATCGTGCGGCAATCGAGCTGGCCAATGACTATCTCGTCGCCGCGTCACAGAATATTGCCTACGGCGACGCGGAACGTCAGCCGATCCTGCGCGCCCTCGACAACCTCTCCCTGTATCAGACGCTCGAAGGTTCGGCACTGGCGGATGGCGGCAATATTTACGACATACGTGCCGCCGACGACGTTATCCGGGAGCACATCATTCCAGCCGTGGATGATCTGGCGGCAGCAAATTTCGCTCATCTGGACAACGCCTACTCCGACGGCCGGACGGCCGCGCGGATATGGCTGATAGCGTTCTGCGCGGTCTCCATTGCCCTCCTGCTTCTGCTCCTCCATACGCAGCGGTATCTGCTTGCCACCTTCCGGCGCGTCATCAACCCGTGGATTGCCGCCGGTACGGTAGCGCTGGTTCTATGCGCGATTGCATTTGGCGCATGCGGAACGAATTTTCTGTCGAACATCCAGATCGCCAAGGAAGATGCGTTTGACTCGGTGTTTGCCCTGTCGCAGGCGAAAGCGTTGGCCTACAACGCCCACTCGCAGGAGAGTATCTACCTGCTCACGCGCGACAAGGACGAAAAGGCCGAACCGGCAGGCAATTTCCAGCGTTCAGCGACAATGCTGCTGACGCCGGAGCGCGCCGATATGAGCCAGTTGTCGCCCCGTGCACCCCGCCCTAAAAGCGTCGGACTGCTCAACGAGGAGCTGGACAATATCACCTTTGACGGCGAGGAACAGGCTGCACGCGCCACCGTTGCCGCATGGCTCGACTATGCCCGGATCGATAGCCGGATTCGGGATCTCGAGTCGTCCGGGCTACACAGCAACGCGGTTGCACTCGATCTGGGCACAACCACGATGGAGTCCGAAGGCGCATTTGAGCGATTCGTGGCGACGTTAAATAAAACCACGGACATCAATCAGGATCAGTTCGACGCCGCGGTCGCGCGCGCCGCGAACGAGGCGCGCCTGCTGTGGATCCTTCTGATTCCGTTGCTGCTTGTGCCGCTTGTGGGATCGGTGGCCGGCATCCAGCAACGTCTCGCCGAGTTCCGGGAATGAACGACGTCGAAGATGAACGATCGGATCACCAACCGTAAAACCTCGGCCACTCCTCAACGTTCCCGTCCTCGACGAGCGCCTGATACGCGGGATGCTGCGCGCCAGTGGCGCAGGCATGATTGGGCAGAATACGCAGTCGCGTGCCGATCGGAAAGCGGCGGGCGATCTCATGATCGGGCTGCCCCGTTCGCGAGATTATTCCGTGCTCCTGATTTGCTCCACTCATCAGATAGTCACCCAATACTTCGCCGCTTTCCGCGCAGACAAGGCCGTAGCCAAAATCCCGCTTCTGCCGCTGGGTCCCGCGATCACGGCTCATGGCCATCCAGCCCGCGTCGACGATCGCCCAGCCTTTCTCTTCCTGGTGGCCGATCACAGTCGTCAAGACACTCAGCGCAATCTCGGATGTTTCGTTGACGCCGACGTTATGCATGACCAGATCGAACAGGACATATACGCCAGCGCGGACTTCAGTCACGCCTGCGAGATTTTCGGCGGACAGCGCCGTGGGTGTCGATCCGATGCTCACCACCTCGCACGACATTTCGGCAGCGCGAAGCCGCTCAGCCGCGCGAACTGCGCCAGCACGCTCCTGTTCCGCGATACGCACGAGCGCGTCGTGCGTATCGTATTCGTAGCTCGATCCCGCGTGGGCCATGACGCCACCAAGGCGCATACCGCTCTCAACCAGAGCTTTGCCGACGTTGATAAGCAGATCGTCGTCCGGAGCGATGCCCGAGCGATGACCGTCGACATCCACTTCGATCCATACCTCAAACGCTTCACCTTGCTCACGGCCGAATGCTCCGATGGCTTCGGCACACGCGACGCTGTCGGCAACGATCTTCAGATCGCAGCCTTTCCGGCGCAGTGCCAGCGCGCGGCCGAGTTTGTCCGGTGCCATGCCGACTGCGTACACGATGTCCCGAATGCCCGCCGCAAAGAACTGCTCCGCTTCCTTGAGCGTCGACACGGTGATGCCTCGTGCACCCGCGGCGATCTGTGCTTCAACCACCTGCAAGCACTTGGTAGTTTTGACGTGCGGCCTGAAACGCACAGCGAGCGAATCCAGGCGTTGTTGCATCCGTTGGATGTTGCGTTGCATGCGTGCGACGTCGATCACTGCTGCCGGGGTATTCAGGGACTGCAGGTTCATCCGGGACTCCTTACGAAAGGCGATTCGAAACTCGCTGCCGGGCTAGCGATAGTTAATCACGTTGATGATGTCATTGAGGAACCACGGCAGAATCAGTTGCGTGTCGGGATAGCTCACGCCGACGCTGAGCCTCGGTGGCCTCGAGGTGGAGTCACCCGGCATCAAACGGTCGGGCGTATGCAAAATGTAGCTATCCGTGTCGGCCGGGCCCGGCTGGGCGGTTTGACTATCGACGGGCGCCGACGTCGAGGCACAGCCGGCGATGAACACGACGAGAACCGCTGCGAAGCAAAAGGGCTTCATGATGGTGTGAACTCCAGCAACGTTACTTTCACAGTATGGCCGATGACGACGCCCGCTTCATCCGCCCACACTCACGCTTAATGAATCCCGGCGTCTAGCGCCGGCCACTCGTCACCTCGCACAGGCACTCGGCAAACTCAGCTGCCGCGGCCTGCTCATGACGGCCGCTACGCTCGACCAGCCCGATCTCGCGAAAAAACACGTCGTCATCGCCAAGCGGCAATGCGGCCACCGTGTCGGGCATATAGAGTCCGGCCGCCTGCGGCACAATCGCGACACCAACGCCTTGGGCCACCAACCCGACTATCCCTTGCAATTCGTCGAGTTCAACGACGTCGTGCACCGTCACACGGATCCTTCGTAGAAAGCGATCCACCAGCCGGCCGCCGAACGAATTGCGATCGTAGCGAATAAAAGGCTCCGATTTGAGCACCGAGCGCCACGGGCGAGCAGCCAGTTCACGCGGCACGAGCAAGACGAACGGTTCCAGAGTCAGCGTGCGCCACTTCAATTCGGCCGGCAGCGCGAACGGCGGTTTGATGATCACCGCCACGTCCACCTCCCCCGAGTCCACGTGAGCCAGCAGATTCAACGACACGCCCGGAATGACACGAATGCGCCAACCCGGCGAATCCTGCCTGAAGCGTTGAATGGCGCTAACCAGAAACGAACCTTGCGCCGACGCGATCGCCCCGACGCGCAGCAGGCCTGACTGCTCCGCCACACCGCCGCGATCGGCCAGGCGCGCGTACACCGAGAGCAGTTCCTCGGCCACCTCGACCGTATGTTTGCCGGCCGCATTGAGCGTCGCCGAGCGGCCGGTCCGCTCGAACAACGGATAGCCCAGGTCCTCCTCCAGACGCTGGATCTGCGCGCTCACCGCCGATTGCGTCAGCCCGATATGAGAGCCGGCACTTGCGAAAGTGCCGTAACGCACGACAGCCAGAAAGGTTTTGAGCTCTCGCATCATGGTGGGATTGATCGATTTTATTGTTGCTGAGGACAAAAATATATCGCTATTCCACTATTTTTGTCATCCCTAGACTGGTTTGCGTGGCACCACATTGAACTACCTGAGGATCCCAACATGAGCGACACCACGACTGCCGTGCCCCCCTTTCACCTCGCCTTCCCGGTGCACAGCATTGCCGCTGCACGCGAGTTCTATGGCGACCTCCTCGGCTGCCCCGAAGGCCGCAGCTCGGAAGACTGGGTGGATTTCAACTTCTACGGCCACCAGATCGTGGCCCATCTCGCGCCGGACGAAGTCGGCCATCGCCAGACGAGCGCCGTGGACGACCACGCGGTCCCGGTGCGCCATTTCGGCGTTGTATTGCCCATGGAGCAATGGCACGCCGCAGCGAAAAAACTCACGGACGCGGGCATGCAATTCATCATCGAACCGTACATCCGCTTCAAGGGCGAAGTGGGCGAGCAAGCCACGATGTTCTTCCTCGATCCGTCGGGCAACGCGCTTGAGATGAAGGCCTTCGCGAACATCGAATCGCTGTTTGCCAAGTAAGCCAATATAACCAGGCAGCAGCCCTTCCCCCTTTTACAGGCTCAAGACCCGTTTGCGGCAACGCAAACGGCTGGAGGAGTATTAACGTGAGCGCCGCGATACCCGTCAATGATGAAGTAAAACGCAGCGCGTCCGATGCAGCCGCATGGACGCTCCACGCTTCCGGCGAGCGTCTGCTGATCATCGAACTGCATGCCGGGGACCGCGTCGCCGCAAACCGCAGCGCGCGCGATTTCGCCGCGCGCATCGCGGCGGAAAACCTGCCGTACGTGACCGGTATCGTCCCGGCCATGACGACTGTCGGCATTCACTATGCGCCGCATCGGGTGCCGCTAGACAACACCAGTCTGGCACCCTATGACGCACTCGTCGAAGCGCTGAACAGTCTGTTGAAAACAGTCGACGCCACGCAAGAGGCAGCACGACGCGTGGTCGAGATACCCGTTTGCTACGGTGGCGAACATGGGCCGGATCTCGCCGAAGTGGCTCACGCCTGTGCCCTTTCTGAGCACGAGGTCATCGAACTGCACAGCGGAGCGCTCGTGGACGTGATGATGCTCGGCTTCGCTCCAGGGCATCCCTACCTCGGCATGCTCGACACCAGACTGAGTCCCGCGCGGCGTGCAACGCCCCGCACCGCTGTCGCCCCAGGTTCGATCGGTCTCGCTAACCGGCAATCCGTGATCTATCCGCTGACGTTGCCCGGCGGCTGGAATCTGATCGGACGGACCCCGCTTGCACTGTTCGACCCGGCGCGAGAAGCGCCTTGCCTCGTCAATGCGGGAGACCAGGTTCGCTTCGTGCCGATCACGCCAGAGCAGTTCGAAACCATCAGTCACAACGCAGGAGCGGCGCGATGAGTATCGAAGTCATCAAGCCCGGTGCGTTGAGCACCTTTCAGGATCTCGGTCGGACTGCTTATCGTCACCTCGGCATCCCCGTCAACGGCGTGATGGACGAGCGCGCGCATCGTCTCGCCAATGCACTGGTCGGTAATCTGCCGTCTACCGCGACGCTCGAGATTACGTTGATGGGCCCGACGCTCCGGTTTCACGAAGACGCGGTGATCGCGCTCAGCGGCGCGGACCTCGGCGCTTTGTTGAATGGCGAGCCTCTTCCTGTCGATCATATGGTTGCGGTTGCGAAAGGAAGCGACCTTTCGTTCGGCAAGCGCAGCTTTGGGACGCGTGCTTACCTTGCGGTGCGAGGTGGATTCGTCTTCGATCCGGTGATGGGCAGCGCCAGCACCTACACGCGCGGCGCTTACGGCGGCCACGCAGGACGTCCATTGAAAAAAGGCGATGTGCTTTCTTTGAGTCAACTGGCACCGTCCAGCAGGCTGGCAAAGCTGTCGCAAGCGGCACGAAGCCTGAGCCAGGCGTTCGACGATCAGGTTGCATTGCCGTCCGATTCGCCCATACGGGTGATTCGCGGTCGTGAGTGGTCCTGCTTTTCATCGCACGCCCAGCAAGCGCTCGAGGCTGCACCGTATCGGATCTCGCCGCAGTCGGACCGGATGGGTTATCGACTCGAAGGCGAGAAGCTCGAGCTGACGGCGCCGCGCGAAGTGATATCGGAAGCGGTCGATTTTGGTTCGATCCAGGTTCCCGCCGACGGCCAGCCAATCATTTTGATGGCAGACCGCCAGACGACCGGCGGCTATCCGAAGATCGGCCATGTTTGTGCAGTCGATCTGCCGCGGCTCGCACAAAAGATGCCCGGCGAGACCATTCGCCTCACGCTCGTCGACCTGGGTACCGCCCAACGACTGATGTTGTCCCAGCAAAGAAGCTTCGCAGCACTAGAGCAGCTTTGTGTGGCGTCAAGCTGACTACCCCCCACTCTGGAACCGATGATCATGCCGAACGCCTCAACTGCACACTTCGAAACAGACGCGATGCCTTCCGCATCGGCGACGAGGAGTGCCGCTCGCAAGGCAGCGCTTGCCGCGGCCGCCGGAACGGCAATCGAGTATTACGAGTTCGGTGTTTATGGATACATGGCATCCATCATCGGCCCGCTGTTCTTTCCAGCAGGCAACGGCACGGCCGCCCTGCTCTCGGTTCTGGCGATCTTCGGCACGGCCTTTCTGATGCGCCCGGTCGGCGGTATCGTACTTGGACGCCTCGGCGACAAGGTAGGACGCCGTAGCGTCTTGATCGTGACGGTGATCGGCATGGGCGTCGCCACCGGAGCGGTGGGTGTGCTGCCCACTGCTTCTCTCGTGGGAGGACTGGCCCCCATCGCACTCCTGATGGTCCGTCTCGCGCAGGGCTTTTTCGCCGGCGCTGAGGTGACCGGTTCCGCAGCGTACGTGGCGGAATGCGCGCCGCGCGGCCGGCGCGGTTTCTATGGCGCGGCGACGCCGGTGGGTGTGGCGATTGGCGGCGCACTCGCCGCAGCCGTCTGCGGCTTGACGAGCGGCTTCATGAGCAGCGCGCAGCTGCACGACTGGGGCTGGCGCATTCCGTTTCTGATGGCGCTCCCGCTCGTACTGGTTTCGGCTTACGTGCGCAAACGCATCGAAGAATCGGCCGTGTTCAGGAAGACCCTCGAACAGAGCAAGCCGGTGAAAGCCCCACTGAAAGAAGTCTTCACGCACCACCGTGCGGCGATGCTCAAGGTCTTCCTGATTTCGTTTGGACAGAATGCCGGGTACTGGGTGGGCTTTGTGTTCATGAACATCTACATGATCACCTACCTGAAGTACGACAAGACCAGTGTGTATTGGCTCATGTCCTTGGTCAGCCTCTCGATGGCCGTGCTGATGCCCGTATGGGGCGGCCTGTCCGACCGCATTGGACGCCGCAAAGTGCTGGCCATCGGCTTCGCTGCGTATATCGTGCTGGTCTTTCCGATGATGATGCTGATGAATCACCAGAACATCGGCCTCGCGTTCCTCGCGATGTTTATCGTGGCGCTGCCGATGCCGATCGTGCAATCGGTGGGCTACCCGACCTACGCGGAGCAGTTTCCAACCCGCGTCCGTTATACCGGCACCGCGTTCAGCTTTAACTTCGGCGCGATGCTCGGCGGCGGCGTGACGCCCTATATCGCCACCGCACTGATCGGCTCGACCGGCAACCTGCTGAGCCCGGCGTTCCTGCTGGTCGCGGCCGCATTGATCGGTCTTTTGACGCTCACCAGGACGCGCGAAACTGCGTCGGAGTCATTGCAGTAGCGCGATCGGATCGGGAGTGAGCTTCATGGAACGTCTCAAGCGCAATTCACCTGAAATCTCGCCGACGCCCGCATGGGCGCTGACTCCGCAAGGCGCACGCGCTGGAATCCGCGCGGGTTTCAATGGCAACACGAGCGGCATGGCGCCGGGCTACGCGCAAGGCAATCTGGTCGTCCTGCCGCAGACGTGGGCGGATGACTTCGCGGGCTACTGCCGGGCCAATCCCACGCCTTGCCCGCTGATCGGCATGACACGGGCCGGCACAAGCCTCGTCCCCATGCTCGGTGACGACGTCGACCTGCGCACCGACTTGCCGCGCTACCGGGTATGGCGCGATGGCGTCCTCGCAGAAGAGCTCGATGACATCTCCACCCTCTGGCAGGACGATTTCGTCGGCTTTGTGCTTGGCTGCTCGCTGTCATTCGAGCATGCGCTGGAAGTGGCCGGTTTGCGCGTACGCCATGTCGACGAGGGCAAGGTCGTCCCGATGTATCGCACCTCTATCCAGACGCAACCGGTTGGACGGTTTCGCGGCCCGATGATCGTGTCGATGCGACCCTACACGCCGCAGGAAGCAGCGATTGCATATGAGGTATGCGGCGGGCTGCCCGGCGCGCATGGTGCCCCCGTCCACATGGGCGACCCCGCGGCGATAGGAATCCGCGACGTGGCCGTTCCGGACGAGGGAGAACCCACCGAGATCCTCGACGGTGAGCAGCCCGTGTTCTGGGGCTGTGGTGTGACACCGCAGGCCGCGACCATCGAGGCGCGGCCCCCCATTTGCATTACGCACGCGCCGGGCTACATGCTGGTCTGCGATGTGCGCGTGGAAGACCTGGTTCTTCTTTAGGATGCCTTTGCTTGAGGCGCGTCGTCCAACGAACGCTGTTCTTCGTCCGCGTCGGTCCATTCGTCGCCGAACAGCTCCGGCTTGGCATAAGCCTGCAACGCCGCGTAATGCTCGTCGCAATCGTCACAGAACATGCGTGAGACGATGCCCTGTGCGAGCCGCTCGGCTCCGATGCTCACCGCCGGAATATCGCCCGACAGCTTGCCCTGACTGGCGAGCGCGGAGTAGTTGAAGAGGTGAATGCGGCTCACTGACGGACAGCTTCCCGCGACCTTTTCCTGACACTCGAACGCAGCACCAAGATAAGGCGAATTGGCCAGTTCGTGGTTCGGTCCTTCCTGCGAGGCGTCGAACGCATCCTTCCAGAGCCGGATGTTGCCGGCTACCGTCGCAAGCTCCGGGCGCACCTGCAGGTCTGTCGTGAAGCCCGTGGCGAAGATGATGAAGTCGAGCGTATAGCGGCCACGCGGTGTCTGCACCACCAACTCGTTGCCCTCTTCGACCACATCTTCAACCGGGCTGCCCAGATGGAAATATGCCTGCTCATGGCGTGAGACCCGCAGCGTGCTGCTGCGCGGAGGCGGGGTCTGGGTCGCCATCGCATAGCTATTGAAGCGCCATTTCCAGGCGTCGGGTAGCGACGCGAAGCCGTGCGCGAGACCCGGGCTGGAGACACCGGTCAGCTTGTTGATTCGCGGCAGGTCTTTGCGCCGGATAAACATGTCCAGGCGCGCGGCGCCCGCCTCCAATGCGGTCGCTGCATTGTCCATTGCGGAAGCGCCCGCGCCTACCACGGCCACGCGCCTGTCCCGCAACGCGGCGAAGTCGATTTCGTCAGCAGAGTGTGCCCAACGCTGCCTGCTCAATTTTTTCGCCATCGCCGGGACCTGTGGCTGGCCGCCGCCGTCGCGCCCCGTGGCAAGCACGACATGGCGCGCCAGCACCCGTTCTTCTCCAGTGGGCGTCGCTAATGTCACTTCGAGTACGCTATTCGCGGGCGTTGCAGGACGAATTGCCAGTACCGTCGTCTCGCTTTCGATTTCAAGGCCCAGTACGCGTCTGTACCAGACCAGATAATCCATCCACTGCACACGCGGAATCTTGTCGAGCAACTGCCAGGCATCTGTGCCGAACTGCGCCTCGTACCACGCCCGAAACGTCAGCGACGGCAAGCCGAGACACGGGCCGGTCAGATCTTTAGGCGAACGCAGCGTTTCCATGCGTGCAAAAGTAATCCACGGTCCTTCCGTGCCCAACGGCGCCTTGTCGACGATGCGCATGTTGTCGACGCCAAGCAGCTTCAGTGCTCCCGCCGCAGCAAGGCCACACATGCCGCCGCCGACGATCAGGACATCGGTCACGGCAGCACCGTCAATCGTTCTGCGCGGCGACCAGCCTGCCGGCGGCAGGCACAGCCACTGCAGATCTTGTGCTAGCCGCGCCTCCAGGTCATCGAGCGAGTTAAGGCGGGTCAAGGCGGATTCACGCATGACCCGCCCCTGCTTCGCCGCCGTCCCGCCGGTTGGGAAGAATGGGTGCGCCAAGCGTTTGCATCAGACGGTTTGCCCACGCAAAAATGGCCACAGCGTGCGAGTAGTCGAGGATCTCGCCATCACTCATGCCTTGCGAGCGAAGCCGCGTCACGTCGTCTACACCAAACTCACCGGACTCGAGCGTCAGCCGGCGTGCGTAGCGCATCAGTTCGCGCTCCCGCTCGTTTGCGCCGCCGTTAACGGGATCGGCAAACACGCGTGTGACGAGATCCGACTCCTTCGTCAACTGATTCAGTCTTTGTGCATGCACGGATGCGCAATACGGGCAGCCGTTTAAGGTGGAAACAACCAATGCCCCCAGTTCCCGGTCGGCGCGCGGCAGTCCGCCCGGCGCATACATGATGGCGTTATACGTGCCGCTACGTTGCCGCAGTACCGCGGGATTGTGAACGAGCGTCAGGTAGTAAGGTGAAGTGCGGGCCGTCGGGCCGCTTTCGTCGAGGACCGCCAGTTGATCGGGCGTGGCCGTGGCGAGATCCACCGGCGTGAGCCACGATGCCCATTCGATCGGCTCGGCGGTAAAGCCGCTATGACGAACGAAATTCCTAGAGCCACTCTTCGTGGTTGCCGTAGCACGTTCGACGCCGGCAAGCGCACGCACCGTGAGAATCAGACGCGCCTGAAACGATACGTAGCCGATCAGTTGCGAAAGCGTGACGATTTCGTACTCCGTCATACCCACTGCGTGCAAGGCGTCGAGCGCAGCTTGATCACACGATGCCGGGGCAGACGTTACGCGCGTGGTGTGTTCAAACACCGCTTTCTCCAACGCATCTTCTTTAGCGTCCGTATCGAGCGGCCCAATACCCTCAAGCGCGTCAAGATAAAAACGCGCCAGCCCTGCTTCCTCGGTCAACGCTGCGACCTTGGCGGCACATAAGAAGCGCAGACGCAAATCGAAGTTGCCGGGTTCGTCGACAAACAGGGCATCAAACGTAGCCTGGATAAAGTCGACGATCTTCGGCCGATGTTGCCGGATGTCCCGCGCGATCTGCGGATTTGCCGGATCAGCAATCTGGTCGACGACATCGCCTTCTGGATGATGGTTACTCACACTACACTCCTTTTAAGCTTGCTTCTGATCTGACTTTTACGCTGGCCTTCACGACTCAAGCGTCCCAAGCTGAGCCGTCGCGGACTCATCCCGCGATTGGCGTTTCATAAAAATTACCGATATCAGCCCCAGCGTCAGTCCAATCATCACGTAGAACACCGGCGCTAACGGCGAGCCAGTCAGCTTGATCAGGCCGGTCACGAAAAACTGCGCAAAGCCGCCGAAAATCAGCACTGCCACGTTGTTGACGATCGCGAGAGACGTGGCTCTCGTTCGCACCGGGTACAGTTCCGCAAGGGTCGTGCAATAGACGCCGAGAAAGGTGGCACTAAACACGCCCGCAATCACCTGAGTCAGCAGCAGGCGCTCGATTGAGGGAGCGGCCGTCACCCACGCATAGAGCGGATACAAGGTCACGAGATAGGCCCCTAACGACGCCAGCAGAAGCCGTTTCCTGTCGAAGCGGTCGGACGCCGCGCCGGCAATGGGCACCACGATCAGCATGACGATCGCCGCAATCATCTGCACCATGAAACTTTGTGCAAGCGGCAAGTGCAGCACCTGCTTCGCGTAGGTCACCGTATAACCGAACGTGACATAAAACGACACCGCACTGGCGACGACCATGCCCATGCCGATCAGGTACCTCGCGCCGTGCTGTTTCAGACCGGCGCTCATGGCCGTCGAGCGCGTTTTGGCGCGGCTCAGTACCTGGGTGAAAACACTCGACTCCATCACACTGCGGCGCATGTACAGCGCAATCGGCACGATCACGAGGCCGACCGCGAAGGGAATGCGCCAGGCTCCGGCCGCCTGTTGTTCCGGTGTAAAAAGCTGCGTGATCAGCATGCCGAGTGCGGCACCCAGAACCTGTGCCATCAATTGCCCGGTGATCTGCCATGAACCGAAGAAGCCGGCCCGGCCTGGCGGCGCGAGTTCGATCAGAAACGCGGTCGAGGTGCCGAACTCACCGCCCACTGAAAATCCCTGCAAAAGGCGCGCAATCAGCACAATCAGCGGTGCGACGACACCTGCGCTCGCATACGTCGGCGCGAAGGTGATCATCAGGACGGAGACGGCCATGATAAACATGCCGAGCGTCATGGCCGCCTTGCGGCCGCGGCGGTCGCCATAGAGCCCAAGCACGATGCCGCCGACCGGCCGCATGAAAAATCCCGCACCGAACAGCGCCGTTGTAAGCAGGATGGCATTGAGCTCGCTTCCCGGTATGGCTGAATTAACCGGGAAAAACAGCTTGCTGATTACCGGCGTCATCACCGCGAACACGGTGAAGTCGTACCACTCCATCGCGTTGCCCAACACCGCAGCGACCACACCGCGTCTACTGCTCGATCGTGATTCCATCGGTTCGATTCCTTGCTGTGATTTGCAGGGCAGGCGCTAGCATGCCGGCCTCAGCGACTATTTTGCCTTGAAACAAAGGCTTTCAGCGAAAGTCTGTCGACAGCAGAAAGAAAGAAGAAATTGACCGGACAGAAAATCTCCATGCATTGCGCCCGGCGGGTAGACTTGCGTATATCCGCATACACTTCGTATACTTAACATATAACTTCAGTGAGAGCGCGTGAATACTAATTCCACCTCCAGTCCCGAGAAGCTCGGCGAACTGGCCTATCAGACGCTGCGCCGCATGATCCTCGACAAGGCGTTGCGCAGCGGTGGTCCGGTCGTCGAAGGTCGGCTCGCCGAAGAACTCAACATCTCCCGCACCCCGATGCGCGAGGCTCTGCTGCGGCTCGAAGGCGAAGGCCTGTTGGCGCGCGCCGGCGCGCGCTCCTATTCGGTGCGTTTCGTCAGCGCGCAGGAATACTTTCAGGCCATGAAAGTGCGCGAACTGCTCGAAGCGGAAGCCATCGGGCTTGCAATCGGCAAGATCGACAAGAAGCTGGTGCATCAGCTGGTAAAGAAGATCAAGGCGCTCAGCAGCGGCCAGCAGGAACAGGCCCACTGGCAGCTCGACGATCAGGTGCATACGATGATGGCGCGCGCAAGCGGCAACGATGTGCTCGCCCATATGATCGACCTGGTGCGCACGAACAGCCGCCTGTTCGAACTGGTCACGCCGTTTAACCGTATCGAGGAAGATCGCGCCGAGCATCTGGCGATTCTTGAAGCGTATCTGGCGGACGACGCGGAAGCGGCGCGTACCGCCGTGCGCACGCATCTGCAGAACCTGCGCCGTTTCGTGCTCGACCGGCTTGCAGAAGGCACGTATAGCTGAGTGGTGCAGCAGCGCATGGGCGCTGCACGCGCGGGATTGTGTGCAACTTCCGTACTGCTTGCGTGCCGCTTCAGTGCCGCAAAATCTTCCCGACAAATTCCCGCGTGCGCGCTTCCTGCGGCGCATCGAATAGCTGCTGGGGCGTGCCGGTCTCAATCACGTGACCGCCGGCCATAAACACAACCTTCGACGACACTTCCCGCACGAAGCTCATTTCGTGCGACACGATGAACATCGTGATGCCATCGGAAGCGAGTTCACGGATCGTGTCGAGCACTTCGTTGACGAGCTCAGGATCGAGCGCAGCGGTCACCTCATCGAGCAACAGTACCTTGGGCTTCAACGCGAGCGCACGCGCAATCGCCACGCGCTGCTGCTGGCCGCCCGACAATTCGTCCGGATAGGCATGCAAGCGGTGCGCGAGCCCCACACGCGTCAGCAGATTGATCGCATTCTGCTCGACCTCGGCGCGCGGCCAGCGTTTGATCTTGGTCGGCGTAATCATCACGTTGTCGATCACGGTCATGTTCTGGAACAGGTTGTATTGCTGGAACACAATCGCGATATCCAGACGCAGCGCGCGAACAGCGGTCCTGTCCGCATAATTCACCTCGCTGCCGTTCAGAAGCACGCTGCCGTGCTCGGGCTGCAGCAGCCCCATCAGGACGCGCAGCAAGGTGCTCTTGCCCGACCCTGACGGTCCGATCAGGCTGACAATCTCGCCCTTCTCGACGGACAGGTTGATACGCTCCAGTACCGTGTGCGGACCATAGGAGGCTTTCAGATCAACGATTTCGAGTTGAGGCAAGATTCTTCTCCAGGCGCTTACCTAAGCGCGACAGGGGATACGACATCAGGAAGTACAGCGCCAGGATGCTCCCGTACACGAGCGTGGCGGAAAAACCCTTGTTGCTGAGCACCTTCCCCGCCGATGTGAGTTCCATCACGCCGATCTGCGAGGCAAGCGCCGTGTCCTTGATGAACATGACGAAGAAGCCGAAGGTGGGCGGCAAGATCACACGCCACGCCTGCGGCACGATCACGTAGCGCAGCGTTTGCAGATAACTGAAGTTAAATGTGCTGGCGGCCTCCCACTGATTGACGTGAACCGACTCCAGGCCGCTGCGCACGATCTCGCCGAGATACGCCGCGGCAATCAGGCAGACGCTGATCAGCGCAACCGTGAAAGTCGACAGGTTCGCGTTGAGCGCCTGGCTGGCAAAAAACACCAGCATCAGCGTGACGAGAAACGGTACGCGCCGCAGCAGCAGGCAGTATGCGAACATCAGCGCGCGCACTGGCGCCATCGCCCGCGAGCGCGTCACACGCAGGACTGCCACCGCAAAACCCGCAACGAATCCGGCCAGACAACCGATTACCGACAACACGAAGGTCGCGACCAGCCCTTCGAGCAGCAACAACAGGTTGTAGTACGAAAACAGGCCGGCGAGTTGCATCATCATCGAAGAGCCGGCCATCAAAACACCCTGATCTTCGCGCGGCACACATGGCGGCCGAACATCGCAAGCGCGAAAGTTGCCAGCAGCGTGATCGCGATATACATGACGGCCGCCACGCTAAACGCTTCGACCGACAGGTACGTCTGCGAGCTGATGTTATAGGTGCGCCCCGTCAGTTCCTCGACGCCGAAGATCGAGGCCATCGAGGTACCTAAGGTCATGACAATGAACTGATTCGACAGAGGTGCAAACATCACTTTCACTACGTGTGGAAAAATCACATACCGCACGATCTGCGGCGTCGAAAAGCCCAGTACTTCCGCAGCCTCGATTTCCGTCCACCGTACCGATGCGAAACCGGCGCGCTGGATTTCGCACAGGTAAGCGCCCGCATTAAACGTAGCGCCGATCAGAACTGCGGAGTACGGCGAAAGCGTAATGCCGATGTCGGGCAACGCGAAAAACAGGAAGAAAATCTGCACGAGCTGCGGGGTATTGGTCGCAAAGCTCACATAGGCGGTGACAACACGGCGCAAAATGGCCGGCCCGTACCGCAGGACCGACGCGCAGACAAGTCCGATCAGCATGCCAAAAGCGAACGCCAGTACCGCGATCTGCAGGCTGAGCCACGCGCCGCCCAGCAGATACGGCCATTGCTCGAGGATGGGCCCGAACTGAAGCGTCATCTAATCAGCACTCCTTGAAACGAAGTTGTGCAGCGCCCGTTGCAGTAAAACCGCAACGCGCGCTGTCAGTGACGCGAAGCCAAGCTTATTGCGCTGCAACCGCAGGCGGCGCAGCGGTCGGATCGTACAGCATCGGGCTGCCAAACCACTTCTTCCAGCTTTCCGCCACAAAACCGTTCTTCTGCAAGACGCCGATTTCCTTGTTCAGACGCTCGGTCAACGCGGTATTCCCCTTCTTGATGCCGATACAGTCGTAGTCCACTTCAATCGGTGCGTCGACGACACGCCATTTCGTCGGGTAGCTTTTCGTGAAGCTCAGCATGAAATCGAGCACGTCGATCAGCGCGTCGGAGCGGCCCTGCGCAATCGAGCGCACCGCGTCGGGATAGTTGTCCAGCAACAGCAGTTGTGCCTTCGGCAGCTTGTCCTGAATCAGCTTGACCGGTGTCGTGCCGCGCACCTGCACGAGCCGAACCGACGGATCGTTCAGTTGCGTCCAGTCCTTGTACGGCTTGTCTTGTGTGGTCAGTACACCGAGCACTTCAGTATTGACCGGGTCCGTGAAGTCGATCACTTTCAGCCGGTCGGCGTTGCGCGTCATACCGCCCATCACCGCGTCGATCTTGTCGGACATCAGAAACGGCACGCGGTCGGCCGAGCCAACCGGCACGATTTCCAGTTTGACGCCCAGCGAATCCGCAATCTTCTTCGCGATGCTCACATCGAAACCGTCGATATTGTTCTTGGCATCATAGACGCCAAGCGGCGGCAGGTTCGGGTTGATACCGAACACAATCGTCTTCGAGGCAAGAATTTCGTCCAGCGTGCGGGCGCTTGCATCGAGTGAGCCAAGCAGCGCGCAGGCCGCGAGGCCAGCGGCGAGCATGCGGCTCAGGGTGATCGAGGGTTTCATGCTGTAACTCCGTGAGAGGGGCGGCTAGGTGTGGGAAGGCTCGGTCGAGGCGTTCGCAGCGCCACTTGTTTTTGGCGACTTTGCGTATACGTATCGTATACGTTAGTATCAAAGCATCGCCTAAATTACTTGTCAAGCGAGGTTGGTGCCGATGTCTGCAGCGGATGCCATGCGTATTCACGACTCGAACCGTGTTGCAACCGTCGAGCTGTTTCTCGACGGGCAGCGCTTCACGGCACGCGCGGGCGAAAGCGTCGCGGTCGCCCTGTTTGCGTCTGACATAAAGGCCTTGCGCTCGAGCCCGCGTCTGCGCGAGGCACGTGGCATGTTCTGCCTTATGGGGTCTTGCCAGGAATGTCTGGTGATGGTCGACGGTCGCCGCACACTCGCGTGCCGAACACCGGTGACCAATGGCCTGCATGTCGAAACCGTCCCGGAGACCGGCGCCGATGGCTGAGTTCGACGTGGTGGTGCTTGGAGGCGGACCGGCGGGCGTGCATGCGGCGCTGGCAGCGGCATCGGCTGGGCTGAACGTCGCGCTGTTCGACGAGAACGCCAGCGCGGGAGGACAGGTCTACCGCGCCCCCCTGGAAGGCATGCGCGCCGCGAGCAACGCCGATCAGCAGGCAGGCGACGTATTGCGGCGTGAGCTGACCGCCAGTACCGTGACCACCTTCTTCGCCCACTCGGTGTGGGCCGTGACCGGCGATTACCGCATCGACGCCACCGGCCCCAACGGCCCTGTGCATTGCACGGCGCGCGCGCTGATCGTGGCATCGGGAACGACTGAACGGGTCGTACCGTTCGAAGGATGGACCACGCCTGGTGTAATCGGCCTCGCCGCTGCGACGATTCTGCTGAAATCGCAAGGAGTACTGCCTGGTCGCTCGACGCTCGTCGCCGGATGCGGGCCGCTGCTCGCGGCCGTGGCGGCGAAGACCCTTGAAGGCGGCGGCAAGGTCGAGGCAATTGCCGATCTCGCCGGCACCGCCGACTGGGCACGCACACTGCCGGCGATGCTCGCGCGCCCCGGTCTGCTGCGACAAGGTGTCGACTGGTGGCGCACCATCAACCGCGCCCGGACGCCGCGGTATGGACGTCACACCATCATTCGTGTCGAACCGGCTGACGAACGCTTGCGTGCCACGCTCGCCCCCTGCGACGCGGCTGGACGTCCAATCAGCGGACAGCGAACGACCGTGCTGGCCGATTGTATCGCCGTCGGTCACGGTCTCACGCCAGCCACGGAAATCACCCGTCTGTTGCGCGCGAAGCATCGCTACTCGCGCGCGGCGGGAGGATGGATCGCCGTCGCCGACCAGGACGGACGCACCTCGCGCCCACTGCTTTATGTCGCTGGGGACGGCGCCGGCATCGCCGGTGCGGCGGCGGCCGCCACGCACGGCGCATTGGCCGGACTGGCCTGCGCGCTCGATCTCGGCGCGGCTAATCCCGTGCGCCTGACGCGCGGCATCGGGCCTGCACGCAGCGCCCATCGGCACGCCGCGCGCTTTGGCCATGCGATGGCCAATCTGATAGCGCTGCGCCCGGGACACGTGGAAAGCATTACGCCAGAGACGATTGTGTGCCGTTGCGAAGACGTGACACGTGCAGAGATCGAGGCCGCCTGCGACGCCGGCGCTCGCGACATCAATCAGCTCAAGGCGTGGACACGCTGCGGAATGGGCCCATGCCAGGGCCGCACGTGCGGCGACGTAGCCGGCGAACTGCTGATGCGGCGTATGGGCACCGCTTCGCGCGAAACCGTCGGCTCCTTCTCGGCCCGCACGCCGTTACGGCCGGTGACGGTGGAAGCGTTGACCGGCAATTTCACGTATGACGAAATCCCCATTCCGAAGGCGGCTCCGCTATGAGCACGCCGGGCCAGACCGTACACGGACCATTCGACGTTGCCATCGTAGGTGGCGGCGTGATGGGTTGCACCACTGCGTTATTCCTCGCACGCGGCGGCATGCGGGTCGCGCTGATCGAGCGTGATGCCCTGTGCCGCGCCGCCTCGGGCGTGAACGCGGGCACGCTCACCCTTCATATGACGCGTGCCGCGCTGGTTCCGTACGCCAGGCGCGGCTGGCAAATGTGGATGGAATCCGAACAATGGCTTGGTTCCAGCGTCCTTGCGACCGCGGTGCCGGGGCTCTCGCTCGCGTTCACCGAAACCGAGCGCGAACTGCTGCGCGCTCGCGCCGCAGCACGACGCGAATATGGCGCGCAGATTGACCTGCTCGAGCGCGACGCCGCGCTAGCGGTCGAACAGGGGCTCAATCCCGCGATGCTTGAAGCCGCGTTCTGCCAGACGGACGGCTTCGCCAGTGCTTATTTAACCGGGCGCGCCTTTCACGCGGCGCTGCGGACAGCGGGCGTGCAGATCTTCGAGCAGACCGCTGTCACGCGCATCGATCACGCCAATGGGCACTACCGCGTACATGGCCCCGAACACCAGGGCGCCTCGGTTCGCATCGACGCCACGCGCCTCGTCATGGCAGGCGGTGTCTGGCTCGAACCGCTGCTCGCGATGCTCGATATCCGCATTCCCGTAAAAGCGCTGGTAAACCAGCTCATCATCACCGAACGGATGCCTCCCGTCATGCGCACGGTGCTAAGCATTGCGAACGGCTTGCTGTCGATGAAGCAGTTCGCCAACGGCACCGTACTGATCGGCGGCGGCTGGCAAGGTGTCGGCGATCGCGCGCGCGGCCCGGTCGAAACGATTCCGCAAAACCTCACCGGCAACCTGCGTCTCGCGCAGCACGTGATTCCCGCGCTGGCAAAAGCGCGCGTCGCGCGCATCTGGCTGGGTCTCGAGGCCGAGACCGCCGACGCCATGCCGATGATCGGCGCGCTGCCTGGACTCGCTGACGCATGGGTCATCGGCTGCGTGCATTCCGGTTATACGAGCGGGCCCTACATGGGCAAGCTGCTCGCTCAAACGATGCTCGGCGCGACGCCCGAGCTGCCGTTGTTCGATCCCGCCCGGCTCATCGCCGCCGCGCCCGAACTCCCTCAACGAGAACAGACCCAATGATTCCCTCGCACGACGCTCCCTTCAACGGCATCTACGCCTCCACACTGTGCCCGCTCGATGCGCACGGCCGCCATCTCGACGAGGCTGCGCTCGCGTCGCATCTCGAGGAAGTGACGGCGATCGATGGGATAGTCGGACTCCTGATCAACGGCCACGCTGGCGAGAACTTCGCTCTGTCGCGCGATGAAAAGCGGCGCGTGGTGGAAATCGCGCATAGTGTCTGCGGCGACCGCTCGATCATCGTCGCAGGGATCAATTCGGAGGATAGCTACGAAGCGCAGGCGCATACCGACGATGCCCAGCGGGCGGGCGCCGACGCCTTGCTGCTGTTTCCGCCGTACTCGTGGGCGCTCTCCACCGATCTGGAGACCGTCGTCACGCATCACCGGCTGGCCAACGCGAACGCCGGTCTGCCGATGATGCTCTATCAGGCCGGCGTCAGCACCGGTGGAATGGCCTATACGCCAGAAATGCTAACCGCGCTGGCCAGCTTGCCCGAGGTGGTGGCCATCAAGGAAGGCAGCTGGGAAACCGCCGCGTACGAGGCCAATCGCAGGCTTTTGAAATCGGTGGCGCCGCATATTGCCGTCATGGCGTCGGGCGACGAGCACCTGTTCCCATGCTTTGCCATCGGCACCGAGGGCAGCCTCGTCAGCCTGGCAGCGGTCGTGCCGGAGCTGATCGTCGCGCTGTACCGGGCCGTGCTGAACGGCAGCCTCAGCGAAGCACAACAGCTCCATGCGCGCGTCTATCCGCTGGCAAAGCTCATCTACGGCACCGCGCCCGGCTCGCACGCGAACGCACGTCTGAAGGCCTGTTTGCACCTGCTTGGCAAATTCCCGCATGCATCGATGCGACCGCCCATCTCGCGCCTGTCCGCTGCAGAAATCGGCCGTCTCGAGGACGCCCTCTCCTTTGCCCTTGCCACTGACCATGAACGGAGCGATTCATGACTCACGACCCGACACGCACGCTGATTCGCGGAGGACGCCTGATTACCGCCATTGACGACTACGTCGCCGATATCGTGATCGAAGGCGGACGCATCGTCTGTATCGGCCAGCAGCTCGAAGCCGGACCCGACACTCACGTAATCGACGCGAGCGGCCTGCTGGTATTTCCAGGCGGCGTCGACGCCCACACGCATATGGAGAATACCTTCGGGCCCTCGGTCACCTGCGACAACTTCGCATCCGGCACCCGCTCGGCGGCGTTCGGCGGCACCACGACGATCATCGACTTTGCGCTGCAAAACGCCGGCACCAGCCCACTCGATGCAATTGCGCGCGCGCAATCGAAAGCGGCCTCGGTTGCCAGTATCGACTATGCCTTTCACGTGATCGTCACGCAGGTCGACGACAAGGTCCTCGGCGACATGCAATACGCGATCCGTCACGAAGGCGTGTCGAGCTTCAAGATGTTCATGGCGTACCCCGGCACGGTGATGTCGGACGATGCGGCGATTTTCCAGGCCATGCGCATGGTGGGTCAGCATGGCGGCATGATTGCGTTGCACGCCGAGAACGGCACCGTGATCGATCTGCTGATTCGCGAAGCGATTGCCCAGGGTCATACATCGCCGCGCTATCACGCGCTCACACGTCCGGCCATCATGGAAGGCGAGGCGACGCATCGCGGCATCAAACTCGCAGAGCTCGCCGAGGCGCCGGTGTACTTCGTGCACCTGTCCGCCAAGGAAGCGCTAAAACACGTGATCGAAGCGCGCGACCTCGGCATTCCTGTGTTTGCGGAAACCTGCCCGCATTACCTGTTCTTCGACGAGTCGGCCTACGCCGACGAAAGCTTCGACACCGCACGCTATGTGATGAGCCCGCCGCTGCGTTCTAAAGACGCGCAGAACGCGCTATGGACGGCGCTGAAAACGGACGACCTGCAACTCATCTCCACCGATCATTGCCCCTACTGCATGAAAGAAGGCCATCGCGGCAACGTGAACCAGAAGCCGCTCGGGCAGGACGATTTTTCGAAGATTCCGAACGGCGTGCCCGGTGTGGAAACTCGCATGACCGTTGTTTACGACGGGGGGGTACGCACGGGCCGAATTTCGCTGAACCGCTTTGTCGAACTGACGTCGACCGCGCCTGCGAAACTGTTTGGGCTGTTCCCGAAGAAAGGCACGCTGGCGATAGGCAGCGATGCCGATATCGTGCTGTTCGATCCAGGTGAAGTACATACGATCAGCGCGCATACACAGCACAGCGATTGCGATTTCACGCTATTCGAAGGCCACTCTGTGACGGGACGCGTGAAGAAGGTATTGCTGCGCGGCGAGTTGCTGATCGACGACGGCGAGTGGGTGGGTCAAACCGGACACGGGCAATTCGTGCCGCGCGGCGAGTTGGGCGCGCACTGGTAACAGCGTCAGGCCTTCCTGGAAGGCTTCAACCCGTCACCGCGGTTGACGCTGCACTGTACGGCCCAACGGCCGCCGAGCGCGGGCGCGATGTAACCGATCTTCTCCACTGGTTGCTTCGTTACAGGATGCCGCCCGTTGAATTCGATCCAGCCGCCGCCCTGCTCGACCGCGCGCCAACTGGCCTCGCGGATCGCGCTCTGGTCGTCGCCGGGCAACGCATCTTTTCGCAGCTTGCCGGCCTTGCTCGGGTCGGAGCCGAAGGCACGGAAATAGTCGTCGCGATCCGCCACCACGATATAGAGGTCGCGGTCGCGAAAGCCGCCCTGCGGGTCGTGAAAACGACGCACGGCAACTTCGGGCCCCTCGCTGTCCACCAGTTGCGCCGCACGCTGCGCCATGGCGCGTGCCTCGTCGGCACAGCCCTGGCGTAGGCGGATATATTTGACGCCGTCGCTGAGCCGGTCGGCACGGGCCTGCAACTGACTTGCCGTTTCCACCGACCCGCCGACCATCTGGCCGTTGCGTTGGGTGATGTCGTCCAGCACCTCGACCGCCTGGGCGATCTCCTGCAAGCCGATGGTCTGCTCGCTGCTCGAGCGTGCGACGTCGCGCAGCAAGGCCGCTACCTGGCTGACCGCATCGACTGCACGCGTCAGCAGATTGCGGCTGCCTTCAATGGCTTGCACGCCGTCCGTCACCTCGTCGCGAGAATGCTGGATCAGTTTTTTGACTTCCGCGGCGGCCTGCGCGCTACGCTGTGCCAGGGCCCGCACTTCGGAGGCGACCACGGCGAAACCGCGGCCGGAATCGCCAGCGCGGGCCGCTTCCACTGCGGCGTTGAGCGCGAGGATATTGGTCTGGAAAGCGATGCCATCGATCACGCTGAGCATCTCGCCCATCTCGTGCGAGCGCTGCTCGATGCGCTCGATGCTTTCGACTGAAGCGCGCACCGCCTCCTGTCCCGCAACCGCATCGGCGTGTGCACGGGCGGAGCGCTCATCGGCTTGCTGTGTCTGATTGGTGTTATAGCGCACGGCTTCCAGCAAGGTCTCGAGCGAGGCACGGGTTTGCTGAAGGCTCGCAGCCTGCGATTCGGTGCGCTGCGACAGCGAGGTGGCGTGTTCAGTCGCCTCGGCGCCGCCCATCGCGATCAGTTCCGCTTCGCTGCGAATGCGAGCCACGATCTGCGAAAACTGGTGGGCCAGCAGACGCCCCTGTTCGCCGAGCGCCGCCAGTTCGTCGCGTCCGGGCAAGAATACGTCCCGCACCAGATCGCCTTCGCACAGCGCCTCGAGTTGGGCCCGCAAGACTGAGATGGCGCGGAACAGGCCTACCCCGAACCAGCCGAAAATCACCAGGAACTGCGCAAGGCCAAACGCGGCGCCATAGTAGCCGTACCAGCGGGCCGCGGCGACAGCGCCAATCGCGCTAAGCGCGACAATCGTCCATTGCACGCGCAGATTCCAGCGGCGCAATGCGGAGCCAAGCGGGAGAGGCGAGGATGATGAATGCGACGGGCCCGCGGCAACGCGTGGCGTCTGTTGACTGGCTGACATGGATCTCCCCCAAACCGCAGTGGCGTTGCCTCCGATCGCCGGCCAGATGCATGGGATGCAACCTGGAAGCACGTCGCGGTGGGCATATACGTTCTTCTGGCGATTCTGCCATAGCGGGTGTCGCGCGGTTATCCCAAGTGGCCTCATCTCGCATCTATTCTGTTTATCGGACGAGCGGGAGGTAAACAGAACGCGCGCACGGCAGCGTCGTCAGCGGTGCGCCGCAAGCAGCAGGTCCAGGAATGACTCAGCGCTGCGAGTCAGGGGTCTTGATTCCTCGACGATCGCGCAAAACGGTATGTCGTAGGACGGCGATTGCGGCAGCACCGCGAACTCATAACGCGGCGACAGTTGCGCCGCATAGTGTTCGGGCAGAAGACCGACGTAGCGCCCCGTCGCCACCAACGTTGCGACTGCTTCGAGCCCGCTGGCTTCCGGACCTTGCCGGAAGGCGTGAGTCGCGAGCGCGTCTTCGACGAACGGATGCGGGCGATACACGAGCGGCCACTCGCCCTTCTCGCCGGGTGCATCGCTAACCGCGCCCTGCGCCGGCCGGTAGTAGACGCGATGCGTTTCGGTGAACAACGGATAGTGACGGAAGGCCCGCGCACGTTTATAGACACCTCGAATCGCGATCTGCACGCGTCGCTCGGCGAGCGCCGTGCCAAGATCGCCGAACGTCATCACCTTCAGCGTCGGCGTGACCAGCGGTGCGATGCGGTTCAACTCGCCGAGCGCATCCGCGACCTTGCAGTCCTTGTGCGTCATCACGTGCTCGGACATGCCGAGCACCAGCGGCCCGGACAACAGGCCACGTACCGCATCGACTTCCGGCTTGATCCGCTCGAGTGCTTCGAGCGCCTGCAGCGAGACGCGCAACGCCACCTGGCCGCCTTCGGTCAGTTGGAAACCTCCGGGGCCCCGTTCGCAGAGCTTCAGCCCGAGGCGCGCTTCGACCTCGTTGATATGCCGGCTGATCGATGCTTTAGACATCAGCAACGTGCGTTCGGCGGCAGCGAAACCACTTGCTTGCGCGGCTGCGCAGAAGACCCGCAGCGAACGAAGGTCGCGCTCATCGAGAGGCATCTTTTTCATCGCGGCAACGTCGTCGAAAGGTCTTGGTTTTCGGAACCATATCAGCACAAAAATAGTTATTCAAAACTATTTTGACTGCCTACATTGGCTGCTCAGCAATCGCTTAACCCCTTGCCGGAAAATCCATGACCACGCTCAATCGACGCAAATTCATCACGCTGGCAGGCGGTGTTTCGCTTGCGTTGGCGGCGCCTTCCTTCGCGTTCGCCGAAGGCGGTTCGTTAGCCGACATCCGCAAGCGCGGCAAGCTGACGGTCGGCACCGAAGCCGCTTACGAGCCGTTTGAATTCGTCGAGAACGGCCAGGTGGTGGGCTACGGCCACGACATCCTGGGATACATGGCCGGCAAGCTCGGCGTGCCGCTCAACCAGGTCAATCTGCCGTTTCAGGGCCTGCTGCCGGGCCTGATGGCACACAAGTTCGACTTCGTCGCGACGAGCGTCGGCATCAACCCGGAGCGGGCGAAACGCTTTGCGTTTTCCGAACCCGTGGGCGTCGTCGATACCGTGCTGGTGACGCGCGCCAGCGACGCCGGCATCACCAGGCCCGAAGATGTTGCGGGACACGTGGTGGGCACGCAGATGGGATCGTCGTCGCAGCCTGTCGCGCAAGCCTTCGATACGCAACTGAAAGCCAAGGGCGCCGGCTACTCGGATCTCAAGCTGTTTCAGGCCTATCCCGACGTCATGGTCGCGTTATCCAACAAGACGGTGGACGTGAGCATCATGCCGTCGAATATCGTTGCGGTGCTGATGAAGCGCGAGCCGGGGCAGTATCGCGTGATAGGTAAAATCGGGGATCCGAAAGTGCTAGCGTGGGTCGCCCATCCAGACGACAAGGAAATCCGCGCGTTCATCAACACCTCGCTCGACGAGCTAACCAGGAACGGCCAGCTCGCCGGCCTGCAAAAAAAATGGTTTGGCTACACGATGAATCTGCCGACCAGCGGTTACCTGCCTGAAGGCGCGGTCTGACGCGGGACGCTCAATGCCGTCCTTTGTCAGCGCACAGATCACCGCGCTTGAGCCCTTCCTTCACGACGTGCTGGGTGGCGCGCTGATCACGATCGCCGCGAGTGCACTCGCATTTGCGATCGGCATTGTGTTCGGTTCGATCCTGCTGGTTGCGCGTCTGCTCGGCGGCCGTGCGCTGGCGTGGCTGGTAGTCGGCTACGTCAGCGCGATTCGCGGCACGCCCGCGCTGATCCAGATGATGGTGGCGTACTACGTGCTGCCGGCGGTGCTGAATCTGCCGCTGTCGCCGCTAGAAGCCGGCGTTCTTGCGCTTGCCATGAATACCGGCGCATACGTGTCGGAAATCCTGCGCGGCGCATTCAATTCCCTCAGTGGCGGCCAGTTGCCCGCCGCGCGCGCGCTCGGCATGCGCGCCGCGCAGGCCTGGCGCTACATCGTGTTTCCCCAGTTGTTCTATCGCTCCATCCCGCCGCTCACCAACGAATTCACCATGCTGCTGAAGGCGTCGTCACTGATGTCGATCATCGCGGTCCATGACCTCGCGACCGTGGCGCGCGACGCCACGCTGCAGACGAACTTGCCGCTGCAGGTGTTTTCCGCCACCGCAGTCGTCTATTTTGGAATCCTGTTCGTGGCGTCGTCGGCATCGCGCGGGCTCGAGCGCCGGGTGGCTAAGGTATTGCCCAATGTCCATTGACCCGTCCATCGTCGAGCAATCGGTCGGCCCGCTGCTGAAGGGCCTGAAAGTCACCGCACAGGTCTGCGGGCTCGGCATTCCGCTGGGCATTGCGGCGGGCACCTTGGCCGCGTATCTGTATGGATCCCCAGCACGTCTCGCGCGTTCGGCCGCGTTGACCTATGTCGAGATTGTGCGCAATGTGCCGTTTCTGATTCTTGTCTACCTCAGCTTTTTTGGCCTGCCGAAGCTCGGCATCTCGATGCCGGCGTTTGCGATCGGTGTGGCGGCGACGGCGTTTTATACCGGCGGCTATTTCTGCGAGATCCTGCGCGCCGCATTCGGCAGCCTGCCGCGCGGACAGTTACAGGCGGCGCGCTCGCTCGGCCTGTCGGAATGGGACGTGCAGTGCCACGTAGTCCTGCCGCAGATCTTCGGCTATCTTGCCCCGGCGACGACCAGCCTCACCATCATGATGTTCAAGGACTCTTCGATTTTCTCGGTGATGAGCCTCTCCGAGCTCACGTACCAGAGCAACCTGCTCACCGCCGATACCTTCGCCTACGTCGAGGTGCTCGGCACGACCGCGCTGATCTACTGGGTGTGCAGTGTGCTGCTGGACCTTGCCGGCCAGTGGTCGGAGCGCTACGCAACCCGTTACCGGCGGGCCTGAGAGGCAATGCTTTACGCCCCTTTTTTAATCCAGTTTGATAAGGAATACAGATGATGGAAAAGCCGCTCACCGTCGCACCGAAAACCGGCCATAAAACCCTGCTCTACGCTGACCTCGCGCTGGACCTCGACCACCTGGAAGCAGACATTGCCGTGCTCGGCATGCCCTACGGCGCTGCGTATTCGGCCGCCGATTTCACCAACGACCAGACCAACGCGCCAACAGCGATCCGCCAGGCGACTGATCGCGTCGTGCGTTCGCCCGGTCATTACGACTTCGATATCGACGGCCCGCTGCTCCAGGAGCGCGATGACATCCGCTTCGTCGATTGCGGCGACGTGATCGCGGACCTCGCCGCCCCCGGCAGTCACTATCAGCGCGTCGAAGCGGCCGTCCGCAAGATTCTCGCCGCCGGCGCGCTACCCATTGTGATGGGCGGCGACCACGGCATCACGACACCGGTGCTGCGCGCGTTCGATTCGCTGGGGCCCATCACGCTAGTTCACGTCGACGCTCATCTCGACTGGCGCGACGAGGTCAACGGCGTGCGCGAAGGGTTGTCGAGCCCCATCCGGCGAGCCTCGGAAATGGCCCATGTGGCGAAGATCGTGCAGATCGGTCTGCGCGCACAGGGTAGCGGACGCCCGGAAGAACTTCGCGCGGCAAAGGCGTACGGGTCCGAACTGATAACCGCGTACGAACTGCACGACATCGGCATGGATGCGGTGCTCGCACGCATTCCCGATGGCGGCAACTACTACCTGACGATTGACGCCGACGGCCTCGATCCCTCCGTGATGCCGGCGGTAGCCGGTCCCGCACCCGGCGGCGTAACTTTCGTGCAGGCCCGCAAGCTGATTCATGGCCTCGTGCGCAAGGGTCGCGTGGTCGGCATGGACATCGTCGAAATCCAGCCAGCCAAAGACATCAACCAGATCTCGTGCATGACGGCCGGGCGGTTGATCCTGAATCTGATCGGCAGCGCGATCCGCGCGGGCTACTTCGATCGCCTCAGCTGACAGTGGTAATCAATTGGAGACGCACAGCATGATGGAACATACCCGTATTCGTCCGTTCAATACCCGGGACACTTATCCGGAGCAATCTCTCGACAACGACCTCGCACAAGCTGTCGTCGCCGGCAATATGATTTTCCTGCGTGGCCAGATTGGCCAGAATCTCGACACGCATGAATCGGTGGGCATCGGCGACGCGGCCGCGCAGGCCGACCAGGCGATGGCCAACATCAAGATGCTGCTCGAAGAAGCCGGCAGCAAGCTGGCAGACATTTGCAAGGTAACGATCTATCTCACCGACGTCAGGTATCGCGAGGCGGTCTACCGCGTGATCGGCCGCTGGCTCAAGGGCGTGCATGCGGTATCGACCGGCTTGACGGTGGTGGCGCTTGCGCGGCCGGAATGGGTCGTCGAAGTGGACGTCATCGCCGTGAAATCATAAGAGGCCTGGTGCTAAAGAACCGCCGCCGCGCCGTCCGGCGGCGCACTCTCGCCCCCTGCCTGACCGGATTGCACCCATCGCCGCCCCAGAGAACCCGAAAACGAAACCCAGGCAGCCTCGCTTCACCCCCGTGCAAGCATTTGTGCGTCCCCGGACAAGTCCGCGAAATTTCCTCCACCTACGCTTGCACTAGTGCGATGCAACAAGGCGTGCATGGGGTACGCCTTTGACATCTGCCGCTCAGGGAGTCTCGGGATGCATACCAATCTTGTCGATCATAGGCATGGCTTGCGGCGTGCCGGCGGCACGCGTCGCCGCTGGCATGAACTGCTCCTCGGCGCCGTCTGCCTGCTGGCGCTGCTGATAACGGGCCACGCCAGGGCAGCCAGCGCGGCCGTGCCTGGCGAATGCAAGGCGCTGCAGGCGAAATATCCGCAATTCAAGGGCAAAACCTTCGTCAATGCGATCAACCCGCACACGCCCGGCTATGAAGCACTAGACCCGAACGATCCGAGTAAATACGTCGGCTTCGATATCGACCTGGGCGAAACCATCGGCAATTGTCTCGGCTTCACGATGACATACAAGCCGGTTACGTTCGCCGCGCTGTTGACGACCCTGCAAAGCGGTCAGGCCGATATCGTGATTTCAGATATTTACGCAACGGAGGAACGTGCCAAGGCTGCGGACTTCATTACCTACTCGAAGGTGTTTGACGGTGTGCTCGTCGCCAAGGGCAATCCGAAGAAGATTACCGGTATCAATCCGTCGCTGTGCGGCACGGCCGCCGCGGAAAACACCGGCTACGTCGAAGTGCCGCTGATCCAGAATCTCGCGCCGGCTTGCAAGGCAGCCAGCAAGCAGGAAGCTGCAGTGCAACTGTACGACAACAACGCGAACTGTATTCAGGCGATCCTTTCGGGCCGCGCCGATACGTACATCAACGACGTGAACACGGTAGATCAGGCGGTGAAGGCGTACCCGGATCAACTCGAAAAGACGACCGCGGTGACACTGCCGTATTCGGTCGGTATCGGTGTACCGAAGGACAAACCGGAGTTCCGCGCAGCCGTGATGGCGGCGCTGGTCGCGATCCAGAAGGCCGGCATCCAGACCGACCTTTTGAAGAAGTGGTCGCTCGGCGCTGAAAATCTCGAAACACCCAAGCTGATCGTCTCGAACTGATGGACCTGTTCCTGCACTATCTCGCGCTGCCGTATCTGCTCAAGGGCATCGGCTTCACGATCGCAGTCACACTCCTTGGGCTCGCCGGAGGGCTCGTCGTGGGGCTGGTGCTCGCCTGCATGCAACTCAGCAGAGTCGGGCCGCTCGCTCTTTTCGCGCGCGGTTATACGGTGATCTTTCGCGGCACACCACTGATCTTGCAACTGGTGTTCGCGTACGATGCATTGCCGCATATCGGGCTGAAGCTAAGCGCGATCGGCGCAGCAGGACTCGCGCTGGCGGCCAACGAAGGGCCGTTCATCGCCGAGATCCTGCGGGCCGGTGTGCTGGGCGTCGAACGGGGACAACTGCTCGCCGGACAGGCGCTCGGCATGACGCCCACCGTGCTGCTGCATCGCGTCATCGCACCGCAGGCAATCCGCATGATCGTGCCGGCGCTTGGCAACGAATCGGTGAGCGCATTGAAGAACTCATCGCTTGCATCGGTGATCGCAGTCGACGAGCTGACACTGCGCAGCACCCAACTCGCCTCGTCGACGTTCGACTTTTTCTCGATCTTCTTCGCCTCCGGATTGATGTACCTGTTGCTGACCGGTGCGATTGCCGCGATCCAGTTGATCGCCGAGGCCGCGCTCGACCTTGACCGCCCAGCGTCTGAACGCTTCGCACGCTTGCTGCCGTGGCGCCGCACGAGTGTCGCGGTGAGCACGTCTCGCGCGAGTATGCCGTCACCGGCCGATGCATCGCTCGAACAGCAGCCGCTCGCCACGCTCCGCAAGCCCGACCCACAGCCGGACCGCTCGAAACGCTACGCAGAACTGACCAGACAACGCGCGGCGGTTCAGGTCAGCAACCTATGCAAACGCTACGGCGACCAGACCGTGCTGGAAGGATTCGACCTGACGGTGCGCGCCGGCGAGGTCGTCGCGCTGCTCGGGCCGAGCGGGTCCGGCAAAAGCACGCTGCTGCGCTGTATCAACCATCTCGAACAATGGAACAGTGGTGAAATCCGCATTGATGGGCAACGGCTCGGCTTTCGTGTCGATGGCCGCCCGATGACCCCGCACGAGATCGCCAACGAGCGGGCAAGCGCCGGCGTCGGCATGGTGTTCCAGCATTTCAACCTGTTCAGTCACCTGACGGCCTGCGAGAACATTGCGGGACCGCTGCGCTGGGTGCACGGCATGGCGCCCGCCGACGCCGAGCGCCGTGCGCGCGAACTGCTCGAAAGTGTCGGTCTCTCGCAGCGCGCCGATGCATTGCCCCGTCATCTGTCCGGCGGTCAGCAGCAGCGCGTCGCGATTGCCCGCGCGCTCGCACCGCGACCGCGCGTGCTGCTGCTCGACGAACCGACCTCGGCGCTCGACCCCGAGCTCGTCGGCGAGGTGCTCGAAGTGATCCAGCGGCTCGCCATCGAAGGCGGTCTGACGATGATTATCTCGACGCACCAGCTGCGTTTCGCCGACGAGGTGGCCGATCGCGTCGTGTTCATGAGCGGCGGCGCGGTGGTTGAAGAAGGTCCCGCGCACGAAATCCTCACGCATCCGCGCCATCCGCTGACCATGCGTTTTCTGAACGTAATGGGCGCCGACAGCCGGCTTGCAGTCCCATCGTGATCGTCGCCGTCAATGCGCTCTTCCAGACCGCGCTCAATGCATGCGTCTTCGCATCGGCTGCGATCACCCACACGATTGTCCACCGCCCGGCTTCGCGCGCGGTGCTCCCAGCGAGGTTCAACCCAATATGAAGCACCACACCCTCCCTGTGTCGCCAGAGACCGTTCATTGGGGCTATTTCAGCAAAGCCGTCGCACCCGCATTGACCGTGCGCTCCGGTGACCGCGTCACGATCGAGACACTCACGCACCATGCCAACGACGACCACGAGCGGATGATCGATGGCGACCCCGGCGCAGAGAGCGTCTTTCACTGGACCCGCGAGCACAAGGCGGTCTCGCGACGCGGTGCCGGCGCAACCGAAGGCCCCTTCACGCTAGGCGCCGGCGAAGGCGTCGGCGTGCATCTGCTGACCGGGCCCATCGCTGTCGAAGGCGCTGAACCCGGCGATGTTCTCGAAGTGCGGATCCTCGACGTGCGGCCACGACCGAGCTGTCATGCATGCTATCGGGGCCGCTGTTTCGGTTCCAATGTCGCGGCTTCGTGGGGCTTTCAATATCACGATCTGATCGAGGAGCCGAAGCCACGCGAGGTGGTCACGATCTTTGAACTCGATACCTCCGGCGAGCCGTTTGCACGCGCCGTCTATAACTACGTGTGGACGCCGCAGACCGATCCGGACGGCATCGTGCACGCGAGCATCGATTATCCCGGCGTGCAGGTCGATCATGCGTTAGTCAAAAAGCGCGAGAACATCATGCCGAATGTGAAGGTGCCCGCCCGGCTGCACTTCGGCACGATGGGACTCGCACCTGCCGAATCCGACTACGTCAGTTCGATTCCACCCAGCTACAGCGGCGGCAATATCGACGACTGGCGAGTCGGCAAGGGAGCGCGGATGTACTACCCGGTCGCCGTCGAGGGTGCATTCTTCTCGGTCGGCGATCCACATGCGGCACAAGGCGACAGCGAACTCGGCGGCACGGCCATCGAAACATCGCTGACGGGCGACTTCGAGCTCGTACTGCACAAGAAGAGCGACCTGGACGGCACGAGCCTGGAGGGTCTCACCCACCCGATGCTCGAAACGGACGATCAATGGTCCGTGTACGGGTTCACGTTTCCCAACTACCTGGCCGAACTCGGCGCGAACGCACAACTCGAGGTGGCCCAGCACGCCAGCCTCGATAGGGCGATGCGCGACGCGTTCCGCAAGCTGCGCCGCTTTCTGATGACGGTGCACCGGCTCAGCGAGGACGAGGCCATCGCGCTGATGTCGGTTGCCGCCGACTTCGGCGTCACTCAGGTCGTGGACGGCAACTGGGGCGTACACGGCTCGATCCGCAAGAACGTGTTCGCGTGAGACACGCTCCAGCGTTCGAGGTGCCGATCGACGCAACAGGTCGCGTCAGGGAAATCAGATGCGCCAGCGCGGTGCATATGCGCGAGGCTGGCGCACGCGCGCGCACGACGAAGGTGGACCTTGGCTCGCTGCGCGTCGTGCAGACGCGCCGCAGCACCGTGATGCTCAATGGCGCGAAGGTTGCTTTCAGGTGCACGACATGACGCGCCCGACCCGTCTGATCCAGGCGCAAGGGTACCGGGCGCCGCGCGACGCAGGTGCGTCGTCAGCCACCGCCCTGGAGTCCACGTTGGATCTGCAGCGTTTCACCACCGAGTCCTATCCGGAAGTCGAACGGCCTCGCGCCTGGCGCGAGGCGCTCGACCGCATGGGCCTGCAAACCGGTGCGCTCGCCGCAGGCCGGCCCTTGCATGGGACGATCAAAACGCAGACATCGATTGGCGGCTTCGATCTGAGTCTGCTCGCCTCGGTGGCACAGACCCTGGAACTGAATACGTCCGCGGCTGATAGCCTGCTGATCGTGCTGAATGTCGACGGCGACGCCATGCTCATTGCCGATGGCAGGCGCGAACCCGTAGCGCCGAACGACCTGGTTTACCTGCCTTCGCGCGAACACGCATCGCTCGCTTTCGAAGCCGATTTCCGCGCCTTTGTCGTACGGGTGCCGCGCGCGACGATCAGTGCGCGATTGCTCGCGCCGTCGTCGATGCGCGCCGGGCGAATCGCGGCCGACGCCGGTATCGGTCATGTGTTCTCGGCGTTTCTCATGTCGATTGTGGAAAACCTCGATACCTTGTCGGTGAGCGAGTTACGCCCGCTCGAACTGGCGCTCGCCGAGTTCCTGATCGCCAGTCTCGCAGTGCATCAACGCGAGGAAAACATCGGTGGCCTAACTTCGACCCAGGCTGCGATTTTCTCGCGCGTATGCCGCAGCATCGATGCACGCCTCGCCGATCCGGACTTAAGCCTGGCGCCGATCGCGAAAGAGGAGCGTGTTTCGCCACGCTATCTGCAGAAGCTGTTCGAAACGGTCGGCCAAAGCTTCTCGGCGTATCTGCGCTCGCGCCGCCTCGAACGCTGCCGTGCCGAACTGATCGACCCACTGTACGAAAAGATGTCGATCTCCGACATCTGTTTCCGCTGGGGCTTTAACGACCCCGCCCATTTTAGCCGCGCGTTCCGCGAGCAATATCACACCACGCCGCGCGCCTTCCGCCACGAAGCCAGCCTTGAACTTGCGCGGCATCTGGTCCAGCGCATTTCACGCGGCCTGCCGTTCAACGCCGAGGCGTTGCTGATTCACGCGCAAGCCGGTGCACAGGCCGCAAGAACGAAGGCAGCACACGCCGATCATGCAGCGGCCAACGATACGGATACGCTCGTTGCGAATCCGCCGGTAAAGACGCATACCGGCCAAGGGAAAGGAATCGGCCGCGCGCCAGGCAAGCCACGGCATCATCTGCTGCGCGCGACCGCCAACACCGTTCACTGGGGCTACTTCTCCCATGACCTGAAGCCTGTGCTCGAAGTGGAGAGTGGCGATACCGTGACAATCGAGACGCTGACGCAGCACGCCTCCGACGATTGGGCACGCATGGTAGCGGGCGACCCCGGTGCCGAAAGCGTGTTTCACTGGACCGCCGAGCGCAAGAACGTGAACCGGCGCGGCGCCGGGCCGATCGATGCGTCGATCTATGGACGCGGTGCGGGAGAAGGCTTCGGCGTGCATATTTGCACAGGCCCGATCGCCATACGCGGGGCAGAGCCCGGCGATGTACTCGAAGTCAGGATTCTCGCCGTGCATCCAAGGCGTTGTGCCAATCCGCAGTTCAGCGGGCGTGCCTTCGGTAGCAATGCCGCCGCGTGGTGGGGGTTCCACTACCGCGAGTTGCTCACTGAACCGAAACCGCGCGAGGTCGTCACGATCTACGAACTCGATGCCGAGCTACCTGAGCACGGGGCATCGTATGCGCGCGCGGTCTACAACTACCGCTGGACGCCGCAACGCGATCCGTTCGGTGTCGTGCATCCGACTATCGACTATCCAGGCGTTCCCGTCGACCATTCGACGGTCGAGGAAAACTACGGCATCCTGAAGGGCGTCAAGATACCCGTGCGCCCGCATTTTGGGCTGATCGCAGTCGCGCCGCAGCAGAACGGCTTGATCGATTCGATTCCGCCGTCGGCCTTCGGCGGCAACCTCGATAATTGGCGCATCGCGCAAGGCGCGAGTGTGTATCTGCCGGTCGGGGTAGCGGGTGCCCTGCTCTCGGTGGGAGACCCCCACGCATCGCAGGGCGATTCGGAACTGTGCGGCACCGCGATCGAATGCTCGCTGACCGGCGACTTTCAGCTCGTACTGCACAAGAAGGCCACCCTTGCCGGCCAACCGTATCTGGACCTGACCTATCCGCTCGTCGAAACCGCGGACGAATGGGTGCTGCACGGCTTTAGCCACGCGAATTATCTGGCCGAGTTTGGCACTCACGCACAAAGCAAGGTGTACGAAAAATCGACACTCGACCTCGCAATGCGCGACGCGTTTATCAAAACGCGCCGCTTTCTGATGACCACCAAGGGGCTCAGCGAAGACGAAGCCATCTCGCTGATCTCGGTTGCGGTCGACTTCGGTGTGACGCAAGTGGTCGACGGCAACTGGGGCGTGCATGCCATCATTCGCAAGGCGTTGTTCGCGTCATAGCGAAGTCGATGACAGGCGAGTGCAGATTCAATGCCCCGCCTGGCCGGCTGTCGACCCACCCTGCGCGAGCCCTTCATCAGGCGCGTCCGTAACAATCGATTTCAGCGCCACCCGGCTCGCCGCCAGTTTGACGAAGTCGGGCATTGGCCGCCGCAACGCATCGTCGAAGCTGAATGCGCTTTCCAGCGCCTGAGCAATATCCAGCACGCGACGATCGCCGCGGAACGGTCCCACCAGTTGCAGCCCAAACGGCATGCCGGCATGGTCCGTTCCGGCCGGCAACGAGAGCGCGGGATGCGTCAGCAAACTCACCACGTAGGTCAGTCCCAGCCAGCGGTAGTAATTTTCGAGCGGGCGTCCATCCATCTCCGTGAGCGCGACCTGTTGCCAGGGGAACGGCGAGACGGGACAGGTCGGCGAAACGATCAGATCGTACGTGTCGAACGCGGCCTGGAAGCGCCGAAATATGCGGGTCTGCTCTGCATGCGCCCAGACGGCGTCACCGAGCGACATGGCCAGCCCCATCTCGTAGTTGGTACGCGTATTCGCTCCCAGCAGATTGGGGTCACGCTCGTAGATCTCCTTGAAGCCCGCGATGAAATTCTGCGCGCGAATCACATCGAAACAGCGGTTGACCTCGCCCAGCTCAAAACTCACCGGTTCGCAGACACCGACGTAGCCCGACAGCGCCGCCATCTTCGCGCGAAACGTCTGCCGCGTAGCTTGAGATACCTCGCAGACTCCGAAGTCTTCGGTGTACCCGATCCGCAACGCGTTCAGATCGACGTCGCGTGCCCGCAGAATGGTCCGGAAATCGCACTCGACGCCGAGCGGTTCGCCACCGTGCAGGCCCACCGTCGCCGCCATTTGCAGCCGCATATCGGCCACGGTGCGTCCCATCGGGCCCGACACGGTCAACGGCGACCAGCCGAGCAGACGGCTGTCGCCAGGCACGAGTCCCGGAGACGGGCGAAATCCCACGACACCGCAATACGCAGCGGGAATACGCAGCGAGCCGCCGGTATCGGACCCCGTGCACAAGGGCAGCATGTTCGTCGCCAACGCGACGGCAGAGCCACCGGACGAGCCGCCGGCGTTCAGCGCGGGATCGAAGGGATTACCGGTGGCGCCCCATACCGCGTTGCGTGTATTGGCGCCCGCACCCATTTCCGGCGTGTTGGTCTTCGCGGTCAGAATTGCGCCCGCGGCGCGCAAACGCGCGACCATCGCGTTGTCGTGAGCGGGCACGTTGCTGCGAAATATCGGCGAGCCGTAAGTCGTCAGCAGACCGCCAGTTTCTTCCAGGTCCTTTACACCTAGCGGCAGCCCATGCAGCAAACCCAGTTTTTCACCACGCATGACCGCCTGCTCGGCAGCGCGTGCTTCGCTGCGCGCCTGTGCGAAACGCGTCGCCGCGAGCGCATTGACGCTGGGATTGACGGCTTGCATCTGCGCGATACAGGCGTCCAGTAGTTCGACCGGCGAGACCTGGCGGCTGGCGATCAGACGCCTGGCGTCTACCGCCGACAACGTGTTCAATGCAACGGAATCCATATGCGGGCTTTCCCGGCTGATGATTGAGGGACGATCAGCCCGATTTTCTCTGAAGCCGGCTCTCCGTGTCGAGCCACTGGTTCACGTACTCAACCACGGCGTCGCGGGTATTTTCCAGGTGGCTACGGGTTTGCGCATATACGGCGTCGACATCGCCCGCCTCGTAGGCAGCGAGAAGTCCTGCATGCTCGCGATTGTTCGATGCCATGATGTCTTCATTCACATGCATCGAAAGACTCACGTAAGGACGCGCCGCGAGCGAAAGCGATTCGCACATGTCGAAGAGGCGCGTGTCCGCCTGGCTCTTCACCAGATGCGAGTGGAAGTCTTCGTTCAGCAGCGACCACTGTTCCGGCGATGTGGTCGCCTCCATCGCGTCGTGCGTGCCTTGCGCCGCTTCCAGATCGGTTGCCGTAATCTGCACGCAGGCGCGCTGCGCCAGCATTGGTTCGAGCATCATGCGCAGTTCATAGATGCCGGTCACATCCGCGAGCGTTAGCCCTCGGGTGACGACGCCCTTGTTCGCGTCAATCGAAACAAGGCCTTCTGCGCGTAAGTCGCGAAACGCCTCACGTACCGGCGTCGTGCTGACGCCAAGACGCTTCGCCACCTCCTCCTGACGCAGATGCGTGTTAGCCGGATACAGCCCTTGCAGGATTTCCGCTCTAAGCGTACTCAATACATATTGTTGAGCTGTCCGATAGAATCTGGTCAATGCCCTACCCCAAAACAGTTTCGATCCACGCCGCGGCTTGCAGGGTCGGCAGATCGTCACCCTGTCTGCCCAGCACCTGAAAACCTAGCGGCATGCCGTCCGGAGTTTGCCCCGCAGGCACCGTCACAGCGGGAACACCGAGAAAACTCCACGGCGCGCAGAACGTCGCGTCACCCGTATCGGCGAGACCCTCGGGCGCTCCACCCGTTGCTGGTACCGTCACCAGCGCGTCGCAGCCGTCGATGAAACCAGCAAATTCGCTGCGTAGCTTCGCCTGAAGCGCCAACGCGGTTTCGTACTTTTCTGGTGACACCGCTGCGCCTGCGCTCGTCAGCGCAAGCATATGCGTACTGATCAGGTCCGGATGGTCCGCTGCTAACGGTCCGATCGCGCGAGCTGCTTCAACCTGGAGAATGGTCTGCAAGGCATCGAGCATCGACGGCATCGCGTCGAACGGATCGAGTTCGACCAATGTCGCGCCCGCAGCCTGCAGACGCGCGAGCGTGGCATCGAAATTGGCCTTCTGTTCCGGTGTCACACGGTCCCAGAACGGCGTACGGACAACACCGAGCTTACGCGGCGGTTGTGCCGTAAAGTAGGTATGCCAGGCATCGAGACTTTCGAGCACCTCGGGTTTCGCGTCGACGAACAGCGCGTGACAAAGTGCAGCGCCTTCTACAGTCCGGGCAAAAAATCCCACGTGGTCCAAAGACGGCGCCAACGGATGCACGCCCGCCTTCGATACATTGCCGTGACTCGGCTTATAGCCGACCACACCGCAAAACGCTGCAGGCCGGATCACCGAGCCGACAGTCTGCGTGCCGACCGCAAGCGGTACGATGCCTGCACCGACCGCGGCAGCCGAACCACTCGACGAACCGCCTGGCGTATGAAGCCGGTTCCACGGATTGACCGTCGGACCCGGCTCGCGCCAGGCAAATTCGGTGGTGACGGTCTTGCCGAACACAATGCCGCCGAAGTGGCGAATCCGTTCGACGATCCACGCGTCCTCGGCAGGCTGAAAACCTTGATAGATGGGCGAGCCGTAGGTCGTCGGCATGTCGTGCGTCGCCATCAGATCCTTCACGCCGATCGGCAAACCAGCCAGCGGTTTAGCCACTGCGTCCACGGTCTCGTGGCTATCGGGCCGGTAAACGAAAGCCTTCAGCCATGGTTCGCACTCTTGAGCACGCAGCTGCGCGGCTTCGAGCCGCGCGCGACAACGCTGCGGATCACCGCGACTGGCAATCAGTTCAGCGATAAATGCGCCACTCTGCTCACTCATTTCGCACTGGCCTTGGCAAAGGAATCGTCTACCGCGCTGTCGTACGTGACACTGCCCGGTTTGATATTGCCGATGTATTCCTGCAGGTCCAGCGCATTGCGGAACGCCTGCTGCGAGATGTCGGGGTTCGCCGCATAGATTTTCTGACTGATCAGACGGTCCACTGCAGTCTCCACGATCTTCTTGTCGAGCGTCGGAAATTCCGCCACGGCGACAGCCTTGGCCGTATCGGGCGATTGCTGGATCAAAGCTTCCGCCTGCGCGACCGATTTCACAAAGGCCGCCACCATCGCAGGCTTCGACTTGATCGTGGCCGCAAGTGTGTCCATCGTCGAGAAAGCGTAACCGCCAGGGTAAGCCTTGGGAAACGCATAAAGAATCTTGTAGCCCGACGCGATTCCCTGATCCACTTGCGGCTCATAGATTGCAGCGGCCTCGGCGCGTCCTGCCGAGACGGGCGCCAGTTCAGTGCCGATCTGCACCGTATTCAGATTGACGCCAGCGACTTTCTCTTCCTTGATCAGGCGCTGCAGCAGATAGGTGCTGGTCGACGGCGGCAATGCGGTCGACACCGTTTTGCCCGCGAGGTCCGCTGGATTCTTCAGCGCCGAGTCGGGCGGCGTCAGGATCCACACCGGCACGCCCGCCACGACATTCGCCACGTTAACGAGCGTTGCGCCTTTGAGGTTAGCCAGCACCGCGGTCATCGGATCCTGCAGCGAGAAGTCGGCGTGCCCGCCGATCACCGCGGCAACGCCTTGCGCGCCGCTGCCGGCCGTGACCTTCTGCACGTCGAGACCGTTCTGCGCGAACAGGCCCTTGTCTATCGCGACATAGAGCGGCAGATACTGAATCGATTGAAATGCCTGGTAGACCACAACTTTTTCCGGCGCGGCTACTGCGGGCTGACTCGCCGCCATCGCAAACACCGCACCGGTCGCGGCGCCAAGCATGAACCGGTTAAGCGTCACAATGCTGAACGACGACGGTTTTCGCTGCGAGACAAGAGACTGCTTCATCGCTTCGTTTTCCATGAAATGATGCGGTTTTCCGCGAGTTGAACGATCCAGGAGAGCAGCGTCGCCATCAACGTCAGGATGATGATGCCGAGCCAGACTGTATTGAGGTCGAAGAGCGAGCCTGCCACGAACACGGCATGACCAAGACCTGCTTGCGACGCGATGTATTCGCCTACGACAGCGCCGATCAACGCGAAGCCGATATTCACGCGCAGCGTCGAGAAGATCCACGGTAGCGCGCCCGGCACGATCAGTTTGCGAAAGATCATCCCGGGCTTCGCCTTGAAAGAGCGAAACAGGTTCAACAGATCCTGGTCGACTTCGCGCGCGGCGGCGCAGGAGGAAATCATCGCAACCGCGAAAGTGGAGATACCGGCCAGCCAGACTTTCGAGGTCATGTCCGAGCCGAACCAGATGACAATCAGCGGGCCGAGCGCAATCTTGGGAATACTGTTGAGAATCACTGCAAAGCCTTCCGTGACACCCGCTACGCGCGGCACGAACCAGAGCAGCAAGCCGATCCCGATCCCCAGACCGCTGCCGATCACGAGTCCCAGCACGGTCTCATACAGCGTCGTCAACGTGTCCGTAATGAGACTGCCCTGCGCGAGCCCCACTGCCGCGGCTTTATAGATGCCGAGTGGCGAGCCGAACAACTGGCCGTTGATCCACCCGCGCCCAGCGGCCACCTGCCACAGCACAACGAGCGCCACCATGATCAGCGTCACAACGCCACTGGTCGCTCCCAGGCCTTTCAGACGCCGCACACGCATACGCCGTCCCGCTGCTTGTGCTGTCATGACTGCATCACTCATGTCGACGCTCCTGCATGATGAATCGTATTGCTGCGCAGACCGCCCCAGATGCGCTTATGCAAGGTGCGAAACTCCGGCGCCTCGCGAGCCGATACCGCCGTGCGCGGCCCCTGCGTAGACAGTTTGACGTCGACGGAGTCTTCGATGCGCGCAGGCCGGCCGCCGAGCAGAATCACCCGGTCGCTCATCGCAATCGCCTCTTCGATGTCGTGCGTGACGAGCACCACGCTGGTTCCGCTGCTTTGACGCAGCGCCATGACGTCGTCCTCGAGTGCGAGGCGCGTTTCATAGTCGAGGGCCGAGAAAGGTTCGTCGAGCAGCACGAGGGTCGGGTCGACCAGCAGTGTGCGGGTCAGTGCAACCCGCTGCCGCATGCCGCCCGATAACGCCTGTGGATAGGCATCGACCACCGAGGTCAGCCCATAGCGCGCGAGCATCTCACGGGCGCGGGCGATGTCGTGAGGCGTTACCTTTCTGTAGAGCTCGATGCCCAGCAGCGCGTTTTGCAGGACCGTGCGCCACGGCATCAGCAGATCTTTTTGCAGCATATAGGCGATGCGGCCCGCACCGCCGTCCGCGCGGCGGCCGACTTCGATACGCCCGCTTTGCGGGCTAAGCAGTCCCGAAACCAGATTGAACAGCGTGCTCTTGCCCGCGCCGCTGCGACCGACGATCGAGACGATCTCCCCCGCTCCGACGCTGAAATTCAGCCCGGAGAAGAGCGCGGTTCGCACGCCGTCGTCGGTTTCGAATCCATGGTTAAGACCTGCAACCGTAAGGCGGGGATCCGGCCGGACATTAGGAGAAGAAACCGCCTTTACGGACTCGGACGATGTCGTCGAATCCGGCGTGTTCGGTGTGTTCATTGGCAAGCCCGAAATCCGTTGTGCACAATGCACAATGAGCGAAAAAAATTCGGATCACAACTCGCCATAAAAAAATCTAGAGATTTACACCGATGCCTACCGAAGGCGCTTTGTCAGGATGGCGGTGCAGTTTCTTTAGTTTTTTGTAATGCCGCCTCAAGCAACGGCGCACCGAGTTCCGCACCGTGAATGCCCGTCGTGCTGACAATCTCCAGCAGTTCCATGATTTCCTCGGCCGTTGCTCCGTAGCGCAGCGCGTTACGCATGTGAAGCTTCAGTCCCGGGACGTACAGATGCGTGGAAGAAGCGTCAAACGCGCAGTAGATCAGTTCCTTGACCTTCGGACTCAGCACGCCGGTTTTCCATGGCACCGATGAAAACTCGACGTAAGCTTCAAACAGATCGGGATCGAGTTCAAGCAGCCCCTCCCAGGTGGGATGCCAGTAGCCACGGTTCTTCTCGAAAGCGGCCTTCAGTGCGAGCCTTCGATCGTCGAGCGGCACGGGGCCTGCACGCAGGCCCTCTTCCTCTAGCACTTCGAGCAGTACCGGCACGCCTACATTGCTTGTATGGATGCCGATCGTGCACACCAGTTCAAGCACCTCCATCAGTTCATTGCGCGTCGCGCCGAACGACAAGGCGCGCTGCAGATGATGCGCGACGCCCGGCGCGTACAGTTGCGTCGCACAGGCATCGGCGGCGAGCGCGATGAATGCCCGGACCTTGTCGCCAAGATGGTTTTTCCGCTGCGGCACGCAAGAAAACTGCAGATAAGCCGCCACGAAACCCGCGTCGAGACGCAACATGCTCTCCCACTCGGGAGACCACGCACCATGCACGCGGATGAATTCGTCCTTGATATGCTGGACGTCGTGCTCTTGAGATGACGGCTTGCCTGACTCGCTTGAACTCATCGCGTTGTTCCTGTCGAAAGCGGGGATGGCCGTGTGTGCGCCATCCTGTTGGTGCCACGATCAGCGTCACACGCCGGCCGGATAGTCCTTCTCTGCGACTTCTTCCTGCCACGTCGCCTTGCCGAGCGATGTCGCGATATGCACCATATAGCTGCTGTCGCTCGCGCCATGCCAATGCCGCTCGTTCGGTCCAATGAAGACGATGTCGCCCTGGCGAATCGGTTGGGGAGCTTCTCCATCCTTGCATATCCAGCCCTTGCCAGCCGTGACCGTCAATACCTGACCGTACTCGTGCGTATGCCAGTAAGTTCTGCCTCGCGGGGCAAACAGCACCGTGTTGATCGTAACGCCATCAGTCGCCGGCATCACCGGATCGGCCCACACCTCGCCCGAAAACGTCTCGCCCCGAAGCTCCGATTTCGCGCCGTCCGTCCTGCCGTGAAATACCTTCATGCCTGCTTCTCCTTTTCTCAGTTGTCCTTGCCAGCGTCATGCAACCGCACGCCGCCCGACACATCGCCGATCGCATCGACGACCCGATTGCTGATCACATCGCCATAGCCGAGTGCCGTACCAAGGCCGAAGCTCGCCAACGGCCCTGCGGAATTCAGCGACATTACGCCCAGTTCTCGCACGCGGTCCACATAGAGCACCACGTCTTTGGTCATCAGCTTGCCGGTGAGACCGCCTTCCAGATAATCGCCGTCGACGATCTTCGGAAAGCGGTTCAACGTTGCAAAGTTGACCCCGCTGCTGCTGTTCAGCACATCGAGCAGCAGATGCAAATCGAGGCCGGCTTTTTTCCCGGCCACCATCACTTCAGCGCTCGCAGCAAGGCTCACCGCATTCAGAAAGTTATTCAGCAGCTTGGTCGTGTGGCCTGTTCCGCTCGCGCCCATGTATGCGATCTTTGCGCTGATCGGCTTGAATGCCCATTTCAGCTTGTCGACCGCGCCGGCGTCGCCGCCCACCATCAATGTCAGCGTGCCCTTTTCAGCGGCCGCTGCTCCGCCCGAGATGCCGGCGTCGACATAGTGAACGCCACGTTCTGCGAAACGTTTTGCCAGGCGGATGGTGGAACTGGCCGCAGCCGTGCTCAGATCGACCACGACCTGCCCCGAACGGCAATGCGCGAGCACACCATCCTCCCCTTCGACCACCGCCTCCACGATTTTGCTGTCCGGCAGGGACATCATCACGACATCCGCGAATGCCACGACATCGCGCAGCGTACCGGCAGGCTCTGCGCCAGTTGCCGCAATACGGTCCTTCACGGTATCGAAGCCGAGTACAGCAATACCTGCATCGACGAGCCGTCTCGTCATCCGGCCACCCATGTTGCCAAGGCCGATAAAGCCGATCCGATTCTGATTCATGAAACGCGTCCCTCTTAAAGAAAAACAGTTGCTTTAGAAATCGACGTCCTTCGTTTCCGGGCCCATTAGCGCGCCGACCATCCCAATCAGGCCACCGAGGCACAGCAACGCGACCGCCGTCATACGCAGCGGCATGAATGCACTGAGCCAGTTCATATAGAACGCGTAGAACGACGGAATGATCACGGAAAGACTAAAGCCGACGCCGAATCCGGTTGCGCGCACATCGGTCACGAAGCGCTCGTTGATGTACGTGACGATAACGCCCCATGGTGACGTCACGAGAACGGCAAGCACACAGACGAGAGAAATAATTGCTGTCAGGGACAAACCGTCGACATTAGCCAGCACATACAGCAGCGCCGCGCCAACCGTCGCGATCAACGGTCCGACGATGACAAAGAAACGGCGGCGTCCGATCCGTTGCGCGATCAGCCCCGAACCGATATAGCTGAAAAACAGCACGAAATAGGTGATCATCAGCGTCGATGCCATCTGGAAGCCCGACAGGTGCAGCGTTTTCACGAGCAAGCCGGTGGGCAGAAAGATCGTCACAATGTTCTGTGTGAGCCAGAAGCCGGTCATCATCACCAGCACCTGCAACAGGTTGCGTCCGCTCTTGCCGCGAATCAGGTCGGTAAGCGGCAGTTTTTCGGCCTGCGCCGCTTTGTCAGCGGTGTCGCTTTGCCAGATTTCCGACTCCGCGACCTTGCGCACGTAGTAGGTCGCGAGCACACCAGCGAGCGCCGCGCCCAGCACGAAAGGCACACGCCAGCCCCACTGCGCATACGGCGAATTCATGCCGTTGAGCGGAAAGAGCGCGAACATCAGCATCGCGACGAGGTTGATCGTCACATAGGCTGCAGGAAAGCCCGCAATGATGAAGCCGCCGACGAAGCCGCGCTGCTCTTTCTTCGAGTATTCGATTGCGAGCGGCATGGCGCCGGTGTAACCGCCACCCAGAAAAATGCCGTCGACAAAGCGCAGCAACACCAGCAACCAATACGATGCGAGGCCGATACTCTGATATCCGGGCAGCAGCGCAATCAGCAACGTGACCACCCCGAAACCCGTCACCGACCAGATCGACGCCTTACGTCTGCCGATCCGGTCCGCGATCATGCCGAACAGCAATGCGCCGACCGGCCTGCCGAGTAAAGTTGTGATGAAAACCAGAGACGCCAGAATCGTCTCTGTCCCGGTCGAAAGATGCGGCGGTTGAAAAAACCCGAGCACCGGCGAGAGTACGACGACCGGTAGGTAAATATCGAACATGTCGATAAACTCGGAAAAGAACGCGCCCTTGATCGCATTGCGCCTTTTCGTTTCGATCGACTGCTCGCCTTCCGACTGGACTACGTCATTGGCAGTTATGGTTTTCATCGTTGTCTCCTGGGTGTTGGTCTGCCACGTAATCAGGCCGTCGAGTTCTCCGCCTCGTAGGCCTTGATCGCTTCACTCGCGACGCGGAATGCCGCCAGCGCAAGCGGTGCTCCGCAATAAACAGCTGCCTGCATCAACACCGCGCGAATCTCGTCGCGCGTCACGCCGTTGCGCAATGCGCCCCTCACGTGCACCCCCAGCTCGTGGTGCTGGCTCATCGCCGTCAGCATGCCGAGGTTCAACATGCTGCGCGTCTTGAACGACAACGTCGTATCGCCCCAGATATCGCCCCAGCAGCATTCGGTGACGAACTTCTGCATCGGGCGATTGAAGTCATCCGCGTTGGCCCACGACTTCTCCACGTGCCCTGCACCGAGTACCTCCTTGCGGTTCTCAAACCCTTTGTCGAAGCGTTCGTTGTTGTCCATGGTGAAATCCTCTCTGGTTCATTGCGGTTTCAGATTCAAACCGTCCTGTTGCCGGACACGCTGATTGTCAGACAATGCAAAAGTGCAAATTTTTTTGCCCCATCCGGTCTAGCCGAACCGGGCAGTCCAACAATAAAGCGGCTTTCGTCAGACCGGACCATATCCGACCATCGACTTCGTCTCCAGATACTCGCGCAGGCCGGCTTCGCCCCACTCACGGCCATTGCCTGAGCGCTTGTAGCCGCCAAACGGCGCACCGAAATCAGCCGCGGGATAGTTCAGGTGCACACCGCCTGCGCGCAAGGCCCGGCCTACTTTGCGTGCACGCTCGAGGTTGCCCGATTGCACGTAGGCGGCAAGGCCATAGTCGGTATCGTTGGCAATGTGGATTGCCTCCTCTTCCGAGTCGTACGCGATGATCGAGAGCACCGGGCCGAAGATTTCTTCGCGCGCAATCGTCATATGTGGCTTCACGTCGGCGAAAACCGTGGGACGCACGTAATAGCCATGCTCAATGCCCGCAGGCAGACCGGTGCCGCCCGTCACGAGCCGTGCTCCTTCGTCGATGCCCTTCTGGATCAGCGTCTGCACGCGGTTGAACTGATTACGGTTAACGAGCGGTCCGAGTTGCGTAGCCGGGTCGTCGGTTGGACCCATACGGTAAGCCTCTGCAGCACGCTTTGCGATTTGCGCGGCGTCGTTCATCAGATGACGCGGCAAGAGCATACGGGTAGGAATCGAGCACGACTGACCGGAGTTCGTAAAGCACGCTGCCAGGCCACGCGTCACGGCCTCGTCGAGGTTGACGTCGTCGAGCAGGATGTTCGCGGACTTGCCGCCAAGCTCCTGAGCGACGCGCTTAACCGTAGGCGCTGCCGCCTGCGCAACCAGCACACCCGCGCGCGTCGAACCGGTGAACGAGACCATGTCGATGCCCGGATGCGACGCGATCGCCGTGCCAACGCCAGGCCCATCGCCGTTGACCAGATTGAACACACCGGCAGGCACTTGCGCTTCATCGAGCACCTCGGCGAACAGCAATGCGCTCAATGGCGAATACTCGCTGGGTTTGAGCACCATCGTGCAACCGGCCGCGAGCGCCGGGGCGATCTTCACGACAATCTGATTGATTGGCCAGTTCCATGGCGTAATCAACCCACATACGCCGATGGGCTCCAGCACGACGCGCGTGCTGCCACGTTGCTCTTCGAAGTCAAAGCGCTCGAGCACGTCGATCAGCGCATTGAGATGCGCCGGGCCGCGCGCGGCCTGGCCGCTGCGAGCAAAGGTAATCGGCGCCCCCATTTCACGGCGGATCAGTTCAGCGAATTCGTCGTAGCGGCGCTCGTAGACTTTCAACACGCGTTTGAGCAGGTCGACGCGTTCGCGGACATCCGTGGCGGACCACGCCGGAAACGCCCGGCGTGCGGCGGTCACGGCCTGATCTACATCTTGTGCGTTGCCGAGCGCAATCTGCCCAATCGTTGTTTCCGTGGCCGGATCGACCACATCGAAGCGGATCTCGGACAAGGGCTCGACCCATTGTCCGCCGATAAAGAACTGCGCTGTGTGTGACATGATGGACTCCGAATCTGCTGGTTTCAGTTCAGGATGCATCGCGAGGCAATAGCCGGTAGAGTTCCGTGTGATCGGTGGACGGTGTCGAACGCTGCGCTGCCTCATCCCAGACTTCCGCGCACATCGCACCGAGCGTCATCGGATAACCGACGGATTGCCCAAGGGCCCGCGCAATCTTCAGGTCCTTGTTCATCAGCTGAAGCGCGAATCCTGAAGCAAACGTGCCGCTCAGCATGAACTGCTTCACCTTGTTCTCGGACGTGTTGCTACGGCCCGACGACGCATTCAGCACGTCCGTCATCACCTCGGGTTCGATGCCGAAACGCTGCGCAATGTGCAACGCTTCGACAGTCGCCGCGAGGCCCGCGGCTGAGACGTAGTTGTTTAACGCTTTGGCGGCATGGCCCGAACCCGCGGCGCCAATGTGAAGCACGCTCGTTCCCATCGCATCGAGCAGCGCCTTGCAGCGAGCGAGGACTTGCGCATCGCCGCCGACCAGGATCGCCAGCGTGCCCTCCTTCGCCCGCTTGACGCCGCCCGAGACCGGCGCATCGAGATAGGCAAGACCACGCTCTTCGAGCGTCGCACCGAGCTTGCGCGAACGCTCGGGTTCCGACGAACTCATGTCGATGACGACCGCGCCTTTCACAAGCCGGTTCGCCCAACCGTTAGCACCGTCTCCCAGCAACACGCTTTCCACGATCGCCGAATTGGGCAGCATCGTGATCAGCACGTCTAGCTCCGCGGCGTTTTCGGCTTGCAGGCGCTGGCCGCCGGTTTGTGCGGTCAGCGTATCGACACGAGCGGCATCCGCATCGTCGAGATATAGCTCGAACCCGCTACCCGCAAGACACTGCACCATCGGCGTACCCATCATGCCGAGTCCGATGAAGCCGATGCGTTTCGGTTGGGTCATGACATGCGTCTCCTACTTCAACGCCGAGAAGGCCGTCGGCGTCAGAAAGTGATTTTCAACGCGCTCGACAATCGGCTTCTCCGCTTCGGTTGCGGATCGCTTGGCGATCCACTCCGCGTCCGCCTGGAATGCGTTCCACTTCTGCTCGCGCTCCGCGAGACTCTCCCACTTCACCATGTAGGTGAGCGTGTGATTGCTCGGACCGATCAGCGTGGTCCAGAAGCCGATTTGCTCAATGCCGTATTTCTCGAAGAATCCGAGCGTGATGCTGGTAAAGCGATCGAGCAACGCCGGCAAACGCGTGGGGGCGCAGTGATAAATACGCATTTCAACGATCATGTAGTTCTCCAGTTAAGGTTGTGTGGTCTTCTATTGTGCTGTATTTCCGCAGCGGCGATCAGGCGCCTCAGTCCGTAAGCCCTTCGTTAGACGACCAACGTTCGACGTATTTGACGAGTTCGGTCATATCGCGCTTCGTGCCGTCCTGCATTGCCGCGTAGTTCCATACCTGGCGCGCAACATTGCCCACCCACATCGGCACGCCGAGGGCCTGGCATTCTTCGACGGCAAGACCGATGTCCTTGCAAACGCTGCCGATTGGAAAGCCGAAATCGAAGGTGCGCGGTAGAACCTGCTTCGGAAACTTGTCCAGCGTCGCGCCGTTTTTGCCGCTACCCGCGTTGATCACAGACATCATGACTTCGGGATCGAGGCCGCCGCGCATCCCTGCGACGAACGCCTCGGAGGTGATGGCGAAGGCAGTCGACGACAGCATGTTATTCAGCAACTTCAACAACTGGCCCTGTCCAGGTTCTTCGCCCACGATGAACACCTTGCCCAGTACTTCGAACAATCCACGCACTTCGTCGACTGCCGCCGGGTTGCCTGCGGCCATGATCGCAAGCGTGCCCTTCTTCGCGCCTGCTGCTCCGCCGCTGACGGGTGCATCGACAGTTGCGATGCCTTTTTCCAGCAGTCCACCGGCGACTTCCTTCTCGGTGCGGGACCCGACGGTCGACAGGTCAACCAGAATCTTCACGCCGCTGCCTTCAATCAGGCCGCCATCGCCTAACGCGACCTGCCTGAACACGGCTGGAGTGGGCAGGCTTGTAAACACGATGCGTGCGTTGTCGGCTACTTCGCGAACAGATTTCGCTGCCCGCGCGCCAAGCGCTGCGAGTTCCGCGACCGCCTGTTCGTCGCGGTCGTAGACAATCAACGGGTGACCGGCTTCGATCAGACGCCGCGCCATCGGACGGCCCATCACACCCACACCGACAAAGCCGATTTGATTCTGTTGCTCACTGCTCGACATGATTTCCCTCATCCATGAAAGATCGTTTGTTTCGCGTTGCTGCAGCGCTGTTTCAGCTTCGTTTCTGCTTCGCAGCCGTCAAGCCGCTTGCGTTGGGCGCGCCATGCGCATCAACGTTGCGGCATCCGGCTCACGGTCGAAGCGCCATAACATCTCCGTCAGCGGTTGCGGCTGAACGCCGGAGCCGCCATATGCGGCCAGCTCGCGCAGCTTCGCCGCCAGTTCCTCATCCGTCAGCGGCGCTGCGAGGCTGCCGCGCCCGGCATCGACTCGCCGCGATACGGACTCTCCCGAACGCAACACGATGCTGACCTGCGCCGACTCGACATCCCACAACGCGTCATCGATGAAATGCAAACGGTCCGCGAAGGCCTTGAGCGAACGATCGGCGACCGCCTCGTCACTGAACTCGGCGAGACCCGCTTTGCCGCGCGCCAGGGTCACTGCAACGGCATGTTGCGCGCTGACCTGCGATTCACGCCCCGAGCGCACGCCGGGCCGGTCGGTCCGTTCACGCAGCAGCGGATGTCCGGTCAGCTCGACGCGCTCGATATCGTCAAGCGTCCAGCTCGCGTCGCGACGCAACTCAAGACACGCGTCGATGACCGGGTTGAGCACGACACCACACGGATAGGGCTTATATGTGTTCGACGACAACGCCCAGTCACGTCCAAGGCCATCCGTGATCGCATCCAGATCCGGTCTGGCAGCGCTCACGCGCAAATATCCGCGTGCTCCTTCGAGCGGAGCGTCGGGACCCGAAAAACCCTCTGCAGCCAGCAGTGCAGACAACAGTCCATTGCGCGCCGCGTTCCCGACGCTAATGCTTTTCGACATCGTGCCAAGTGTTTCAACCAGACCGCCCGCCTGCGCCGATGCATTGCCAAGCGCCCAGACGATCTGTTGTTCGTTCAGCCCGCGGGCTTTAGCGACCGCCGCGGCGGCACCGAAGACGCCGCACGTCGAAGTGATATGCCAGCCGCGCTGATAGTGTTCGGGCGACAACGCGTTGCCGATCCGGCATTCCACCTCTACGCCAAGCACGAACGCAAGAAGCAGCGCTTCTCCACTGATCGTTGCGGACTCCTCCTGCGCTTCTGCCAGCGCAAACAGCGCGGCCGCGACCGGCGCGGTTGGATGGATGATCGTCGGCATATGCGTGTCATCGAAATCGAAGACATTGGCGCTCATTGCGTTGAGCGCCGCCGCGTTCAACATGTCCGTCTGATCGGCCCGTCCGATCACGCTGGCGCTCCGATCCGCGCGAAAGCGGCCGTAGACTGCGGCCGCCTTGTTGATCACTTGATCGTGACAACCGGCAAGCGCAACCGCGACATAGTTCACCAACGCGCGTTTCGCCTCGTGTCGTACAGCAGCCGGTATCCCGGACCATCCGGTGGTGGTGACGAATCGCGCCAACGTCTGCGTGATCGCGTTTGCCGGGATCGTTTGCATCGCGAAGGAATCAACCTGCAAGCCAGCCTCCTTCGATCGGCATCAACGCACCGGTGATCTGGCTTGCCGACGGGGAGCACAAGAAGACGATCAGATCGCCGACATGTGCCGCATCGATCAACTCGCCCGTGGGTTGCTTGCCCTTTAAAAACTCATGCACCGCATCGTCACGACTTAGCCCGCGCACATCCATCAACTCGTTGATGCGACCGTCGATGTTCGGCGTCAGCACCGAGCCAGGGCAGATTGCGTTGCACGTAACGCCCTGATTGAGCGTCTCGATCGCTACCGAGCGCGTGAGTCCGAGCAATGCCGTCTTTGTCGTCACATAGTCCACGCGATTTGCCGTCGCGCGTGCGCCGTACACGGAGGTCATATTGAAGATGCGCCCCCAGTTACGCTCGCGCATGCCGGGCAACGTCAACTGGATGGCGCGAAACGCTGCCGTAAGATTAACGGCCAGTGCGTTGTTCCAATGCTCGATGGGGAACGACTCAATGCCCGAGAAATGGCGCACCACCGCGTTGTTGATCAACACATCGATCGTTCCAAGCCGCGCACGAGCCGACTCGACAAGCGCATCGACGCCGTCGATTGCCGAAAGATCGCCGCGCAAGTAATGCACCCCAACATCGAACGACGCAGCGAGTTCGCGAGTCGTATGTTCCATACCTTGTGCGTCTTCCAGACCATGCAGGACGATATTGCAGCCCGCCGCTGCAAGCGCCCTCGCCATGGCCAGACCCAGTCCGTCCGACGAACCGGTTACGAGCACATTTTTGCCTTTTAGCGCCATGTAGTCTTTCCCTCAGCGCGGCGCGACATCGAGACGCACAATCCAGCCTTCCGTCTCGCGATCATGTGCCGGGTAACGCGCAAGCACATCCGGATCGTGACCAGGAATCACATGATTCGGCGACGCGGCGAGACGATGGGCGGTTTCATAGCCTTCCAGCATGTCGCCGACGTTATACACAATCGGGAACGGCCGATGCTCCTGCATGTTCGCGTAGAAGTGCGACGCATCCGACGCCAGCACGACCCATCCGCGCTCAGTATGGACGCGCACGATCTGTAGACCGTTCGTATGGCCGCCGACCCAATGCACGGTGATGCCCGGTGCCACCTCCGATGCGCCGTCATGAAACCGCACGCGTCCATCGAACAGACGGCCGACCATCGACTTCACATCTTCCGGTTCGAACGGGTGGCTGAGCGCGTGATGGCACATGCAACGGCCCGTGCAATAGGCCATCTCGCGGTCCTGTACGTGATATCGCGCATGCGGAAACAGCGCGTGGTTGCCCGCATGATCGTAGTGCATGTGGGTGATGATCACGTCCTCGACGGACGCAGCGGCGATGCCGATTTTCTGCAAACCGTGCTCAACGGAGTTGGTAATCGTGCGGCCACGTTTGTCGGCCATCGGTTGATCGAACCCGGTGTCGACGATAAACGTGCGCGTATTCCCGACCACCGCCCACACGAAGTAATCGAGCGGCATCGGGACATCATGCGAATCGCCGCCGATAAAGTTGTCGCCTGAGCGGCGCTCGAAATGTGCGTACTTGACTGCAAAAATCCGGTAATTCTCGATCTGCGATGACATGTCTCGGGTGTCCTCGTGATGGATGATTTGCAACGTGGCGCTTCAACACGCCCTTGACTCTGCGGCGTCCGGTTTCATCTGATTGCTCCGGCTGCGCCGCTCTCGATTGCGTCAGGCGATGCAATGCCCGCTTCCTCTTCGATGGCTTCGAGCGAGCGCCGTTTTGTTTCCGCGCCGATCAGGCCAACGATCAACGCCTGAGCAAGCAGCGTTCCGACAATCAGCGTCAACACACCGGCGATGCCGAACCTCATAAACGATGCTGCGACTGCGTAAGGAATAGCGATGCTAACGGCACGCCCGACGGTATTCGACAGCCCCGCCCCGCGCAGCCGCAAGCGGGTCGGAAACAGTTCGGGGACATACGTCGCCACACTGAAAGACGACAGCACGTAAATGCAGCACGTAATCGCAAAGCCCAGCGAGGCAATTGCAACGGCGGACTGCGCGAACGGATAGGCGACGCCAAACGCCGCGCAGATCAGCGAAAACAGCACGATTCCCCATTTTCGCCCCGTCCGCTCGGCAAGCAGAAACGCGATCAGCGAACCGACCGGCCCTCCCGCGAACATGACGGCCGTCAGCCCCAGCGAATTGGACACGCTATGCCCCTGCTTGACGAGGAACGTCGGTATCCAGCTGACGAATGCGTAATTGACCGTGAAAAGCGCCACCAGCACCGTAATGCCGGTAATGGTGCGGCCCAGCAGTTGCCGGGAAAACAGTTCGCGGAGCTGGCCGTGATCTTCCTGATCGATGCGGCGTGGAGCCGCTTCGTTTGCATGGGAGGTGGCAGCATCCACGCCACAGGCAGCTTCAATACGCGTCACGATGCCTGAGGCTTCCTCGGCGCGGCCACGCGCTTCGAGCCAACGCGGCGACTCCGGCATCGACTTGCGCAGGAACCACACCACCAGTGCCCCGCAGCCGGCGATCGCGAACATCCAGCGCCAGCCGTAGTGGGGAACGATGAGCCAGCCGAGAAACGTCGAAAGAAACAGCGATGTGTTGATGATGAGGTTGAGGATGGTGCCGAAACGGCCGCGCCAGACGGCCGGAATGAACTCGCTGAGCGTGCCGTAGCCCACCACGATTTCCGCCCCCATCCCAATCCCCATGATGAGGCGGAAGGCAATGAGCCATGGCATCGACGGCGCAAACGCAGCCGCAATCGAAGCAAAGCCATAGATACCGAGGTTGAACTGATAGCAGAAGCGACGCCCGAAGCGGTCGCCCAGGACACCTGAGAGCCATGCTCCGGTCATCATGCCGATGAACGTAACGGACACGAAGGCGGCGTTGAGGCCGAGCGTGGATTCGCCGCTATGGATCATCGCGGCAAGCACGCTGCCTGCGATGTAAATGTCGAACGAATCGAAGTACATGCCGGCTGCGATCAGACCGAGCAGCCGCCAGTGGAAGCCGGACAGCGGCAGGCCGTCCAGACGTGCTCCTACGCTTGCATAGCCCGGCATGATGGCGTCTCCGTCTCTATCGGTCTTTGCCCACGAGCCGCCCGGCACCCCGGATAAGACGGCAAACGTAAAGCTGATAAGTCAGTCTATACGCCTGTCATACAATCCGTCAAGAAGACGAATATTCGTGTTGGCTGACAATGCGAAAATACTTCATGAATGCTGATCCTCTCAAGCGTGCCCGCCTTCGCGGCGACCACGCTGTCGTAGTCGGCAATGTCGACTTTCTCCGTATGCACCGCGCCCTTGCCAACGGCGTTCACGTCGGCGCTCGCCTGCTCCAGGGTCGCCTCGTTGATGTCCCACACAACCAGCTTCGCCCCGGAAGCGAGAAGCCGGTGGCCGACCGTCAGCCCAATGCCCTGCGCGCCGCCTGTCACGATAGCGACACGGCCAGGCGGACGGTTGCCAGCGTATGAAGTGATCTTCGAACAACGACACCGTCGTATCGAGCACCAGAGCGAAAACGGTGAGCAGCAGAAAGGGAGCCATCGACAATCCAGGGATCGTCATGGCGGTGCGAGCGCTGATAGAGGATGATCTGTGCAGCGGACGGCTGGTGGCACCGTTCGAACTGCGGGTGCCGACGCCGGGTGCGTATTATCTCGCCTGCTCACAGGTTAGCTCGGCGTCGCCGCAATTGCTTGCCTTCGAAACGTGGCTCGTTCAGGAGGCGCTGGACTTTGAAAAGGCCCTGTTGCAGCGCGTGCCGGAGTGAAGGAAGGCAACGGCCGAAACTGAAACCCGGGCCACCGTAAACCTGACTATCAATAGAGACCCAAGGTGCGCGCATGCAGGCGCGCGAGACCTAGCAACGCATCGATAAACGGTGTCGGCACATCCGTGATCTGCCCCAGTTCTCGCACCGCACCCACCAAAGCATCGATCTCAACCGTCTTGCGAGCCAGAACGTCCTGCAGCATGGATGTTTTCATCGCGCCCAGTTTCAACGTTACTGCATGCCGATCGCTCGGCTGTTGATCGATGGTGATACCGAATCGCGCACCGATCTCCTTTGCCTCCAGCATCGCGTGCGTAACGAAGCCGCGTACCAGGTCGTCGCCCAGAATCTTGTCGGTGGTGGCGCCTGTAATCGCGCTGATCGGGTTCATTGTCATGTTGCCCCACAGCTTGTACCAGACGTCCCGCTGAATCTGGTCTGACGCCGAGGCGTTAAAGCCGGCTGCCGCGAACGTCTCCACGAGTTTCGCGACCCGCTCGCTCGGCTGTCCGGATGCCTCGCCGAGGATGAGGCCGTTGCCCTGGTGATGCCGGATCACACCCGGCGCGTCCTGCAGGCAACTTGCGTGCACCACGCAGCCGACCGTCTGCGCGCTGGGAATCGCTGCTGCTATGGCGCCCTCCGGATCCACCGATGTCAATCGCTTACCCGCAAAGCCCGAACCGAGACCATCGCAGAACCACCACGGAATGCCGTTCATTGCCGTGATGATCGTAGTATTTTCGGTCAGCAACGGCGCGATGCCGGCAGCAACCGCAGCCATCGCCGGTGCCTTCACCGCGACGATCACGATATCCTGAGGACCAAGGTCCGCAGCGTGCTCGCTGGCCGCGACTGTCGATGCCGTCGTCTTGCCACCCTCCACGAGTTGCAGGCCGTTTTCCCTGAGCGCGGACAGTGTTGCGCCTCGCGCGATCACGCTGACGTTATGCCCCGCCTGTGCAAGCCTCGCTCCCATCCAACCGCCAATGGCGCCGGCACCGTAAATACAGATCTTCATGCTTGAATCCTTGTAGCGGGTTTCAACCCGATCAAAGCCTGGCGGTCTGATCATTCTATGCCGCTTCGACCTTGCCGCCCAAAGTCCGGTAACGTGACGGCGTCACGCCTATCAGACGCTTGAAAACACGCTGGAATGCAGCGTTCGACTGATACCCCACCATCTCTCCGATCTCGGCGACACCCACGTTCGACTCAAGCAGTTTGTGCCCGGCGAGCGTCATCCGGATATCGGTCAGCATGTCGGTCGCGGAGCGGCCGATCACATCCTGGAACTGTCGTACAAACGTCGCTCGCGACATATTGCACAACGAAGCAAGCTGGTCGAGCGTCCATGGCTTGTCCGGTGTTTCGAACATGGCCGTGACCGCAGGTTGCAGGCGCGGCCGTGCCGCGAGAGAGAGCAAGCCATGCGGCGGTTGCGAGCCGCCGCTTGCAAAGCGCAACGTCAAGGCGAACAGGGCGGCCGAAAGATGATTGATCAATGCCTCGCTGCCCGGCCCTTCGTCGACCGACTCCTCACGCATCAACTCGATCAACCGAGTGAGCCGCGTGCTCGCTGGCGTCCCTGTCGCTTCGCTACGGCCGTTCGCGGTGCCGCCAGCGCTTTCAGCGCTGTGTACCACGAGGCGTCCGGGTAAATGCTCGCGCAGCAGCCGGTCAGGCACGGCACCAATCAGAAACCGGCCGCACAGGATGTCGGCACGCGCGCCCGAGCCTTCGTTCTCTGCGATCAGCAACGAGACGTCTTGCCGTTCGACTGGCGGCGCCGGCGGACGTCCGCTGCCGTCGTGGATCCGATGCGCGCCGCCGGTTGGAAACAGGACGATGTCTCCTGCAATCAGCTGCTCGGCAGGACCGCTCCCATGCTCCAGCACCGCCTCACCCGAAAGCAGCACGTGGTACGGAATCTCGCGCACGGCGGCGCTGCCCTGTGCAATCGCCCACGGCGCACCGAAATGACAGCGCACGTCCAGACGGCCGCTGACGGGGATAAGGGCAAGGACTCGACTGAGCAGATCCATATGAGCCGCTTGAGCAGATTCTTGAGTCGGTTGAGGATTAGCGCCGAGGGGGTACGCGCCTAAAGTTACAGGTAATCAAGCAGCAGATTCTACCCGAGCATGTCTCGATGAGCCTGCGGTGCTTCTCCCTTCATCGCATCATGGTTTCGAGGAATTCATGAACACAGTCCAGACCGATGTAGCCATTATTGGTGCCGGCAGCGCTGGTTTGCCGGCGTATCGCGCTGCGAAGGCGGCCGGCGCGTCCGCGATTCTGATTGAAGGCGGACCGCATGGTACGACGTGTGCACGTGTCGGCTGCATGCCATCGAAACTGCTGATCGCCGCCGCAGAAGCAGCGCATGCCGCGCAGCACACGGCGCCGTTTGGCGTGCACGTCGATGGGACGGTTCGGGTCAACGGCCGCGAGGTCATGCAACGGGTGAAGAGCGAGCGCGATCGTCTGGTGGGTTTTGTGCTCGATAGCGTCGACGCGATTCCGGCTGCCGACAAGTTGACTGGGTATGCCCGCTTTATCGACGACGGCCTGCTGCAGGTTGGCGACCATACACGTGTGAGGGCACGCAGCGTGGTGATCGCAACCGGTTCGTCGCCGGTCGTCCCGGCGAAGTACCAGGCGCTTGGCGAGCGCGTCATCGTCAATGACGACGTGTTCGAATGGTCGGACCTGCCGCGCAAGATCGCGGTGATCGGCGCAGGCGTCATTGGGCTCGAACTGGGACAGGCGCTTGCCCACCTCGGCGTAGACGTGACAGTGATCGGCGCGCGCGGACGCGTTGGCCCCCTTACGGATCCGGCTATCAAGGCGTATGCCGAACGGACCTTCCAGAACTCGTTCCGTTTCGAAGCCCAGGCCGAAGTAGAAGCGGCAACGCGCGTGGGTGACGCGGTGCAGATCCGCTTTCGGACCGGCGCTGGAGAGGTTGTCGAGGACACGTTTGAATATGTGCTGGTTACGGCTGGCCGCAAGCCGAATTTCGAAAAGCTTGCACTGCATAACACTTCTCTTACGCTCGATAAGCACGGTGCCCCTATCTATGATCCGCTTACGCTGCAGGCAGGGGCGCGCCCTGTGTTCATTGCCGGCGACGCAAATGGCGTCCTGCCGCTATTGCACGAAGCCGCGGACGAAGGTCGCGCCGCGGGGACAAACGCTGCCCGCTTCCCGGACGTCGCACCGTTGAAGCGCCGTGCGCCGATCGCCGTGCTGTTTTCGAACCCGGGCATTGCGATGGTCGGCGCGCGACACGCCGATCTGGAGCCGGGCACGTTCGCAACCGGCGAAGTCAGCTTTGAAGACCAGGGACGCAGCCGCGTGATGTTGAGGAATCGCGGCTTGATGCATGTGTATGTGGACAAGGCGAGCCGGCAGTTTCTGGGCGCGGAGTGGATCGGTCCGGATGCCGAACATATTGCCCACCTGCTCGCCTGGGCACTGCAAATGAAGCTGACAGTGGATGCAATGCTTGAGATGCCCTTCTATCATCCAGTGGTTGAAGAAGGTTTGCGCACGGCACTACGGCACGCTGTGGCCGCGTTACAGTTGCCTTGAACGCGTCACTTCATAAACAGCTTCCCTAGCAACAGCAGTCGTAACGTAGCGACGAAGAGCGCCAGAATCGCGACGTTAAGCAGCACAAACAGCGGCAATGCAAGGACATCGACCGCCGGGTGAGCATGCACGCTAGCCGCGTGCATGCTGGCGAGCACCAGCGCGGTCGCCCCGAAGCTGAAGGCCCAGTACGAGGGCGAAAATCCCGTCTCCACGAACCAGTGCAACAGGCGCGATAGCAGCAGCAACTGCAGGACCGCGTAGCCAAACAGGCCCAGAAACACCATGTCGATGCTGTTGTGGGAAATTGCAAGGTACGCGATCGAAGCCACGGCGGGCGGCGCAAGCTGGATGCCCAAGGTGGGACGAATCGCGTGCGCCAACGGCTCGGACGTATAAAGCCGGTTGGTAATCACCGACTCGAGTGCAAGCCACGAGAAAAGACCGGCGCCGAAAAACAGCTTGGCCGCGTCTGCATATCCAATCGAACTCAGCGCGATGGAGGACACGAAATTGCCGGCCACGGTGGGCAGATACATGACGGCTGTCGTGTCTTCGTGCCTGCGGCCGCCGCGCAATAGCGCGCCGGAGCGGTACGTAGAAAACCCAAGCTGGCCCGCCGCGCCCAATATCACCAACACGGACCCCGCGCTATCGCTCCAGGTGGCCACCCACGCTCCGACCAGGACCGTCGAAACCGGCACAAGCCCGATGAAACAGCAATGTATGGGGTGTTCGAACTCCGTCATCGCGTCGTCGTGGTCGCGCATCCACTTGGTTACATAGCCAACCAGTAGAACAAGCCATACCACTGCGGTCAGTGTAAAAAGTGCTTCGCCAATCCTCGCGTCCACGCCCCAGACCACATGGGCAAAACGCCAGCAATTGCTCAACCCTGCCATTCCCAGGACGATTCCGAACGAAGAGGCCGGAACGGAAAAGTGACGCACTTGCGGAGACACCGAAACAGTGGACATGACTTCCTCCGAGGGCTGATGTCGGCCGGGGCCGGGCTTGCCCGTCCAGACGTATCAACACTATAGGCGTCACTGTTCGGCACGCAACCGGAAGTTAGTCGCAGCACACCTTGGCCAGCGCGCGGCGGCAGCAAGCGGCTCGTGCAGGAGCGTCGTTAGGTGCCCTCAGGTAATCGCCCCGATCTGCCATGGCACGAACTCGTTCTGTCCGTAGCCGTGGACCTCGCTCTTGGACATCGTGCCGGAAGCGGTGGCCAGCATCAGTTCGAAGATTTCCTGCCCCAATTCGTCGACGCTCTTTTCCCCGTCGAGGATCGTGCCGCAATTCAGGTCGATGTCTTCTTCCTGCCGCTTCCACAACGCGGTGTTCGTGCCCAGCTTCAACGACGGCGAAGGCGCGCAGCCGTATGCGGAACCACGTCCTGTAGTAAAGCAGATCAGGTTGGCGCCGCCTGCGACCTGCCCCGTTGCCGAAACCGGATCGTAGCCGGGTGTGTCCATGAAGACGAGGCCATGTGCGCTGACGGGCTCGGCGTAGCGATACACGTCCACAAGGTTAGTCGTACCGCCCTTCGCTACCGCACCCAACGACTTCTCCAGAATAGTCGTCAGGCCTCCTGCCTTGTTGCCCGCAGACGGATTGTTGTTGAGGTCGGCATTCATCCGCGCGCAGTAGTCTTCCCACCAATGGATGCGTTCGACCAGTTTCTCGCCCACTTCCACCGAGACCGCACGGCGCGTCAGCAAATGCTCTGCACCGTATACCTCCGGCGTTTCGGAGAGAATCGCGGTCCCGCCATGCGCAACCAGACGGTCGACCGCAGCGCCAAGCGCGGGGTTTGCCGTGATGCCCGAATAACCATCGGAGCCGCCGCATTGCAGACCGATCACGAGATGGCTGGCATCGACCGGTTCGCGCTGTACCTGATTCGCCTCGACAAGCATCGCCTTGACGGTTTCGATTCCCGCGGCCACCGTGCGCGCGGTGCCACCGGTGGCCTGGATCGTCATCGTCTTGAGCGCGGCGCCTGGCGTCAGGCTTTCGCTACGCATGAGACCTTCGATCTGGTTGGTCTCGCAACCCAGGCCCACAATCAGCACTGCGGCGAAGTTCGGATGCCGCGCGTACCCGCCGAGTGTGCGGCGAATCAGGCCAAGCGCCTCGCCTTCGGCATCGACCGCGCAACCCTGGCCATGCGTCAAGGCAACGACGCCGTCCACGTTTGGAAATGCCGCAAGCGCTTCGGGATGGATATCGCGCCGGAAATGGTCGGCTATCGCGCGCGCTGCCGTCGCCGAGCAGTTCACCGAGGTCAGAATGCCAATGTAGTTGCGAGTCGCGACACGTCCGTCCGCGCGCACAATCCCCATGAAGCGCGCGGCTTTAGTCTGCGGTTCCAGCGGCTTCGCGTCGGCGCCATAGGCGTAGTCGCGATCGAATTGTCCCATCGACAGATTCTGCATATGGACGTGCTCACCCGCTTCGATCGGACGACTCGCAAAACCGATGATCTGCCCATAGCGCCGCACCGGGGCACCCGTTTCAATTGCACGTACAGCCACCTTGTGGCCCGCGGGGATCAGGCCGCGCACAGCAAGACCGCCGCCAATCTGCGCGCCCGTGACCAACTGGTGCCGCGCGATCACCACGTCGTCCTGCGGATGCAGGCGCACCACCGGCTCCGCACTTGCGGACACATTGCCGGCGGATCCGGCCGCGGTATTTTCAGCCTCGAACGTCATGATGACTTCTCCAGTTCTTTAAAGCCACGAGGGGAACAGGCCACTCTAAGCCTGCCTCTGCCAAACTTCCAATCGCACCTTGAGTACAATCGATTCCAAATGGTTATGAGCTAATTGGTGCTTACCCTATGTCCAGATCGCCCGCTGTGCCTCCCCCGAGTGTGCTGAGCCGACTACGTTTCAAGCATCTCCAGCTGCTCGATATTCTCGGACGCACCCACAATCTGCGTATCGCGGCCGAGCAAATGCATATGACCCAACCCGCCGCAACGAAGATACTGGGCGACATCGAGTCCATGTTCGGCGCGCAATTGTTCGAGCGTTTGCCGCGGGAAATGCGGCCCACCGATCTCGGCGTGCTGTCTTTGCGTTACGCGAGTGCCGCCGTGGCCGATCTGGGCAAGTTCGCCAGCGAGTTCCACACCATGAAAAGCGGCGGCTATGGCCACCTCGCGATCGGCGCCATTACCGCATCAACCGCGCAGGTCGTCGCCGCGGCGATCAAGGAAATCCAGCAGCAACGGCCGCGGCTCATCGTCAGGCTGATCGACCAGAGCAGCGACCAGTTGGCGATCTGGCTCGAAGAGAAAAAACTCGATCTGATGATCGGCCGTCTGACCGAAGCGCGCCAGGAGACCCTCTTCAACTTCGAAGACCTGTCTGCGGAGCCGGTGTGGGTCGTCGTTGGACGGCATCATCCGCTGCTCAAACAGGCGTCTGTCGAGATCGCCGATCTCGGCGCGTGGCCGTGGATTCTCTATCCGCCGGCCACGGCGATCCGCCATCTGTTCGACGAGACCTTCGCCGCCGCCGGGATGCAAGCGCCCGTCGGCATGGTCGAAACGCCATCGATCTTCTCGACGCTCGAACTGCTGCAGGCCACGGACATGATTTCGCTGCAGCCGCGTGCCGCCGTCGCGAAGTATATCCAGAGCGGACTGCTCGGCCAGCTCGTCGTGCCTATCCGGCGCACCATGACGAACTATGGCGTCATCACCCGCAAGAACGAAATTCCGTCGCAGCCCGCTCAGGAGTTCATGGCGATCCTGCGCACCACCGCCGAGCGGCTCGGCGATCACGTCGCTGTGCCACGCACAGCGACATAAAGCGAGTACAGCGAAGTATTCGCGGCAATAAACAGACGATTGCGATGCAGGCCGCCGAAGGTCAGGTTAGCCACCACTTCCGGCAACAGGATCTTGCCGAGCAGCGTGCCGTCTGGCGCGTAGCAATGCACGCCGTCGAGCGCACTGGTCCAGAGGTTGCCGTACTCGTCCACTCGCATGCCGTCGGGAACGCCCTGCTCGATCTCGACGAACACACGCCCGTTGCTCAGCTTGCCGCCCGCCACATCGAGAACGCGGATGTGATGCGGTGCTCCTTCGATATGCGAGGCAGCTGAATCCGCGATGTAGATGCGGCTCTCGTCCGGTGAAAAGGCAAGCCCGTTAGGCTTGACGAATTCGTCCGACACCAGCGTGACTTCGCCGCTTCCGGGCGTCACGCGATACACGTTGCAGCGGCCAATCTCGCTGTCGGCACGACCACCTTCGTAATCGCTAAGGATGCCGTAGTCGGGGTCCGTGAACCATACCGAGCCATCGGATTTGACGATTACGTCGTTGGGCGAATTCAGCCGCTTGCCCTGATAGGCGGAAGCGAGCACGGTGATGCTGCCGTCGTGCTCGGTACGCGTCACACGGCGCGCGCCGTGTTCGCAAGTGACAAGCCGCCCTTCGCGGTCACGCGTATTGCCATTGGAGAAATTCGAATTCGCGCGAAACGTGCCCACACCCATGTCGGGCGCCCAGCGCAGCATGCGGCTGTTAGGGATGTCGCTCCAGACGAGGTAATCGCCCGCGGGAAAATATGCCGGGCCCTCGGCCCACAGACAGCCTCCGTATAGCTTTTCGAGCTGTGCGTTCGGTTGCAGTAAGGCGCGAAAACGTGCATCGTGAACTTCAAAGTCTTTAGGTTCCATTGTCTTTGTCTTCCCATTGCACTTGAGATTAAGCCTGGGCTAACCGAGGCTCGAACCGCTGCGTTTGGTCTTGCGTTGCTAGTAGCGCGCCGAGCGGCCGCCTGCCGCCACCACGACGACAATAATCAGTACGCCGTACGCAATCGAGCGCACGCCGGCACCGGCGCCCAACGCGTTGAGCACGGCATTGGTGAGGAACAGGAACATCGAGGCGCCCCACACACCGATGACCGTCGCGCGGCCGCCGGTGACCTGGGTGCCGCCGATCACCACTACTGCAATGGAGATCAGCATATATTCGACGCCCATATCTAGCGTCGCGCCACCCGACACGGCAGCGAGCAGTACACCTGTGAGCGCCGCAATGCCACCGGACAGCATGTACACCTTGCAGCGCGTCGCCTCGACACCCACGCCCGCCAGCCACGCCGCTCGCGGATTCTGGCCGACCGCGGAAAGACCGCGGCCGAATACCGTCAGATGCAGCAGGACCGCAATCACAACCGACAACGCCAGCGCGATCAACGCGAGATGCGGCACACCGAGCAGGTGACCATTGGCAAATGTCTCGAGCGCGACAGGCGGCGCATTCATGCCGCTGCTTTGCGTGATCGCCACCGACTGGATAATGAAACTCGACGACAACGTCGCAATGATCGGCGGGATACGAAGCACACGAATCAGCAGATAGTTCGCGAGACCGACGACGACACCGGCAGCGAGTGCAGCAACGAAGCCGGCGAGAATGCCATACGCGCCCATCACGTGAACGCCGATCATGCCCGCGAGCGCAATGACGGATGGTACCGACAGGTCGATATTGCCCGGCCCCGACGTTATGACGAGCATCTGCCCCAGACCGACCAGCACCATGAAGACGCCGAACACCAGCGCCGTCAACACGACGTTGCCGGCAATGGAAATCCCAAACACGACCGCGATGAGGATGCCTACGCCGATCGCCCCGACGAAGGACCAGACCCACGGTGCGCGCAGCATGCTGAGCCGCACAGCGAGCGTCGGTTGCGCGTCGGCGCCGGAGCTTGCCGTGGATTGAAGTTCGGACTGCGGGTTCATCTGCGCCCCCCGCTTCGTTGCAGCAAGACGCGCAGCGACAGCACCGCAATCAGGATCACGCCTTGCATGCCCACCTGCCAGTCCGGCGAGATGTTGAGGAAGGCGAGAAACGATGCGGCCACGGTGAGCGTGATAGCGCCCAGCACGGCTCCCCAAACGGAGACCCGTCCGCCGACAAACTCGCCGCCGCCAAGTATCACCGAAGCGATCGACAGCAGCGTGTAGCGCAGTGCGAGGTTCGGATCGGCGGAAGTCGTCAGGCCGAGCAATGACAGGCCGGAGCACACCCCGAAGAAACCAGCGACGCCGTATAGGATGGCGCGGCTCTTGACCATCGACCAGCCAAACCGGCTCATCGCCCGAGGATTACCGCCAGCACCCCTCACCCGCACGCCTGCCGACGAACGCATCAATAATAGATGCCCCACCAGCGCGATCACGACCGACCATACTATCGGCGCGGCAATCAGCGGCGTTTGATACGTCATCAGGCTGCCAAGCCATTGGGGGCTGCTGCCACCGGGCGAAGGCAACAGTAACACCGCGAGTCCCGTCCACACGAACGACAGGCCGAGCGTGACCACAATCGATGGAATCTGGCGGAATTCGATCAACGCGCCGATCGCCGCATAGGCCAGCACGCAACCTATCAGCGCTACGATGCCGAGCCACGGCTCGCGCACGCACAAGGTCGCGCCAATGCACGCGGTCAGGCTGACGAACGCGCCGATCGACAGATCGAGATCGTTCACGGTAATGACGGCCAGTTGCGCGAGCGTCGCAAAGACGATCGGCACGGCAAGATTGAGCAGCAGTCCCAAGCCGAAGTAACTGAACGTCGCCGGCTGCAGGACGAAGATGGGCACCAGAATCACCACCAGCGAAAACACCGGCAGCAGCGCCCTTAGCCTTGCATTTCGGACGTTGCGGACATTGAGCCCAGTTGCGACGGAAGGCGTCATGCGGCTTGCTCCTCGAAGCTGGCTGCGAGGAGTACCTCTTCGGTGCATTCGTCCGCGTGCAGCACGCGCGTGACGCGGCCAGAACGAAACACATAGGCGCGATCGCAATATGCGAGTTCGTCGTTTTCCGTGGTGTACCAGATAAACGTGCGTCCGTTCGACGCCTCGCCGCGCACGAGTTCGTAGATGTCGCGCTTGGTGCCGATGTCGACGCCGCGAGTCGGATCGTCCATCAGGATCAGGTCCGCGTCGGAGGCCAGCGCGCGTGCGAACAGCACCTTCTGCTGGTTGCCGCCCGAGAGCGACAGGATGCCTGCACGGGTCGCGGCGCCGCGAATGCCGATCTTCGCGCGCCAGTCCTGCACCAGCTTGCGTACGCCGTCGGCATCGACCAGCCAGCGCTTGCGCAGACCGTTCGACGCACCATACAGAGAGCGGATCGCGAGGTTCTCGCTGATCGACCAGAGTGGGAATACACCGTCGTCAGCACGATCGCCGGCCACAAACGCCACGCGCGTCGCTGCACCACGGCGGGTGGAGTCGCGATAGATGGCGAGCAATGCTTCGGTTTGGCCCTGCCCTGCGAGGCCCGCAAAGCAGACAATCTCGCCGCGCGCCGCGTTGATCGTCGAGCGCTTCACTGCCGTGGGCCCAACCTGCCACGTGAAATCAGCGGCGTTGACATTGCCCTGCGCGCGACCGGCCTTTTGCGTTTGACGCCCGACATCGACGTGCTGCCCCATCGCACGCACAATTGCATCCTGAGTCAACGCATCGCGCGGCAACACCGCGGCCGCCATGCCGTCGCGCATCACCAGCACGCGGTCCGCGACGCGTTCGATCTCGCCAAGCATGTGGCTAATCAGAATACAGGTGATGCCACGGCTCGCCGCCTCACGGATAAAAACCAGCAGCTGTCCGGCGGTATGCGCATCGAGGCTGGACGTCGGCTCATCGAGAATGACCAGCTTCACCGGCGCAACCACCACCGTAAAAGCTCGAGCGATCTCGACCATCTGACGTTGTGTTAGCGTCAGGTCCGCGACCAGTTCATGCCCCTTCAGACCATGGCCCGGAAAAATCGCGTCAAGCTGTTCGACCATCAATGCGGTTGCTTTCTTGCGCCAGCCGCGTCCTTTGAGTTGCGGATGCAGGATGCACATGTTCTCCGCGATCGACAGGTTGGCGCACAGGGAGAGCTCCTGGAACACGCAACGCACCCCTGCTTCGCGTGCCACGTTAGCGTCGTAGTGGCTGACGGGCAGGCCCGCCACCGAGAGCGTGCCGTGATCCGGCGCGTACACGCCCGCGAGCACCGCCATCAGCGTGGACTTGCCCGCGCCGTTATGACCGGCGACGCCGACGCATTCGCCGTTCCGGAACGCAAAGTCAATGCCGCTCAGCGCCTTGACCTGGCCGAACGTCTTGCCGATACCGGCAAGACCGATCAGTACCTCGCCAGATACGCCGCCGGGCGAGCCCGATGATTCACCGAATGAAACCGTCATAGATCCCTTCGTTGTGCCGACGACGGCCAGCGGCGACCTCACGCATCGCCGCTGGCCTGTTGCCTTATTTCGAGTCGACGACCTTGAGCACTTCGTCGCGCGTGTATTCCTTGTTGGCAAGCTGGCCCGGCGGCGTTTTGGCGAGCACCGAGTCGAGCTCGTCCGCTTTCACCTCGAGCAGCGGCATCTGGATATCGTGCGGCAGCTTTTTACCCGCCAGCAATTGCTGGGTGATCCAGAAAGCAAACGTCGAGCAACCCGGCGGGATGGTGACCGACAGCGTCTCGTAACTGCCCTTCTTGCGTTGCTCGGCCCACCACGCCAGCTCTTCCTGACGATTGCCAAGAATGATGATCGGCGTCGGACGGTTAGCCTCGGCGAACGCCTTCGCCGTGCCAAAGCCGTCGCCACCCTGGTCCACGACACCGTCGATTTTGGGCAGCGTCGGCAAGATACCGGCTACCTGCTTTTGCGCAACCGTCTGGGTCCAATCGCCATGCACGGAGCCCACGATCTTCAGCCCTGGGTACTTCTTCAGCTCGTCGACGATACCCTGATGGATTTCGTCATCCACGGAAACGCCGGCAAGACCGCGGATCTCGAGCAGATTGCCGGTGCCGTTCAGGCGTTTCGCCATATAGTCGACCTGCATCGAACCGAGTTTGCGAAAATCGACCGTGATGCGATAAGCGCAGGGCTCAGAGGCGATGCCATCGAACGACACCACCGTCACCCCTGCGCCGCAGGCCTGCTTGATGACGCCATTGAGCGCGGTGGGCGACACGGCATCCACCGCAATGCCTTTGAAGCCCTGCAGGATCAGGTTCTGCATTTGCTGCACCTGCTCCGTGGCCTGATTCTCCGCGGTCGTGAACGTCGGCGCGGCGGCGACCACCTTCTGCTTGACGGCGGCATCGGCGACATTCGACCAGCTCTTGAGCATCGCCTGACGCCAACTGTTGCCCGCGTAGTTGTTCGAGAGCGCGATTTTCAGCGACGAGGTATCGCCGCTCGCTGCCTGTGCACTGGCTGTATTGGTAATGCTGACGCAAACCACGGCGGCAAGAATGCCGCAGGCCACTTTCGATCTCACGTGATGTCTCCGTTTTGGAATTGTAAAGAAGCAGATCTGAGGCACTTGGGACGAGCGGTAGCCGCGGGCACCGTCCGCTCCCCGCCAAGTCTAGTACGAGGGAAGACGTTATCCAATTGCGTATTCCGCGCAACCGATTCCTGCTGGTTATCGATCCGACAACGTAAACCCTGATCGAAACCGCTCATTGTTCTATGCCTGCAGCGCCGAGCGCAGCGCTTCGAGAAAACGCAGATACGCTGTCGCGCCTGGATCGGCATGCCCGATGCTGCGCTCCTGCACCCATGCGGCGCGCCCCTTCTTCGATTGCTGGCTCGCCGTCGCCGTTACCTGCTCCCGCGATTTCGCAATCATCGCGTCGAGCACGGCATCGGTGGAGCCGGATGTGGCTTCGAGCGTATCGAGGCTAGGCACGAGAGCGTCGAGCACGGTCTTGTCGCCCACCTGGCTTTTGCCGCGCTCGATGATCCGGGCTGCCACCGCACGCCCGATCGCCAGTGAATCGGCTTTATCGATCGCGTCCTTGCCTGTCACCGCCTTCGATGCAGCGAGCAGGCCGCCGCCGATCAGCGCCGCGAACGTCGACGGGTTCGCCGTGGAAAATGCCTTTCCCGAAGCAAGCAAAAGTTCGGATACCGATGCTGTTTCGGGCAACGCGCCAATCGCCTTGACGACCGCGGCCGATCCGGATTGCACGGTGATGCCGAGATCACCGTCGCCAAGCGCGGCATCAAGCTCCCGCAACTCTTCGGCGTGAGTGGGTAAAGCAGTAAGCGTACGCGTGAGCAAGTCACGCAGTTCAATGCAGGAAAGACTCATGACGTTCCCCTCTTTCAGCTTTGCGACCAGTCATGAAAGAAAGGTGAGCGCGCAGGCGCGGCGAGCAGCGCTTCAAGCTCGTCGTCGACCAGCATGATCGTGATCGAAGCACCGGCCATTTCCAGGCTCGTCACATACTCGCCCACATACGAGCGTGCAATCGTCAAACCCTGCTCTGCGATGAGCGCGGCCGAACGTCGATAGAGCAGATACAACTCTTCGAGCGGCGTGGCGCCAAGCCCATTGATCAGCACTGCTACACGCGAACCCTTGGGCGCCGCGAGATCGCGCAAAATTTCTCCGGTAAGCCGCGTAGCGATTTCATCCGCCGTTTCCAGCTTGCCGCGATGCGTGCCCGGCTCGCCGTGGATGCCAATGCCAATCTCCATCTCGCCTTCGGGCAGCGTGAAGGTCGGCTTGCCGGCTGCGGGCAGAATGGTCGGCGACAAACCCACGCCCATCGTGCGGCACTGGTTGTTCGCCTTCGCCGCGATGCGCGCCACTTCCTCTAGCGAATCGCCGCGCTCCGCCGCTGCGCCCGCACACTTGAAGACGAATACCATGCCCGCCACACCGCGTCGGTCAGCGCTACGTTCGCTGGGCGCGGACGCTACGTCGTCGGTCAGCAATACGGTCTTCACATCGATGCCATCCGGCTCCGCAAGATCTGCTGCCAGATCGAAGTTAAAGACGTCACCGCCATAATTGCCGTACACATAGAGCACGCCGGCGCCACCATTCACTGCTTTGGTCGCTTCGTAAATCTGCTCGGATGACGGCGATGAAAACACGTTGCCCACCGCCACACCGCTGCACAGCCCCTCGCCCACATAGCCGAGAAAGCCCGGCATGTGTCCCGATCCGCCGCCTGTCACGATGCCCACGCGGCCCTGCTTCGGCGCATCCGCGCGCACGAGCGCGCGGCGGTCGGCCGTTGCTGCCTTGATCCAGCCCGGATGTGCGATCAACAGCGACTCGATGATTTCATCGACGAACTGATCGGGCTGGTTGATGATCTTTCTCATGCGTGTCTCCTGAATGAGGTTAGTTCTTGCGGCGCTGACTGAGCGCGTCGAGCATGACGGCAGCGAAGATAACGCCGCCCTGAATGAATTGTGTCCAGAATGGATTGACGCCGAGCAGCGACAGTCCGACGTTGATCACGCCGATCAGTACCACGCCAATGAACGTGCCCACGATCGAGCCGCGCCCGCCCGCAAGCGACGTACCGCCGATCACCACGCCGGCGATCACCTGCAATTCGAGTCCGTTCGCCGCCGACGGCAACGCCGAATTCAACCGCCCTGCGAGCACGATGCCCGCGATGGCCGCTGTCACGCCTGCGAGCGTGTACGTGAGAAAAATCACGCGGCCTACCGGAATGCCCGCGAGCCGCGCGGCTTCCTTGTTACCGCCGACCGCGAACACCTGATGTCCAAACGTGGTCTTGCGCAGCAGCACGTGACCGACGATAAACACCACTAGCATCACGAGCATCGGCGCTGGAAGGCCTGCTACGCTCTTCGCGCCGAACGCGGTGAACGAATTGGGAAAATCGAACTTCGTGCGGCCATCGGAGATGGCGAGCGTGAGACCGCGCGCCATTGCCATCATCGCCAGCGTGACAATGAATGGCACGAGCCTGAACCACGACACCGAGAAGCCATTCAGCGCACCCACGATCGCACCGACCGCCAGCGCCACCCCGAGTCCGCCGATCCCGAGCCCGACGTTCCCCGCCGCCGATCCAGCCATGACGGTCGCAGCCACCATGCCGCTCAGCGCCACGAGCGACCCGACCGAGAGGTCGATGCCCGACGTGATGATCACGAAAGTAGCGCCGACTGCCGCAATGCCGACCACCGAGACCTGCACCATGACGTTGGTCAGCGTGCTGGTGGTCAGGAATTCCGGCGATGCGATCGAGAGCACCACACAGATCAGCACGAGCGCCGCGAAGAGCGGCCCGATGCCGCTGCGCAGTTGCCGGATGAGGCGCTGCGAGAACGCCTCCGAATCCGCCTGTTTGGTTGTCGTGGACGTCATGTCCCTACTCCTGTCGTAGCCCATTGAATCACCGTTTCCGAATCCGCCTTGTCGCGAGCAATTTCCGTGACGATGCTGCCCCGGTACATCACCAGCACACGATCCGACATGCCGAGCAGCTCCGGCAGTTCAGAGCTGACCATGATTACCGCCGCGCCCGACCGCGCCATGGAAACCATGTGCGCATAGATCTCCGATTTCGCGCCCACGTCGATGCCGCGCGTGGGCTCGTCGAGCATGATGACGGCCGGATTCGTGGCGGTCGCACGCCCGAGAATGACCTTCTGCTGATTGCCGCCCGAGAGGTTGCCAGTGATCTGCATGACCGACGGCGCACGCACGCCGAAGCGCGTGCTTGCCTCCTGCGCGAGTGCACGCTTGCGGGCATTGCTGACGAAACCGCCTGTGGCAAGCGCCTTCAGGCTCGATAGAGCAACGTTTTCCTCGATACTCGCTTCCAGCACGAGGCCTTCGAGTTTGCGATCCTCGGCGGTGTAGACGAGACCGTGTTGCACGCCGTCGCTAGGCGATTTGATGTTGACCTTCTGGCCACGCACGATGATTTCGCCTTGCGTCACCGGCAACGCGCCAAAGATCGCCTTCAGCAATTCAGTGCGCCCTGCCCCTGCGATGCCCGCAATGCCGAGGATCTCGCCCGCTCGCACACTGAGCGAGGCGTGCCGCACGATGGGCGGGCTCGCCAGATCGCGCACCTCCAGCACAACCGGGCCATATTCGCGCGGCTCCCACGGATAGAACGATTCGAGGTTGCGCGCGACCATCGCCTGGACAAGCTCCTGCTCGGTCCATTGCGACATCGGACGCGCACTGACGGTGACGCCGTCACGCATGACGACCGCCGAGTCCGCCAGTTCGAACACTTCTTCCAGGTGGTGCGAAATAAAAATGATGCCCATGCCCGCTGCACGCAGACGGCGCACAACGGCATAGAGGTTCGCGATATCGCCACGTTGCAATGCGGCGGTAGGCTCATCCATCACAAGGATGCGCGCCTCGCGCGCGACTGCTTTCGCGACCTCCACGAGTTGCCGCTTGTTGAGCGGCAGATCGCCAAGGCGCATTGACGGCGACACGCTCTCGAGCCCAACTTGCGCAAGCGCCTTGCGCGCATCGTCATTCGCTTCGCGGCGCTTCACGAAGCCGCCTTGCGACGGCATGCGCCCAAGGAACAGGTTTTCCGCCACGGTCATGTCGTTGACCAGCGAAAGCTCCTGGTAAATCACCGCGACGCCCGCGTCGATAGCAGCGTGCGTCCCTCGCCCAAGCGGCACGCCGTTGATCGCGATGCTTCCCTCATCAGGCTCGTACGCACCCGACAACGTCTTGATCAGCGACGACTTGCCCGCGCCGTTCTCGCCGACAATCGCCATCACGTGACCGGCTTCCAGCGTCAAGCTCACGCCGCGCAAGGCCTTCACGCCCGGAAAACTCTTGACGATGCCTTCCATGCGCAACAGCGGCGCATGACCGCCCGGCGTGGCGGCGAGCCCGCCGCCTACCACCTCCGGCACATTCGTTTCGGCACTCATGTTCGATTCTCGTCTGGCTTGAAGCATGCGGCCCGCAATGCGGGCGCGCATGTTCGCATTTACAGATTACTGGCTGACCTGCAGCGACCAGAGGCCGTACTTCTTGGTTTCATCGGAGTCGATATTCGACTTGTCGATCAGCAGCGTCGGCCACGCGTAGTTCGCCGGCACGTCCTTCTTCGCTTCGTAGTCCGTGATGAAGCTCAGCGCCTTGGCCGCCATTTCGATCGGGTTCTGCGAGATCGTGGCGTCCTGCTTGCCTGCGCGAATCGCCGACAAGGCCTGCGCCGTGCCGTCCGCGCCGATCACCATGATGTGATCCTTGTCGCCCAGCGGCTTGTAGCGGTTCGCGTTGTCGATCGCCTTTTCCGCACCTACCGTGTTGTCGTCGTTCGCACCGAACACAGCGTCGATCTGCGGGAATTTCTGCAGAATGTCCGTCATGGCATTAAGCGACTTCTCCTGGTCAAACGCGCCTTCCTGGCGTGCCACGATCTTGATGTCCGGATACTTCGCCATCTCGTCGGAGAAGCCTTTCTCGCGATCCGTTGCGGCAGTCGTGCCGACAAGGCCGATCAGGTCGACTACATTGCCCTTCGGCGAGCCGTAACGCGCCTTCAGTTGATCCGCGATCCACTTCGCGCCTGTCGCGCCGAGGGCCACGTTATCCGACGCCACGAACGAGGTCACCTTGCCGCCGTCCGAGCCGCGATCGAGCATAAACACGGGAATACCCATGCTATTGGCTTTTTCTACGGCCGGAATGATTGCCTTCGAGTCGATCGGGTTCAGCACGAGTGCATTCACGCCCTGGCTCAGTAGGTTGATCGCGTCATTGACCTGCTGCTGTGCATCGCCGTTCGCGTTGGTCTGTACGAGGTCGAAGCCCTGATCTTTGGAGCCCTTCTCCACACCCAGCTTCAGGCCGACGAAGAACGCGTTGTTGAGCGTGGACACCGAGAAACCGATCTTCGTCTTGCCACCCGCTGCGGGTGCCGCACTTGCCACTGCCGGTGCGCTTGCGCCCGCGTCGCTCGCCGCCGTGCCCGAAGACGATGGCGATTCGCTCTTCGAACAGCCTGCCAGCACCGTAGCCGCACACAGGACCACCGTTCCCGCCGTGGCGCCGAGCTTGCCCCATGCATCGAATCTTCCTGAATTCCAAGCCATGTCTGTCTCCGTTTTTCACGTTATTAAGGCGGTTTTGCTACGCGTTGCAGATGTAGCGTGCGATGCAACGATCAGTTCTACTGCGTTCTCTTCGGACCATAACTTCTGAACTTCTCTACGACGATCTGCATCTCTTCGTCGGGTAGCACGGGCGGTGTACCAAGCTGGCAAGCCAGCAGGTACTGCTTCGCCAGCACTTCGACCTCATGCGCGAGCCACAACGCACGCGCAAGATCGGGGCCCAGCGCGATCACGCCATGATGCGCAAGCAGACAGGCGCTGCGTCCTTGCAGGGCGGCGACGGCATGATCGGAGAGCGCCTGGCTGCCGAAGGTCGCATACGGTGCGCAGCGAATGGAGTTGCCGCCAGCCGCTGCGACCATGTAGTGATGAGCGGGCATATCGCGGCCGTGAATGGCAATCGCGGTGGCCGCTGCCGAATGCGTGTGGACGATCGCATGCGCGTCCGGCCGCGAGTGCAATATGTCCCGATGAAAGCGCCACTCCGACGAGGGTCTGGCCTGATCGAGCACCGGCGACGGTTCCTTGATGTCCATCGGCAACCAGACAATCCCGCTTGCCCGCAACTGCGCGGCCGGAACACCGCTTGGCGTGATCAGAAAGCCGTCGAGCCAGCGCGCGCTCACATTGCCGGAGGTCCCCTGGTTGATGCCCAGGCGCTCCATTTCGCGCACGGTAACGACGATCTGTTCGCGCAAAGCGTTTTCGCTCATGCCGCGTCTCCTTCCATGGCGAACAGCGTTGCAAGGTTTCGCGCAAAGGGCGCCTTCACGATGCCGCGCTCCGTGATAAAGCCGGTCACCAGCTCGTGCGGCGTCACATCGAATGCGGGATTGCTAACCTTCATATTGGCTGGTGCGATACGCTGACCATAGAGGTGCGTGACTTCATCGTCACGGCGTTGTTCAATCACGATGGCGTCGCCCGTTGCCGTGTGCAGGTCCAGCGTGGAGGACGGACAGGCCACGTAGAACGGGATGTCGAAATGCCGCGAGACGATCGCCAGCGCCAGCGTGCCGATCTTGTTGGCGAAATCGCCGTTAGCCGCAACACGATCCGTCCCGACGATCACCACGTCAACGAGTCCGCGCGCCATGAGCGAGGCCGCCATGCTGTCGGTGATCAGCGTCACGTCTACACCAGCCTGCTGCAACTCATAGGCGGTGAGGCGCGCGCCTTGCAACAGAGGGCGGGTCTCGTCGGCGTAGACGCGGAATTTCGTACCTGCGGCGTGCGCCATGTAGATCGGAGCGGTTGCCGTGCCCAGGCCAGTCGTGGCGAGCGCCCCCGCATTGCAGTGGGTCAACACCCCGCAACCTTCGGTGATCAGCGGCAAGCCGTGTTCGCCGATGCCTTTGCACAGCGCGCGGTCTTCGTCGTGGATTGCGACAGCTTCATCGATCAATACGCGTAGCAGCGACGCCGTTTCGCTCGCAGGCGACGCCTGCGCCGCCTGAAGCATGCGCCTGAGGCTCCAGCTAAGATTGACCGCCGTGGGCCGCGCGCTGTCGAGATACGCCGCCTGCTTCGCCAGTTGCGCGCGGAACTCGGCTATTGGCAGATGCAGACTCGCGCGCATCGCCACGCACAATCCGTACGCTGCAGCGACGCCAATAGCCGGTGCACCGCGCACCCGCAGTTCGTGAATGGCGCGCCAGACTTCCTCGGCTGTCGTCAGTTTTTCAACGACGGTTTCATGCGGCAAACGCGTTTGATCGAGGATCGACAAGCCGTCGTTTTCCCATGCGATGGTCGCGGGAAGGTTAGAAATGGACGGCGTGGAAACCATGTGTGCTCCGTAGGCATCACGGGTTGAAAGGGAATGGGCGCGGGTCATGAGGCAGATCCAATCTCCCGCGCAAGACCGATGACGTCTTCTACACCTGTCAGCGAGGCGCGTTGGATTAGCAGCGTTTCCGCACATTGCAGGCAGCGCACTTCGATCGCGGCGCGGGCAATATCGTCAGGAATACGCGTGATCTCTGCCACTTTTGCCATGCCGACAATGCGCCGGATCATCTTGCATCCTGCAAAGCCGAGCGTGTCCGCAAAGAGTTGTTGCATGAAGCGCGCCCTGAACGCATCGGCGCATACGCGACTCGGGTCGTTGCCGATGAAATGCGTCTTGCTGCGCCCTTCGTGATCGCGCCAAAGCGCCTGAAACTTTGCCGAGAAGCCTGACCAGATGTCGCGCACCTGATCGAGCAACCACGCCTGATACGGTTCCGGCGATGCGCCGTTGACGCGGCCATGCCAGTCGCGCGAGAAATAGGCCAGCAGCAGGTTGGCGATGATTGCGCCGACGTCGAACGCCATAGGTCCGTAGAAAGCGAACTCGGGATCGATCACGTAGGTCTCGTCTTCATTGACCATGATCGAACCGGTGTGCAGGTCGCCGTGAATCAGCGTCTCGGCATGGTTCATGAATGCCCACTTCATCTCGCCAACCGCGGTGCGCAATTCGGGCGTGTACCGCAACCGGTCAATGGCCGCGCGTGGCAACGCCGCGCTATAGACGTTCGAAGAATGGTCCTCGAACGGATACGTAAATACGAGATCTTCAGTGATCCTGCATAGTTCGCTATTGACCGCAGCGGCCATGGCCTGCTTCTTGATGTCGGGCGCGAGAAAAAGATCCGAACCGAAAAACAGCGTATTGGCGAGAAACGTGGAGAGATGGTCGGCGAGCTTTGGATACAGCACGCCATTCATTAACCCCTGGCGCAGAATGCAATGCGACGACAGCCGCTGCATCACCATCAGGAAGAGCTCGCTGTCGGCATGGTAGACCTTCGGCACGTGCTCCGGGCATAGCGCACCGAAGCGCCGGAGCGCTGCAACCTCGCGCTCGAGCCGCTCGCGCGTGAGCGGCCAGGTCTTGCCTACAAGCCGTAGAAACGGCGGGGCCTGCTTGACCACCACGCTCTTTGCCGGCGTCCTCGCATTGCTCGCGAAGTAGACGTAGTTCAGATTGCCGTCGCCGACTTCGGCAATATCCAGCTCAGCCGGCTCGCCGAGCAGCTTGTGTACAACAGGAATGCCTCGCAGATACGCCGACAGCTCGGACGCATTCAACGCCTCAAATTCCATAGTGCCTCCTCCGCGATCGACCCAACCGCGCGCCCGCTATCAGTGACGCTTGCGTACCAGGTCGAACTTGAAGATGCTCGTGTTGTAATAGTCGTTGCTATAGCAAAGCGGGTCGCCGCTTTGATCAAAATCCACTTCGTCCAGCAACAGGAACAACCCAAAGCCGTCGCCCAGTTCGGGCAGATCGCGCGGTGTCAGGATGGTCGGCTGGATCGATGAATGCGTATGCGAGAGTCGCCTCCCGGTACGGTAGAACATGGCAAACAGCGATTCGCCTAGCTCGCCGTTCGCGGCATCGAACACCTGCTTCGGGACGATGTCGATGCAGTACGCCGCCACGGCATCATCAGCCCTTCTGACCCGCTCGATCCGTACACACGGATCACCCGCTTTCAGTCCCAGCTTTTCGGCCAGACTTTCCGATGCCTCGATGTGCTCAATCTGCAGACGACTGGTGGACGGCACCGCGCCGACGCTCTTGATCATATCGGTCACAGACATCAGATCATCGAGACCGCCCTGCAATTTCAACGAAACTTGTCTGATGAAGGTACCTCGACCCTGCACACGCGAAAGCAGCCCGTGCGAGATCATCTGCGCCACGGCTTCACGCAAGCTCGAGCGTCCCACGCCCAGCAATTCGCAAAGCTCGATCTCCGTAGGGATCTGATCGCCCGGTTTCAGGCCCTTCTCGCGAATCATCGCAAGAAGCGAGTCCTGAATCTTGTCGCTCATCGATCGTTCTACGCTCAGGCGCATACGCAGGTCCATCCGTTGTTCTTTTTTAAAGAATACATCAGACGTCTGATGTTTTTCTCAGGATTTACCCTGGCTGATGCAGCCAGGGCGCGTCGGCAAGCCGGCCTTCAATGAACTCCTTGAGCAGTCTGACCCGTTCCGGCAAATGCGGCCGGTACGGCGCAATCCACTGAACGTCGGAGTCCAGCTTTGCGTAGTCACGCAACACGTGAGTCAGGCTCCCGCTCTGAATGTGCGCGTAGACATCCCAGTACGGACGAAGCGCGATGCCTGCCCCACTCATTGCCCAGTCACGCAACGCCTCGCCGTTGTTGCTGGAAAGCGGGCCCGAAACGCGTACGTCGATGGTCGATTCCTCGACGCCCGGCGGCGATACACGATTCAGGCGCCACACGTACGATGGCATGTCGCGCTCGAGCATCAACAGGCACGTATGGCGCGAAAGATCAGCGGGCGTCTGCGGCATGCCCGCACGCTGCAGATAGTCGGGCGCCGCGACAATCACACGGTTGTTCTGCGCCAGAGTGTGGATGATCCATTGCGTGGACAGGGGGCGCCACAGCCACACCGCAGCATCGAAACCCTCCGCCTGGAGATCGGGCAACGTGTTCCGGAGATGCAGTTCGATCCGAACGGATGGATACAGGCGCGAAAATGCGTCGATGACCGGTGCCATCCACTGTCGACCAAAGCCGACGTTACACGCCAGCTTGATCAGACCTACCGGCGTGGTGCTGAAATCCGCAATGCGGGCCTCAAGGCTTTCAAACCCTGCAACCAGTTGCATGGCCTGCTCGCAATAGAGATCGCCTTCAGGCGTGGGCACGACGCTACGGGTGGTCCTCCTGAAGAGACGCACGGCCAGTTGAGCTTCAATCTGCGCAAGCCGCTTGGTGATGGCTGCGCCGCTCACCCCCAAACGCCGCGCCGCGCCGATCAGACTGCCCGTTTCCCGCACCGCCAGCACCAGCATCAGGTCCGCTCGCTCCAGCATTCCTAACCTCAGGTAAATAAAGAAGTGAGCCATTATGGTATTGCAAGATCGCAATGAGGCGCCAAGAATGCATTGATGCAGCGGCGATGAATACGGCGTCGCAACAAAGTGCTGCACGGCGCGCCTAATGATGCGCAAAGCCACTATAAAGACGGAGACAAACATGGAACTCAGCTTGCCGTCAGCGCTGCGAAGTAACTACGCGATCATGGCGAGAATCGACCGGTTGCCGAGGTCGCGTCATCTGATGAAGATCGTCGCGCGAATTGCTGCGGGCGGCTGGTTTGAATTCTTCGAACTGTTTATGCCGGGCTTTATTTCGTTGGGTCTGGTGCGCTCCGGCATCTATACGATCGCCAACAAGGGCTTGCTGGATGTTCATAGCTTTGCCAGCTTTCTCGCTTCGTTCTTTATCGGCATGTTTCTTAGTACTGCTGCTTTCGGCGCGGTGTCCGACCGTTTTGGACGGCGCGCGGTGTTCGTGTATTCGATGATGGTCTACTCGGCTTCGCAGTTTGCGGTGGCCGTCCTCAGCGATCCGTTGCTGATCGATCTGGCGCGCTTCATAGCCGGCTTTGCCGTCGGCATGCAACTCGTGAACAACGATTGCTACGTCACGGAGCTGACTCCCCGGGCGAGCCGGGGCCGCTACATGACGACTTCGTACATCTTCGTGCTGTCGGCCATTCCAGTGGCGGCCTTGCTTGCTGCGATCCTCGTGCCGCTCGATCCGTTCGGAATCGCTGGCTGGCGGATCGTCGTGATAATCGGCTCGGCTAGCGGCCTGATTGTTTTCCTGCTGCAACGCGGTTTGCCCGAATCGCCGCGCTGGCTCGAAGTCCACGGCCGGGTGGAGGAGGCGGACCGTGTGGTACGTGAGATCGAACAGGCTGTGGAAAACGAGCGTGGCGAGCCTTTATCCGCGCCTGACCTGAGCGTGCCGGATCCGATTATCGAAAAAGGGCGATGGAGAGAAATCTTCAGCCGCTTCTATCTGCCGCGCACGATCATCGTGTCGCTGTTCCAGTTCTCGCAGACCATTGCGGTGTTCGGCTTTACCGCATTCGTGCCGGTGCTGCTCATGCATCACGGATTTTCGATCGTCCACTCGCTCAACTATTCGCTCGCGATCGTGCTGATGGCGCCGGTTGGCGCCGCCGTAGGCAGCTATTTTTCCGAACGTATCGAGCGCAAGTGGCAGCTCGTTTTATGCGCCTGTCTGATCGGCGTGGCGGGAACGTTGTTTGCCACGGGCCACAACGTGCCGCTGATTGTCTGCACGGGTGGACTGATCGCGCTGGGCAACAACTGGATGATTGCCATCTTTCACCCCTATGCGGCGGAACTCTTCCCTACGCGCATTCGTGCCCGCGCCATTGGTTTCACCTTTTGCTGGAGCCGCGTCAGTTCGGTTTTCGTCGGCTACTGGGTGGGCGATCTGATGGCCAGTTATGGTCAACGCGGCGTGTTCCTCATGATTGGCCTTGCGATGGCAGCGATCATCGTTGGTATCGGCGGGTTCGGTCCACCGACTAACGGCCGCAGCCTTGAAGAGCTTTCGCCATGAATCGTATCGATCATTAGACATCCTCATTTGAACGGAGAAAGCAGTATGAAAATAGGTATTCTGGAAGGCGACGATATTGGTCACGAGGTCGTGCCCGAGACGGTGAAAGTGATGCGAGCGGCCGCTGAGGCGACCGGTCTTGAGATCGACTGGCATCCCATTCCGATTGGCCGCAAGGCGTACGACACGCTCGGCCATACGTTGCCTCCCGGCACTCTGGAAAAACTGGAATCGCTCGACGGGTGGGTGCTCGGACCCATCGGACATATGGCTTATCCGAAAGTGCCTGAGGCAGTCAATCCGCATCCGATCTTGCGCAAACACTTCGATCTGTTTGCGAATATCCGCCCTTCCCTTTCGTATGCCGGCATTGAGTCGCTGCATCAGAACGTCGATCTTGTCATCGTGCGGGAGAACAATGAGGGGTTTCAGCCAGACCGCAATGTTGTCGCCGGGTGCGGGGAATTTCGGCCTACTCATGATGTGACCATTTCGGTGCGCGTGATCACCCGCGCCGGGTCGTCGAAGGTGTTGCACGAGGCGTTCAAGCTGGCACGATCGAGACGCAAACAGGTCACCGTGGTTCATAAGGATACGGTTTTCAAGCTCGGCTGCGGCATGTTTGTTGAGGAGGCCAAGCGTATCGCGGCTGAGTATCCGGATGTGGTCATGAACGAAGCGATTGTCGATACGTTCGCGATGCGTCTCGTGATGACGCCGCAGAAATACGATGTAATCGTCACCACCAATATGTTTGGCGACATTCTTAGCGATGAGGCAGCGGGACTTGTTGGAGGTCTCGGTTTGGCGCCGGGGCTTTCAGCTGGGCCGCGACATGCGATGGCTCAGGCCACGCATGGGTCGGCCCCCGACATTGCTGGTCGCGGCATTGCAAATCCGTACGCGATGGTTATGTCCGGGCAGATGCTGCTTGATTGGCTCGGGCGCAAGCATGACGTCGCCAAAGCACGCGAAGCCGCTGTGCTGATCGAGAAAGCGGTGGGCACCGTTATGCGTGAGAAGCGTTCGCTTACGGCTGATCTGGGTGGGACCAGTAAGACTCATGAGATGGGTGACGCTATTGTGCGGGCCATTGGGCAAAACTAATCGGTGCGGAAGGGGCTTCGAGGTTTGGCCGCAAGTACCCGTCGATTCACTCAAGACGATCGCGGCCAACCCGATGGTGCTTCGCACCTGATCATCGTCGCGTTGGCCTTTTCAACCGTCAGGTTAACCGAGCGTGCGCCGTGGGGTCGCGTCCGATGACGCATACCCGCCGGCACAGTGAGCAGCTGGCCGGATTGGACGTCGACCGATCCATCGTCGAAATCAATGGTGAGCACACCCTCAATGACGAGGAATGTTTCGTCAGAGTCGGGATGCAGGTGCCAGAAATATGGGCCGTCCATGACGCTCAAATGAACATCGTGGTCGTTCACGCTGGTCAGAACCCGATTTGAGTAGCCCTGAAGTGTGTCACCCGCGAGCGCACCAATGTCGATCGGCTCGATCATGTCGTCTCCCGTGAAGCGCCGTTGGACTAACACTGCACGGCGCAGGCGCGCCGCGCTTTCCATCGTCCCAGCATAGCCCGCGGTTGAAGCGTTCTCCAAGCCAAAAATTCTCTTGAGTATGTGAGCGGAATTGACCGGTCGCGGCAGAACCAAACCGGTTGGGTTCGGTTCTATGATGACGGAATGATCAGGTAGTCCTTGCAGCTTCGCTTACCACGGCGTTGCTTCGCATCCACTCCTCGAGCCCGCTGACCGCGATACCCCGTTGCGCGTTGAACGTGCTTTGCTGATCCCACGCTACACCGCGCCCTTCCGCAAAAACAACACGATACTTCCGCAGAGAATCATCAGGTTCCTGGACCAGTTTCCGCTTCAGTTCATCCACGCTCCAGGCACTGCGAAGGACTTCCGTGCCCATCAATCTGTCAATCGTGTCCGCCAGTTGCCGATAAGTCACTGTGTCGCCCGCGATGTACACCACCTGGTTGGCAATTCTCGGCTCCGAGAACACAATCTCCGTGGTCAGCGCGCCGATGTCCTCCGCCGTCGTCACCGTCACCGCGTTGTCCCAACCGCCCAATGCGTTCACAGTGTTCCGGGCCAGATCCACAACGCCGAACGCTGGTTCGAACAGGAAACTCGTAAACATACCGGTCGAGACAATGACCCATTCGGTCTGCACTTGCGAGCGGAGAAGATCGCGCACGTCGAGTTGTTCGTCGAAGAGATCCTGCGCGCTTCCTCTACCGATCACCTCATAGTCGACGCCGAATTGCCAGGGGAAATACCGTTTGACTCCGGCATCCAGCGCGGCTCGGGCGAGCTTGAGTTGTACACCTGGACCGCCGACAAACCCGGTGCATGAAATGACGGTATCGAACCGTCGGAAAATGGCCGCGAGCGCAGCGCCCGATTGGTCCGAAAGATCTCCTGGAACGATTTCGACGCCTAACGAGCGTAGCTCTGCCACGTCCTTCTGTTTGACGGGGTCCGTAGACTGGATGGTCGCCGGACGGAGTAGCACTGCCACGGGGATGGCGGCAGGCGCCGTTCGGCGCACCAGTGTGCGCACTACAGCCATGCCGAGCTCGCCAGCGCCTAGAACGAGAATGCCGTTGTCGTGCAACATATGCGTTACCTCTTTGAAGAAATGGAGTTGAGTAGAAGCGGAGTTCGCGACCGGACTACGTAGCACTCGCTTTGTGCTGACTGGAGAGTCGGGCCGTCGAATGATCAGGAGTGTAGGGGCGCACAGGCGCCGCATTGTTCGCCGTGGCGGAATACAGAAAGCATCCGCGGCGAATCAGCCGGCTCCACTCGCAAGCCGGACAGACTCATTGGGCGGGAACGTCCCGCGGTGACGGTATGATGGGTGTCCCTCAAGCTGCCGGTCGCGCTCTGCTGACGACCAGACCCAACGCCGACCACGTATGGACAAACTTCTGGCAATGACCACCTTTGTACGCGTCGTCGAGGCACAGAGCTTCAGCAAGGCAGCGGAGACGTTGTCGATGCCTCGATCGTCCGTCACGACAGTCATCAAGAATCTGGAGACTCATCTTGGCACGCCGCTGCTCAGGCGCAGTACCCGAACGCTCAGCCTGACCGATGCGGGCGCGCGTTACTTCGCATCGTGCCAGGCCATTCTGTCCGACATTGCGAAAGCGGAGATCGACCTCTCCTCTGACGCAATGACCCCGCGCGGACGTGTGCGGGCAGGTATGCCGGGGCTGATCGCCCGGGCGATCGTCTTGCCGAGGCTGCCCGAGTTCGAGAAGCGCTTTCCGGACATCGAACTGGTGCTAGGGCTCAGCGACCGACCCGCGGACCTGATCTACGACGGCATTGATTGCGTCATCCGCACTGGCGAACTGACGGACTCGACTCTGGTAGCGCGTCGGCTCGGGCAACTAGGTTGGCTGACCTGCGCGTCGCCCGGCTATCTCAGGGAGCATGGCGAGCCCGATTCGGTGAGCGCGCTAGGCGCTCACCGCGTAGTCAACTACATATCGAATGCGACCGGCCGTCCGCTTGACTGGCGCTTCAAGGTTGACGGTGAAGATCTTGCGATCACGATGCAAAGCCGTTTTTCCATCAACGAAACGGAAGCCTATTTGCAATGCGGTCTGGAAGGCCTGGGGCTGATCCAGATATCACGATTCGCAGCATCTCCCTACCTGCAAACCGGACGGCTCAAGGAAGTGCTGGCTGACGTGCGATGCACGCCGGTACCGATTTCCATTGTCTATCCACTTGGCCGGAATGCAAGCGCCGCGATCAAGGCATTTGTCGATTGGATCGTCGAGATCGCGACGACAGCTTCGTTTCAATGACGTGTAGCCCGAAGCACTATCAGGAAACGGGTGTGCGGATGGTTGAAACACCCTTCTGCCTTGCGATGCCTCGTTAGTCGCCGCCTTGGTAAAGTTCACGCATCTGCGCTGCCTGGCCATTTTTCTGAGAATCTTCCAGTTCACGCATCACTTGCTCGCGTGCAGCAACTCGATGTTCGGGAAGAGCTCCCTGAGGAGAAGCGCCAATCCGGCTCTGAAGAGCTCGTGATCATCGACGATCAGTACGCGCATTTCATCGTCTCCCACAACCGCATTCAAGGCGAGCGGCCATTACACAGCGGACGATGCTACATCTGTAGCAATCATCCGCTGTGTTCACATCGATTTCATCTGACCGGTTCAATCTTGAAGGCATCGACCGCGACACCAAGGTCTACACCCTCCCCGCTGCCGCTCAACGCCATCGACGTCGTTCCCTTCGTCAGCACCTGGGCAGTACCGCTATTCCCCACGCCGGCCGAAGCACCAGCCTGCGCATAGCTGCCGTACACATCCCTGATGCTATAGACATTGCTGATATCGCCGTGGCCGGTGACGTGGAACTTGCCGGCCGTCAGGCCGCCGCCGTGCACGCTGATCGTGACAGCGGCCTTTTGCCCATTATCGCAAGTTACTCTGCCGCGCCCTTCGGCATGTTGATAAATCGCCGACCATCCGGACATGCTGAAGGTCAGATGGCACTTCACCGGTGCACCGGCTGCCTGAGCCGAGGTGGCGGTCAAACCAGTCAGGGCACCCACGCACAGCAACGTGGCGGCAGTCGATACAAGGGTACGCTTGCTCATAGAAGTCTCCTGGCACATGAATAAACGTTATCAAGTGTAACCATCATTCGGCGTTTCGGCAGGACTTTTCCGGCAACTCATGGCCAGGCTTGGTCAACCCGCCCCTGCCTGCAATGGGGGTGCGCAACGCTCGGCTTTGCCACGGGAGGACCGGGGTTGCGGCGACGCCGCGTTTCAGGCAAAGTAATATTCACTGAGAAGAGGATGCCAACCGGCGCCCCACCTTAAGCGTATCAACGCGACCAATCCTCGGTTTTTGGACAGAAACAAGACGTCATGGAATTTTTGAGGAACCTTCCGCAACGACCTCCGGTGCCCGCAGTAGCGGCCGGAGTTTGCTCGCGACCTCAAAATGCGCACAAGAAAGGCTAGTCGCCTGCGCCTTGCGTGAGACTGAACGATCCGGACGCCCCCTGCGGGCGTTTTTTATTTTCAGACCTATTTTTTCGCTGAATTTAAATCCGGAGCACATGATGAAATTCTCACAGCAGTTTTTCTCGAACAGCTTTTTTGAGCAAGACAACGACAGGCTTGAGCTGACCGACCTTGCTCGCAAGTCATGCCTTATCCACCAGGACGCTGCAGGACTTTACTCGTGGATGTCACTGGGATTGAGAGCCCAACGCCGCGTCGAAAGCATTGTGCGCGAGGAGATGGACCGAGCCGGGTTCTGCGAAATGCAGATGAGCCTTCTGCAGGATGCCGACCTGTGGCGGCAAAGCGGGCGGATAGACGTCTACGGCGACGAGCTGATGAGGTTGACCAACCGGACCGGCCGTCTGTTTTGTCTGGGTGCGACGTGCGAGGAACTGGCCACCAACATGGTCAAAACTCACTACAACAAGACAGACATGAGCGTGGGCCTCTATCAGTTTGGCAACAAGTACCGTGACGAGTTAAGGACGCGAGGCGGATTGGCGCGGGCCAAAGAATTCATCATGAAAGACGCCTATACATTCAACGCTACGGAGGAAGGCGCACGGAAGGCGTATGAGGCCGTTCGCGAAGCATATATCCGCATCTTCCGCCGCCTGCAGCTGGACGTCGTCATAAAGTCTTCCGACAACGGGGAAATTGGCGGCCGAAGTTCGGAGGAGTTTCACGTCCTCAGTGAGCTGGGCGAGGACGAAACCGACGGACGCAAATCGCTTGAGTGTGCCCACATCTTCGACCTTGGCGACCGCTACTCGAAGGCTATGGGACTAGTCAACGCCAAAGGCGAGTTCGTCAAAATGGGCTGCTTCGGAGTGGGTATCTCGCGTCTGGCAATGCTCCTGCTCAACCGTCAGCGCGACGAGCGAGGATTCTGGGGCAGCGAGTCGTTCAATACTTTCGACGTCGTGCTGACGGTCATCGATTGGGACCGCCAGGCGCACCAGGAGGCAGCCGAGGCAATGCGGCGCGATCTGCAGGCGAGAGGACTGAGCGTGCTCGTGGACGACCGCCAGGCGCAAGCTGGCAAAAAGCTCGCCGATGCCGAGCTGATCGCGTGCCGGCAACGCGTGGTAATCGGCAAAAACGCAATCGCCTCCGGCCGCTTCGAGTGGATGAACCGACGAACGATGGCGCGCGCAACCGCGACGGCGGGAGAAGTCGCGGATCTCTGCGCGAGACAGCTCTAGCAACACGAGCCGCGAATCGCTACCAACGTCGCTTCCATGAACCGGCGGAAGTCCTCGTGCACGAATCGCGAGATAAACAATCCGTCGGGCAAACTCCTCGGGCGAAACTTATATTCCCAACGTATGTGCGTGCCCCGGTCGCTTCCTGATAAGCGAAAATCCGAAAGCGCGTAGGTGACGTATCGACCCGTATCGTTCGTGAGACTCCATATCTCGAACAGAGTCGGCACTCCATCTTCCCTACAATAGCAAGGGAAGTGCTTACGAAAATTCCAATAAAAACTTACAGTAATTACCCTTATCAGGATTCGCTAATCGACTTAGCATTCACCCTTCGCGTGACATACGAATAAATTACAGACCAATGTCGAGCCGGGGTGAATTGTGAAATCGAGTGTCAGTAGTAAGCTTTTGTCCGTGGTTATCCTGCTTGTGCTTAGCATGGTGAGCTTAAGCGTGTTTTTTCTCGTCAAGCTCGACGAGTCTAACGCGCGCTCGGCCCAGATGTATGAACGAGACTTCCGCGACGTTTTGACGATAGGCGAAGTCGATGGCCTTCTCACCCGATCCGATATCAATATTCTGCGCATGATCGCGATTGGTGATCCTGCGTCTATTGCGATCTGGAAGCAGGAGAACAACGACCGCTTCACCGCAGTGGACAAGGCGCTAAACGAACTGGCTGCGCATGATGACGGCACCCAGGCCAGCGTAATCGCGAATTTGCAGAATGCCTACCAGCGCATGCAGGCCGGCATGAAACACCAGGTCGCGCGAATCGAAGCCGGCGACATCAAAGGCGGAGCGGAGGTTAACCGGCTTGAAGTTAAAGAGAATGCCAATCAGGTATTCAGCATTCTGACCGCCATGAAACAGCATGTGCAATCCGCTGCTCAGGCAAAGCTCATTGACGAGCAGACGGCCGCCAGTCACCTTCGGATTTTATCTATTGTGATCGTGGCCCTTGTATCGCTGCTGGCCATGATCGTTGGTATTCGGGTTGTCCGCTCGGTAACGACGGCGCTGCAAACCGCGCTTGATGTCGCAAATCACATCGCGGCAGGAAAGCTCGGCAATGACATCGTCAATGTTTCGCTCGACGAATCCGGTCAACTTCTGGATGCGCTCAAGAAAATGGACCGGCAACTCAGCGATACGGTGCGCGGAATCAAGGCAACCACCGAATCGGTCACGGTGGCGTCGCGTGAAATCGCCAGCGGCAATACCGATCTCTCCGCTCGCACGGAGCAGCAGGCGAGCTCACTGGAAGAAACCGCGGCCAGCATGACGCAGTTGACCGAAACGGTGAAACAGAACGCCGACAACGCCCGCCAGGCGAATGCCTTGGCCACCCACGCTACGGACATAGCCGATGCGGGTAACGACTCGGTTCAGGCCATGGTCGGGACAATCGGGGAGATCAGCAGCAGTTCCAGCAAGATTTCCGAAATCACAGGCGTGATCGAAGGGATTGCGTTCCAGACGAATATTCTCGCGCTGAACGCTGCTGTGGAAGCAGCGCGTGCTGGCGAGCAGGGTCGAGGCTTTGCCGTCGTAGCCAGCGAGGTTCGCAGTCTGGCTCAGCGTTCGGCCGCCGCAGCCAAGGAAATCAAGGAACTGATCAGCTCTTCCGTGACGACGATCCACGAGGGTGCGCAGCAGGCAACCGAAGTCAGCGCCACCATGGGTCGGGTCAAGCAGGCGATCAAACAGGTTTCCGATATTGTTGGCGAGATCGCCGCGGCGTCCGAAGAACAAAGCCGCGGCATCGAGCAGGTGAATCAGGCCGTCAGCCAGATGGACGAAGTCACGCAACAGAACGCGGCGCTCGTCGAGCAGGCTGCCGCCGCAGCTCAATCACTGGAAGAGCAGGCGATCAGTTTGAAGGATGCCGTGGCCGTGTTCAAGGTAGCCGATACGGGGCAATTCGCGTCACACGTCGCGACTCCGCAAAGCAAGCCTCGCCTGCCTGCTCCCAAGGCTCCCGCCGTGCGTCGTACGGAGCCACAAAAGCCGAAGGCTGCCGCCCGGGCTCCCGAGGCTGACAGGCACGCTGCTGCCGTTGGGGATACCGGGAAGGCCGACTGGGAAACATTCTGATCTGCAGATACATCATGTTCAGTCTCTTCAAAATGCAGAGCGACGACGCAGACGTTGAGGCGGCCCTGGTTTCACCGGCGCAATCGTCGCCGGTACCGGCCCCTCAGTCCGCGATAGCGAGCGACGACACGTTGCTCGATTCACTCGCGACCCTGTCAACGCTAAACGGCGTCAGTCTGCTACAACACAGCGCACGCCTTGAAATCATCAGTGGGTTGCTGGCTTCCGTGTTGACCCGCTTGCCCCTTGCGATGCGCGAAGGTGTCGCCGAGTCGTTCCGAGGCAGGGTTGAGAAGCTGATGTCTCTCAGTGACGACCGGCCGTTGCCGGAAACGTACCACTCGGCGCTGTTGACCGAGGTCAACCGGTATTTGAACGCGCTTCGGTAGGCTGGGTACGAACTCTTTCTACGGAGTCAACCCAGCCGAAGCAACAAATAACGACCGCTATCTCAATCGCAGATCCCACAACACATCAAGTACGTGTTGTGTGGAATGCTCGACATACCCTGCACGATGTGCGATGCCGAGCCGGCGCCACAACGCAGGGCGCAGAGGACGCATAACGACGCGCCTGTCGGGCAATGGAGTACTAGCCTCGTGGGGCAACAGCGCCGCGCCGTAACCCGCTGCGACCAGACTCTTGATCGCGTCGTTGTAGTTAAGCTGGATGCGCGGCGCAGGATGGTGACCGGCGCTCGCGAACCACTCCGCACTCAATCGCGAGAGACGCGTGGTGGCGTCATTCAGAATAAGCGGCTGAGCAGCGAGCCATTCCGGCGTGACGCGAGCCGGACACCGCCAATGCGCCGGCACGAAAGCCATGACGGGGTCGCGACGCCATGGCTTTATCACGAGTCCAGCCGCCGGAGGCTGAGGCAGCGCGACCAGCCCAACATCCAGTGTCCCTCCCGCCAGTCGGGTTAGCGTTTCCTGCGAAGTGAGGACCGCAACCTGAATGTCGATAGCGGGATGGTCCTGCCGCAGCACATCCAGGGCTTGCGGCAACAGATGTGCGATTGCACCGGTCGACGCACCGAGTCGCACGCGTCCTGCAAGACCCTGCACCTGGCGTTGAACATCGTCCAATGCCTGCTCCGTATCGGCCAGCAGTCGACGCGCGCGCTCTACCAGCACCTCGCCGATCGCCGACGGCCTTACGTTTCCGCGCTTGCGTGACAGGAGCGGCGCCCCAATGCGGTCTTCGAGTTCTGCGATATGCAAGCTGACGGTCGGAGGCGCCAGGTGCAACGCACGCGCCGCATCGGCAAACGAGCCGCGGTCGGCAATGGCAACCAAGGTGCGCAAACGGTCCAGGCTGATCTCTCGCATAGCGGCGTCCTGATTCAGTAAATCTGAATGTGTACGTTATGAAATTCAACTTTTGCTATTGTAGCCGCGCGTAGAAAATGATGGCTCACTCTACTTGTTACAGCCCAGCCACCGGAGTATTCACGCATGAGCTCTCCCCTTGTTTTCATCGACGGTGACCAAGGCACCACCGGGTTGCAGATTCACGAACGGCTGCGCGACCGGACCGACCTGAAACTCTTTACGCTTCCCGCTGCAGAGCGTAAGGATCCCCGGCGCCGCGCCGAGGCCATCAATACCTGTGATATTGCCATTCTCTGCCTGCCCGACGACGCCGCGCGCAAGGCGGTAGACGCCATCGTCAATCCCGCCGTCAGAGTTATCGACGCAAGTTCCGCGCACCGCACGCACCCGGACTGGACATACGGCTTTCCGGAAATGACCCCGGGACAGCCGGAGCGGATAGCGAACGCACACCGGGTCACCAATCCTGGTTGCTATCCGACCGGCGCGATAGGTCTGCTGCGGCCTCTGTTGCAAGCCGGACTCATACCCGGCGGTTATCCGGTCAGCATTCATGCGGTGTCCGGCTACTCCGGACGCGGGCGCGCTGGCGTGGAGGAACATGAGGGGCCGGGCGCCGTCAACACGCCCGCCTACCAGGTATATGGTCTGGAACTCGCGCATAAGCACACCCCGGAAATCCAGCGGCACGCGGAGCTCACGCAGCGGCCCTTGTTCGTCCCTGCGTATGGTGCGTTTCGCCAGGGCATCGTGCTGACGGTGCCCCTGGAGCTGCGGCTGCTGGCGCCCGGCGTCGACGGCGCCGCGTTACACGCATGCCTCGCGCGCCACTATGACGGCATGGCCCACGTGCGCGTCTCGCCGCTGGAGGAATCGCGTGCCGTAAAGCACCTCGATCCGCAAGTGCTAAACGGTACGAACGACATGAACTTGAGTGTGTTTCTCAACCAGGAACACGGACACGTGCTGCTATCCGCCGTTTTCGATAATCTGGGCAAAGGGGCGTCGGGTGCAGCGGTTCAGAACTTGGACCTGATGCTCGCGCATTGATAGACGCCGATGCATATCGAGTGCTGACGCAACTTCTCTCAGACGCTGGCCGGCTTCGGACGGCCGAGTTTTACCATTTGCCGGAACATGAAGTGCGGTGCAACGCGGCTGGCAATCTTCAATATATTGCTCACGCCTGGGCGAATTTCGAGTTTTCCAGCCTCGATACCCGCAATGGCACGCTTGGCGAGCACGCGCACACTCATGCCTTTTTCGCCCTTCATTTCCTCGGCAAACTCGCCCCGAAATAGCGGTGTTTCGGTGCCCGGCGGGGCCAATTCGACTACGGACACGCAGGTGTCGGTCAACTGCGCCCTCAGGCACTGCGTGTAGGCATGAAGCGCGGCTTTTGACGCACTGTATATCGGGGCCGCAGGAAAGGGAATAAACGCCAAACCTGATGACACGTTCACAATCAGGCTGTCGTTCTGCTTCAAGAGCAGAGGCAGGAAAGCCTGAATCATCCACATGGGTCCCTTCAGATTTCCGTCGACTTCAGTGGTCAGATCACTCAACCGATGCTGCTGCCCCAGTTTGATATTGCGCATCACTCCCGCGTTGTTCATCAATGTGTTCAACGCTGGAAACTGGCCAGACACGGTTTCGTACAACGACTCGACACTCGTCGGATCGCTAACGTCACTTTGAAAAACATGGAGTCCCGGCACGGCTTGCCGTGCCGCCTCCAGCCGGTCGAGATCCCGTCCGGTGACGATCACCGTGTTACCCCGAGCGGTCAATTGCCTTGCCAACTCCAGACCAATCCCGCTGGTCCCTCCCGTAATCAATATGGTTCTTCCGGTCATCTTCATCATTCACTCTCTGTTTTGTTGAGCACGAGCCTAGTTTGACCGGCATACTCTCTAAAGGGAAGAAGGCACCAGACGGTTATATACGCACCAAAAGGAGAGCGTGAAAATGAAGCGAGTCCCAGATTTCACCAAGGAACAGATCGCTGCCGCGCAGTACTACGCCACCCTGACACCGCCGATCGATCTTGATCCTCGAATTGCTTCGTTAGTCACGGATCTCATCGGCCGAGTGGCAGACAAATGGACGATGTTGATTCTCGACGTGCTTGCTGAGAAGTCACCGCTGCGGTTCAGCCGGCTTGCCGAACTGGTTGAGGGAATCAGTCAGAAAATGCTCACCCAGACCTTGCGCGCGATGGAGCGCGATGGTCTGGTGACACGCACGGTGTATCCGGTCGTGCCGCCGAAGGTCGAATACAAACTCACAGACCTCGGGATCACATTGGGCGCTGCGTTTTGCGGAGTCTGGGTCTGGGCGGCCAACAATCTGGATGCAGTAGAGAAGGCACGTGGAGATTTTGACCAACGCCCCGCGTGAGGGATGCGCTTCGCTACATGGTTCGCCTTGCTGCTGACTTTCGCGCATTTGGCGTGAGAAGTCCAGCGAGGCGAGCGCTCTAATTCAAGCGATCGCTTAGTCCGCTATCGAGCAAAGCCACGCAATGGCAATTTCGCATTGTCATTAATTTGCCTCGCTATTTAATCAGTTGAAAAAAGGCATTCCATAGACTAGAGTGGACCGTAACTTCTACCCCGCTGTGCCGCACATAAATCGCAGTCGTTCTGACGTTGATGTCGATGTTGGTGCATATGCCTCTGAATGGTTAGGATTGCTTTTCGTGATCGCCCGGCGGTGTATGCCGTGACGCTCGCTGCCCACAGTTCTCACGAATTCCGAAATAGCACTGCATTCCTGGTATTGGCTGCGTCGTTGTCAAAATGCATTCGGCACGCTGACGGCCAGGCGGCCGATCGCGATCCAGGTTACGGCTCAGGAAAGGGGTTTGCCATGCGATCCACATTCAAGGTAGTTAGTAGTGTGTACTATGTACGCCGCGTCCTGATTGTTTTCACCACCCTGCTCGCGGTCGCCCCATTCCAGCTTGCCTCAGCCGAAAGTCTCGTCATCAAGGATCTCGGCGCGCTCCCCGGTAGCTTCAACTCCAGCAGCGCTCTTGGGATCAACGAGCGCGTCCAGGTGGTCGGCTATTCGATCACCGCGAGCGGGAGCACGCACGCTTGTCTCTTTGAAAACGGGGTGGTGACCGACCTGGGCACGTTCCCAGGCGGTAGCATCAGCACAGCTACCGCCATCAACAATCGTGGCCAGGTGGTCGGTTCCTCGAGCACCGCACGCGGGAACGACCACGCCTTTCTATATGAACACGGCGTGATGACCGACCTGGGTACGCTCCCCGGTGGCGACTTCAGCTCAGCTGCCGCGATCAACGAGCGCGGCCAGGTGGCCGGTTCCGCCTCCAACCTGCGCGGCTATGTGCACGCGGCCCTGTTTGAAAACGGGACAGTGACCGACCTGGGCACGCTCCCCGGTGGCACCGATAGCGGAGCTCTGGGAATCAACAATCGCGGCCAGGTGGTCGGCTATTCGTCCACCGCAGGCGGGTTCGCACACGCCTTTCTGTATGAACACGGCGTGATGACCGACCTCGGCACGCTTCAGGATAGCGGCCTCAGCCATGCTCAGGGGATCAACGATCGCGGTCAGGTGATCGGCATATCGTCTACCGCAAGCGGGGACGTGCACGGCTTTCTGTACGAACACGGAGTGATGACCGACCTGGGCACGCTTCCCGGTCGCAGCGACAGTAACGCTTTTGGGATCAACAATCGCGGCCAGGTGGTCGGCGAGTCGGATACCGGAACCAGTCCGTACTTGCCTAACGCCTTCCTGTTTGAACACGGCGCGATGACCAACCTGGGCACGCTCCCCGGCGACAACTTCAGCGAAGCTGTCGGAATCAACGAGAGCGGCCAGATCGCGGGTAACTCCACGTTGCACGCTATTCTTTGGACGCGTGAAAAATGATCGCTGCTCGCCAGTCGTTGCTGCCTGACCCTGCAAGCGCCATCGAACGCAAATCTGATAGGTCAATCGTATGTACTAGTAGCCGCCACGAGCAATGTTCTCGAGCCGTACAGATACCTTTAGTTGCAGCTCGCTGATTTCCCGCTTCAGCGCCAGGGCCTCGCTACTCGATGCGTCGATTGTGGATAGCCGGGCTCGCTTATCCGCGAGGGCTTTCATCATCTCGACCTCGGCTGGCACGTATCCGGAATCTTTCAAGGCCTTGAACGCCATCCGATACTCTTCCGGCGTTTCTTCGTAGCCGTCCGCGTAAGTCGTGCGTTTTCCCCAATCCTTTGCTGTTTGCAGTTCGCCGCTCTCCTGACTACGACGGATGCTTTCGGCGATTTGTTCGTCAAGCGTGCGCGGGTTCGCCATCGTGTGTTTCCTTCTTTATCATCGCGGTGTTTTTCAATGCGACCGAAAAATGTGCGGGTGATTGGTTGGATTTGAGTCAATTGCCTTGAATCTGGACTGCGTTGGTTGAGTGCAGGCTAACAGATTGTCGTCGATCTGCTACGAGGGATCAAAGTCTGCAGATGGCTGAGCAAAGGTTAATGCGGAATGCATCATAGCGGGCCTGTGCGAAGCGGTCATCCTAAGGACAGGCAACCAGTTGGTATGCCGCACGCCTCTCCCAGAAAGAGGCCCAAAAAGACAAAAGACCGCTGCCCGTGAGGACAGCGGTCTTTCTTAGGATAGCTGGTGAATGACCAGGCTTGATACCGTTACTGACCAGCCGGCGACACAGTGCTCGGAGTCGCCAGCGTATTGTGACTCCCGGGCGCATTGACGAGAGACGTCGAGCTATTGCTGACGCTATTCGGCATGCTTGAGCTCGTAGCCCCGGAGCCCGTACCACTGTCCGAGTTAGTCGCACCAGGGGTGCCGTATCCGCTCGTTGCAGCGGCCGGCGACACGGTGCTCGGGGTCGCCAGCGTGTTGTTCTGTGCATAGGCGCCGGCCGACAGCGTAAGTGCGGCGACCGCCGCGATTAATGTGCTGGTTGCCTTGTTCATGACCCGTTCTCCTTGATTGGACTGGAATGTCAGCGCGAACGATCCATTCGCTTTATCCACGGCGGTCGTTGTGCGCTTGTCTCGTGGCGATCCAAACAAACTCGCGCGACCGTTCGCAGTGACATGCGTGAAGCACACCGGAGATCGCCGCTCAGGGCTGGCACGAGACACGTTTCACTCCTGGCAACAATCTATGCCTGCAAGGCCTAGACTCTCAGTTTAGGAAAGTGATCGATAATGATTAAGCGCGTTGTCCGCAAGGGTGAATTTCTATTTCTGGAATTACCCCCAAATGGCCCCCGTCCCCAATATGAAACCCGCATATACGATGCTTACGTCTGCGCGACAAGCCGGAACGAGGAAACCGCGTTTTCCAGCTGACGTGCCTATGCCTCGAGCGAGCCGGCCGCTGCAACGGCCTCTTCGACAAGCGCTGCGTTCTGCGTCGGAAGTGACGTAAAGTAATCCTTCAGCTAACTGAGACGGAGCACACCCGATGACAACAGCTGCAATTCCCATCGATCCGATCAACGGCATTCTTGAAGCCTTCAAAACGCATAACGTCGTGGCACTCTGCGACGGCGGCCACGGCTGCGAACAAGCCTATGCCTTAAGAGTCGCGCTGATACGGGACCCGCGGTTTGCTGACATCGTGAGCGATATCGTCGTTGAATGCGGCAATTCCCTTTACCAGGGGATGATGGACCGCTTCGTTGCGGGCGAAGATGTGCCGGAAAAAGAACTGCGCCAGGCTTGGCAGAACACCACGCAACCTCACGATGTGTGGGATCGCCCTGTTTTTGAGGGGTTTTTCCGCGAAGTACGCGCTGTGAATGCTTCGTTGCCAAAGGACCGGCAGATTCGCGTCCTGCTGGGAGACCCGCCGGTAGACTGGTCGAAGATCAACAATGCCGAGGAATACAAAGCCACCACCGTCATGGCTAACCGGGATAGTTGTCCCGTGGAAATTATCCAGCGTGAAGTGCTAGCCAGGCAGCGCCGCGCTTTGGTCGTCTACGGCGCGATGCACTTTTTGCGTAAGAGCCCGTACTGGCAAATGAAAGACCAGGCGAAAGCAGAGCAACGATTCAACAAGCCGGCGAATTCAATCGTTTCGTTGCTGGAAAGTCAGGGTGTCAAAGTCTATTCGGTCTGGTCCGCGGTACTCATCGATCTGGCAGCGTTACATCCCGACGTCACTTCCTGGAAGGTGCCAGGTCTCGTGCCGATTCATGGCACTCCGCTTGGAGCAATGAGCTTTCGCTCATATTATCCGCACATCGCGATCACGATGCACAATGGTGTCGCGGAAGAAATTTCTATTGATCCGATCCGCTCTCCTGTCATGCAGGAGCAGTTCGACGCCATTCTTTACTATGGGCGACCGTCGGAGTTGACCTGGAGTCAAGTGTTTCCAGCGTTAGCCGCCGATCCAGAGTACGTCAAGATGCGGTCGGACAGAATCGCGTGGGTGGGGTTGCCTTAGCATCAAAAGCGCAAAGTACTTCTCATGGGCAGCCGGGTCTGATCAATCGTGGATTGGGTACAACCGGAAGGGCCTCGTCAGTCCCTTGCGACCATTACCTTGTTCTCGTGTTTGACACCACCAAGCTCAAAGTATGCGATCCCCTCCTGCGTCATTCCACGTGAACGATAGAAAGAAATCGCCTTCTCGTTTTGCGAGTTGACGATTAGCCAGACTGCTCGATTTCCGGTTCTCGCCGCCGCAGTGTCTCTGGCTTGGGTCAATAATGCGGATCCGACTCCGCGACCGGCAAACGAGTCCTGGATGTAGAGCGTTTCAATCTCGATGGGGACATCTGCATGGTACGAGCCGAAGCGCATGACGATATAGCCTGCAAGGCCGCCTTCTGCCTCGGCAACCAACACGACGATGCCCGGATCGTTCATCAGCGCCAGAATTTTTTCGGATGTAAATGTCATCAGGACATATTGGGCAATGACATCGGAAACGCCGGCTGTGGCATAGGTATGCACCCACACGTGAGCACCAAGTACCGCGATGCGCGCCGAGTCTTCCGCCCCGGCTGGCCTTATTGAAAACGCAAACTTCATCGTGTGCTCTGACTAAAAACTGGCTAAGCGCCTCAGGATTTGCTGCGAGCAGCTACTGCCAAAGGCGCGGACCTCAGGATCCAGAGTCCGTAATCGCGCTATAAACCATCGTCCGCAACTGACGACGCACCGGGTGCGCGGACGACGGCAGGAGTTGAGTGAGGAACAGCACAATCAGGTCCTCGCGCGGATCGACCCAGAAGAACGTACTAGCCGCACCGCCCCAGAAAAAGTCACCCGCGCTGCCCGGAATCAGAGTGGCCGCGGGCGTAATAGTAGTGGCAAAGCCGAGTCCAAAACCGATCCCTTCGTAGATGGCCTCGCTGAACATCGAGCGCGACAGGCGAGGCAGATCAACACCACCCGGCAGATGATTGCTGGTCATCAGTGCCAGCGTCCTGCGGCCGAGCAGACGCACGCCATCGAGCTCGCCACCCTGGAGCAGCATGCGCGCAAAGCGCATGTAGTCGGTCGCCGTGGATACGAGGCCACCGCCGCCGGAAACAAAAGTGGGCGGCTTGAGATACGGGCTGACGTGAGGATCGTCCTGCAGCGTCGGCGCTTGCGCGGAGGCGATCTTCGAGCCGAGCGCACCGATGGCATAGCACGCGCAGAAACGGGACACCTTTTCTTCCGGCACGTAGAAGGCCGTGTCGACCATACCCAACGGATCGAAGATCCGTTCTTTCAGAAAGACCTCGAACGAAGTCCCGCTGACCTTGCCCACGATATAACCGAGTACGTCCGTGGCAACGGAATAGTTCCACGCTTCGCCCGGCGAAAATTCGAGCGGCAACGTAGCCAGCTTCTCGATCATCTCCTCCAGCGTGCCCGCAGTCGCGAGCTCGCCGATCTTCAGCTTGCGATAGGCCGCGTCGACATTGGTATTCTGTTGAAAGCCATACGTCAAACCGGAGGTATGGCGCAGCAGATCGACCACGAGCATCGGGCGGCTCGTCGGACGCGTCTGGAAGCTTTCCATGAAGCCCCCCGCGTGAACGCCCAGCTTGTCCCATGACGGGATGTACTTGCTGACAGGATCGTCCAGAGCAATCTTGCACTCCTCGACCAGCATCATGACCGCCACCGACGTGATGGGCTTGGTCATAGAGTAGATACGGAAGATCGAATCCTCAGCCATCGGCACCTGCCGCTCGCGGTCGGCGAGGCCAAGCACCGAGTTCAACGCAAGTCCGCCACCCCGCCACACCTGGACAAGGGCACCTGCCAACTTGCCGGTGGCAATATAGTTGTCGTCGACGAAACGCTCGATCCGCTCCAGCCGTTCACACGACATCCCTTGCTTTTCCTTGTCGCCCACACCCATGCCGCCTCCTTTGCTGAATGCGTCCTTCAGGTCGACGCCCGACAAAAGGCATCTTACTCGCCATGAGCGCGATGAACTACATGCTTGCAGCGGGCGGTGGCGAATCGGTCACTTGATATCGCGCCGGTCTTGATGCGATCATGCATCGACGCAACCCATCGCCGACCCCACTTGCGCGAGTCCTCCGTATCGATGCCCTCGAATCCGCACCGCAAAACCAGCATGGCGGATGTCGCCAAGGCAGCCGGCGTCAGCGAGGCCACCGTGGATCGCGTTCTCAACGGCCGCGGCGGCGTGGCGCGCGACAAGGAAGCGCGGGTGCTGGAATGGGCGCGCAAGCTGAAACTCGACCGTGCGCTTGGCGCGGTGCCGGCGCGCTGGCTGCGCATTGCCATCCTCATGCAGCAGCCGGCGGCGCCCTATTTCGTCAGCCTGAAGCGCGGCTTCGAACTCGCGCAGCAATCCTTCGAGGCGCAGCGCGCCATCTGCGCGGTCACCTACTTCGATAGTCTCGACCCCGCCTGTATTGTCGACACCATCCACCGCGCGACGCAAAAAGCAGATGCACTGGTGATGGTCGCCTACGAGCATCCGGACATTAGCGCAGCGGTTCGCAAGCTGAGCCCGGTCATTCCGGTCGTGACGCTCGCCAGCGACCTGCCCGGCACCGGAAGGCTTGCTTACGTCGGCATCGACAATCGCGGCGCCGGCCGGGTCGCCGGCGAACTGATGGGGCGATTTCTCGGCGATGCCGGCGGCGAGGTTCTCGTCATCACAGGCATGCATGACTTTCTGGCGCACGAAGAGCGCGAAAACGGCTTTCGTTCAGTACTGCGGCGCTGGTTTCCGCGCTGCGATATCGTTGAAACAGTCGAAAGCTTCGAGCGGCCGGAGCGCACCGAACGCCTGACACGCGATACGTTCGCCCGCTATCCGGATCTGCGCGGCATCTACAACATTTCGGCCGGTGACGAGGGCATCAGTGCCGCGCTGCATGCGCTCAACCGCGCGCGCTCCACGGTCCTGATCGGTCACGAACTCAATCAGGCTTCGCGCCGTCTTTTAATGGAAGGTACGCTCGATGCGGTGATCGACCAGAATCCGGTTGCCGAGGCCACGCGTGCGGTCCAACTTATTCTTCGCCACTATCATCGTGAGCCCGGGGTTGCACCGCTTCAGCAGATTCCGGTCACCGTCATCTTGCGCGAGAATCTGCCGCCTGAAGATTGAGGGCGGTTCGTGCCGCTCCATTTTCGTGTGCGCGCATACCGTGAGCACGTTGCTGCTGCACGTCGTGCCAAACGTCACGGATCCAGTCGCGTAGCATCAATGATTCTTGCCAACGGTCAGTCGTATCGTTGCCGTCGCGGCCGATGATTGCATAAGGTTTTGGCCCGAGCTCACAGGTGAACGACAAGGTGTCGTCGGCGCCGGCACGCTCACACCATGATTCGAAGCCATAACGCCACCAGTCGAGAAACAGGTCCACCCACATCCGGTGCGGCTCGAACGACAGCTCGATCTGCACCTGCTCGCGGCTCGCCACGCGGCCGTGAAAGGCCCACGAACTGTCGAGAATACGATGCATCAGCGCATGATTTTCGTCTGAGACTGGCCATGCGAACTCACGTCCGACGAGGTAATGCGAAATGTCGCCAAGCAGTTTCAGGTGCGGCCGCGCGTCGAGCAGATCCAGTGTGAAAAACAGGTCTGTTGTCATCCGATCGCGGTGCGTCTCGATGTAGACCGGAAAGTCCACCTGTTCCGCAAGACGCGTCCAGCCGTCGAGCAGCGTCAGTGCTTCCCCGAGACTGCGCGGACGGACATCCGGCTGCAGGTCGATGTGATGCACGCCGAATTCAGCGGCGTTTTCGAGCACGGGTTGCAGATCGTCGACGGTGCGCGGAAAACACTGGCCTTCGGCGTCGAGACCGTGCGTCTTGCGCAACGCGGCCAGTCGCTGCACATCCTCGCGGCGTGTATAGTCCGCGCTGACGCCTTCGAATCCGGCCTCGGCGATCATCTGCAGATTTGCTTCGAGCGAGCGTTCAAAGCCGTCTGTATGACGCCGTTCCATCGCCCACATCGACTGGAATACCAGCAAGCGTTGTGTCATCACGCCTCCACCGTCAGCAGCGACTTCAGTTTCGTCGAATGATCGGCGAGCACGGCGGGTTCGACGCGTGCACGGCGTGCTATCAACTCCTGTGCAACGCGCACTTCGCGGGAAATCTCACTCACCTTGCCAACGCCGCTCGCGCCCACCAGGATGCCATCTCCATCAAGAGCGAAAAATACTTTGGATGCCGAACCGGTTTCGCGCACCACGCTGGTCGTACCGAATGCAGGCATACCGGCAATCTGGATTGTCATGTCGTACTGATCCGACCAGAACCACGGCACGGCCGAATACGTCTCTCCGTATTCAAGCATGTTGCGGGCCACGACTCGCGCATGGTCTTCGGCGTTCTTCCAGCATTCCAGCCGGATGCGTCGGCGAAACAACCGATGTGGGAACGAACATACGTCGCCGGCCGCGAAAATATATGGATCGTTGGTCCGCAATGTGTCGTCGACAGCGATGCCGTCCGCGACATCGATGCCCGCCGCCTCTGCTAAGGCGGTACGGGGCGTTACACCAATCCCGACGACGACCGCATCGCATTCCACCGTAGTGCCGTCGGACAGTTTGAGTCCCGACACGCGCGTGCTACCCAAAACCTGATCTACTTGAACCGCGAAGCGCACCTCGACGCCCATCTGCCGATGCCTTTCAACCAGATAGCCAGCGACGACTTCCGGCACGGCCCGCATCAACGCACGCGAGGCCGCTTCGATCACCACCACTTCACAGCCTCGCGCAATGGCTGTCGCCGCGACCTCCAGACCGATGAAACCTGCGCCCACCACGGCAATCCTCTGCCCTGGCGAAAGTTCGCCGACGATCGACAACGCATCGGGCACGGATCTCAGCACATGCACGCCGGCCAGCGTCGCCCCCGGCACCGGCAAGCGGCGCGGCTGTGCACCGGTGGCGATCAGCAGCCGCCGGTACGACACCGAGCGGCCCTCGCCCAGCACGACACGCCGCTCTACACGGTCGATGGCGATGACCTGCGCGTCGACCCGCAAATCGATTCGGTTGTCGCGATAGAACGCATCGTCGTAAAGCGCGCACTGCGCCACCGTCTTTTGTCCCAGCAACACGCCCTTCGACAAAGGTGGGCGGTCGTAGGGCGCGAGCCCCTCGTTGCCGAGCAGCGTGATGTCGCCTTCCCAGCCGTTAGCGCGCAGCGCCTGCGCGGTACGCGCGCCGCACTGGCCCGCGCCGACGATAACCATTGCGCCACGCTCAGCGGTTTTCATGTGGCGTCCTTTGCGACATCTGTGGTGGCTGTGGCAGGCAGGCCAATCAGCACGTTGTGCCCATCGACGCGGACCGGGTAAGTCTGCAGCTTCACGCAGACCGGTGGGCTCAGGGGCTTACCGCTGACGATGTCGAAACGCCCCTGATGCAACGGACATTCGATCTCGCCATTTACGACGAAGCCGTCGGCCAGATGAGCCTGCTCGTGCGTGCACCAGCCGTCCGATGCATGAAAGCCCTTCGCCAGCCGATATACCGCGTAGCTCGCGCCTTCGTGATCGAAGCGCAGCACGTCCTCTTCATCGATGTCGTCGGTTGCGCACGCAACGACCCACTTCGTGTTGCCGGTATCGACTGCCACGATGCCTCCGGGATGCCAGAACTAGATTGAATACGGACTGCTACCGAAATCTGAACGGGTTTTATGCACTCGGTTGAGCAGTGAAATTCGACTGTGCGCCGGAACCCTGATCGGGCAACGTGCGCTTGATGACGTGGGTCGGATCGCGCCGTTGCTTCCACAATGCCGGCACCATCTCGCGATAAGTCGCATAGAGGCTCGGATAGGCCGGTGGCAACTGCTCCTTGATCACGTCGTGCAGGCGCGGCAGTGCATGAAAAGGCACCATCGGCAACAGGTGATGCTCGAGGTGATAGTTCATGTTCAGATACAGGAAGCGGAACACCGGATTGATATACACCGTGCGGGTGTTGAGCCGATGATCCTTGACGTTGACGCCAAGCCCGGCGTGCTGCGTGAGGCCGAGCAGTTGATGCAGCCAGCCGCCGTAGAAACGCGGGGTCCAGATAAACATTAGCGGCAGGAAGCTGCGCAATGCAATTGCTAGCACGATCGTCGCCACGATCACCGCAAGATAGATCCGTGACGACCAGATCATCTTGGGTTTTTCGCTGGCAGGCAGAAACGCTTCAGTGACGGCGTCGACGCGCCCAAACGCATGGCGAACGGTCTTGCGAATTTCAGCGACGCCGCCGATCAACGCCAGGAAGTCGAGCACTATCGGCAGCACCTTGGTCGGACGCGTCACCTGAATTTCCGGGTCGCGCTCGACGAAATAGGTATGCGTGTGGTGCCGTGCATGACTCCAGCGCCACCAGTAGGCTTCGCGGATCGTCATGAACGACGACAGGTGATAGAACGCATCATTGAGCCAGCGCGTCTTGAACGGCGTGCCGTGCGCGAGCTCATGCCAGCGGGCGTCGCTCGACGAATAGATCGTGCCGTACACGAAAAACGCCGGCACCGCCCACCAGGTGCCCCAGGTCAAGCCGGCGACCACGCCCGAGACAATCAGCAGCACGAGCCACAGTCCGAAATTGCGCAGGCCTGCTGCGTCGCTGCGTTTCATCAGATCTTTGAGGACGGCGCGCGGAATGCGCGGTTGATACCACTGCTCGCTGATGCGATCGTCGAACGTCTCGTCGGTCAGGCCGGGCTTGGACGTGCCTGGCGGGGGCGTCGATGACATGCTTGTCTCCTGTCTGCCTGCTGGCCGGAGGGCCGCTGCGGTTATGACCCAGCGGTGAACGCCGCTGGGTTGGAACAAACAGTACTTGATCGACGGCCGGTCGGCACGACGAAATTTGATGGATTTCCCTCAATGCTTTGCCTGCGGATCGGGGCTGGCGGACTGCAATCCGCCTTGAAGCATTGTCAGGCTTTACAGCGCTAGCGCTGCTCCCGCCGAGGTTCGCTGGATGGCTTGGGGCGGCTGCCCAAATGCGCGGAGAAACGCCTGCCGCATGCGTTCCCGGTCGCCGAATCCAGTCTCGCGGGCAATGATTTCGATCGGGTGCCGCGTCGTCTCCATCATCAGCCGCGCCGCCTCCACGCGCAGACGCTCGACGGCCTTGGCGGGCGACTGGCCGGTTTCATCACGAAACACCCGGCTGAATTGACGTGGACTCAGCCGCGCGACTTCAGCCAGGGCCTCGACCGACAGGTCGCGGCCAAGATTCTCCGTTGCATAGGTAAGCGCCATCTGCACGCGGTCGGACTTTGCATCCAGCTCCAGCAGCGCCGAGAACTGCGACTGCCCGCCACCGCGCCGCTGATGCAACACGAGCTTGCGCGCGACCATGCGGGCCGTCTTCAACCCGAAATCCTTTTCGACGATCGCGAGCGCAAGGTCGACTCCGGCGCTCATGCCCGCCGACGTCCAGATTTGTCCGTCCACCACGAAGATCCGGTCTTCATCGAGCAGCACGTCGGGGTATTGCTTTTTGAAGTCCTGAGCATGAAACCAGTGCGTCGTGGCGTGCTTCCCTTCGAGCAACCCGGCCGCGGCCAGTACAAACGTCCCGGTGCAGATCGCTGCGACGCGCCGGCTCTGGCTCGGCGCGTTGTGGATGTAGTCCAGCAGGCTGGCGGGCGGGAGACGGCACTCATTGTCACCGGCAACAATGAGCGTGTCGTATGTCGAGTCCCGAAGCCGATCCGTATTGACGGAAAAGCTCTGCGACGTCATCACGGGGCCGCCCTCTTCAGATACGAGGCGGAATTGATACCCCCTCTCTCCGCGCAGGAGATTCGCGTATTCGAAGACGCTGGCAACGGCAAGCCCTAGCGCCTGGAAGTTGGGATAAACGACGAGTCCGACAGTGTGCATGATCGCCTCGCACGCAGTTGTCACAATACATTGCATATATCATAAAGCAGACATTTCAGCTAGAGATGAAGGCCAGAACGTCATGGCATAAATCATTGCATCTATGTCATTGAGGATGTGTGATGTCACAGTCAGAATGGCCTCCAACCCCTGACATCCCGTCGGGCAAACATTCCGAAAGAGAAACGACCATGACCTCTTCTTCCTCTAATACCTCTCCGAAAGGCACCGCGCTGATCACGGGTGCATCCGCCGGCATCGGCGCCGTGTACGCCGACCGCCTGGCCAGGCGCGGCTACGACCTCATCCTGGTGGCCCGCAACGCCGAACGCCTGAACGCGCTGGCCTCCCGCCTGCAGGCGGAAACTGGACGCTCGGTGAACACCATCGCCGCTGACCTCAACGACAAGGCCGGGATTTCGAAGATCGAGAACGTGCTGCGCGACGACAAGAGCATCACGATGCTGGTGAACAACGCTGGCGTCGGCTCGGTTGCGTCGATTCTCAAGGGAGACGTAGACGAGATGGAGGCGATGATCGACCTGAACATCACCGCGCTGACGCGCCTGACCTATGCCGTGGCGCCAGGGTTCGTCAGCAAGGCGTCCGGCACGATCATCAACATCAGCTCGGCTGTGGGCATCGCCGTGGAATTGCTGAACGGCGTCTACAGCGCCTCGAAGTCCTACGTCCTGAGCTTCGGTCACGCGCTGCAGCGCGACCTCGCTGATAGGGGCGTGCGCATCCAGACGGTGCTGCCGGCAGCGACCGCCACCGAGTTCTGGGACGTGGCTGGCTATTCCAGTCAGAAGGAGGCTGCCAGCACAATGACGGCTGAAGACCTGGTCGACGCGGCGCTGGCCGGCCTGGATCAGGGCGAACTGGTGACGATCCCGACACTGCAGGATGGAAACGACTGGACGCGCTGGGAAGCGGATCGCCGTGCGCTGACGCCGAAGTTCGCCAACGCCAAGGCGGCACCGCGCTACGTCGTGACGACTAACAAGGCCTGACACGGGCGACGGCGTGGGCGCCTGGTTATCGAAGATGGGGCGGGCTGTGTTCGATGATTCGTCGTCGCGGCTGTGACACACCGCGGCGACAGTTTCGACGATCACAGCCGTACCGCGCAGCTCTGGGTTCGTCCCGAGCAACTCAAGCGGCTTACGGATTACATGGTCGCCAGTTGGTCACAACATGCGTCGATCGATGCAAGCCGGATCGGCGTGTTCGGTTTTTCCGCCGGCGGCTTGACCGCGCTCGTCGCTGCCGGCGGCGTGCCGGATCTCGGTCTGATTGGACCATACTGCGTTGAGCACCCGGACACCGACACCTGTGCCGTCGTGCGTGGCACGCCTGGGCTGACGGATCGTTTCGCGACGCTGCCAGCGTCGGTCTGGGTGCACGACACGCGCGTTCGTGCAGTCGTCGTCGCGGCTCCGGCTGTCGGCTTCGTCTTTGATCGGGGAGGACTCGTCGATGTTCACGTCCCCGTTCAGCTGTGGAGCGCACGGTTCGACCACGTGGAGCCCGCTCCCGACTACGCGGACATCGTGCGTGCCGCGCTGCCCACCGCGCCGGATTTTCACCTTGTGGAGAATGCTGATCACTACGATTTTTTGCCTGCGTGTAGCGCATCGGCCGCGCGCGAAATTCCGGAGATCTGCACGTCCCGATCGGGCTTTGATCGTGCGGCGTTTCACAGCGAAATGAATCGCGATGTAGTGGCGTTTTTTGAGCGGACGCTTGGGCAGTGATATGCGTCCTCGTTCGTTGGAGTGGCAGGTGTGTTCGGCACCCGCGTTCTGTGTCGCCGATATTGGCAGCGCATGTCAGCGATGCGTACCACGTTGAGCGACCGCGAGAAGCGCATCAGAGCGCGCGCTGCCCGACACGTTCGGTTCAGTGCGATGCGCAAGAGAGGTTCGCGATTTCCAGTATTGGTCGGCGCGCTAAATGAGTTCAGCGATGCGAACAATGATCAATGCCGCTGGAACGAGTACCGCCTGCGCACATAGTGTCCCGAGAACGCGCGCGCCCGCGAGAGTTGTAATTGCCCGCCGGAGGCTGTTTTCCGGAATCCGGCCTTCGATTACGTCGTCCGTCATCACTGAAACTTGCGGATCGATGACGACCGCCAATACCACGGTCGCAAAGCCATTGATAACTGACGACAGATTCGCGCAAGTGACCCGCAAATCGGGCTTCAGGTATCCAGCATAAAGCGATGCGAAAACGCCGACCGTCCAGATCGCCATCGCGATAACGTTCAGTCCTATGACTTTCCAGGAAACGCCTGCGCCAGTGGCCAGTTGGCTGACGTTATGCCGGGACGGAAGCCGTGCTCCAAGCCGAACGTAGCTGACGCCCCCGCGGCTGAAGATATGGAGTAGCAGGCGAGGGATCGAGCGATTTGCTTGAAAGTGATCGATAGCACGGCTGAAATAACGCTGGAACGTGGGAATTAGAAATGCACCGACAGTGCTTGCCACCGTGGCGGTCAGCAGGAAAAGCCGAAAGTCGCCGAGTAGGCCATGCTCCATGTGATGAGCAATATCTAGCTCAACCCGCTTCGCTATGAATGGTCCTTGAAAGGAATTTGCCGTCCTGGAAACCAGGGCGATGATCCCGAATAGAGAAAATGACACGGCGATACGGCGCGTGCGAACACCAGCAATCCGTACCGCATACGCAAGCGTCGCGATCACATGGATTGCAAAGGTGAGCCCGCATATGACCAAAAGCTGGGTGTCCATGTTGTCGCCGCGAGGTTGGCAAAAACCGAAGTCTACCGGAGTACACTCCCGGCCCGATTGTGAGCGCTCTCGGCTCACGGATTGAGTGACTGGAATTGGCCGATATCGTGTGACCACACGAAGCCAAGTCTCAGGCTGCGATGTGTTTCTGGACTCACGGTCTTCCTGGTGCTGTCGAATGCAACGTTGTCGGCTACTGACTCCTGCCGTGAGATCGAAACGCTATGGAAAGCCCGTGGATGCGAGAACGCAGTGCCTCCACGAGCGTCGCGACAACGGCATGATTGATGGGCGCGGTGGTTTTGAAATCAATGACAGTACCGGTCGTTTCCGTCGAGCCGAGCATCACCGCAGGGCCAGAAGGTGCCCCATAGCTATAACTTTGCGACCAAACCTCGCCATCTCTCATACTGGTGAACTTCAATGACCGGCAAGCAAAGTTGGCGACCGACGGGCCTGGTGAACCGTGTTCACCCCAGACCAGTTCGCGAAGAATTGCGTCAAGATCTGGACTTGAAGGAAGACATGGGTAGAAGCCGGTAAGCGCCCGCTCGGCGTGTGCGAGCGTGTCGCCCTTATCCGGCGTCAATCTCATTCCCCGGCCCGTATCCGCGAGCGTTCCTTCAGCGTCATTGAGTTCAAGGGCAATGCTTAAATCCGGCGTATAGCTATATTCGACAACGCATAGGGCGAGCAACTGCGCACATACATCCGCTGGTGAAAGCTGCCGAGAAAGCTGAAGGAGTTCTTTGTGGTCCATTGTTCTCTCTCGATTGCGGTACGCCGTCGATTGTCAGCGATCAATGCGATGGTATCGAGTGGCTGTTGTTGGCCGGGCGTTAGGCAGCACTAGCCTGGATAAGACGCAGGCCCCATCCCGTCTTTAACGTTCCGTCTTCGCGTTGCATGGGCGCAAACGCCGACAATAGTTCGCTCTTGAACTGTGCCCGCGCTGTTTCCGACATCCTGTCTGCATCATAGGTGTCCAGCATGTCCGACCATAACTGCTCTGGCGTAGGCGTCCAGTCAACTTCGATGTCTTCGAAGACGACATTAGCGAAGCCATGCTGGAGTAGTTCGCTCCAACCGGATTCGCTGCGTGTGCGTGCATCACCGAGTGGTAGGTGTGCCAGGTTTGCCTTCGCGATCGGTCTGAATATGTCTAAAAAGACTTCACCAACTGGCCCGGTCAGAAAGGCCCGCCCGACGACAGCTGAAAGACTACCGCCTTCACGCAATACCCGACGAATTTCACGGATCACTTGCTCTATGTCGTCCATCAACATCAAAGCCATGTGCGACAGAACGTAATCGATCGAGCCGGTATCAAGCGACAAGTCTTGTGCGCGCTCATTGATCAAGCGAACATCCTGCGGCAGCACTGTCCGGGCGGCGCTCAACTCGCCGTCGCTCATGTCGAGGCCAATCAACTTCGTTGCTGAGTTGCCCCTGTCATTCAGAATTTGCAGCAGTGGCCCGTCACCGCACGCCAGATCGAGCACTGTGCGCGGCATCCCATCATTTGGCACCCGCTTCGCCAGCGCATGATAGGAAGACGGGTATTCCGCATGCGCGGATCGCGCAGGGTGGTTGCCATAAGCTCGGCGCGTTGCTCCTGCCCGGCGCCGATGAAAATCTTTTAAATAGATTTCTGTTTGAGATGTCATTCTTGCATTACCCGATTGTTCAATTCCTGGTTCTACGCCTGGACTCTGGATCGTCCCTCTCGTGACAAGTTGTCAACGAAGCAGCCCACGATGCCGACCGTCCGCTGTTAGCCGATGACTGCCCGATGCAATCGGCATGCGACACCCGAAACTCAAGGGCCCGCGATCGATAGCACGCGCCCCAGAGCGGTCCTTCACGTTCGCCGACAACAGCCATCCGACCGGGTATCGAGGTTCTGTCGATGCGGTCTTTCGTCGTTCTGCCATCGCTCCAAACGGGTTACTGATTCGCCGACGGTGAGGGTCAATCGACTGTCCTGTAACTCCAGTCGCGTCCCCATGCTCAGCAATATATCTACGGCTTTCACGAATTCCATATCGCGCTTCAGTGAGTCGAGTGCGTGACCACTCAGCCCGAAAACAGAAATGTCATTGATGAACGATTCAGGGGGTGTAAGCCCGAATAATCGATTCAACCATAAACTCTGTCCCTGTGCGCTGGATCGAATAAAGCAGATACTTCCGCCGACATTGCACCCAGCGCCCATCAACGTCAGCTTTTTGACGCGCCGCACGGTCACAACGCGGGTGACATCAACAACGGAAGCTTGTCCGAAAGTCGGTTCGATCGGTTCGAATCTCATCAGGTGCCCCCTTCTTCATGTAGTTGTTCGTCTCCGCCCTATCGGCTTCGGCGTGTTTTCGCGAAGACGATGATTTCCCACGCGTTGGCCGCAGCGGACAACAACCGCGCCGATGCTGCTCGCCAGTTGGACATTAGCCGCCAAACGCCCTATGCCAAGGCTCTCGGCACTCGGGATCGAATGAAGTGTCAAGCAATCCGACGCGAGGTGTCGGGCCGCTTGACACTTGCATCGCTGGGTTGTCCGCAGGGGCCCTCCCCTTCAGGGCTTGAGTAACATGGCATAGCGCTTGCAAATGTCTCCGTGTCATTCAACGGAGAGCATCATGTCCTCAAAACAGTTCATCCGGGGGTGCCGCCAGCGTGAGCCTGTGAGCCGTACTAGTTCGGCTTCCAAAATTGCGCGGGGTGCTGCCCTATCGCTTTGCTTCGTCACAATCGCTTGCGTCGCGCAAACCCCTCCCGCTCCGGAGCCTGGTCTACCAGTCCCTCCGCCGGTTGCTGGCGGGCTGGGCGGCGCGGCGCAAACCATGCCCTCGCCGCCCCCACCGCCTGCACCCGCTCCCATAGCGGCGCAGCAGCAGTCTGTCGTCGCAACCGGAACCGTAAGCCGCTTCGTGATCAACCCGGAAGGCGACGTCGACGGATTTCTTCTGGCCGATGGTTCGCTCGTCCACTTCCCGCCACATATGGGCTCGCAGCTGGTGAGCGTCATACATCAAGGGGACGCGGTCCGGATCGCGGGCTTTCGGGACGGTGCGGGCAACATCACTGCGCAGCAAATCGCAAATGAACGAACGTCACGGCAGGTCGTCGACCAGCCGCCGCCAGTCGATGCACTGCGTGCTCCGCCAGCATTGCGCGGCGCAGGACTGGTCAGGCTAAGTGCCAAAGGCACCGTTGCACGCGTCACGACCGCGCCACGGGGAGAGCCTGACGGCGTGATGCTCCGTGATGGAACGATCATCAAGATGCCGCCACCGGTTGCACAGCAGTTTGCGAACCTCCTGCGACCAGACGTCGTCGTCGCCGCCACCGGATACGGTACGCGCAACCAATACGGCGAGGCGCTGCAAGCGATAGCCTTCGGGACGCCGGGCAATGTCACGCAGTTGTACAACGACATTCCCAACTGATTTTCATTTTTATCGGAGTTACACCATGCATTGGATTGACCCGGAATGCCTGCAGGAGACGCGCGGCACCGTCACCCAGTTCCTTTTGAATCCACACGGCGAACTGGACGGATTCATCCTCGGTAACGACAGACAGGTGCATTTCCCACCACATCTGTCCAGGCAGGTCGCAAAACTGATTGGCATTGGCGACAAGGTGCGCGTGCGCGGTGTGAAGCCCCGCGAGGCCGACATCGTGGCTGCCGTTCAGTTGACGTCTGGCACGGGCGTCACGATTGTCGACGAAGGACCGCATCACGGTGGTGAGAAACATGAGAAGCCGCACGTTGAAAAGCGCCCCATGGAGGCGATGGGCGAAATCAGGCTCTCGTTATATGGACCCAAAGGTGAACTTCGCGGCGCGCTGCTGACCGACGGAACGGCAATTCGTATGCCCCCGCACGCTGCCGCGGAGCTGGCCAGCTACCTCGCACCCGGCGTCCATATCCAGGTCTGGGGGCACGGGGTAAAGAACCGGTACGGCAAAACCATCGAGGTCGATGAAATCGCCGAACTGGTCGACGCTGACAATCTTTCGGCGTCGACGGAATAGTGCAACCGAACCCGACCTGATACCGAAGAGTGCATCGAAGGAGAAACGCGAGATGGCACAAGAGAAAAGCGCACAACAGGCATCGAAGATTTCAACACGCGGCAGGCCGCTTGTGTGGATGCATATTGGGGACCTGCATCTGACCAATGCCGGACTGCCCAACCATCTCGCGCTACGCGACATTGTCCTGCAGGCTAACGCGCATCTCGCGGGGCAGATCGACTTTGTCGTGCTATCCGGCGACAACGCCGACGACGGAACAGCCCGGCAATACGAAATTCTACGCAGCGAACTGGACCAGCTCGAGCTCCCAATTCACATCATCCCGGGCGACCACGACTTCAAGTCGGGCAACCTGCATGCATTTCACGACGTGCTTGGTGCAGAGCATGTCCCGAAGGTAATCACGGTGGGTGAATACCGCTGCATCTTCCTGGACTACGTTTCGGCCGGTACAGGCGGCCCCGACTTCAGACTGGGGGAGTCACAACTCGCCTGGCTCCGGGCGGTGCTACAAAGTGCTGCGGCAGAAGGCAGAGAGTCGGTGGTCTTCGCGCATGCGTATCCGGCAGACCTCGCCGACTCTGTGGAAGCCAAAGCTTTCCACGGGATGCTGCAGGAATTTCGCGTCGCGGTGGTTGATATGGGGCACACGCACTACAACGAACTCGCGAACGACGGCAGGACCATCTACGCATCGACACGCTCAACCGGCCAGATAGAGGAAGGACCGGTCGGCTTCTCACTCCTCGCGGTGGATGAAGGCGTAGTGAGCTGGCGCTTCAAACCCCTGGATGAGCCATGGCCTGTCGCGATGATTACCTCGCCAGCCGACAGGCGACTGATCACCCGACCTCATTTGCCCAATCACGTACCCTCAGGTCAAACCATGGTCAGGACAAAGGCATGGGGCGCACGGGGTGTCACGCAGGTCGACTGCAGGATTGACGACAGCGACTGGCAACCGATGAATTTCGTCGCGTCGAAAGAAATCTGGACGCTGGATTGCAAAATCCCCGAGGGAACATTCAAGGTTACCGTTCGCGCAACCGACCAGGCCGGCTCCACAGGGTTCGACCGCATCGAAGCCACGACGACATTCGACGAAACGGATGAACCACGGGCCGATGGCAGTGACCGCGATGCGATTGGTGCGTGGGAAGAAAAACACATCCTGGGTACCCAGCTCGGACCGAATCGTAACGGGAGAAAGTGGTGAGCAAGGCCGCCCGCTCCACACTCCACGCGCTGGATGCAACCAACTTCTTCATGGCTGACGTGCAGGCCGGAATCGGTCCATTCGTCGGAGTCTTTCTGCAAGCGCGGGGTTGGGGTCCTGGCCTGATCGGCGCAGTGATGACGGTGGGCGGCATCGCCGGGATGCTGGCGACGACGCCCGCAGGTGCGATCGTCGACGCAACCCGATATAAGCGCGCGGTGGTGGTCATTGCCTGCGTGATGACGATGTTTGCCTCTGCATTGCTATGGGTCTCGAATTCGTGGCCGGTCGTCGCGCTGTCGCAGGTCGCAACCGCTGTGACAGGAGCGGCCATCGGACCGGCCCTGGCGGGCATCTGTCTTGGCCTCGTCCATCGTGCCGGATTCGATCGCCAGTTCAGCCGCAACCAGGTTGCAAACCACGCGGGCAACGTAATTGCCGCCGCGTTGTCGGGCTGGCTGGGCTGGCGCTTCGGTTATGGAGCGGTCTTTTTACTCAGCATCGCGTTCGCGCTACTCTCGCTCGCGTCAGTCCTTGCGATCCCGGCCCACTCTATTGACCACGACGCGGCGCGCGGGCTCGTCCACCGTGACAAAACGCACGATCCCGATACAGCGGAGCGCTGGAAGATGCTCCTGCGGCACCGGCCACTGCTTGCGCTCGCGGTGTCGTTGGGACTGTTCCACCTGGGTAACGCCGCGATGCTGCCGCTATACGGCCTCGCCCTCGTTGCCGGCCATCGGGCCAATGGCAGTGTTGCAACGGCCGAGACAATCGTCATTGCCCAGTCTGTCATGGTTGTGGCGGCGCTTGCGGCGAATCGTCTGTTCCGGTGGCGCGGCTACTGGTGGGTCATGCTGCTGTCGTTCCTGGCTTTGCCATTGCGCGGGCTGATCGCCGCCCATGTGGTCAGCCTATGGGGCATCTGGCCGGTGCAGATGCTTGACGGGATCGGTGCCGGTTTACAAAGCGTCGCCGTGCCGGCACTCGTTGTCCGCCTCTTGCAGGGAACGGGACGCGTCAACGTAGGACAGGGACTCGTCATGACTGTTCAGGGTGTCGGGGCAGGCCTGAGTCCGGCGCTTGGCGGATATCTTGCGCACGCATTCGGTTACCCAGCAGCGTTTCTGGCACTTGGCGGTATCGCAGTGGGATCGGTCGCGGTCTGGGTGTTGTTCGGCGCCGAAGTGCGGCAGGCCTGCAAAGACGGCGACGCAGAAGTTGCGCCAGAACCTTCCCAGCCTGCCGCGGCGACCTGACTCACTCAATCCGGGAGATTCATGAATTCAATCTGGGCATCATGGGGTATTGCCGCCGCAGCCACATTCGGCGTCATAGCACGTCCGTTCCGCTGGCCTGAGGCTATCTGGGCCGTGGCCGGCGCGGCATTGCTCATCATTCTTGGTCTTCTTCCCCTTGATCTCGCCTGGCAGGCCGTCGGCAAGGGGACAGACGTCTACCTCTTTCTGATTGGCATGATGCTGCTTTCAGAGGTGGCGCGGCGCGAAGGCCTCTTTGACTGGGTGGCCGTGCAGGCAGTGAACCACGCGCGTGGATCGCCGAAGCGGCTGTTCGTCCTGGTCTACGGTGTCGGTATTGTCACAACCACGTTCCTGTCGAATGACGCGACCGCAGTTGTGCTCACTCCTGCTGTATTCGCCGCGGCGCGTGCGGCAAAAACCAGGCCGTTACCGCTGTTGCTGGTGTGTGCGTTCATCGCGAATGCCGCGAGCTTTGTACTGCCAATCTCGAATCCTGCCAACCTCGTACTGTACGGCAATCACGTGCCGCCGCTCGGGCCATGGTTCGCCCGGTTCGCGTTGCCTTCGGTGTTTTCGGTCATCGTCACGTTCGCCATGTTGCGCGTAACGCAGCGTCGCGCGCTCGACGGGACGTGCGAGTCTGAGCTTGAGCCGGTGCCGCTCACTACGGGCGGACGTATTTCTCTTGCCGGTATTGCGACGACGGCCCTGGCCCTGATGACCGTCTCCGCCCTGGATATGCAACTCGGCCTGCCGACCGCGCTGCTCGGCGTGCTGACAACCCTTGCGGTGATGCTAACGGAGCGTCGTTCACCCTGGCCGGTCGTCAAGGAAATCTCATGGGATGTACTGCCGCTTGTTGCCGGGCTATTCGTCCTGGTCGCAATGCTTGAGCACACCGGCGTGATCGAGATGCTGGCGCGCACCCTTGCGGCGGCCACACGCTCCGGGGAAACGGCAACCGGGTTAATTGCGGGTGCCGCGCTGGCAGTCGCATGCAATCTGGTGAACAACCTGCCAGCGGGCCTGGTCGCAAGTTCCACACTGATGCAGGCGCACAGCCCAGAACGCATCGTTGATGCACTGCTCATCGGCGTGGACCTCGGTCCGAACCTGTCAGTCACGGGGTCGCTTGCGACCATACTCTGGCTGAACGCGATACGCCGTGAAGGAGAGAACGTGGGATTTCTGGATTTTCTGAAGGTGGGAAGCGTCGTGATGTTTCCCGCGCTCGCCTGTGCGCTCGCGGCGCGCATTTTTTTCGGTTGAAACGTGAGGTTGACCATGCTCAACGGCATCTGGCTGTACCCGTTCATCGTCATCGCCGGCATGTTGCAGGCGGCCGGTGCGCCCATCAACGGCCAGCTCAAAGGTTCGCTCGTCAATCCGTGGCTCGCATCGAGCGTCTCATTTCTGCTGGTGACCTTTCTGGCGATAGCGCTGTTCTGCATTCAGCCGCATCCATTACCGACTCTGGCCGATCTGCGCAACATGAAATGGTGGGCGCCGTTGGGCGGCATCGTTGGCGCGGTTGCCGTATTCGCCGGGCTGACCCTTGTGCAAAAGGTAGGGGTGGGCACGCTGAACGGGCTGACTATATGCGCGAACCTGGTGGCCTCTGTCGCGATTGACCACTTCGGACTGATCGGTGTGCAGGAACATGCGCTGAGCTGGCCGAGGCTGGCGGGTGCGCTACTGATGATCGCCGGTGTTGCGTTGGTCATGCGCTTTTAATGCGGGTAGCGCCGCGGAACTGCCACGTTGGAAACGATGCATGCGCGCGGTCGACTGGCGCATCGTCCCGGTCCTTGCACTGGTCGTAGTTGCAACGGCCACCTCATACGGTTATCACCGGCTGTTGTTCGCGCAACGCGATCTGATTGAGCACACGTATGAGGTCATCTCGACGCTCGAAGCGATCCTGCAGCAGGTCACTGACGCCGAAACAGGGCCCTAAACTCACGGGCCGGTGATCGACAGCACGCGACCCAATACAGATGCTCGAATTTCTCCAAAGCGGCCGTTCGGCCGCTATGCCAATTCACGATTGCACTGCACAGAAACTTCCTGGCGCTGAGCTTGGATTGCGGCTCCCCCCAGACTTTCAACCCGAGTCATACCGTGAAGTACTTTGGAGGCGATTCTGACTAGCGCTGTCAGGCCAGCAATGCAGACGGGGCGCTGTCCGACAGTTTGAACACCGCCACGGCTTGCACCAATTGTTGGGCTTGGGACTTCAGGCTTTCCGCGGCTGCAGCGCTCTCTTCTACCAACGCAGCGTTCTGCTGCGTCACCTGGTCCATCTGGCTCACTGCCTCACCTACTTGCCCCACGCCGACGCTCTGCTCGTTGCTGGCAACACTGATCTCACCAACGATTTCGGTCACACGTTTGATCGCGCTGACGATCTCGGACATCGTCGTGCCAGCCTGATTTACCAAGGCAGTTCCCTGATTTACACGTTCGACGCTGGTTGAGATCAGAGTCTTGATTTCTTTTGCCGCAGCGGCGCTACGCTGTGCCAGGTTGCGCACCTCGCCAGCAACCACAGCAAAACCGCGACCCTGGTCACCGGCACGTGCCGCTTCGACTGCAGCGTTCAGTGCCAGGATATTTGTCTGGAAGGCGATACCGTCAATCACGCTGATAATCTCGGCAATCTTTTTTGAACTGTCGTTGATACCCGTCATCGTTTCGACTACCTCATCGACAACCTTTCCGCCTTTGAGGGCGATCGTACTCGCGCTTAGCGACAGTTCGTTGGCCACCTGGGCATTTTCTGCATTCTGTTTGACGGTCGCCGTGAGTTGCTCCATGGACGCGGCAGTCTCTTCCAGCGCGCTCGCCTGCTCCTCGGTGCGACTCGACAGATCCAGATTACCCTGAGCGATTTGTGCACTCGCCGTAGCCACGCCGTCAGCGTTCTGGCGAACATCGGACACAACCCGCAACAAACCGTCACGCATGTTCTTCAGCGAGGCCATCAGACTACTCGTGTCACCAGGCCGCAGGTCGATGTTCACGCTGAGATCCCCTTCCGCGACTCCTTTCGCAAGGTCGGCGGCTATCGCTGGCTCCGTCCCGAGTTGCCGCGTCAGGCTACGCGTGAGCCACATGCCAATTCCGATTCCGGCCAAGGTAGAGAAGATCACCAGGGCAATCATCAGATTGCGACTTTCTACATACAGATCCTGATTCGATTCCGCAGCCTCCTTCGCGTTCTCCTGCTTCACATCTACCAACGTGGTGATCAGTTCGTCAACCTTGTTGACCTTCTGTCGGAAGTCGCCAAATAGCTTTTCCGTGAGTTCTCCGCGATCCTGAAGGGAGGCAGTACCGGTTTTTGTTTCCATGTCCCTGAAAGCTTCGGAATAGTCACGCCAGCCTTGATCCAGTTCTGCAAAGACGTCTTTACCTTTTGCGCTCCAGTACAGTGGCCGGGCTTTATCAAGTGCTTCCCGCGCCTGTGCGAGGCTTTTCTCACTGTCGGCCAGAAACCCGGCCCGCTGCTCAGAGCTGGAGGCGAGAATGGCATTGCGGAGCGCACGGCCTGCCGTTAGCAGATCAACGTCCGCCCTCTGAGTCAGGGATAGTCCGATCAGGTCAAGGTGGTAAACCTTGTCACCTTCATCGTTAATCCGGGCCATGTTCCGGATACCGATTCCGCTCACAACTGCGCCGATCAGGCACACGAGTACAAAAGCGCTGATCAGTTTGGTGCCAAGTTTCATGTTGCTGAATTTCATGCTGCCATTCCTTGAAGTAGAAGGACTTTTTCCATTGCAAGTTATCGCATCAGGCATGCAAAAATTCCGCACGCGGCTGCAGGTAAGAAGATCAATGCGTCGCCCCTCAGGATCGTCTGAAGAAAGCAGACGTCGCGCACGTTCATCATACAAATAGGAATCCTACGCGTAATTGATTTACGACATAGCGATTCATGTCCAGGGCCTTTCAACGCAAGCACTCTAGTAATATTTCGGCGCAGGCTCGCCGAACTTGAGAGGCTGTGTATAAATTTAGCCTCACGGGTTGTCGTAGGCAGAAGGTCGGGGATAGAAATGCTAGACAATCCATCATACGAACAAAGGCACTTACTGGAGTTTCGTTGCGATTGTTAGCAATCCATAGGGTGAAATCGAATGGCCGAAAGTGGCCGCGCCGCGCCAGACGACGGCCGGCTCAGGTTAATCCAGTGCCGTGATGCGATGATTGACGTGATCGGAAGCGCGGGCGTCAAAGCTGGTGTGTGCCTCGATCCCGCGACGTGCGGGGCAACTTGTCCAAGCCCATCAACATTGCTGACGAAATCCCGCCGAAGGCAAGAGTTGCGCCGATATAAAGGAGGTCCATGGCGTGTCTCCCGGTGTTGTTTTGCACCTTTCATATCGGCTACAAATTCGTAAATGATACGTAAATAGATTGAGGGTATTTGTAAGCAAAGCGCCAAATCCCGTTAACCGTTCGGGCTGACTTCGTAGGGCCCTCTTCACCTCGCCGTCCGCGGGACAGCCACGCTCTTTGCGTTGCCTTTATCTTTCGTCGATTTGTTGGCCCATTCGCGTACCGCCTGCGAAAACAGCCTAAGCGCTTCCGGTGGGTGTCGGTTAGCCGGATAGTAGAGACACAAGCCTGGCATGGATGGACTCCAGTCCGGTAGTAGATGAACCAATCGGCCGGTCGCCAGATGTTCCACGACCAGATATTCCGGAACCCAGGCGACACCGATGCCGGCCAGCGCAGCATCGACCATCAGATTTGGGTTGCCTAGCGTCATGGGGCCATCGACATCGACACTGAGACCACTGCTTCGACGTTCAAACTCCCAGTGATATAGCGTACCGCTAAGAAATCGATAGCGGATGCATTTGTGCTGCCTCAGGTCCTGAGGTGTTTTCGGCGGCTGGTGGCGAGAAAGATATTCGGGCGATGCGACCGCTGCAAACCGGAATGCCGGACCAAATTCGACCGCAATCATGTCGCGCGGAACATCGTCGAGCACCCGTATCCCAGCGTCAAATCCGTCTGCCACGATATCGATCAGTCGCGTGTCCACGACGACCTCCACGTGAATCTCCGGATAAGCCGCGAGAAAATCCGGAAGCACGTGCTGGATCAGTGGTCGCGCGCCGGCCTCGGCCGAACTGATCCGGATTGATCCGGACGGCCGGGTACCTGCGGACATCACTTCATTAATGCCATCTTCAAGGTCGGCAAGTGCCGGACCGGCACGCTGCAACAAAAGTTCGCCAGCTTCAGTCAGCGCTACCGAGCGGGTCGTCCGATTAAAGAGGCGCACGTTGAGACCCGATTCGAGATTCCTGATCGCATGACTCAACGCCGGCGCGGAAACCCCCAGTTTTTTCGCCGCCGCGCGGAAACTTCGATGTTCAGCGACGGCAATGAACGCCGTCAGTTCCGACAGACCTGTGCGCAGCATAATTAACCTCCATTTAACACCCCGTGAAACTATAGCCTTATTGTTAATTGATTTGCATCAACCTAAGATCTGGACATTGATTTCAACCGGAGAAGGTCTGTGGAAACGCGCAATGGCTTGAGCAACAACATTGAAGGCAAAGTTGTTGTTATCACGGGTGCGAGCAGCGGCGCGGGCGAAGCGACTGCCAGGCATCTGAGCGCGCAGGGCGCGATCGTCGTACTGGGCGCGCGGCGGGTCGATCGCATTCAGTCGCTAGCACAGGAATTAATCGACAAAGGCGGCAAGGCACTGGCTATGGCAACCGACGTGACTCGTCACGACGATGTCAAAGCATTGGTCGATGCAGCAGTGCAGACCTTCGGGCGCGTCGACGTCATGCTCAACAACGCCGGATTGATGCCGCATTCACCGCTTGAGCGCCTGAAGATCGATGACTGGAACCAGACGATCGACGTCAACATCAAGGGTGTGTTGTACGGGATCGCCGCTGCGTTGCCACACATGAAACAGCAGAAGAGCGGCCAGATCATCAACGTCGCTTCCGTGGCGGCGCGGATCGTGCGGCCCGGCAGCGCTGTCTATGCAGCAACCAAGAGCGCCGTGCTCATGATCTCGGAAGGCTTGCGCCAGGAAGTCAAACCCTACGGTCTTCGCACGACGATTCTCTCGCCGGGTGCGGTTGCGACGGAGCTTCCGAACAGCATTACGGAACCGGATATAGCCGGCTTCATCGGCAAGTTCTACGAAGAGATCGCGATCCCAGCTGAATCGTTCGCACGCGCCGTCGCCTTCGCGATTAGTCAGCCTCCGGAAGTCGACGTAAATGAGATCCTGTTTCGACCCACTCGTCAGGAAATCTAAGCGATCGGCCAATCCAGAAACAAGGAAGAAGCATCATGCAAAAAGTCATCGTTGTAATCGGCCCGGGATCAATTGGGCAAGCCATTGCGCGGCGGGTGGGCGCAGGCAAACACCTTTTACTCGCCGACCTGCGTCAGGAGCAGGCCGACGCCGCGGCAAAGACGCTGAGCGAGGCGGGTTTCGAGGTGACGACAGCGGCCGTCGACATTTCATCCCGGGCGTCCGTTGAGGCCCTGGCCGCTAAGGCGACTTCATTGGGCGCCATCCATGGCCTTATTCATGCGGCCGGCGTTTCGCCCTCGCAGGCCTCACCGGAGACGATCCTGAAAGTCGATCTCTACGGCACCGCGTTGATCCTCGAAGTATTTGGCGAAGTGATGGCCGAGGGCGGAGCGGGGGTGGTAATCGCCTCTCAGTCCGGCCATCGTCTACCGCCGCTGACCACGGAACATAACCACGCGCTTGCGACGACGCCTGTCGAAGAATTGTTAAAGCTGCCAATGCTGCGGTCTGATCAGGTAAAGGATTCGTTGCATGCCTATCAGTTGTCGAAACGCGGCAACGCCCTGCGCGTGATGTTTGAGGCAGTCCGCTGGGGCAAGCGTGGCGCTCGTATCAATACAATCAGCCCGGGCATCATCATCACGCCGCTTGCGAAGGACGAGTTATCCGGCCCGCGTGGGGCAGGCTACCGGCGCATGATTGACGGGTGCCCGGCCAAGCGCGCCGGCACGCCGGACGAAGTTGGAAATGTTGCCGCGCTGCTCATGGGGCCTGACGGAGGATTTATCACCGGAAGCGATTTCCTGATGGATGGTGGCGTGACGTCGTCTTACTGGTTCGGAGAACTGGCACCGCAATAATGGTGTGACGTTACGCCAGATTCCTACGTGCAAGAACGTCGAGTGGATGGAGCCGGTAACCGATGAGCAGTATGAGGCTGGCGCGCGTTGAAGCAATTGCAATGGCGCATCAATCTGGAATCATGAAATCGAAAGCAACGCCGACGCAAGAACGCATTGTGCCCGCGACCACGACGATCGAACGGGCACTGATGCGATAAATGAAGCAGGCGGTCTGTCGGCCCTGCTGTCAAACCGTAATCACGCCAGGGAAGCCCGGCGCCAACAGGAAGTTGGGAGGCTCGTAAGAACCCATCATCTGGAGTTCCGCGACGGGGCCGCCTGGTCCCGTCGCGGTGAGTACGCCGTTAGCGAATGCGACGTTGGTCACGTCGGCTTCCAGCACAATTTTGTGGGTCTTCCCGAAGTTGCTGATCGAGCCCGCGAACTCGCCGGGACTTCGCAGGACGAGGCGGGCGTGCGCGCCGTCGAACGAGACGGTCTGCCCGGACGCCACCGCTTCGAGCGACGCCACGCTGTCGGCATGAAGCGAGAGTGCGCCGTCATCGGTCAATGCGCCGAAAACCTGCAGTTCGCTGTCAGCGGCGACCGTCATTGAGCTGCCATGGGCGATGGGAGCATTGTCGACGTCGCCGACAAAGATAAGTTTGCCGACAGCCGTGATCACTCCGCCGTTGTTGTCAACGCCCTGCGCGGCGATCACAGTACCGTTGCCCGACAGCGTCGCGCCGGTGTTGACGCCCAACGCCAGCGTATCGATCACCCCATTCGCCAGCGATAGCGTGCCATTCACGACGACTCCGACGCCCGCCGACACGAAGCCATGATCCGCGACCGTCAGTGAGCCGGTTCCCATGTGCTGGACTTCCAACTGGTTATCAACGATCAGTCGGGCGTCCCGCCCTTTGACCGTCACCGCGCCGATGCCCTCGGTCGGTGGGGAATTTTGCTGGTTCGTCGGTTCCCAGCCGATCGCAAGATCCTCCGCGACGACCAGACCGCCTTCGTCCACGTTCAGCGTGCCCGTCGAATTGCGGCCAACGATGATCTCGCCGTGCCCAAGCAGCGACGCGCGCTGAACCTGGACCGTGCCGCTGGACCCCGGGTGATTGCCGATCACCAGACACCACGGGTAGATGAGCGGGTCCGCATTCCCGACGCTCACGACGCCGCCGTTCCTGATCGTCAACAAACTGGGGCCGGCCTGTCCCACGGACATCGGCAGATTGCCGCCGTTGACGACGGCGCCAGCGCCCTCGACCACGAGGCTCGAGTTCGACCCAGCGAGTTCGGACATCTCGATCGCGTAGTTATTTGGTGTGTGGCTTCCTGCGATCACGACAGCGCTGCCCTCACCCACCGTCATATTGCCGATCATTGGCGGGGGGGAATCAATGCCCACGACGAAGTGCACCATCGGCGTAGTCAGCACGGCACCCGGCAGCAAGGTTAACTGCTGTGCATTGACGGGGCTGCCATAGGTTTCCGTGAAGTGCCCCGCTAATTTGACTGTGCCTGATGTGTACAGGATTTCCGGGTTGCCCGTTCCTGTGATCGGCACGGCAGCGCCTTCGATCTTCGCCAGGTCGTTGGGTCCGGGCGGCGCACCCGCTGCAGGCAGCCAGTTTCCGGCTGTCGAGAAATCGCCTGTACTCGCACTTCCTGTCCACTGAAAGACGGCCATGATGACCTCCATTGCGCGCGCAATGCGTCGACGTGCAACTGCGTTCTCCTACGGGCAAACAAAAGCGCCGGTGAAATCGTTTCTATCGATGGCAATAGCATCGGGGTGCCGGCGAAAGGAAGACGGTTGAAGGTTCTGTCTTTTTCACGCTTCGCGCGAAGCGGCATCGCAATGCGCGAGGAGCAACGCGGCAGACGACGCTCGGCTCGGGTCGACCCTTCTCGGCCATCCAGCATCGGGCGTTCCGTCGGCTGCTCTCGGACGCACACCGGTCATTCGCCATCCCGCGCCTGAGCTACGCTTTTCGGGTTCCCGGTTGGGACGTTGCGACGCCGAGCGACCGTTCCACCTATGAGGCAATAAGCGACCGGTTCCTGGCCGCAGCGGTCATACGCTGATGTGATCGGTCCGCGTGTGTGTGTAAGGCAATAGCCTGCCTCTCGTACGCGAAGCTGTCCGTTAAAGGGGAGCGCAAATTTGCCGATAAATGAAGGATGTCAAAATAATCGTAGACGTCCTATATCTTGGAACCGAGACGCGATAAAAGTCTATTAAAATTCGCCATATGAAGCAACATTTCACCGAATCAAGAATTGCAATCGCAATAAGCGTTATATCCTTGGGTTTCACCACGACCATCTCAACTGCTCAGTGGGAGGAGGCAAGAATTGCAAATGGTCTCAACGAGGAAAACGTTGATGTCGTGATTCAGCCAAACGAGGATACTTCAAACGCGGTTGGCACACCGCGATGCGTAGCATACGAAGTCAACATCCCGTTGACTTGGCGCATCCAAGTGATTAATCACTCTACGCAACCGGTCACGATCATGAGCGCATACTTCTCGGGCTACTCAGCCCGAGGTCCAAGCCTGAGATTAGACGCGCACGAAGGCCGCGATACGACGGGCCAGTCGTTTCCCCTGACTATTCCGCCGAAGCAGGTTCAACCGATGGTGGTGACGGCTCCTGTACTCGCGCCTCAAAGGTATTCGACGTGGTTTCGAGCTTCGGGCCTTTGCAACAACAACACACTGGATATAAACAAATTAACTGCACGCGCCGGCTTTACCCCGACCGGAGGAAGCGACGGCCATCCTTCCAACGTGGGAATTTCGCTGGTGCTCACTACTGCGGACGGGAAAGTCATCCAACGGCAGGCGAACTGGGTAGCAGTTTTAAATGTCAAAGCGCCAGACATTAAGATGCCTTAATGGCTATGGGCGTCGGAAAGAAGGCTCGCCTTTGCAGAGCGAATGTCTCTTCGCGAAAACGAAACAGTCTTTCAACTGACGGCGTTGCAGTCTCGCCGACCGGCAACTATTGGCCGCAAGTCGCCTGCCGCGTCAGACCGCACGCGACCCATAAAAGACTTTCGGCTTTCTCGCAAACGGACGGTCACGAATAGCAACTCTGATCGTTCAGTCGAGAACTTGCGATCTTGACCTGCCGCTCATTTCGGTTGGACGATTCTTTCGTATTGTGCGCTATCGGCCTCATCTTTTGTCCAGCCCTCACCGGCGCCCACCCATGTTCTCTCGCATCTCATCGAATCGGGAAGCGCAAGTGGATCCCTCCCGTTGAGAAAGCAGAGATTGGTAGATACCGACGCAGGATTGATGGGCCGGCCCGACGCATCGTTCTTGCCTAGAAACGCTTGCACCTGGAGATCAATCTCAGCCTCACCGTCCAATCTCTGAGGCGGTACGACCCGTCTATCATCGACACTGACATCGAATTCCATCCCGGGAAGATCTCTGCCGGGCCAATGGTCCAGAATTGACACGACAGCCTTTTGACCCGCCCCGAGATCACACTCGAAGGGATGTTTTGAATATTGCTGGATGAATTTCCTCAGTTCGTATATCCCCTGCCTTGCCAGCGGTGCAGCTTGCGAGCATCCCACGTCGCACACATTCCACGTAATGAATGTGCTGACCTCAAGCCGGTTGATAGCGCCCATACACTGGATTCGAATGAAACTGTAGGGGGCATCTGCCCAAGCGCCCTGCGAGAGGAAAATTAGCCCAGCCAGTACGAAGGTCGCTCGCAAAACAACTCGCAACAGTTTGTAATCGGACATAACCCCCCCTGATTCATCGACTGCCAGATTGTCAACGATACATGCCTATACGTCGACTGGCCGGTTCTGGCCGCGTGCCGCCGGATGCATCGGGCGTATGGCGTTCCTGAACGTCCCCCGATGCCGCAGAGGATCACTAATCTTCCACCGAAAGATCACAGGTATTTGAATTTTTTAATCTGCACCTTCCCGTTCAATCTACCCGCTACAAACTGCACAGGCTCCGTAGTATTCGCTATTGTCCGCTCCATAATCCAAGGAGTAGGCCGATATGTCATATCCTGACCATTTACATTTAAATCAAGTATTTCATATTCGGCCACATAGGCGTATGTAGTAAATCGTCCTCGACCTTGCCACTCCCAGTGGGCAGGAACAATACGTTTTGCCAATACCTTGGCCTCCGCCGTTTGCACCTTCACGCCAGCATAGTTCACGATCAGAAAAATCAGCGAACCGATACAGAAGAGGATTAGAGCATCAAAAAAAAACAAAATAACTGCTCGCCCGATTTCTCCATGGTGAAACGCCGTAAAAGGAAGAAAAACTAGGTTATGGGTAGACATATCGATTTTCTAGCGTCTGATTACGGCGCAGTTTGCACCTTACACCGTGCCCGGGCCGGAGTCATTCAGCGCCGCCCGGATAGCGTCATGGTTCTGCGGCCCATTCGATTGTCGGCGATTTTGCTAGCCCTGTCGAATGACCGAAACTGGCCGAGGCTGTGTAAAAACTCTAATGATCGCCTAGACTGAATCAACCTGCTGGAATGAGAGGCGCAGATGGGGCGATTTGTCGAAGGTGCGCAA
>NZ_JBNDLX010000011.1:0-317558 GCF_050436285.1 Paraburkholderia sp. GAS82
TCAGTTCAGTCGTAGAAAGCACGAAGCTGCGAAGGCGCAGCCTCACCAGTCGCTCGACAGACTGCCGGCTCACGCGTTTTTACACGGCCTCGGCCGAACCAAGTCCAATGACGACCAGCCCAGTTCCGCCCTTACGGCCCATCGATATTGTCCCAGAGTGAACGCGTTCTTTCAGTCTGCTGGATATCCCATCCAGAGAGTCCATATGCGCAAGACAGCATCAAACTACCTGGTCCGCAATCCGAACGTGAGCATCGGTGATGTGGCACCCATGCTTCTCGATGTCGTCCAGACACTCTCCCGGGCCGACACCCGGGTTCCGTTTGTCCCGGTTCAGTTCCACGGACTTACATGAAGCCCAAGGCGCGACCCTTGCCGGCAGATTCACCCCGTGGCGTCTGCCGTAACGCCGAACACCGACCGGGTCCACGAAAATATAGACAGGCATTTCGTGCACTCCTGCGATGGATGAATCCCTTGGGCGCATCGTCAAAAATTCGGGACACAGAGTCGACTGTCCCTTCCCCGCCGCGACCCACTGGCATCACGCGCGTTCGACTTCGCTCACATGCATCCGCTCGAATCAGGGAATAACCGACGCATCCTCACGGTCTTGCAGGTAAGACAGACTCACAACGGGTGATTAAATGAACGTCGTCGACATGGCCCATGCATCGGGATTTACCGTCATCCTCGACGGCAGAATCGGCCGCGAGGAATACCAGAGCGTATGCGGTTCGGTATCCGCATTACAGCGATTCGCCGAAGCGGTACGTCAGGACGCAGCGAGCCAGTGCGAATCTGCGCCGCTGCAGTCGCCGGCGGCCGATCTGTCTGGACGGCTACGCCGCAGCTTTATTGGAGGTGCGCGAAAATCTGGCGGCCGGGCGGCACTTGCTCGTCGCGCGTCGCACAACGTTCGCCGGATGCTGCCATGACGCCGCAGATGCAAACCGTCCTGCGTCGGTTGCAACTCGGGTCTGGCGTGGTGTTGCTGATCTATCTCTTTCTCCATCTGATCAATCACGCGCTCGGGATCTGGTCACTCGAACTTGCTGGACGCGGCCTTGTTTTAGCGCTACGGCTCTGGCGCAGCACAACTGGAACGATTGCGTTGTATGGTGCGGCTATGCTCCATTTTGCGCTGGCCGTGCGCACGATATACGGGCGCCGTCACTGGACGCTACCGATCGCTGAGTGGGTCCGCCTGTGGGCCGGCCTCAGCCTGCCGCTGCTGCTTATCCGCCACGCAGTGACGACCCGGCTCGCGTCCTCGCTCTATGGCTTCGAGCCTGACTATGAGCGCGTCGTGATCCTCCTGCTAACGAGTGGTACGCAGGGTTTGCAGCTTGCACTGCTCGCGCCTGGATGGATACACGGATGTCTCGGACTATGGTTCCGATTGCGTCATCTTCCGTGGGCGCGCCGCATGAAGCCCGCACTGTTGGCTTTGGTCGTCCTATTGCCGTTGCTGTCCGCGGCAGGCTTTATCCGGATGATGCGGGCTGTCGAGGCGAAGAGCGTCGTACTCGCGGCCCCCGATCCGATACTGATTGCGCATCGGCTCACTCTGGATGTCTGGCGTCACGATCTCGTGACCTTCTATTTGTCTCTGATCGTCAGCGCGTTTGTCGCCGGCCAATTGCGCAACGGCCTTGAACGCCGAAGGTTGCGGAAGATCTCGCTGAATTCGTGACACGGCTGCGACTCCGTCCCGCTGGTAGCTGCCGCCCAAGGGGATCGTAGAGCTCCCGTGGCAAACACGGCCCGCCAACCTAACTTCTCGCCAACGATAGCTCGACGCGCTTGCGCTGCAGGAACCGGCGCACGGCCGGATCGCGTTCGAGTCCGATCGCGAGATCGTACGCATCGAGCGCTTCAGCCCTCGCGCCGGCACGCGCAAGCAGATCGGCACGCGCGGCCCAGTACGGCTGGTAGGCGGACAGCCGCGGATCGTCCGCATACGGCTCGAGCGCGTCGAGCGCCGCCTGCGGGCCGTCCCGTTCCGCCAGCGCGATCGCGCGGTTCACCGCGACCACCGGCGAGCCTGCAATCGCGAGCAGCGCATCATAGAGTTGCACGATCTCATCCCAGTTCGGGAGATTCGTGCGGCAGCGGTACACGTGCGCCGACTGCAATGCGGCCTCCAGCTGAAAGCGTCCGATTGCGTTGAGAGCACTCGCGCGCCGTAGCAGTGCGTTTGCTGCGTCGATCATCGGCTCGTTCCATGTCGCCGGATCCTGAGCCGACAGCGGCACATACTCGCCGGCTGCATCGCGTCGTGCGTCACAACGCGCCTGCGCATACAGCATCAGCGCGAGCAACCCCATCGTCTCTGGCTCCTCGGGGAGCAGTTCGACGAGCAGTTGCGCAAGAAACAGCGCCTCGCCGGTGAGATCGCGCCTCCCTATATCGCCGCCGGCCGGGTCGGTCCACCCTTCCGCATACACCGCATAGACCGCCTCCAGCACCGCAGCAAGCCGGTCGGGCAACTCCTCGCGCTCGGGCACGCTGAACGGAATGCCCGCTTCGCGGATCTTGTTCTTCGCCCGCACGAGGCGCTTGCTCATCGCGGCGGGCGACATCAGGAACGCGGACGCGATGGTTTTCGCTTCGAGCCCCAGCACCACCTGCAGCATCAGCGGCGTGCGAATCGCGGCCTCGAGCGCAGGGTGCGTGCACGCGAACAGCAGCGCCAGTCGCCGGTCGGGCAACGCGCCTGCATCACGCTCGTCGATCTCGTCGGCGAGGATGGTGAGCTGGTTTGTCACTTCGTCGCCGACGCGGCGATGACGCGCGCCGTCGATCGCCCGGCGGCGCGCGACCGTCATCAGCCACGCTTCGGGATTCGCAGGGCAGCCGCGTTCCGGCCACTCGGCGAGCGCGGCCGCAAACGCGTCGGCCAGCGCGTCCTCGGCTGCGGCGACGTCGCGCGTGCGCATCGCCAGCAGCGCGACAAGTTTGCCGTAACTGCGGCGGGCGACCGCCTCGGCAATCGAACGCGCGGCGCCGCCAGCGTCACGGCCGCAGCCGGACGGACTCATGCAGCCGATCGCGCGTCGTAGGGTGCAGTCCAGACCGGGCGCACTTCCATGACGCCGTACGCCGCGGCTGGGCAGCGTGACGCCCACGTGATCGCCGCATCCAGGTTGGGCACGTCGATCAGGTAGTAGCCGCCGAGCTGCTCCTTCGAATCGGAATACGGACCGTCGAGCACCTGCGGCTTGCCGTCGACGAGCCGCACCGTGGTCGCCACGTTCGTGTGTTGCAGCCGGTTGGCGCCCACCAGCGCCCCCGCCTTTTTCAACGACTCGGTGTACGCCTGATACGCGGCGACGCCTTGCTGCCGCTCGCTGTCGGTCATCTGGTTCCAACCGCTTTCTTCTGCGTAAATCATCAACAGGTATTGCATATAAGCCTCCGTCATGGGGTTGAGGCGGCTGAATTACATCGGGCCGCCACTACAATGACGCGCGGGCCGCATGCTGATGGACACGTGGCATCGAAAAAATCGCTGACGGGCGTCTGTTCGATCAGCGATGACAAACCACTTCGACATTGTGCCCGTCCGGAGCAATGACAAAAGCCGCATAGTAGTTGGGGTGGTAGCGCGGGCGCAGGCCGGGCGCACCATTGTCTTTGCCGCCCGCCTCCAGGGCCGCGCGATAAAAGGCGTCGACTTGCTGGCGATTTTCGGCCGTAAACGCAAGGTGAAGATGCGCCGGCTTCTCCGTGGTCTGGTATAGGCACAATGAAGCTTTACCCGGCGGGCTAAGCTCGACACCGTACGTCGGCTCTCCCTCTGAGATAACCGCTACGCCGAGCGGTTCGAGCGCCTTGAGGAAGAACGATTTGCTCGCTGCATAATCGCTGACCCCGAATTTAACGTGATCGAACATGAGTTCTCCTGGCGTGTGTGGGCCCGCGCGAGGCCTGACGTGATTGAGAGATCACCGTGATGTTGCCACACAGCTACAGGTTCACGAAACCCTGCTCTGATACGTCACCGTCGCACGAGGTACGTGCCGACGCAACGCCCCTACCGTGCCCGCCCCTCAATGCCGCATCAACGACCACAACAATAGCGCCATCAACACCACCACGATCACCTGCCAGAACAGCACCGGATCGCTCTCGAGCAAAGGCTTGCGCCGAACCGGCGCCAAGGCGTCCCGACCGCTCGAAAAACGTTCGAGATCGGCGCAGACTTCGAGCACGTCCTGATACCTTCGGGCCGGATCGGGCTGTAGCGCTTTCTCGAGCACCAGGTCGAGCCACTGCGGCGCGTCGACCCGGTACTGATAGAGCGGCACACGGCCATTGAACCCATACGGCAGCTTGCCGCCGCTGAATAGCCGGTACAGCGTCACGCCATACGCGAACACTTCGGAGCGTGCATCGCCCTGCGCGCCCTTCATCAACTCGGGCGCCATATAGGCAGGCGAGCCCGGAGCGGTGTCGGGGCCCGGCAGTTGCATGCCCGGCATATAACCGAAGCCAAGATCGAGCAGGCGCGTGCTATCGCCCCGCATCACCAGCACGTTCTCGGGCTTGATATCGCGATGGAAAATATTGCGGCGGTTCAGCGCGTCGATTGAATGGCCCAGCTTCTGCGCGATCCCAAGCGCACGCGTCAGCGCCATGGGCTGAGGCGCCGCCAGCATTTTTTCGAGCGTGATGCCTGCGCCAAGCGGCATCACTACATAGAGCCGGGTTTGCCGGTCGGCGTCCACCGGCATCGGCGCGAGCACACCGTCGTCGTCGATCTTGCCCGCCAGCCAGCGCTCGCGCACGATCGACTGGCGCACGTTCTCGTCCTCCCCAACGCGCGGCTTGGGAAACTTCAGCGCCAGCGGCGTGTTCGGATCGGCCAGATCGTAGCCGGCGAAAATCCTCGAGTAGAAGCCATCGTTCAACACGCTCGTGAGCAGATATCCATCGACCACCTCGCCGGCATCCGGCACAGCCGGAATCGGCAAAGCGCCAAGCACACGCTCAAGATAACCGACATCGAGCGTAGGCAGGCCACCCACATCGAGCACCGCGCTCGTCACGTCGTCATGCGAGCCTCGCGTCACCGCCAGGGCACCAAGCCGGCGTGCAGTGTCGAGTGCACCGCCGCGGGCCGCCAGCACCGTCTGCAACTCGCGCATCGGCACGCGGCGATAGAGCCCGTCGGAGCACATCAGTAGGCGGTCGCCTTCGCGCAGCTCCAGAGTTTCGACGCGCGTGACCAGCGCCGGCAGCATGCCGACCGCATGCATCACATAGGAACCGAAGGCGACCGGCACCACGTCATCGTCGCCAAGCTGGGTCAGTTGACCATCGCGCAGCAGATAAAGCCGCACGTCGCCGGCCGCCACCAGATACGCGGTAGCGCGACGCACGATCAGCGCGGCAAAGGAAGCGGACATCTGCTTCAGTTCGGGATCGACGCGGCCGATCTGATGCAGCCAGCCGTGGATTGCCTCGAGCGCACGCGCAGCAGCTACGCCAGGCTGCAATGTGTCGGGGAGCCCGTAGTAGGCGTCGATAAAGGTCCGCACCGAGAGTTCGGCCGCCACCCGGCCACCCTTGCTGCCGCTCACGCCGTCGGCCAGGGCGATCACACTGCCACGCGCCGCGCGCGCCGCCAGATCGCCGAGCATCACGCCGACGTAGTCCTCGTTGATGTGATCCTGCCCGCGTCCGCGGGCAGGGCAAGAAACACAGCCGATTTCGATGGCGGCGCACTCGCCGCGCTCCGGCCGCAACTGAATGTCGATTTCCTGGCCGTCCATGCCGCGACGGCTGGCAGGCCTTCCCTCCGGATCGTCTGTCAACCGGCCCGTGCTCGGCGCGGGCAAACTATCCGTGGAGAAGGGTGCATTCATTTACTTTTTGCCATGGGTCATCACGTCGCTTACTTCCAGATCGTGCTCGATCTTCGCGAGCACTTGCGGCGAGCGCTTCTTGAGCATCATCAACCAGACCGCGCCCACCAGCATATATGCAACGAACAGATAAGGAAGGATGTTATACGGATAATCGGGCACCGGATACACGCTGCCAATCACCGCGCCGATCATCGCCAGTGCGCCGAGCACGCCCCATAGCACGTTGATCGACTTGAGCTCACCCTGCTTCTTCAGATAAACCGGTGCCGAGATTGCGACGAGGAAATACACGACCAGGAAACCGAAGGTCGCAAACGTACTCGTATAGCCGAACGTGTTGAGCGGACCCGTGCCGAGCATCGCGATGCATACCACCAGGGTCACGATCGAAGAAAATGCAACCGCCAGGTACGGGGTCTGGTGCGTGCGGTGCACCATGCCCATCGAGCGGTGCACGAACTGATAACGGCCCATCGAATACAGCAGGCGGCTGGACGAGTTGATGCACGCAAGCACGCATGAGAACGCGCTGATCGAGGCAATCAGATAGAACACCGGGCCGAGCGGCGAAGCGCCGACGCTCGTGAGCAAGGTGCTGAGCACGGCCGAATCGCCGCCGAGCTTGGCCACGTCGTCGTGGTAGGCGATCGTCATCGAATAGGCCACGAACATGAAGAACAGGCCCGACAGGATCACGCACCAGATCACCGCACGCGGAATGACGCGCAGTGGGTTCCTGGTTTCCTGGCCGAGCGAAGCGGCGCTCTCGAAACCCACGTACGAGAAGATGCCGAGCACCATACCCTGTGCCATACCCTTACCGCTTACACCCTGCAGCCCGAGTTGCGCATGGTCGACGATATGGTCCGGGTGCAGTGCGAGCACATAGATCAGCACACCGCCCACAATCACTACCGAAGCGCCTTCGATCGCCAGCGACAGGCGCGACGAAAGCTTCACGTCACGCGCCGAGAAGAACCAGGCCAGCCCGATAAAGATCGTGTAGATCGCCCACGACGGGACAGCGATGTTCCAGGCCGAAAAAGCGTTCTGCACGAACACCACGCCTGCCGCGCCCACCCCCATCGCAGTACCCACGTAAGCCGCGATCAACCCCCAGCCGGCAATGCCACCCGCCATCGGCCCAAGCGCGCGCGAAATATAGATAAAGAACGAACCAGCCGACGCGATCCGGCTCGAAAGCGCGATGATGCTCATGCTCACCAGCAGCAGCCCGATCGTCGACAGACCGTAAATCAGCCACGTTCCCGCGCCGGCCAGCGCCGCGATTGCGGTCACATTGATCGACGGCGTGAAAGTTGGAGAAAGATTTGCGATGGATTGGCCGATGACCTCGGGAAAACCCAACGTGCCCGCGCGGAGACCTCCGGAAGGTGCTGGTGCTGCTTGTGTAGTGCTTTGCGGAGTGCTCATGTAGTGCTCCTGATGGATGGGTAAATCAAAGCTGAATGCGCTACAACTTTTGCACAGTCAAAAATCTCGAAACAACTCAATTCATTTGTTCCAGCCGGGAATCCACGACGTCCCCGCGAGCGGAATGCGCGCCATTGCCGCAGCTTCGACGGTCAGCGCGACGAGATCCTCGGGTTCCAGGTGATGCACGTTCTGCTTGCCGCATGCACGCGCGATCGTCGTCAGTTCCATGTTCAGCGTCTTCAGATAGTTACGCACCCGGCGCGAGCCTTCTTCCGGCTGCACACGCTGTTCGAGCACCGCATCCTGAGTGGTCACGCCGACCGGACACTTGCCCGTGTGGCAGTGATGGCAGAACCCCGGCGACGTGTTCAACGCCGCGTAGTCCGCCGCTGCCGAATGCAGCGCGCCGTTCTGAAAGTACGTGTCGCTGTTGCAACCGAGCGCCATCAGCATGCCCTGCCCGATCGCCACCGCGTCCGCGCCGAGCGCAAGCGCCTTTGCCACGTCGGCGCCGGTGCGGATGCCGCCCGAGACGATCAGTTGTACCTGGCCTTTCATATTCAGATCTTCGAGCGCATCCACCGCCTGGCGAACCGCCGCCAGCGTCGGAATGCCGACGTTCTCGATGAAACACGTCTGCGTCGCCGCCGTGCCGCCCTGCATCCCGTCGATCACGACCACGTCCGCACCCGCATGCACCGCGAGCTTGACGTCGTTGAACGTGCGGGTTGCGCCGACCTTCACGTAGATCGGCTTTTCCCAATCGGTGATTTCGCGCAGTTCCTGAATCTTGATCGTCAGATCGTCCGGGCCCGTCCAGTCCGGATGACGGCTCGCCGAACGCTGGTCGACGCCGGCCGGCAACGTGCGCATCGAAGCGACGCGCGGGTTCACCTTCTGCCCGAGCAGCATGCCGCCGCCGCCCGGTTTCGCGCCCTGACCGATGACGATTTCGATCGCGTCGGCACGGCGCACGTCGTCCGGGTTGAAGCCATAACGCGACGGCAGGCACTGATAGACAAGCGTCTTCGACGAGCGGCGCTCTTCCTGCGTCATGCCGCCGTCGCCGGTGGTGGTCGAGGTGCCCATCGCGGTCGCGGCCTGGCCGAGCGCTTCTTTCACGTTCGCGGAAAGCGCGCCAAAGCTCATGCCGGCAATCGTGATCGGAATATCGAGGACCACCGGCTTTTTGGCGAAGCGCGTACCAAGCACGGTCTGCGTTGCACACTTCTCGCGATACCCTTCGAGCGGATAGCGTGACAGGGAGGCACCGAGAAACAGCAGATCGTCGAAATGCGGCACGTGGCGCTTCGCGCCCAGACCGCGAATCTCATAGAGGCCGCGCTGCGCCGCGGAGTGGATATAGTCGATCGTCTTGCGGTCGTAGCCTTGCGACTCTTCCTGCTGCAAGCGGGCAAAGTGAACAGGTTTGGCTTCCATGGGGACCTTCGTCGAGAACGTGTGTTCAATATTCCTGGTTCGCGTCGGCGTTCCAGTGATAGAGCGTGCGAGCGGAGGCGATCCGTTTGAACGAGGCCGGGTCGTGGTCCATGCCGGCGGCGGCGAGCAATGCGCGTACGGCGTCGAGATCGGCTTGTGTCATCGGTTCGTATTGCGCGTCCGCGCCGAGCGATTTCACTTCGCCGCGCACATACAGCACCGCTTCGTAAAGCGAGTCGCCGAGCGCATCGCCCGCATCGCCGCAGATCACCATGCGCCCGGCCTGAGCCATGAATGCAGAAAAGCTGCCTACCGATCCGCCCACCACGATGTCGCCGCCCTTGAGCGAAATGCCGCAGCGCAGGCCCGCATCGCCGTCGATCACCAGCAGGCCGCCATGCGCCGAAGCACCTGCACCGTTCGACGCGAAACCCTTCACGTGCACCTTGCCGCTCATCATGTTTTCGGCGACGCCGGTGCCTGCGCTGCCGTCGATCTCGATCGTCGCGTGTTTGTTCATGCCGCCCGCGTAATAGCCGGCGTGACCGGCGATCGTCACGCGCACCGACGCATCCACCCCGACCGCGAGGTTATGCGCGCCGTTCGGCGCGACGACGGTCACCGCCTGGCCTTCCAGTTCGCTCGCCGGTTTGTGCAGGAACTGGTTCAACTCACGAACCGTCGTGCGCTCCAGATCGAAAGTCAGGCTTTCCATACGTACATCTCCTCGGGTGCAGGTTCGAAGACCCTCGCGTTCTTGATATCCGGCAGATGCGCGAGCGAACGGAACTCGGAGGCGATCGCGACGTAGTCGTCGTTTTCCGCGACCACCGCCGGCTTGCACGCAAACGGATCGCGAATCAGCGCGAGTTCGGTGGAGGTGCCCATCAGGAATGTGTAGAAGCCATCGAGTTCTTCGAAGCCCTTCTGCAGCGCGGCCGGCAACGTGTCGCCTTCGCGCAGCCGCCATTCGAGAAAGCGGCAGGCGGCTTCGGTGTCGTTGTCGGTATCGAAGTGAATGCCCTGCGGTTCGAGCTTGCGGCGCACGCCATGCGCGTTCGACAGCGAGCCGTTGTGAACCAGACAGAAGTCGTCGCCAGCCGTGAACGGATGGGCGCGGTCGGGCGTTACGGCAGATTCGGTCGCCATGCGTGTGTGGCCGACCAGATGCGTGCCCTTCAGGTTCGCAAAGTCATAACGCCCTGCCACTTGCGACGGCGAGCCGATATCCTTGTACAGATCGATCGAACGGCCGCTCGAGAGCAGATAGAGCTTCGGATACTGTTCGCGCAGCCAGGTCTTTACGCCCTCGATATCGCCTTGCACCGTCAACACGGCGTGATTGCCTTTCACGTCGACGCGCGCCGTGACGTCCATCGCCACGTTCAGCGCTTCCACCAGCGGCTGCCACGCGAAGTCCGAGCCCTCTTTCGTAAAGCCCGCGTAGAGGCTCAGCTTGCGCTGGCTCGCGTCGACCGGCTTGCCGAACACTGCAAGGCCCGCCGAGTCCGGTCCGCGCTCGGTCATACCGATCAGCATCGGCACCATCAGTTCGCCCAGCCGCTCGCGCAGTGCAGGCGTCTTCACCAGCAAGCCTACAATTCCGCACATCCTGGTTCTCCTTAAAAGAATTCGAGGTAGGTCTTCAGTTCCCAGTCCGACACGTGGCGCATGTATTCGAGCCACTCCATTCTTTTGAGCTTGAGAAATTCGTCGGCGACGGGGCCGAGCGCATCGCAGATCACGCGGTCGGACTCCAGTGCGTCGAGCGCCTGCTCGAGGTTTTGCGGCAGTACGCCGATGCCGTGTTCCGAGAGCTGCGCGGGCGACCACCCGTAGAGGTTCTCGTTAGCCGGCTCTCCCGCCGACATGCCGCGGTCGATGCCGTCGAGCCCTGCCGCGATGACCGCCGTGGTCGCGAGATAGGGATTGCACGAGCCGTCGGGCAGCCGCAGTTCGATACGCTCGCCAGGCATGCGCACCATCGTCGAGCGATTGTTGTTTCCGTAGCTGATATAGGCCGGCGCCCACGTTGCGCCCGTCAACGAGCGGCCCACCACGAGGCGCTTGTACGAGTTCACCGTTGGATTGCACAGCGCGGTCAGCGCCGGTGCGTGCGCGAGCAGGCCCGCGGTGAACTGGTAGCCGAGCGACGAAAGTCCCATGCCGAGCTTGTCCGCCGGATCGGCGAACAGGTTGCGCTCGCCGTCGCCGATCGACATATGCATATGCATGCCGTTGCCCGGAAGGTTCGCGAACGGCTTCGGCATGAACGAGCAGATCATGCCGAGTTCATTGGCGATCTCGGAGGCCGCCATCTTGAAGAACACATAGTGATCGCAGGACGTCAGGCAATCGGTGTACGTGTAGTTGATTTCGAACTGCCCGTTGGCGTCTTCGTGATCGATCTGATAGACGTCGATGCCTACTGCGCGCATGGATTCGGTGAGCTTTTCCAGGAAGACCCGCGTGCGCGAGAGACCCTTGTAGTCGTAGCACGGCTTGGCGAGCGTATCGCTCGGATCGCACGGCTCCAGCGTGCCGGATGCCGAACGGCGCAGCAGCGAAAATTCCGGCTCCAGACCGGTGAAGAGAGTCCAGTTGCGCTCGGTCATCCGCGCAACCGCCTTCTTCAGCGTCACGCGCGAATCATATTGCCACGCTTCACCATTCACGTGACCGTCGCAGACGATCCGTGCCAGACCCGGCTGCCACGGCACCGGCGTGAGCGTCGCGAGATCGCCGACGGCCATGTAGTCGGGACCGTTCGGCTCGATGCCGACGCCCCAGATCGCAAACCCCGCGAACCCGGCGCCCGCGGTCAACACGCTCTTCAGATGACTGACCGGCACCGACTTCGCCTTGGCCACGCCGTGAATATCGACAAACTGCGCCAGCACGTACTTCACGCCCTGCTGCGTCAAATAAGCTTGCGCCTCGTCCGCCGAGCCGAACCGGGGCACGCATCCGAGTTCGTTGACCGGCAGCGTGGTCGCATCGTTCAGGTTCATCGCCACTCCTTGCAACAACATTGTTCGTCGATTGGAAAAGCCACACGCCACGCATGTGACCAGGCTATGCGACGCGCTTTCGAACGCCGGTTGCGATGCGCTTCAAACCTGTCTTCAGGCAAACAGCAACTTTATTGGTGAGCAACTATGATTCCCGCAGTGAAACTCTCCGCGCAAGGCCAGGCGCTGCAATCTGCTACCCTTTCCCTTTTCATGAGGCCCACATGCAAACCGGTGAAGAGAACAAAACGCCGCTTGAGCGCTACCTGGGTATCACCATTCGCGAGCTACGCCAGCGCCACGGCCTGACGATCGCCCAGGTTTCCGCGCAGGCCGGTATCAGCCGCGGCATGCTCTCGAAGATCGAGAACGCACAGACCTCTGCCGGTCTCGAGGTGCTCAACCGCATCGCCCAGGCGCTCGGTGTTTCGCTCTCCATGTTGTTCCGCAATTTCGACGTGCCGCAAGGCGGTGCGCAGCTCGTCAAAAAAGGCGCCGGCATGGAGGTGGTCCGCAAAGGCACCAAACGCGGTCACACCTATCACCTGCTCGCTTACGACCAGGGGCCGCGCAAACTCTTCGAACCTTTCCTGATCACGATGGAGGATGAAGCCGAGCGCTTTCCGGTTTTCGAACATCCGGGCACCGAATTCATCCACATGCTCAAGGGCGTGATCGAATACCGCCACGGCCAGCAAACCTACATCCTTCATCCCGGTGACACCCTGACTTTTCAGGGCGAAATACCCCACGGTCCTGAGCGTCTGATCAAGACGCCTATTCAATTCCTGTCGATCTTCGTGTACCCGCAATCGAGCGCCGACTGATCTCGCGCCGCGTTCGGCCATGACCGATGCGCAAACCAATGCAACGTTTGTGCCATGTTTATCTGGGTGAATCAAAAGTTCCCTTGGATAAACGCCTTGGGCGCAGTTAGACCTTGCCGGCGTTCAGGCCGAAACGCTCGCTGGCTCGTCTGCGGTGCACGGCTTTATTGCGGCTGGTGCGACTTTGCACAAGAACGAGGTATGCGGTTAAGCTGCAGCAACAGCAATGCTTATACAAAGCGGGCATTTGCCTCCGCCTTCGCATTGCCCCCGGCTTCAGCGCAACGCGTCCTCGGGAAGATCGGGCAGCGCACGCGCCAGTGACGGCTGGATCGCGTTGTCCAGCACGCCGCGGGTCAGCATCACGATCTCGCCCGCGAACTGATCCCACTCGCCCTGGCGGTGCAGCAAAAAGAAATCGCGCCGACCGAGGCGGCCAGGCGGCAACGGCATCACCGCGATATCGTCCAGGTAGTGACGGGCCTGCCACAAACACAAGGGCGTCGAAATCGCGAAACCCACGCGTGCCGCCACCAGGCTCAGCAGCGGATCGGTGGCGTCGAACTCGTAACGTCGTGGACTGTTGATACCCAGATGCCGGGCGAAACGCTCGATCTGCTGGCCGATCACCGAGCGCGCCGTGTAGCGGATCAACGGCATTTCCTGCGCCAGCGTGCGCCAGTCGATATTGCGGTGTGCGCTCAGATAGCTGCGCGCCACCACCACCACGAACGCCTCGGAAAACAGCGGCACTTCGACGATCCGTGCATCGCTCAGCATGGTCTGCGTGCAGATCGTGATATCCAGTTCGCGGTCGTGCAACTGCTTGCTGAGGCCCGGTGTCAGGCCGGACCACATCGAAATTTGCCGCTCCGAATTCGACACCGCGCGGATCAACTCCGGGCCGACGGTCGCCGCGAACGAATCGACACATCCGAGCCGCACCGGCATCTTTCCCGTGTGCGACGCATCGCCGATGCGGGCGGCGACCATCTTCGCATGTTCGAGCAAGGGATCCGCCAGTTCGAGCAGCGCGCGCCCAGCCACGTTCGGCCGCGGCGGCCGGCTCTCGCGGTCGAACAGCGTCAGGCCCTGGTCGCGCTCCAACGCGGCAATCGCCTGGCTGACCGCGCTCTGGCTCACCCCGAGCTGCTTCGCGGCGCCCGTCATGGAGCCGCTCTCGCACACGGCGACGAAAGCCTGCAGCGCGCGCAGATCGATCGGAGGCGGGGTTCGTGTCATGGCATGTTCCGCTCGCAGGGGTGACTGACGATGGCCCTGCACGGCACGAGAACATTGTGCCGATCTTCGCAGGGCCGCCGTTCAGGACAGGATGAGCAATTGCATTAGCTCATCATAAGTTTGCCTGATACAAAATTGGCGTGCCCAGCGTTTTCCTAGAATTCGCCTTATTGCCCATTCAGATATCCACATGAGCCACTACGATTTCATCGTGATCGGCGCTGGCGTCATTGGCGCGTCGGTCGCCCATCATCTTGCGGCACTCGGGGCGCAGAGCGTGCTCGTCATCGAGCAGGGCACGATCGGCGCGGGCACCACCTCCCAGTCGTCCGGGCTGCTGCGCACGCACTATTCGGTACGCCAGAACGTGGAACTTGCGCGTTCGTCGTGGTGGGCATTCAACAATTTCGCCGAATACGTCGGCGACGACGAGGCGTCCTGCGGCCTCGTCAAATGCGGCTATCTGATCTGCGCGCCCGAGGGCGACAAGCTCGACCCATTGCGCGCCTCGCTCGCCGCGCAGCAGGACATGGACATCGAAGTGCAGTTACTCGACAAAGGCGAGGCGCACGAGCGCCTGCCGATTGCGAGCTTCGACGACGCCGCGCTGATCGGCTTCGAACCGGAAGCGGGCTTTGCCGACGCCTATCTGGTCGCCACCGGCTTTGCCCGTTCGGCGCGCCGGCGCGGCGTCAAGATCATGGAAGGTGTCACGGTGACGGGACTCGTCCGCGAAGGACGCCGGATCACCGGCGTCGAGACGAGCGCAGGCAGTTTCAGTTGCGGCACGCTCATCAGCACGCAGAACATCTGGACACCGGAGCTTGCTGCCTGGATCGGCATGCCGTTACCGGTCAAGCCGGAGCGTCACACGGTGCTCGCCCTCGAATGCGAGGGTGCCGCATACTCATTCACGATGCCGGCGTTCAAGGACCTGGGCTCGGCCGGCATGCTCTATTACCGCAGCTATGGCGGCAGCCAGATGCTCGTGTCCGAGGGCGTGGTCGGCGAAACACTAAGCTCGCCGGAGACGGAACAAGGGCAGATCTCGCTCGACTATGTCGCTGAAGTCGGCGCCCAGGTCGCCGAACGCTTCCCCGCTTATGAAGCGGCGGGGCTCGCTTCGTCGTGGACTGGCGTCTACGACGTGACGCCCGACTGGAATCCGGTGTTGGGCAAGGTCGCCGATATCGAGGGGCTGGTGGTCGGCTTCGGCTTCTCCGGGCACGGCTTCAAGCTCTCGCCAGGCATCGGCAAAATTCTCGCCCAGCATGCGCTCGGTCAGCCCACCGACGTCTCTCTCGCACCCTACGCTCTCGACCGCTTCGCCAGCGGCGCGCTACTGGTGGGCAAGTACGGCTCCGGCGCGGTCTCCTGATCAGCAAATATAACGGACGCGGGCCAGCGACCAGTCAGTCGTCGCCCGCGGGCTGAGACGAGCGCTTCATCACGTTAGCGCGTCTGCTCGAAACGCTGCTCGCAAAACGGCGGTCTGCGACAGCTTGAGCTGCGCTGCAACCGATCCCGCCGCCCATGAGCTAATTCCCCTCTCATTTTCCGAACCCACAATGCGTCACTCCACAGACTGATTCGCGTATCGAATCACACCTCACCCAGCGGAGCGATCATGGAAAGCGGCCGGAATTTATCCTTTCTCTCCTATGTTGATGTCTTGCTCGATCAACTGGAAAAACAATCTGATCGAGCGGTGTTGCGCTATCTCGATCACGACGTCACGGGCGGAACCCTGCGAAGCGCTATCTTTCGCTATGCGCGGGCGCTCGCGGCGCTGGGCGTCGACCGGGGCGCCCTGATTGCAATGCTCGCACCCAATTGCCCGGACGCGCTGGCGATTCGCTACGCAGCAAACCTCCTGGGCGCGGCTACGATGTTCCTGCCGGCGTCCGTGAATGCCGGCAAGCGCACAGCGATGCTAGCCCGCGTACGACCCACGCTCCTCGTTCTCTTCCCGGAAACCGCTCACCTCATTCCCGATGCGGTCGATGGCCACGTGGTCTTCGTCGGTGTGGGCTTTGCGTCTTCATCGCTGGACCGACTCGCGCGAGTGCAATCGGATCTGCCGCTGCGCAGACAACCGAGGCCGGATGACCTCGCGGTAGTCGTCTCTTCGGGCGGCACGACGGGGGTCCCCAAATGCAGCCGGCGGTCCTTCGCCACGTATTCGAAGATGGTCGGCACAGCCAACGACAAAGACCGGCGACAACTGGTCAATGGCCCGCTCGCTTACCTGTCGCAAGTGCTCGTCGATACCACGCTCATCGGCGGCGGTACGGTTGTGCTGAAGCCTCGGTACGATCCCGCAGAGACGCTCGCGACGATCGAAGCGGAGCGCATCACCGACGTGCTGCTGGTCGAGCCTCAACTGTTCGAAACAATGGACCACCCGGACGTCTCCCGGCGCGATCTGTCGTCGCTACGCTCGATTGCGCACATCGGCGGATCGGCGCCTGCGGCATTGCGGCAACGTGCGATTGCGCGGCTCGGTCCGGTGCTCACCCATATGTACGGGGCGAGCGAAACCGGGCTCGTCAGCATTCTGCCCCCCTCCGCATACGAAAAGAATCCGGACCTGCTGGATTGTGCGGGGCGTATCCGGCCCGGCGTCGAGGTGCGTTTGCGTCGCGGCGATGGAACGTTAGCGCGTGCGGGACAGTGCGGCACCATGGAAGTCAGGTCGGCCGGTATGGCGGATGGTTACTACCATCAACCCGTCGAGGAAGCACAAAAGTTTCAGGGTGGCTGGTGCCTGACCGGCGACGTCGGATTTATCGACGAGGCTGGTAATCTGCACGTCCTCGGCCGCGCGGCCGACGTCGCGAAAATCGATGGACTGACGATTGCCCCAACCCACATCGAGGATGTCCTATGCCGCTGCCCTGACATTCGCTATGCCGTAGCGCTGACGGCAAGCAACGCTGGCGGCAAATACGTCTGGAACGCGCTGGTCGTACCGTGGGCTGCCGGGCAGCTCGACGTCGCGCGATGCCTGCATCGGCTCAAAACCGAGTTCGGTGCTTTGGTCGCAAACCGGATTCGCATCGTCGTAACCGATCGCGTGCCGCTGACTGAACAGGGCAAAGTAGACCGCACCGCAATCGGGATGATCCTGCAGGAAGACCTGCGATCGGGCCGCGTCCCGTTCCGGGTAGCTCCGCTTCATACCGTGCAAGAACCGGTGGAGGATAATGAGGCGTTTCGCCTGACGTGACCCCTTGTTCATTGGAAGATGATGAGGCTCATCGGCACCCTTGCCCAACTCTGCCGCACGGCTGCCTTCGCGCTCGGGCGTGAACTGGCGGCCTGGAAGCCTTCCAGAGCGCGCGCGACGTTCGCGGCCGAAGCCGTGCTGTCCGTCGCGCTTTCTGTCGCGCTGGCCAACGCGTTGGGTCTGTCCGACACGTGGTGGGCCGCAATCAGCGGCTTCGCGGTCATGCAAACGAGCTTTGCCGGTTCCGTGCAACGTGCCGCCCACCGCATCATGGGCACGGTGATCGGCGCTGCGCTTGGAACCCTGATGGGACCGTGGATTGGGGACCGTCCGTGGCTGTTTGTGCCCGCGTTAGGACTGATGGGCGGTGTCGCGGTGTATGGGGCCAACGGGTCCAAAGCGGCCTACGCATGGATTCTGGGCGGAGTGACTGCCCTGATGGTGACGTATGAAGCACACAAATTCGAGTCCTTCCAGGCGACCGCGTTGTTTGCGGCATTGCGCGTCGCCGAGGTCGCGGTTGGGACGCTGGCTTGCCTGCTGGTAGCAAGCGTGTTCCATTTCGGGCCGAGGTGGTACCGGACGAACAGGAAACCAGTGGAGACGTCAACCGCGCGTGCCGCGGCCGAGTCCACGTCGGGCGAAGCTCCCGCTTCCGCTTCAGCTTCAACACCCCCTTTAGCATCGACGCACCCAGCCCGCATGCTGCTGAGCGTGCAGGCTGCAGTGTCCATCACCATCCTTGCGTCCCTGACTTATGTTCTGCACCTCCCGGGTTTCGCGCAAGCCATGGTCACGGCGATCGCGGTCCTGATCGTGCCGCCGGGTCTGGCGGCAGACAGAACACAGCAGCCGGTCATGGAAAAGATGGTGCAACGTGTAGCCGGCTGCCTGCTGGCCGGTGTGCTGGGTGTGGCGCTGCTCCCTCTGATGCACGGGCAAGCGGTGTTGTGCATGCTCGCGCTGTCCATCGGCGTGTGGGCCGGATGCCACGTGCAGACGGGACGCGAAGGAGCAAGCTATGTAGGCCGTCAATTCACCATCGCGTTCATCATGGTGTTTGTCCAGGATCACCACTGGTCGTCCGATCCGATACCCGCGCTCATGCGGCTATCGGGAATTGTCATCGGGATTGTGGTGTTGGCCGCGGTGATGCTCGGGATCAAAGGCACGCGACTTAACGATGCGCGAACAGCGAAATCTTTTTGGCCTTGATCATGGACCTGACTTTCGACATAAACGGAGCCTGCGGGTCCTTCGTGCACTCCTCGAGTACCGCCTCTCCCACTGGATGCGCCGTATCGATCACCATGGTGTCGGTTTCCCTGACACCGAGCTTGTCGACGCCGGCGACCCAGTAGATCAATGCGGGCCGGTATGCCTCGTCGACGGCGGTAAAGTCCGCACAGGTCATTTTCGCCGGGCTCACTTTGGACTCTTGCGCACTGGCTGCGAGAGGGATGGCTAAACAGATCACGACTGACAGGATTTTTGCGGATTTCAATGGACACTCCATATATGGGTTGAATGGGCATTTCTCGTGGCGTTGCCGGATACGGCTGATTGCCCGATACAAACTTTAAAGCCGCTGAATTAGGCCGGAATTAACGCGCTATGGGTCGCAGTCCGAAGAATCTCAATGGACTACTGTCCAACCCATCCCACGCACGTTGCGGATCAGGGACTGGCCGAACTTCTTGCGCATCGCGTGGATCAGCACGTCGATAGCATTGCTTTCCACCTCTTTGCCCCATCCGTATAGCCGGTCTTCGAGCTGGCCGCGCGACAGGACCATGCCGGGCCGCTCCAGAAATGCGTGCATCAATGCGAATTCGCGCGCAGAGAGCGACGACGCTACGCCGTTGCAGCACAACAGGCGTTTGTTGAGATCGAGGTTGAGCGACTCGCCGCCGATCCGCGAGGTCGCATAGCCGGCCTTGCGACGCAATACCGCCCGGATTCGCGCAAGAAGCTCGCGGACTTCGATCAGCTTCAGTACACAATCGTCGGCACCGACATCAAGACTGCGCACACGCGTCTCCAGATCGTCCAGTGCGGTGAGAATCACCACAGGGACGTCGTTGCCCGCCGCACGCAACGAACGTAGCAGATCGAGACTGCCTGCGCCCGACAGGTCGAGATCGAGCAATACGACGGCGTAATAGGCCGTATTGATGGCCACGCTGCCGGCCTTGCCGTCGCGAACCCAGTCGACACTGCAATCCGCATCCTTCAATGCGCGAAGCAGGCTTTCGCCAATCTGAATATCCTCTTCAACCAGTAAAACTCGCATGATGTCCCACCGTTCTGAATAGCATCGCCCCATGTGGGTCGCGCGCTATTGAAACTGGAAATCCCCCTGTTGATTCGCATAACGTATTGTGTTGGGCTTAAATCACCTTGAATTCACGTTTGTGAAGAGTCTTACGCATCCCCGCGCCTGGTTTTGCCCTGGATCGAATCACGACAAGTGGTCGTCTTGATACTACGGGGCGCAGTGTGCAGGATTTTGGGGAATGGCGAAAATACCGACTGCTGATGCCAATATAAGCAGCGCATATAGCTCGCACTCCCCTTGGCGATTTCCAGCCCGCGGAGCGCGGGCTGCCTTTACTGGCAGGCGGATTCCAGTCGCCTCACGACATTTTCCGAGATCGCCCGCATGACCGCGGGGTCGATGAACTCGTCCGAGTACACGGTGCTTGCGACCAGCAATCCGTCGAAAATCGCCACCGAAACGTTGGGGAAATTCTTCAGGCCACACGCATAATCAAAGCCAGTCACTTTCAGTTGCTGTGTCGGCCAACGAAATCGGATCGCCTGCATATCGGAGACATTGAGCGCAACCGGCGGTTGTTGCATTCCGCAAAACAATTTCGGGTAATTCAGGTAAGTATGAAACACTGAACCGTTGGCCGCACCCTCGTGGATATCGTTAAATACGAGTTTCGCGATGTCGAAAAATGGGCGATCCAGATCAGGGATCCGTGTGATGAGTCCAGTAATAGCCGTAAACACGAGCTCCGGTGAAGCGTGCGGTTCAAGCCTGCGGCGCATATCCACGCTCGATCGCAGCAGCATCTGCCGTGGCTGCTCCCCCGCCACGTCACGAATCGCGAGGGCAAACGCCGCGAGCAGAAGCGAGTGCACCGAGGAACCGTGTGCATGGGCTGCGGCGTGAATTCTTTGCATGGCGTCGAACTGGATCACCGTCCGCTCGAGGCGTCGCCTCGGAGGCTCTCCATCTTGCCGCACCCGTGCGCGCGGCGGGATCTTCGCAAATCGCCCCGAATACGCAATGGGGTCGCACATACGGTCTGCAGGAAGCGCGGCCAGGCCTTGACTCACGGCCGCGTCGAGTGGGCTCGGAAAGGGCTGTGTCTCAAACGCCGGAGCTATGCCGCGCACGATGCAATCACACATGTAAGCAAGACAGGCATGCAGTTCGACCAGCGAAGTCGCGTCTGTCACCGCATGGGTGCTCAGCATGAAGACGTCGAGCGTATCGTCGCCGGCAATGACGTGGATAGAGTAAACTTTTTTTCGCGTATCCAACTCGGCATTCAGTAACTTCTCATACAGAACGTCGGCGGAACACCTGTCGGCAGACAACCACGATTCGACTGCCTGCCAGTTGTCCGTCCGCTCCATGAATTGCCCATCCTCGACGACCGCACGGAGAATGCCGTAGCGAGCTTCCAGACACGCTACGGCAGCGTCAAATTGCTCCCGGTTGATCGCGCCGGTGATAGTGCTCCGGCTCACAACATTAGTGTGCGTCTGCATGTAGACCATCTCCGTCGGCGAAGCGCGGCGATATATTTTTCTCGCGGCTCGTGACCGGCTTTGGTAGGTAAGTTCGCAGTTAAGGCTCTGCATGGTGAGCTCCTGGCAAAAAATCAAATGAAAATGGGGGCGGCCGCTCCGACGACGGCGGCATTTTCCTGGCCACGTCTACGCGTTCTGGACCAAGCCGTCGCTCGACGGTCTGATCACGCAGACAATCTAGGCCGCGAATATGAGGTGGGAATTAGAACGACTGGGCCAGGTGCCGATAATTCGCCGCTAAGTGTCGACGTGAAAAATGCAGCATGCCGCCGCGTGGCTTGCGGCAGGTCTACGAGCGTTCATCAGCCGTTATAAGCTATGGCTCAACAGGACGTTTTCGCCAAAGCGAGGTCATCGTGACTATCCGTGTTTCTAAACTGCTGCTCGTGATGTCCATGGCGCTGCTCGCGTCGCTTGTGAGCTTCGGCAATCTCACCGATTACGGCAGCAACCTCGCGTTCGTGCAGCACGTCTTCCGCATGGACACAATCTTTCCTGGCAGTGCGATCGGTTATCGCGCGATAACGTCGCCAGCCATCCAGAATGCCGGTTATGTGTTGATCATTGCGCTCGAGACCGTGACTGCCGCGTGCTGCTGGATCGGCACGTTCACCATGTGGCGCGCGCGCCGCGCGGACCACAGCGCATTCAACCGCTCGAAACGATGGGCGATTGCCGGACTCACGCTCGGGTTCCTGACGTGGCAGGTCGCGTTCATGTCGGTGGGCGGCGAATGGTTTGGAATGTGGATGTCCACTACGTGGAATGGCGAGGAAAGCGCGTTCCGGTTCTTCGCGACATTTGCGCTGGTGCTGATTTTCTTGAGTCTGCGCAACGACGATATTGCCGAATAGTCTTGCGCTGGTGCGAAGCAATCTGCTAGCTGTCTGCAAAGGTTGGAATGATCAGCCGCTCCAGCATGGATTGCTGTCGAGTGCCGAATTCGTCGCGTTCACCGGGCCCGAGCGAGACCGAAATAATCGGCCGCTCCACGGTAATCTTGATCGCGTTGCAGTTGTCGACGAAATAAGTGCCCACGATTGAGGTCAGCTCGACGCCGAGTTCGTCCGCCACCTTGCGCGCGCAGAAGAAATTCGAGCGCAACGCCGCCTCGTACGCGTCCTTCGATACGAACAGCAAGTCGAATGTCATCCGGTTGATCCCTGCGTTCCTGCTCCGGATCACGCGGGCGATGTCCAGCAGACGCCGGCTTCCGGACGGCATCGCTAATGGCGGCACGTCCTCGATCGCGCAGAGCGTCCTGTCGTCGAGATTTTGCGTGCCGGCCGGTTCGCCCACGTCGAAGTACGCTGCTCTAGCCTCCCCTGTCCTGCTCCATTCGCGGCCGTTTGCGCTGTAGTAGTGAACGGGAAACATGCGGTTGCGAATGACGTCCTCGTTTTGAAGAAGGTGATAAAGCGTCCATTCATATGCATCGGGCGGATCGGTCGCATCGCGCTCGCGCAGCGTCCCCTTTCTCAAACCCACGCGACGCGCGCCCTCGAGCTTGATGCTCAACGGCCACGGCTTGCCGGTGCGATAAAAGCGGCTCTTACGAATGCCCGCGCTACGCGCACCGACAGCGAAGAACTCCGTCCTGGCCATCGCGAGCACGCCTTCAGGATAGAACTGCAACTGCGGATGAGCCTGCCCATGGAGCGAATGCGCGGCGAGCGAATACGGCGTGCAGGAACGGTTCTCGTCGGGTGCGATAAAGACCGCGCTGCCGTCGTCGTAAATCTCCGCTACAAGACAGTCCGATGACGAGCCGGGATCGCAAGCGAGCGCGCCGGACTGGAGCACGTGCCCGACGTGATACGCAAGCCCCGGCGCAATGCCGTGGCGGAGCATATCGGCCGCGAAGAGCGCCGCGCCACACGAACGGCCCGCGAAAACATACTTCGCGCCGCCGTGCAGCGCTGCAAGTAGCGGATGGATGCCCATCTGGCCGACAATCGTACTTTCGCGCAGCGACGCTTCATCGGGCGCGGGACCCGCGCCGAGCGGGCGCAATGCGCCGGCGCGCGCTTCGTCGATCACAATGGCCGGATCCAGTTCAGACCGGATGACGGCCACTTTCGCATCACGCACGTCGAGTTCTTCGAACACCTCTTTGGCGACCCCGAGCATCCAGTCGAGATTGCGATCGCCACCAGCCATCCCGCAGCTACCGAGAATCACCGGGGCCGCGATACGTTCTGCGGCTTCGACCATCTTGCGAAAGTCGTTTTTGACCGCATCACGCTCGAAGTATTGGCCACCGCCGGCAAGGTAGTACGGGCTCGCGTCCATCGAACCGGCATCGGCGATCACGGCGTCGATACGCCCACCAGCCAGCGCCTTTTGCAGCGATTCCCGCGGGAATCCGGCGCCCAATGCGCCGCATGTGGCGACCACCCGATAGATTAATTTCGCCACACCAAACCTCACGCCATGCATCGGACGACCTCATGTCGTCTCCAGGATGCCAAGGCTCGAGTCTGAGCGTTTTTTCAAAGCGGGAAAAATACTGTCTTGCGATGCGGGTATAAGCGGCCACGATAGCTCGCGACGGATCATTCCCCGGCCGGTTCGACGCCCGGCACCGGGTGCTCGGACAGGTGCTGTTTCACAAAGCCAGCAATGAAATCGCGCACCGCTTCCCCAGCGGCTGCGAGCGGCGTCTCCGCAGAAGAAACGATGCTGGCCGTCAGCGAAACTGCGGGTTCGATGGCTTGCGCGGAAATATTGGCGGGCAGTTCGTCCGTGCCACCAAGCGGCAAGATGGTATCGCCGACACCGGCTTGTACGGCGGCGAGCATATCGGCACTCACGTCGGCTTCAGCCGCGACATGCGGTTCGATTCCTGCCTCTGCGAACAGCCGATCGAGTACAAGCCGCACGATGTTCGGCTGATGCGGCAATACGAGTGGAAGATCCGCGAGTTCGCGAAATGTGATCGATCCAGGCCTGACCGAACCGTTTGCCCGGCGCAGAAGAAAGAGCCGTCGATCGAATAGCGGCACACGGACACAACCCGCATACGGCTCACCTTCGAAGAGCACAGCGAGGTCGATGGCGTGTTCGCGAATGCTCGTGGCCAATTGGATGCTGCCGGCGGACGAAAGCTTCAGTCGCACTTTGGGCAGCGCGATGCGGCATGCCGCCATGATCGGCCCCGCCAACTGCGCGGCGAGAGGAAAAGCCATGCCGATGGAAACGCACCCCTCCACTTCTTCGCCGTGTCCACGTACGACCTCAGGCAAGCGCTCGACGCGCCGCAGGATCGCACTCGCCTCCACGTAAAGCCGCTCGCCTGCGGCCGTCGCGTTCACGCCGCGAGCGCTGCGCTGCAGCAGCGATACGCCGAGCTGATCTTCGAGGTCGGCGATCTGCTGGCTCAAGGCAGGCTGGGCGACATGGGCGACCTGTGCCGCGCGCGAGAAACTGCCGGCATCGACGATTGTCACGAAATAACGCAACTGCCGGAGTTTCATCTAGCAGCACCTCGCCGGAGTGGCCGCCATGAAGGCATACGCGCCTCGCGCGTGGTTGTTCCGCATGGCCCGGAACCGCGCCGGCTCGGGTCGGAGAGTTTGCTCGTCGGCTATGAGTAGCAGATTCCTGAAAAGCGAAGCGATCGGCGCTCAACGAGTCTACAGCGTTGCCGGTCGACGTACAATCCGCGCTGTTGGCGCTTTCCTGAATGCCGACGGTTGCTGGCGCTTTGGCCGGCGGCGGTCTTTTGCATGTCGGGGTGACGTCGACGCCAACAAAGGAGACCGCCGTGAGATTAATGGCCGTGATCACCGCTGTTTTTGCCCTGGCTGCCACGCCTGCCTTCGCCGCCGATGTCGGCTTCGAGGAGGTCAAGATAGCGAACGGCGCGGAGCCGCCGCTAACGGCCGGGATCTGGTATCCGACCAGCACCCCGGCGACACCGCACGCCCTGGGCAACGTCACCCAGACTGTGGCGCCGGGCGCTCCGATCGCGGGTCATCGCCTGCCGCTGGTGGTGATGTCGCACGGCGGAGGCGGATGGTACGACGGCCATTACGGTACGGCACTTGCTCTCGCTCATGCGGGCTTCGTGGTGGCCTCGGTCAGTCACGCCGGCGACACGTTCAATGACCAGAGCCGGGTGTTGCAATTGTGGCGCCGTCCCGCCCAGCTTCACCTGCTGGTCGACTACATGCTTGACGAGTGGCATGGGCATGGACGGCTGAATGCGGCCCGTGTCGGCGCGTTCGGCTTTTCCAACGGCGGCTTCACCGTGCTCGTGGCCGCAGGCGGGACCCCGGACCTTGCCCAGATCGCCCCGTATTGCGACGCCCACCCCGAGCATGACCTCTGCGCGACGCTGAAGCGGGCCGGCGTCGATCCTCGTCTCCAGGCAGATATTCCGGCCGGCGCATGGGTTCACGATCCACGGATCAAGGCCGCCGTCATCGCCGCGCCCGCGTTCGGTTTTGCCTTCGGACGCGCCGGGTTAAGCAGCGTGCACATCCCCGTCCAGCTCTGGCGAGCCGCCGACGATCGTCATCAGCCGCATCCTTACTACGAGGAAGCCGTACGCGCCGACCTGCCCCGGCCGCCCGAATATCACGTGGTCGCCGACGCGGGCCACTATGACTTCCTGCCACCGTGCGATGCGCGTCTGTCGCAGAAGAGGCCGGAAATCTGCGAAAGCCTGCCGGGCTTCGACCGAGCAGCGTTCCATGAACAATTCAACGCCGACGTGGTGCAGTTTTTCCAGGCAACGCTGCGCTAGTCGATTTCCTGTCTTTTGTGCACTCGCGGTGCGTCGATCCGCGAACTGTCGAGGCTCGCGCTTGTCGGAATTGCATAGACCCGTTACAGGATAAATGGATGGCGCTCTCTGTAAGGCAAATTAAAGCTCCTGCTGCGGTGACACAGCTAGCCGTCGCGATGCTGCTCAGCGTGAGCAGCGCGTGTTTTGGCCAGGCTTCCGATACTGCCGATACCCCGGATACCGCGCCCGCAAGTGTCGACGTTGCCGCTCCCGAAGTTGCCTCTCCCGAAGTTGCCTCTCCGATTGCTGCCTCCGAAGTTCCCGCCGAGCCGGGATGTTCCTCGGTAGTACTCAGTTGCAATACGCCATCGCGGCCCATTGCGCCCGAACACCAGCTGCTCGATCCCGCTACGGCGCGCGATCAGGCGCAACGCGCGCAAGCGCAGGCCGATCAAATCGCCGCCGAGCAGGCCTTGCAGCGACGCATCGAGTTCGCGCGTCTGCATCCGAACGCGATCTTTGTGTACGGCGACAAGCCAACGCCACAGGAAAGCGTATCCGATGTCTTCAACCGGACGCTCGGCGTGCCGACGACGACCCTCACCACCTCGACCTTTGACGCAACGGGTCGGAGGACAGAATGCGTGAGTGCCTGTCGTGGGCCGCTTTGCTGTGTCACGACGCCCTAGACGAGGTAAAAATCCACCACTCCGAGCGTGCTATCGCCTCCGGACAGTGGAGTCCAGTGGACGAATTCCTCGCCGGGTTGGAGGCCATCACCATGCTCCCGGCGCTAAATCCGACGTGGGCCAGATCGTGCAGCGACGGCAAGAGGTCCGCTAGTCCTGACTGCTGCACCAGTAGGACAGATACAGGGGATCCCCGCCTCCGACCAGCGCGTTGTGGATGCTCGGGTTTTTGATGCCAACGGACGTGAGAAGAAATTTCATGATGCCTCTCCTGGCCGTTATACATGAGTCAAGTCAGACGCCTAAGCAGGAAGCGCCCGCGCGACCTGGCGCCGCCTCTCGAACATGCGCTGTCAGCGCTTGAAAATAGCCTTCGCTGTATCGAAGTCGATCGGAGACGATGTGTGTTCGTGGATGATTTTCCACGCGTCGCCCTTCCGCCTGAGCGTCAAGCTCATCCGATTGTCCAGCAAGCGCAAATCCACACCGTCGGCATTAACCGCTTTGTATGTCACGAAGGTGTGGACAACGCCGAGGTCCTGGACGACGGTCGTTTGTGTGTCGCTGAAATCGACGATAACGCGTTCCGTACCCAGCGAGTCGAACCAGGTCACCACCATTTCCCGCCAGGACGCAATGCCGGTGTACGACCATACGCCCCACATGTCGAAGACCGACACGTCCTGGTCATACAGCGCAACGAGCGAGTCGACGCTCTTCGCGAATACCGCAGCTTTGTAGTCGTCAAGAACCTGCAGGATCGGATTGTCGGCTTTGTCCACAGTATTTTCTCCCGGGTTACGTTGGTTTCAAGGTAACGACGATCGACCAACGCAGGATCGACATCTACCGGAAAAAAATATTCGCTCGGCAATGGAAGCTGGAGGTGCATCGGGCAAATTGCGCCGCGCTCGCGGGGCTGCACGAACGGCACCTTACAGCAGGCCTGGATATTGACGGCTCTCGAAAGAGCGATTGGATTTTTACGCCGTCACATGCGATGGACTTTCCTTGCTCACGCGCCCTACAGTTCGCTCACGATCTTCTTCGCCCTCAACACCGACGACGGACTCATACTGAGCTCATTGACTCCCAGGCCGATCAGAACCGGAATCATCTCCGGACGCGCCGCCGCCTCACCGCACACGGCCACGCTGATGTTCGCCTTCTTCGCCGCCTCGCAGACCATGCCAATCGCACGTAGCACCGCCGGATGATCGGTCCTGTACAACGCCGCCAGATTCGGATTGACGCGATCGACGGCCATCACATACTGCGTCAGGTCGTTCGTGCCGATTGAGAAGAAGTCCACCTCGGGCGCCAGCAGGTCGGCTGTGAGCGCAGCGGCCGGCGTCTCGACCATAATGCCCAGTTCTGGCTGCGCGTAGGTCGCACCTTCCTGGGACAGCTCCTGTGCGCAGGTTGCAAGCAGCGTCTTCACCGCGCGAATTTCATCGAGGTCGTCGATCATCGGCAACATCACGCGCACATTGCCCACCGCTGCTGCACGCAGCAACGCGCGCAATTGCGGTTTGAACACATCAGGACGATCGAGGCACATGCGCACGCCACGCCAACCGAGGAACGGATTGTCCTCCTGTGGGAAGACGATGCCGGGCACCGGCTTGTCGCCACCGACATCGAGCGTACGGATCACCACCGGACGTGGATGAAAAGCCTGCGCAAGCCGGCTATAGACGCCGTACTGCTCGTCCTCGTCGGGCAAGCTGCGGCGATCCATAAACAGCAGTTCCGTGCGGAACAGGCCCACGCCCATCGCGCCGGCTTCGAGTGCCGCGTCGATCTCCGCCAGTGAACCGAGGTTCGCGGCAATCTCGATGTGCCGGCCGTCACGCGTCACCGGAGCGACGTCGCGGTACACGCTCAATGCGGCGCGCCGGTTACGGTCCTGGGAAATACGCTCGGCAAAGTCCGCCTGCAGCCCGGACGACGGATCGAACCATACGTGCCCCTGCGAGCCGTCGAGCGCGACGTATGCCGCTTCGCGCAGGCGCTCCTCCGACACCGGCAAACCCAACACTGCCGGGATGCCATGCGCACGCGCCATGATGGCAAGATGCGAAGTCGCGCTCCCCTTGATGCACACGAGACCTTTGATGTTAGCGACACAAGCGCGCGCGAAATCGAGGGCGCTCAGATCGGAGGCCAGCACGATACAGGGCTGGGTCAATGAAGCAAGGCTCACGTCATCGCGACCGAGCAGTCGCAACGCCACCTGACGCGCAATGCCGCGGATATCGTCGGCACGGCTGCGCACATATTCATCGTCCATCGCGAGGAAAGCGGCGGAGAGTTCTTCGCCCACATGCAGCGTCGCCGCGGCCGCATCCCAGCCTGACGTGATGCGATCCTTGACGGCGCCGGAAAACTCGTCGCTTTGAGCGACGTCCGTCAATGCCTCGACGATATCGCCATGCTGGCTCATCGTTTCGAACTGCGTATCAAGTGCGGCGATCGCTTCGCGGAACGCTACGCCGAAGCGGGCCAGCTCCCCCTCCACTTCATCCGGCTCGATAAACTGCCGCGCCGCACGCAACTCTTCGGGCAAATAGACGAATGCTTCGCCGTATGCCAGACCTTCGCTCGCCGCCACGCCACGCACTGGCGGCTCGCTGACGATGGCTCCCTCCGCTACCAGCGCCTGCTCCTGCTCCTGCTCCTGCTCCTGCGTCTGAGCGGCTTCCGCCAGACCCGCAGCCGCTCCAGGCCCGGTTGCCCCAGCCGGTTCCTCCAGGCCGCCATTCCCGTCATGCCGCGCAAGCGCCACCCCCGCGGTAGGCTCCGAGAGGAACTGCAGCAGCCGGCGCACCGCATCGCTTTCGTCCGAGCCATCGGCTCGCAGCAGAATCTGATCGTCCTGTTTGACGCCAAGCAGCATGAGCTTCACCGCGCTTTTTGCATCGGCGCATGTCGAGCCGCGAAAGACCTGCAGCGAGCAGGAAAACTCTTTCGCGAGTTTGGCGAACTGCGTGGCGGGACGCGCATGCAGTCCTTCGTTCACCTTGACGACGATTGCGGTTTCTAGCATGACAGGACCTTCTTATTCACGGAACACATCCAGCCGATTGCACCACTCTGCCTCATGACCGCGCCATTCCGGCATGACCGTCTGCAACATCAAACATCGACAATCTCGATCACGGTGCCGCTCCGGATCCACGCGAGCAATGCATCCGTGTCGACCGGTTGCGCGCAGATTTCGCCGGGACGCTCAGCGGTGCTCGAACCGTTGAAATTGATCACCACGTGACCCATCTCGTTCACCTTGTTCCATGCCGTCGGCCCCACTGCGGTGACAAACGCACTGACTTCGCCAATGCGCAACTGCGACCCCGCACGCGGCGCCTCCGGATGCAGCTGTTCGGCCCGATGCAGCACGGACACCTCGGCGAGTTCAGGCGGTGCGCCATGCGCGTAGAGAATCATCACGCCGCCTTCCAGCAGGTCCCGCACTTCGGGACCGACCTCCGAGATCACCGTCTTGTAGTAATGCATAGTCATTCCATCTCATCCGTTAAAGTGCAAAGCTCGCCGCCCACGCGATCAGAACCGAAATGGGGCCCATGATCTGCCGGCTGATCAGGACCGCCGGCACGCCGATCCGGATCGTCTCCGGCTTGGCTTCGCCAAGCGCCATGCCGACCGGCACGAAGTCGCAGCCCACCTGGGTGTCGTAAGCGAACAGGGCTGGCAGCGCCATCTGCGGCGGAATCGTGCCGTTGCCGATGGCCGGCCCGATGATGGCCGCGCCGATCACCTGAGCGATCACCGCTCCCGGTCCAAGTATCGGCGAAAGGAACGGCAAGCCGCAAATCGCGGACAGCACGATCAGGCCGACGATGTTGCCGGCGAGCGGTGACAGCAGATGGGCGAGGCCCGTGCCGATCCCGGTCGAGTTGATGATACCGATCAGCATCGTCACAAAGGCCATGAACGGCAGCACGTTGCGGATCACCGTATCGATCGCCTTGCGCCCGCTATTGAACAGCACGTTGACGACACCGCCCATGCCGCGCCCGATCCGCGTAATGAAGCCGATCAGGCCGCGCGAGCTTTCGGCTTCGCGCGTGGCAGCGCCGACGACACCGCCACCTGCAGGCGCGGCAAACGGCGAGGTGGAGTGACTCGCGCTACGTGCGGCACTCGCGCGCGCATCGCCTGGCGCATCGTCTTCCACCGCCGTCAGGTTTTCCGGCGTGACGCCCGATACATAGGTATCCTCGGTAATGAATTGCGCCAGCGGGCCGGATTGACCCACCGAGGTCAGATTGATGGTCGGAATCTTCTTGCGCGGATAGACACCGCAGCGTGCGGTACCGCCGCAATCGATCACCACCGCGGCCATCTCCGATTCGGGCGGCGGCGTACGGAAGCCATCGACCAGCACACCGCCCGTCATTTCGGCAAGAACCCTGGCCAGTTCAGGAATGCTGCCGCCCGTCACGGCGACGATCTTGTTGCGTTCTGCGGTGGGGTGAATCAGGAGCGGGCCACCCCAGCCGTTGGGTCCACGCTCGACCTTCACCGTTCTGTATGCTCTCGTGTCCATTTCAGGTCTCCTCAGTCTCGATGTTGGATTGCCGGCTACGGCAGTGCATCACAGTTCGATGTTTTCCCGGTGAGCCAGAATCCGGGTCAACGCTTCAGTCAGGATGCCTTTCAGCAGATTCACAATGAGACCGACGATCAGGTAAAACAGCGCGAGTTTAGGAATGGAAAACGCCAACGCATGGCTTTCCGCCAGTTTGGTGAGACCAGCCGCCACGCCGAGCCAGACAAACAGCTCGCCTGGATTGCAGTGTGGAAAGAGACCGGTAATCGGATGGCACAGCGAAACAGCGGAATCGTAAAACGCGGGCTTATGCTTCTCTTCGAGAAAAACCCCAAACGTATAGGCCATCGGATTGGTCAGGAAGAACATCGCAAGCAGCGGCAACAGCGTATAACGCGTCACGACATTCTTCGAAAAGAAGCGCGCGAGGCCTTGCACCCGCTGCTCGCCGATCAGGGCGATCAGCGTGTACACCGCGGTCAACAGCACGATCAGCGTGGGCAGGATGCCCACTACGAAGCCCACAAACGTTTTACCGCCGGCATTGAAGATGCCGATGAACCCTTCTGCGACATGCGTGAGCCAATCGAGGATGAACATGGCGAATCTCCCAGATAAACCGAAACGATCGCGAAAAGCTCCGCAAGGCGTGATTCAGCGTGACCCGGCGGAACCGGAAACAACAGTTTGCTGAACTATCTAACCAGGAAATCAGGTGGGCGCTTGCGCCGCGCGTTGGGCGCGCTCGAGGGCATCGGTGGCAGCCTGCGCAATGCTGCGGCGCAACTTCGAAGTCTTCAGACGGGCGTTGAACTCGCTCGTCGACAGGCCGGCAAACCCTTCATGAGGACGGAAACGCGTGAAGACCGTGAGACCGGACATGCTGAGGAACTGGCAGACGCGCAGATCGGGGGACAGCACGACGATAGCGACCGCGCCGCGTCCGAGTTTGACCTTGCAGGCGCCGACGCCGAGAAAGCCGCTCTGCCAGCGCTTTGCAGAGTCACGAATCGCGTCGCCATAGCGGCGCATCTGAAACCATGAACCGACCAGCTGCAACGCCCAGAACACCGCCAGGGCGAGTAAGGCACCGCGCACAAAGTCCATCGTCGTCTCCTATGTCCCATGCAACATAGTTATCTGTGAACATCTTGTACTTTGGATAATACAATTGTTCATCTGGAATATCATTGGGGAAAACGCCATCCATTCCCCTCTCACTCTCTCATCACGCGCTTTGCCGAACGGTTGCACAAGTCGCATGGTGCGCTATCGTATCGCGACACGCGCGCTCGTGTTCGCCGCCGTTGCAGATGCCATGTTTTGCACGACTATACGGGCCACCTGCGCCTCGGCTTCGACGTGCGGTAAATGACCCACACCCGCGAACCGGTGCACCGCGATATGGCCGGGCAAGCCGTCTGCATGCCTAACCGGCAGTATCCGGTCCTGCTGTCCCCAAAGCACGCGTACGGGCATCGTCAGATCGTTGAGCAGATGCCGCAGATCCAGCATTTGGGTGCCGTCGGGAAAGAACGTATCCGCCACCACCGCGAGCCGCTCACGAACCTCGGGGCTCTCCAGTTGCTGCCACGCAGTGGCGACAAAGCCTTCGTCCAGCCGCGCCGGGTCTGCAAATAACTGCTTGAGCCATGGGACGAGACTTGCGCGCCGCGTCGCGTCAGTGAGGCCGCGCAGGAACGAACCATTGCTCTCGGGTCCCAGACCCGCTGGAGCAAGCAGAGCCAGTGAGCGCACCTCAAGCCGTGAAGCCTGTGCCGAGGTGGCCAAGGCCAAAGCGCCACCGAAAGAATGGCCGACCAGGTGACAACGCTCGATGCCTGCGTCGAGCAAGGTGTGCTCGAGCGCCGCAATCATTTCTTCCAGCGACCCCGCCGCCTCTGCCGCGGATTTGCCGTGCGCGGGCAAGTCCACCGCCAGTATGCCGACCTCCGTTCCGCCAAGGCGCGCCACCGCCTGCGAGAACGGTCGCCAGCCGTTGGATTCCGCAGCGAAGCCGTGCAACAGCACCAGTGGATCGCCGCTTCCCTTGCGTAACGCGATGCTGTGCAGAAGGTGCGTGTGCGGTGCTCCTGTGACTGCCGGCTCTGGCATCTCCTCTAGCATGGCCGCACGCAGCACATCTTGCGCAGCCACACGTCCATGTGGCCCGGACCCCGCAATCCCCACAAGCTGCAACCCACGTTCGCGAGCAAGGCGCCGCGCCGCCGGGGTTGCCCGCAAAGGTGCTTGCGTGCCAGCGGCAACGACGTCGTCCGCTGCGGCCCTACCACCATGCTCACCGTGCTCGACTAACGCCTCACCCGCCGCATAAATCCATGCGACAGCCGTACCCACCGCTACCGACTCGCCAACCGGCGTATTGATCTGACGGATGATGCCGCTTGCCGGCGCATCGATCTCCATGGTCGCCTTGCTGGTCTCGATCTCGAAGATCAGCATTCCTTCGCGTACCTCGTCGCCTTCCTTGACATGCCAGGCGGCGATCATGCCCTCGGTCATGTCCATGTCGACGCGCGGCAAGATGACTTCGGTCGGCATCTCACCCTCTCCTGCCGACGATGCGCCGCGCCGCCGCGACAATGTCGTCGACCTGCGGAACGGCGGCTTTTTCCAGCTCGGGGTTGTACGGCAGCGGACAATCGGCGCCGCCCAGCCGGATGACGGGCGCGTCCAGGTAATCGAAGGCCTCGCTTTCGCAGGCGATTGCGGCGATCTCCGCACCTATACCAAGCTGCTGCACACCCTCGTACACGCAGATCAGCCGCGAGGTCTTGCGGATGCTGGCAATGATCGCCTCGCGGTCGATCGGCCGGATACTGCGCAGATCGATCACTTCGGCATCCACACCTTCCTGCTCGAGTTGCGCCGCGGCTTCCAGCGAGCGGATCGCCATGATCGAGGTCGCCACGATCGTGACGTCGCGTCCCGCGCGACGCACGGCCGCCTTGCCGATCGGCACGGTGTAGTAGCCCTCCGGCACCGGCCCTTTGCTCTTATACAGCAGCTTGTGCTCGAAGATCATCACCGGGTCCGGGTCTTCGAGCGCGGCCAGCAACAGGCCCTTCGCATCGTGCGGGGTGCTTGGCTGGATTACCTTGATACCAGGCACGTGAGCAAACCAGGCTTCGAGACTCTGGCTGTGCTGAGCGGCCGCACCGGTACCCGAGCCCGCTGGAAAGCGCATCACCAGCGGCACGGAAGCCTCGCCGCCGAGCATGAAGCGCATCTTGGCCGCCTGATTGACGATCTGCTCCATCGCAAGCGTGGCGAAATCGGAGAACTGGAATTCGTAGATCGGCCGCGAGCCCGTCATGGCCGCGCCCACCGCGACGCCCGCGCCGCCCAGTTCCGAAATGGGCGTGTCCATCACCCGTTCCGCGCCGAAGCGCTGATAGAGGTCGCCCGTGACCTGAAATGCGCCGCCATAGACGCCGATGTCCTCGCCCATCAGGAACACGCGCTCGTCTCGCTCCATCGCAATGGCCATCGCCTCCTGAATCGCCTGGGCGTAGGTCAGTTCGCGCACTGCGTCGTGCGTCTCCGTCTCTTGCACCGCATGCGTGTGTTCAAGCACGTCCGCTGTCATTGCTCGCTCCCACTGGTCGACGCATACACGTAACGGGTCAGGTCGGCCCGCGCCGGCGAAGGACTGTTCTGTGCAAACTCGAGGCCAGCCTCGATCTGCGCTTCGACTTCTTCCCGCAGCGTGGCGATACTTGCGGCATCGAGCAAGCCGCACTGCAACAATTCGCTCTCGAATCGCACGATCGGATCGCGCGCACTCCACGCGTCGATTTCCTCGCGCGTGCGGTAGCGGTTGCGGTCGCTCTTCGAGTGACCGCGCAAGCGGTAGGTTTCGCATTCGAGCAGCGTGGGGCCGTTGCCCTTGCGCGCATGAGCAACGGCTTCTTCGCTGGCGTTCAGCACCTCGACGAAGCTGTTGCCGTCGACTGTCACGCCCGGCATGTCGTAAGCGAGCGCGCGCTGCGCGATGTGTGTGACCGCCGTGGAGCGTTCCACCGACATCGACATCCCGTAGCGGTTGTTCTCGCACACGAAAATCACCGGCAGCTTCCAGATCGAAGCGAAGTTCAGCGACTCGTGGAAGGCGCCCTCGTTATTGGCGCCATCGCCGAAGAAACACATCACCACGCTGTCCTTGCGCTGCCGTTTGATGGACAGCGCTGCGCCCACCGCAATCGGCATCCCGCCGCCCACGATGCCGTTCGCCCCCAGGTTGCCCTGGCTCACATCGGCGATATGCATCGAGCCGCCGCGGCCGCGGCAATAGCCGGTCTCCTTGCCGAAGAACTCCGCGAACATGCGCTTCGGGTCCGCGCCCTTGCCGATGCAATGACCGTGGCCGCGGTGCGTGGAGGTGATGTAGTCCTTGTCCGTGAGCGGCAGCGTGGCGCCAATCGCGCTCGCCTCCTGGCCGATGGAAAGATGCATGGTGCCGTGGATCAGACCACGCATATATGCCTGCTCGGCGCTCTCTTCGAAACGCCGCACGAGAATCATTTTGCGCAAGGCTTCGCGCAACGCCGCGGCATCGTGCCGGAACAATACCCCGCGCAGTGCCGTAGCCGGCCTCGTGGGCAATGCCTCTACAATCTCCTGCATGTCCATCCTCCTTGACGGGGCGGTGCACCCGTTCGTTACGCGACCGCGAGCGGCTTGCCGTAGACCATTTCGTCCTGCAGACGGCGCAGCGCGACGATCTGCGAATCGCTGTCCACGGCGCAGTTGCGATAGGTCAGCAGTTCACCGCGACGAATCGGCTGCGTGACGCGACCGTTTTCGATCAGCCCGCATGGCACGGCATGCTGCGTGCGCGCGTCGCCCACGGTCATGGCCCAGGCGCGATAGGTGTATTCGCCGATCGCGTCGAGCCGCTCGCCCGGTTGCAGGTCCTTCTTGGCGACGGCGCAGACCTCGACGACCGGCACCGGCAACGGCTCCATATCGGCGCGGCGGTACAGCACCGAGCGCGCGCAGGTGAGCGGCACTTCGAGGCTGGTCAGGTGATACGGGCGGTAGAACGTGTAGTACGGCCCCGCGCCGAGCTTCAGGTCTTCCATGCGTTCGCGCAGGCGTGGATGCGCCAGTTCCGCGACCACGAACACGCCGGGCGCCACGCCCTTGCCAATGGTGTAATCGACCACGCCCTTGCGCGACAGGATGCCGCCGTCCGCCACCGGGCACAGCACCTTGTGCAGCTCATCGAGCGTCGCCGACGGCCCGTGCATGCCGGGCACGTCCGGCGTGAGACCGGTGGCGTTGCCGATTGCCGCCATCTCGACGGCTGTCTTCGAACCGTCGACGAACTCCACCAGCATGCGCGGATTCATATTGCGGCGTTTGGCCTCGTCCATATAGACGTCGGGGGTCGCGTCGATATTGAGCGGGTTGTTCTTGCCCTTGCCCGCCGCGACGATCGGATAGCCGAGCGCGCTAACGAACTGGATCAGCTCGATGGTGGAGCTCGGTTCGTCGCCCGCGCCCAGCGAATACACCACGCCAAGCCGCTCCGCCTCGCGGCGCAGATAAGCGCCGATAGTCACGTCCGCTTCCACGTTCATCATGACCAGGTGCTTGCCGTGCTCCATGGCAAGCAGGCCAATCTGGGCGCCGACCGCGGGCTTGCCGGTCGCATCGATCACCACGTCGATCAGGTCGCTCGTGCAGACCGCGTCGACGTCTTGAGTAATCGCAATCTCGCCGGCTTCGATCGCCTGTTCGAGCGCGCTGCGCGTGTCCACCATCCGGTACCCCGTGTCCGCACCGTTGGCGACTCGCACGGCGGCGCGCGCCGCCTCGGGCCGCAGATCGGCGATCGCGCCAATTTCCAGGCCGTGCATCTGCCGCACCTGCGTCACGATATCCGTGCCCATCTCGCCGCTGCCAATCAGACCAATGCGGATCGGACGGCCGGAGGCGGCACGCTTTTCGAGGTCGGCCGCGAGGCCGCTGGGAGTGATGTTGTGCATGGGCATAGCTCCTGAAATTCAGCGCACGAAGACGTATCGGCAGGCGCCTGTGCGCCCCGAGATCGAATAGAACTTATGTATTTCACAATAGCACTTTGTTCACTCCAGGGACAAGGTCGAGTTTTGACAAGGCGGCGTTTTCAGGCTTGGGATTTACCCGTACGCGGACGTGCGCATGCGACGCGGCATTGCCGTTTCCAGGGTTTATCTGGAGCGTGGAAGTTCAGAGGAGAACGAACGAGCGCACGAATGCGCAAGCGAACGCTGCTTGATGCGGGGAGCGGAGAAAATGGGGCGGATGCCCGTCAGGCGGCACGACAGGCAGGCGGATCAGCGCACGCCAGCCCGCCGGCCTTAAGATGTGTGCCGCTCAGCCAGGACCGGCAAGCTTGAGGACGTCTTTCGCGGTGTACTCGTCCGTGATGAGGACAGTCGGCCTGATTATCTTCAGCGCGGCAGCCAGTGCCGGCACTTTGCTGGCACCGCCCGCGGCCATCACGCGTACGGGTACCTTCTTGACGATATCGAGCGGCACCGACATCACGCGTTCATTGATCGGATGATCGACCAGCTTGCCGCTGGAATCGAAGAAATTGAACAGCACGTCGCCCACTGCGCCGGCCTTCAACAACGACGCGCGGTCGGCATTGGAGATGAATTTCGACACATGCGCCGTCGCATCCGCGCCCATGCCTGCAGCACCGAGCACGACTGCGTCGAGCGACTTGGCGAGTTCGAAAATATCGCCAAGGCCGCAGCGTTCGATCAGGGTCTGACGCGTGGCCGCGCTATCCACCACCAGCGGTGCGGTCATCAGATAACAATCCGCCTGAAACAACGACGCAAAACGCCAGGCGAATTCAGCCGGGTTGAACTTGCGCGCTTTCATGATGCCGCCGAGCAGCGACACCACGGACACGTTCTCCACCGTGCGCTCGCTCATGAAGGCGAGCGAGCTGACCAGGGTCCGGCCCCAGGCCACGCCAATGCGCATGTCGGCACGCACCAGCGACGACACATAGGCGCCGGTCGCCGCCGCGATCGGACCGGTTGCGTCGGCGCCGCGCGCCGATAGCGGCACGACGATCGCCTCGTCGATGCCGAAGCGGCTTTCGAGCAGACGCTCTGCCTCGACACACTCCGCCAGACGATCGCCGATGCTGATCTTCACTTCGTTGCGCTCGCGCGCAGCGGCCAGCAACCGTACGACAGTCACACGCCCAACGCCCAGCTTCAGGGCGATTTCGTTCTGGGTCATTTCCTCGACGAAATACATCCACGCGGCCCGCAAACGCAGACGCCGCGCGGGATTCTGTTCGTCGTTCTCGACGCTTTCCGGGGCAACACTCGCTTTCTGCAACCTCGGCTCCCAAGATGAAAAAAGGCAATCTATGCACTGAACACTTGTGCTATCTTAACTTCAAATGTTGCAACATTGAGACACCCATGGAGTCAAAATCGCCCTTGCCGCAGCATCTCAGCCGCGACATCAACCAGCTCGGGCTCGCGCTGCGCGATTGTGCGCGTCAACTGCGTTACGCGGCACGCAACGTGCCCGGACCGCTCAGAAGCGACCGGCCTGTGGCGCCGCTCGCGTCTTCCGCAACACCGCTCAAAGCGCCCTCCTATTTGTCGCTCGAATCGGTCGCCCATCTGGCGGACGATCTGATCGAAACAGCCGAGTCATTTGCGGGTCACGCTGTACCGACCCTGCAGGACCACTGGAAATCACCGGTTCTGCTGGAACCGCTCACCACTTACCTCGAGATGGCCACCGGGCCCGCAAAGACGCTGCGCAAATTTTCGATGTCGTATTACGCGGCGGCGAAACGGATGATCATGCAAAGCGGCGCAGCCGACGTGCTGATCTTCGAGCACCGCATCTGCACCACGCTCGAACGCATGGGCGCGGCGTTATCGGCGCCGCAAGCGGCCCGCGCGATGTCCTCGCGCAGCGCGCTATGCCTCGCATGCGCGCAACTCGTGTTGTCGCTGCTCGAGACGCAACCGATCCGCAGTACCCGTTTCGAAGTCCTACCGGATGTGAACGCACCGTGGTGGCTCGTCACGGAACCGAACGCCTACGTGTTCCTGATGCTGTCGTTAGTGTCGCTCGCGAAAGACACCTGTACTTCAGGCATTCCCACCGAGCCGGACGCTGCCGTGCGCTTTTTCTCCGACGTGGTGGGTGCACGCGAAACAGCGTTCAAGCAGGCACTCAAGGGCCCCGAACCGCTGCATGCGCTGAGTCACGAAATCGAGTACGCGATCGCCCATCTTTGCTGAGGCCGGCGCTGCACGTCTGCGAGGAGTTGTGCGAATGAGCCAACCGATCTGTAGCATCGAAGGACAGGAAATAGCGACGTGGAAGCGTGTGCAAAAGCTCACGCTATGCCGCCAGCTTTTGCAACGGTGCTGCGACGAGTACCGGGAACGGCACGCATTGCCGGTCGAAATCGACGACCGCAATTTCACCACGGCATTCTTTGCGTGGATCGACGTCGTCGAGCGCAGTGCAGACTATCGCCGTCAGAACGAGCAGGACTACTTCCAGTTTGTGTTCGGCGTGCTGCTGCGCGACTTGCTGCGCGAGAAAGCGATTCACCTGAAGAAAGACGCCTCGACGCAGTTACGTCCGTCGCCGGGAAACATCGCCGACTGGTGGCCGGCCGGTTACGTGCTGACCCACTTTTGCATCGGCACGCTCAAAGCCACCCTGCGTGAACAGTGCGCGGTGGAAGTGCAACCGTCCGACGCGATCTCTCACCCGGCGGTATGGCAATCGTTTCGCGAGAACATGATCGAAGAGCCGGGCCTTGCCATCGCGTTCTTCGACAAGTTCATGGGACTCGAGCCCAACTGGCGCGAGCCGACCCAGATCAATAACCGGCCGGCCGCAGCGCGACGTCCCGCGAAGATCCAGTAGCGTCTACACAAAACGAACGCTTAGGCCTCCGGCACTCCGCTTCCGGACAGACTCGAGGCCTTAGGGAAGCGAGTCTCGATCACACGGTGGATCTCCTCCACCGCCACCGGTTTGACCAGGTGATAGTCAAAACCCGCGTCATGGGATCGCTGACGGTCGCCCGCCTGGCCGTAACCGGTGACGGCGACTAGCAGTGCACCGGCGGTGCTATCCAGCTTGCGCATCTCCTGGGCAAGCTGAAAGCCGTCCATACCTGGCAGGCCCAGATCCAGCAATACGATCTCGGGCTTGAACTGCGCCGCGATTTCCAGCGCCTGCGTCGCCTCGTGTGCAATGCGCACGTCGTAGCCGTCCGCTTCCAGGACCATCGACAGTAAAGTCGCGGCGTCCACGCTGTCGTCCACCAGCAGCAGGCGCAAAGCCGGTCCTGCGCTCGGCGCTACAGGCGGTGCAGCGACGGACTCGGCCGGCAGCGCCGGCTGCCCCGGCTGCACGCGGCGCGTGAGCGGCAAGCGCACCACGAACTCGCTGCCCTGCCCGGCGCCGGCCGAGAATGCCTGGATCTGGCCGCCATGCAATTCAACCAGCGTGCGCGCCAACGGCAGCCCGATACCGAGGCCACCCTCAGAGCGCTCCAGCGAGTTCTGCGATTGCACGAACAGGTCGAAGATATGCGGAATCGTCTCGGCGCTCATGCCAACCCCGTTGTCGCGAACGGTGATTTGCACGTCTTCATCCGACTCGCGCACGTCGATCAGAATTTCGCCTTCCTGCGGCGTATATTTCACCGCGTTCGAGAGGATGTTGCCGAGCACCTGCGCAATCCGCACGCCATCGCCGACGATGTAGAGCGAGTCGTCCGGCATCTCGGTCTTCACCGTATGCGCCTTTTTGGCGAGTGCGGGTGCGACGGTTTCGACGGCTGCCTCGATCGCTGCGGCGAGACTGACGTTCTCCTGGCGCAGCGTGATTTTGCCCTGCGTGATACGCGCCACATCGAGCAGGTCGTCGACGAGCCGGCTCAGGTGCCTCACCTGGCGTCCGATCACTTCGCGCATCGTTTCGAAATTCTGCGTGGTGGGCGCACGGCTCGGATCGAGCAACTCGATCGCGTTGCGGATCGGCGCAAGCGGATTGCGCAGCTCATGCGCAAGCATGGCGAGAAATTCATCCTTGCGGCGATCCGCGTCGCGCAACACCATTTCATTGGCCTTGCGCTCGGAGATATCGTTGACCACGCCGGCTAGCCGATAGATCGAATCACGCGAATCGCGCACCGGAAAGGCGCGCTCGGCAACCCAGCGCGTCGTGCCGTTGGGACGCACGATCCTGTATTCGATCTCGTACGGCGTGCCGCTGACGAGCTCACGGTACGCGGCCTCGACCATGGCTTCGTCCTCCGGGTGAACCCTTCCTGCCCAGTGCGCCGGTCCCGGCTGCGGCAAGGTCGCCGGGTCTCCCCACAAACGATGATAAGCAGGACTGACGTAAAGCAGTTGATCCGTCGCTGGATCGAGCATCCAGAACACGTCGTCGATGTTTTCCGCCATCTGCCTGAAGCGCTCTTCGCTTTCGCGCAAGGCACCCTCCGCGCGGCGCACGCGCAGCAGCGCGCGCACATGTGCGATGAGTTCGGCGGGTTCGATAGGCTCGATCAGGTAGCTGTCCGCGCCGCCGTCGAGCCCTCTGATCCGGTCGATGCTTTGCACCGCCGCAGCAGAGGTCTGCAGCACCAGAATGGCCGCCGTCTCCGGAGAGGCCTTGATTTGGCGGCATACCTCGAAGCCATTGATGTCCGGCAGCTTGACGTCGAGCAGAACCAGGTCGGGCAGCGAGGCGCGCGCGAGTTCGAGGGCCTGAGTGCCATTGGCGGCCTCGATCACCTCGAAGCCGGCACGTGAGAGGATTCGACTCTTCGCATAGCGGGCGCCGTCGTTGTCATCGACATTGAGTATCAGGTTGGCGGTCGCGTCGTTCATGGAAGATTCTTGTCCGTGGATCGGTCAGGGGGCGCTCAACATCGCGTCCAGCGAAGTGAGCAGTTCGTTGCCCGACAGCGGTTTAACAAAGAAAGCGTCTGCGCCAAGAGATTCGGCGCGGCCGCGCTGGTCCACATCGCTCAGAACGATCACCGGCACGTGACGCTTGCGCGAATCGCCAGCGGCTCGCACCACGCCTTCAACGCGGCCCACGACCGAGTCCTGCTCGCGCAATTCGCCTAGCCAGGACCAACCGTCTTCGCGTCCGGATTCCATATCGATCAGCACGGCGCACGCCGCCGTCATCGCCAGGGTCGACCTGGCTTCCCGCACGGTGGCCGCGTTGGCCGAGCGGTAGCGCGTGTTATGCAGGGACGCCTCATAACGCAGCCGGTCATCCTGACTGGTCGAAACAAAGAGCACCATATCGCGCCCGGTATCGGTATCGCTAGCGAGAGGCGTGCGAGGCTCCGGTCCGACAATCTGCGGTAGATAGGCCTGCATGGTCGCCGTGAAAGTCGAGCCCTTGCCCGGCTCGCTCACCAGACCCACCGTGCCGCCTAACAGCTTGCAGAGCTTGCTACATAGCGGAAGTCCAAGCCCGGTACCTTTTACATAGGTCTGCAGCCGGTTTTCCACCTGTTCGAACTCTTCGAAAATGCTTTGCTGATGCTCGGGCGCAATACCGATGCCCGTATCCGAAACCGCGAACGTCAACAGTTGCTGATCGGCGTCGTATTGGGCTCGCACACGGACTTCGCCGTGCTCGGTAAACTTTAATGCATTGGATACAAAATTGCGGAGAATCTGCGAAACCTTGCCTTCGTCTGTGTAGACCGGCGGAATCTCATCGCACGGCTCGAACACCAGTTCGACGTCGGCGGTCGGCAAGAGCGGTCGTAGCATGCCGCGCAACGCCGAGAACAGATTAGCCACCTCAAACTCGGCCGGACGCAATTCGACCTTGCCCGCTTCGATCTTGGCGAGATCGAGCAGGTCGTCGACGGTTTCGGAGAGTTCTTCTGCCGCCTTGCGGATGAAGCGCACCTGTTTGGCCTGCTCATCCGTCAAGTCGCCGTCGGTGCGATCCATCAGCAGTTTCGACAGCGCGCGAATCGAATACAGCGGCGAGCGAAATTCATGACTCATGTTCGACAGGAAGCGCGACTTGGCGTCGTCGGCGCGCCGCAGATGGTCGGCGCGCTCGTCCAGTTCCGCGTAGAGCGCAACCACGCCGCGATTGGTGTCTTCCAGTTCGCGGGTAAGCCGTGTGAGTTCTTCCTGGCGCTCCTGCAGTTCATCGAGCGCCGCGGCCAGTTCGCGACTTTGCCACTGCATTTCGTCGAACGAACCTCCCGCGCCTGACGTACCGGTTTGCTGGACGAGCACTGCAACCGCTTTGTCGACAGCGAGCGGCGCCTGCGCCGACAGGTGCTTCACCAGCGTGACGACGGCATCGCCGTCCACATCGTCAATCGAACACGCATCCATCAGCCGTTGAGCTGCAAGTACCCCAAGCGGACCCGGAACCTCACCGGTGCCGGCGTGTTCTGCGCCGGCTGACCGTTCCAGCAGTTTTGCGACAGATATTGCGGGCGCCACCAGACGGATCAACAGCCCTGGTGGTTGAGTCGCCTTCTCTAGTAAAAATTCCGCGCGTCCGCTGGAGGTCGCGAGAAATACAACCCGTGCGACCTCGAGTACGGAGGTTGCGATGCGGATCTGGTCATGCTTTGTGAAAGCGAGCGCTTCGCTGATTTCGCGGGCACGCCGACGCGCCGCGACTACCGAGAGTTCGCTGTCGAGCGGAAGGACTTGCAGCGGCTCGGCCATCATGCGTCCCCGCTGCGCCGCGCACGCGCGACAAACACCGTCACGTCGTCGCGACCGCGCGTGAAGTCGCGATAGAGCACTGCCGCAATCAATGCCGGATGACGCTGCGCCAGACCCGGATAGCGGCCCAGGTCCCAGCGCGTTGCAAGGCCATCGGAATGGAGAATCAGGAGTCCGTCATAAGGCCAGTCGACCTGAAACTCCTGGGTCTTGCGTATCTGATGACCGACGATGCCCGCGTGCGACACCAGATGGCGATGACTCGACGACGTCCACACGCTCGCCGCGATGTTGCCGACGCCGCAAAAACGTGCGCTGCCGGTAGCACCTTCTCCCGCCTCGGGGGCTGGAATGCTCGCGACGCCGAGCGCGGCTCCGCGTGTAGGCCGCAGCGCTTCATGCGACGCCGCGACAATTTCTGTCACGCTTGCGGCGCCGCGTCGCGCAAACGTCTCCGTGGCGGCGAGTGCTGCTGTGTTGGCAAGCGGACCGTGCCCCAGGCCGTCGGCAACCAGCACCTGGAATTCGCCGTCCGCGTAGCCGCAAATCCACGCATCGCCGCATAGCGTTTCGCCGTGCAGCGGCAGATTGATCGCCCCGTACACAATCGGCGATGGGTTGTCTGCCACGCTCGCATCCGCCCCCGCGGCCCACATCACGATACGCAGTGCCGTACCGCGGTCTGGCACGCTCCAGATGTCGAGCTCGTCGCTGAGCCGTTGAATCGCACCCATGCCGTTGCCGGGACTGCCGGCCGTCGTGTAGCCGTCGACAAAACAGGCGTGCAGATCGAGGATGCCGGGGCCGTTGTCTATCGCGAGCAGTTCAACGCCATAACGGGCAGGCAGCGGTGAGCCGGATCCGCTCTCGCGGGCAATCGGCCGCACCAGCAGTTCGCCGCGTTGCGCATGTTTGAGCTGATTGGTCGCGCACTCGGTCACGATGATCGCCAGCTTGCCGAGCACCGTGTCGTCAAAGCCGACGCTATACGCCACTTCATTGATGCCACGCCGCGCAAACGAAATCGAGCTGGGATCGCCGATCTCGAACCGCCGCTGGGTCACGCTCAGCCCATTCAAAACGGTTTCCATTTGGTCACCGAAATATGTGTACCTTCGCCGGGCGCCGAACGGATCTCGAACTCGTCGCACAGCCGCTTGGCGCCGCCCAGGCCGAGGCCCAGACCGTTGCCGGTGGTATAGCCGTCGGACAGCGCTCGCGAAATATCTGCGATACCAGGTCCGTTGTCGATGAACTCGAGCCTCAGGCCAATACGGCCATTACGGTGCAACGTGTATAAGTGTACGTCGCCTCCCCCGCCATATATCAGCGTATTGCGTGCGAGTTCGCTGGCCGCGGTCACGAATTTCGTCTGATCGATCAGCGAAAAACCGTGGGCCACCGCCTTCTCGCGCACGAAACGCCGCAACCGCACGATCTGTTCGTCCGAGCGGATCGGCATGATCTCGTCAGGCGGCTGACCGTCAGCGCCTACCGGACCCGCAGTCTTTTCGTCGCTGAGCATGGAGGATAGTGGGCTACGCTCGGTTGTCTTGCCGGGGATCGCGCTCAAAGCGGTGATGTACCAGTCAGGAGCGCCATGCCTTTTTCAACGTTCAGCGCAGTACGCACGCCGGGGAGCGCCAGTCCGAGTTCGACCAGCGTGATCGCGACGGATGGCTGCATGCCGACCACCACGGTTTCAGCGTCGAGCACACGGGCCATCGCGGCCGTGTCGCCGATCATCCGGCCGATGAACGAATCCACAACATCCAGCGACGAAATATCGATCAGCACGCCTTTGGCGCGGTCTTTGACGATACGGCTCGTCAAATCGTCCTGCAGCGTCATGGCGAGACGATCGTGCATGTCGACCTGAATGGTGACAAGCAGGAGTTTGCCCATCCGCAGAATCGGAATGCGTTCCATTGTCGTGGTCCGGTTGAACCCGCGTGAGCCGGCGTCAGTCGCCGGCGAACTGGTTGCCGCGCAACGGACCGGGTGCGCCGGGCGCTTCGCCATGCGTGCCCGTGCCCGAGACCGACTTGCCGGTGCGGTTCAGCGCCACGACGAATGCGTCCGCGAGCGTAGCCTTGGTGATGACGTTCTGCAGATTCACCCCGAGGTGAACGATGGTCTGTGCGATCTGCGGACGAATGCCGCTGATGATGCAATCCGCGCCCATCAGCCGGGCGGCGGCCACGGTCTTGAGCAAATGCTGCGCAACGAGCGTATCGACCGTGGGCACGCCGGTAATGTCGATGACCGCGATTGCCGCGCCCGTCTCGACGATCTTTTGCAGCAGACTTTCCATCACGACCTGGGTGCGCGCGGAATCGAGCGTGCCGATCAGCGGCAACGCCAGAATTCCGTCCCACAACTGCACGACCGGCGTCGACAGTTCGAGCAGTTCCTGCTGCTGACGCACGATGACCTGCTCGCGGCTGCTCTGGAAGACTTCGGTGGTGTAGAGGCCCATCGCATCGAACAGCGTGCTGATAGTCCATGTGAGCTCGGTGAGACTGGCAGGGTCGGCCGCGAGTTCGGTACGCAAGCGGGCGAAAAGCGGTTCCTTCAGCGAGAACACGAACATGGCGGTCTCGACCGGCGTAAAGCCTTGCCGCGCGCGCTGCGTCGAAACGTCCGCGAGAAAGCCGCGCACTTCGTCCCACGCTCGAGTCTTGAAGTCCACGCGATCGGACGACTCGAGTGCCGAGCAGACGACGGCGACGAACTGTACGAACTGATCACGCAACTGCACTTCGGTGACACCGCCGCGGCGCGAAGCAATTGCATACTGCTGCGCCACCCATTCGCCGAGCAACTCGTTTTGTCGTTCATTGAAGAGTCGGGCGAGACGCGATCCGCCAAGCGTTTCCATACAGTGTCCCCAGTCGATGATCAGCTGAAGGCGCAAGGCGCCGGCAATGTCGTTTTGCTCGCGCCCTGACCAACCGCTCAAAAGGCGCAATGGACTTTAACATGCGCCAGGGCGCCCTCACAATGGCACATGCAGATTGCTGCGAGCCTTGCTGGACAGGGCCGACGCCGATCGCAACCGGCCTTCGTGCCAGGTCGAATGTGCCTGAAGCCGAATGAACGATGGTTTAAAAGGTAACAATTACCTCGCAATTCGAGGACTCTGTCGAGCTTCAAATGCGCGCCCGTGATATGTTGCGGTGCACCTTGCAGTGAGCCCGCACTTTGCGACTCGAAGCTCACGCATCCACATTGACCACTCCAGAAAAAGAATGCGCATGCCTCCTGTCGCGACAGGCGACGAACCGGACAGTAATCAGGAAGATCGCCGCGAGCTGCTCAAGGCCGTGGTCGCAGCATCGCTCGTAACCAGCTTCGAAATGTTCGATTTCACCGTTTACGGCTTCTTCGCAGCAATGATCGGAGAGCAGTTCTTTCCCGCACGAGACCCGTTGACGTCGCTATTGCTCGCAGTCGGCACGTTCGGCGTGGGCTTCTTCATGCGCCCTCTTGGCGCGATGATGATCGGCGCGTACGCGGACCGCGTGGGGCGTCGCGCCGCGATGGTCAGGACAACCTGGATGATGGCGGCAGGCACCACTGCGCTTGGACTGTGTCCGCCGTTTGCGACGATAGGCGTGGCGGCTCCGCTCATTGTCGTCGCGGGCCGTTCGCTGCAGGGTTTTGCACTAGGCGGCGATCTTGGCGTTGCCGCGAGCTTCGTGATGGAGACTGCGCCCGCAGCGCGCCGGGGCTATCTGCTCAGCTGGCAGTTCACCAGCCAGGGCGCCGCCGCATTGGTCGGAGCAAGCCTGGGAGTGCTACTCAGTCACACACTGTCTCCCGCAGCGTTTACCGCGTGGGGCTGGCGCGTGCCGTTCCTGATCGGCCTGCTGATCGCACCGGTCGGTTTGTACGTTCGCCTTCGGCTTCGCGAAGATCCGCCTCGTGGCGCCACGGCAGAAAACACGAGAATGCCGTTGGCGGAACTGTTTCGCACACACGGCACAACGGTTATCCTGGCCACGCTGATGTTGATGGGGCAAACCTTGCCGGTCTACACGACCGTCTACTACATGCCAAGCTATGTGACCAGGGTGATGCATATGCCCGCCATCACCGGCTACCTGGTATCGGCGTGCTCGACCGTGCTGCTTGTCGGCATTCCTCCCTTTGCGGGCCGCCTCACTGACCGTCTGCGGCGCCGCAAGCCACTGGCGCTCATCAGCTCGGCGGGTATGGCTTTGCTGGTCTATCCCGTGTTTCTGCTGATCACCCACGCGAAAAGCGCGTTGCCTATCCTGTGCGGTGTCGGGTTGATTAGCGTCCTGCTGGCGCTGGGCGCCGGCGTGACCACCCTGCTGGTGCTGGAAGCGCTTCCTGTCAAGGTGCGAGCCAGCGGCATGGCGGTTTCACATGCGCTCAATGTCGCCGTGTTTGGCGGTACCGCTCAATTCATCGTGACGGGACTGATCAAATGGACCGGCGATCCAATGTCTGCGGCATGGTATGTGGCGCCGGCGTGTGCGGTGAGCTTCTGTGCGTTGATGCTGTTCCGGGAGCGGCCGCGCGAACCCTGACTGACAGAGATGGCGCTTGCGTTGGCCGTGCACAAACCGGCCGTGCGTCAGCCAGCCATGCCTATGTCGCCTCTGCAGCCAAAGCCCGGAAATCCTGCGGCGCCATATCGAAGGCCCGCCGGAATGCCCGCGTAAAGTCCGAAGCGCTTTTAAAGCCCACGCCGTAGGCGATCTCCGTCACCGTCGCATGCGGGTAGCGCGTCAGATCTTCGGCTGCGCTGCGCAGCCGGAGATGACGGATATACGCGCTCAGACCGCCCTCATGTTCAAACAGGCGATACAGACTCCTGCGCGGAAAAGGCAGCGCGCCGAGCACGCTCTCGGGCGAAAGCGTCTCTTCGTAAAGGTGCGACTTGATATAGCGCCGCGCCTCATCGAACATGACCGACCGGGCCGCCGCGCGAGCATTGCCGCTCAGCCCTGCGTCCTTGCCGAACCCCGCGACGAGCAGTTGCGCTCCCGCCCGGATGGCGCTGTCCGCTTCGCCGGCACTCATGCTGCCGATGTTCTGCGCGAGCGCCGACACGTGCCTGACGATCATCCCCGCGACCGGCGCTGCAGCGGAAAGCGTACGGCAGTGGATAGCTTCCGGATCGGGAAAGACTTCCTGCACGAGTTCGCCGGGTACAAAAAACGTCAGCACCCTGCAGTCGTTGCGCTGCATGCGCACGGGCTGACCCATATCCAGTGCAACGATTTTCGCAACAGCAGGCGTCTGTTCGCGCTGCCTGGGTAGGGCGATATTCGCGATTCCGCCCTCCAGAAATACGTGGAAGACGAAGTCACGCACGGTGTCGACCGAGATCCGGGCCAGCGAGCGATCGAGCACCATCAGATCGGAGCGGCAGTCGGTGAATACCAGATCGCCGACCTGATAACGGTCGATCGAAGCCCGGAAGGGCCTTTCAAGATCGGACCGCGAGGGCAGGACGTCAATAACATGGCCGACGCGATCGCGCCAGGCGAGCAAACGCCGCTGCGGAGGTTCCGCCTGCACATTGAAATGGCTGTACGCAATGCCCTGTTTCATCGGGCGGCGCAGATCAGCCGGATTAACGCGGGAGTTCATGTAACGCAATTCTTGTACTGGAATGGTCCCCCAGAGGTCTGCTGGGGTGGTCGCTCCTGAAATTTAACCGAAAAATTCACCTTGCATGAATTTTTCCCAAACTGGAGGACGAAAAAGAATTCGCCCGGCGTTAAAACCAGCCGGGCGAGTTGCGCAGACGATACAACCAGGCCGCCAATGCGACATATGAACTCTCTCAGGTTCTGGCATAGCCCTCGGAATGGCCAGATCCTTCGCCGACCGTAACCGGTCTGTTTTTCTTATTTTGTTTTTAATTTTTTAGACGGATTGCTCATTGGGTCTCTCCGCCCGCTCTAGCAACCGGACGCCATTCTGACCGTTTTTTACTGGCAGGCTTGACCGTGCGTGCCAGTTTTTGGGAATTTTTTACTGCTCGTTCATAGCAGCTTCGCCGCGGCGCGAACCCGGCGCTTGCGCTGCTTTTCCAGGGCCGCCGGAGCCGTAGCGACAGATCGGCTATTGCTGAACAAGTCGCGGCTACTGCTCCGTAACAGCTCTTCGCTCGCCACCACGTCGTTCAATGCGCCGAACCGCTTCTGGAGCTTCTTCAAGCCCTTCAGCGTTTTCAACTGCTTGCTCGACAGCAACGGCTCGAAAAACTCGAGCAGGTAGCGAACCTTCTTCCCCGCCTTGCGGACGTCGTGATACGAGGTGTATTCGGCGCCCTTGGCGTCCCGGGCGCGGCGCATACGTTTGTGGAGCGATTTCTCCGCGGCCGCCACGCGCTTGCGGGCAAACTTCTTCAACGACGTGGGTTTGCGCGTTTGGCGCAAGGTGTCGTTCGCATCGTTCAGGGCGTCCTGCAATTCCGAATTGATGCCGGCATGAGCCAGCCTCTCCCGGCTGTCGCTTAGCGCAGCGGCGCGTGCAGAAAGCAGGCGCTCAGTCGGCGCCCGCTTCTCGCCCAAGGCTTCATTCAGCAACTCGATCAGGATGTCCCAATCGCGGGTTTTGCCGGCCGCGCCTGCGAGAGACCTGAAACGCTCTCCCTGCCGTTCCTCGAGTTCCTCGCCAAGCAGCGGCCGGTAGGCCCAGAGCAGCGTTCGCAGGCGCCTGAGCGCAACCCGCAGCCTGTGCAGCACCTCGGCGTCGGAGTCCGAGCGCAGCGCTGCAGCAGATGAATTCGCCTCGTCAATCAACGGCCTGGCATAGTCCGAAAAGTGCGCTTCAGCGGCGTCGGGTTCGGTGGAGCCCGGTTCCTTATTCGTTTTCATCTCGTCTCCTGCTGGTGGCCGACCGGTTCTGCGGTCACGGCATCCTGCATGCGGGGCACGTTTTGATATCGTAAGCAACCTGCGTACCCACACGCAAGCCGCCACAGCGAAGGCGCACTCGCAGGCGTTCCGGGTTAACCCGTCGCGGATAAAGCCAATTCCTCGACGCGCGCCGTGACCAGAGTACCGACAACGTGTATGTGGACTCACGCCCGCTGCGCGCTAAAGCCTCGTACAATCTTCTTCGGATCAGTTAGTCAATCCTTGTCTTCTGCCAGACCTGCCTTTGCCGCGAGATGTCATCCTATCGTCCTGCGGGGGCTTCATGCAGCCTTCCCATCGCAACAATTCACCTGCCCTTTCTCAGCGCGCCTCGATGCCATGGAAAGCAATCACAGACCCGCACAGCCGGATGAACTCCGCATGCGTTCCGCGCGGCCGGCGGACCACGCCGCGGAAAACCGTGTATTGCTGAGGCTCGCGCGCGCCCAGTCGGGATCGCGCGAGCGGCTCTTGCAGGAGATAGCAGACGCCGCCCTGTCGCTCTGCGATGCGGGTAGCGCAGGCATCAGTCTCATGGAAGGCGTCGACGCCGGGCGGCACTTTCGCTGGCTGGCCGTGGCCGGCTTATGCGTAGGCTTGCAAGGCAAAACGACAGCATGGCACGAATGTCCGTGCCGGCTAGCGGTGGAATCCGCAGAACCCCAATTATTTCTTCGCCCGCAAGATAGTTTTCCCAGCCTGCAGTTTCCCGGCGTGGAGATTGTCGAAGGACTCATCGTTCCGATTCCGACTGAGAACGGGCTCGTCGGCGCGATATGGGTGATGTCGCACATCCCGGCACGCCAGTTCGATCTCGAAGACGTGCGCCTGCTCTCGGACCTGGCGGTCTCGGCCGGTGCCGCGCTGACCACCGTGGATGCCCGTGATACCGGCGAGGAAAGCGAGCGTCGGCATAGTGAATTTATAGCGATGCTCGGGCACGAGCTTAGAAACCCGATGGCGCCTATCGACAGCGCAGTCGGCGCAGCCATCAAGCTCTGTGCGGAAAACGAAAAAGCGGTTGAAGTCCTGACCATTGCGCAGCGGCAGATGAGGCATCTGCGAACGCTGGTCGACGACCTGCTCGATGCCGCGCGACTGAAGCATGGCAAGCTCGCCATCAAACATAGCGATACCACGCTCAACGAAATTGCCTTCGATGCCGTGACCGCGGTCAAGCATCACATCCAGTCGCGGCGCCACTCACTCCGGTTGACCGGTCTCGAGAAGCCGGTGCCCGTCCGCGCCGATCACATCAGGCTAAGCCAGGTGCTCGGCAATCTGCTGTCCAACGCCGCGAAGTACACGCCGGTCGGCGGGACCATCGAACTGGCGGTAAAGATCGTGGCCGAAGATCGCGAACCGGAACAGAAGGACGTGGTTGTCATCGAAGTAAACGACAACGGCATTGGCATCGACAGCGCGGTCCAGCCGCACGTCTTCGAGCTTTTCGCCCAGTCCGCACGCGGCAATGCCCGTTCCGAAGGTGGGCTGGGAATTGGTCTTGCCGTGGCCAAGCGCATGGTCGAACTTCACGACGGGACGATCTCGCTGCAAAGCGGAGGCAGTGGGCGGGGCACTTCGGTCACACTGCGTCTGCCCATCCTGAGCGTCCGCGACGAATCGGCGGCCACGGGCGATACGACCGAATCGCTAGGCCTGGGATCGGTGCGTCTGCTGCTCGCCGACGATAACGCGGATGCGTTGCAGTCGCTCGGCATCCTGCTGGAGCTCGACGGACATCACGTCACGATGTGCGACTGCGGGCGCGAAGCGGTGCGTCTGATCAAGGAAGAATTGCCCGAGGTTGCCATCATCGATGTCGGCATGCCCGGCATGGACGGCTTCGAGGTCGCCCATGCGGTACGGTCCGACAGCCAGCTCGACGACGTCCTGCTCGTGGCGTTGACTGGCTATGCCGCGGAGTCCGATAAGTCCCGGGCGTTGGCTGCGGGTTTCGACTATCACCTCACCAAGCCGTTGTCGCTCGACAAGCTGCGCTACATCCTGGCGAATCGTGCCGGCGGAAAACTCGGCGGCATTGTCTGACCGGGCGGTATCGCGTCTTCCTCTCTCCTCAACCCGCCCACGCGTTGACATCGAGAATTGCGCCGGCGAACGCTTCCGGTGCCTCCTGCGGGAGATTGTGGCCTGCATTCGGCACGACGCGGTTCTCGTGGCGCCCGGTGAACTGCTTCAGGGACGCCTGCCCTCCTCCCTGCGGCGTAACGCCATCGGCGTCGCCCTCTAGCGTGACCGTTGGTACGGTGATCGACGGTGTGGACGATAAGCGCCGCTCCATTTCATCAAACTGGGGATCGCCATCGACGAGTCCGTAACGGTGCCGATACGAATGGATCACCACGTCGACGAAGTCCGGATTATCGAAGGCGGCCGCTGAGCGAGCGTAGGTATCGTCGTCGAAGCGCCAGGTGGGCGACCATAACGACCACAGCAGGCGGCAAAACTCGAAGCGGTTTTCGGTCAGTCCAGCCTGGCCGCGCTCGCCATGAAAGTAATACTGGTACCACAAGCGATATTCTTTTTCCGGCGTACTCGGCCGCATGGCAGCAGCAATATTCTGGATGTTGTAGCCGTTAACCGAGACAAGGCCGCGCGCTCTGGATGGATACAGCGCCGCCACGATGCACGCGGCGCGGCCACCCCAGTCATATCCGCCCAGCACGGCCCGTTCGATCTGAAGCGCATCGAGCAGCGCCAACAGGTCCGCACCGAGTGCGGCCTGCTGGCCCGAACGAAGTGTGGTCGAGTCGAGAAAGCGCGTTGGTCCATAGCCGCGCAGATAAGGGGTGATAACGCGCGCACCTTTGGCCGTCAGGCGTGGCGTCACTTCGTCGTACGCGTGGATATCGTAGGGAAAACCGTGCAGCAGAATAACCGGCCATCCTGCGCTATCGCCTTGTTCGTCATAGGCAATCTCGAGCAGATTGGTTGCAATGCTTTTAAGCATGACGCCTCCAGAGCGGCAAGACTAAACAATAAAGCGTTCAGCCGATTATGCCGGAGGATGCAAAGCGTCTGCGGCCAGGACGTAAGCGCGTTTCTCGCCGGGCACTGAGGTCGGCGCGGCGACCCGCTTACGCCGATGAGGCAGCGTTTGCCGGCGCGGACTGGATCATCTTCCAGCCGTTGCCAGCGGGATCGCGGAAACCGGCATCGATGCTGCCGTAGCGCTCTATCGGTTCCTGGGTGAATTCCACGCCGCTCGCTTTCAGACGGTCATAGCTGGCGCGGCAGTCGGCCACTGCGAGGACGAGAGGCGGCATCGCCCCCTTGGCGACCATCGCGCGCAGGGTTTGCGCGGTGGCTTCGTCGTGAATCGGCGGCCCGGGCGTGAACAGCCCGAGCTGGAACGACGGCTGTTCCGGATGCTGGACCGTGAGCCAGCGATAGGAACCGTTGCGCACGTCCGTGTGGACATTGAATCCGAGTTTGTCGACGTAAAACGCGAGCGCTTCGTCCTGGTTGTCGACATACAGGCCCACTACATTGATACCCTGGTTCATGACACCTCCTTGATGGATGGCCGCACTGTACCTTTGACCACGCGGCGGCGCTTCTCCAAAACTGCGATCGTCAGATCCGGGCGTTGCGCGGCCTTCACGACACAGGCAGGCATGCGGTCAAGTCCAGGCAGGTTAGCGCGGGCCTCGAGGCGCATCGCACTGGGGCTGCGTCCGGTGATGTCGTGGAATGTGCGGCCGAAAGTGCCCAGGCTCTCCCAACCGGTTGCGAAGGCGATTTCCGTGATGCTTAGCTCGGTGTCGCGCAGAAGCGTGGTCGCCTGTTCGATGCGGCGAGTCAGCAGGTAACGGTGTGGCGGCACGCCGAAGGCCTGCTTGAACGAGCGCGCGAAATGGGCTTCGGAGACGCCGCTGACCTCGGCCAGCCGCTTGACGGGCCATGCCTCGTGCGAGGCGGCATCCATGCGATCTTTGGCGCGCAGCAAACGGCGCAGCAAGGCGGGGTCTTGCAGGGCGCTGGCTTTGACATCGAAGGTGGCTGCTTCGGAGGATCGGGCGAGCGGTCCGCCGCTGTGGTCTGCCCGGTCCTTTGGCATGGCGTCTCCTTGCGCTGCGGTTGCGGTTCGAAACAACGATTATGCACGTTCAACCGTGCGTCCCCGCGTCATCGAGCAGCACCGAGGCCCACCCCACACACAGCGCACAGCATCAGCCTAATTCGCCGCTAAGTTTGCCCCCTCAAGATGGCGTCATCGAATAGAGGAGGCAAACATCATGAAGCTCGTACGAATCACTCGCCTGGCCCTGCCCGTAGGGCTCGTCGCCATTGCGCTCACCGGCTGCGCCGTTATTCCGCCGTCCGGCCCGTCAGTCGTCGCACTGCCGCCCAGCGGCAAACCGATGAACGTGTTCCAGCAGGAAGACTACGCCTGCCGCGACTACGCGTTCCGCTCCGACAATGCCGGCGCACCGGCCCATAGCGCAATACCGGAAGGCGTCGGCAGTACGGCCGTCGGCACCGTGGGCGGTGCGGCCGCCGGCGCGCTGCTCGGTGCAGCAGCGGGCAATGCCGGCATCGGCGCAGCAATCGGCGCGGGCGCCGGCCTCCTGTTCGGCAGTGCTGTTGGCGCAAACAACACGCAAGCCACCTCGGCCAGCCTGCAGTCGCGCTACGACGCCGCCTACGCGCAATGTATGGCGTCAAAGGGCAACACCATTTCCCAGCCGGCCGTCTATAGCACGGTGCCGGCCTACGCTCCGCCGCCTGTCGCAGTTGTGCCGGCTCCTGTTGTTTACGGCTACCCGCAACGCTACGGCTACTGGGCTTACTGAGCGGGCTTACTGAGCGGGCTTACTGAGCGGGCTTACTGAGCGGGCTTACTGAGCGAACCTGCTGAGCGCCCGCGCTAATTTCCTGCTCACTCTGCCGCGCGATGATGCGGCCATGGATCACGCAGAGCACCAACCTGCTGCCGTGCCCTGCCTGGCAAATACTTGAGGATACCTATCATGTTCAAGAAGATTCTCGTTGCAGTCAGTACAAGCTCCGCCGATAGCGTCCTGGCACCCGCCATCGAAGCCGCGCGAAAGTACGATGCGCAAGTTGTTGCACTGCACGTAGTCGATCCATCGCCCAGCTATATCGGGGGTGCGGACTGCAACTTCGGCCTGATCGTCGAGGCCATGGAAGCACACGGACACCGTGTCGTCACGCACGTCAGGAGTGTGCTGGATACTCATGCGCTGCCGGCGGAAGTCCGCATGGTGACGCTGCCGTTTTCGGGCATGACGGTGGGTCGCGCGATTGCCGCCGTCGCGGAAGAGACCGGTGCCGACCTGATTCTTCTCGGCAGGCGAAGCGCGTCGCGGTGGCACTGGCTGAGCGAAGACGTGGCAGCGGAAGTGATGCGCCACTCCAGCCAGCCAACGCAGATCGTCAGCGACAAGCCCATGGCCAATCCGGCGCGCCGTGGCGGCAGACGCTGGATCGATGTGACGGCCGCCGGCACCTGGTAAGGCGAGTGCCTCGCCGGTCGGTCGTCACATCTGCGTCGCCGCTATTCGAAGTTTCGCACCGTGCCGCAGATCCCGGCTAGGCTCAATGCGCGGCGGACGCTTCTCCAGAGTCCGCTCCGCCCTTCGCCGGCCGGGTGATCCAGATCAGCGGGATGATGAGGATGAAAATGAATGTGGACGCGTAGAAGAAGTCGTCCAGCCCCATGACCGCAGCCTGACTCGTGACCATCGATTCAAACATTGCGTGCGCGGCCCCCACGTCCAGATGTAGTTGCGATTGCAACGACGCGATGGCTGAATTGAAAACCGGATTGTCGATGTTCGCCTGCTCCATGAGCCGAACGTGATGCACGGCAGTGCGGTGGCCCCAGACCGTGCCCGCGATGGACGTGCCGACCGCGCCACAGAAAATACGCGCGAAATTGGAAAGCCCGGCCGCCGCTGGAATGCGTTCAGGCGGCAGTCCCGAGAGGATGATCGACACGAGCGGAACGAACCACAGGACGGTCGGAATGCCCTGCAGCAAAGTAGGAATCACCAGATGCCACGCGTCCACCGTACTCAGATACTGCGTGCGCATGAAAAACACGCCCGCCAGACCCACGAAAGCGATGGACACCAGCGTCCGGGCGTCCACCAGCTGCAGCATGCGCCCGATAAAAGGCGAAAGCATAACGGTGAAAATTCCGACGGGCGCAGTGACGAGACCCGCATCGAAAGCCCGATAGCCGAGGTACTCCTGCATCCACTGCGGCAACAGAACGAGGTTGCCGAAGTACAGCGCGTAGGAGACGGAAATCGCAATCGTGCCGCTGCTGAAATTGCGCAACGCGAAGAGCCTGAGGTCGACGACCGGATGCTTCTCGGTCAGCTCCCACACGAGGAAGAACGCAAAGCTGACGAGCGCAATCAGCGCCAGCGCAACGATGAACGAAGACGAGAACCAGTCGAGGTCCCGTCCCTTGTCGAGCATCACCTGAAGCGACCCGACCCATGTGACGAGCAGCGCGAGACCGACGGCGTCGATCGGCAGCTTTCTGGTCGGCGTTTCGCGCTTGCGGTAGATGAACCAGGTGGCGCTGGCGGCGATGAAACCAACCGGAATGTTGACGTAAAAGATCCAGGACCAGCTGTAGTTGTCCGTGATCCAGCCGCCCAGCACCGGCCCCGCGATCGGGCCCACGGTGGCCGTCATCGCCCAGAGGGCCAACGCCATGTTGGCCCGGGCCTTCGGGTAGGAACTCAACAGGACAGCCTGAGACAACGGAATGAGCGGGCCTGCCACGAGTCCCTGCAGAATCCGCGCGCCCAGCAGGAACGGCAGGTCCGGGGCGATGCCGCAGAGCCACGAGGCAAACACGAACATCAGGATCGCGCCGACGAAAAGCCGGATCTGACCAATCTGCTGCGTGAGCCACCCCGTCAGCGGAATGGACACCGCATTGGCGGCCGCGAAGATCGTGATGACCCACGTCCCTTCGTCGACGGACACCCCGAGGTTGCCCGACAGATTGGGGACCGCCACGTTCGCGATCGACGTGTCCAGAACCGTCATGAAAGTCGCCAGCGCCACGACGATCGTGGCGATCACAAGCTGGCCGCCTCGTAGTGGCGGATGTTGGACGGGTGCTGCGGGTGAGGCGGGAGGGGTCGATTCCTGCGTCATAAATCGTGGCTTGTGGTGTGGGCAAAGACGGCGAACCTGCGTATGGTACGCGCTTCCGTCACATTTATTAAATACTTACACCATCATGCGGCTTTGAAAAAGATTTGCAATCGGGCCTTTCACCAAGACGGCATGTTCGCGGCGTCCGCGGGTAGCGCAGGCGTGCCATTTGCGTGGGCTGAAAACGGGCTTTACCGGATGGGTCGTCCGGCATCTACTCTTGATGCCGATACCCGCCAATCTTGGGAGGAATTCGCCATGGAGCAGCACACCCCTGTTTTGATCGCCGGCGCGGGGCCGACGGGATTGACACTGGCGCTGACGCTGCGTCGTTACGGCATTGCAACGCGGGTGATCGACAGGCTCGAGAAGCCTGCGGACCTGTCGAAAGCACTCGCCGTATGGCCGGCGAGCCTCGAAGTGTTGAGCAGCCTCGGCGTCGGCGCGGCGTTCGACGAGGCGGCCGTAGCGATGAGCGCAGTGACGTTCGGCGACGGCGCGCGGCGGCTTGCGCGCGTGTCGATGCAAGACGGCATCGACAGCGCTCATCCCAATCCCCTTCTGCTCCCGCAGTCGCAAACCGAAGCGATCCTCACGGCGAAGTTCGTCGATATGGGCGGCGTGATCGAGCGTGGGGTGGAACTGACCGGGCTTAGCGAAGCATCCGACGCAGTGACCGCGACGCTGCGGCATGCCGATGGACGAATCGAGAACACGACTGCCTCGTGGCTGGTCGGCGCCGACGGCGCGCGCAGCGCGGTGCGGCATGCGCTCGATATCGCGTTCGAGGGGGACACGGAACCCGACACCTATCTGCTGGGCGACGTGCGCATCGACGGGGTCGATCTCGACCGGCACAGCATCCATATCTGGTGGCACGGCGGGGGGACGGTCGCGCTGTTTCCGTTCGCTCATGACGTATGGCGGGTGATCAGCCGCCGCGTCGACGATGAAGCGGCGGCGCGCGGCGAAGAGCCGCCGACCCTCGATGAACTGCAGCAGAAGATCACACGCCACGGGCCACCGGGCGCGACGTTATCGGAACCCGGCTGGCTGTCCACGTTTCGGATCAACGAGCGACTCGCGGCACGCTATCGCACGGGTCGCGTATTTCTCGCGGGCGACGCTGCGCACATTCACAGTCCCGCAGGCGGCCAGGGTATGAACACCGGCATTCAGGACGGGGCGAACCTCGGCTGGAAGCTCGCCTACGTGCTTCAGGGACGCGGCGACGCCGCGACGCTGCTCGATAGCTACGAGGCCGAACGGCGACCGGTTGCGCGCAACGTGATCGCCAACGCGGCAAGACTGCTGCACGTCGGCATGGCGCCGCATCCGCTTGCGCGTCTCGCACGCGACGCAGCAGTGTCCGTGCTCGATCACATGCCGGCATTGCAGGAGAGGTTGCGTACCGAGATGGCCGAAACGGAAGTGACCTATCACGACGGCCCGCTGGTTGCGCTCGCCGAAAGTGCGCGTCATCCGTCGCGCGGCTTTCCCGGCACACGTGCGCTGGATCTGCGCTGGGTCCACGCAGCCGATGGATCGCCGCGCACGCTATGGCCTCTGCTGGATGTACGGCACACGTTGATCGCGTTTCGCGAACGCAGCGAAGTGTCGCGTGCCGAGACGCTGGCTGCTGCGCATGACGATGCGGTCCAGGTTGTGGCGCTCGATGCTGCTGACGACCCTTCCGGCGACGCGCGTCGACGCTACGGGTTCAAAGGCGCAGGATGGGTGCTGATCAGGCCTGACCAGGTGGTTGCGGTACGTGGTGAGTCGGAGGACGTGGCTTCGCTCGAGCGTTATCTGAAGAACGTTGTCGGCTTGCGGGTGGGTGACGGGACACATTAGTTGGTGGCGTTGGCGGCGTCGGCAAGAGTCCGGCTTCGGGCCTCGGTCTTCAGCTCGCCTCCTCAGGCGCGGAATCTGCTACTCAACAGACCGGCTGGTAACTCGCGCCGGCCCCATCTTTCGACGACCGCACCGGGATGAAGCGCACATGGCAGGCAGCCCGTCGCAGCCGTCGACCACAAAAGGAGAACACGATGACCCTGGTCATTTATCTAGTGGGCTGGATCGTTCTGATAGGCGGCGTCTGCTGGGCGCTCATCGCCATGCACGTCTCGCAGCACACGATCGAAATCGTCGCGGTCATCATGCTCGGCGTCGCGATCATCACGGGCGCCACCCGGACTCGCAACCGGGACCGTTCGTAGCGAGCGGAATCGCGCAGGGAGTCAACGATCGCGGCAAGATCGCAGCGTAATCGGCAGCGGTTCAGAGGCAGAGGAGGAAGAGAAGATTGCGGGACGCCGCCATACGTCGCACGCTGCAGACGTCCTGCGTGCAGACGTTCTACGGCGCTGCGTAGGACATCTCGCTATCGACACTGAAGACCGACACCGCATCGCGCAGCGCTTGCGCCTGCTGCGCCAACGCCTGCGCCGCAGCCGATGCCTGCTCGACGAGTGCCGCGTTTTGCTGGGTGACTTCGTCCATCTGGGTAACCGCGGTATTCACCTGCCCAATGCCGATGCTTTGCTCCTCGGACGCGGCAGCAAGCTCGTTCATGATGTCGGTCGTGCGCCCCGCGGAGGATACGATTTCATCCATCGTGCGGCCCGCGTTTTCGACCAGCTTCGATCCCGTATCGATCCTCGTGACCGATTCCGTAATCAGATCCTTGATTTCCTTCGCGGCGCTCGCGCTTCGTTGCGCGAGTGCACGAACCTCGCCGGCCACCACGGCGAACCCACGGCCCTGTTCGCCAGCGCGCGCCGCCTCGACCGCCGCGTTGAGCGCCAGGATGTTGGTCTGGAATGCGATCCCTTCGATGACGCTAATAATCTCCGCGACCCGCGCCGAGCTTTCGGCAATCTCTTGCATGGTCGCAACGACGCGCCCAATCTCCGCACCGCCGCGTTGCGCGACGCCCGAGCCCGCGCCGGCCAGCTGGCTTGCCTGCTTGGCGTTGTCTGCGTTGTGGCGTACGGCGCTGGTCAACTGTTCCATGCTGGACGCCGTTTGCTCCAGGGAAGCGGCCTGCTCTTCCGTTCGTTGGGACAGATCGGTGTTGCCTTGCGCAATCTCGCCGGCCGCCACGGAAATGGATTCGCTCGAGCTTTTGATGCCTCGGACGATGCCCGTCAACTGCTCTTTCATGGTGGCAAGCGAATGCATGAGGCTCGTGTTGTCCCCCGCCTTCAACCGCACGGCGACGCGCAGATTGCCGGCTGCAATCGCGCTCGCGATGGCCGCGGCCTCGCCAGGTTCTCCGCCGAGTTGCCGCGCGAAGCCGCGGGCGATAAAGAGCGCCACGCCCAGCGCGACAGCAGCCGCCGCGACGATCAAACCGACTACCAGCGCGATCGCAGTGTGGTACGCCTCGTCGGCCACCTTCCCTTCTTGCGACGTGCCTTGCTCATTGATAGCGACGATCTTGTCGATGTCTTTCGCGATGGCATCGCGAACCGTCCCGGACTGTCCGGTCAGGACGCTCATGGCCTGCTGCGGATTGCCCGCTTTCGCCGCGGTCCGAACCTGCTGATCGAGGTCCATGTACTGCGACATCAGGAGCTGGATGTCCGCAAACGCCGTCTTCTCCTCCGGTTCGGAGATGAGCTTTTCGTATTCCGCACTCGCGCTGCGGAACGCCTCGATGCGCGGCGCCATCCTCGCATCCACCGCCTGCGCCTCGGCAACCTTGTCGGTGGAGGCCATGCGGAACTCGGACAGACGGATCTGGTTCAGAGCGTTCTGCATCCGCAGACTGCTGCTGACACTGGCTGACCATTTATCGCGAAGCGCTGCGACGTGGTCGTTTTCGGCGCTCACCTCGTAGAGCGAAAACGCCCCTAGCCCGATCAGCAGCAGGATAACCACCGCAAAGCCTGAAACAAGCTGCGTCACGACTCTCATGTTCTTAAGAAACGGCAAGATAACGTCCTTATTTGCTGTGACTGACAGAACCGGGCGCCGACTCGTTGCGCGGCGTCGCGACACATCCCGCAAGCAACACGTGATCAGGAGACCCGTTACGCTACGTGGAAAACGAAGGCGACACTATTCCGGTTCCACTCAGTGCGGTGGCTCGAATTGTCAAGGTCTCCATGTTTTATCGGCAAATCGCCTCAATTCTTTAAGCGGCGACCAGTCGGCCGCCCTCAGAAAGACTTACGTGTTCTTTCCCCGCCGCGCTTACCTTGCCGACAGCACCTTCGCGTGCATTTCGATGGTCAGCGCCTCGATCCTCTGGCTCAGTTGCCGCGTGATTTCCGTGAGTTCGGTGTTCTGCTTCAACAGCGTGGCCATCTGTGAGGTGTGCTCAGCCATCTGCAGTTGCCGCTCCTCGGCGGACTTCGCGATCGCTTCCCGATGCTGGGCGTCCGCATCTGCGAGTGCCTTGTCGCGATCGGCCTGACGCGTCTGCGCCAGCAGGATCAATGGCGCCGCGTAGGCAGATTGCAAACTGAAAGCAAGATTGAGAAGGATGAAAGGATAGACGTCGAATTTGGTGACGCCCGTCATGTTCAGGATGACCCAGATTGCGACGATCAGGGTCTGCCCGAGGAGAAACGTAGGCGTGCCGAAGAAGCGCGCGAACGCTTCGGCCTTGAGCGCAAACCAGTCGTCTCCGAAGGTCGACGTTACGTGGTTGTAAGGAAGGTGAAACCGCAGATGCGGCCAACGTTCGTGTTTCGGGGACGACTTGTCGGCTTTGGCTTGATCGAATGGCGTCATGATGTTGAACTCGCTCTGGGTGGAAAACGCGTCAATCTACATGAGCGAGATGAAATTCGCCTCCTACAGTCGCTTCGTTAAAACCGCCGCTAACTTCCGATACACGCGTTCCGCCAGCGCCCATAACAACGGCAACTCGATCAACCGCCCGCGCAGATTCAGCACGAGCAGTAGCGATTCATGCCGCGTCACCCGATCGGCCCAACGCGCTTTATAGTCGCCGTGCAGCGGCCGGAAATCGAAGTCGCGGCCATTCGCGTGCGCCCATTGCGCGAGAAACTCGACGAGCAGATTCCCCACCGAAAACGTCCCGAAGGCCTCGTCATAGGTCGTGATGAAATACTCGACGGTCCGCGTGCCGACGAGGTTGACCGAAGCCGCTACCGGCCGCCCATCCACCGTCACGAATGCGACGAGCGGAACGTTAGACAGGTCTGTGCGCCGCGCCAGCGCGATGAAAAAATCGCGCACCTGATTGTCCATCAGGTAGCGCGACCCGATCCCGCGCGCAACAGCCCAATTGCGTTTGTTTTCAAACAACCACGTCAGCGTGCTTTGCGCTTCGTCGGCCGTGCGGCACCAGCCGAAACTTACGTCGCCCTGGCGGCGCAGCCGCTTCACACTCGAACGCAAGGCGGAGCGCAGCGTGGCGTTGCGCGTCGCGAGGAAGTCGTCCCATGACGGATAGGCGCGCAGTCCGATCGCGTATCCTGGCAACTCGCGCCAGCGCGGTGGCAGCCGTCGCCGCACCCACGAGCCAGGTGCAGCACTCAATGCGTGCTGCAATGCACCGCCGTTTTCGACCATCGGAATTTCGAGCACATCCGCATGAATCCGCATCATCGCAGCGACCGCGGCCGGGTAGAGCTCGGTGCGCCGCGTGTCCTTGATCAACGGTCCGCCGTATTCTTCGCCGCTTCCGCAACCAAGCGAATGCGCGAGCCGCAGCGCTCCTTTGCGAGTAATCGCGACCGGCCACAGCGCGAGCAATTCGTGCGCGCCGTACACCATCGCGACTTCGATCACCGCACCGCGCGCCAACGCACGTTCAACCGCAAGCTCGCAGTATTCGAAACTACTGAACGGGGAATGCGCCTCTGCTGTCGCGGACAACGCGCACCATTGTGGCTGCAACGCGCGAAATGCAGCGAGCGTCTCGCACGATCGTACGTCGTATCGAAACGAAGCTGTCGGCGATGAGGGTTCGAGCATCGCGGCCGTGGCTGTAGACACTGGACTCCTGAATTATTTTGCAGCGCATGCCGCGTGGCGGATTTGCCGTCCTGCCATAACGGGCAATCTACGCGCAGGGGTAAAGGTGGTCTGGCGGCAGCGCATAGTGTCGAACGAAAAGCACACGCGCGCGACCTATGGTTTCGGCCGTTTCTGGATTTTGGCGGACAAGACCTGGCGGAGCGCCGGGCAATGTGCAGGCATGGTCGCGCGCCGCGCCGAATGACCGTTCGACGCTATTCAACTGCTGCGCTCAGTTTGTCTTTAGTCGTAATGCGACGATTGCGGTCGGTAAAAGCATCGGGCCGCGCACCGCGCACGCTTTGCCAGATGACGACGCCTTCCCGCTCCTCCGGTCCGAAACCCAGTTCGTGCTGATCGTAGTCGAACATCGTCGCAAACCAGCGCTTTAAGTGTTCCGAACCGTCGAACACATCGCCGCAGACCGGGTTGTCGTAGACGAGGAAAAGATGCTGGATTGCGCCGTTCGCGAGCGCCTCTTCGAGCTTGTGCAACAGCGTGGTCATCAGTTCAGGGCCGAACGGATTGAACATGAACACGACTACGTTGCCGGACGGCACAGCCATGTCGGCGACATTCGCAACGACCGCGCGGATCGGTGCACGTGCCGGAAAGCGTCGCGCGATGGCGGCTGCGTTTTCGTTCGCGGTCTTCACGAGGTCGACGCTGATGTCGTAGCCCAGTACCCGCGCGAACGGATACTCGGACGCGACGATCAGCGGCCGGCCCTTGCCACAGCCGATGTCGACGAACGTATAGCCAGCGATATCGCCGAGCGTATCGAGCGCGCGGCGAATGATGGTCGGCTGTGAGCCCATGTAAGGACTCAGTTGATCGGCAAGGAGCGGATCGCGCTGCAACGCGAATGCGTCCACCAGGCCGCTGGTATCGATACCAAATTGCAGGTCGAAGGGATGACGGCGCAGACAGCCCGAGTACACCGCGCGCAGCAGCGGCACGCGAATGCAGATGCGGCGCAACTGTGGCGTTAGCATTGCGCGCTGCATGAAGTCGGGCAGTTTCGCTACGCCATTCAGGAATGGCTGTTTAAGTGTGCTTCTTAGAGTCATTCGGAGGCGCCGTCTGAAGTGTTCCGGGAAATCCCGGATCCTCCAGACATGATCGCGCCGTCAGGCGACAAACTGCCGCCATAGGTTGGTTGTAATGCGACAAGACAACGTTGGCGGTCGCGGCCCGCGGAACCCGTTAGTCACGAGTCCGCGGGCCGCACCGTTTCAAGGCCCGCGCGCCCGATGGAACAAATGCATCGCGAAATCTTGCAGCCATCCGGCAAGGATCACCGGCCGCTTGAAGGATCGACGTTCGATTGCGCGACCGGGACGTGAGTCAGCCGGCGAGTCTTCCACGTCAGCCTGAATGCCCGGGCTTCCATGCGCCCAATATTCGAACGGATAGAACATCCGTGATCGCGCTATCGTCATCGCTCGCTCGGCTTGATGCCGGGCGTGGAAGTCGTTGTCGACGCTTGACCCGGTGGGACGCCGGGTCGGGTAGATCGTTTGGATGGACTCGCCGTCACGGGCGGGGGTCGATGTTTTCGTGTTCATAGATATCTCCGTTAGTAAGGTCGGAAACGGAGACGGTACAAACAAAACAGGCCTCATCCGTTTCCGGAGAGGCCTGTTGATCGACGCTTGTACCTGTAAATCTAAAGCGAACGAGCCTCCCCCAGGGTGTCCTTGCGGAAACCCTCGCCGCCTTGCAGCGCGAATGCTGGGATGAGGTTCGAGATCATGAGGCCGAGTTTCTCTTTGAATGCGTGGTCTGTCAATTGATGCATGTTGTGCTTGTGCGACATTTCAACGGATCGTGTCGGATGTCGCGAGGCGATCTGATGCGTAGGACATGAAATGCCGTTCGTCATCACCTTTGTTTCCCCGGTCAAGACTCGATATGAGCAAGCGGTAAAGCCAGAGACTATTGCGACCGGCTCGCCCACTCACGCACCGCCTGAACAAACAACCTGAGTGCGATCGGCGGATGACGATTGGCGGGATAGTAAAGACACGTCCCAGGAAACGACGGACTCCACTCGGGCAGCAGATGAACCAGATGACCCGACGCCAGGAACTCGGCGACCTGATACTCGGGCACCCACGCGATCCCGATGCCGGCCAGCGCTGCTTCGACCATCAGGTTAAGGCTGCCGAGTGTCATCGGCCCGTCGACATCGATGCTCGCTGTTTTGCCACGATGCTCGAGATCCCAGCGGTACAGCGCTCCGCTCTCAAAGCGAAAGCGAATGCAACGGTGCTGCTTCAGATCGTGCGGTTCTTTTGGCGACTCATGACGCGACAGATACTCAGGCGATGCCACAGCCGCGAACCGCATATCCGGTCCGAAGCGAATCGCGATCATGTCGCGCGGTACGTCCTGAAGCACCCGGATGCCGGCGTCGAAACCGTCCGCGACAATATCCACCAATCGCGTGTCCACCACGAACTCGACATGGATGTCTGGATAAGCCGCGAGAAACTCCGGAAGCACATGGCGCACGAGCGGCCTTGCCGCCGACTCCGATGCGCTAATCCGGATTGAGCCCGACGGACGATCGCGCGTGGAAGCAACCTCGTTCACCGCGTCTTCAAGGTCGGCGACGGCAGGACCAACGCGCCGCAGAAGTTGTTCGCCGGCTTCGGTGAGCGCGACGGACCGGGTCGTGCGATTGAACAGTCGCACGTTTATCCGCTCCTCCAGACCTCGCATTGAATGGCTCAGCGCCGACGGTGAGACTCCGAGCGTGCGCGCCGCTGCGCGGAAGCTTCGATGCTCGGCAATGGCAATGAAAGCAGTCAGCTCGGACAGGCCGGCACGCGGCATAGTTGAATTCTCCTCAATATGCTGTGCAAGTCTAGCCTGATTGTTGAGCAACATACAACAGCCTAAGATACCTTCATACATCGCACCGCCCCTCGGGGCAGGCGGCCGCCCGCAATTTTCGAAAGGAGAATGGACATGCAAAAACGCAAACTGGGAAACAGCGGTCTCGAGGTATCGACGCTCGGTCTCGGCTGCATGGGTTTGAGTTTTGGCTTTGGGCCAGCCACCGAAAAGTCCGCAGCCATCAAGGTGATCCAGACCGCCTTTGAACGAGGCGTCACGTTCTTCGATACCGCCGAATGCTACGGCCCGTTCACCAACGAGGAGCTGGTGGGCGAAGCCCTTGCTCCGATGCGCGACGAAGTGGTGATCGCCACGAAGTTCGGCTTTCAGGACGGCGATTCAAAGCTGCCGACCGACAGCCGGCCCGAGCGCATCCGTGCCGTGGCCGAGGCTTCGCTGAAGCGTCTGAAGACCGATCGCATCGACCTGTTCTACCAGCATCGCGTCGACCGGAACGTGCCGATCGAAGATGTGGCCGGGGCCGTCAAGGATCTGATCCAGCAGGGCAAGGTCAAGCACTTCGGCATGTCCGAAGCGGGCGCCCAATCGATCCGCCGCGCGCATGCCGTGCAACCGGTGGCCGCGTTGCAGAGCGAGTATTCGCTGTGGTGGCGCGAGCCGGAGGAAAGTGTGCTTCCGACGCTCGAGGAACTCGGGATTGGCTTCGTGCCGTTCAGCCCGCTAGGCAAGGGCTTTCTAACCGGTGCGATCAACGAGACCACCGCCTTCGACCAGGGCGACTTCCGCAACATCGTGCCGCGTTTCTCGGAAGAGAACCGCAAGGCCAATGCTCATCTGGTCGAGGTGCTCGGACAGATCGCCGACGGCAAGGGTGCGACCCGTGCGCAGATCGCGCTTGCGTGGCTGCTCGCGCAAAAACCGTGGATCGTGCCGATTCCGGGGACGACGAAACTGCATCGGCTGGAAGAGAACATCGGCGCCGCCGCGGTCGAACTGTCGGGTAACGATCTGTCGGCGATTGAAGCGGCGCTTAAGCAGATCAAAGTAGTCGGGGATCGTTACCCGGCGCAAATGCAGCAGCGCGTGGATCGCTAGAGCGTCGAAGGGTTCAGCGCGCGCTGCAACGCGCTGACATAGTCAGAACCCTACGAACCAAGGTTAGCCGTCGCATTCTCCATCACAACCCGCTTCAATTGCGCCAAAGCCGGCGGCGCATCTGCGCGCCCGGTATGCAAAACAAGGGACTGCTGCTGATCGACTCTCAGGGACACTATTCGCTGCAGATTTTCAAGGCGGACCGCCCGCAATTCGCTTCGGGCGACAAGGGCGCGGGAACACCGGCCGAGTACAAAGAGGCCGTCATGGGTTCCAGCACTCACTTCGGTACGATCAGCGTCGACCCGGTTAATGGAACCTTGACGTTCCATGTAGAGAACGCGTCCTTTCCCAATTGGGAAGGACAGTCGCAAAAGCGAAGCTACGAACTTAAGGACGGTGAATTGAGCTACCGCGTGACACATCGCCCGAATGGCGATGTGCCGATTTCGGTGTGGCGACGGGTGGACTGAAGGGGCTCAGGCAAACAACCACAGCAGATCTGCCGCTCGAGACAACGAACGGCAGACCTCGCAACCGATAGAACGCAAACCTGTTGCCGGCATCGGCAACCATCGTTCTCAGCCCGGTCGCTTAATGCGCGTTGAGCAGGACGCTGGCAATAACGCCGGTTGCGACGGCGGCGAGCACGTAGTCGCCGTTCACACCGACCCACTGATATCCGCGCGGCGGCGCCTGAAGGCCGTGGTCATGCCAGTCGTCGACCACGTAGTTACGATCGCGGTACTCCGCCGGCAACCGTTCGCCCTTGTGCCAATCGTTGTGCGGAACCGGACCGCCCGGGCCGCCCATCGACGCCTCATGCGGTGCAGGTCCGCGGCCATGTCCACGCTGAACCGGGCGCTGGCCGTGATCATCATTGTGCGGCTGGGCAATAGCGGCAACGGACGTACCCAGTAACGATACGATCAAAAACGGTACGGCAAATGTCGACTTCATGGTTTCGCCTCAGAGTGAATGACGGAATAGCGGTTTGGCGCTCCAGCTCCAGACGGGGCAAAGCGCCAGTTGCGTCTTGACCGTGTCGCTATGCGAAATGGATCGCCTGGCGGGGGTCAACGTCGGACGCCGGCAAATGATGTCATAAGAATGCGTGCCGGCTCAAATCGATCGGCACATTTCGGCTGCTTCGAAGCGCGTTCTAAGAATGTTTGACATTCGACGCTACCACCGCGACCACATCAATTGTGTGAATTGCAGCAATTGCTTCGGGTACCTGACCTGGGCCAACATGTGTTGCACCAGAAACAGCACCCTTGCATGGCTCCCGACGCATACGATGAAACCGGTCAACGAATCCTGGATCCGCGACGCGGCGGCCGGTCTGCCGTCCACGCCGTCTATCGCAGCACACCCTGCCTACCCCGCAAGTACCTCCGCAACTGCAAGCACACCGGCACCCGCCGGCGGCCTGCAGGCGACCGCCATCCTGCTGTTCGGCTACGCGATTCTGATTACCGGCAATGGCCTGCTGGGCACGCTGATCTCGCTGCGGCTGATCCAGCAGCAGACGCCGTCGCTGGTGGTCGGCGTAGTGCAATCGGCTTATTACATCGGCTTCATGGTCGGCGCGCTATGGGGCGGCGGCCTGATCGGGCGGGTCGGACATCATCGCGCCTTTGTCACGTTCGCCGCGGTCTCGGCGTGCTGCGCGCTCGGTTATGCCGCGTGGAGTTCGGCCGCGACGTGGGCTGCGTTGCGCTTTGTGATGGGCTTTTGCCTCGTCGGCATTTTCACGGTGGTGGAAAGCTGGCTGCATCAGTCAGCCAGTAACGCGCAGCGCGGACGGGTATTTTCCGCGTACATGATCACGAACTATCTGGGCGTCGGCACGGGGCAGTTTCTGATCAGCCTCGCCGATCCGGCCGGCTTCGCCCTCTTCAGCCTCGTCAGCGCGCTGTTTTCCGCTTCACTGATACCGGTTGCACTGGCCGGTAACGCACCCGTGCCGACTGCTCCGATGGAGGCTCCTGAGAGCAGCGGCGGTTCGCGTCTCGCACGCGGACTCTCGGGCTTGAGCACGATCTACAGATGGGCGCCGCTCGGAGTGTATGGCTGTCTCGCCGCCGGTCTGCTGAACAGCGGTTTCTACACAATGCAGCCGGTGTTCATGCGCCGGCTCGGCTATTCGGTCACCGACGTCTCGCACTTCATGGGCTTCGCACTGCTCGCGGCGCTCCTGCCGCAATGGCCGGTTGCGAGGCTCGCCGATCTGTTCGACCGGCGCATCGTCATCCTGTCAATTACTGCGCTTGCTGCGGTGTGCAGCCTGCTGCTGTTCGTGCTGCCTGGCGGCACGCTGGTCGAGGTGCTTGGGTACGTGTATGTCAGCGTGGTGTTCTCGCTGTACGGCGTGGTGACGTCGTACGTCAACGACTGCATTCCGGCCGGCCAGCGTATCGCCGTCAGTGCCGGGCTGCTGCTGATCTTCTCGCTGGGCGCGAGCGCGGGGCCGACTTTGGCGTCGGCGCTCATGGGACTCGCAGGTCCAGGCGGCCTCTATCTGTTCACGTTGCTTGTGACCGGCACGCTCGCAGGCCTCGCGCTCAGCAGTTTGCTCGCGACCCCTAGCGTCAATGCGGCTCGCTGAGCCACACCACCGTCAACGACCGCACGCCTTGTGCGCCGCGAATCAGCACACCTTCAATATCGGCTGTGGCCGACGGCCCCGTCACCAGCGCCGCATATCGTGCACGCTGAAAATCCGGCCGCCGGTAGACGTCCTGCAATCCATCGATCATCTGTGCAGGGTCGAGCAGCACGACCAGATGCTGCACGATATAGCCGATCGCGTTGACCACGTATTCCTGCTCGCTGAACCACACCGAGCCGGTCTCCGCGACGCCAAAGCGAGCCCGCACGACGCCCACGTCGATGTCCTGCAGCGACACCGGTGGTGTGTCGGCGCTCAACGGGCGCGTGCCCGGTACTTCGGACGTAGCCGAACACACCGAGGCCTCCGCGCCGAAACGCTCGCGGATCAACGCAAGCACGTCGGCGCCCGAAGCGGCCTCGACACACGTTCCGCCCATGCCCGCCAACGCCGCAGTGAAACGCGCCCGCAGGTCGCCGCCGGTCGATGCGAACAGCGGCACCTCGGGACGCTCGCGCGCCTCCGGCTGCGCCGCGCGCACCTTCGCGAGAAAAGCCTCACGCGTTGCCATCGCCACCTCCACGATTCTTCCGGTACCACGCGTGAAACGTCAGCTTCGGCGCTTCCGGCAATTCGCGCTGCCGGCCCCAGATATTGAGCGGGTTATACAGCACGAAATTCGGCAGCCTCCGCAACGCGCCGCCCATCGACGACACCGTCGCCCGGTACAGCGTTGGACTCGCCAGCAGACGCCCGGCCATCTTCAGCACTTCCTGCTTCACGAACGGCACTTCATGGCGCTCGGTAATCACCTGCCGCCACTTGTAGATCTGTTCATGGATATTGATCTTCACCGGGCACACGTTCGTGCAACTCCCATTGAGCGTGGAAGCAAACGGCAACGCGCTATAGCGTTTCAGATCGTAGGTCGGATTGATGATCGCGCCGATCGGCCCTGAATACGTACCACCGTATGAGAGACCGCCGCTGCGCCGGTACACCGGACAGGTGTTCATGCACGCGCCGCAGCGGATGCATTTGAGCGAATACCAGAACTCCTGCATCGCGAGCCGCTCCGAGCGGCCATGATCGACGAGGATAAAGTGCATCTCGGTGCCCGGACGCGGCGCGCGGAAGTGCGACGTGTATTGCGTAATCGGCGAGCCGAGCGCGCTGCGCGAGAGCATGCGCACAAACACGCCAAGGTCCGAGACCTTCGGAATCAGTTTTTCAATGCCAATCGAGGCAATATGCAGCGGCGGCACGTTGGCCGACAGGTCCGCGTTGCCTTCGTTGGTACAGACCACCACTGTGCCCGTTTCCGCCACTGCGAAATTGCAGCCCGTCATGCCGGCCGTCTTTTCGCGCACGAAATAGGGCCGCGTATTCATCCGCTGACTTTCGGCGAGGTAGTGAATATCGCTGTTCTCGGGATCGGTGCCGATCGTGCGGCCGAACAGTTGCGCGACATCGGCGCGCAGCTTGTGCACGGCGGGCACCACCATATGGCTCGGGTCCTGATGATCGAGTTGCTGGATGCGCTCGCCGAGGTCCGTCTCCATCACGGTGATGCCGCGCGGCTCGAGATATTCGCGCATCGCACACTCGTCCGTGAGCATCGACTTGCTCTTGACGAGCGTCGTCATGCCGCGTCCGGACATGATCTGGTACACCAGCTCGTTATGCTCCTCCGCGGTTGCCGCCCAGTGCACGGTCACGCCGTTCGCTTCCGCTGCGGAGGCAAACTGTTCGAGGTACCCGGACAGATGCGACAGCGTATGTTCCTTGATGCCCGAGGCCAGCTCGCGCAGCGTTTCCCATTCGGCGATGTTGTGCGCCTGCGCATCGCGCTTTTCGCGCAGATCCCAGAGACGCTTGTCATGAAACGCCACATGCTCCGTCTTGGCGATGAAAGCGCCAGCGGCTTTTGCGTGATCGATCCGGCTCATTCGCGTGCTCCGTTCAAAACCTGCGCGATATGGATAAAACGTGCGTCCGCTTTCATCCGTTCCGCGCAACCTTGCTGGTGCATCAGGCAAGACATATCGCCAGAGACGATGTACTCCGCGCCGGCGTTCAGGTGATCGCGAACCTTGTCCTGCCCCATCCGGACCGATACCGGCTCTTCCGTCACGGAGAAGGTGCCGCCGAAGCCGCAGCATTCATCGGGACGGGTGAGCTTGACGAATTCGATGCCTTTGACGCCCTTCAGCAAGGCTAGCGGTTTCGAAAACGGCGTGCCGGCGATTTCCGAGACCGACGCCTCTTTCAGATGCCGCAACGCGCTGCAGCTGTTGTGAAGCCCTACCCGATGCGGAAACTCAGCCCAGGGAAAGTCACGGGCGCCGACCACGTCGTGCAAAAACTCGACCAGTTCATAGGCGACGGCGCGTACCTTCTTCACCTCGGAGGTTTGCTCGATTGCAGTCAGATGCTCGCGCACGTGATGAATGCAGCTCGACGAAGGTCCGACGATGTAGTCGTATCCCGCGAAATTGCGCGCAAAGACCTTCTCCGCGCCGGCCGCTTCGGCCTGGGCGCCGCTGTTCGCCATTGGCTGGCCGCAGCAGGTCTGCTCCTGGGGATAGTCCACCTCGATGCCGAAGCGCTCAAGCAATTCAAGGGTGGCGATGCCTACTTCCGGATAGAACGCGTCGATAAAGCAGGGTATGAAAAGAGCGACTTTCATGGAATCGAGGGGCCGGCATATTTGAGGGGACGAAGCGCTGCGCTCCGGATGCGGGCGCATGTGCCTACTCTACTGCGGATTCCAGTCCGGCGACGTGCTGCTGGCCGCCCAAGTACGCTTTTTGTATGACTGGTCTTGTTGGTCTGACCAAGAATATAAGGAAGTTGGAGAAACGTGTCAATTTGGGCGCCAGCCTTTGGATACCAGCCTTGACGCGACCGCAATGGACTGGACGTACCGCGCCCTCAGCGTGAGTACCGTCCCGCGGCATCAGGATGGCTTGGCCTCCTCTTCTTCATACAGTTCGCGTACGAAAGTCAGATGGCGCTCGGCGGCCTTGCGCGCCTTCTGGGCGTCGCGTGCCATCACGGCGTCGAAGATCGCCTGGTGCTGCGTCAACAGTTGACGCTCCTTGGCATCGTCGTAATCGATCAGCCGATGGTATTGCCGCATCCCTTCCCGAATCAGCGTATGGATACCGTGGATCACATGCGCGAGCGCGACGTTATGCGTCGCATCGGCGATAGCCAGGTGAAAGGCGGCGTCCAGCTCCGGCAGGTTCGTGCGGTCGTCGGAGAGCGAGCAGGTTTTCAGTTCTTCGAAAGCGTTGCGGATCTTCTTGAGATCGGCAGCGGTGGCGCGCTCGGCTGCGTACACCGTCGCGATCGATTCAAGCCCCTGGCGCAGTTCGAGAATGTCGGCGCTGGTGCGCGGATTCTGCAGCAGCAGCTCCGCCAATGGCTTCGAGATGATCGGCGCCGTCACGTCCACCACCGTAAAACCGCCCCGCCCCGAGGTCTCGATATAGCCGTCCGCCTCCAGGCGGATCAGCGCTTCCCGCAGCGATGGACGCGATACGCCCAACTGGGTCGCCAGATCGCGCTCGGCGGGCAGGCGGTCGCCCGGCATCAACGCGCCGTCCGAGATCAGCCGTTTGATCTGGTCGGACACGACGTCGGACAGCCGTTTGCGCGTGAAGGACTGGATCGGATGAAATTGCATGGGCAAGGTCGTAGCGGTAGAGGGTATGACGCGCTGCGTTGGTGGACAAGGCCGGCCGGCGCGTCAGGGGTGGCTTCTGGAGACGGCGGCCGCAACTGCTTGGGGCAATTATAGCGTCCGCTCTTTATGGCACCTGAGAGGCCACGAGAGCGGTGGTTGCCGTTAGCACACACCGCGCTTGAATGGCGCCGGTTAAAGAACCCCGCTAAAGCACCCTTCAATCGAACCGGCTCTGCAACAGACTGATCAACCAGCTCACAAACGCTTCGACCCGATCCGCGCGGTGCCGCCAATGCGGATAGATTGCCGAGACCTGCATCGGCGCCGCGCGCCATGCCGGCAACACTTCGACCAGTTCACCCGCTTCGAGGTGCTCCTGCACGTCGTAGCGCGGAATCTGAATCAACCCCAGGCCCGACAGGCAGCAGGCGATATAGGTTTCCGCGTTGTTCACGGCAACCCGGCTGCGCATCGGCATATTGATGGTCTGCTCGCCGCTTCGATACTCCCAGGCGGCGATGCGCGCGCCGCCTGCCGACGCGTAATCGATCGCCCAGTGCTTCGGCAGATCCTCGGGTGTGTTCGGCACGCCATGCCTGGCCAGATAGGCGGGACTGGCGCAGTTGATCAGCGTCAGCGCACCAAGCGGCCGGGCGACGAGGCTCGTGCTGTCGAGCGGTCCCACGCGGATCGCGCAATCCACGCCCTCCTGAACCAGATCGATCGGCCGGTCGGTCGAGCCCAGCATCACCTGTACGTTCGGATAGCGCTCGAAGAAGGCCGGTAACGCGGGCGCCACGAGCCGCCGGGCGATCCGGCTCGGCACGTCGACGCTCAAACGCCCCGCGATCTCGGTGGGCGCCTTGCGGAACAGTCCGTCGATCGCATCCGCGTCCGCGAGCCAGCTACGGCTGCGTTCGAGCAGCGTCTGTCCGTCCGGGGTCAGTTGCACGAGCCGGGTGGTCCGGTGCAACAGACGCGCACCCATGCGCTGTTCCAGTTGCTGGACGGCGAGCGAGACCGTCGCGCGCGGCAGGTTCAGCGCCTTGGCTGTCTTGATGAAACTGCGCATATCGGCGACATGCACGAAGACCCGCAGCAGGTCGACCTGATCCATTGAAGTCCGGCTCCATTTGCTTTGTCACGAACCAGACTGAAGCATGAATGCTGCATAGGCACAAGCAACGTCAAAGACTCGGGAAGCCAAGGCATAGGTCGAATGCGCCTGGCCTGACAGTTAGCGCGTCGTATACCCGCCGTTAGCAAAGATCGTCTGCCCTGTGATCCACCAACCGTCGGTGACGAGGAATTTGACAATCGGTGCGATATCGCCGATTTCGGTCAGGCCGCTTTTCGTCGATTTGCTGAGAGCGGCGGCGGTCGCGTGATAGGCAGCGGACTCTTTTGATTCAGCCGGATAGAAAAACGGCGTATCCATCGGACCCGGGCCGATCGCGTTCACCGAGATGCCGCGCTCGCCGAACTCCTTCGAAGCAGCGCGCGTGTAGTGTTCGATCGGCGCCTTGCTGCCGGGATAGATCGAATAGAACGGCGTGTAAGCCGACAGCAGCGAGGTCACGATAGTAACGACCTTGCCGTTATCCGCCAGCTTCTTGCCCGCTTCCTGCAGAAAGAAGAACGCCGCCTTCGAGTTGACTGCGAAGATCGTGTCGTAGTCGTGCTCGGTCACTTCGACGATCGGCTTCCTGATGACCATGCCCGTGGTATTCACCGCGATATCGATCTTGCCAAACTGCTTCAGCGCTTCGTCGAACAGCCGTGTGACGTTGGCGGGCTGGGTCAGGTCGCCCTGCACCGCAATCGCCTTCGCGCCGGCGGCCTGCACGGCGGCAACGGTTTCTTCCGCGGCGCCGCGGGTCGCATCGCTGTTGTAGTGCACCGCGACCGCAGCCGCGCCACCCTTGGCGAGCTCACGGGAAATCAGCCCGCCCAGGTTCTTCGCACCGCCTCCGATCACGACCACCTTACCGTTGAGAGAGTGATCTGCCATGACATCCTCCGGGACATTGAGTGGGGAGTCACAGTATAGGAGCGGCAAGCGCCGCTATTGGCCGGTCGCGGCTGGATGGAAAGTCCAGCAAACGCGAACAATCTGCGCGAAGCAACAAGCAGCGCTTCAGCGCGGCTCGACCAGCGCGACCTTCACGAATCCATCGGGCTGCGCCTGCAATCGCGCGGAGAACTGCTGCATATGCAACGCCACGCGCCGCGCGTAGCCTTTGCCGCCGCCGCTGTAGCGCGACAAGGCCTCGTTGAGATCACCACCCGAGGCGTCCAGATAGCCGCGCAAGATCGACGAGCCGATGGTCACGTTGACGACGGGGTCGGACAGATCCTTGCCGCCCGACACCAGTCGCGGATGCGCCGAGGGCAACACCTGCATCAGACCTTTCGCGCCGGCGGTGCTGACCGCGCGTCGGTTGAAGCCCGATTCGGTGGCGATCACGCCGAGCAGCAGCACCGGCGACATCGCAAAGCGATTCGCCGCATCGAGCACGGCTTGCGCGATGGTGGTGGATTCACCGCGCGCCACGCGAAATTGCCCCGACAGGATAGTTGCAATTTCAACCAGTGCCGATGCGTTGGAGCCGTCAGGCGGTTGGCTCGCCATGACCGGGGCAGCAACGTGCGGTGCATCGAGCATCGGCGCATCCGTGATACGCGGCGCTTCGGCCGCCTGCATCGCGCTCGCAAATGACAGTGTCAACGCGCCGAGCGTCAGGCCCACTATTCGTGTGGCCCGCGTGGTGCGGTTTTCCCTTCCCCTGTTCGTCTGGCTGTTCTGCATATCGCCCGCTGGCTATTCGCGTGCGATGAACAATACGTGGAACGACGTATCGGGCGAACAAAAACCTGTCCGCCCGACGTAAACAGGGCATCAAAACCCAAGGCATCAAAACAAGGCATCAAGATCGCAGCGCGAGAATCGCTGCGACAAGACCGCCTCAGCCGGCGTTCAGCGCCGGTGCCCGGACCTGCAGACCCGCGACGAAGGCCGCGATCCGGTCGCAGGCTTCGGCCAGACGAGCTTCGTCGACCACAAAGCCAAGCCGCACGAAGCCGTTGGCCGTCTCGCCGAACGCGCTGGCATCGAGCAGCGAGACACCCTGAGCGCGAAACAGTTGCCAGGTGAATTCGACCGTATCGAGACCGCAGCCGCTTACGTCGACCATCATGAACATGCCTGCTTCGGGCAACAGACAGCGCAGTCCCTGCACCCGGCTCAAGCGCTCATACACGACGTCACGGCGGCGCCGGTAGACTTCGCGCATATCCGCGACGATCTGCGCCTTTTGCTCGAACGCCACAAGCGCGGCCTCCTGGATAAACCCAGGCAGGCCATACAGCATGCATAACGCGAGCCGCCCGAGATGCCCGATCAGCTCCGCCGGCCCGATCGCCCAGCCCACGCGCCAACCCGCCATCGCATGCGATTTCGAGAGGCTCGCGATCGTCACGGTCCGTTCGGCCATCCCTTCGAGCGAGGCGATACTGACGTGCTCGCGCTCGAAGGTGAGATCGGCATACACCTCGTCGGACACGACCCACAGATCATGCTGGCGAGCGAGTTGCGCGATGCGTTCCAGATCGGCACGCGGCATCACGACGCCGGTCGGGTTACACGGCGTGGCAAAGAAGATCGCTTTGGTTCGCGGCGTGATAGCCGCTTCGAGCGCATCGCAATCCAGATGAAAACCACGTGCCGGGTCGACGGGCACAGGCACCAGCGTAGCGCCCGAGGCCCGCACACAGGCTTCGTAGGTCAGATAGAGCGGCTCCGGCACGACCACTTCGTCGCCGGGTTCGCAAAGACACAGCGCCGCGGCGAAAATGCCGTTCTGCGCGCCGGCGCACAACATGACGTTTTCAACGCCGACGGAACGGCCAGTGGTGCGGGTGTGTTCGCGGGCAATCGCCGCCCGTAGCGGCTCACGCCCAACCACCGTGGTGTAGTGCGTGTCGCCGCCGCGCAGCGCTTCGACTGCCCTTTCGACGATCGCCTCAGGTGTCGCGAAGTCCGGATCGCCGACGCTCAGCACGATCACATCTTCGCCTCTCGCCCGCGCCTGTTGCGCGGCATGGTGAATCTCCCACGCGGACGTGCGCTTGCCCTGCAGGCGCTCGACCAGACTTGAATACTTCATCCCCACTCCTCACGGCAAAACCTGTCCGGCCATCAATGTAATGGGGAGTGGGTAAAACGTCCATCGTTGCGAACAATGTGCAAGGGAGAAGCCTGCGAGATTTGCTCAGAGCTGACGACGCAACTCAGCCGGCGGCACCTTCATCAGATGGCGGTATTTTGCCACTGTCCGCCGTGCGACCAGCACGCCCTGCTCGGCGAGCATGCGAGCCAAGGTCACATCCGACAGCGGATCGTTGGTGTTTTCCGCGGCGATCATTTCCTTGAGCAGCGCACGGACAGCCGCAGCCGAACAGGTGCCGCCACTTTCGGTGCCCAGTTCGCGTGGGAAGAAATGCTTGAATTCGAAGATGCCTCGCGGCGTCGCCATATACTTGTTGCCCGTCGCGCGCGAGATGGTAGATTCATGCAAGCCGAGTTCTTCGGCGACGTCACGCAGCACCATCGGTTTAAGCGCGATCTCGCCATACTGGAAAAACGCCTTCTGATGCGCGACGATGCATTCGGCCACGCGTTGAATCGTATCGAAGCGCTGTTGCGCATTGCGAATCAGCCAGCGTGCCTCCTGCAGCTGCTGTGCAAGCGGCGAACGGCTTGCACCGGCTGACTGCGCGAACAGCTCGGCATACATGCGGTGAATCCGCGCGCGCGGCTGCACAGCCGGATTGATGTTGACAATCCATTTGTTACGCACCTGGCGAACGATCACGTCCGGCACGACATAGTTGTCTTCCGTGCGGCCATAGAAATTACCTGGCTTCGGATCGAGTTTGCGCACGAGGGCACAAGCCACGCGCAGTTCTTCCGCCGAGCAGCCAATCTGCTTTTGCAATTCGGCCTGCTCGCGGCGCGCAAGACGTTCGAGATGATGCTGGACGATCTGCAGGGCGACATCGCGACCCGGCACGTCGACGGGCATCGCATGCAGTTGCAGCTCGAGACACTCGGAGAGCGAACGTGCGCCGAGTCCCGGACGATCGAGCGACTGCACGAGGCGCAGCGCCACCAGCAATTCCTCTTCCGTCAAAGCCGGTTCGAGTTCGACGATTGCGGCCAGATCCGCGAGATCCTGGCGCAGATAGCCGTCGTCGTCGAGCGCTTCGATTACGAACCGGGCAACTTCACGGTCACGCTGGTCGAGGCGGTACAGCCGCAGCGCGTCGTGCAACTGTTCGCGCAGCGACGGTTGGGAGCGGGCCCATTCGGCCGGGTCGCTACCCTCGGAATCGCCGTTCTGGCGCGACGAACTGCGGCTAAACGAGTCACCGGAGAATTCGCCTGAGAAGTCACCGGACGACATGTCGCCCGACGACTCATCCGACGCCATGCTCTCACGCGAATCGGCTACTGCACTGTCGAGCATCGTATCGGGCTCGCTCGCGCTGACGGTGTCGCCAGCCGCAACCGGGATGCTATCGTCGCCGGTCGAAGAGGTTGCGAGCGCAACGTCTTCCGTGTCAGTCGCGTCGTACTCGAGAAACGGATTGGTGTCGAGCGCAGTACGCAACTCCTGCTGGAACTCGAGGGACGATAACTGCAATAGCCGCACTGACTGCTGCAACCGCGGAGTCAGTGCCAGTGATTGCCTTGTGCGTAGTTCAATTGAAGGCGGCATTGTAGTCAGTCCTTGGGATAGTTCTAAAAAAGAGGCTTGGCACTACCAGAGCAACTGTCGTACCAGCTCGCGCAAACCGCTGTTTTTTCTCATCTTTGCTTTTTCACCAGGCTCAGGCAGGCCGCTTGCGGCGCCATTTTTTACAATTGGCCGGAAAAATGCGCAGCGGACGGCGACGCCTTTTACAGGCCCGCTCCGCGGGCCGCCACGCCAGTCCCGGCAGGCTTACACGCCCTCCAGGCGACCCATGTCCGCCCTTTGCGAAGCAAACTCACACCGTTGGGCACACTCCTTGCGGCTATGGTCGTGTGGACGGATAAACCTCAGTCAAATGACAAGCGCGCCGCGCCAACGCAGCGCAACCAGCGTCAAGTGAATGAGTCGCGTATCCGGTGTCGATTAACGGCCCTGACGGAACCGTAGCGGCAACGATCCCACGCGTGTCATCGGCGGCTGGCATCCAGTTGCGATCGACCGCATAGGTAACAAGACCGCATCTCTTATCAACAACACGAAGGAGCAGTTATATGAAGACCATCCATTTTCTGAAGACCGCTGGCGTCGCTGCCTGTGTCGCTTTTGCCCTGAACGCCTCGGCCCAGACCAATGCACCGTCCGCCAGCTCGGAAACGATTGGCCAGCACGTCGACGACGGCACCATCACCACCAAGGTGAAGGCCGATCTGCTCGGCGCCAAGAACGTCAAGTCGACGCATATTCACGTGAAGACCCGCCAGGGCGTGGTGTGGCTCACGGGTACGGTGCCGACCTCGGATGACAAGTCCGCTGCAGCGGAAGTCGCGAAAGACGTCGATGGCGTGGCGAGCGTGAAGAATCATCTGAAGGTGGTGGCCGAGTAAAGCCGCCAGCAACTATTCGTTCGGACATCGCTTCGGCGGTGTCCTGATGAAAAAGGGGCCATCCGCGTTGCGGACGGCCCCTTGCTTTTGGGCTTTTAATGCGCGGCGTTTGGGCTTAGTGCTTGGCAGCCGCGTACTGGTCACGCAGATCGCGAATGCGATCGTGATTCAGCAGAACGCCCTGATACTGCTTTTCCACCACGATTCGCACGTCGGCCGGCAACTCCTTGTCGAGTGCATCGTGATAATGCTTCTTCGCTACGTCCTCGCCCTTTTCACAGTCCGCGAGGATCGAGTGGTCGTCACGACCGGCCACGGCGCTCTTGACGTCTGTCCAGCCGCGATGGAGCGCACCGCTCACGGTGCCGCCAGTTTCCGGCTTGCCGCCCAGTCTCTGGACCAGGTCCTGCAACTCGCGTGCACCGCGTGTGCAGTCGTCGGCACGCGAGACAAAGAGCGACTTGAGTTGCGCATCGTGCGCGTCTTCGGCAGCCTTGCGAAAGCCACGCTCGCCGTCCTTCGATGTTTCAACCAGATCGTTCAATACAGCGGTCACGTTGGTAGACATTGCATTCCTCCGTTTCATAGTTCATCGGCCCACTGCCGGTGGCAGCGGCTCCCTTTCAATGCCGCATGACGTGTGCCCGGGCTGGGCTCGCGGGCGTCCTCACGGTGGGTGTGGAGCCGATAACGCATACAAGCCTCCGCGGCCCGCGCTTGCCCCCAAACCGCCTTTGGCAAAGTTACCCAGCCGCGTAAATGTTGCCCGGCGGCGATCGCGCGCAGACATCCGGCGGCGTGCCAAACGTCCTTCGAACTGGCTTCGGACGGCCTTCTACCGGGCCTGCGAGCGAATGCAATGCAATGGCATAGATGTTGCTGTATCGATGGTGCTGCCCGCACCGGTGTGCGCCTCCTGCGAGACAGGACGAGCCCTCCGCAATCGAAAATCAATGGGCACGCAACGACAAAGGGAGCCTCATCATGAAGATCAGGAGAGCCGAGTTTCTGCTGGCTGTGGCAATCGTCACGTCGGCTGCTGCCATGCAGGTCCGTGAATACGTACTGAGGACTGCGCCGCAAAGTGCCGCACAAACAATGAGCTGTGGCACAACGCACCAGGGGTTGGCGCCAGCGGCTTGCGCGACTGTGCGTGGAGAACGTTCGGTGGACGGAGCAACCCACCCACAGCAAACGCCCCTACGTATCTGGGTATAAGAAATCCAGGCTATAAAGAAAGCGCGGCGGCCGCATCGATTGCGGCCGCCGCTTCTTTTATGCGCGGACCATGAGTAGCCCTGCGTTATTTGTGGCCCCGCCGTCGTTAAGCTCGCTTAGGCATGCTTCTCATTGAGTTCAGGCATCGTTTCCGGCGGACGCGTGGGATCGAAATCGGCCCAACGGCCGCGTTGCCAACGTCCGTTCGCGCGTTCGATTGCAGCGCCGCCCGTATCGCGCAAGATACGCGCAGCGTCGTACTGGCTATCCGGCGAAACATGAACCGCGAGCAGCACACCTGAATCGCGCGTTTCGTGCTGCTGTGTCCCGTGGCGCCCTAACCTGCCCCCGCTGCGCGTATGCGACATGGCGCCGACCAGCGAGCCGACATAGGCGCCCACTCCCGCTGCGATAACCGATACGAGCAGCGGCGCCGAAAACACGGTAAAGATGCCGACGCCCACTGCCGCGCCCAGCACAGCGCCGATCGTCACGCCCTTGCCCGCGCCTTTGGGCGCCTCCGCGGAACCGGCGTCCGTGGCGGTATCGCCGCCAATCGGATAACGCGCATGCTGTCCGGTCGGGTTGACGAAAAACAGCGTCACGTCCTCCTCGACGAAACCGCTGTTGAAAAGACGTTGGGCTGCATCTTCAGCGGCCGGAAACGTCGTGAAACGTGCTGCGACGATGAGTGACATAGATCCTCCTTTCATCGCGGAAAAATGATTACAGACATACCCTTTCGCGGTCCTGACAAGTGTCTACCGGTCGTGGCCGGATTCCATTCCCTCGACGCGGAACAGTCCGCTATGCAGTATTACGCTTGCTCCTTCGCTTTGGTCAAGCGCCTCTGCGCACACCGAATGAATCCGCCGGCGGCCCTGCCTGAATGCGCCAAGCAAGGCGTCCTCGAGCGCTGACTCCGCGCCGAAATGATCCTCCAGCGCCTCCGCTGTGATTGCACAAATAACCGGTTCGCCGTCGACGCGTGCTGTGAACTGCACGGTCAGACTCGAGCCGTCGAAGCCCGGTGCTTCGTCAGGAAAAGTAATGCGCATGGTGGCGTCCTCGTAGGCGGGCCGCGGCAGAATAATGGCGTTCATGGCGCGCTCGGTTCGAATGTCTTCACGTGGGGCCTACTCGGGTTTCCGGTGGCGAACTGTTGACTATCCGCAGTGCGCTGTGGGCCGCTCTGCGGAGTAGTCTGAACCGCAGAAACCCGCGCGCCGGGCTTCGCCTGGCTGGCGGCACCAGCTTGCGTCTGCATGGCGGCCAGCAAGGCGGCGCCCAGTCCCATCGCCGCGATCATGGCTTGTATGGAATACCGGAATCTCATGCACTTTCTCCCAGTTCATCGAGCCGATTGCGGGCCAGCCATTGCCACCGGCTGACCCGTTTCAGGGGCTCAACGCAATAGCCATTCTTAAGCGGCCTTGCGCTTGGTCAGTTGTGCGATCAACGTTCTGTTGAAGGCTGGCAGATCATCGGGTTTGCGGCTGGTGATGAAGTTGTCGTCCTCGACCACTTCCTGATCGACCCATGTACCACCCGCGTTGCGAATGTCGTCCTGCAGGCTGGGCCAGCTCGTCACCGTGCGGCCTTTGATGATGCCCGCCGATACCGGCAGCCATGTGCCATGACAGATCACTGCGATCGGCTTGTGCGCGCTGTTGGCGGCCTTCACGAAGGCTTGCGCCTGCGGCAGCGAGCGAATCGCGTCACCGTTCACCACGCCGCCAGGCAAGACGACAGCGTCGTATTCGGCTGCGGTGGCCTTGTCAAACGTGGTGTCGACGGCGACCGAGTCGCCTTTATCCACATGTTTGAAGCCCTGGATCTTGCCCGGCTTTGCCGAGATCACATGGACCGTTGCGCCGGCCTCGGCGAGCGCGCGTTGCGGCTCCAGCAGTTCTGCCTGCTCAAAGCCGTCTAATGCGAGGACTGCTACCTTGCACCCTTGAAGTGACTTAGCCATCAATGTTTCTCCTTTGCGAGCATAAAGATGAATCGACCGGCGCTGCGCCGGGTCTCGCCTTGAACTCGTTCAGTCCGTTTCCAGAGGTATCGAGCAAGAGCTGTGCCCGTGCAACGTCAGGCGGGACGCGATGCATCCGGATCGTCGGGATCGTCTGATACGTCGGGCGCAAACGGGTCGTCGACGCGGTCCGGTACGATGTCCGCGTCGGGAGAGAGCGTGGCGTCGCCGTCCGCGGCGGCGCGTTCGCCGGTGCCATGGCGGTCCGTGTCGCTGCGAAGTTCGGCGTCGCCGGTTTCAAGCGCGTGGTTGTCGAGTTCCGAGTCCACATCGAACACGTGACGCTTCGCGCCGGCCACGTCGCTGCCACTGTCGGAGGAGTCGCTCGGGCCTAACGCGCCGGTCGAACTGGCCGTCTCACGAACCTCGTGTTGCGGTTCCTCATCAGGATTCAGGGTGCTGCTCATTTCAACCTCCTTGGGTTTTCGACACCTGCACTAGAGCGCCGCAAGGAGTGTTCCGCACGCGGTGCCGAGGACGGGCACTGCCCTTGCTTGAGGCGAATGCATGGATCGCCTGGTTGATCGACGTGTTGAGGTTGAGTCGGACAGGCTGAGTTGATAAGTGAGTTGATAAATGAGTCCACCTGGCTGCGCCACTTACTACATGGATTAAAGGCAACCATGACCGCCCCGCCCCGATCTGCCCGACATCAGTCCGCGACCGTCGCTGCCAGCACAAGTGCGACGGCAGCAACGCAAAGCGCAATGCCCAGCGGCTTGCGGCACGCCGACGACACACGTCCCGGCTACTCGCGCAAGCTGCTTAAAGAGGGCTTTGCCTATTTCGATGTCGCGGGCAAACGGATCGAGGATGCCGATGAAATTGCCCGTATCAACGCACTGGCGATTCCCCCTGCTTATGCCGACGTCTGGATCTGCCCTGACCCGCGCGGCCATATCCAGGCAACTGGCCGCGATGCGCGTGGACGCAAGCAATACCGCTACCACCCGCGCTGGCGCGAAACGCGCGACGCCGACAAATACGAACGCATGACGGCATTCGGCCGGGCCTTGCCAAAAATTCGCGCGCGCGTGTCACGCGATCTGAAGCTTCGCGGCATGCCGGGCGACAAGGTAATTGCTGCCATCGTGCAGTTGCTCGATTCCACGCTGATCCGGATCGGTAACGCCGAATATGCACGCGACAACCAGTCATATGGACTGACGACGTTGCGCAAAAAACATCTGAAAGTGGAAGCCGGCCGGGTTCGCTTCCGTTTTCGCGGCAAGAGCGGTATCGAACACGACGTGACCATCGACAATCCACGCGTGAAGCGCATCGTGCTTCGCTGCGCGGAGTTGCCCGGACACGATCTGTTTCAGTACGTCGATGAGGACGGTACGCGTCACACGGTCGGCTCAGCCGAGATCAACGACTATCTGAAACGCGCGAGCGATGCCGATTTCACTGCCAAGGATTATCGGACGTGGGCTGGCAGCGTGTATGCGTTCGCTGCGCTGCGCCGTCTGCTGTGCGATAGCGCGGCGGAGGCAAGACGGCATGTGGTGGCGACGGTGAAAGAAGTGGCCGCGCTGTTGCGCAATACGCCAGCTGTGTGCAGACGCTGCTATATCCATCCGGCTGTGATTGCCGCGTTCGAAGCCGATGAACTGCAAGGCATTGCGAATTGCCGGCCGCGGCGAGGTCTGCGCGTCGACGAAGCGGCTTTCGCGATCCTGCTCTCGCGCAGCGCAAAGCAGGCGGCGCGACAGGCAGCTAACGGTTCGCGCAAGCGCCGCTCGTCGAGTGCTCCGGCCACCACGACGCTCGTGCGCGAGGCGGTTGATACGGCGAATTCCGTGAGCGACGCACAACTCACCGCACTCCTTACCAAATCTCGAGCCATGAGGAAATCGTCGGGCACGCCGAACGCGCCACGGGTCACGCGCGTGCGCAATTCGGCCCGCACGGCGCCGCGGCAGGCCCGGCCGACTACGACGTGACGGCTCACCTCGCCGGCCGCACCTGGCCGGCCGCACCAATTTCCACCCCCGCTTTCGCTCGCAAAGGTGCACCATAGTGCCTCGTGGATTTCGTCACTTTCCCGGCACTATCGCTCAACCGTTTTCGGAGGAACACCATGCGCATCCAGACCGCCTTTCTGTTCGATCTCGACGGCACGCTCGTCGACAGCGTTTATCAACACGTCCTTGCGTGGAAGCAGGCGCTCGATCAGGAAGGAATCGAACTGTCGGTATGGCGCATCCATCGCAAGATCGGCATGAGTGGCGGCCTCTTCACGAACCAGCTACTGCGCGAGACGCGCAGCGAAATGAGCGCGGAGCGCATCGAGCACTTGCGGCACGCGCATGCCGACGCCTACAAAAAACTAGGCAACCAGGTGCGGCCGTTACCCGGCGCTCGCGAACTGCTCGCCGCTCTGACCGAGAGCGGCACACGCTGGGCCATCGCGACGAGCGGCCGCATGGAAACCGCCGCGGTGAATCTGGCTGCGCTCGGGGTCGATCCTGAGAAAACGGTGGTCGTTACGCGCGACGCCGTCAAATACGCCAAGCCCGATCCGGATCTGTTCATTGCCGCGGCGCACCGCCTGGGCGTGCAGATCGAACAGAGCGTGGTGGTGGGCGACAGCATCTGGGACATGCTGGCCGCGCAGCGCTGCCGCGCGTTGGGAGTTGGGGTGCTGTCGGGTGGCTACGGTCAGGATGAACTCGAACGTGCCGGCGCGTTGCGCGTCTACGAAGACCCCGCCGATCTGCTGCTGCATCTCGACGAGGTGGCCGCACGGCCGTGACGGGCTAGTTCTCGTGTCGTCTTCGCGCCGCTGCGGCTACCACGGGCTGCACGGTGCGATGACCAGCATCGCGACATCGGTGGCAAGCAGGCCGAGGATAAACATGGTGCTGGACATCGCGCAGATTCTCGACAAAAACCAGTCGCGCTCGGCGCGTGTGCCTTTGAGGGCTGCGGGGAAGCGCCACGGAATGTGCGCGGTACGCCACAGGTTGCGCCATGCCACGAATGTGCCAAACGCGGCGAATATCAGGCAGACAACGCTCGCCACGGCGACTGTAAGCGGTGTCCAGGCCATGGCGTGCACGACGAATAGCGGCGCGCCGGCCACACAGCGCTGCCCGAGCACCATCTCGGCGATGCTCACCTGAGCAAGCCAGGCAAGCGGCGTCACAAGCAACGCGATCAGAATCTGCAACGCGCTGATTTGCTGCGGAGCAGACTGGGTCGCGGAACGCGTTGCATCCGTGTGTTGGGACTGCGGGGAATGTTGGGATTGCTGCGCCTGCTGGATCTGCGCCTGCGGGGTCCTGACCGGTTGTGTGGACGCCGGCTCACGCACAACGGTTCGGCCGGTCGGGGATTGGCTGTCGGTGTCACGGCGAGGGCCGTGACACGAGGGGGCGCGCGCATTGAATCTGTCCGCGGTCATGCTGATTCCGAAAAAGATACGGTGTTTACTGCCCTGGTTGCTGTGCAACGCAGCAAGAAACGGGCCGATTTAGCAAACTACCGAATACGTGCCCTGCCGCAGCCATATTTCGTCCGCGACGCCTCAGCCACCGTCGCCCATCGCGCAAGAATTGCAATCTGCGCGACGCTTTTTACGCGCTGTGTCATGGGTTGCGGAGCAGACCGCAGAAGCCGCCGGGCGCTCGCACAATGAAAGCGTATGGAAAGCAAGCTCGCGAGAGATATCCAGCGACGCGTCATCGAAGGAACAAGCGTTGCTGTGATGAAGGGACATCAATCTGTCCAGGGAGACACATCATGAGCATACTCAATGAAACCCGCACGAGCACCGGTGCTGGCGCCGGCGCGAAGATCGTCGGCAAAGGCAGCCGTAGCGCTGACGGGCCCGGACCGGACGTGATGGCAGCGGCCACACTCGACGGCAACAAGGTTCTCAGCAGCGAAGGCGACGACATCGGCAAGGTCAAAGACATCATGCTGGACGTACGCTCGGGGCGCATTGCGTACGCGGTGCTGTCGAGCGGCGGCTTCCTCGGCATGGGCGACAAGCTGCTCGCCATTCCCTGGGATGCGCTGACCCTCGACACGGAACGCAAGTGCTTCCAGCTGGGCATGTCGTCGGAAAGCATCAAAAACGCGCCAGGCTTCGACAAGGATCATTGGCCGTCGATGGCCGATCAGACATGGGCAACCTCGGTCCACCAGTTTTACGGCAGCGAACCGTACTGGGGCCGCGACGATCTCGGCGTCGGGGCGACTCTGCCGGGCGGCGTGGAAGCGCCTGAGGCCGGTGGCGTCAAACTGTGACCGGAGGGTCAACCTGATGGCGGCGCTGCACCGGGTGGCGCTGCACCGGGTGGCGCTCCACCGCTTAGCGGTCCACCTGGTGGCGCGCCCACTCTTCATACGAGGCACAACATCATGGTCAGCAAAAAATCGAAGCGCCCCGTGGCCCGCGCAAAGTCCGGGCGACCGCCCCGCCAGCGTCATGCGCGGGCCACCGCAAGCCGCCATGCAAAAACAGGCGGTGCCCAGCAAGCGAGCCGTTCGAACCGCTGGTCGCATCACGTCATGGAAACCAGCGACGCCATGGACATCGAAGCGAACGTCTTCAAGACCGGTAGCGCGGAGTCGATTGCCGAGTCATTGAAACGCTCTTCGACGCATAGCCGGCGACGCAAGGGCACGCCCTTCCAGTCGGCCATGTCGATGCTCAATTTCTACATCAATCGCGCCGGCAAAAACCTGCCCAAAGGACGCCGCGCCACCCTCGAGCAGGCCAAGCGCAAGCTGCGTATCGCCTTCGGCCGCTCCCCGTAACGCGCGTTACGCCCCGCGGATCGGCGCTGGTTCGGCGCAAAGCCTCCGTTGGCCCCCGCCAGCGCCCCGCCTCACCGGATGCCTATGGACGAAACACTCTGGTTTCTCATCGTCGGCGGCGTGCTCGTCTTTATGGGCGTCGCCGCGACCACTTTCAGGCGGCTGCCGGTCAGCGCCGCCATGTTCTATCTGGGCATCGGCTACGCACTCGGGCCGGCCGGAGTGAACCTGTTGCACCTCGATATCGTCGGCGACGCGCATTTGCTGCGGATCATCACCGAGATCGCCTTGCTGGTCTCGCTATTCGCCATCGGCCTGCGATTGCGCGTACCGGTCTTCGACGCCCTGTGGTGGTTGCCGCTGCGCCTGGGCGCTCCAGCCATGCTCCTGACGATTCCCTTGCTGATGCTGTTCGGAGTCTACGTGCTGCGCCTCGACTGGGGGCCCGCCCTGCTGCTCGCAGCGATTCTTGCGCCGACCGATCCCGTGCTCGCCCACGACGTGCAGGTTCACAACCCGGGTGACCGCGACCTGTTGCGCTTCGCGCTCTCCGGCGAAGGCGGCCTGAACGACGGGATCGCGCTGCCGTTCGTAATGCTCGGCCTCGCACTTTGCGCGGCTCCGCCGGGCTCCATGACCACAGCGTTAAGCTGGCGTTTTGCCGCCACAGCGGTCTGGGGAATCGCGGGTGCGGTTGCGATTGGCGCCGCGCTCGGTTGGGCCACGACGCACGCCGTCACCTGGCTGCGGACCCATCACGCGCAGGCGCTCGGCCTGGAAGGTTTTTTTGCACTGGGACTGATCGAACTGTCGTTTGGCGCCGCCCAACTCGCCTATGCCTACGGATTCCTTGCGGTGTTCGCAGCGGGCGTTGCGATGAGGCGCGTCGAACACCAGGCGAGCGGCGAGCGCTCGCCGCGCAGCACGATCGGCACGGTCGATTCCGAAGACGTGTCCGCGACCGCTGCGGATCCGGACAAGGCCCACGCCTACATGACCGAATCGGTGCTGGGCTTCACGATCGAGCTGGAGCGGATCGCCGAAGTAGCCATCATGGCCATGATCGGCAACGTGCTCGCCACTCTGCGCGCGCCGCTTTTCACGTGGCAGAGCGCGGCGCTGATCGTTGTGCTGTTTCTGCTGGCGAGACCCCTCGCGGTCGAGCTATCGTTGCTGGGCTCGCGAGCGTCGCAGGCGCAACGCCGTCTGATGAGCTGGTTTGGCATTCGCGGCACGGGTTCCTTTTACTACCTCGCCTATGCACTCGAACACGGTCAGGCAGCGCAGATTCTGCCGCTGGCGCCGCTGGCACTTGCAGTCGTGACGGGCTCGGTCGTCATACATGGGGTCTCGGCGACGCCGCTCATGAACTGGTACCACCGCGCACGCGGCCCGGATCCATGAAAGTGCGCCTGAATACGGTTGGGCCCCGCAATGAGTCGATAGAATATCGAGCTGTTCACCCAGTCTCTATGCGACAAGGCCTCATGACGGAATCTCCCCAGACCCGGCGCGCAGCGCAGGCAAGCGCCGCCGATTCACTATTCGCATTCCTGAAATCGCTGCCGCTGCCCGATCGTCTCATTGAGGGTTGCGTGATGGCGCTGCAGGCGGTAGCGGGCGCCAGCATTGCATTTACAATCGCACGCGCCTTGCACACCCATCAGCCGTTCTGGGCCGCCATCACCGCGATTGCGGTGAGCCAGCACAACTACGTCGACACCCGCAAACTCTCGCGCGACCAGTTTCTTGGCGCGATGGTCGGCGGCGTATGCGGCCTCGCCGGCACGCTGCTCGGCGGCGGCTATTTCATCGCGTATATGGCGACAGTGGCGGCCGCGATCATCATCTGCTGGGTGGCCAATATCGGCAGCGCGGCGCGTCTGGGCGGCATCACCGCCACCATCATGTTGCTGGTGCCGCGCATCGGACCACCATGGGAAGTCGCCCTGATCCGCCTCGGCGAAGTCACGATCGGAACGGTCAGCGCGTTACTCGTGTGCCGCCTGATTCATAGCATCGAGCAGCGCTGGTTCGTCAAGTCATAAGCGGCGCGACGCAGTCGGGCATGCAATTGCCCCGAATTGCAACCGCTGTGCCCACTGCACTCGCACCGCAAACGTCCCCCCACGCTGAACCGCTTACTTCAGCGAACGCCGGCTGCTTTCCTTCACCTGCGCGCGACGCGGCTCGCCCTGACGCTCCAGCATCCAACCCGGATACTCGGCCGGCAGCTCACTGACGGCATCGAGTTTCGCCAGTTCGTCGGCGTTCAGTTCGACCTTGGTGGCGGCGATATTGTCGTCGAGCTGCTCGACCTTCTTCGCACCGACGATCACCGTGGTCACCGCACGCTGATGCAACAGCCAGGCGAGTGCGATCTGCGCGACCGACACCCCCTTTGCCTCGGCGATGCCGCGCATCGTATCGATACAGTCGTAGGCGCGCTCGCGATTCACCGGCGGAAAATCGAACGTGTTCCGGCGGCTGCCAGCCTCGCCTTGCTGCTCACGCCCGTATTTGCCGCTCAGCAGGCCACCCGCGAGCGGGCTCCAGACCATCAGTCCGAGCCCTTCGCTATGCAGCATCGGCACCAGTTCGCGTTCGAGATCGCGGCCCGCGAGCGTGTAGTACGCCTGCAGCGTTTCGAAGCGCGCGAGGCCGAGGCGGTCGGCGATACCCAACGCCTTGACGATCTGCCATGCAGCCCAGTTCGACACGCCGACGTAGCGCACATGGCCGTGCTGAACCAGCGTATCGAGCGCACGCACCGTTTCTTCGATCGGCGTGGCCGGATCGAAGCCGTGGATCTGGTAAAGATCGATGTGATCGAGTTGCAGACGTTTGAGGCTCGCCTTGATGCCGTCCATGATGTGATAGCGCGACGCGCCGCGCGTATTGGCGGATTCCGCCGTCGCGCCGAACACCTTGGTGGCCACCACGACCTGGTCGCGCGGCACCTTGAGGTTCTTCAGCGCGAGGCCGGTGATCTGCTCGGACAGACCTTGCGCATAGACGTCGGCGGTATCGATAAAGTTGATGCCGGCGTCGATCGCGCGACCAACGAGACGTTCGGCGTCGGCCTGTTGCAGATCGCCGATCTGACGCCAGATGCCTTCGCCGCCGCCGAAGGTCATCGTGCCAAGACAAAGTTCGGACACAAAGAGGCCCGTGCGGCCTAGCTGGTTATAGCGCATCGTTATTGCTCCGACTGGTTGGGGGGAAACCAATGAGAATACTGCACGGGGCGAAATCCAGCAGCGGCGGCGACAAGCAGATGACCGGCGCGTCATACTCGTTGTCAACGGTGCAATCTCTACTCGCCGCCGCCTGAAAAGCAGCAAAACCTGCCGCTTTACGACGCTTCAGTCCACGTGGCGCGCCGCCCGAAAACCTGCGAGACTGGGCCCTGGTTCCTCACATCGCGCGGCATGCGCCGCTCCTCTGGATATGGCCGGTCGCGCCCCCATCTACGGCAGCATGACTCCCGCCGTTTCTCCCTCTCCCGCCTCTTCATCGACCGGCGTGCTGGACAGCTTTCATCCGGCGGTGGCCGGCTGGTTCCTGAAAACGTTTCCGGCGCCTACCGATGCCCAGGTGGCCGCCTGGCCGTCTATCCGCAGCGGCCGCTCGACCCTGGTCGCCGCCCCGACCGGTTCCGGCAAGACGCTCACCGCGTTTCTGTCGGCGCTCGACGATCTGGTCCAGCAAGGGCTCGCCAATGGCGGCGCGCTGCCGGACGAAACACTCGTGGTCTACGTGTCGCCGCTTAAGGCGCTTTCAAACGACATACGTCTGAACCTGCAGCTGCCGCTCGAAGGGATCTCCGCCGAACTCGCGCAGCGCGGCCTGCCGCCGCTCGAGATCCGCACCGCCGTGCGCACCGGCGACACCACCCAGCAGGAGCGCACCGCGCTACGCAAGCGCGCTCCACACATCCTCGTGACGACGCCGGAATCGCTATACGTGTTGCTCGGTAGTGACTCCGGGCGCCGCATGCTGTCGACCACCCGCACGGTGATCGTCGATGAAATCCATGCGCTCGCCGGCAGCAAGCGCGGCAGCCATCTGGCGCTCAGCCTGGAACGGCTCGACGCGCTATGCGGCCGGCGTCTGCCGCGCATCGGCCTCTCCGCGACGCAAAAGCCGATCAGCGCGGTCGCGCGGTTTCTGGTGGGCGGTGCGAGTGTGGACAGCGCCGAACCGGCCGATTGCGCGATCGTCGATGTAGGCCACGTGCGTGCCCGCGATCTCGCGCTGGAAATTCCACCGGTACCGCTCGAAGCCGTCATGGCCAACGAAGTCTGGGAGCTCGTGTATAACCGGCTCGCCGAACTGATTGCGCAGCACCGCACCACGCTGGTTTTCGTCAACACGCGCCGCATGGCGGAGCGTGCCGCGCGTCATCTGACCGAGCGGCTCGGCAAGGAAGCCGTGGCCGCACACCATGGCAGTCTCGCCAAGGAATATCGCTTCGACGCCGAGCAGCGTCTCAAACGCGGCGATCTGCGTGTGCTGATCGCCACGGCGTCGCTGGAACTGGGCATCGATATCGGCGATGTCGATCTGGTCTGCCAGATGGGCTCGCCACGCGCGATCGCGCCGTTTCTGCAGCGCGTCGGCCGCTCGGGACACCATGTGGGCGGCATGCCAAAAGGGCGGCTGTTCCCCACCTCGCGCGACGACCTGATCGAATGCGCGGCCTTGCTCGATTGCGTGCGGCGCGGCGAACTCGACGCCTTGCAGATACCGCGTGCGCCGCTCGACGTGCTGGCCCAGCAGATCGTCGCGGAAGTCTCGAGCGCCGAGTGGAGCGAGGATGCGCTGTTCGGTCTGATGCGGCGCGCCGCGCCCTATGCCGATCTCGCACGCGAGCAGTACGACGCGGTGCTGCGGATGCTCGCGGAAGGTTATACGAGCCGCCATGGTCCGCGCGGCGCTTATCTGCATCGCGACGCAGTGAGTGGGACATTGCGCGGACGACGCGGCGGCAAGCTGGTCGCGGTGACGTCGGGTGGCACCATCCCCGAGAACGCGGACTATGCGGTGATTCTCGAGCCGCAGGCCGTCAATATCGGCACGGTCAACGAAGACTTCGCGGTCGAGAGTCTGGCAGGTGACGTTTTTCAACTCGGCAACGCGTCGTATCGTATCCAACGCGTGGAAGCCGGCCGCGTGCGGGTGGAAGATGCACAAGGGCAGCCGCCGAATATTCCGTTCTGGCTCGGCGAAGCGCCGGGGCGTAGCGATGAGCTGTCGTTCGGCGTGGCGCGTTTGCGGGCACAGATCGATCAGTTGCTCAGTGACGACGATGATGATGTCGTTGCAGGCGGCACTAAGGGCGCCAAGGACGCAACAGGCGCTACGGAAGCCGCGACGGAGAAGAAATCAGCCCGCGCGAAGACAGCGGCCGTAGCAAGTCTCGCCGCAACCCGACGTGCCCCACGCCGCGAACGCGCGCTTGCCATTGTCGATTCGCCCGCGGCTTCCGGTTCTGACTCACTTCCGCAATTGCGTGACGCGGACGTGGACGTGACCGTGGCGGACGCGCCCGCACGCGCACCGTTATCCAATGCACCCCGCCTCGAACGCGCCATTGCCTGGATGACTGCCACGCTCAATCTCGACGAGCCGGCCGCGCGCCAGATCGTCGACTATCTGGCGCGCGCCCGCGCCGCCTTGAGCACGCTCCCCACGCAAAACACGCTGGTCATGGAGCGCTTCTTCGACGAATCGGGCGGCACCCAGCTCGTGATTCACGCGCCATTTGGCAGCCGTCTCAATCGCGCCTGGGGCCTCGCGTTGCGCAAACGCTTTTGCCGTACCTTCAACTTCGAATTGCAGGCGGCCGCCACCGAGGACGCCATCATTCTTTCGCTGACCGGCAGCCACAGCTTCGCGCTCGATGAAGTCTGGCGCTATCTGCATTCGAACACGGCCGAGCATCTCCTGATCCAGGCATTGCTCGATGCGCCGCTGTTCGGCGTGCGCTGGCGCTGGAACGCAACCACCTCGCTCGCCTTGCCGCGCTACAGCGGCGGCCGCAAGACGGCGCCGCAACTGCAGCGCATGCGCAGCGAGGACCTGCTGGCAGCCGTGTTTCCCGATCAGGTGGCGTGTCTCGAGAATATCGTCGGCGAACGTGAATTGCCGCACCATCCGCTCGTCGATCAGACCATCGACGATTGCCTGCACGAAGCAATGGACACCGAAGGCTGGATCAGCCTGTTGCGCCGGATGGAACAAGGCGAGGTAAAACTGATTACGCGCGAATTGCCGGCGCCCTCGCCGCTCGCGGCCGAAATTCTCACCGCCAAGCCCTACGCGTATCTGGACGACGCGCCGATCGAAGAGCGTCGCACCCAGGCCGTGCTCAACCGGCGCTGGTCCGATCCCGCCTCGGCTGACGATCTCGGCGCGCTCGATGCCGACGCAATTGCCGGCGTGCGCGAGGAAGCCTGGCCGCAGCCGCGCAACCTCGATGAAATGCATGAGGCGCTGACCGGACTCGCGTGCGTCAGCGATACCGAGGCCCAACAGAATCCGGAGTGGTCAGGATGGCTTACGACCCTGGCGGAATCGGGCCGGGCCACCCGGCTGCAAAACCGGGCCGGTGCCGACCTCTGGCTTCCGGCGGAGCGGCTGACCTGCCTCGCTGCTATCTATCCGGACGCCGCCTTCACGCCGCCGATCAGCGCGCCCAAAGGTTTTACCGACACCTGGAGCGAACAGGAAGCGCTCGTCGACGTGATCCGCGCGCGACTCACCGGCTTCGGCCCGTTACCGGTGGCCTCGATTGCCGGCTCTCTGGCACTGCCTTCTGTCGCCGTCGAGCAAGCCTTGACCGCGCTCGAGGCGCAAGGCTATGTGATGCGCGGCCGCTTCACACTGGGCGCGTCCGCAGAAGAATGGTGCGAACGGCACCTGCTCGCGCGGATTCATCGCTACACCGTGCGGCGTTTGCGCCGCGAGATCGAGCCGGTGGAACGGCACGAATTCATGCGTTTCCTGTTCGAATGGCAACATCTGACGCCCGCCACACGCGGTGAAGGGCGCGACGCGCTCGCGGCGGTGCTCGATCAGCTGGCCGGTTTCGAGGCGGCGGCCGGTGCCTGGGAAGAAGACATCCTGCCCGCCCGTCTCAAGGACTATTCGATCACGATGCTCGACGAACTGTGCCGCTCCGGCAAGCTGGTCTGGACGCGTCTGACCGAACGTTCGCGCGCAACCAGCGGACCGGTGCGCAGCACACCGATCGTATTGTTGCCGCGGCGCGACATCGGTCTATGGAGCGCGTTGATCGATCAAAGCAAGCAGCCCGAACTTTCATCGCACGCGCAAAGTGTTTATGACGTGCTTATTAAACACGGCGCGATGTTCTTCGACGAGTTGGCGAGCGACACGCGTCTGCTTGGCATTCAGCTGGAATACGCATTAAGCGAACTTGTTGCGGCGGGACTCGTGAATTCGGATAGTTTCGCCGGATTGCGTGCCTTGCTGAAACCGGCCGCGAAGCGCAACGCGCATCACAGCAACCGGCGCCCGCGTGCTGGTGCGCTGATCGGAGGCATGGACGACGCGGGCCGCTGGGCGTTGCTCCAGCGCCGCAGTGCGCTTGCCGTCGAGGAAGGCGCGGCTGCGACGCCACCGTCGCTATCCGCCAGTCGCGCTCCCTCGCTTGCGCCCGAAGTCCTCGAGCACCTGGTCATGACTTTGTTACGTCGTTATGGCGTCGTGTTCTGGCGGCTGCTCGCGCGCGAAGCCGAATGGCTGCCGCCGTGGCGCGACCTGCTGCGCGTCCTGCAGCGGCTCGAAGCGCGCGGGCAGGTGCGCGGCGGACGCTTCGTCAACGGTCTTTCGGGCGAGCAGTTTGCGCTGCCCGAAGCGATCCCGTTGCTGCGCGAAGTGCGCCGCCATGCCGACGACGGCACTTTTGTCTGCGTGGCCGGCACCGATCCGTTAAATCTGGCTGGCACGTTGTTGCCAGGCGACAAGGTGCCCGCGGTGACCGGCAATCGCGTCTTATACCGGGATGGCGTGGTGGTGGCGACGCTGGTGGCGGGCGAATTTACATATCTGACGCATGCTGAGGGCGACGCGCGGGAACAAATGCGCATCAGAATGGCGCGCCGTCATTAATGTCGCCATTAATTAATGCATTGCCATTAATATCTAACCTATGTCTAAAGGATCATAGTACCTTGCCGTTATTGTTAACGACTCTCAGTCACGGCCATCTGGATACAATGAAGTCAGTCTTTCAGCTGAAGTAGACTGCTTGCCCCCCGCCGGCCTGACTATCCGAGCTGGCGGCCCGCAGGCATGCTTGCCCGGGGATAACACTTATGAACGACGACCAACACGACCAGGTGCTCTATGCCCAGTTCGGCACAAGCAGCCCTTGCTGGCGTCTGTCCAAAGACAGCAACGCGCTCGAACTGACGCCGGTCACGGGTGACATGCCGGCCAACGCCGCCATCTCCCTCACCCCGCAACAGGCCGGGCAGATCCGCCGCCTCGCAGGCATCACTTCCCATCTGGTTCTGGACGTGCGCCTGTTCGGCCAGCCGCTCAAGCTGCATCTGGTCGGCAAGAAACTCAGCGGCAATCTGTGGGCGGGCACCGCGTCAGCCTATGAGGACACCGAATCGGTCGCGCGCGATCTCGTGCATGGCCTGTCGTTCGCCGAGCAGGTGGTGTCGGAGGTGAACTCGGTCGTGGTGATCGTCGATCGCAATGGGCGCATCCAGCGCTTCAATCGCCTCGCCGAAGAACTGACCGGCATGAAAGAGGAAGACATTGTCGGCCGCAGCGTCTGGGCTCTGTTCATGTCGTCCGAGGCAGGTGCGGCGTCGAGCCAGAATATCGCTGGCTTTTTTAACCGCGGCGTCTCCTACGAAGTCGAACGGCTCGTGAAAACGGTTCACGGCGAGCGGCTGTTTCTGTTTCGCAACAAGTTCGTGCAGAGCGGCAGCGGCGTCAACGAGCAATTCCTGATCTGCTCGGGCACCGACATCACCGAAGAGCGTCGCGCGCAGGACCGTCTGACCGAACTGGCCAATACCGACTCGCTCACCGGCCTCGCCAATCGCAACGCGATTCAGGACAAGGTCCGTGCGGCGATCTCGAGCGCGGCTGTCGACGAGTCGGTCGGCATCCTGTTCCTTGACCTCGACAACTTCAAGAAGGTCAACGACCATTACGGCCATGTATTCGGCGACCGGCTGATCAAGGATGTGTCGGCGGCCATCAGCACCTGCCTGAACGAGGGCGACACGCTCGCACGACTGGGTGGCGACGAGTTTATCGTGCTGGCCGCGAACGGCAGCCTCGAGTCCCTCGAAGCCACCGCGCAGCGCATTCTGGAGCGCCTGCGCACGCCCTTCAGCCTGGGCCTCGTCGAGGTCTACACCGGTTGTTCGATCGGCATCGCGCGGTGCCCGGAGCACGGCGACAGCCTCGAGTCGCTGATCCGTTCGGCGGACACCGCCATGTACGTCGCCAAGGATGAAGGCAAGCGGACCTACCGGGTGTTTTCGCAGGAGATGGACCGCAAGGTGGCCGAGTATATGTGGCTCGATACCAATCTGCGGCGCGGTCTCGAAGAGGGCCAGTTCACGCTGTACTACCAGCCCAAGCTGTCGCTTGCCACGGGTGCGGTAACCGGCGCCGAGGCGCTGATCCGCTGGAATTCGCCCGAGCGCGGCCAGGTCATGCCGACCGAGTTCATTCGTTATGCCGAAGAATCGGGGCTGATCGGCCATCTCGGCCGCTGGGTCATGCAGACCGCAGCCCAGCAGGCCGCGCGCTGGAAAGCCGCTGGGCTCAACCTGCGCGTGGCGATCAACGTGTCGGCTCGCCAGCTGGTCGATACCGCGGTGGTCCGGCATTTCGCCGAAGCGCTCCAGCAAGCGGGGCTCGATCCGTGCCTCGTCGATCTCGAACTCACCGAGAGCTGCCTGATCGAAGACGAAGCCGCGGCGATCCAGTTGATCACGCAGTTCCGCCAGCTTGGCGCGCAGGTGCATCTCGACGACTTCGGCACTGGCTATTCGTCGCTGTCGCAACTCGGGCGCATTCCGCTCGACGTCATCAAGCTCGACCGCAGCTTCGTGCGCTCGATCAACGCCGACAAGAAAGCCCAGGCGCTGGTGCGCTCGATGGTGGCAGTGGCCCAGGAGCTGAATTTCAAGGTGGTCGCAGAAGGCATCGAAACCGAGGCGGAAGAAGCATTCATGAAAGGGCTTGGGGTGGAATACGTACAGGGCTTTTTGTACGGCCAGCCCATGCCGGCCGCGGAATTCGAGCAGTGGTTGCACGACCGGCAGAAGCTCAGGCTGATCGCCTGAGCCTCCGTCCGAGTCAGGCGATGCTGGCGCTCGTCTGGCGCATGCTCGCGGTGCGGCGGTTCTGCAACATGACCAGCCGTTCCATGAAAGCCAGATCTTTTTCTTCAATCGTGAACGCGGCCTCGACCCAGTCTTCGGTAATTTCCATCAGCTCGGCGCGCGAAAGCTGCAGTACGCGTTGACGTGCCCGCAGCATAGCCCGGATGCCATTCATCTTGGGGCGCAACGTGTCGATAAACGTACGCGTCGCCACATAGGCCTCGCCCGGTTCAAACAACTGGTCGACGAGCCCCTTGCCCGCGTACCACTCAGCCGTGTGCGACTCGCCAATTCCGATCAGTTCTTCCGCGAGCCGCATGCCGGCCTTGCGCGCTACCAGCGAATACCCACCCATGCCCGGGAACAGATTGAATGCAATCTCCGGGAAGCCCATTCGCGCATCGTTCTGCGCGAGCAGGAAGTGATGTGCGAGGGCGGCTTCGAACCCGCCCCCCAGCGCGGTCCCCTCCACCATCGCAATCGAGATCGCACCGGTATCGAAGCCGCGTGCTGCGGCATGCACGCAATCGACACACGCTCTGGCATACGACATCAAGGCTTGGCGCCGGCCAGCGCGGATCGTCTCGGCAAAGAAGTCGAGATCGCCGCCGACGTTGTAGATCGACGGAATCAGCGACCCTGTCACCCAGAAGTCGATCGGTAAGCCGGACTCGCGCGCGGCCTGTGCCAGGCTGAGAATATCGTGCACCAGTTCAAGGTTAAAACAGGGACGCGGTTGAGCACGCAACATCATCCACATGATGTTGCGTCCCTCTTCGTAATAGGCAGAAATCTGCGACAGGTTTCCGGCTTCGAGGAACGGACGGCAGGCGTGATGATTGTGAAGATTCATTTTGAACGGTCCTTTAAGGTTAAACGGCGGCAATGCAAGTCGAGCCTAAAGCAGACCTCAATGAGCTGGGAGCGGGTTTGCTAACGGACGAACGCAAGTTCTCCTCACATTCCCTCCGGGAAAGGGTTTCCGGGTGAGTTCCAAACGGGAGGCCGCACATCTGGCCGCAAACGATTGCCCGTGAAAAAACACACGGAAATGCTTGTGCCAAACCGCCGGAAAAGCCGGTGGAGACTGGATGTGGAATTTATTGCCGGCGGCGAGAACGACGGTAAATATTTACTCCCAGGCAATGCAATCGAAAATGCTGCTTGAGGTAATCTTTAAGTCGTGGTGTGTGGGAGAGAGAACATTCCCACCGCATAACGAGAGCGGTTATGCGTGTTTAAGGACGCGGCTGAACAAAAAAGTCGAGGCGCTAACGCCTTACAGCGATAGCGGCAACGGCGGTGATGGCGACGCTATTCGCGACAACCAGGCGGTTATTGCAGATGCGTGGCCCAGCGTTCGATCTGCCCGGCCGGCATGCCAACCGCGAGCGCGGCGGCACAAATCTGTTGCCAGCTGATGGGGTCGACCGGCACGCCGTGCGTCTCACGGTCGGCTCGCGTGAGCCGTTCGGCTTCGCCGGGTTCGAGAATGCGCTCGGTACCCGTTGCAAGCGGCGAAGCCTTCACCCATTCGATAAACGCGTCGGCTTCGGCCTCGGCGTTCGGGGCGTCGAACGCGGCGGGATCGATGATCACCGACAGCATGCAATTGATGATGGCGTGGTTCGTGCCGAGCGTATCGGCATGGCTCGTGAAGCCTCCCGACAGCGCCCCGCCGAAGATCTCGCACATCGACGCCAGCCCGAAACCCTTGTGACCGCCAAACGGCAGCAGCGAGCCGACCGGTGGCTCTATCATCACTTTCGGCTCGAGCGAGGGGCGTCCTGCGTTGTCGATCAGCGCGCCAGGGGGCACCTGTTTGCCCTGGTTATAGGCGACCCGGACCTTGCCGAAAGCCACCGCGCTGGTGGCGAAATCGAGCACCAGCGGCGGCCTGCCGCTGCGCGGATAGGCGGCGCAAAACGGATTGGTGCCGATGCGGCGGTCCGTTCCGCCGAACGGCGCGACGAGCGGATCGCCCGCCACATTGACGAAGTGAAACGAGACGAGTCCGGCGCGCGCGCACTGCTCCGCCCAGTGACCGATGCGGCCAATATGATGCGCGCCGTGCAGACCCACGGCGCAGATGCCGAGACGTTTCGCGCGCTCGATGCCGAGCTCCATCGCCTCGTACGCGATGACCTGGCCGAAACCCTTGACGCCGTCGATAGTCAGCACCGCGCCGGCATCGCGCACGACCTTGGCGTGCAGATTGAGCTTGAGTTCGTTGTCGCCCACCGATGCCACATAGCGCGGAATCATGCTGACGCCATGCGAATCGTGACCGGTCAGGCTCGCTGCGAGCAGGTGGTCGGCGACCAGCTCGGCCTCGCGCGGCGAGCTGCCGGCCTGCTCCCAGATCGCCCTCACATAGGCATGCAGCGTTTCGGAGGAAATTCTTGGGAAAGACGATTGGGCCACGCGGGGATCGTTCATTCGCAGTATCTGGGAGCTGGGTTGGGGTTCAGGTTAAGGTTCAGGTTATTAAGGCGCCGCTGCAATGACATCGGCAACCGCGGCCGTCAACTTCTTGCCATAGGGCACATGCAGAAACTCGTTCGGCCCGTGCGCGTTCGACTTCGGTCCGAGCACGCCGCACACCATGAACTGCGAGTGCGGGAAGCCTTCCTTCAGCACGTTCATCAACGGGATAGTACCGCCCTGCCCCATATACGCGCAGTCTGCGCCGTAATGCTGGCGCGACGCGTCGTTGAGTGCCGAGGCGAGCCACGGAGCCAACTCGGGGGCGCTCCAGCCGGTTGCGGCGCCCGCGTCGGGCTTGAACGTCACCTTGGCGTTGTAGGGCGGATCGAATTCCAGCAGCGCTTTCAGCTCCGCGACCGCCTTCGCCGCATCGAGAAGCGGCGGCAGACGCAGCGAGAGCTTGAACGCCGTGCGCGGGCGCAGCACGTTGCCGGCGTCGGCGATGGCCGGCAAGCCCGCCGCTCCCGTCACCGACAACGACGGACGCCATGTCGAGTTGAGCAGCGCCTCTTTCGGATCGGCGGTGGTAGGCAGCACCTGGCGGCCGTCCTGGCCGCAGGCCCATGGGATTTTCTTCCACACGTCGTCACCCAGAATATGGGCAGTCGCCTCGGCTTCGCGCAGACGGTCGGCAGGAATCGGGCAATGGAAGCCCTTCGGCAGCAGATTGCCGTTCGAGGCATCTTCGAGACGGTCGAACAGTTGCCGCATGATGCGGAAGCTCGACGGCGTGATGCCGCCGTAGCCGCCCGAGTGAATCCCTTCGTCGAGCACATGGACTTCCAGATCGCCCGCCACCAGGCCACGCAGCGAGGTGGTCAGCCACAACTGATCGTAGTTGCCGGCACCGGAGTCAAGGCACACCACCAGGCCCACTTTGCCGAGCCGCTCGCGCAGTGCGTCGACATACGGCAGCAGATCGTAGCTGCCCGATTCCTCGCAGGTCTCGATCAGGCCGACGCAGCGCGGCCGCTCGACGCCTTGCGCGTCCAGCGCAGCCAGTGCGGTCAGGCTTGCGTAGATGGCGTAGCCGTCGTCCGCGCCGCCGCGGCCATACAGCTTGCCGTCTTCAAGTTTCGGGGTCCACGGCCCGAGGTCGTTGCGCCAGCCGTCGAATTCGGGCTGCTTGTCCAGGTGGCCATACAGCACGATGGTCTCGGTGCTGCCCGAGCGCGTGGCCGGCGATTCGAAGAAGATGACCGGCGTGCGGCCCGGCAAGCGGATGACTTCCAGCTTCAGGCCTTTGACAGGCTGTTGCTCTGCCCACTGCGCCGCGTCCGTCACCACGCGCTCGATAAAACCGTGCTTGACCCAGTCCGCGTCAAAGCCCGGGCTCTTGGCCGGGACGGCAATATAGTCGGTCAGCGCCGGCACAATTTCATCGTTCCATTTGCGATCCACGAATTCGCGCAGCGTATCGTGGTTGATGGTCTTGGCCTGCTGGGCGGTGTCGTCGGAAATCATGATGGCTGTCCGGTCGGTCGGTCAAAACGCACATGATAGACCTCTCCGTTGCCGTCCTGAAGTCCCCCGTTCGGCCAGGGTGTCGAGAATGGCTGCGCGCATGGCACAATCGAGAGACAATCGAAAGATTCGGACTAAACCGGGAGTACCGCGATGGGAGGCAACACGCTCGTTCAAGCGGTCGCCGCTGTCGTCGCGCTGGGTTTGTACTTCCTGCCGGCGATCCTCGCCGATCGCCGCAAGCGCCACGATCTGCTGACGCTGGCCTTGTTCAATGCATGTCTCGGCTGGACCGGATTCGGCTGGCTGGCCGCGCTTTATTGGGCGCTGCAGCCGAATCCTCCGAAGGACGTTGCCGTAGAAGTCGTGCAAACGCGGCGCGTAGTGCGGATGCGCAACTTCTCCGCGGCGCTGGTCCAGCGTGTGCAAAGCCGGGCGACCCGCAACAAGACCGGACGGTGACACGAGCGGCACAAGCCGCCGGACCCGCCGCTGCGCAGGACGTTGCAGGCGCCACTTACACCTGCTGCTTTGACCGCCTTTGTACCGCCGTAATTAGTCACACACGCCGTTACGCACACTTCACTTTCATGGAGCCATTCAGTGCCTGAACTCGCAAAACTGCTGACCTTTGCCCTCGTCTCGCTCGGCATGGCGCTCACGCCTGGCCCGAACATGCTCTACCTCGTCTCGCGCTCGATCTGCCAGGGCCGTACCGCCGGTCTGATTTCGCTCGGCGGTGTGGCGCTTGGCTTCGTGTTCTATATGTTCAGCGCCGCGCTCGGCATCACCGCCCTGCTGCTAGCCGTGCCATTTGCGTACGATGCGCTGCGCTTCGGGGGCGCGCTTTATATGCTATGGCTCGCGTGGCAAGCCGTCAAACCGGGTGGCCGTTCGCCGTTCATGGTGCGCGACCTGCCGGCGGACAGCCCGCGCAAACTGTTTGCCATGGGTTTCGTCACCAATCTGCTGAACCCGAAAATCGCGGTGCTGTATTTATCGCTGCTGCCGCAGTTCATCGATCCGCAACACGGCAACGTGCTCGAGCAATCGCTGGTGCTGGGGTCGGTGCAGATTGCGTTTAGCCTGACGATCAACGCGATGGTGGCGATGATGGCCGGTTCGATCGCCGTGTTTCTCGCCCGACGGCCCGCCTGGATCCTCGCCCAGCGCTGGCTGATGGGAACGGTGCTCGCGGGACTGGCAATTCGGATGGCAACCGAGGCGCGGCGCTAACAGGCCAGAGGCAGGCCGCCTTGCGCGCGACCCGATGGGTCGCGCGGAGAGGACGTTAAGGTGATTTACTCGGAACGCGAGCCGGAATACGCACTGCGCCCGAAGGAACGCAGCGTCACGGAGCCGGCAGGAATCGAGCGTGGCTCGAGCCGCACATGTTCCTGCTCGAACATCTGCTGGCGCAGTTCACCGTGCTCGTCGAACCACTGGCAAATTACCCAGTCGCCCGAAGTTAGCGCGACGGGACCGGCATAGGTCACCGTCATTCGCGGCCCACCCGTTTTGAGCGTGACCACGTCACCGACGCTCAGTGGCGCGATTGGTGTATCAAATGCATCGAGGGTAGCGGTCAGCATATCAATCCCCGGAATGAAAACGTTGATCTGTTTTAGCCCATTGTCTCAGCCAGCCTACTGGCGGAAGATTTTAAAAAGTTTGCCAAGATTAACAATTGAATATCCCGTCTGCAAGTGATTTTTATTGATACCGTTTTCACGCCGACGAGAATCGAATTTCGATCATCGGCTCACTCACTGAAACAATGATCGTTTCGCTAAAACCTCATCAGCTAACGCCTATCCCCCGCCCGGCGGACCTCAGCGCGGGAACAATTTACGCAGGCTCAAAATATTCAAAGTAAAACATGCCGGGGTTGATTTGTCAGACATTGCGATTTGATTCCAGCTGCCATGCAATCTATCACCTGGTTATTTTTATCAGATCATTATTGCGAAAATCATCTGTGAACTGAACAGCCATCCATGAATATCACCAATGCAGGGCGAAGTGCATTAAGTCGGTGCAGTGTCATATTCCTGTGGTAAACGACAATGGCATCAATGCCGGACCACGCGTCGCTGATGCTGCACCAGCAGCACACTCAATCCAATACACACCAGCATCAATAATGCGTTGATTCCGAGGCTGTACTGGAAGGCATGCGCGTAGGCACCCGGCGTCGCGCGGCCGCCCAGCACGCCGAAGAACGCCCCGCTGATCGCCGCCGTGCCGAACGCCGAGCCGATCTGCAACGTCGACGACGCCACGCCCGAGGCCAGACCGGCCTTCTCAGGCGCGACTTCCGCGAGAACGATCCGCATGATCGACGGCAGCAGCAGGCCCTGCCCCACGCCGGCGCACACCAGCCCACAATAGAACAGCAGGTCCGGCGTAGCAGCTTGAGTGGCCGACCAGCCGGTGACCGTAAAGCCGATCGCCATCATCGAAAACCCCAGTGTCAGCACATGACCGCCGATGCGCCGCACCACCGCCGGCGAGGTCAACGGCCCGATCACGAAACCGATCGCAAACGGCATGATGGCGATGCCGGAAACGAGCGGCGTCCAGTGCAGACCCGTCTGCAGGAAGATGCCGTAGGTCAGAAAGAACGCGCTGTTGCAATAGAACAGGAACGCCAGCACGAGACCGAGCGCAAATGCCGGATTGCGGAACAGTTGCAGATCGACGAGCGGGTGGCCGCCGCGGCGCTCGAGGCTCCGCTCGGTGGCGATAAAGAGGGCAAACACGGGCACGCTCAACGCGAACATCACGAAGGTCCATGCGGGCCAGCCGGCTTCGCGGCCGTGCGTCATCGGGTAGATGACGAGCAGCAGCAACAGCGAGAGCAGACCCACGCCCTTCAGATCCACGCCCGCGCGTACCGCCGGCTGACTCTCCGGCACGAACTTCCAGCTACCGATAAACGCCAGGATGCCGACCGGGATGTTGATCAGAAAAATGACCCGCCAGTCGAGGCCGAATGGACGGTAGGTAATCAGCGCGCCGCCGCCCAGTTGGCCCACGATCGACGAAAGTCCGAACACGAAGCCATAGAAGCTCATGACACGCGTCTGCTGGGAAAGCGGCACCACCGCGCGGACGGTCGCCAGCACCTGCGGCGCCATCACCGCAGCAGCCATGCCCTGGACGATCCGCGCGATCACCAGCACGTGGCCGTTCGGCGCCAGGCCACACAGCGCTGACGCCACCACGAACCCAGCCATGCCGGTCATGAACATGCGGCGACGCCCGAACAGGTCGCCAAGCCTGCCGCCCGTGATCAACAATACGGCGTATGAGGACGCGTAGGCGGAGACGATCAGCTGCAACTGCGCGTCGGTGGCGCCGAGCCCCGTGTGGATCGCCGGCAGCGCCAGATTGACAATGAAGTAGTCGAGCGGCGCGAGAAACGCGCCGACGAACAGCACGGCCAGCGCGAGGCCCTGACGCTCGAAGCGCGGCGGCGCTTCGGCGGCACTGATCGCACGGGCGGCATTGGATGCGGCGCTAGCGCCACCGGGAACCGCCAGGGTCACCGGTGCGGACTTCATGCATTCGCTATTCATGACCGTTTGTTCAAAAATTAGATAAAAAAAATTTACACGAGCGCGCGCATCGCCACGTCGACGATGTCCGTCAACTGGTCCTCGTCATTCGCGACCCTGCCCAGCACGCGCAGTCCCTGCATGATGCACAGCAGAAATTTGCTGACCGCTTTTTCGTCGAGCGTCGAACTGAAGGCGCCACTCGCCTGGCCGCGAATCACGGCACCCGCGAGCAGCGTCGCCATGCGGCGCTGGATCGAGCCGATCCGTTCGCGCAGCGCGGTATCGTCTGCCTGCATTTCCAGCGCGGTGTTCGTAATCAGACAACTGCGTTGCTGCGTGAGTGAACACGACGTCTTCGCGTAATGCAGCAAGGCGTTGCGCAGCGACTCCTCGGGCGGCAGCGGCGCGTTCAGACGCTCCGCCAGGCGGGCAACCGAGCCATCCGCGTAGTGGTCGAGCGCCGCCAGCATGATGCCGTGCTTGTCGCCGAACACGCCGTACAGGCTACCGCGCAGCAGGCCGGTAGCCTTGCACAGATCGTCGATCGAGGTGGCGTGGTAACCGTGGCGCCAGAACACATCGCTCGCATGGGCCAGCACCGTAGACGTGTCGAACTCACGCGGGCGCCCTCGGGCGCTCGTGGTGCGGGGTTTCTTCGAGGTGGCAGGCTGGCTCATGGGTTTGGATATTATGACTATCCATTCAATAAATCAAGCGTGCTGGCAGTGAGGTCTTTGGGACGCCTGTGACGTCACGCCCCTCTTAAGAAAAATTCTTCGGCCTCGGTGGAATAGCCCCGGCCAAACGGTGTTAGCCCTCTCGACGCCGGCAAATGCGTCCACGCCCTCCCCCACGTGAATGGCCAACAACCACGAGATCGCTTTGAGTCACACCACGATTCAACCCATCTGGGTCCGCATCACACACTGGATCAATGCGCTGGCAGTCGTCCTGATGGTGATGAGCGGCTGGCAGGTCTATGACGCCTCGCCGATCTTTCCCGCCTTGCAGTTTCCGCCTGCCATCACACTAGGCGGCTGGCTCGGCGGCGCCCTGCTTTGGCACTTCGCGGTGATGTGGCTGCTGGTGGCGAATTTCCTCGTCTACGTGGGTCTCAATCTGGCGTCCGGACGCCTGCGCCGCAAACTGCTGCCGCTCACCTTCCGCTCGCTCGCCGCCGATATCGTCGCAGCCGTGCGCGGCCGTCTCACTCATGGCGATCTCTCGGTCTACAACTCGATCCAGAAGCTCGCCTACCTGGTAGTGATCGTCGATATCGCGCTGCTGGTGCTGTCAGGGCTGGCCGTGTGGAAGTCGGTGCAGTTCCCGCTCCTGCGAACGCTGATGGGCGGCTACGACAACGCGCGCGTCGTGCATTTCGTCTGTATGAGCGTGCTGGTGGCCCTTTTCGCCGTGCACGTCGTGATGGTCGCGCTGGTGCCGCGCTCGCTGCTCCTGATGATCCGGGGACGGTAGACATGGCGATTCGCAAGCGCAACGCACAACCCGGCACGACGCTCGCCTCGCATGGCGACGCGATCCTGAAGGATGCCCACCGCGAACTGAAGGACCCGGCGCGCCGCCTGCTCGGCAAGCGGATCCTCTCGCTCGGCGGCCTCGCCTTGCTGTCGGGCTGCGATCTGAGCACCGACAAATCGGTGAACACGATGCTGCGCAAGATCTCTTTCTTCAACGACGACGTGCAGGCGCTGCTGTTCGATCCGAACCACATGGCGCCGACTTATCCGGAATCGATGATCACGCGGCCGTTCCCGTTCAACGCGTTCTACGACGTAGACGACGTACCGGAAGTCGACGCCGCCACCTACCGCCTTCAGGTGGGCGGCCTCGCGAACGGCAAGCGGGTCTGGACGCTCGATGAACTGCATGCGCTGCCGCAGACGGACCAGATCACGCGGCATATCTGTATTGAAGGGTGGAGCGCGATCGGCCACTGGGGCGGCGTGCGCTTTGCCGACTTCCTGAAGCGCTCCGGCGCGGATACGACGGCGCGCTTCGTGTCGCTGCATTGTGCCGACAACTACTGGACCAGCATCGACATGCCGACAGCCCTGCATGCGCAGACGCTGCTTACGCTGACCTACGACGGCCAGGTGTTGCCGCCGAAATACGGCTTTCCGATGAAGCTGCGCATGCCGACCAAGCTGGGCTACAAGAATCCGAAGCACATCGTTGCGATCACCGTGACGAATGAATATCCCGGCGGTTACTGGGAGAACCAGGGCTACAACTGGTTCGGCGGTTCCTGAGCAGCATCCCTGTTTTTCAAGTCAACCCACACTCAATCTACGGAGATTCCATGTCTATCCGCCTGAAACTTGGCGTTACGCTTGTCTCGCTCGCTTTCGCCGGTGTCGCGCTCGCGCAGACGCCCGCGGTCAAACCGTCGCGGATTCGCGGCGAAGTCGTCTCGCTGAATGGCGATGTCCTGCAGGTGCATCGCCGTAGCGGCGATACGGTCTCCATCAATCTGGCGCCGACCGTCACCGTTTCCGCCGTCAAGGCAATGCAACTGGCCGATATCAAGCCGGGTTCGTTTATCGGCACGGCTGCCACCACGGGCACCGACGGCAAGCTGACCGCCACCGAAGTGGTGGTGTTTCCGGAATCGGCTCGCGGCACCGGTGAAGGCCACTATGCGTGGGACCTCGGTCCTAACAGCTCGATGACGAACGCGAATGTCGACCAGGTGGCCGAAGGCACCAGCGGCCGCGATCTGAAGCTGTCGTACAAGGGGGGTAACAACGTGGTGACGGTACCGCCGAATGTGCCGGTCGTGACCTTCGTTCCGGCCACTCGCACCGACCTGACGGCCGGCAAGAAAGTGTTCGTGGTCGCGACGCCTGCGGCGCAGGGTGCGTTCCTGGCGCAACGTGTGGTGGTTGAGAAGGACGGTGTGGCGCCGCCGATGTAACTCTGTCTGTCAACTCTGTCTGTCAACGTGACAACTCGGGTGTGCGGCGCCAAACGGCGCCACACACCCGCTCTCAGACTCTCATTGCTGCTTCACCGGTTCGCGCTCAGGTTTCGAGCGTCGCATCCATGGTGATGGTGGCCTTCAGTACTTTCGAAACGGGACATCCCGCCTTGGCGTCCGCCGTGGCTTTCTCAAACGCCGCCCGGTCGCCGCCGGGGATCTTCACCTTGACGTCAAGGTGAACCGCGGTGATGGCGAACCCGCCGTCGGCCTTGTCGAGCGTCAGGGTTGCCGTGGTGCCGATACGTTCCGGTTTGATATTCGCCTTGCCCAACTCGGCCGATAGCGCCATGGAGAAGCACCCGGCGTGTGCAGCCGCGATCAGTTCTTCCGGGTTGGTGCCGATACCGTCTTCGAAACGTGTCGCAAACGAATACTGGGTGTCCTTGAGAACCCCGCTGTCAGTAGAAATCGTGCCTTTCCCGTCCTGCAGGCCGCCTTGCCAGACCGCTGATGCCTTGCGCTTCATCGTTCTCTCCTGTTGGTGCCCTGTCAGCGCTGCTGTGCTATCCCATCATGGCGCCTGCCGCAACGGTCACGCCCGGATTCTTGCGGGCTCGGCGCCGGTCGATGCATGCCACGCAGCGCGACAGACGCGGGCGTAGACCGGTCTTCATCATAGGCGCTTCTGGAGATCGGTGCGGTCAAGTGTTTGGCAGGGTCGCGCGAGGGCCGTCGCGATCAACATAGAGCCAGTGGCGGATCAAGGGCGAGTGCGCAAGCAGCTTCGGAGCCCCGGTTTGCATAGCGGCGGCGGCCTCGCACCCCGACGTCGGATGCCCAGGTGCAAATTCGACCAATCCAACCTTTCCTCTGATCGCTAACGGTCACATATGGCCTTTTATCTATTTTATAGAGTCACATGTGACCTATAACCTATAATTTTCACGAGAAACCCGATTTCAGACTATAATCAGTCATATGGAACCGTTAAATTCACCTATCAAGTCACATACGACTGCAAAATTGGACACACTTCCTTTGCCGGTTCGTCGTGGATTGAAAAAACTCGGTGCGGACATCGCGTTGGCCCGTCGTCGTCGACGCATCTCCACGCAATCCATGGCGGAACGCCTGCAGGTTTCGCTAAAAACCTTGCAGCGGCTTGAAAAAGGCGACCCAACGGTCGCCGTGGGCACGGTCGCGACCGCAATGCTCGTATTGAGCGAGTTGGAGCGCTTTACGAACCTTTTGGACACTGCCGGAGACGATGTTGGCCTAACCCTGATGGATCAAAACCTTCCCAAACGTATCCGGAGCAAAAAGACCACTTCATCGTCAGGAGCCCTGTAATGGCTGTACCCGTCGAGCGCACAGTAAGCGTAGCGTTGGGGTCATCGGCATTACCCGTCGGCCAACTGACCTATGCAAAACTGGGGTCCCGTGAAAGCTCGGCGTTCGTCTATGACACAAACTGGCTTCAAGACGACTCTCACTTCGCAATTTCTCCAGACCTTGTCCTGACCACAGAACGGCAGTTCCGCAAAGCTCCCACCAGAAACGACTCCGTCTTTCATTTTGCGATCGCGGACACCGAACCTGACGGCTGGGGCTGCCGGGTCATTGCGCGTGACCACGCAAAGCGACGTAAGCGCGCGCAGGAACAGGGTAAGAACTTTAGTGGTGCGCTGACCGAGATGGACTACCTGCTTGGCGTCGATGACGAAAGCCGGGTTGGAGCGATCCGCTTTGCGAACGACCAGGGGATATTTCAGCGCACGATGGAGGACGGCGGCCACCGCGCTCCTCCGCTAATCGAACTAGGCCAGCTACTGGGCGCGTCACGTGCGGTCGAAAGCGGTACTGAGACTGAAGCTGACTTGCGTTATCTACGCGGGCGCGGAACGTCGCTCGGTGGAATGCGGCCCAAATGCACGATAGTCGACGACGACGGGCATCTCGCCATTGGCAAGTTTCCAAGCGTTCAGGACGAGCGCGCGGTTACGCGCGCCGAAGTGCTTGCCCTGCGCCTCGCGCAAACGGCCGGTATCGACACGTCACACGCGCGCATCGTGCTATCCGACAACGTGCCGGTTGCGCTGATCCGTCGCTTTGACCGCCATAACGGCGGCCGGATTCCGTACCTGTCGGCAGCATCGCTACTCCAGGCGTCGCGCGAAGAAGATCACTCGTACACCGAGATCGCAGAACAGATCCTGGTTGTCAGCGACGATCCGCGCAGAGATCTGACTGAGTTATGGCGCCGGATCGTGTTCAGCATGCTCATCACCAATGTGGACGATCACCTGCAAAATCATGGTTTCCTGCACGTAGGGCATGGGCAATGGCGCCTTGCCCCTGCGTTTGATCTCAATCCGATGCCAGACAAGGATCGCGAACTCAAGACATGGCTCACGGAAGAATCTGGACCGAGTGGTTCGATCGAAGAAGCCGTCGCGGCGGCCAGGCATTTCCATCTGGCTGACAGCGCGGCTCTCGATCTACTCGGCAACATATATCTTGCCGTACGTTCATGGCGGGAGATGGCACTCTCGAAAGAAATCGGCATGACAGCTCGCGAAGCGGACGAATTCGAACCCGCTTTCGAACACGCCGAACTCGCGGCGGCCAGGAGACTGCTAGAACGTTGACGATTGCCTCGTTCTTGCTCGTTCTTGCTCGCGCTTACTCCGCAAACGGCAACGTCTCCTGCCCTTCGGCCCGCATCCCGAACACATTCAACGTCATCGCGACAAGCGCGTAATACCCCAGCAAGCCGACCAGGTTGATCGTGACCTCATGCCCGAAGCGCTCCACGGTTGCCGCATAGGTCGCATCGGACACCCGCTTCGTGTCATACAGCTCATTGGCAAACGCGTAGATCAGCGCGTCTTCAGGATTGGCAAAAGACGGCCGCTGACCCAGGCGAATCGCCTCCGCCTCGGCCTCGGTAACGCCAGCCTGCAAAGCAATCGGATAGTGTATGTACCACTCGGCCTGCGCTTGCCAGCGCGCGGCCGTCACCAGAATTGCCAACTCCGATAAACGCAGCGGCAGGCCAGTCCGGTAGCGGCAAAACGCCCCCAGCCGTTGCGCCTGCTGCGCGAGTTCGGGACTGTGAATCCAGCCCAGAAACGGACCATTCAGATTCCCACGCGGACCGGACAATATCTCGTCGAGTACGGCCTTCTGCTCAGGCGTGGCATACGCGGCATCGAAACGCGGCAAACGTTCAGTCATGGAAACTCTCGCAAGTAATGAAGCGGCGGTCCACTCTCAGGACACCGCGCGCACGCCGGTTGAATGAAGCGCGCCGTCAATGGCGTCGGTGAGACGGCTCACAATATTGTCGATATCCTGCGCCGTGCAGATAAACGGCGGCGCCAGCAGCACATGATCGCCACTCTTGCCGTCCACCGTGCCACCCATCGGATACATCATCAGCCCGCGCGCGAAAGCCTCGCGCTTGATTGCTGCATGCAGTTTGAGCTTCGCGTCGAATGGTGTCTTGCTCGCCCGCTCCTGCACCAGTTCGACACCCACAAACAACCCGCGCCCGCGCACATCGCCGATATGCGGATGCTGCGCGTAGTGCTCGCGAAGCTGTGCGCGCAACTGTTCGCCACGCGCCTGCACGTTCGATAGCAGATTGTCCTCGGCGATCACGCGCTGCACTTCGAGTGCGGCGGCACACGCGGTTGCATGCCCAATATACGTATGACCGTGCTGGAAAAAGCCCGAGCCGCCGACGATCGTATCGTAGATGCGCTTGCTGACCAGCGTTGCGCCGATCGGCTGATAGCCAGCTCCCAGACCCTTCGCGATCGTCAGCAGATCCGGCGCTACACCGTCCTCTTCGCAGGCATAGAGATACCCGGTGCGCCCCATTCCCGACATGATCTCGTCGAGAATCAGCAGCACTCCATAGCGATCGCAAACAGCGCGAATCTTGCGGAAATATTCCCGCACTGGCGGCACTGCGCCCGCAGTAGCGCCGACCACCGTCTCCGCGACAAAAGCTGCCACCGTCTCGGCGCCCAGTTCGAGGATTTTCTGTTCCAGCTCATCCGCCAATCGCTGCGCAAAGGCCTCTTCGGTTTCGTCAGCGCGCTGCTCGCGATACGCATAGCACGGGCTGACGTGATGCGCTTCGATCAGAATCGGCAGAAACGGCTCGCGGCGCCATGCATTGCCGCCAATCGCCAGCGCCCCAAGTGTATTGCCATGATAGCTCTGGCGGCGCGCAATGAAATGACGCCGCTGCGGCTCGCCCTTCTCGACGAAGTACTGGCGCGCGAGCTTCAACGCCGCTTCGATCGCCTCCGAGCCGCCCGACACAAAATACACATGATCCAGCCCAGACGGTGCGCTAGCCACGAGCCGGTCCGCGAGTTCTTCTGCCACCTGCGTCGTAAAGAACGACGTGTGCGCGTACGGCAATTGCTGGGACTGACGCCTGATGGCGTCGAACACGCGCTGGTTGCTATGACCGAGGCACGAAACGGCGGCCCCGCCGCACGCATCGATATATCGTTTGCCGGCGGCGTCGATAATCTCGATGCCATCGCCAGCTACGGCGACCGGCAACGCCTGCTTCGGTGCGCGGTGAAATACGGTGGACATGATAGGTATCCTTATCGCTTGATCGCGGTCAGAAGGCGGCATTCGAATGAGCCGTCCGTGGAATAAACGTATCGAACGCACGTTGTCCCTGACGATAGACCTGCATCGCCACACCGTCCGCTTCGATGCGAAACAGCGCGGTGGCCAAGGTGTTTTCGTCGTCGGGGTCGTGCGGATCTTCGCGGTAAATGGGCAGTCCGGAAGGTTCCTGATCGCTTAGAACGCGCAGCAGTGCGTCGTCTGTTACTGGTGCGCCAAGCGTCGAAATCAATGCATTCACGCGCGCCTGACGGTCGCGGGAGGACTCGGTGATGATTTGCCCTTCACCATCACAGCCGTCGTGAATCATATGATTCGCGTGACCGAAACGAGAGGTGTCGGCAACCACCGAGCAACGCCGTGCCGTTGCTTCAACACTCACCAGACGCGAGTCGCTCACACAACCTAGCGTGTGATGAAAACCGCTCGCACGTGGCATATCGCGCAACAGCGCAACGGCCTCGTCGAGCGAGCGTGTATCAAGCACGGCGCGCGCGAGGATCATGCGGGGCACACCCACCGCCGGTACGCGGATGCGCAAATTGTTGATGGTCTGCACGATGCCCGCGCGGCTGGCGGCAAACGTATGTCCCGGTAATGAACCGGGATAGTAGAAACTCACGAAACCGGGCTTGCCGACAGGCTGAACGTCCACGAGAAAACATCGTTCGCGCAAATACGGATCGCCGTCTTCGTTGTGCGCGATGAAACGCGCGTTGCCTGACGCGGCGGCTAGCGTCGTGCAACCGTCTGGCGCGTTGTGGATCAGTTCGCCGCGGCAGTTCCACAGGAACACATCTTCTACGGGCCATGCCAGACCCGCAGCCATACCGTCCAACTCGGCAACCAGCGCCGGGAAATACGCTTCAGCTGCCCGCCGCAGCGCTTCCACGAATGGATGGCCACGCCACCGGCTCACCTGCTTCCACGCAGCGCTTTGCTGCATGTACGCCGCCATCACCGGCCGCGCCAGTTCGCCCAATCTGTAGCCGATGTCATCCGGTTGCCCGGTGACACGAAAGAGACTCCATTCCTGCATTGACGGTTATGCCTCGCTTAAACCCGGTTTGCTGTGGCGCAGCAACATGCAGCAGTGACCCGCTCAACAGGTGCGGCGCGTTGAAAGGACGCCTTCAGCCACGATGACATCGATTCAACACTCGATTCCAATTTATACCTCTCAACAACATATGTTGTCAATACGGCCGAGCGTATATCGAATGGAGCGAGCGGCACAAAAACAGAGTAAAAGCTGCGGATGTAGCGGGGCTGCAGGGCAGCATCAGCCCCGCTCCGCGCATCCTCAAGGCACGTAAGCGCCCTTCGCATGCAGCGAGCGTTCGGCAATCTCAAGTTGCTCGACCGCGTCGGCGCCTTCAAGCGCCAACAGATGCGCAACCAGCGATTCCGCAATGGCGGTGGCCGCGACGAGTGAAGGAAAAAACGAAGGGCTTTCGTGTGAAAAAATCAGCACCTTGTCGGCGTTCAGCGCGATCGGGGATACCGCGCTATCGGTAATCGCAATCAGCTTGCTGCCCTTCTCGAGCGCCGCCTCGGCCACGCGGGCTGCCTCCACCGAATAAGGTGCGAAGCTGATAACGACAGTCGCACTATCGCGTTCGATGGTGCGCAGCTGCATCTCCAGCGTACCGGCCTCGCCCGTCAGCAACGACACCGACGAGCGGAACAATCGATATCCATACACCAGACCAAATGCCACCGCATAGCAGGAGCGAAAGCCTGCGACATGCACATGCGGCGCGCGACGCAGCAACCGCGCGGTTTCAACGGTGACACGCGTGTTATGCGCAGCCGTGACATCGAGATTGTGTTGTTGCGCCACCAGCAGATCGTGCGCCAACGCGTCTTTGGCATTGGTCTTGACGAGTGAACGGGCGCGGCTGGCGAGCGGCTCGGGCCGCGTACGCACGCGCGCCACGAACAGATTGCGCAGTTCATTCCAGCCGGGAAAACCGAGTTGCTGCGACAGCCGCACGAGCGAGGCAGGTTGCACCTGAGCCCGCTCGGCCACCTTGCGCATGGAAGAGACAGCGACTTCGTCGGGATGATCCAGCAGGAACGCGGCTCCCATCTGGAATTGCGGACTGAGTTCAGAGAAGCGCGCCCGGATCAGGGCGGCGAGCTGGTCGAAACTGTCGGGCATGCGATGGACCAGGGAGTAAGTTGACAACAAATGTTACCACCCGGAACACCGCATGCACCACCAACCCAGGACCCGCGTTTACAGCAAAGCCACGACCCGCACATCGCCCTGTTCCGCCGAGGCGACCACCTTGCCCGCGACGCGCCGGAAGGTGATGGTCACGCTCGAATCGCCGACACGCATATCGCCGATTTCGAGCCAGTCGATACCTTCAGGCAGCATCGGCTGTTCGATCAGGACTTCTCGCTTCGCCGCATCCACGGTTACACCGAGGCACGCTTCCAGCATCATGAACGGCGAGCCGGCTGCCCATGCCTGCGGCAGACACGCGACCGGGTACGCAGTGGGCGGCTCACCGCGCCGGCGCGGGAAGCCGCAGAAGAGTTCGGGCAGACGCATGTCGAAATTGACCGCCGCCTGGAACAGCGCCTGCAGCAGATTCACCGCGGTCGCCTTGCCGCCGTAGCGCGCCACACCGCGCGCGCAGAGCGCGTTGTCATGCGGCCAGACCGAGCCGTTGTGATACGCCATCGGATTGAAACGGGCCTGTCCTGCAGCGAGCGTGCGCACGCCCCAGCCGGTGTGGAACAGCGTCGACTGCAGACCGCGCACCACGGCCTCGCCGCGCTCGCGTGACGGCAAGCCGAAGGCGAGCAGATGGCCGGCATTCGATGCCATCACGCGGCACAGTTCACCATGGCCGTCCAGTGCAATGCCGTAGAAACCGAACTCCTCCATCCAGTACTTCTCTTCCACGCATTGGCGAATGCCCTTCGCGCGTTCGCTATAACCGGCGGCCTCGTCCAGCAGACCGCGCAGCCTGGCGAAATGCGCCATGGTGTCGAACGCTGCGCTCGCATAGGCTTGCACCTCGACCAGCGCAATCGGCCCGTCAGGGAAGCGCCCATCTGCGTGAAAGACCGAATCGTGACTGTCTTTCCAGCCCTGGTTCGCAAGACCGCCATCCGATTCGCGCTGATAGTCGAGCAGGCCGAAGCGGTTCTTGTCGCACACGCCTGAGACCCATTGGGCCGCGCGCACCAGCGCCGGCCACAACTCGTCGATCAGACCCAGGTCGTTGGTACGTGCCACGTAGGCACCGGCCAGCACGATAAACAGGGGCGTCGAGTCGACCCCGCCGTAATAGAGCGCAAACGGCACTTCGCCGGTGGCGGCCATTTCGCTCTTGCGCATCTCATGCATGATCTTGCCGACCGCCGCGTCGCGAAACGCCGAATTCTCGCGCGCCTGATGCTCGGCAAGAAAGCGCAGGACGCCACGCGCCAGTCCCGGCTGCAACCAAAGCGTTTGCAGCGACGTAATCAGCGCATCGCGGCCAAACGGGGTCGAAAACCAAGGGATGCCGGCATACGGATAAGGACCGGTTTCCAGATCGGTGGTGAGCAGTCCGAGATCGGCGAGTGAGCGGTCGATCCACGCGTTAAACAGCGGATTGCTCGAACGCACGCGCGCCGTCGCCCGGCGCCGCTCGCGCATCACCAGGTGGGCATCGACCAGCGCCGCGCGCACGGCAGCGCGTCCGACGCGAGGACGTGCTGCATCGATCTGCGTGAGATGCGCCTCGTTCAGCGAATGAACGGACTTTGCGACGTCGGCATTGGTAGCGGCCTGCTCTGCCTCCACCTCGACATTGACGGCGAGATAAATCGACACGCAGGCTTGCGCCGGCAATTGCACCGTGTAGTCCGCGCGGTTGGCAAAGAGCTTGTCCGGAGTCGGCGAAAACGCAATGCCGACGTTGCGTGCGACATTGTCGAGCCCTACGTAGCTGAGCAGCACCTCGCCGTTTTCGACGCGCGCCGGTTCGATCTTGCCCTGCTTGTCGCGTTTCAGACCACGCACTTCAAACATGTCGCGGAAATCGCTGGCGAACGAAATGGAAAGCGGCACGACGGCATCTTTCGTGCCGTAGTTGGTCAGTTCGATCGCTTCGTTGAGCACCGTGCCGGACAGTACACGCACGCGCTCGACGTGGATCACACCCTCGGGCGTGCTGTCGCCGCCCAAAGGCGGCAACGGCCGGTTGGTCAGGTGCGCCGTGAACGCTGTGTTATCGCTGCTGACACTGCCTGAAAGCAGCGACGGTGCACGCCCGCCGAAAGTCAGCCGCAGTTGTGAGAGGACCCGCGTGTCGTTGACGAACAGGCCGTCGTCGTGGCCGGTAATATCGCCTAGTGGGTCGTTGACAATAAAGGTGTCGCCCGACTTCAGCACGAACTGGTTCGCGCTAGCGACGTTGAGGTTTTCCGGCGGGATAAATGCGCCATCCGGTTCGTGTTCGACATGGTCGACGCCGCCTGAGAGTCCGCCAAGGGCTTCGGGTTGCTGCATCAGCTTGCTCCTGTGCTATGGGCTTCGTTCCGATTGTAGAGGGTCTGCGCCCGTCGAACGAACTTAACACAGGTAGGTGGTGGATTTACGCCGGTAAGCTATTTCGAAGGCGTAACAAAACGCTACGAACGATGCGCCGGACCGGTGCATATGTGCGGTGGCACGCGTCATGCAGTTTTGCCGTAAACGGACTGCGGGCATTGTCTCCTGTCTGGAGACAACGCCCGCAGAGCGTCCGCAATCACGCGGCACTCAGGCCATGCCGGCGGTCAATCAGCGCTGCGCGATCGGCTTGGCTTCACGCGGCGTGGAGCCCACAAACAATTGACGCGGACGGCCAATCTTCTGCTCCGGATCCGCAATCATTTCGTTCCATTGCGCAATCCAGCCCACCGTGCGTGCCATCGAGAAAATACACGTGAACATCGCGGTCGGAATACCCAGCGCGCGCTGCACGATGCCCGAATAGAAATCGACGTTCGGGTACAGCTTGCGCGACACGAAGTATTCGTCTTCCAGTGCGATCTTTTCCAGCGCCATGGCCAGCTTGAACAGCGGGTCGTCGTGCAGGCCCAGCTCTTCCAGCACTTCGTGGCAGGTTTCGCGCATCAGCTTGGCACGCGGGTCGTAGTTCTTGTACACGCGGTGACCGAAGCCCATCAGCTTCACGCCCGAGTTCTTGTCCTTCACCTGCTTGATGAACTCAGGAATGTTGTCGACCGAGCCGATCTCCTCCAGCATGTTCAGCGCGGCTTCGTTCGCGCCACCGTGTGCCGGGCCCCACAGGCAGGCGATACCGGCTGCGATACACGCAAACGGATTCGCACCCGACGAACCGGCCAGACGCACCGTCGACGTGGACGCATTCTGTTCGTGATCCGCATGCAGGATCAGGATGCGATCGAGTGCGCGCACCAGCACGTCGTTGACCTTGTACTCCTCTGCCGGGTTCGCAAACATCATGCGCATGAAATTCGCGCTATACGACAGCTCGTTCTTCGGATACACGAACGGCTGGCCAACCGTGTATTTGTACGCCATCGCCACCAGCGTCGGCAGCTTGGCGATCATGCGAATGGCCGACACCTCACGATGCTGCGGATTGTTGATGTCGAGCGAGTCGTGATAGAACGCGGACAGTGCGCCGACAGCGGCCACCAGAATCGCCATCGGATGCGCGTCGCGACGGAAGCCGCGGAAGAAGAAGTGCATCTGCTCGTGCACCATCGTGTGCTTCGTGACGGTCTCGACGAACTCTTCCTTCTGCGCTGCATTCGGCAGTTCGCCGTTCAGCAGCAGATAGCAGGTTTCGAGAAAGTCCGCATTCTCCGCAAGGTTATCGATCGGGTAGCCGCGGTACAGCAACTCGCCTTTGTCGCCGTCGATATAAGTGATCGCCGAGTTGCACGCCGCCGTCGACATAAAGCCGGGGTCATACGTGAACTTGCCGGTCTGGCTGTACAGTTTGCGGATGTCGATTACGTCCGGGCCCAGCGTGCCCTTGTAGATCGGGAAATCGACGGTCTGGTCGCTGTCGGAAAACTTCAGCGTTGCGTGTGTCTTAGAGTCGTTCATCTACGTGTTCCTTTTTTGCTATCACATCGCACTCGTGCCGGACTACGAAGGTTCTAAAGCCGGCTCAGGCTTTGCATTTTACGGCTACCTCGTCCATTAATTGCGGCGATTGGCCACAACAATCCATCTCGACCTAAGCAACATTCGTTGCGGATCGTATTAAATCCAATTCATTCCTACGAATATTGGCCAGCTAGACTCAGCCAGCCAACTGAAAGATAGCGTAGTTATTGCAACAATGTTTTGCTCTGCCTAAGCAGCAGAAGCGCGCGCCGTCTGAGATACTCGTTGCGTGTGTTGCTTCCCCTGCAAAACACATCGCTGTCTTTGGCCCGCCGTTCGCGGCGGGCCTTTTTATCCAGTCTGAAGAACAGGATTACCAGATGAACGCATCGCTCGAAACGCTGTTTCCGGATCTCAACCACACCGAAGACAGCATCGTTACCGCGCTGAACCATCAGGACATCGTGGTGGCGTTGTCCGCGGCACTGAAGACGCAAAACGTCGCCGTACTGCATATGCTTTATCCGCGTACCGACGCGCGCACGCACAGCAGCCTCGACGAACTCGTTTCCAGGCTCAATAGCCACGGCCTGCATAAGGTCGCCGGACTGGTGGCCAATGAAGCGCACTACCTCGTGTTCAAGGAGCCGGTCAAGGCGTGGAAAGCCTTCCAGGAAATCCGCAACGACTCGCTCGCGATCGGCGTGCATCTGTACTATCACGGTCTGGTCGGCGAAGCAGCCGAGCGCGCGCTCGACGCTGACGCGCATCGCAAGGCTTAATGCTGGATTAGCTGAACTGGCTGGCTGAATCAGCCGGTTCAGCGCTGTGAGGCGTGGCCGCCCACGCTGCGGATAAATTCGTCGATATAGCGATTGAACGCAGCAGGGTGCGCCAGATTCATCCCGTGCGATGCGCCGCGCACCGTCTCGCGCCGCGCATCCGGCAACCACGATGCGAGCGCAGTGGCGGTGCGTCTGAACATCTCGGGACTCTTCTCCCCGTCGATCAATAGCACGGGGCAGCGAACCTGCGCGGCATCTTCCGGCGTATAGGCCGGCAACGGATCGCGGAACTGGCGCGCCAGGGTGTGGGCGTTGTCGATCGCCATCGTGCGGAATGCCAGCGTGCTTTTCGCCCAGAAGCCAGGACGGCTCACCGAATCGACGAACAGTTGCAGGCCCGCGTCCACATTGCCTTCTTCGATCAACTGAGCGGCCCGCGCCCGCAATGCATTGACCGTTTCCGGCAGGCTCGCAACAGGCCGCCCTGCAATCTGCAACGGCCCGCCCGGGTCGGCGAGCGTCACCGTGCGCGCATGCTGCGCGTGGCGCCGCGCAAAATGAAACACCACGCAGCCGCCGCGCGAATGCCCCACGACATGTGCCGGCCCAGAGCCCAGGCGCTCGATGAATTCGGCCAGTTCGTCTGCGTGATTGCTCCAGCTGAACGGCATGTCGGCCGGCGTATCCGTCACCGGCCAGTAATGAGTGAGGCTCACCGCTACGCAGCGGTAATGCTTCGCCAGTCCGTCGAGTTGTGGCTGCCAGTAGCGGTAGTCGCACAGCGAGCCGTGCACGAACAGCAGCAGTTCGCCCTCGCCTGCTTCGACGTAGGGCATGCGCAAGCCATTGGAGAGCTCGATATCGCCCGTCACGCGTTATTCGTAGACGAGTTCGTCCAGCAGGCCGGCTTCCGCTGCCGTCCCCGCACCGCGCACCGCGCATGTCAGCGGTTCATCGGCGATGCGCACGCCGAGTCCGAGTTCGGCGGTCAGACGACGTCCCAGGTTGGCGAGCAGCGCGCCGCCGCCGGTCAGTACGATGCCCGAGCTGGCAATATCGGTTACCAGTTCGGCCGGCGCGCATTCGAGCGCCGTTTTCACGGCGCCGATCACCTGGCGCAACGGCCCTTCGATGGCATCGGCGATATCGTGGTTGTTCAGTTCGACCGTGCGCGGCAGGCCGTCGTCGACACTGCGTCCGGTGGCGTTCATGCGCTCCATCGGCACGTCGCGCATGGCAGAGCCAATGGTCTTTTTCACGTGTTCCGCGGTCTGCTCGCCGAGCAGCACCCCATACAGCGAGCGCACGTAGTTGATGATAGCCACGTCGAACTGGTCGCCGCCGACGCGAACCGAGCCGTTATAGGCCATGCCGCCAAGCGCGATCACCCCGACTTCCGTCGTGCCGCCGCCGATATCGACCACCATCGAGCCAGTTGCCGACGACACCGGCAAGCCCGCGCCGACCGCCGAAGCCAGCGATTCGCCGATCAGGCTCACTTTCCAGGCGCCCGCCGCCACGGCGGCTTCCTTGATGGCGCGGCGCTCGACCTGGGTTGCCCCGGCCGGTACGCAGATCGTGAATGCAGCACGGCGGCCGAACAGCGGTCTGGGCCGGGCCATCTCCACGAACTGGCGAATCATGTGTTCCGCGGCGGAAAAGTTGGCGATCACGCCGTGGCGCATCGGCCGTACCGTCTCAAGATTGTTGGGCGCGCGGCCGAGCAGTTGTCTGGCCTGGGCGCCCACTGCCGCCACCCGCTTCTGGCCGGCTTCGGGCTGCTTCTGGAAGCACACCACCGACGGCTGATTGAGGACGATGCCGCCATCGTCGGTGTAGATCAGGGTATTGGCCGTGCCGAGGTCGACCGCCACGGTGTGACGGAACAGTCCCCTGAACAGTGGATGATGCGGCTTCGGTCTGGCCATATGAAGGCTCTGCGTTTGTCGTTATCGCCCTTGCGGGCGCTGCGATGAATCCCCGTTGTACCGCACCAAGCCCACCCAACACCCCCGCGGGTGCAGCAAGATCTTTATGCAGCGCGCGTGATTTTCGCGCTATTGAACCATTAACGGCAAGTAGAACAAATTCTTTAGGCTTACTTTATTTTCCATTTCATTTCGGACCGAGTTTCGGCCTGTTTCAAGGGGCCTTTGCTCCCAGTGCACGGACGAGCGCATCGCGTCCCAGTACCAATCCTTCGCCCGAAATCGTATGACCAATGCCGGGCAACGCAAATGCGCCGACCGCATAACCGGCATCGCTGAACGCATGGGCCGCTCGCTCGAGTTCGAGGACTGGGATCACCGCATCTTCGACTCCGTGCACCAGCGTCAGCGGCGTGCGCGCCTGCGTGGTGATGCGGGAAGCAAGGCGTCCTGAATACGCTACGACGGCAGCGGGCGCGTCGTCGCTCGTCGCCGCGTGATGAAGCGCCATCATCGAGCCTTGCGAGAAACCCACCAGCGCAAGCTTTTCGAAAGGAAGCTGCCAATACTGCAACTCGCTTTCGAGCATGCGCCGTAGCGGCGGGTAGGCATCCGCCACGCGGCCAATGCGGTTAGCCTCGTTTACGTCGCGCAGGCTGAACCATTGGCGGCCACCAAAGCCGCCGTCGAAGCGTTCACTGCCGTCGAGCGAGGTAAAGGCGACATCGGGAAATGTCTCGCTCCAGCTATCGGCGAGCGGAAGGAGGTCTTGCGCGTTGCTGCCGACGCCATGCAGCAGAACCACCAGCGCGCGAGCCGGCGCATCAGCCGGCGGGACGGCAGGCGCGAGGCGCCAGCCATGTTCGAATTCTTCCCAGGCCATATCAGACTCCCTTTGCTTTCTGTCTTTTGTTTCGATGCACATCAACGAACGACCCGACGCCGTTTGCGCGACGCCGGGCAAATCACAGCCGCGAGCATACGCTTTCGTGATTTTTTTTGCCGCCTTTGGCGAGCCCTGGCCAGCATGCGCTGTGCACGTCGACAACCCTACTTGAGGAATGCAGGTATGCTTTTGACAGCCATTGGGCCAGCGGTGAGCCGCCTGCCGTCCAGCAAGCCGGCATCCCGCATCCCGCATCGCTTAAGACACCGCTCCGGAGAATCGATTGAGCCAGCCCGCACCTGCGCCCGCATCGGCCCCGCCGCCGCCTCCACCGCCGCTTAAAGGCGGCCAGCTCGTACTCGCGACAATCGCCGTTGCGCTCGCCACTTTCATGAACGTGCTCGACACGTCGATCGCGAACGTCGCCATTCCGACCATTTCAGGTAACCTGGGCGTCTCGGTGGACGAAGGCACTTGGGTCATTACTGTGTTCGCCGCCGCCAACGCGGTGTCGATTCCGCTGACCGGCTGGCTCACGCAGCGCATCGGCCAGGTCAAGCTGTTCGTCGGCGCAATTCTGATGTTCGTGCTGTCGTCGTGGCTGTGCGGCATCGCACCCACGTTGCCCATCCTGTTGCTCGCGCGGGTCTTGCAAGGCGCGGTGGCTGGTCCGCTGATTCCGCTGTCGCAGGCCATTCTGCTCGGCTCGTATCCGAAGGAGAAGTCGTCGACAGCGCTCGCCCTGTGGGCCATGACCGCGACCGTCGGCCCGATTGCCGGACCGGCGCTCGGCGGCTGGATCACGGATAGCTATAGCTGGTCGTGGATTTTCTACATCAATATCCCGGTGGGCATCTTCGCGGCCGGGGTCACGTGGATGATCTACCGCACCCGCGAAACGCCCACCCGCAAACCGCCTATCGACGTGGTGGGGCTCGGCCTGCTGATCGCCTGGGTCGCTTCGCTGCAGGTGATGCTCGACAAGGGCAAAGACCTCGACTGGTTCTCGTCGCCGGTGATCGTCATTCTCGGCATCACGGCGCTGATCAGCTTTGCGTTCTTCCTCGTGTGGGAGCTCACCGAAGAAAACCCGATCGTCGATCTGCGTTTGTTCACGCAGCGCAACTTCCTGGGCGGGACGATTGCGATCTCGGTGGCTTATGGCGTGTTCTTCGGCAACCTCGTGCTGCTGCCGCAATGGATGCAGGAGTACTTGAATTACCGGTCAGTGGACGCCGGTCTTGTGACCGCGCCGCTCGGCATATTCGCGGTGCTTCTCGCGCCGGTGATGGGCCGTGTGCTGCCGCGCTCGGACGCGCGCATTATCGCGACGCTCGCCTTTATCGGCTTTGCGATCGTGTTTTACATGCGCTCAAAATACGTGATTGAGATCGACACGTGGCATCTGGTGCTGCCGACGCTTCTGCAAGGCATTCCGATGGCGCTGTTCTTCGTGCCGCTGACTGCAATTATTCTGTCCGGACAACCGCCTCAGAAGATTCCGGCGGCAGCGGGTCTGTCGAACTTTGCGCGGGTGTTTTGCGGCGCGGTGGGTACGTCGATCGCGGGCAATGAGTGGAATAATCGTACCGTGCTTCACCATGCCCGGTTGACGGAGCAGGCCACCATCGATAATCCGCTGTTCAACCAGCAGATCAACTCGACCCAGTCGCTGCTGCATCTGAATACACAATCGTCGAACGCCCTGTTCGATTTCACTGTGAATACGCAGGCGGCGATGATGGGGCTGAACGATATTTTCTTTATCTCCGCGATCATTTTTATTTTGATCATTCCGCTGATCTGGATTACCCGGCCTGCCAAGGGCGGCGGCGGTCCGGGTGCGGCTGGGGCACACTGAGCGCGGGCGCTGGGTGTGTTGAGCGCGTTGGGCGCGTTGGGCGTGGACAAGCAGTGGGCATGGCGGCCGATTTACCATTTGCAACGGCTTGCCAGTAAAATCCCGGCGTCCACGCTCGCCCTCGCTTATGAACTACCAAGGCATCCTCGAACAGATCCACCACGATCTGCAGCCCTACCTGGGTACCGGTCGCGTTGCCGACTATATTCCCGAGCTGGCCAGGGTTCCAGCCAACAGCTTCGGCATGGCCATTGTCACGAACGCCGGTGAGGTGTTCCGGACCGGCGAGGCCGACACCCGCTTTTCCATCCAGAGTATCTCCAAGCTATTCGCCTGCACGATGGCGTTTCGGCTGCTCGGCGATGCACTGTGGCAGCGCGTTGGGCGCGAGCCGTCAGGGACGCCGTTCAATTCGCTGGTGCAACTCGAAGCGGAGCAAGGCAAGCCGCGCAATCCGTTTATCAACGCTGGCGCGCTGGTGGTCACCGATGTGCTGTGCCGACGGTTCGTGCAGGCGGAAACCGCGCTGGTGGAGTTCATGCGGCGGCTGACCGGCGAAGTGACGATCGACTACGATTTGCGCGTCGCGCAATCGGAGCTGCAAAACGCCGATCGGAACCAGGCTATGGCGCATTTCATGGCCAGCTTTGGCAACATGGAAATGCCGGTCCACTCGGTGGTGGATGCATATTGCCGGCAATGCGCGATCTCGATGAGTTGCGTCGAGTTGGCGAAGGCGGCGCTGTTTCTAAGCAATGGCGGCGTTGTGCCGGCGACCGGGGAGCGGATTCTTGACAGCAGTTCGGCCAAACGATTGTCGGCGCTGATGTTGACCTGCGGTACCTATGATGCGGCGGGGGATTTTGTCTATCGCGTGGGACTGCCGGCCAAGAGCGGGGTTGGTGGAGGAATTGTCGCCGTGCTGCCGGGCGAAATGGCGGTTTGCGTCTGGTCGCCAGGGCTGGATAGCAATGGGAATTCGTTGGCGGGGGTGAAGTCACTGGAATGGCTAACCACACTTACCGGACAGTCGATCTTTTAATAGCGCCGGGGCAGGTAATTTTGGCGGCGTAAAAGAGCGCGACTCTGTCCGCAGCGGACAGAGTCGGCGCAACTATAATACGAAATCGCCCATTTTCTCCAGCTGGCTCAGGCGGCAAACAGGCATCTTTCCGACGGATGCTCCGATTCGCTCGAAAACCCGAAGCATCGAAAGTCACCGAACAAGGCATAAACGCTAGCAACTCGGGGACATCGCACAGGAGAAGAGTTATGCCCGATAATGCACTTCCCTCATCCAGCGGAAAACCCGGTGCGGAGTATGGAAAATCATACCGCGAATGGAAAAATTGGGAAGTCAGCAACTTTGGCAGATTAGGAAAATCAGAAAGCTGCTACTTCGATGCGGAAATAAAAAAAGCGAATATTAAAACCGACAGAAAGATACGCGCGCTGGAGATTGGCTTTGGTAACGGCAGCTTTCTCACCTACGCCAGAAAAAAGCAATGGGATATCGTCGGCACAGAAATCAACAAGGATCTGGTCGAAGCCGCCAGGCGCCTCAATTTTGATTGCATCTGCACAACCGGTCTGAGCGCATTTCCAGACGATACCTTCGATCTGGTAGTGGCTTTCGACGTTCTCGAACACGTTAGTCAGGAAAATCTTCTGACCTTTCTAAGAGAAGCAAAAAGAATACTGAAAGACGGTGGAACTTTCATCGCCCGGTTTCCAAATGGAGACTCACCATTCGGATTGTTCAATCAGAATAGTGACATGACTCATATAACGGTAATTGGAAGTGGCAAGGTAAAATATCTTGCCAACGAATTGGGTGTGGAACTCGTCTTTGTTGGCGGAGAGGCTCAGCCGTTAATTACCGGCACTCTGCGACGAACGATACATGGACTATTTTCCATACCCATTAAAAAAATAATAAACCTGTTTGTCAGTCTTGTTTTTTTCCAGGGAGGCGCCATCGCCTTCTGCTCGTTGAATCTTGTCATGATCTTTCGCACCAGAAAATCCAGCTCCATCACAGCTTCCGGGGGCGATTGATCAATGTCACCATCACGTAACTCATGATGGTCAGCATGAACCATGAACCCAGTTTTCCTACGGACACCATCGCCCACCCATGCATCTGGCCTGGATACAACCAGGCGTGACTGAACGTGCCGATGTTTTCTGCCAGCCAGATGAACGTGGCGATAAGCACGAAACCGAGCAATAACGGCATCCGGTGGTAGCTTCGACCAATCAGAAAGAACACGGTACAGCGGCGAAAGGCAATCGCGACGCATGCCATCAACAGGTACCGAACGTCCGGCAGATAGTGGTGGAATTCAACAGGTCGAGGCTACGAGTTGTAAAATCGCTCGGAGCCCCGGGAGACCGCCAGTGGTCTATGCCAACGGGCGCCGCGTCCAGGTGGCGTTCGGCCGGCTCACCGCAGAACCGCCCTGCCAGACCATCTGATCTACCGAATCCTCGCCATGCCCGCCGTCAAGACACACTTCCAGGATCTGCCCATCGTCCTGGATCCGGCCCAGCGGCTCGAAATCGCGCACCAGCATTTCGACGTTTGCGCGTTGCCCGTCCAGCAGCAGTTGCTGGCGTGGTGCGACCGTATGATTGGGGTGGTCAACCTCCTGACGACGCGCGACGAACGCAGGCAGCCGTTTCGCGGCTGGATCGACCGCTACGCCGTGGGCGAATTCCTGTTCGCCGACTGCCACACCGACCGCATCACGCAAGACCGGACGATCGCGCGCATCTCCCAGGACAACGCGCGCAGTATCGTCTTCCACGTGTTTTTCGACACTGCGCCCGGCAACGAACTCATATACCCCGGCAAACGCACAGGCACGGCGCTCGAGGGCGGCATCTTCGCCGTCGATCTCAACCAGCCCGTGCAGTTCAAGCGCGCGCCCTGCCGGCACGTCACGATTTTTCTGCCGGGCACGCTGCTATGTAATGTGTTTCCAGACCCATCGGTCCTGCACGGACGCGCGCTCTCGCCACACTTGCCCGTAGTGCATTATCTCGCGGGCCGCGTTCTGTCGTTTGCTGCTCACGTCGGCCACATGGCGCCTTGGGATGCTCATCGGATCCTGCGCGAGATCGTGCTGCTGATCGCGGACGCGTTCGGCGAGCAGGCGGGGCTAAAGGGTGGCAAGCCCGCGCTCGCCCGGGCAATGGCGTTCGACCAGGCACGCCGCTACGTGCATCGGAATCTGCACGACGGCGATCTTTCGCCCGATGGCGTCGTGGAGTCGCTGGGCCTCTCGCGACGCGCGGTCTATCGCCTCTTTGAGCACGAAGGAGGGCTCGGCGCCTATATCCGGCATGTGCGCCTGCGCGCCGCCGCCGACGAGCTCGTCGCATGGCCCGGCGTCCCGGTGCAGGACATCGCCTATGCTCATGGCTTTCGGAGCGCGTCGGACTTCACCAGAGCGTTTCGGCGTGCTTACGGCCTCGCGCCACAGGACATCCGGCAGTACCGCGACGACATGGGCGCATCGCCGAAGCGGTCTTGACGCGGTTAGCCGGCCGCCTTGCGCGCAGCTGTGAATCGCGCCTTGATATGACGAGGCGTTTCAAGCTCGTCGACGACCGCCACGGCGAGATCGGCTACCGAAATACCGGCCGGTTTGTCGCCATCCATCAGCAGTTGCTCTCCGCCAAGACGGTAGGTACCGGTCCGCTCGCCCTCTTCGAGGAATGCTGGCGGGCTCACAAATGTCCAGTCCAGAGCCGTGTTGCTGCGCATCGAATTCAACGCGTCCCGAGCCGCCCTCGCGCCAGGTACGATGTTCGGCGGGACATGTGCGATGAAGGAATCGGTGTCGACAAGCTGGACGCCCGGTGCAACAAAAAGGCTACCCGCGCCACCGATGACCACAAGACGCCGCACGCCGCTGGCTTCTACTCCGCGAACAATCGCTTCGCTCCCACGGAGGAAGTTATCGAATAGTTCGGGGTCGTTCCAGCCTGGGTTGAAAGCCGACACGACGGCATCGTGATCGCGCACGGCGTTTGCGACCGACTCCGGCGAATAGGCGTCGCCGGTCACGACATTGAGGCCCGGTTGTGACGCAACGCCCCCATTCTTTCGAACCATCACCGTGACCTCATGCCCACGGTGAAGCAATTCCTTCTGCAGATGCTTGCCGACGAAGCCGGACGAGCCAATCAACGCAACTTTCATGATCCCTCCCACGATAAAAGCATGAGGAGTTATGCTACCGGTCAATTTTCGACTTTAAAATACAGCGCAAACTACGATATCTTTTAAGCTGAGCTACAAAATGCAAGATCTACGTCAGTTGGTGGTCTTCGCGGAGACGGTCTCACGCGGCTCGATGAGTGCAGCGGCGAAGCGGCTGGGGATGACGCCTTCGGCGGTAAGCCAGACCATCAAGGCGCTGGAACGGCAGTCTGCGGTCACCCTGCTGCATCGTTCCACGCGCAAACTGACACTCACTGAAGACGGCAAACAGTGCTATTTCCATTGCCTGCAACTGATGGCGTCATGGAAGGCCGCAACCGATTCATTAACGCAGGCTCGGGATGCGCCAACCGGGGAGTTACGTATTGCCGCGCCATTGGGCCTTGGACCTCGGATCGCACCAGCGCTGGCGTCGGTCCTTTCCACCTGGCCGCAACTACGCCTGCGCCTGCTGGTGAGCGACGAGATGGTCGATCTGATCGATGCGCGAGTCGATCTCGCCATCCGGATAGGCACCATGGCCGACTCCGGGTGGACCGCCCAGAAGCTATGCGACCTCGAAACCATCATGTGTGCCTCTCCGGCCTATCTGGCGCGCAACGGCACGCCTGACAGTCCACAGGACTTAAGCGACCATCAATGGATAGCCCTTAAGCGGCAGGTCGACGCTGCCCGGTCCGTCGACTCTTCGGATGGTGCAACGCCGGTCATACCGGTGACGCTCTTTGGCGAGAGGCGGATGAAACAGACGGTGCACGTTGGCGTGCGCGTCGTCAGTACGACGCAACCTGCGATTCAACAGATGTGTGAGGAGGGGCTCGGGATAGCGCGCCTTTCGTATATCGAGGTACTCAACTCGCTCAAGCATCACAGTCTGGTGCATGTTCTGCCGAAGTGGACGTTTCCGGCACTCCCTGTGACACTCGTGACACCGCGCAAGGACGGCCAGCCCGCCAAGGTACGGGCCGCTGTAGACGCGTTACGGTCGTACTTCCGGGACCTCCCTACCGTTCACTCATCCACGTCCACGGATTGATCTCACGTCAGAAAAGGCGCGATTCGACGTGTTGGCACCCCCTCGCCTACAGCGGACCTTCAACTTCTCGCGAACGGGTGATTCGATCTGTGTGCGTGATCAGTGGTACGTCGTCGTCGAAGACTGCAGCTTCGTCAGCACTCCTTGCTTGAATCGAAACCAGCCTTGTGGGCCTTGCATCACGACTTCGTCGCCTTGCCAGAAAACGCGCTTAACCATCATGCGCATGGTCAGGCGCTCCACCAGTGGCGGATGGTGGCGAAAGTCGTACAGCACCGGCCCGGAATCGGTCTGCACAAGCATTCGCGCGACGGCGTCATTTGCGCCGCCGATGTCATCGAAATGCGTGAGCGTATTCGCGCCGAAGCGATCGAAAATGCCGTTGTCGACGGTTGCCACGAAACCGCGATCGACGCGCTCAAATTGCAGTTCGCCTGAGGGTGTAACAAGTGGGCCGGACGCGTTGCTTTGCGCATGAACACAAGTCGCGAAGGAGGCGGCTGCGAGCGCGGTGAGGAACAGTCGTTTCATGTTGCCTTTCAGATTCAGCGGCTTCTCCGACCAGGGAAAGGCGCGCGAAGAGACTCGTCGAAATCAATACACCTTGAAGCTTTCAGTGCGTGCCATCAATGCCAGTCCGATAACGGCAATGCCGGCGAAGAGCGCTGGCAGCAGGAAGACATTAGGAATACCCAGGAATGCCACTCCGAAACCGCCCGCGACGCCTCCTAACGCCGAGGCGAGAGCCGTCGAACTCATGAAGATTGCCGACGCCGTCGCTACCGCGCTGGGAAGCAGGCGTTGCGCGACGATGATGCCCAGAACCATAAATATGCCCCAGACACCGCCCATGAGGATCTGTCCGGCGAACATGCCCGCTGCAGACGGCCAGAGCGCAAAGCAAAAATTGGCAAGCACCGCCATGGCGGCCGCGATACACATCAGCCACACGTTGCCAAGCTTGCGGCCCAGGCCGATGCTGAAGGGCATGATCAGCAGTTCGATGAACGGCTGTATTCCGATGACCGCGCCCCGTACCGCCGGACTCAGCTTGAGGTGCTCTTCCATGTAAATCAGCAGGAATCCGTACTTCACTGGCTCCCCCGCGTAGACCAACACGAAGAGTCCTGTGAACGTCAGCAGTGGAAGCATGGCACGTAGGCTGGAGTGCCGCGCGGGCTCACTCGCCGGCTCCGGTTTGAGCTTGACGGGTGGATTCAGCGTTCCGAGAGGTACGATCTGTAACAGCGTACAGATGGCGGTCATCCAGAGCATGGGGCGCAGGCCGTAGGCAGCCGCCACCCACGATCCCAGGACAGGCCCGACGATCCATCCGCCGGTAAGCGCCATACGGACGACGGCAACGACACTCTCATTTTCGTCGCCGGGCTTATCAGTGAGTTCATCGTGAACGGCCGCAAAAATTTGCGAGGCGGTAGCACCGGAAACGGCCAGCAAAGCAATGGCGATGACGAAGGGCATCCAGACCGAAGTGGAGAGGGCTAACCCCGCCCAGCCCAGAAAGCCCGCCACAGCACACAGGCGAAAAAGACCGAGGCGATTCCCGGTTCGATCGGAATAACGGCCGACGAGATACCCCGTGACTGGCGCCGCAAGGCTGGTCATGTAATAAAGTCCCGCCAGCGGCAGCGAGGCGCCGAGTTCCTTCACCAGAAACAGAACGATCTGTGGTGCGGCCGCCGATGTGCCGAGCCCCGAGAGAAACATCGCAATCGTTGCGCCGAAGAGAAGCCTCGACACTGCAACTTGACGCAATGCAGATTGACTGCCGCTTTGGTCAGACATCGTGAGACGGCCGGGTTGCAGACGGTCCAAGGTGCTCCTGAATGATTTGCCACCCATCTCCGACACGTACGACGACCGTAGTGCCTCGGCCCGTTCCCGAGGCTGGCTGGCCCTCGATCAGTCCACTCCACTCGAAGCCATATGTGCAGGCAGCGCTGTCGTCGTGGACATAAGTCCAAACGAGATCCTTAATAACGTAGCGCTCGCCCTGTATGAGATCGAAGGTCGCTCTGATGGCACCTTCGATTTCCGCCTTTCCGAAGTAAGTCCCTTCACTGAAAATGAAACACGCGTCTTCGTGAATCAACGGTGCGACTGCCTCCCAGCGGTGAGTCGCTAACGCATCTTTGTATGCTGCGAGCAATGTCTTGTGGTCCATGTAATTTCTTTAGCGCCGGCACATCCATGCTCTCGACGATCCAGTTATCCGCGTGGGATCTCATCGACGACGTAGACGTTGCAATTCGGTTGGTAGAAAGCGGACCATCAAATGCAATGCCATCGGGACCAGCACACCGTCGTCCACAATCCCGACGAATGGAACAGCAAAATTGAAAGGATCGATCGCGTACAACGCCACAAGAGCGAATGCGGGCATCAGCCATACCGGACGGTCCGGGTGCCTCAGCGCATACCAGAGCACCCGAAGATCGTTCTTGACCACCTTCAACAGCAAAACGATTTTTTTCATCTCGACAGATCCTCCACCCGTTCCGTTCCTGCATCGGCTACGCCGCCTGCCGCTTCTGAATCTGCGAGCGCCGTATTTCGCAACTCGAATGCTACTCCAGGATCGGACGCGATAGCCTGCGCCTCCACTGTCTCCCAACCCCCGCACCAGGCAACACCTCAATTTTGTGCTGCGCATAACGCCTCAGCACTTCGACCGCGGCGCCCCCGCCCTCCACACACCAAACAAAAAACTGATCCATCCCCGTATTTTCTCTTTGACAGAGTATCTTTAGATATATATCTTAAGACACATCTTAAGACACACCCGGAGAACGCAGATGCGTCATTCACATCATTCCCGCCGTCATCACGACATCGACGGCATGTATTCCACCGACCGTTTCTCGCTGCATGCGCTGTGGCATGCCCTCAGCCGCGAGCAATACCGCGAGGGCGGCCGCGAACGCCACGAAGGCCGTGGCGAGCGCGAAGGCCGCGGCCACGCCCGCTCACCCCGTGGTTTCGAAGACTTCTTCGCCGCCCGCGGAGCCTTTCCCGAGCGCTTTGCGCTGCACGCCCTGTGGCACGCCATCGGCCGCCATCAGCACCATCGCGGCGAACGCGGCGGTGACCGTAGCGGCCGCTTTGGCGGTCCCGGCGGCCCTGGGGGTTTCGGCGGCGACGGAGACGGTTTCCCGCGCGGCCGCAAATTCAGCTCGGACGATCTGCAACTGTTGCTGCTGGCCCTGCTGGACGCCCAGCCGAGCCACGGCTACGAACTCATCAAGGCGCTCGAAACACGCTCGAACGGTTTCTATAGTCCGAGTCCCGGTATGGTCTACCCCGCGCTGACCTACCTCGAAGAAATCGGCTTCGTGACCGTCCAGCTCGAAGGCAACCGCAAGCGCTACGAACTGGCCGACGCCGGCCGCCAGCACCTCGCTGACAACCGCGAACGGGCAGAGATGATGCTCGCCAAGCTGAACCATATTGCCCGCAAGATGGATTCCGTGCGGCGCGCCTTCGCTGGCGAAGAGCCGCTGGATCCGAGCGAAGGCGGTTGGCTGCCCGAGCTGATCGAAGCCCGCCGTGCCCTCAAGCATGCGCTGTTCCGCCGCGACAACGTACCGGCCGACGAACAACGCCGCATCGCCGCGATCCTCGCGCGCGCCACGGCTGAAATCGAAGGCAAGCCGGACGCAGGCACGAACACCGGCACCGACGCCGGCGCGGGAGATATCTGAGCCCAGGTGGCCAGAATCCCGCGCGCTACCCGACATCACCGGAGAGAACATTTATGCTGACCAGGTCCGATCTCGCGGTTACCCGCGTACGTCATCCGCTGAAATTCCGTTTGCTGCAAGTCACGCGGGTTCATCCGCTGACGCCTCATCTGATTCGCGTCACCCTCGCCGGTGACGATCTGCACGACTTCGAATCGGCTTCGTTCGACGATCACATCAAGGTCTTCTTCCCGGCGCCGGGCGCCGACAAACCGGTGCTGCCAGAGGCAGGCCCGAACGGCCCGGTGTTCCCGGAAGATCAGCCGCGACCCGTGGCGCGCGATTTCACGCCACGCCGCTATGACCGCGCCGCGCGCGAGCTGGATATTGAATTCGCGATGCACGAAGCCGGGCCGGCCGCGAGCTGGGCAGCGCAGGCAAAGGTCGGGCAATATCTGGGCATCGGTGGTCCGCGCGGCTCACTGGTCATTCCCACCGCTTTCGACTGGCATCTGCTGATCGGCGACGAGACCGCCCTGCCGGCCATCGCCCGACGTCTGCAGGAGCTGCCTGCCGGCACCCGCGTGGCGGCGGTCCTCGAAGTCGCCGATCCGTCGGCGCGCATCGAATTCGATACGCAGGCCGAACTGCATGCGGTGTGGCGCTACCGCAGCGACTCACCGTATCGCGGCGACGCATTGCTGCAAGCGGTCCGTGAAACGTATCTGCCGGATGGCGAAGGCTATGTCTGGGCTGCCGGCGAATCCGCCACGATGCGCGCGGTGCGGTATCACCTGTGCACTGAGCGCGGCGTCGACAAATCGCGCATCCGTGCGGCGAGCTACTGGAAACAGGGCGCCGTGGCGGTGCACGAAAACCTCGACGACTGAGCCCGCGCAAACTCGCCAACATCATCGCCAGCCCCACGGCTGGCTTTACCCTTTTCAAGGATCTTGCCGATGTATTCCATCAGCACAAAGCACGAACGGCGTCTACTCTGGCTGCTCGCGCTGACGCAGTTCACTGTCATCATGGACTTCATGGTCATGATGCCGCTGGGTCCGCAGATCATGCATACCTTCGGCATTACACCAGCGGCCTTCGCGACGGCAGTGTCGGCTTACTCGTGGTGTTCGGGACTGTCGGGGCTGTTCGCCGCCACCTATATCGACCGCTTCGACCGGCGCAAGCTGCTGTTGACGGTGTACGCACTGTTCGCGGTGTCCAACCTGGGCTGTGCGCTCGCCAGCAGCTTTCCGTTGCTGCTCGCGGCGCGCGCATTTGCCGGTATTACGGGCGGTGTGCTGGGCTCGGTGGTCATGGCGATCGTCGGCGACGTGGTTCCGGTGCAGCGCCGTGGTGCGGCCACCGGCATCATCATGACCTCGCTCTCGCTGGCCGCGATTGCCGGCGTGCCGGCCGGCGTCATGCTCGGGGCGCACTTCAACTGGGCGGCACCGTTCCTGCTGCTGGTGGTGCTCTCCGTGGTGATCTGGTTTGCCGGCATGCAGATCGTGCCGTCGCTGGCGCAGCATCTGAGCCGCCGGCCACCGCCGTTGAACCAGGTCTTGCCCGACCTCGGACGCCTGCTCACCAATCCGCGGCATCTGAATGCGTTTGCGCTCACCTTCATGATCATGGTGTCGCATATGCTGGTGATTCCGTTTATCTCGCCGATGCTGGTGCTCAATCACGCCGTGGCGCCCGCAAATCTTTCGTGGATGTATATGGGCGGAGGTTTCGCGACGTTCTTTACGTCGCGTGCGATTGGGCGCCTTGCTGACCGCTACGGCAAGCATCGGGTGTTCCGCATTGCCGCTCTGGTGTCGTTGCTGCCGGTGCTGTTCGTGACCCACCTGCCCAATCTTCCGTTCGTGGCGATGGTGCTGTTTTTCCCGTTCTTTATGGTGTCGATGTCAGGACGGATGATCCCCATGCAGGCCCTGCTCACGACGGTTCCCGAGCCTACCCGCCGGGGTGCATTTCTCAGTGCGAACAGCGCGTTACAGGCGCTGGGGATGGGCTGCGGTGCGTGGCTCGGCGGCTTGATGCTGACCAATACCGCGAGCGGACAGATTGCCGGTTATGGCACGGTGGGCTGGGTAGCGGCGGGCATCACGATCGCGGCTGTGTTGTGGGTCAACCGGGTCAAGGCAGCGGCGGATAACGCACCGCCTGCCGCCGCTGAGTTCGTTGCGGAACCGTTGAGCGAGGTTTGACGCAACCTACGCTACATGCCATTGCGGCGGCCGCTTCTCGAGAAACGCGTTGACGCCTTCGCGTTGATCCGGCCCATCGAAGAGATCGACGAAGCGCTCGCGTTCAACCGCGAGCGCCGCCGAACGCGGCACGCCTTGACGGCCCTGATGGATCAGGGTCTTGCTGAAAGAGACCGCCTGCGGACTGAGCGTCGTCACACGTGCCGCCATTGCTAAAGCGGCTTCGCGTGCGGCGCCCTTCTCCACCACTTCTTCGACGAGGCCGATCCGCAATGCCGTCGCGGCATCGATGCGCTCGCCCGTCAAAATCATCCGCTTCGCCCAGCCTTCGCCCACCAGCCACGGCAGCGTCTGCGTGCCGCATCCGCAAGGCAGCAAGCCCACTGCCGTTTCCGGCAACGCGAGCTGCGCGTGCTGCTCGGCAATCCGGATATCGCAGGACAGCGCGCATTCGAGGCCGCCGCCCATCGCGTAGCCGTTGATCGCGGCAATCACCACGGCGCGTGCGTTTTGCAGCGTCTCGAAGGCGGCGCCGAAGCGCGCAGCGGCAGTACGTGCGACATCGCGATTGCCATCCGCGAAGGTGTTCAGATCGGCGCCCGCGCTGAAGAATTTCGGACCGTCACCGGTGATGACAATCGCGCGCACACGAGCCTCACCGTTCAGGCGTTCGACCGTATGTTGCAGTTGCAGGAGTCCGTCCGGGGTGAAGGCGTTCGCGGGCGGGCGTTTGAGCGTGAGCAGGGCGACGGCGCCGTCGTTTGCGTAGTCGAGTTCGATCATCATGCGTCTCCGGCTGGAAATGCTGTGCTATCGCCGCTGCGCGTAACCGGGCGGACGGTTCATAGCGTTTGAAAAAGAGGTAGACAGTGCAGCGCTGCGACGGCTTCGGTCTATTTACTATTCCCGCCCGACAGATCCGCGAAGTCCTCTTCCCAGTACTCCCCTGGCAGACGCGCGGGTTCGGCGGTCCGTTCCAGTTCGCGGCGCCGCAGTTCAACGCGGCGGATCTTGCCGGAGATGGTCTTGGGTAACTCGCTGAATTGCAGACGGCGAATCCGTTTGTACGGGGAGAGTTTTTCGCGCGAAAACTGGAACACGCTGCGCGCGAGTTCGGGGCCGGCTTCATAGCCATGACGAACCGTGACAAACGCTTTCGGCACGGACAGGCGCACGGGGTCGGCACTCGGCACCACGGCCGCTTCGGCAATCGCCTCGTGCTCGATCAGCACGCTCTCCAGTTCGAACGGACTTAGCCGATAGTCGGACGACTTGAACACGTCATCGGCGCGGCCCACGTACACGTAGTAGCCATCGTCGCGTCGCAGCGCCACGTCGGAGGTGTGGTAATAGCCGTTGCGCATCGCCTGGACGGTTGCATTCGCGCTGTTCGCGTAGCCCGTCATCAGGCCAAGCGGGCGCTGCGCGAGCGGCAAGGCAATTTCGCCTTCGCTGACGGGATGATCGTCGGCATCGACGAGTTCGATGCGGTAGCCCGGCAACGGCCGGCCCATCGAGCCCGGCACCACTGGCTGACCGGGCGAGTTGCCGATCTGGCAGGTCGTCTCGGTCTGGCCAAAGCCATCGCGGATCGTCACGTTCCATGCATGCCGCACACGCTCAATCACCTCCGGATTCAACGGCTCGCCCGCGCCGACGATCTCGCGCAGCCTGACCGGATAGTCGGCCAGCGGCTCCTGCACGAGCATGCGCCAGACGGTCGGCGGCGCGCACAGCGTCGTGACGTTGCAGCGCACCAGCACGTCGAGCGTTTCTTTCGGCACGAAGCGCGCGTAGTTGAAGACAAACACGCAGGCCTGCGCATTCCACGGTGCGTAGAAGCAGCTCCACGCATGCTTGGCCCAGCCGGGTGAACTGATGTTCCAGTGGATATCGCCCGGTTGCAGGCCGATCCAGTACATCGTCGACAGGTGACCGACCGGGTAGCTTTGATGCGTATGCTCCACGAGTTTGGGCTTCGACGCGGTGCCGGACGTGAAGTACAGCAGCAGCGGATCGGTGGCGCGCGTCGGACCATCGGGCGTGAACTGCGGGGTGGCATCGTAAGCGGCGGAAAGATCGATCCAGCCGTCACGCGGCGCGCCGACCGACAGACGCGTCAGCGGGATATCGAGGCCATCGAATTTCGCCAGTTCCGCGCTATCCACCACCACGAATTTCGCCTCGCCGATCTGGATGCGGTCGCGCACGTCGTCGGCGGAAAGCTGGGTGGTTGCGGGCAACACGATCGCGCCGAGCTTCATCGCCGCCAGCATCACGTCCCAGAGTTCGACGCGATTCGGCAGCATCAGCAGCAGGCGGTCGCCACGTCCTACGCCGATACCGCGCAGAAAATTCGCCATCCGCGCCGAGCGTTCGGACATCTGCGCATACGAGAACTTCGTGCCCGGGCCACTGGGAGCGTCGACGATCCACAAGGCCGGGTTGTGGTTGTCTTGCGCGATCACATCGAAATAGTCGAGCGCCCAGTTGAACTGATCGAGCACCGGCCAGGCAAACTCGCTATACGCGCGCTCGTAGTCCGTGCGATGGCGCAACAGGAGATCGCGCGCATCGAGGAAGGCCTTCGTCGAAATCGGAATGGTTCGCTCGGTCATCGTCGTCTCCTTTGTCGAAGGGGGTCAGCGCTTCAGGGCTAGCTCCCGTCTCGTGCAGATGCTGCCGTAGCGTCCGGCGCATGTGCGTTCTATTGGCGTTTCATTCTGCACTCAAACGTGTCGCGCGATCACCATTCTTTGTACTTCGCTCGTCCCTTCGTAGATCTGCGTGATGCGGGCGTCGCGATAGTGACGCTCCACCGCGTAGTCCTCCAGGTAGCCATAGCCGCCATGAATCTGGATCGCGTGCGAACAGACCTCCTCGGCCATCTCGGACGCATACAGCTTCGCCTGCGATGCCTCGGACAGGCACGGCTTGCCCGCGCTGCGCAGCCGCGCCGCGTGATGCACCAGCAGCCGGGCAGCGTTCAGGCGCGTGAGCATATCGGCCAGCATATTGGCAACGGACTGGTGTTCCGTCAGCGGCTTGCCGAACTGGATCCGCTCGCGAGCATAGAGACGCGCCGCATCGAAGGCTGCGCGGGCGATGCCCAGTGCCTGCGCCGCGATGCCGATGCGTCCGCCTTCGAGATTCGACAAGGCGATGCGCAGCCCTTCGCCGCGCTGGCCGAGCAGATTCGCCTCGGGGATGGCACAGTCCTCGAACGAGATCGGGCAGGTATCCGAGGCGCGGATGCCGAGCTTGTGCTCGGGGCGGCCCACGTTGAAACCGGGGGTGTCGGTGGGCACGATAAAAGCCGAGATGCCTCGCTTGCCCAGTTCGGGATCGGTCACGGCAAACACGATGGCGATGTTCGCCCGCGCGCCGTTGGTCACAAACTGCTTGCTGCCGTTGATTATCCATTTACCGTCGCGCAACTCGGCACGCGTGCGCAGGTTATGGGCTTCCGAACCGGCCTGCGGCTCGGTCAGGCAGAACGCGCCGATCCGGCGTCCGGTAGCGAGATCCTGGAGGTACTCATTTTTCTGCGCCTCGGTGCCGAAGTTGAGAATCGGGCCGCAGCCGACCGAGTTGTGCACGCTCATCAGCGTCGCGCATGAGGCGCAACCGGCGGCGATTTCTTCAAGCGCTAGTGCATAGGCGATGTAGTCGGTGTATGAGCCGCCCCATTCGGACGGCACGATCATGCCGAGAAAACCCAGCTCGCCCATCTGCGTGACGACCTGATCGGGCAGTTTTGCCTCGCGGTCCCATTGCGCCGCATGCGGCACGAGGCAATCGACCGCGAAGTCGCGAGCTGCGTCGCGGATCATCCGCTGTTCATCGGTGTAGAAATGGTCCATGGCTTACGCCTGTGTCTCCGTCCAGATTAAACAAGTGTAGCAAGCCGCTGGACAGCTTCGATGCTCTGCCCGATCATTCTGCGTGAGCGCATTTGCCATGCCCGCGTGATCCGGCAACGTTTCTGCACGTAAATTGACGGGGTCACTGTTCTCTGGCACGCGCAATCTTGAGCGCGTTTGCCAGCCTGGGCCGGTTGTGCCCCACCCTTGGCCGCCCACCGAGCTTGAGGCCCATGCCATGCAACCCATTCCGATTCAATGACGCCGAAAAACGATAAAGGGACGATTTCGCTGAGCCTCGTCGAAGAAACGCTGGCGCTCGCGCGGGCGCGCGGTCTCGATGTGAAGCCGCTCGTCGAAGCCGCCGGCATTGCGCCGCAGATGCTGGCCGCGCCGAAAAGCCGGGTTTCTTCAGCGCAATACGGCGCGCTGTGGGTCGCCATTGCGAACGCGCTCGACGACGAGTTTTTCGGCCAGGATCCGCATCCCATGCGTCGCGGCAGCTTTATCGCCATGACACAGGCAGCCTTGACGGCACGCACCGGCGGCCAGGCCCTGGCAAGGGCGCTCAGTTTCATGCGCCTGGTGCTCGACGATCTGAGCGCACAACTCAGCACAGACCCCGGCCGCGTGCGGATTGCGTTCAACCATCGGGACGGCACTCCGCAGCCGACCATGTTCGCCTACGCAACGTATTTCATCCTGGTCTACGGACTGGTGTGCTGGCTGGTCGGGCGGCGCATTCCACTGCTGGCGGCGCGCTTTCGCTGCGCCGAGCCGCCTGCCGCGCAGGAATACCGGCTGATGTTCTGCGAAGACATGCAGTTCGGCGAGGACGCGTCGTACGTCGACCTGGCGCCGGCGTTTCTCGAACTGCCCGTGGTTCAGACCGCGCAGTCACTCAAGCCGTTTCTGCGCGATGCGCCGGGCAACTTTGTCGTCAAGTATCGCAATCCAGGCTCGCTGGCGGCGCGGGTTCGCAAGGTGCTGCGTGCGCTGCCGGCGGCCGGCTGGCCACCGGCCGATCAGATGGCGCTCCGTCTGCATGTTGCGGAAGCAACCATGAGGCGGCATCTGAAGCAGGAGGGCTATACCTACCAGTCCATCAAGGACGACCTGCGGCGCGATATTGCCATCGCCGAACTGCAGGACACTCGGCGTAGCATCGCGCAAATCGCTACACGGGTGGGTTTCGCCGAGCCAAGCGCATTCCATCGCGCGTTTCGCAAATGGACCGGCATGCGGCCGACCGATTACCGGCTCGAGCGGGCCGATCTCACGCATCCCGCGGAATCGGACTAAGCTGTAAGCAGCAGGCCCTTTTTTCGGCCGGCGCCGCTCGATCACACTCGCCCTGTCTCATCTGGGACGGTCGGGTCCGATACGGCGCTCTGGCCGTCCGCGATGAGAACGTACCCGTTTCTCCCGTTCCGGCAATCCGGCCCGCACCACCGGCGTATCCCCGGTGGTCTGGCGGTCCGGTTTCTACGCGGCGTCGCCGCGCTAGGCCTCCTGCTGGCGTTCGCCAGCACCCTTCCCCTTGGCATAGAGGCTGCGCCGGCGCCCGGTGGCGTCATCGTGATCCCCGTCAGCGGCGCTATCGGACCCGCGAGCGCCGACTTTATCGTGAGCAGTCTGCAACGCGCGGCGCAGCAACAGGCGTCGCTCGCGGTGCTGCAGCTCGATACGCCCGGCGGCCTCGATACCTCGATGCGGCAGATCATCAAGGCCATTCTGGCTTCGCCTGTGCCGGTCGCCGCATTCGTGGCGCCGAGCGGTGCGAGGGCCGCGAGCGCGGGCACGTATATCGTCTACGCAAGCCATATCGCGGCAATGGCGCCCGGCACCAATCTCGGCGCGGCGACGCCGGTGCAGGTCGGTCTGGGCGGCGCAGAGCCAGCGGGACAAAGCGCACCCGGCTTGCCGGCGATGAACCCGGGCGGCCAGGGAAGCGCTGGTGCACCAACGGCCGTATCAGGAACATCCGGGGCATCAGGCGCCGCGGCAGCCTCAAGCGCTCCTGCCGCGCTGCCACTCGACTCGCAATCGACCGAAATGCGCAAGCAGGTCCACGATGCCGCCGCCTATATCCGGGGCCTCGCGCAACTGCGTGGCCGCAATGCCGATTGGGCCGAGCATGCCGTGCGCGAAGCCGTGAGCCTGTCAGCCAACGAAGCGCAGGCCCAGCACGTGATCGACCTCATCGCGCGCGACGTCCCCGATCTGCTGCGCAAACTCGACGGCCGCACGGTCAACACCGTTTCAGGCAACCAGCCGCTGCATACGGCCAACGCTCCAATCGTCACGCTGGAACCCGACTGGCGCAGCCATTTCCTCGCGGTTATCACAGACCCGAACGTGGCATTGATTCTGCTGATGATCGGCATGTACGGCCTCTTTTTCGAATTCGCCAATCCGGGCTTCGTGCTGCCCGGCGTGGTAGGCGCGATCAGCCTCTTGCTCGGCCTGTTCGCCATGCAGATGATGCCCGTCAATTACGTGGGACTGTGCCTGATCTTGCTGGGCCTCGCCTTCCTGGTCGCGGAAGCGTTTCTGCCGACCTTCGGCGCGCTGGGCTTTGGCGGCATTGTCGCGTTCGTGGTCGGCGCGCTGATGTTGATCGATACCGATGTGCCGGGCTACGGCATTCCGTTGCCGGTGATCGCGGCCGTCACCGCATTCAGTGCGCTGTTTGTATTCACGGTATCGAGCGTGGCGCTACGCGCGCGCCGGCGGCCGGTCGTGACCGGTTCGGAAGCGCTGATTGGCAGCCTCGGCGTGGTGCTCGAGGAAGGGCTTGTGCCGCACGGCAGCGGGAACGCAGGCGTGGGTTGGGCGCGCGTGCATGGCGAGCGCTGGCAGGTGTGTAGCGCGGCGCCGCTTGCGGCCGGCCATGCGGTGCGTGTAACGGCGCGGCGCGGCCTCACGCTGACCGTGGTGCCGGAAGGATCACAACATGGAGAAGGGGACCCCTCATGATTGGTTTCACATTCGGCTTCAGCAGCATTCTGATCGTGCTGGTGGCCGTGCTGATTGCCTCGTCGATACGCATTTTTCGCGAGTACGAACGCGGTGTGGTCTTCATGCTCGGCCGCTTCTGGAAAGTCAAGGGACCGGGGCTCGTGCTGATCATCCCGATCGTCCAGCAGGTGGTGCGCATGGATCTGCGCACCGTCGTGTTCGACGTGCCGCCACAGGACGTGATTACGCGCGACAACGTCTCGGTGAAGGTCAATGCGGTGGTGTATTTCCGCGTCGTCGATCCGGAACGCGCGGTGATTCAGGTGGCGAAATACTTCGAGGCGACCAGCCAGTTGTCGCAGACCACGTTGCGCGCAGTGCTCGGCAAGCACGAACTTGACGACCTGCTTGCCGATCGCGAGCAACTCAACGCGGATATCCAGAAGGTGCTCGACGCACAGACCGATGCCTGGGGCATCAAGGTGGCGATCGTCGAAATCAAGCATGTGGATATCAACGAAACGATGATCCGCGCGATCGCCCGCCAGGCCGAAGCCGAACGCGAGCGGCGCGCGAAGGTGATTCATGCTGAAGGCGAGTTGCAGGCCTCGCAGCATCTGCTGGAGGCGGCCCAGACGCTGGCGCAGCAGCCGCAGGCGATGCAACTGCGCTATCTGCAGACGCTCACGACGATCGCTGCGGACAAGAACTCGACCATCGTGTTTCCGCTGCCGATCGATTTGCTGAGTGCCGTGCTGGACAGGATGGGCAAGCCGTCGTCGGCAGCTTAAATGTCGAATCAGGCAAACCGCACCCTGATTCCAGGGTTTGTACTGATCGCTCCAAAGGAGCTTGTGATGAAAACCATCTCTCGCATTACCCTCGGCGCACTGCTGGCGGCATGCTGCGCAAGCACCGCATTTGCACAGACATCGCAGGGTTCGTGCAACCCGTATGCGCCCAAAACCCGCGCCGAAGTGAAAGCGGATTACATCCAGTGGCGTGCGGCGGGCTACGATCCGCAGGATTGGATCAACTATCCCTACAACGCGCAGCAGGCCGGACGGATCGTCGCACAGCGGCGTGCAATGGCGGGTATTCCGGCTGGCTGCGTGCAGTAAACGTGTCTGCTGCGGCAAGCGCACTTGCCGCGCCTTGCCTGGTGTCGCGCCGCACCGTCCGGGCGCCGGCACGGTATCATCTCGCCCCTTCGATAACACATAAGCAGCCCGGCATCCGGGACTGTTGCATCGGCTCCACGCCAGCCATGCCGATCCGGTACATCAGCGTCAATCGTGACTACAATCCGCCCGTAGCGCTTTGCGAGCGTCCGCCGCCGTGTGAAGCGGCGGCGCCTGCCGAACAACACAACAAGCAACTTCATCACGATCCGAGACCCGCCTAATGGACTCCGTAAAACGATACTTCGGCTTCGACGAAGCTGGCACCAATCTGCGTACCGAACTGCTCGCAGGCCTGACCACCTTCCTGACGATGGCGTACATCATCTTCGTCAACCCGGCGATTCTCGGCGACGCAGGCATTCCCAAAGATGCCGTGTTCGTCGCGACCTGCCTGGTTGCGGCGCTCGGCTCGCTGATCATGGGTCTGTATGCGAACTATCCGATTGCGTGTGCCCCCGGCATGGGCCTGAACGCGTATTTCGCCTATACGGTCGTCAAAGGCATGGGCTTCACATGGCAGGCAGCGCTCGGCGCGGTGTTTATCTCCGGGTGCCTGTTTATGATCGTCACGCTGTTCCGCGTGCGCGAGGTGATCGTCAATGGGATTCCCCATTCGATCCGCATCGCCATCACTGCGGGTATCGGTCTGTTTCTCGCGATTATTTCGCTGAAGTCAGCCGGTGTGGTGGTCGGCAATCCGGCTACGCTGGTCACGCTCGGCAATCTGCATGACCCGCATGTGATTCTCGCGGTGATCGGCTTTTTTGCCATCGTCACGCTCGATTATCTGCGGGTACGCGGCGCGATTCTGATTGGTATCGTCGGCGTAACCGTGCTGAGCTTTTTCTTTGGCGGTAACCAGTTTCACGGCATCCTTTCGGCGCCGCCGTCGATCGATGCGACGCTGTTTCACCTCGACATTCGCGCGGCCCTCTCGGCTGGTGTGCTCAACGTCATCATGGTGTTCTTCCTCGTCGAGCTGTTCGATGCGACCGGCACGCTGATGGGCGTCGCCAACCGCGCGGGCCTGCTGGTCGAAGGCAAGATGCATCGTCTGAACAAGGCGCTGATCGCCGATAGCACCGCCATTCTCGCGGGCTCCTTGCTGGGCACGTCGTCGACCACGGCTTACATCGAAAGCGCATCGGGCGTGCAGGCGGGCGGGCGCACCGGCGTCACGGCGATCACCGTCGCGGTGCTGTTTCTGCTTGCACTGTTCTTTGCGCCGCTCGCGGGCGTGGTGCCCGGCTATGCGACCGCACCGGCCCTGCTGTATGTGTCGTGCCTGATGCTGCGTGAAATGGTCGACCTGCCATGGGACGACGCCACCGAAGTGGTGCCCGCCGCGCTCACGGCGCTGCTTATGCCGTTCACTTATTCGATTGCGAACGGTGTGGCATTCGGCTTTATCTCGTACGCGGGACTGAAGCTGCTGACGGGCAAGGCGCGTCAGGTCAAGCTGGTGGTGTGGATCATCGCGGCGATCTTTCTGTTCCGCTATTTCTATCTGGGCGCCGACTGAGCATCGGTTGGGCGGCGGGCGAGCAGGCAGGCGCCGCCGCTCAAGCCTGGCAGCGCCGGGCTTTGCTTGATTAGCCTTACTGAGTAGTGCCCGGAGGTTGCGTCAGTTGCGCCAGTTCGCTTCGTAGAAGCGCACATAGCCGCTGCGCAAAACCAGGCATTGTGCACGCGTTTCCGACAGCAGACGGCGCGTTGCAGCTTCAATACGCGCCCGATGCTCGGCGAAAGCGCCGACCATATCTTCCAGACGCGGCGATGCCGCGCCGTAGTGGTCCTCAAGTGCCTCGGCGGTGATCATGCACTCCACCCTTTCTCCATCAATCATTGCCGGGAACGCCAGGGTAAGTTCGCGCCCTGAATACTCAGGGGTTTCGTTCGGGAAAATGATCTGCATGGGATTCGCCTTGGTTTGACAGGTGGATCACTCGAGGCCGCGCACGCCTGTTTTTAGGTGCCTCCCTCAGTGCTCGAGGCGCGGGCTACACCAACCGCAGAAACGCGCGCAAACACGCTCGCTGCGGGTGATTTCATTACTGTAGACGAGTTCCGGCGCGCCGCAAGTTTTCCTTCGAGGTGGCCCAATTCTGGTGCAGGTCAAACCCTGCCCGGGGCCACACTACCCACGCTGCGTGCGCTGCGGACACAGCCGCGCCCGCCAGCGGGTGTACCTACGCATCCGTCGTCGACCTGCTTGCGTCGGACAGCCTCGCAGGCTGTCACCGAGCTGTCTACGAGTGATCTCGCGGCCAGAGATTCAGGAAAGCGGCAGAGGCGATAACGCCCAGTGCCACCGTTGCGGCCCCCGAGAGGGTCACCCCGTTCTCGTCGAACAACATTCCGTGGATCACGACCGCTATGCCTATGACTGCGATAAACGTCGCAAGCAGTGCAAGGACAACCCCTACTTCCGTATGTTCCGTGTGCACCATGGCGTACTCCCAAACTGGCGCTAGCGAGGCGGGCAAGGCCTCAATGGGGCACGGCGCGAACGCGTCCCATAGTTCAAATCATTGCACCTCTGCGGGCGAAATCAAGTACGGAATAGCCCGCAGCGTGCGGCATGCGGGGTATGCGCCCGATCCTGTAAGATGAAACTTCGACGGCGCGGCATGCTGCGCTGCGGGATGGCAACGGACGGGCAATGTACCCGCTGTGTCGAATTCCAACCGGAGACGAGCAGTGACCCATCGCCCTTGCACGCCCCCTATGGCGCCCGCCCCTGGCCACGCCCTGGCTGGCCATCTGGATCTGATTGCGCAGTCCCATGCACGTTCGCTCGAGGTGGGACTGCGCGCTTCGGAAACGCCTGATTTCCATCCATTGCGCCAAACGGCCCTGCGCCGGCTCGTCGAGCGCAATCACTCGCTGTATGCGCATGCGCTGCCGGTGATGGAGACGCTGCACGCGCAGATCGTCGACACCCAGAGCATGGTGCTGCTCACCGACGATCACGGCGTGATCCTGCATAGTCTCGGCGACAGCGACTTTATCGAAAAGGCCAACCGGGTCGCGCTATGTCCGGGCGTGTCGTGGGCTGAAGCGGACCGCGGCACCAACGCGATCGGCACTGCGCTGGTCGAGCGTCAACCGGCGGTCGTGCACGCCGACGAACACTTTCTTCACGCGAACCGCATCCTCACCTGCTCGTGTGCGCCGATTGCCGATCCGTATGGCCGCATCATCGGCGCGCTGGATGTGAGCGGCGACACGCGCGGTTTTCATAAGCACACCTTGGCGCTCGTGCGGATGTCCGCGCAGATGATCGAAAACCATCTGTTTGCTAATCAGTTTGCCGATGCCGTGCGGATCCATTTTCATGCGCGCGCCGAATTTATCGGCACACTGTACGAAGGGCTCGCGGCATTTGCGCCTGACGGCACGTTTCTGTCGGCCAATCGCAGCGCCCTGTTTCAATTAGGCGAGCCGCTTGCGGCGCTGCAACGGCAATCGTTCGAAACGCTGTTCGGCAGCGCATTTGCGGCCCTGCTGCAACAGACGCTCTGCGCGCCTGGCGAATGCACGACGCTGATGCTGCCGAGCGGTGTGCGCGTAATCGCGCGCGGTGAATTTGCTGCGCCGCGTCAGTTCGTGCAGGCCGGCGGCGTTGGCGGGCAATCGGGCGTGGCCACGGTGATTCGTCCGACAGCCCGTGCGGTAACGCCGGCGACGCTCGCCACGCTCGATACCGGCGACACGCGGATGGCGGCGATCCTGCGCCGTGTCGAGAAAGTCCGCGGCCGCGATATTCCGATCCTCGTGCTCGGCAAAACGGGCACCGGCAAGGAATGGCTGGCCCGCGCGATCCATCACGATTCGCCGCGCAGCACGGCGCCGTTTATCGCCGTCAATTGCGCGTCCCTGCCCGACACGCTGATCGAGGCCGAGCTGTTCGGCTACGAAGACGGCGCGTTTACCGGCGCAAAAAAACGCGGCCGCGTCGGCAAGATCGTGCAGGCTGACGGCGGCACGCTCTTTCTCGACGAGATCGGCGATATGCCGCTCGCGCAACAGGTGCGGCTGATGCGTGTGCTGCAGGAGCGCACGGTAACGCCGCTCGGCAGCACGCGGGCGATTCCGGTCGACTTGCGGATCGTCTGCGCAACCCACCGCAATGTGCGCTCGATGATCGAAGACGGCACCTTCCGTGAAGACCTTTACTACCGGATCAACGGGCTGGTCGTGAGCTTGCCTGAACTCAGCGAACGCACGGATATGCCGGCGCTCGTGTCGCACATCCTCGCCGCGCAGTGCGAGGGCGAACGGATGCCGGTGCGCGTCTCGGATGACGTGCTCGCGTGTTTCAGACGGTGCCGTTGGCCTGGCAATCTGCGGCAACTGGCGAACGTCCTGCGTACGGCCGCGATCATGGCTGAAGGTGCAGCGCAGATCGAGATCGAACATCTGCCGGAAGATTTCCTGCAGGACTGCGACGATGCGTCGGACGTCGCAAGGGCGCGGGAGATTGCGACAGAAGCAGTGTCCGCAACGACGACGACGCACAACGCAAACGCAGCCGCCGCGCCCCAGCGCACGTCCGCTTCGCCAGCCTCGCCGGCGCGGATGGAAGAGTGGCAGGCTACCCTGATCGCGCAAACCCTCTCGCGCCACGGCGGCAACGTCTCCGCTGCGGCACGCGAACTCGGCCTCGCGCGCAATACGGTCTACCGGTATCTACGCCGCGCGCCGAACCCATCAATGGGAACACCGGGGCAGCGCAAGTAGCGACGCAACTTCACCGGTATTCGCAGTCGGACAGGCGAGTCTGAGGTATCGTGACGGGCTGACTCCAATCCCACGCACGATGGTCGCTGTCTGAAGCAATGTCCGAAACCAAGCCCCCATTCTCGGTGCGGGTCGAGCCACTCGGCCGCACGTTCGAAGCCCCCGACTCGCTGACCGTGCTCGAAGCCGCCGGCTTCGCCAATCTGCGTTTGCCGCGCTCGTGCCGCAATGGCACATGCAGGACGTGTATGTGCCGGCTGGTCAGCGGCGCGGTCTCGTACATCATCGAATGGCCGGGATTGAGCCGCGAAGAGAAGGCCGAAGGATTTATCCTGCCCTGCGTAGCGGTGGCGCAATCGGATGTGGTGATCGAGGTACCGGACGCCGTGGAGATAATCTAGCGGCTTTGATGTCCCGCACCCTTCACGCTCTCCGTTCGCACACGCTTGCCCAGACGCAAAATAATGGTGGCCACCGCGCTTTCGACCCGGCAACGCGACGTCTCGATCACGAGATCCGGGTTGGCCGGAACCTCATAAGCAGACGAGACGCCGGTGAATTGTGCAATCTTGCCGAGTCGCGCCTGCGCGTACATGCCCTTCGGATCGCGCTGCGAGCAAAGCTCGGCGGACGCCGAAATGAAAGTTTCCAGAAAGCCAGCGCCGATAATCCCCCGGGCCAACTCACGCTGAGCGGCGAGCGGCGAAATGGTGGCGACCAGCACCACGTGACCCATCTGCTGAAACAGTCTCGCAACATGAGCAATGCGGCGAACATTTTCGAGGCGGTCAAGATCTGAAAATCCCAGATCCGAACACAGGCCCTCTCTAAGCGTATCGCCGTCGAGCACCACGACTTTTGTGCCCTGCTCCAGCAATGCTCTGTTCAGTGCCTGCGCTATCGTGGTCTTACCCGCACCTGGCAGTCCCGTCATCCAGATAACCGGCGGTAAATCGGCGCTCGTCAATCCAACATTGGCGTTCATGAAATCGCATCCAGATTATTTTCGACCTCACTTTAACGTTTGCGCGCCGATTTTCCGTCGCAGAAAAAAATAGTCTCTTTACCGAAAATTTCGCCGCCGCATTGGGGAATGGATGCGTTGTCCGGCGACGGCGTTCCAGGTGGAAACCGGCCGCGCCCGGTCATTCGCGTTGAATGAACAGTGTGTTGTCATTTCAGCTGATTTTCTCAAGCAGGCAACGGACTACACTCACGGCACTCCATCACCGTGAACGCATCATGCTGCTCGCATTTTTTATCTTGTCGCCGCTAGCCATATGGGCGCTGATCGGGTTCGCGCGTCGTATCAATCCGCTCACTGGCCATTTCACCCCCGGCGAATGGCGCCGCCGCTCGCTTGAAACCCTCAAGGTAAGCCGGCCAATGTAAAAGCTGCGCGCGAGGCTGGCGATTTTTTCAAGCGCTCGGCTTAACGATGGCCGTCGATGTCGAGGCCAGTTGACTCGGGCGCGCCGCCCGCCAGAAATGCTTCAAGTCCGAACAGCCACGCGAAGCAGAACGTGACGCGAGCCAGCGAGCCGCCATGCCGTTGTGAACGGGAAGCCTCAGCGTTCGCCTCGGGCGGTGCGAGCGGTAGTACCGGGCGGGGCGAGGCGTAGTCGGCAGCGGTGTGGTCAGGGCGCATGGTGATTCTCGTTATGTGCTTCGGGTAGCCTCACCAAGCAAACGGCGTGCCTCCCCGCCCGAGCCCCCGCCCAGCCGACGAAACCCGTGTTCCATGCATCAAAGGACACCCGGATTCCGTCGCAACTGTCTCACCTGCGCGAACCTAGCGCGCGTTCGATTTTCTGGTCGGTCTTGTACTGGCTCAGCGCATATACCGACCAGATCGCTGCTGGAATCCAGCCAATCAATGTGATCTGCAAAATCAGGCAGATGATCCCGGCGAACGGCCGGCCGATCGTAAAGAACTGAAACCACGGCAGGATGATGGCAAGCAGCAGGCGCATGCAGATTTCCTTATGACATCCGGCTTGCCTGACTCGAAGCGGCGTACCGGATCAATTGACTGGAGCGAAGCGCGGCGCACTGCCGGCTTCGTATTCGACCGCTCGAAAATGACCGGAGCTGGACGCGCCAAGATCGTACCATTGGCGGTTTGCGGACCTTAGGGCTGTGGGTCCGCAGACACAGATGCATTTTTGTTCGCGTGGCGGGCAGAATTTTTTCGTGCGATAAGGGAAACACCTATGGGTAATCCCTATTCCACGGAGCAACAGATGGCCACGCTAGAAGCGTTTCGCGCCGTGCTTGACGATGAAGGCACGCCGGAAATCATCCGCAATCACATCATTGATTCGCTGCAATACACGCTGCGCAATTACGGGCAGGTATTCACGTCGAAGGAAGTCGAGTGGCTAGCCGTTTGGGATGACGCCCGCATTCCGCTCGCCGCCTCACGTGAACTGAAGAAACGCGTCGCGGAAACCACCCGCTGACACGATCACCATAAAGAGTCGCCGGCCGGAAGCGCTGGCGCCCTCCCATGCCGTCCGTCCGGGCATCCTCTCGCCGCTCGCAACGGGGTCCACGAGAGCGTCTGCCGTGCCGTTTTCAGGCCCGCCGTTGCTCGCGCGGCAGGTTTTGCTATCCAAGCTGGCCCATTTAGTGCATCATATTGGAATAGCTGTATTCGGCACCTGCAGTATCGGCAGCACCAATCGGCATCTCCGCAGTACCCCCGACTGTTCGACCGCCGCCTGTCGGCGATCCCGTCACTCCGGCAATGCGTAACATGCATTCGCCGTCGCGAGTTGTGCAGTTTTCATGCGCCTGATGTCCACGCGACATTAGCGTGTTTCTTCTCCATCCAATCCGCGATTTTGCGCGGCTGCGCTCAAGCCCCCTGCCATCGGGCCTGTGCCACTCTTTTTCCATGGCGGCGCGCCCCAAGGTGCTGCGCTGCCGGGCCTGTTGTGCCGGGCGTAACACGCCTGACACGGCAGCCACGTATTACAGGACAAGTACTTCATGAATCAAGTTGTAAAGACCTACAAGGGCTACGAAATTCATCCGCTCGTGTATCCGCGCCGTCCCGCTGACGGCACGACCAGCCGCAATCCGGACGCAGGCTACGAAGCCTCGGTGCGCATCTGCCGCGTTGGCGCCAATCCCGCAGCCGACGGCCGGGTGTTCCGCCTGCCGTATCTGTGGCCGTTCGAAGGCACGGGCAAGGCCCGCATCGCTTGCATGGCGCACGCTGAACAGTTGATCGACGGCCGCGTAGACGGCCAGTCGGTGGCCGATCTTTGATTGGCAATCGCAAAACTGCCCCCATCTACGCAAGGTGCGCCTCGCGCGCCGCGCCGCGCCGCTCCATCCTCTGCGGGTGCGCCGTGACGGCACCCGTCCTACCTCATTACAAGCTCTGCCATTGAGCAAGGCACCCTTACCCCATCGACCAGGAGTAATGCATGGCGAAAGAAGAACTGCTTGAACTTGACGGTATCGTCGACGAAGTACTTCCGGATAGCCGTTACCGCGTGACGCTCGACAACGGCGTCGTAGTTGGCGCTTATGCGTCCGGACGCATGCGCAAGAATCACATCCGTATTCTCGCGGGCGACCGCGTGACGCTCGAACTGTCGGTCTACGACCTGACCAAAGGACGGATCAATTTCCGTCACAAGGACGAACGCGCCTCCGGTGGCGGCGGCGCCCGCAATACGCAGTTCCGTCGTCGCTAATCGTAGTTGAAATGGCGGCGCGTTTACTGCCGCCTTGCGGGCTGGTGTTGAAGAGCCATCGTGTTGATGGCCTGTTGATTGCCTCCACCCGCTAGCGAAACTTCTCGCGCGCCTACTCCGGCTTGAGTAATGCCAGAGCGGCGCGCAGTGGAGTCGCATCGCCGCCGAGCTGCTCGCTGGCTTCGATTGCCGCGTCCAGCATCGGCTGACGCATGCGCAACATCAGCGCCTCATCGACTCGCGAACGTGGCCCTGCCAGCGTGAACACGCCGGCAAGCGGCCGTGCCGCCGAAAACACCGGCGTCGAAACCCCCGCCGTATCGGCATCCCGCTCTCCCACCGACAGGTAATAGCCGTCGCGGCGGATTCGCTCGAACAGTTCTCCATGACCGCCGTCGAACGCGCTTAGCACGCGTCCGCCTGAGCCTCTGTCCATTGGCAGGACGTCGCCCTCGCGCACGTGATCGCGGATCGCGTGGGTCGAATCGACGCGATGCAAACACACGCGCAGATCTTTCTGCCGCACGTAGAACGACACGCTTTCGCCGCTGGCGTCGCGCAGGCGGCGCATCAACGGCAACACCACATCCCCTAGTTGCAGACTGCGCTGATACAGCGCGCCCAGTTGCAACGTCGCCGGACCGACGTAGTAGAGACCATCGTCCGAGCGCAGCAGCATCCGGTGATGCGCAAGCGACGCGATCAACCGCAGGATCGTGCTTTTGTAGAGGCCCGTGCGAGCGGCAAGTTCGGCGAGGGAGACGCCTTTATCGTCAGGGCGAAACGCGAACAGGATGGCGAAGGCGCGATCGAGCGCGGCGACGCCGTCGGGTGCGTGCGAAGGACCCGCGGCAGCGTCGGCGTCCGCGGTGGAGGGACCGGAAGCGCGGGAAGATCTTGAGGCAGCCATAGGGAGTGTGCGAGGCGAGCGGTGAAAAGCGCTGGGGAGCAACGTTGAGAAACGCCGGATTGACCGGCGTTATGCCCGGCAGAACGCTATCTTACCCGCCGCGGCCGGGTGTATTCCACTGCGCCGTCAAGACCGACCCGGTACTCGAATCCGTGATGAATACAGAGCTGTGATGCGGTCCGCCAAACGTGACATTGGTGATCGTACGGCCCGCGCACGATTCGATTTTGGCGATCCCCTCGCCATGCGGATTCAGCACGAACACCGCGCCAAGCGATGCATGCGCGACAAACAGATTGCCGTCGCGGTCCATCGTCAGGCCGTCAGGGCCGCTGACGCCATAGAACTGAGCAAAGCGCCCCACCTTGCTGGTGCTGCCATCATCGAGCAGCGGCAGGCGCCACACCGAGTTGTCACGCGTCATCGCAACAAACAGCACCTTTTCGTCGGGACTTAGCACCAGTCCATTCGGGCTCGGGCCGTTCGTAATCAGACAGTCGAGCCGTCCATCGGGACGCAGCCGGTAGACACGCCCCGTGGGGTCATGCAAGCCCGTCTGGCCCTGATCGGTAAAGTAGATATCGCCATTGCTCGCGACGATCAGATCGTTCGGTCCTTTGAAACGCTCGCTGTTGCGCCGTGCGATGACCGGGCTGAGCGCGCCGCTCTCCGGATCGAATGCGAGGATGCCGTTCTTGTAGTCTGCGATCAGCAGCCGGCCATCGGGATGCCATGCGAGGCCATTTGGCTCGCCATCGTATTCGGCCACCACGCTCCATTCGAACTCCGGCGAAATCCGCAAGATGCGGCCGTACGGAATATCGACCAGATACAGATTGCCATGCGGGTCGAAGCATGGCCCTTCGATAAACGAATCCACCACTGCCCCGCCCTTGTTGGCGCGCGACCACTCCGTCACGTCGTGGCGGCGCATCGGTTGCGGCATGGCCGTCAGGATCGCGGTTCCGACGATGGGCGGCACAGGAGACCAGTTCATTGCCCCTCCTCTTCCTGCTCGAGATGGCGTGTTGCGGGCCCGGTATAGCGATAGGCCATCTGGCGCGGCATCGGTCCCTTGTTGCGCTCGCCGCGGCCGCGCTGCTCCCACGCATGAGACAGAATGCCGACCGCGCGTGACAGGCAAAAGACGCCGCGCGCCAGTTCGGGGGCGAAGCCAAGCTCGGCGTAAATGACGGCGGTGGCGCCGTCGATATTCATCGGAATTGGCTTCGCTTTGCGCTGCTTGAGCAAGGCCTCGATAGCACGCCCGATGGCGGCGTATCGTCCGGACACGAAACCTTCGGCGGCGGCTTCGTCGACCATGCCAAGCAGGCGGCCCGCGCGCGGATCGACAGGGTGGAAGCGGTGCCCGAAACCCGGCAGATATTTGCCGTGCTCTGCAATGAAGTGGTCAATGCGTGTCTCGACCGCTGCTTCCAGCGTTGCGCCGTCGGCCTGCGCACGTTCGATCGCATGGAAAAGCTCGACGGCCTGTTGCCCTGCGCCGCCGTGCACATCGTCGAGGGTATTCAGCGCCGAGGCCATGGCACCGTTCAGCGGCAATCCACAACTCGCCGCCATACGCGAAATCGCAATGGAAGGCGCATGCGGACCATGATCGACGGAGGCCACCAGCGCTGCTTCCAGCAGACGTGCCTCACCCGCGCCCGGCAAATCGCCGCGCAGCATCAGCCAGATCATCTGCGGAAAACTGATCCGCCCGATCAGCTCCTGAATCGGATAGCCGCGCACCTGGATCGAGCCCGGGTGAATATCGATGATCGAGGTGCTCCAGTAATCGGCAGCGAGCGTGGCGGAGTCGAGCGGGGTTTGAGTCATAGCGGTTGTGTCGGTGATGTCGGTGATGTCGGTTGTATCAGCGATTGATGTCTTCGAGCGCGAGGCCTTTAGTGGCGGGTCCCATGATTCCGATCAGCAGCATCACAAACACCATGCAACTGCTGATCATGACGAACACGCCATTCGCGCCGAAATCGCGCAGAAAGAATGCCACCAGAAAGCCGGAAAAGATCGCGCTCAGGCGGCTCCATGAGTAGACAAAGCCAATCGCCCGCGCACGGATTTCGGTCGGATACAGTTCAGACTGATAGGTCTGAAACGAGTAAGTCATGATGGTCAGCGCGAGGTTCATACAGAAGCCGAAAACAATGAGCCCCAGCGAGCCGGTCTGATGCGCGAAAGCGAGCCCGAATACGGCGATCGCACCCGACGAGCCGACCAGACTCCACTTACGCTCGATCCTGTCGGCAAAGTAGAAAAACAGCGCAGGCCCGAGCGGCAACGCAATCGACATCAGGAAGGAGTACTGCAGGCTATGCACGAGATTGATGCCCTTGCTCGTAAGTAGCGAAGGAATCCAGTTGCTAAAGCCGTAAAAGCCGATCACCGAGACCGCGTTATAGACCGACATCATGATCGTGCGCTTCAGATACGGCGCTTTGAGGATGTCGCGAAAGCGGCGCTCGACAGTCGGCACGCTGTGCGCATGCGGAACCGCCGCCGGCAATGGTCGGCCATACTGGCGCTCGACAATGCGCTCGATCTGCTGCGTCACCCGCGCCGCTTCATCGAGTCGGCCACGCGTCACAAGCCAGCGCGGACTTTCCGGAATGCCTAGCCGGATAACCCATACGATTGCCGCGCCGACGGCGCTCGCCAGCACGACCCAGCGCCAGCCATCGAGACCGAATGGTTGTTGCGGCACGAGCCACCACGACATTAATGCGACCACCGGCACCGCGCAGTAGGGCACGATTTGCGTGATTGCAAAGGCGCGGCCACGCAGATTCTTCGGTATCAGCTCCGCGACGTAGGTGTTGATGGTCACCATCTCGACGCCAAGGCCGATCCCCGCAAGCAGACGAAACAGATTCACGCCGAGGGCGCTTTGCTGAAACGCCATCATGAGGCTCGCCGCCGTGTAGCCCAGCAAGGCCACCACGAAGATGCGTCGGCGTCCGAAACGATCGGCAAGAAAGCCGAGTCCCATGGTGCCGATAAAGAGCCCGAGAAATGTCGACGCCACAAACGCAGCGATGCTGTTCATGGCGAAGATCGATGTCGACGTCTTGACGAACAATCCGCTCACAATCAGCCCCGGCGCAATATAGCCGGTCATAAACAGATCGTAGAACTCGAAACAGCCGCCGAGCGATAGCAGGAACACAATGGTCCAGATATGCCGCGTGGCAGGCAACCGGTCCAGGCGCGCGACAATACCGCGTGCCTGGCTCTCCTGATCGACGCGGTGTTCCACGCCGTCCGCAAAGGTGCTACGGGCGATCGTATCTGATGCTTGTCTCATGAATTTCCCCATTCAGGTCTCTTCGGGACGCGGGCTTAAATAGCGCCGTCTTTTCGCAGTTGCGCAATGGCGCTGGCGTCGAACCCCAGACGCTGCAAATGCGCGTCTGTGTGCTCGGACAAATGCGGCGCGCGCGAGGTAGGCGCACCGCTCGAAATTTCTCCTTTGGCGTCGACAAAGCGAAAGCCCGCGCGGGTCACACGCTGGACCGTCTCACCGTCCTGCAACTCGTGGACAAAAGCGCGTTCGACCAGTTGCGGCTGGCTGATTGCTTCCGGTACGCTCAGTACCAGGCCGGCCGGCACGCCGGCCTCCGTCATGCGTTGCTCCCAGTTGCTGGCGACGTCGCGAGTGAGCGCGGCTTCGATCTCGTGCTTCAGTTCGAGGCGATACTGCTTGCGTGAATTGCGCTCGCTAAAGCGTTCGTCATGTGGCAAATCCGGCCGGCCGATTAGTTCGCATAACGCAATAAACTGCTTGTTCTCGTTAGCGGCGATATTCAGCATGCCCTCGCCGCAGACGAAGGTCCCGGACGGCGCGGCCGTGAAGTTTTCATTGCCCATCGGCGTGGGCGTCACGCCGGCATTCAGATAGTTGGAGACCACCCAGCCCATGCTGGAGAGTGTCGCTTCCAGCATCGACACATCGATCACCCTTCCCTCGCCGGTGCGTTGAGCTGCCACCACAGCCGCGCAGATCGCCAGCGCTGCGCTCATGCCGCCGACGGTGTCCGACACCGGGTAGCCGACGCGCAACGGTGCGCTTTCGGCATCGCCTGTCACGCTCATTGCCCCCGACATGCCCTGGATGATCTGGTCATAAGCAGGACGATGCGCCAACGGACCGTCATTGCCGAAACCCGAGATCGCGCAGTAGACGAGCCGCGGGTTCACTTCGAGTAGCGCTGCCGCGCCCACACCCAGGCGGTCCATCACGCCCGGGCGGAAGTTCTCGACCAGCACATCGGACTCGGCCACGAGCTTGCGCAGGATCTCTTTGCCCGCCTCGTGCTTCAGATTGAGCGTCAGCGACTCCTTGCCGGCGTTCACGGCCACGAACGACGCGCCCATATTTCGCGCCGACGCTTGCGGGTCGGCGCCTAAGCGACGGGCGAGATCGCCGCCAGCGGGATTCTCGATCTTCAGGACGTCGGCGCCGAGCAGCGCAAGCTGATAGGTGCAGAACGGGCCGGAAAGGACATTGGACAAATCCAGCACGCGAATGCCGGAAAGCGGGAGAGAAACCATCACGAGCCTTTACTGGGGTTCTGATTGTCGTTCTATCTGATAGAACGCCGTTCTATAATTCGATTGGGCGGATTGTGGTCCTTGGGATTAGGGTGGGGAATAGGGGTTACCACCGAGCAGCTAGCACTGCGGAGCGTGCGAAGGTGAGTGACAGCAACAGGGAAACGCCTCTCTAACATTCGCCGCGTTAGCCCGAATCGCCATGACCAGCGTACGCATATCCGACTTTCGGCGCTGGGACTCACGCGCGGGCTCTGGTCGCCCATGCGAGGTTTGGCGCGAGAGCAAGCGGCGTATTACACCCGTCTCGTAGCGGCCGACCCACGTCGTAAGGGCGATTACGATGGCCGGGGGGTATTGAGCGAAAGCGGTCTGGTGGAATTCATCACCTTCGCTATGAATGCCAGAAGCAGAAGTGAGCACGGCTTAACTACACAGTTGCCTATCACGCGCCACTCCTGTGCGCTGCGTACGCATCGCACCACCGCGGTGCGCCCCAGACCCGCCGGCGGTTGCATGTTCAGCCCAAAACCGCTTACAGCAACGAGCATCAATGGCATATAGCTTGCTTCCAGTCTCTCGGCGTCCATCGCCCGCTGACTGAAACGGCGAAACCTACAAAGCCTCACCCGACCCGCCAAAAGCCGCCGCCCCCCTGCCGACCCATGCTGCGTGTACTGCTCGTAACCGACACCGATAAGCCGATTGGCGATCTGCGCGAAGCCCTTGCGCGGCTAGGCTACGACATGCTGGCAGGCACCGCGGCCTCGCAGGCGCTGCACAGGAGAGTGGAAAGCGAGCGGCCCGATGTGATCATCATCGACACTGAATCGCCATCACGCGACACGCTCGAACAGCTGGCGGTAATGAACGCGACCGCCCCACGCCCCGTGCTAATGTTCAGCAACGACACCAACCAGCAACTGATTCGCGACGCCGTAGGCGCTGGCGTCACCGCTTACCTCGTCGAGGGACTTGCGACAGAAAAGCTCGCGCCGATCCTCGAGGTAGCGCTCGCCCGCTTCGCCCAGGAAAGCCAGCTACGCGAACGTCTCGCCCAGGCCGAAAACGAACTGGCCGAGCGCAAGCTGATCGACCGCGCCAAACGTCTGCTGATGGATCAGCAGAAAATGACCGAACACGCCGCGTATGCAAACCTGCGCAAGCGTGCAATGAACCAGGGCGTCAAGCTCGTCGAGGTCGCGCGCCAAATCGTCATGACCGCAGACTTGCCCAAATAGAGCGTGGCTCATGAACCAACCTGCTCCCATTAGCCAACCCTCCGCACCTATGCGGCTAGAGAAAACGCATCTGCGGCTGGGCTTTGTCTCGCTCGCTGACGCGGCACCGCTCGTCGCGGCGAAGCTGCTCGAATTCGGGCACGCGCATGGCCTGACTCTGGAATTATTGCGTCAACCGTCATGGGCCGCGCTGCGCGACAAACTGCTTGCTGGCGAACTGGATGCCGCTCACGCGCTATACGGTCTCGCGTATGGCGTACAGCTCGGCCTGGGTGGTCCACAAACGGATATGGCCGTCCTGATGGTGCTCAACCGCAACGGTCAGGCTATTACGCTTTCGAACCGCCTCGCCGACGCGTTGAGCGAATATCAAACGCTCCCGCGTGCATTGGCGACGCTCGGTCGCAAGCCGGTGTTTGCGCAGACTTTCCCGACCGGCACGCATGCCATGTGGCTCTACTACTGGCTGGCGTCGCAGGGCGTACATCCGTTGCGCGATATCGAAAGCGTTGTAATTCCGCCGCCTTATATGGTCGCGGCGCTGGCCGAAGACCGGCTCGATGGGCTGTGTGTCGGCGAACCGTGGAATGCCGCCGCTGAAGCGCGCGGCGTTGGTCGCACGATCGCGTACAGCAGCGAGATCTGGCCCGACCATCCGGAGAAGGTGCTCGCCTGCCGACGCGATTTCGTGGACCAGCATCCCCATACGGCGAAGGCGTTGGTGCAAACCATGCTTGAAGCGTGCCGCTGGCTCGACGGCGACGGACATCGCAACGAGATTGCGCGTTGGCTGGTGCGGCCGGAGTTTATCGGTATCGATGAAGCGTTGATTGCAAAGCGGCTAACGCACGATAGCGGATCGCTGACTCCTGGTCGTCTACCGGTGCGGTTTTTCGAAGACGGTACGGTGAACTATCCGAGAGCGGACGATGGCGTATGGTTTCTCACTCAATACGAACGCTGGGGGATGATCGCGCACCGCGACGATTATCGCGAGATCGCAGCGGCGATCAATCAGACCGAGTTGTATCGTGATGCGGCGGAAAGCATGGGTATTGCGATTCCGGCTGAAAGCGTCTCGCAGCGACTGATAGATGGCCGGGTGTGGGACGGTAGCGAACCCGATCGCTATGCGACTGGGTTCGAGATTCATGCCTAACGGGGCGGCCGGCGCTGGACCTGCCCCCCCTTTACCAGATGCAGACCAAAAGCAGCGATAACACCGTTATGCGTTCGTACCACGTTTGGATCGACAGGCGCACCGGCGGCCAGAAGTGCTGCGCGAGCTGCGTCAAACATCGCGTAGTAGGCGCGATTGCATGCCCCGTTGACATCGCCGTCGCCGAGCAACAATGCCGCTGACGATGATGCGCGAATCGCCTTCGCCAACAGCTCACGCGCGTTCACCACAAACGCACCCCATCGCTTTCGATATTGCGCAGCAACTCAGGATTGGAATACAACTCGGGATGTGCCCATTCCTCTTCCCAAACGGGAAGCGGTTGAACCCGGATTCCCGTTTCCAGCAGCACATCGAAAGCCAGATCCGCCAGCGTCAATTTGGCGTCCATAAACTCGCCCCTGCTTCCTGGCAGCACAACGGCAATATCGGCATCGCTATCCGGGCGAAACTCGCCCTTCGCGCGGCTCCCGAAGAGTATTGCGCCTGTCACCGTAAATGCCTGGGCCGCCCTGTCGAGAAAGGCGAATGCAGTCTGCTTTGTAGCGGAATCAATCGGATGTTCAGTCAGGGTGTGCATATGCCACGCCACATTAGTAACTATTCACTGAGTATCATATAACAGGACACCACGCGGGCGTCGGGCCGGCGGGAACATCAGCAGCGTGGCGAGACAGACACATGGACTCAGTGAAGCGCTTAGCCGCCCGCTCGCCTAACCATTCCCCCCATGAAACAGCGTCAGCTTGTTCGACACCGAATTCACCCCAGACACTGACTTCGCAACCGTTTCAGCCTGAGTAATCTGATCTCCGGTATCGACGCTACCGGACAGTGTCACCGCACCGCTGCGCGCTCGCACGTACACATTCGAAACGTTAAACCCCTGGGCCTTCGATAGCGCGCGGCGTACAGCCCGCGCAAGCGCCCGGTCTGCCTTCGAAACGGCTTTTTTGGAACTCGTCATCGAACTGGTGTCTGGTGCGGACATCGCGTCGCTAGCTTGCGCATAAGCGGCAACGGGCATCGCAACCGCCGCTGTCAGACATAAAGCGCTCAAGATTCCGGCTGTCTTCACGTTCATCTCCTGTTATTGCCAATCGTTGGCCAGCGTCATTCGTCTGCGGGAAGGTCTGAAAATTGCCGATTAAACGGGTAGACGACGCGCCGACCTTGTTCAATCTAATTCATCGGCTAGCAAAGCGAAAGCGCAAAGCGTCCGACAACCGTTATTTTTCCAGCCGTTCTCATTCGCCGGCAGCATGATCGCTGGAAGCAAGCGCTGGTCCCGCCGACTGACTCCACCCGCCCCCAAGCGAGCGGTATAACGCCACCGCAGCCAACGCATGCTCGCGCTTCGCCTGATTCAGCGAATCGGAGTCCTGCAGATACGTCTGCTGCGCCGACAAAACATCGAGGAAGTCCGTCGCGCCGCCTTTATACAACTGGTTCGCCAGCTTGAGCGACTGGTCCGACGCGCCCAGCGCATCGTTCAGTTTTTGCGTCGATGCTGTCGTGCTGACCAGATCGCTGCGGGTATCTTCCACTTCCCTGAGCGCCTGCAACATCGTCTGCTGCAGATTCAGCTGCGATTCGCGCATTTTGCTTTCACTTTGCTGAATATCCGCCGTGATCCGGCCTGCGTTGAAAATCGGACTGCTGGCGTTCAATGCCGCGCTAAACAGGTTATCGGTCAATGTCGGCAAGCCAATATATGAAGCGGCCAGCAAGCCATCGCTCAGATTCAGCTGGAATTTCGGGTAACGCTCCGCTCTCGACACCCCCACTTCCGCGGCACGCTGTTCGACGGTGGCATAGGCCACCAGCACATCGGGACGGCGCAGCAAGGCTTCGGACGGCAGCGTTGTAGGCGCGGCACCTTCCGGGTTAGGAATCGGACCAGGCGTGGCCAGCACCAGCTTGTCCACCGACTCCGGCGTGCGGCCCGAATACACGGTAATCAGGCTAAGCTCATGTTCGATCGTCGATTGAGCGCGTGGGATTCGCGCCTGCAGTTCATCCAGTTGATTCTGTGCACGAGCGACATCGAGTTGCGTCGACAAGCCGTACTTGAGACGTTCCTGAGTCAATTGCAATGCACGCTGCCGGATTACCTGGTTATCCTGCAGAATCTTCAGTTCCGATTGCGCCCAGCGCAAATCGACATAGGCCGATGCGGTGTTGGCTGCGAGCGCAAGCCGCAGTGCATCCTCGGCATGCTGTTGTCCGACCAGTTGCGCCTGGGCCGCCAGCAGATCGAGCCGTTCTCCGCCGAACACATCGGGCGACCAGTTCAGCGCGAGACCTACGCCGCCCTCACGCACGTAGCCGAGCGGCGGCGGCGTGTTGATACGGCTATCGGCAGCGGTCGCGGTCGCGTCGAGTTCCGGCAGCAGCACCGCGTGCTTCTGCGTGGTAATCGCTTGCGCCTGCTTGACGCGCTCCGCGGCTGCCCGCAGATCCAGGTTGCCGGTCAGCACAGAGTCGACCAGTTCGTCGAGTACCGGATCGCCGAACTGCGACCACCAGGTCTTTGCGTCGACAGCATCCTTCGGTGCTTCGACGCTCCAGCTAGCCGGTGCGACGGTTCTCACCGTGGCCGGCAAATCAGCGTGAGTAGCCGGCTGAACCGCACATGCGGCCAGCAAAACACAAGCCATAATTTCTATCAGGAGCTTTTTCATGATTGGCCTCAATGTGCGTCAGGCGGCGGCGCACTGTTAGAGAAAGGTTTGGAAAACAGCACACTTGCTATTGCCACGATGAAGCACAGCGACAGCACATAGAAGGTGTCCGAGTAGGTCAGCACCAGGGCTTCGCGCAACACCAGTGCGTGAAGATTGGCGAGCCCGGACTGGGTCGTGTTGAGCACATCGCCTGCCACGGATGACCAATGCGCGGTTTGCTCGGTCAGCAAGGACTCGACTTGCGGACTGCCGGTCGTGACGCTTTCGTTGAGCCGCAGATAGTGGAAGTTGAGGCGGTCGTTGAGCATGGTCGCGCTAACCGCAATGCCGATCGCGCCGCCCAGATTACGCATCAGATTGAACAGTCCACTGGCTGACTTCAGCCGCGACTGGGGTAGCGATCCGAGCGCCATCGTGACAATCGGTGGCACTGCGAACTGCTGACCGATGCCGCGCAACGCCTGCGGCAACAGCAGTTGCTGCCAGCCCCAATCGTGCGTCAGCGGTACATACAGGTAACAGCCGAGGCCGAAGCAGATCAACCCGAACAGCAACAACAGGCGCATATCGACAAAGCGCGCCACCATGGCATAGACCCCGAGGGCGAACAACTGGAATACTCCGACCGAAAGCAGCGCGATACCGATCTGCAGCGAACTGAAGCCGCGAACCTGGCCGAGAAACTCAGGCGTGAGAAACACCGCCACAAAGATCCCGATTCCGGTGATGAACGACAGCAAGCTGCCGATGCCGAAATTCCTTACCACCAGCGCACGCAGATCGACGATGGGGTCATCGGTGGTCAGCGCATGCACGAGAAAGAGAAAGCCGCAGATCGCCGAAATCCACGTACAGGTAATGATGATGTGATCGCCGAACCAGTTCTTGCGCGGACCTTCTTCCAGCACATATTCGAGGCAACCGAGAAATCCACTCATCAGCAGGATTCCCAGATAATCGCCCTTCTTCAGCAACGACAGATCCGGCTTATCGACATTCACATACTTCGGCACCAGCGCAGCCACCACGACACCTGGCACGACATTCAGATAGAACAGCCAGTGCCACGACCACTGATCGGTGATCCAGCCGCCGATTACCGGCCCGATCGCCGGCGCAAGCGAAGCCAACGCGCCGATCGTGGTAGACGCAACCAGCCGCTGCTTGCCGGGGAACAGCACGAAAGCCGTGGTGAATACCGTCGGGATCATCGCCGCGCCCATGGCACCCTGCAGGCCGCGAAACAGGATCATCGAGTTGATGTCCCAAGCGATGCCGCACAGCATGCTGGTAATGGTAAAACCCACCGCAGAGGCGACGAACAGCCAGCGCGTTGAAAACACTTTGGAAAGCCAGCCGGACATCGGAATCACGAGAATTTCCGCGATCAGATAAGCCGTCTGGACCCACGACAACTCATCCTGACTCGCAGAGAGGCCGCCGCCAATGTCCCTCAACGAGGACGCGACGATCTGGATATCCAGGGTTGCCATAAAAAATCCCAGACACATGAGTGCGAATGCAAACACGCGTTGCCGCATCGGCTGGGACGCCGGATCGAGGGGATGAGCGCTTGTCATGATGTTGGCCTTGTCCGCTCAATGAGCGCTCGATGCTTGCGAGCCGTCCGCGAGATGCACTTCGACGGTCGCAGACAGACCGGGGCGCAATACGTTCTCCATGCCGCGCGGCACGTTCAGGCGAATCCGTACTGGTACGCGCTGCACGATCTTGGTGAAGTTGCCGGTCGCGTTTTCGGGCGGCAGCACGCTGAAGGTGGCGCCGGTAGCAGGCGCCAGGCTTTCGACATAGCCGTGCACGGGGATGCTCGATGCGTCGAGCGCCACGTCGGCCTTGTCGCCGATCTGCATTTTCCTGAGTTGATCTTCCTTGAAGTTCGCGTCCACCCAGAGATCGGTGGACGGCACCACCGTCAGCAAAGGTGCGCCGATATTGGCCAACATACCGACCCGCGCGGTGCGATTGCCGATATAACCGTCCACCGGCGAGCGGATCGTCGAGTATTCGACGTTCAGTTGTGCGACCCGTTGCGCGGCCAGCGCCGTGTTGACGCGCGCCTGCGCATCGGCGATCTGCGCGCCCAGCACATCCAGTTCTCGTTGAGCAGCAAGCACCGCTGCCCCACTGCTTTGCACCGCGGCCTGTGCCTTGGAGAAATCCGCGTCGGCACGCTCGACAATCTGGTTGGACACGGCGTCGTCCTTGACCAGTTCGCGATAACGCGTCTGGTCCTGAGCGCTACGCGTCAGTTCAGCCGAAGAGGCCCGCACTTCCGCCTGGTGCTGGTTGATCACCGCCGCCTGCAAGACCTGTTGCGCCTGCAACTCCGATACGGCGGCACGGGCGCTATCCACTTCTGCCGTGGCCTGCGCAAGCTTGGCGTCATAGTCGCGCGCGTCCAGCCGGATCAGCACCTGGTTTGCGCTGACGTGCTGGTTGTCCTGCACGAGGATGTCCGTGACGAAGCCGTTGACCTTTGGCGCCATCACGGTCACGTTGCCGCCGACGTAGGCATCGTCGGTAGATTGCTCGAAGCGCAGGACAAGGAACCAGTAGCCCGCAGCGGCTGCAAGGACCACCGCCACGAGACCATAGGCAAGGCGCATCCATGGAATGCGCCTGCCCTTGGCAGCTTCGGTAGGGGCCGCGGGAACGACTGGAACGGGTGTTGAAGGACTCGACATGTTTTCACCTGTGTATATGCACAAAATTGAATGGAAAATTGCCTTTACTGCCTGGGCCAACGGCCCAATCTTTCTTTAAGCCTTCGAAACGTCGCGGGTCAGACGGAACAGTTCGCGTCGGAGCATGGCAGCCTGCTGCGGTCCAAACTTGCGCTCAAACTCGTCCTGAGCGGCCAGCCAATGCACCATCGCTTCATCCAGCCTCGCGCGACCGCAGGCGGTCAGCACCAGTTGCAGACGCCGGGCGCCCTGTCCATCCGGTTCATTGGCGATCAGACCGTTTCGAAGCAAAGGCCTGAGCGCGCGTACCAGCGTGGTTCGATCCATCACCATCGCCTGTGCGAGTTCGAGCATCGTCAGGCTCGCGCCGTCCCGCAACGCGGTTAGGATGCTGAACTGCGTCGGTGTGACTTCTGCTTCAGACAAATGCCGCTCGTAAAGCTGGGAGATATGGCGGGCGGCTTGCCGGATCGCGAAGCAGTCGTCGTTTTCGGGTGATGTGTGCATGTGCACAGATTAGAGATGCAGACTTGCCGGAGCAATCTCCTGGGCACATCTGATTGTTGTGATTGCGACAAGAATCCGGTCGGCAAGCGGCTTGGGCTGGCTGGGCGCGTCAGCGTCAGCCCGATTATCGGCCTACGGTTAAATCGTCCGACCTATGCCCTGCCCTTCAGATCCGATGCTGCCTCGACGGCCAGCACATCGGCAAAGAACTCCGCCGCGTGTTCGACAAACGCCTTGACCTTGGCAGGCAACAGCGTGCGCGTGTTATACGCGAGCCGCAGATCGACCACGGCATCGATGAGCTCGAATTCTTCGAGAATGCCTACCAGTCGTCCGCCAGACAGCTCGGCCTGGGCCAGGCCTGCGGGCAAGACGCCAATCCCAAACCCCTGCAGCACCATCTCCCGGTTGAATACCGCGTTATTCGAGGCGATATCGTATCTGAGCGGTACCGTCAAATCCTCGGCGCCAAGCCGGAAGGTTAGCTGGGGCTTGCGAAACGCCGGCGAGAGTACGACGACCATGTGCTCGGTCAGCTCCGACGGATGCGTCGGTCGCGAATGCTGCTTCAGATAATCCGGCGTCGCGACGATGGCGAACGGCATGCGCTCGAGCAGCCGCGTGACAACCGTGTCGGAACTCAGCATAAAAGGCAGCACGAGACCAAGGTCGAAGCCGTCCGCGACCAGATCGACGGGCCGCTCCGTGAGCGTCACGTCAAGGCTTACCTTGGGATGTTTGAGCTTGAAGCTGGAGACCAGCGGCACCAGCCGGTTGACGGTGGCGGTGGTATGCGCGACGAGGCGCAGCACGCCACTCGGCTCGCGGGTCTGCGCAGACGCGTCGGCTTCGAGCGCTTCGAGATCGTCGAGAATCCGCGCACAACCTTCGTAGAAGTGTTCTGCCGCTTCGGTCAGTGAAACCTGTCGCGTAGTCCGGTTGAACAGACGGCTGCCGAGACGGCGTTCGAGTCCGGAAATAGAGCGCGACACAATCGGCGTGGTCAGGCCGAGCATGTCCGCGGCACGCGTAAAGCTCCTGGATTCGACGACGGCACGGAAGACTCGCAGACTCTCCAGATAATCCATAGGTCACCTCGTGGTGGACTCGACGAAGAGCAGTTGGCGGCGTGGGCCCGCAGGCCAACGCCGCCAACTTGCTCAATGGAGCGTCAGGAGATTACCGCATAGTTGGGCCCGGCTGGACAAGCTGTGCTCGTCAGCTCAGACCGCCAACTCCAGATCATCCGCAGCCACCACTGGGACACTGCGCCGGATGGCCGGTTCAGCCGCAACGGTCGGCAGGCAACGCTGTTCGGCATCTTCCTGACCCGAGAACAGCGGGCAGCGGCCAAACAGTTCCGCCACCCAGTCGACGAAAACCCGCACCGTGGGCGACAGATGCCGGTTATGCGGATACACCGCCGAGATCGGCAGCGGCGACGGCTGCCATTGCGACAACACCTCGACCAGTTCGCCGGAACGCAGATGAGGCAACGCCATAAACCGCGGCGCCTGCAGGAGACCCACGCCTTTCAGACCGCTCGCGACGTACGCTTCCGCGTCGTTCACGGCGATATTGCCGCGCATCTTCACATCGACGGTTTGCCCGTCGACGCCAAAGCTCAGATCCATCACGCGCCCGGTGCGGCCCAGGAAGTAGTTAACGGCGACATGATCCTGCAGATCTTCGATCGTCCGCGGCGTACCGCGTTGTTCGAGATAAAGCGGGCTGGCCACCGTCACGCGCTGAAACACCCCGATACGTCGCGCGACGAGACTCGAGTCCTGCAGGGTGCCAATGCGGATCACGCAGTCCACGCCTTCCTGAATCAGGTCGACGGGTTTGTCGCCGAAGCCCACCATCAGTTCGATGTCGGGATAGCGCTCATGAAACTCGTCGATCTTGGGCATCACGACCAGCTTGCCGAGCGCGCTCGGCATATCGACGCGCAACTTGCCGCGCGGCGTCCTTCTCGCCTGCGATAAAGAGCTTTCCGTTTCCTCGATGTCCGCCAGGATGCGCACGCAACGTTCGTAATAAGCGGCGCCATCCGGCGTGAGGCTCAGGCGCCGGGTCGTGCGCTGTAACAGCCGTACTTTCAGATGGGCCTCGAGATTCTGGATGATCGTAGTGACCGACGCACGCGGCAGATCCAGCGTGTCCGCGGCGCGCGAAAAGCTGTTCGTATCGACAACCCGCGTGAACACTTTCATTGCCTGAAGCCGGTCCATATTCCGATCCCTTTGAATTCTGACGTTTGCCCGTCTACCCGGGCAGAGTTTGCAAGGCCGGCGGCACGATAACCCGCGCACGATAAGCGCGCACGATAGAAATTCGCGATTTTCCACCAACCAATACGACTGTCCGTATTAAAATTGAACCCATAATGGATGTCAAGGATTCCCCTGGTATCCAGCGGGATAAGGTTCCGGCTTATCCGGCGGCCGTTTCCGTTGACGCCCGAATATGGACGACCGTACAATTTCCTGACCATGCCAAGACCCTCACACCGCGGAAAAATCCTTACCGAAGGCCTCAAGGTTGTCCACGAACGAGGCTTCGCGGGCGCTAGCGTGCGTGACATCGTCCAGGCCGCGGGCGTTCCGCAAGGGTCGTTCACGAACCACTTTGCCTCCAAGGAAGCGTTCGGTCTCGAGGTTCTCGAGCTTTACTTCGCCAATAGCCGCCAGGTCCTGGACGAGACGCTGCGCAACGATGCGCTTGCGCCGCTCAAACGGCTGGGCGACTACATCGACTGGAACATCTCCCGCCTTTGCGTGAACCAGACGCGCAACGGTTGCCTGCTCGGCAAATTTGCCCTGGAGGCAAGCGACTACAGCGATGCGATTCGCCATCGCGTCGTGGAGATCTTCGCGGAGCAGCAGCAATGCCTCGAATACTGCCTGGCGTCGGCGGTCAAAGCGGGCGAATTGCCGGCGGATTTCGATTGCAATGATGTCGCTGGCTTTATCGTCGCCTCGCTTCAGGGCGCGTTTATGCTCGCCAAGGCACAACGCAGCGCGCAGCCGGTGGTCCGTTTCAGGCATGTCCTGTTTTCGAAAATCCTGCGCTGAAGAAACATACAGCGCGCCGCCGTATTTGCGGCGCTCGATGTCCTGCCATGCGTAAAGATATCGTCGGCTCGCCGGCGTATCTGGCCGAGCGCGGCACGCCTGCCACGCCGGAAGATCTGCTGAACCACGCCTGCCTGCAGCATCGCTTTCAGTCGACCGGCAAGCTGCGTGCCTGGCTTCACCGTACGCGAACCATTGCGACGTGGAACACTCGTGCATGTGCTGCAAGAACTGCCCGGCAATCCCGGTGTACTGCGAGCGTTATGGCCTTCCGGCCGGCATCTCTCGCCGAAGATTCGTGTCTTCGTGGACTTTATGGGCGAGCACCTGTTTCCCTCCTCAGACGCTAGGCAACAAGACGGCTCGCCGGTTGAGTTTCGTTAAATCTTTTAGACTCACGACATTCACCATAAGGAGACGAGCAATGAGCGATCTGAGCAATCCGTCGGCAGAAGCGTCGGGTACTTTCAAACTGGGCGGCGAAGTCGAGATCCATCGTCTGGGATACGGCGCCATGCGCATTACAGGCCCGGGTATCTGGGGACCGCCTGACCATCCGGCCGAGGCAGTGCGCACATTGCAGAGCCTGCGCGAGCTCGGTGTGAATTTCATCGATACGGCGGACTCTTACGGCCCCGATGTGTCCGAGCAGCTCATCCGCGAAGCGTTGCATCCGTACACCGATCTGCTGATTGCGACGAAGGCCGGGCTGCATCGACCAGGACCGGATCGCTGGGAGCCGGATGGCCGTCCGGAACATCTGCGACAGAGGCTACAGAAGAGCCTGCAGAATCTGGGCGTCGAGCAGATTGCTCTATGGCAACTGCATCGGATCGATCCGAAGGTGCCGCGCGACGAACAGTTCGATGCAGTCCGTTCGTTGCAGAACGAGGGGTTGATCCGCTTTGCCGGCTTGAGCGAAGTATCGGTCGAGGACATTCAGGCTGCCTCGAAGTATTTCAAGGTCGCGACGGTGCAGAACCGCTACAACCTGTCCGATCGCGCTAGCGAGGACGTGCTCGAACACTGCGAAAAACACGGCATCGGTTTTATTCCGTGGTATCCGCTCGCAGCCGGCAGTCTGACGCAAGCGGACTCGCCGCTACAAAAAATGGCGGCCGCACGCAACGTCAGCGCGGGCCAGATTGCACTGGCGTGGCTGCTCAAGCGCAGCCCGGTGATGTTGCCGATTCCGGGGACATCGAAGCGCACCCATCTTCGCGAGAATGTGGCCGCCGCGGAGATCAGTCTGAGCGATCGGGAGTTCGCTGAACTGGAAGCGCTGCGCTAATCACGTAAAGCCGTGCCGCGTCGGCAAGCAAAGCCCGGGCACGGATAAAGGAGCCGCGAACACCGCGGCTCCTTTACTTCAAGCAGTACTTCAAGCGGCGCTCTTCACGCCGTAACGCGCAGCCGGCTCACTGCGGGACAGGTTCGGTCCCAGCGCGGCGCGCGCCGCTTCGAACGCGGCCCAGTCGGCCGCATCGGGCAGCGACGGAACCGTGGCCAGTTCGCCCTGATCCAGTCCCGCGAGCGCTGCGTCGACGAGATCGTCCGCGCTCATCACAATGCTCTGCGGCAGGTTCTCAACGGGGTGGCCCGCGACGTCCCAGAACTCGGTGCGAGTCGCACCTGGCAGCACCGCTTGCACGCGGACACCCTTCGCCGCCAGCTCATGGTGCAACGACTGGCTGAACGCCAGCACGAATGCCTTGGTGCCGCCGTACACGCCGTTCAGGATTTCCGGCGCCACCGCCACGATCGAAGCAATATTGACGATCGTGCCCGTTCCCCGCGCGACGAACGCCGGCGCAATCGCATACGTCAGCCGCGTAAGCGAAGTGACGTTCAGATCGATCATCGCTTCCATGGTGTCCACGTCGGAAACGAGCAGCGGGCCGGCACCGCCGATCCCTGCATTGTTCACCAGCATCGTGATGCTCGAATCGCTGCGCAGAATCTCTTCGATGCGCCGCACGTCGGCCTTGTTACCCAAGTCCGCTGCAACCACTTCGATCGAACGGCCCGTCGCGCTCGTCAGACGATTAGCCAGCTTGTCGAGCCGTTCGCGGTTGCGCGCCACCAGAATCAGATCGTAACCGCGGTGGGCAAGGCGATCTGCGTAAATCGCACCAATTCCGGAAGAAGCGCCGGTAATCAACGCTGTGCCCTTGTGTGTCGTGTCGTTCATCAACTTTCTCCGTTAGCGCCAACCCATGTCGGCCTGCATGGAACGAAGATTAAGCGTAGACTCGGAAGTCTCAAATGTCATAGATGCCACTTTTTAGGACATCACTTTGACCATCGGTGCGACGCCCAGGGAATCCATCATGTTGCGTATTGGAATCGTGCTGTACCGCGGCTTCCAGGTCATCAACCTGGCTGTCACGACGGTCTTTGAATTTGCCAACGTGACGGCTAGCGAGCCCCTCTATGAGTTCGTGCTGCTGTCCGAGCATGGCGGCCCAGTGCAGACCTCGACCGGCTTCGCGGTCGAGACGCAGCCATTCGACGACAGCCGTTTCGATACCGTGCTGGTGGTCGGCGATAACGAAGTGATCGAACCCGGCGCAGCACTGATCGCCTTTTTGCAGCGCTCGGCGCAGACCTCGCGGCGCATCGGCTCAACCTGCACCGGTGCGTTCAATCTTGCGCAAGCGGGTCTGCTCGACGGACGACGCGCAACCACCCACTGGTTTTTCGCGGCGCGCCTGCGTCAGGACTACCCCGCGGTGAAGCTGGAGGAAGACCGCATTTTTATCATCGACGGCCCGGTGTGGACCTCTGCGGGCATGACGGCGTGCATCGATCTGGCGCTGGCACTCGTTGAAAAAGATGCTGGGGCCGAGATCGCGCGACTGGTGGCGAAGAAACTCGTCGTCTATCACCGACGCGCGGGCGGCCAGTCGCAGTATTCAGCGCTGCTCGAGCTGGAGCCGCGCTCCGACCGGATTCAGATGGCGCTCGCCTATGCGAAACAGAATCTTCATACCGAACTGTCGGTCGAGCAGCTTGCCGAAGCGGCCCATTTGAGTCCACGGCAATTCAGCCGCGCGTTTCGGGCGGAGACCGGCCAATCGCCGGCAAAGGCGGTCGAGCATCTGCGCATCGAGGCGGCGCGTCTGATGCTCGAGTCGGGTCTGCATCCCATTGAAGTCGTGGCGCGCGATACCGGCTTTGGCGATCGCGAACGGATGCGGCGCGCGTTCCTGCGCGCGTTCGGGCAGCCGCCACAGGTGATACGGCGCGCTTCGCGCGGCGATGAATCGCGCCATTTGTGACACCCATGTCCGCAATGTTCGGAACGTGAGCCTGTTTTTCCCGCTGCACGATCGGCATAGAGTTCTCGTCAAGGCAACGGACTTTCCACACTCTCAGGCAAAAACCTGGCGGAACGTCCACCGTGCTAAACCAGATCTCAAGCAGAGGGAATCATGTCCAAACTCTTTACCGGCGTTCGAGTCGGCCCATATGAATTCGCGCACCGCGTGGTGCTCGCTCCGCTCACGCGCATGCGCGCCGAAGACGGCGCCAAACCAGGCCCTCTGATGGCCGAATACTACGCGCAACGTACTTCCGAAGGGGCATTGCTGATCAGCGAAGCCACTATCGCCGCTGCGAATGGCAACGGTTATCTTGGCGCACCGGGTCTCTTCGACGACAGCCAGATCGCCGGCTGGCGCCTTGTGACCGATGCTGTGCATGCCAAGGGTGGCAAGATCTTTCTACAGCTCTATCACGCCGGGCGGCTCGTGGGGCGATTTGTCGGACCGCGATCCGGTTGGCCTTTTCAGTTACGTGACAGAGCAACTGGACAAACTGGATCTGGCTTACCTGCATCTGATCGAACCGCGGGTGCTGGGGAATGTCGACGATGAAAGCAAGGATCAGCGCCCAGTGGCGGCACAACTGATCCGCCAGCATTACAAAGGCACGATTATCGCGGCGGGTGGCTTCAAGGGCGATTCGGCCGAGGCTATCGTCAAGGCTGGCGACGCGGACCTGGTTGCCTTCGGAAGGGACTTCATCGCCAACCCGGATCTGCCTGCGCGTCTGCGTGACAAGCTGCCGCTGAATCCGTACGATCGCCCGACCTTCTTCGGCGGCACGGAAGCCGGCTATACCGACTATCCGTTTTATAGTGAGGAAGCCTTAGCGGTTTGAAAGCGCAGAGGATACCGGTGAGGCGGCGGTGACGGCACAGAACTGCCTCGCCACCGTCGCCTACCCGGCAGCGCTACCCGAGAATCGACTCAAGACTGCGGCAGCCCGACCACGTACATCCCACCCTGAAACTGCTGCGCGGGATCGTCGAATTCCTCAGTCGGCGCCTGAACCGGAAACAACCCATCGAACTCGGCGGAACTGTCCTGCGGCCGATAACCCAAAAACGCAGCCTTGCTGTTATCCCACCACAAGACCCGGTTGTTCGACACGCCGTACACAATCGCATGCCCCACGCGATTCGTGAACAGCGAGCAGCGCACCAGTTCGATAAAGTCGCGGTAGCTCAGATAGGTCACCAGCATGCGCGGATTCTTCGGTGCTTCGAACGAGGAACCGATCCGCATACAGACCGTCTCCAGACCAAAGCGGTCGAAGTAGTAGCGCGACAGCGATTCGCCAAAGCACTTCGTCACGCCGTACAGACTATCCGGACGCAGCGGGGAATCCGCATCGAGCACAGACGTGGTTGTATGAAAACCGATTGCGTGATTAGAGCTCGCAAACAGCACGCGCTTCACGCCATGCTTCTGCGCCGCGGCGTACAGGTTGTAGACGCCGCGAATATTCGCTTCGAGAAGATCGTCGAAGCGCGCATCCGTGGAGATGCCGCCCAGATGCACGACAGCATCGACGCCCTCGAGCAACGCGTCCACCGCTGCACGGTCTGCAAGATCGAGCACGACGTGCTCTTCGTGCGCAGTCGCTTCGCCCATTGGCGCGATATCGGACAGACGCACCACATCCGCCCATTGCGCCAGCGCGCCGCGCAACTGCCGGCCGAGATTGCCGGCCGCGCCGGTCAACAAAAGCCGTTTAAACGGCTTACCCGTCGATTCCTGCTGATTGCTCATCCTGCGACTTCTCCGATTCTGCCACCGCCATCCAGCAGGCCGTGGCCGGACAGAGGTAGCGGTTGCTTATGCGCGTGCCGCGTCGGCACCGCGCGGAACTGCATCGGCGGCGCGCTGCTGCGGCTCGGCCGGTTCTTTCAACACGAGCCATACTACGACGGCCCCGATAAGATCGAAACAGGCGAGCGAGACAAACAGCGGGTCATAACCGACCAGCGCCACCAGCACACCCACCGCCAGCGAAAACAGCGTGGCGCCGGCGTAACCGGCCATGCCCGTCAAGCCGGTGGCAGTTGCGACATCGTTCTTGCCGAACACGTCGGAAGCGAGAGTGTAAAGGGCGCCGGACAGCGTCTGATGCGCAAACCCGCCGATACAGAACAGCGCGATAGCGACATACGGGCTGGTCACCAGACCGATGCAGGCAGGTCCGATCATACACAACGAACCCGTCACGACCACCAGTTTGCGCGAGGTGATCAGCGAGGTGTTGAAGTGCTTCTGATACCACGGCGCGAGATAACCGCCCAGCACGCAACCGATATCAGCCGCGAGGAACGGCAGCCACGCGAACATCGCGATCTCTTTCAGATTCATGTGACGCACGCTCACCATATAGAGCGGAATCCAGAAATTGAAGGTCTGCCAGGCCGGTTCGGCGAGAAAACGCGGAATCGCGATGCCCCAGAACGCGCGGCGCTTGACGATAGCGCGCCAGGACGGGCGGGTTGCCGTCGCCGTCTTGTGTTGCGCTTCCTGGCCTTCAAGGATGTAATCGCGCTCGCTATCGGACAGGCGTGGCTGATCTTTCGGCGCACGGTACAGCAGCAGCCACAGCACACTCCACACAAGCCCAAGCACGCCGATCGACACGAACGCCATACGCCAGTTGCCATGCAGCACCCACCAGACGACGAGCGGCGGCGCGATCACCGCGCCGATCGACGAGCCGATGTTGAACCAGCCCGTAGCAATCGAACGCTCTTTGGCGGGAAACCATTCGGAGGTGGCCTTGAGGCCGGAGGGGATGCCGGCCGCTTCGGTCAGGCCGAGCATGCCGCGAAACACTGCGAGCGAAATCCAGCCGTTGGCCGCGCCGTGCAGCATGCAGGCGCCGGACCACGCGATGGCGAACAGAGCGAAGCCGATCTTGGTGCCGACCACATCGAGCACGTAGCCAGCCACCGGTTGCATGATCATGTACGCGCCCTGGAACGACGCGACGATATACGAGTACTGCGCGGTCGAAATGCTCAGCAGCCGGTTCATTTCCGGCGCGGCCACCGCCAGCGAATTGCGCGCAATGTAGTTGACGATCAGGCCCGAGGTAACGAGTCCAATCATCCACCAGCGCATGCCTCTAACCTTGCCCATTTGCTCCTCCGGAGTGCCGCCGTGTGCTGACGTGCTGTTTAATTTGGTGTGCGGCGTCTGCTTGCCGCGGATCGCACCGCGGACGCACCACCATGCAGCGTCGCACCATGGACGCCAAGATAATCAACCGGGGGAATAGTTGTCAAGCAACATTGAAGTTGAATGATTTTACGCTCAGGGCCAATCGTTATTTTTGGTTATATTTACGTCTTATTTGACAGATTTTATAGGCGATTTAGGCGATCAAACAGCCGACCGGGTGTTTACCCGCAATGTATTTTTGCCAAACAACTTTGCAAGGTTCATAAATAGTTCCTTCCGATAGCAAAAACGCCCCGAAGGGCGTTTTGCCAGGCACAACCGCATGCCCTCTTCCTGACGCTTGCGCGTTAGAAATTGAAGTTGTCGATATTGCTCGAATCGAACGTGGTCGGCGGTCCAAGAATGATTTCGCCCTGCGGCCCGATGGTGCGCTTGCCGAGCTTACCCGCGTCGAACGACTCGCCTTCCTTGCCGGTAATCGTCCCCGATGAGAGCGCCGCAGCGGCATAGGCAGCGAGGTACCCGAGTTGGTTCGGATCCCACAACTGGAACGCCTTCACGGTGCCGTTCTTGACGAACGCGCGCATCTGGTTCGGCGTGCCCAGGCCGGTCACATCCACTTTGCCCTTGCTCGACGACGTCGAGATGTAGCGTGCCGCCGCCGCAATGCCTACCGTCGTCGGCGCAACGATCGCCTTCAGATTCGGGTAAGCCTGCAGCAGACCCTGAGTCTCGACGAACGACTTCTGGTCATCGTCATTGCCGTAGGCAATTTTCACCAGCTTGATCTTCGAGTATTCCGGCTTCTTCAACTCCTCCTGCATCCATTTGATCCAGGTGTTCTGGTTCGTTGCATTGGGCGTAGCCGAGAGAATCGCAAACTCGCCCTCGCCGCCCATCAGCTTCGCAACCAGTTGGACCTGCCCACGCCCGATGCCTTCTGCGTTGGCCTGATTCACAAACAGTTGCCGCCCTTCCGGCGCCGTATCCGAGTCGAACGTGACGACCTTGATGCCCTGCGACATCGCCTTCTTCAGGTAAGGCACCACCGCGTTCGCATCATTGGCGGCGATCACGATCGCATCCTGGCGCTGCGTGATCAGCGTATTGATGTATTGCACCTGCGACGAAGCGCCCGCATCCGACGGCCCCACCACCTTGCCGACGCCGCCGAATTCCTTGATCGCGGCCATACCGCCGTTATCGGCGATCACCTCGTACGGGTTGTTGATCTGCTTCGGGATGAATGCAATCTTCAGGCCGCTCTTGAGATCGGCCGCGCCGGCCGCGAGGCTGATGCCCAGCAGCGTGGCGCAGAGCGCGACGGCTCCGGCCTGACGTAGGGGTTTGAACATGAAGTGTCTCCTGGCTAGATAATCGGACGTTAATGCGTCCGGGTTGTTGATATCAGGAACGGCACACCGTACAACAGCCGTACGGCAAAACTAGGACGCCGACGACCTGGCGATGAACCGCCGGTCGCGCATCGCGCGCCAGCGGGCCACCAGATTGGGGATCAGCACCGACGCCAGCAGCAGCACGCCGGTGACGATCGTGAGCGTTTCGCTCGAGACGTCATCGAGCGTCAGCGCGTTTTTCAGCACACCGATAATCAGCAGCGACAGCAACACGCCGACCATCGAGCCGCGCCCCCCAAAAATGCTGACACCGCCGAACAGCACCGCCGCGATCACGGAAAGCTCGAAGCCCTCGCCGTTGTCGCCACGCGCGCTGGTAAAGCGCAGCGTATAGACGACACCCGCTAGCGCGCTCATCGCGCCCGACAACACAAACAGGCGCAAGCGGATTTTTGCCACTTCGATACCGGAGAACGTCGCGGCAGTCGGATTGGCGCCGATCGCGTAGAGGCTGCGGCCAAACGCCGTGGCCTGCAACAGCACCGTGAAAATCATGGCGCCGACGATCACGATCACAAATGGCAACGGGATAAACGTCGGGCCAAGGTTGTTCATGCCAAAGGCCGTATAGCCAGCCGGAAAATCCGCGACCGCCTGATCGCCGAGCAGCACGTAAGCCAGGCCGCGAAACAGCGCGAGCGTGCCGATCGTCACAGCAAGCGAAGGCAGGTTCAGCTTGACGATCACGAGGCCGTTCAGCAGCCCGGCCAGCGCGCCGACGATCAGCACCAGCACGATCACGACCGGCATCGGCAGACCCATATGCCACAGCACGCCCATCAGCGCGCTCGATGCCCCGAGCACCGAAGCCACCGAGAGATCGATTTCAGCGGCGACGATGATCAAGGTCATCGGCAGCGCCATCAGCGCGATTTCGGTGAGATCGGCGAGGACGTTGCTGATATTGGCGCCGGTCAGAAACACCGGCGACAGCACGCGGCCCAAGGCCAGCGACAACGCCAGCACAATCACAAGCAGCACTTCCCAGCGCAAAGGCGTCTCGCGTTTGCGGGTCAGCAGCGCGGAATCGGGTTTAGCCATGATCGCGTTTCCTTATCATGCGTTTGGCGACGGAGCGGGCCAGCAAGGTATCGGCAGCGATCGCCACGACGATCAGCGCGCCCTGAATGGCCTGTTCCCAGAATGGCGACACGCGCAGCACCACCAGCGCGATACTGATCACGCCGAGCACCAGCGCGCCCAGTGTCGCGCCGAGGATGGTGCCGACACCGCCCGTAATCGCGACGCTGCCCACCACGGCTGCGGCTACCACCTGCAGTTCGATACCTTTAGCAGTACTGGCATCCACAGTGCCGAAACGCGCGAGCCATAGCGCGCCCGCAAAGCCCGCAATCGCACCGGACAACAGAAACCCCGACATCACGCGCCGCTCGACATTGACGCCCGCGAGCCGCGCCGCCTCCGGATTCGAACCGATCGCATAGTGCTCACGGCCGGCGCGAAACTGCTTGAGATACACCGACAAGCCGATCAGCACCACAATGGCGATCAGGGCGAGCGTCGGCACGCCGAAGAACACGCCGGTCGCAAGCCGCGAATAAGCATCGGGCAAACTCGTTGCATTGATCTGTCCGCCATGCACCCATGCATAGTCCGCGCCGCGGAAGATATAGAGCGTCGACAGCGTGGCGACCAGCGACGGCACGCGCCCTACCGCCACCAGCAGCGCATTGATGCCACCCGCTACCAGGCCGATCGCGAGACCAGCCGCCAGCGCCACGATCACCGGCATATGCGGAAACGCGACATACAGGCTGCCAACCGCATAGGCGCTGATACCGACCGTCGAGCCCACCGAGAGATCGATATGCCGCATCAGGATCACGACCGTCATGCCGGCCGTCAGCAAGCTGATGATCGACACATTCAGCAGCACGTCGCGCAGATTCTGCAGATTCAGAAACTGCGGCCGCGCGAGAGCGGTGCCTACGATCAGCAATATCAGCACGACAAACAGCGTGGTTTCGCGGCTTTTTGCCAGTGCGGAAACCAGTCCGCCCGTTTTCGCAGGCGGTCCACCGGCGACGGGAGGCCGCACCGGCGCCGGATGAGGATGAGTATGGGAGTGGCGCATCATGCGGCGTGCCCTAGTGGGTTCACAGACTGGCCTAGCGCGGCGCCCATGATCCGTTCTTCGTTCGCATCGGCGCGTGCAATCTCGGCGCTGATACGTCCTTCGTGCATCACCAGTACGCGGTCGGCCATGCCGAGCACCTCTGGCAATTCGCTAGAGATCATCAGCACGGCCATGCCGTTCGTGACCAGTTCCGCCAGTGCGCTATACACCTCCGCTTTGGCGCCGACGTCGATGCCGCGCGTGGGTTCGTCGATGATCAGCACCTTGGGGTCGGTCGCAAGCCATTTGCCGAGCACGACCTTCTGCTGGTTGCCGCCCGAGAGCGTGCCGACCGGTGCATTGGCGTCACCTGCTTTCAGACGCAGACGCGTGCCCCACTGCGCCGCAAGTTGCGTTTCGCTGCGCGTGGAAATGAGTCCGTGTTTGACGAGGCGCCCGAGCACCGTCATCGACGCATTGCGCGCGATGCTCAGTTCAAGCGCCAGACCTTGCTGACGACGGTCTTCCGGCACCAGCGCTAAACCGGCGCGCACTGCTGCGGCGGGGCGTCCAGTGGCAAGCGGTTTGCCAGCAATCTGCACCTCACCCGCATCGAGCGGATCGATACCGAAGATCGCCCGCGCCACTTCGCTGCGTCCCGCGCCGACCAGACCCGCCAGCGCCACGATTTCACCCGCGCGGACTTCGAACGAGATGTCCTTGAACACACCCAACCGCGTCAGTCCACGCACCGACAAACGCACTTCGCCAGGCGCGACATCCGCCTTCGGGTAGAAGCTCTCCAGATCGCGCCCGACCATCTTGGCCACAATCGCCGCCGTCGTGAGATCCGCGGTAGGCGCGTCGAATACCTTCGCACCGTCGCGCATGATGGTGACGTGCTGCGTCAAGGCAAATACTTCGTCGAGACGGTGGGTAATAAACAGGATCGCGACATCGCGTTCACGCAACTTGCGCACGATCGCAAAGAGCCGCTCTACTTCGGTCAAGGACAACGCCGCGGTCGGCTCATCCATGATCAGCACGTTCGCATTCAGCGACAGCGCCTTGGCAATTTCAATCACCTGCTGGTCGGCGATCGACAACCCGCGCACGAGTTGATCCGCCTGCAGATCGACACCGAGCGATGCGAGCAGGCCATTCACTTCGCTGCGCATCGCGTCGTACTGAATCCGTCCAATACGGTCCACCGGCTGGCGGCCCATGAAAATATTCTCGGCGATCGAGAGATCGAAGAACAGCGTGGGTTCCTGATAGATCACCGCGAGACCGGCATCGCGCGCCGCGGCGGGCGTCGCAAAGCTCTGCGCGACGCCATCGATCAGAATCTCGCCGGTATCGGGTTGGTGCACCCCGGCAAGAATCTTCACCAGCGTCGATTTGCCCGCGCCGTTTTCGCCGAGCAGCGCATGCACTTCGCCCGGCAATAGCTTGAGGTCGCCGTCGGATAACGCGCGCACCCGCCCGAACGATTTGCTCGCATGCCGCAGTTCAAGCCGGGGCGTAGCGGTTGTCTGTTGCTGCACTGCCTGTCTCCTCCATCATGCGGCGTCGTAAGCGCGCCGCGTTTCATCGGGGATGCTGTGTTGCCACGTCGCCGGGTGACGACGTCAAATCCGCATCAGATCCGGTACACGCGCTCAGCGTTGCGGCGAAACAGCGCGTCCTTTTCGGCAACGCTTGCATCCGCAACGATCGATGCGTAGGCGCGCCAAAGATCTTCGTACGAGCCAAACAAACGGTCCACCGGGAAATTCGACGCAAACATCGCGCGCTCGACGCCAAACGTATCGATCGTCTCGAGCACATAAGGACGCAGGCTTTCCACCGTCCATTGATGATCGAACATCGCGAAGCCACTGAGTTTCACGGTGACGTTCGGGCAGCCGGCCAACTTGCGCATGCCGTCGCGCCATGCGCGGTATCCGGCCACGCTACTGCGGTCAACAAACATTCCCGCGTGATTGATGATGAACTGCGTATCCGCGTGAGCCTGGGCCAGCGCCACGGCCTCGTCCATCTGCGACGGATAGATTTGCATATCGAACGACATGTCATAGCGCCGCAATAGCGCGAAATTCTCGCGCCATACGGAATCGCGCATCAGATGGCGCCCGATATAGTCGAACAGCTTGTTCTCGTGCACGTTCAGGATCTGCCGGATGCCGCGCGTATTCGCAAACGCCGCATGCCCTTCTAAAACCTGCGCAGCATTCGGCGCCGAGAGATCAACTCCCGCGACGATGCCATTCGGCATGCCGCGCGATTCAGCCTCATTAGCGAGGCCTTGCAACCAGCGAGTCTCCTCGACCGGATCGGCCGGGTCGTGATTCGCCTCCACGTGCACCACTTTCAGAATCTGGATCTCGCCCGCTTCGCGCAGCAGATCCGCCAGCAGATAGTCGTGCTTGAGTTCGCGCGCGTCCCCAACAAACGACACGCCCGGATTCGCAAGCCACGGGTAATGGTGCGTTTTCAGATCCCACAGATGGATATGCGGGTCGACAACTTGCATGGAATAGCCTCCTTGCTTCAACCCGCCGACTGCAGATGAAACACCGGCTCCAGCGCCTGCTGCAGCGGCGTGTGATCCGGGGCGGTCTGCATGATGTCGGCCATGTGATCCCACCATTTGCGCATGACTTCGAGCTCGGGCAAACGGTCCATATGATGATCGGGGGTACGTGTCAGGACAGCAAAGAGGTGGTGGGTGCCCGCGTCGAAGAAGATACGGTAGTCGCGAACGCCCGCCTGCTGCAACGCATCAACCAGCTCGGGCCAGATCTGCTGATGCCGGCGCTCGTATTCGTCGCGCATGCCGGGGTTAAGCACCATCCGGAAAGCGATTGTCTCCATTGCGGCCTGTCTCCCGTGTTGGGTTTTGATCTGCCGGGGCGCTTTCTGGGGGAAGCGTCTGAACCGACTATAATTCCTCGATCGATAGCATCTCAATCCGTTGTTGGGATTGGGCGATCCAGAAACCGGATCGCATGCCCGGCGATTGCATTTGCAAGCCGTGCCTTCCGACGCACTTTTCACCGTATCTGTCACCGCATTTGCCCAATGAGCCAGAACGCTGCCACCGTCGCCCTCGTCAACCGGCTCAAATTCAAGCATCTGGCGCTGCTCGTTGCGCTCGACGACGCCCGCAACCTGCATCAGGCCGCCGACGCGGTCAATGTCGCGCAACCCAGCGCGTCCCGCATGCTGGGCGATATCGAGGAAGCGTTCGGCTTCCTGCTGTTCGAGCGCAACGCGCGCGGCATGCAGCCCACCTCGCTTGGCGTCGTCACCCTCGCCTATGCGCGCCGCGCGCTGGCGGAGCTGACCCGCTTTGCCGAAGACCTCGACGTCAAACGCAAAGGCGGACATGGACAGTTGACCGTGGGCGCCATCATGGGCGCCGCGCCCGACCTGCTGGCCATGGCGGTCGCCGCGCTGAAGACCGAACGGCCGCTGCTCAATGTGCGCATCCTCGGTGAAACCAGCGACCAAGTAGTCCAGTTGCTGCACCGCCGCGAAGTGGATCTGGCGCTTGGCCGGCTGACCAGCCCCTTGCAACACAACGACTTCAGCTTCGAACCGCTCGCCCGCGAAACCTTGATGCTGGTGGTGCGCGCCGCTCATCCGCTGGCGCAGCGCTCGGCCATTACCTTGCGCGAACTGATCGACTGGCCGTGGGTCGCGCAGCCCGTGACCAGTCCGGCACGCGTGCTGTTCGAAGAGGAACTGGCCCGCGCGGGGCTCGCCACGCCGGTCAATCTGACCGAATGCGCCTCGATCTTCGCCACCCTGCAATTGCTCGAAAACTACGATGCCGTCGCGATGCTGCCCGAATCCGTCGTGCGCGATCACGTGCGCGGCAAACTGCTGGTGGCGCTGCCCGTCGAAATCGGCAAAAGCCTGTCCGGCTTCGGCATTCTGACTCGCAAGGAAGAAGCGCTCGCTGAACCCGCGCTGCATTTCATCGACCTGCTGCGTAGCGTCTCGCATCAGCTTGCCCGCGACGCGAATGCGCAACCGGAAAGCAGCAAGGAAGCAGCGGTCGCAGCTCCCGCCGGTCACATTGCGCCGCTGCCCGCCCACTGAGCCTCGCACGTTCACTGCAGGTTGACGAACAGACCGCCGTCTACCAGCAATGCCGCGCCCGTCACATAGCGGGCGTAGTCCGAGGCGAGGAACACCACGCAGTCTGCGACATCCTCCGGACGCCCTAGCCTGCCTAGCGGTATCCGTTTCTCAAAGTAGGCTTTCTTGCTTTCGTCGGCCAGGTCCTCCGCATTCAGATCCGTTGCGATGGTGCCCGGCATCACCGAGTTGCACCGGATGCCATACGGTCCCAACGCAATTGCGCATGACTGCATCAGCGAATGCACACCGGCCTTGGTCGGCGTGTAATGGGTCTGCATGCCGCCGCCCACCAGCGCGCTGATCGAACTGGTCGCGACGATCGCACCGCCTGTTCCCTGCGCCTTCATCTGCTGTGCCGCAGCCTGCGTCACAAAGAACGCGCCGTTCAGGTTGACCCCAACCGTCGTTTCCAGCACCTCCGGCGGCATGTCGAGGAACGCGTGAAACGGACAGATGCCCGCATTGCTCGCCAGCACGTCGACCTTGCCGAACGCTTCCACCGTGCGGCGCACCAGCTCCGTGCCGGTTTCATGCGCGGCCACGTTGCCTTCCACTGCCAGCGCGCGCCGGCCGAGTGCCTCGATCTCGGCCAGCACTTCTTCGACGGCCGAGCGGCGTCCGTACGACGCGTCGTTATCGCCCCAGTAGTTGATCGCCACATCGGCGCCTTCGCGAGCGCAAGCCACCGCGATGGCCCGGCCGATGCCGCGCGATCCGCCTGTGACGATCACCACCTTGTCCTTGAGCAGCACTTCTTTCTCCTTGATCGATCGGATTGCATCGTGCACCTTTCGACGCACGCTTCGACATGCCGTTCAACGTGCCCGGCGCATCTGGCGAATTTCAACGCGGATAAGGCCGCACCAACGCGCATTCCGGATTGAGCCGCACGCCAAAACCCGGGGTGTCCGGCACCTTCATGCGGCCATTCACGGGCACCGGTTCGTCGAGCAGCAGCGGTGTGAACATCGGCACCACCTCATCGGCCTTTGGCGCCATCATCAGAAACTCGGCGAACGGCGAGTTATGACGCGTCACCACGAAGTGATAGCTGTACACCGACGAGCCGTGCGGCACCACCATCACGTTATGCGCATCGGCCAGCGCGGAAATCTTGATCAGCTCGGTGATGCCGCCACACCAGCCAACGTCCGGCTGGATCAGATCGCAGCATTCCATCTCGAGCAGCATGCGAAAGCCCCAGCGCGTTGCCTCGTGTTCGCCCGTGGAGACCATCATGCCGCGCGGGACGTTGCGGCGCAGTTCGGCGTAACCCCAGTAGTCGTCCGGCGGCAGGCATTCTTCCAGCCATTTCAGACCGTACTCGTGCGCCGCGTGTGCGAGTTTCGTTGCATACGGGACGTCGAGGCTCATCCAGCAATCGAACATCAGCCAGAAGTCGTCGCCGACTTTCGAGCGCATATCAGCGAGTTTCGCGAGATTCTTCTTGAGTCCTTCCGCGCCTTCGGCCGGGCCGTGTTGCAGCGGCAGCTTGCCGCCGATAAAGCCCATCTCCTTGGCGAGATCAGGCCGTGCGCCGGTTGCGTAGAACACCAGCTCGTCGCGCACCGGACCGCCCAGCAGTTGATACACCGGCTCCTTGCGGACTTTGGCGAGCAGATCCCACAAGGCCAGGTCGACACCCGAAATCGTATTCAACACCACGCCTTTGCGGCCGTAGTAGAGCGTGGAGAAATACATCTGATCCCACATTTTCTCGATGTCGGTGACAAGCTGGCCTTCGAGGAAACGCGCCAGGTGCTTCTCGACGATAAACGCGCCGATCTCGCCACCTGTTGTCACAGCAAAGCCGACGGTGCCGTCGCTCGCTTCGATCTCGACCACCAGCGTGCCCAGCACGTTGATGCCGAACGACTGACGGCTCTGGCGATACTCGGGGTAACGCGCCATAGGCGTCGAGATGTGATCGTCGATCCAGTGGCCGTCGGGCTGGTCGTGATAATCCGCGCCGCCGCCACGGACGATAAAGGCACGCACGTGCTTGATAGTAGGCATGGCCATAAGAGAGGCTCCGTTTGTAGTGCAGTAAAGCGCGGCCGTCGATGCCTGGCGGGCGCGGTGTCTCGGTGATGCGTCAGTGATGTGTCAATGGGGTAAGCGGTTGGGGCGTCGGCGCGCTATCCCGGCGAAACAGCGTGCCGATCAGCAAGGCAGCCAGCAGACTCGCCGCGCCGAGCACCAGCAAGCCCGCTGAGGTCGAAGCGAAGTTATGTTCCGCCGCGGTGCGCAGCGACGGCGCGATAAAACCGCCCAGGCCGCCAAACGAGTTGATCAGGGCAATGCCTCCTGCTGCCGCTGCGCCGGTCAGATAGCGCGTGGGGAAGGTCCAGAACAGTGGCTGCGCGGCGATAAAGCCACTGGCCGCGCAACACAGCGAAAGCAGCGCAAACAAGGGGCTATGCGTCAATCCCGATGCACCGATGCCAAGCCCGGCAAGCACCAGCAACGCAACGGCCCAGGCGCGATGTCCGCCGCTGCGGTCAGCGCGGCGCGGCACGAGCCACGTCACGACTAGCGCACACAGCCACGGCAGCGCCGCGACCAGGCCGACACGCAAACCCACCGTCGTGCCCAAAAGCGCGGCCACCTGTTGCGGCAGATAGAAGATCACGCCGTAGACGCTCATCTGGATCAGCAGATAGATCGCGGAGAGTCCCAGCACGCGGCGGTCGAGCAGCGCGGCGAGGAGATTGCGAGGCCCATGCGCGGCGGCATCGCGAGCGTTTTCGTCGAGTGCGGCGCGTAAGGCGATACGTTGCGCCCTATCGAGCCAGCGCGCGTCTTCGGGTTGATTGTCGAGATACCAGAACGCCCATACGCCGACAGCCGCGGCCATCACGCCTTCGATCAGAAACAGCCATTGCCAGCCCGCCAGACCCGCGGTGCCATGCAGTTCGAGCAGCAGGCCCGAGAGCGGACTGCCGAAGATAAACGCGAGTGGCGCGCCGAAATAGAACACGCCCACGGCACGCGCCCGCGACGATTGCGGGAACCAGTGCGTGAGGTAATAGATAACGCCCGGGAAGAAACCAGCCTCCGCGACGCCGAGCAGAAAACGAATCGTGTAGAACGCGGTGGGCGTGTGTGCAAGACACATTGACGCCGACACCAGGCCCCACGTCACCATGATGCGGCACATCCATAGACGTGCGCCCACCCGATGCAGCAGAATATTGCTTGGCACTTCGAACAATGCATAGCCGATAAAGAACACCCCGGCGCCAAACGCAAACGCAGCGTTCGACAAACCGGTATCGTGCTGCAGCGCTTTTTGCGCGAAGCCGATATTGGCGCGATCGAGGAAAGCCAGCACGTACATCAGCAAAAGAAACGGCAACAAACGCCGCATGACCTTGCTGTTAATCGCCTCGAGGGATGCGGGCGAATTCGGATTCATGTTGTCTCCTGCTCCTGATCCGCTCGTGGGACGTGGCGGCTTGACTGCCGTACGCCCCAGCGACCGGTGTCACTACCCCCGTCTACGCGGGCTCGGCTGGCCGGCAGCGTGCTGACGGCCTCGCCCTCATGGCGCGCTGCGATGCGCGTCCAGGCTGCCACATACGTTGATGAGCACGCAGCACTCGCGTGCTTAACGGCTGACTGAACATCAGTAAGTCGCGCGCCCACCCGACAAATCGAACACCGCACCGGTGCTGAACGCGCAGTCTTCCGACGACAGCCACAGAATCAGCGAAGCAGCCTCTTCGGGCAGCAGGAAGCGGTTCATGGGGATCTTCGAGAGCATGTAGTCGATATGCTGCTGCGACATCGAATCGAAGATTTCGGTCTTGGCGGCCGCGGGCGTGACGGCGTTGACCAGAATGTTTTTGGTGGCGAGTTCTTTGCCGAGGGATTTGGTGAGGCCGATCAGGCCGGCCTTCGAGGCGCTGTAGTGCGACGCGTTCGGGTTGCCATCCTTGCCGGCCACCGAGGAGATATTGACGATGCGGCCGTAGCCCTGCTTGAGCATCTGCGGTACCACAGCGCGGCAGGTCAGATACGGGCCGATCAGGTTCACGTCGATCACGCGGCGCCAGACATCGGGCTCCAGCTCCCACGTGGTGCCGTTACCGCCGGTGATGCCCGCGCAGTTGATCAGCACGTCGATCGTGCCGTGGGCGGCAAGCGTTTCGCTGACGGCTTTATTCACCGAGGCCTCGTCGGTCAGTTCGACGATCGCCGTCGAGACTTTGCCGAGTTCGGCCAGTTCGCCGCGGCTGCGCTCGAGACGCGCCGCGTCGACGTCCCACAGCGCCACCGAGGCGCCCGAGTTCAGCGCGCGCTGCGCCACTGCATAGCCAATTCCACGCGCCCCGCCAGTAATGACGACGGTACGCCCCTCCAGATCGATTCGGTTCATCGCTTGTCTCGCTCCTATGACACCCAGTCGTACCCGGGTCACAGTGTGGTTGTGTTGGTGTCAGCCAATATACGGCGTGGCCGATACCGGAACAATTCGAGTATTGGAAGATGCGATAACAAAAATGGATCGCGAGAGCGCGAACGTCAAGCCGCCGCACTCACCCGATTCCGCCCCGCCGACTTCGCCGCATACAACTGCGCATCAGCGGCAGCCATCAACCCGGAAGCACTCGCCCCCTGAGCCGGTACACAAGTGGCGCAGCCCACACTCACCGTCACGCTGCCGTGGCCGCTCTGCCCATAGAACAGGCTCATGCCCTGGACCCTTTTGCGGATCTTCTCCGCGACGCTCGTCGCCCCTGCCGCCGGGGTATCCGGCAGCACCACGGCAAACTCTTCGCCGCCATAGCGTGCCACCAGATCCACCGGACGCCGCACCGCCGACGCGATGCATTCGGCCACCGCGGTCAGCACTTCGTCGCCCGCGGCGTGGCCGTAGGTATCGTTAAACTGCTTGAAGTGATCGATGTCGACAAACAGCACCGACATCGGACTGCCATGACGCCGCGCGCGCAACCATTCTTCGTCGAGCCGGCGGTCGAGCACGCGACGGTTGCTCAGGCCGGTCAGCGGGTCCGTCGCCGCGAGCCGGATCAGTTCTGCCTGCGCCGCGACCTTGTCCTGAAGGGTAAATGCAAGCAACCACGACAGCACCACGAACACCGCGCCCAGCGCGAGCGTGAGGCCGCCGGCAATCAGGCTGCGCCGCCGCCATTCGGCAAGCACATCGTCGAGCGACGGCGCCACCACAGCGATCAACGGCGTGTTGCGCACACGCGCATAGGTGAACATGCGCCGTACGCCGTCGACCGCCGAACTCGCGATATACGACCCCTCCGCGTGCGCCGCCATGATCGTGAAAGTGGGAGACTTGGCGATGCTGGTGCCGATATCGCTTTCGGCAAACGGCTTGCGGGCCAGCAAGGTTCCATCGTCGAGGACGATAAACACAGACCCGGACGTGCCCGTGTTGATCCTGTCGAGCAGGTGCTGAAAATATTCGAGCCGGATAGCCAGCATCGCAACGCCCGCGAAGCTGCCGTCGGGTGCGTTGATACGCCGGGTCAGCCCGATCGACGGATTGCCGCCGCGCCATCGGGAACGATACGGATGCGATACGAACAGGCCCAGCGACGGATTGCGCTGCTGAGCGACAAAATAGTCGCGGTCGCTAAGCGGCACCACTGGATTGCGGTCGCCATTCTGGGAAGCGCGCGGGAGGCCGTCTATGCCCAATACATAGGCGCCACCGAGGTAGGCGGCGGTAGTCGCGCGATCGAACAGCACAGCTTGCCGCAGCGCCGGCGACAGGCGCCAGGTGGCCGGGTCCTGCGCGTTGTCGACCATCGACTGCAACGACAGATCGTAGATCTCGACATTGCGCGCAAGGTCGCTGGAAATCAGCGATACGAGGTTCTCCGAGGTTTCGTGGGCATGGCGCAGCGCGTCGGCCCGGCCATCGTAGAGTGTCAGAAAGGTCAGGCTCGCCATGGCCGTCGCCACCACCGTCCCGGCGAAACCCGCGAGAAACGGGTGGCCGCCCACGCTCTGCGCGACCAGCGCTCCGTACGTGCGGAATGCTTTGCGCCAGCGTCGACGCAGGGAAAGCTTTCGATGCCTCACTCGTCCCCCTTCGTCGTGAGTAGAGCGCGCGTTCGCGGCTCGCGGCTGGCCCGCCGCGCCTTCCCGGCAGACGGTCGCCCTGCCGGGCGCCTGCCGTACCTCGTCTGCGTTACAGCGCACTACTTCGACCGCAGTAGTTCGACCGCAGTAGTTCAACTTTAACCGCTTCGTGTCGCCACGGGAAATCCGCATGTCCCCGGTTCGGACCCGCCTTGCCCGCCCGGCGAGGCCAATGTGAGCGAAGAACACCAGTTGTCGTTAAAATCCAGCCATCCGTCCAAAGACACCGAACACCTAGCAAGGAACCTGTCGATGACCGGCTCAGACTTACCCAGCCAGCTACCGGAGTTGCTGCCGCGCCTGTGGTCGTTCGCGTTACGCATTTCAGGCGACCGGCACGATGCCGAAGACCTGGTGCAGCGCGCCTGCCTGCGCGGGCTCGAACGCGCCCACCAGTTACAGCCCGGCACCTCAACCCTCAGCTGGATGTTCGCCATCGTGCACTCCACCTGGATCGACGAGTTGCGCGCCCGCAGCCGGCGTAACCGCTCCAGCACGGAGTGGGACGACGACATGCTTGAAACCGTCGCCGATCCGGCGGCGCGCACGCCGGAGGAAAACGCGATCAATAACCAGATTGTCAATGCGGTCGGACAGTTGCCGGAAGCGCAGCGCGTCGTCATGCTGCTGGTCGCCGTCGAAGGGCTTAGTTATAGTGAAGCGGCGGAGGTGCTCGAGGTCCCGATCGGCACCGTCATGAGCCGCTTGTCGCGCGCGCGCCAGACCATCGGCACGCTGTTCGGGGTTCGGGACAATCAAAAAACAAAAGTCACAGTTGCGAGTAAGGACCCGGTCTCATGAAAATGGACTCTGTTTTGTTGATGGCATATGTGGACGGCGAGCTGTCTGCAGAAGAATGCCAGGAGATCGAAAAGGAGATCGCTGTGTCGCCTGATACCGCCGAACTCGTCGCGCAGTTACGCGCGTCGCAGTTGCCGTATGCGCAAGCGTTCGCCCAGCAAAAGCTGCCGCCGGTGCCGGACAGCCTGACCGAAGCCGTTGCCGCGATGGCGCGCGCCCATGCACAACGCACCGCCACGCCGGGCGCCAACGACGCCGCCGTCACGCGCGACGCCTTTACGGCACCTTCGGCGCCCATCCGCTCGCGCCTGCGTATCGCGCCGCAGTGGCTCGCGGTCGCCTTTGTTGCGGGCGTAGTCTGCTACGGCATTGGAACGCGCTTCCTGCCGGGTTTTGGCGCGACCCCGAACAGCAGTCCCACTGCGACGCTCGCGGCAGCCAATCCCGAAGAGCCAGGCTGGGTCGCCGCTGCAGCGGGATATCAGCAGCTCTATTCGCGCGAGACCGTGGCACAGGTGCCGGTCAATGCCGAACTCACGGCGCAAACCGTCGACGAAATCCAGCATCAGGACGGTCTGAACGTACGGATTCCGGATCTGAGTCAGGCGGGCCTGACCTTCAAGCGAGTGCAACGGTTGCGCTTTAAAGACAAACCCCTGGTGCAGATCGTCTATCTGCCGCAGCAGGGCGCGCCCATCGCGCTATGCGTCATGAAGGAAGGCAAGCCTGACACCACGATCGCAGAACGACGCGTTGAGAGCATGAACGTCGTGACCTGGCGGCACGCCGATCTCAGCTACGCGCTGATCGGCAAGCCCGAAGGGACCGACCTGCCTGCACTGGCCAAACGTATCTCCGATAACGACGTGCAGACGCTGTTCGGCGATGCGGGCATCTCGATGCTGGCGGCTAACTGAACCCGGCAAAAAAATATCGTTGCGGCAGGGAATAAGCCGGAAACAGCGAGCGTTCAATGGAGTAACCGGTGACGCACCGCATGGCCGCAAGGCCACGCGGCGTCGGAGGTTACATCCTGTCCATTTCAAGAGACGTCCATGAAAATGAATCGAACGCTTACCGCACTGGTGTTGTCTCTGAGTCTCGCCGCACCTGCGCTCGCCGTTGCCGACACGCTCAACCTGCAAGCCCACCTGCTCGCCTCCTCCGAAGTGCCGCCCAAAACCAGCGACGGACACGGCGAATTGACGGCAACCTACGACACCGCGTCGAAGGTGTTGCATTACAAGGTCACCTACGCGGACCTCACCGGGCCCGCCAGCATGGCGCATTTCCACGGCCCGGCACCGGTCGGAAAGAACGCGCCGGTGGCGGTTCCGATCCCGATGGACAAACTGGCCAGTCCGATTGAAGGCGACGCCACGCTGAGCGCTGCGCAGGAAAGCGATCTGCTGGCCGGCAACTGGTACTTCAACGTCCATACCGCGAAGAACCCCGGCGGCGAGATTCGCGGTCAGGTCGAACAGGTGAAGTAAGGCATTCGCCGCCTGGCGGCCTGAGCGCTGTATCGCTTTGCGGGACACCTAAGGCTTCGTCTGGCTGCTGTTGTCAGGCGCCTTCGTAACCCGCTTGCCGATTCTGTGCAGCGTCGCGCAAACGAGGTGCACCCGCGATTCGTAGTCCTGCGGGTCACCCACTTTCAGCGACTGGTATTGGAGCAAGGTGGGGGTCGCCCGCTGCCATCCGTAGTCCCATTGCGTGTCGAAGCTGGGCGGCGAGGAAAGCGAGCGCTTCAGATTCGCCTTGTAGGTCGCGATTTGCGCGGCCGTGAAGCCGCACAGATCACGTCCGAGGTGTGCGCCGCGGCCGGCCGACTGGATGCGGTCAGCGACGGCCTCGTCATCCGCGTAGGCGCTCGTCGTAACCAGACTACCCACAGCCAGGCACAACGCGACGATGACGGAACCTGTATGGGCCATGGAGTACCTCCTTCAGCAATACGCCTGCGCAACCTGCGCCGCCCTCGTTGCCGGTTCGGCTCGCGTTTCAACCGGCCGTCAGAACCGATAGCCCGCACCGGCAAATATCACATCAGAATCGCGGTTGTATCGGGTCACCACCCGGTTCCATTCAAGCCGCGCATCCCAGCTTCTGGTGAAACGATAGGAACCTGCAATGGTGACGAGACCGGAGAATTTGCCAGCTCCTGGTCCCGGTGATTCGCTGTTCTCGTTTTCGTTGATCGCGTAGTAGGCGCCGGCGCCCACGCCGAGCGTCACCTTGTCGTTAAAGAACGCACGGGTTGCCCAGAGCTGACTCGTAATGCCATCCCGGCGCGCCAGTTTGCTGCTGCCTTCATGCAGATAGCCGAGCGTCACATCGAGATATCTGGCAAGACCGCGCCGGTACTCGATGGCGCCGCCCAGCGCAGACGGCGAGCTGGTCGAGTTGACGATAGTCTTGCCCAGATACACAGCCACCTCGTTATTGGTCACGTTAGTGCTGCTGCCGGCTGCCCAGTCTCGCGGGCCTGGCGTATCCGGTGCGTCGAGCTGATAGCCTACGCCGAACATAACGCTGGTCGCATCCGGACCACGCTGTACATGCACGCGATTGAGCTGCAGCTGCGTAATCCAGCGACTCGATGCGTAATATGCTGCACGCACGCTATAGACCACGCCCCAGCCGTGGGTGTCGGAATAGCTGCCGCCCTGATCGGCGGTGGTCGTGTCGAAATAGCGATACGGGCCGATACCCGCCTGCAGAACGAACTTAGGATTGCCGACGGGAATGCGGCCCCAGAGCTGAACCAGCTGGCCGTCACGATGATGGTCGGGAATATGGCCTTCGTTCAGCCAGCTAAAGCTGGCTGCAAAGTATTGTCCGAGACCTTCCTGGTAATTGAAGGCCCATGTGTAGGTATTGGTGCTGCCGGCGCGGGAACCCCCACCGAACAGTGAGAACTCCTGTGCATCGGCCGCCGGAGCACCGAGCAATCCACTCGTGACGAGCGCGACGCCTAGCACCGCATTGCGGACTGGGCGTGCCGCGGAACGCGCAGCGGCAGCGGCCTCGAGCGCCTCTTGCGCGTCCGCGGGCAATTCCTCTTTGGCGGCTCGGGCATGCCGGTAGACCTCTTCGCGCGCTTCACGGGCAAAGCGCTGCTTTTCCACGAGTTTGAGTTTGCGGGTGCGGTCTGCGCCGAGCACCGTGTAATAACGCTCGGCGTGCAGACGCTTGAAGCGGGCGTAGAAGTCCGGGCCCGGCAAACCCGAGTCAGTGCAGAGGAGCGATGCGTAATCGGCAAGCTGCAAATCGCAGATGGATGCAGCCGTGCGCTCCAGGGCGGCATAGCGCCTGTTTAGCGCGTAATCCGCGGGGAAAATAGCATGGAACGCGCCGTACGGAACCAGTTTCCTGTGCCGCGCTGCCCGCAAAAGCAACTGGGCGATCCTCGCCTCGAAGTCGATTTGCATCTACAGTCCCTATAAAGACAGCGAGCGTGAGCGGGCACCGCTGCAGCGCGCGGCCTGGACCTGGCCGGCGCGCGGGTTCAGCGTTTACCGGGGCGGCGTGACCACCACGTATTTCACCGTCGGGCCCACGTATTGCGGCTGATACCAGTTCGGCCCGCACTGCTGATACAACACACCGCCGACCATCACGCTATTGCAGCTCGGCGGTAAAGCCGCGACGGTCGTTCCGACTACGACTGCCGTCGTCACGCCCACTGCCACGCCGACCGCCACCGGGTCGACGTACCAGCCGTCGTCGTGATGATGGTGATCGTAGTCATCGTCGTGATGATCGTGGTCGTCGTCGTGGTGGTCGTCGTCGTGGTGTCCGTCGTCGTGGTGATCGCTGCCGCCGTTGTGGTCGCTACCACCATTGTGGTCGCTACCGCCGTTGTGGTCGCTGCCACCGTTGTGATCGCTACCGCCGCCGTTGTGGTCACTGCCACCGCCGTTGTGGCTGCTGCCACCGCCGCCGCTGTGTTCGCTGCTGCCAACGCCGTGCGAGTTCTGGCCGCCCCCTCCGCCGTTGCTGCCGCCACCGCCTCCGTGCGCAGATTGACCGCCGCCACCATGAGACGGACCACCGCCCTGCGCCCCCCCGAAATTACCGCCACCATGAAAGCCGCCCCCACCTCCTCCACCACCGCCCTGAAATCCGCCACCGCCACCGCCACCGCCTCCATGGAAACCACCGCCACCACCGCCATGAATGCTGGTCCGCGCGCCACCACGAAAACCAAAGGCAAACGTCGAGGTTGAGGTTGCCGAAAACATCACGGCGAGCGCAATACCGGTCAATCGCGTCAGTGGTTTCATTGCGCGTCTCCCTGTTGGTCGTCACCCGTCGTGGTTGGCGGCCGCATCGGAATCTCCCTCGCGCCAAGGCTCGGATGGAACGTGAAGGTGCCCGCTTCGAAGGTGGGGTTCAACGTCCACTGATAGTTGACCGCATGCTGCGGCCGCGATGGCTGGGTCGTATCCGTCACGACAAACCGGCACGGCAATGGCCGCGCGCCGGTCTGGATCCAGAGCTCCCAGTCGAGGCCCGGCTGTTGATAGGCATAGTGGTTGCACCATTTGCCGTCGACCTTGTCGAGGCCGATAAACAGCGCGCTCGTCAGCGACTTTTCGTCGTCCGACTGCTCGCCCCAGTAGAACAGGTCGACGAGCGGAAGCTGGACGCCGTACTTGTCGTCGGCGTCGGCAATGAGTTCGCGAATGGTGGGTGGCGCCGGCACCCGGCTGTAGTAGTGATGGGTGTCGTTGAACAGCACGAACGTGTGACCGTCGTAGATCAGGCCCTTCGGCGCGCGGCTCCCTGTGACCACGACCCTGACCTTGTCCGGACGCTGCACCGACATCTCCGTGCGATGCAGGAAGCCGACGTTTTGGCCCGTTGTCAGCACGGCGTCCGTCACGCTATCGGCCTCGATACGGAAGCTCTTCAGGGTGCGCAAGTAGTTGCCGAGCTTGTTCAGCGCATCGACGGCCTGCTGCTGCATCTCGGGTTGCGCCTGCGCCGGCGCGTTGCTCCCGGACGTAGGCGCCTGGGCGAGCACCACGGGGGCACCGGCCAGCGCCGCCAGCGCGGAGCCCATCAGGACCATGCGCCGCACCCGCAAGGCAGGCTCGCCGCCATCACGCGAAATAAACAGGTTCACTATGCTCTCCTAACTCATTGAAACGTTGCACTGACCCGGCATTCCGGCAGACAAACCGCTATACGGCGCTCCGCCCGCGCCTGCGCTTAAGCGCGAATTGCCATTTCCGACTCCGCAGTCGCTCAGGAGTCAAGCGATGGCCAAACGGATAAATCTGTTTATATCGAATCTCAAAACAACTGATGTTTTCTGTCAGAGAATGACGGTGAAACCGAAATTCGCGATGGGAAGAATAGATAAAACCGCGATATCTCATGTTCTTCCATCAGTCGCGCATTAAAATAAGAGAATGCGGTGATGAAGCGCCGCACAACGTTTCTCAACGAGACGTGGCAGACAGACGGTGAGCCCGGTGTGGATTGAGTTTCTGCGACATTCTGCAGACCATGTAAAAGTGTTACTGGATGCTAGCAAACGTCTTGCCGAACATCAAGCACCATTAAGGTGATATCGAAATCAGAAATAATCAGGAGGATTGTTTCAATCCGACTGAACCGCCAATTCCCCACCCACCTCTTCATAGGAAAAATGGAAAAATCACGACCGCAATTATTTTTATCCCATTCCAACACATTCAATAAAAAATCATTTATTAGTAATGCTATCCGCCCCTGCGCGGCCGTTTCTGGGTTCAATGACAACGGCTGGGCATGGTTTTCCAGATGGAACGCTCGCATTGCCTATGCGCCCGGACTTTGACGGACGGTCAATCTATGCCATCCCGAACCGAAGAGCTTCCCACTGTTGTCCGGCGCATGAGCGCGGGCCAGATGCTGATGGCGGGTTCTTCGGTCAGCGCAGTGGCCGATGCCCTTCATCTGTCTACCGCCACCGTCAAACGCTATAAGGCCATGCTGGAGAGCGGCGGCCTCGACGCGTTGAAGAAGATGAGCGTCGGTGGCCGGTCGTCCGCGCTCGACGCCGCGGCGCTCGAGTGGGTCGCCGCCGCGCTGCGCGGCTCCGCGCGCGAGCACGGCTTTCCGAGCGATGCATGGACCAACGTGCGCTTGCGCGAGTTGATCGCCGCGCGCTTCGGGGTGCAGTACTCGCGGGTCTACGCCTGGCAGATCGCGACCAATCTGGGACTCGGCCACCGGCTGTCGAAATCGAGCCGTTGACCGAACCCGTTATCCTCCTCTGCTCGCGCTCCTCACAAGCGCCAGATGTCCTTCAACCGGCCAAATTCCGCGGGCCGGGTAAAGGAACGGTACAACTCGCCCACCGTGCCGATTGCGTGGGCCGGCTTGAGCGTCGCGCCGGGTAGCGCCTGGGTGATCCAGTCGTAGGCATTCATATCGCGCTGTTCGGCATGCACAGCGTCGGTCAGTGCGATTAGCGCCTTGTCGGCCGAATGGCTTCCAAGGTCCATGAAGCAACTCTCGAACGGGTGTTTCGCAGCAATCGCGGGGCGTACGTCGGTAGTTCGGATGCTCACATCGGTCTCCTACGAGGGTTGTCCCTTCCCATGTACCAGATCGATGTGACAACGGATCGAATCTCTACAGGAATTCGCCCTGATTTTATGGGTGGGTTGCCGGCGCGCAACAGGTTTAAGGCCATTCAAGCCAGCGCGGCGGAGCGCCGTATTCTGGAGTTCCATAAAAATGCATGCCGCATGCGAAACCGTCCTTATTATTCGAGCGATTATGTCAGCACGTTGACACAGCACACCTGCCTCACCCTATCGGACGGCCCGGAAGCACACGCCGCAAGCGATTCGAATATTTTCGACCCGGAATGCATGATTCCAAATAGTTAAATCGAACTGATGATTACCCGTCATTGCCGCAAGGACTCGGGATCTCCTCACGATTATTTTCAAGCTGACTTTTAAAAATCAAAAAATTAAATCAATATGAGAGCGAGCGCATATAAAATCGCGACTCAAAATCCAGCAAGTCTGTGAGTTTTACCCAAGATGAATAAAAGAAAACATCCGGCCCTGCGAGGTTCCAGAGGGAAATCGGCAGCGAAAGCCATGCTGCTGCCGCTTACAGTCCAATCGATCCGAGAACGGTCGTTACGCAGCCATCTCGCACTGGAAGCGTTGCGTGCCGGCTCGGGAAACGGCCATCTGCTGAGCGAACTGATTCATGTCCTGTATGTGGCCTGGTATCTGCAGGAAGCGGGTTTCGGCACGGCTGACGCCATGCTCTATACGCATGCGGAGCAGGCACTCGAGCGCAGTGCGGCGCGGGCCACCGGGGCAGATGTCTGGCACCTGGAAGACGCCGAAGCGCATGCACTGGAACGGTTGCTGGCGCTGCACGACCAGCAGTTGCAGGAGACCCCCGTCAAGGTCATACAGGACGTGCACAAACGTCTCGCCCGCTTTGCGCAAAGCGACCGGATTGCACCGTGGCAAAAAAATGGCCCCGTCATCTCGCGATAGCGGGGCCGAGACCCATGTCAAGGAGTTAGTCATGGAGGAGACGGGCCAATCATAGCGGCGCCCCCAGCCCACAGCCAACGAAGCGTTTTCGCTTTGCTTATCCATGCCCGCTTCAGGTGCATTTCACGGCAGCCCTGCGTCGATAACCCTCCCGGCGTATATCGTTAGAACGAAAAGTCGCTTCGTGCTGCTAGTATCGATCACTAAGATGGCGGTTTAAGTCCCGCGGGCCAAGTCCCGTTTGCCGGGCGAGTTTGCGCGCAGCCCTGCGCCGCGCCCCCGGCAGCCGCTACCGAAGGAGCATTTCTTTGACCAGTTTCGATCACCAACGCCGGCCGCTCGTCATCGGCATCGGCGGCACCACACGTGCGGCATCGTCGACCGAGCGTGCCCTCGGTTTTGCACTGCGCGGCGCCGAAGCAGCCGGTGCACGTACCCGGCTGTTCGGCGGCACGTTCCTGCATAGCCTGCCGCACTACGCCCCTGAAGATCCGCAACGCACCGACGCCCAGCTCGAGCTGATCGAAGCCGTGCGCGAAGCCGACGCGCTGATCATCGCCACCCCCGGCTATCACGGCGGCGTCTCCGGCCTCGTGAAGAATGCGCTCGATACGCTCGAAGAACTGCGTGGCGACGAGCGTCCTTACCTCGACGGCCGTGCGGTGGGCTGCGTGGTCACGGCCTATGGCTGGCAGGCCGCCGGTTCGGTACTGACGTCGCTGCGCTCGATCGTGCACGCCTTGCGCGGCTGGCCCACGCCGTTCGGCGCCGGTATCAATACGCTCGAGACGCGCTTCGAAACCGTCGATACCTGCTCCGACCCGAAAGTGGTCGACCAGCTTGCTACAGTCGGCCAGCAGGCCGCACAGTTTGCCCTCGCGTTCAGCACGCAGCACACGTCGGTGCCTCGCGGCGCGGCGCCCGAAGGCCGCACGGCCAAGGTGTTCACGCTCGCCAGCTAACTGGCAGGCGAAGGTACGCGGCGCCCCGGTGCCACGCAGCCCGTCAAACGGCGCCGCTACCTGCATCGGCATACGCCGCCAAAGCCGCAGCACGCCTGAATCAACCCTAAAAAGCACCCCTACGCTGCGTGTGCCAAGTAACAGACAGGCAGCGCGACGCACCGGATAGTGGTCTCGACGCATCCGGGGTCGCCTCATCCGAAATTGCGAAGACAGTTCCAGGTCGAGCGTAATTTGCTTGCGACGAATGATTGGTTCACTGGCGAGGCTACCGCGCCTACGCTTGTTCCTGCCCGCCGACCCTCCGGTCGACACTATGCGTCTGGCTTCCCTTGCAACGCACATGGGCAGAATCATCGCCAAAATCATGAATCGACAAGCTATCCAATACAAAGGTTACGAGGTCGCTCCGGTCGCGCAACAGTTGCCCAACGGGCTGTTCGCCGCGAATCTGACCATCGGCAAAACCACTGCAGATCCGAGCCGGGCGCATTCGTTCGATGCGCTCGATTATTTCTTCGACGAAGAACACGCGGTGGCCTACGCGTATCGTTGGGGACGTATGTGGATCGACAACCATCAATGACCAACACGTGACACGCACCAGTGGGAGCTGGTGTACCGGTTGGGTTTGACCTGAACAGAACGGCTTACGCCGGTCTGCTCGATGACGCGCCTGGAATGGCTGTGACAGAATAGGCGTCATTCGAGGAGATCTCACGCATGACATGGACCGTCGACGAACAGTTGGCCCTAACGGCAACGCAAGCGGTGACTGCGATCCAGACCGGCCGGCTGAAAGCCACGGACTATATCGCCACACTACTCGCTCGCGCTGCGGCGCTTTCGACCCTCAACGCCCTCACTGCGCTCAACATGGAGGGCGCACTCGATGCGGCCAGGCGGATCGACGCCATGACACCTGAAGCGCGCTCGGCATTGCCGCTTGCGGGTCTGCCAATCGTTGTCAAAGACAACATCAATACGGAAGGGCTTGTCACTTCGGCCGGCACGCCCGCGCTGGAGAACTTCGTGCCGCGCGCGAACGCGCCCACCGTGCAGCGCCTGCTCGACGCGGGCGCAATCGTGCTCGGCAAGGCCAACATGCACGAACTGGCGTGCGGCATCACCAGTACGAACTTCGCGCCGCATGCCGGTCACGTTCGCAACCCTTACGATCCGGGCCTGATTCCGGGCGGCTCCTCGGGCGGCACCGCCGCTGCCATTGCGGCGCGCATCGTACCAGCCGGACTCGGCACCGATACGAGCGGGTCCGTCCGCATTCCTGCAGCGCTAACCGGTACTGCGGGCCTTCGTCCATCGGTAGGCGACGGAGGCGCAGAGCGCCGCTATCACGATCCGGACGCCGTGGTGCCGATCTGCCATACACGCGACACCGTCGGGCCTATGGCGCGCGACGTCGCCGACATTGCGCTGCTGGACGGCATCGTGACCGGCGCCGGGCCGTTGCCTGAGGTTGCGCTGAGCGGTCTGCGCATCGGCTTGCCGGCGCCGCTATGGGACGGCCTGGAGTACGCCCTGGAAGACGTCGTGCGGGACGCGCTGACGCGGCTCGAGGCGGCAGGTGTGACGCTGGTGCCGGTCGAGATGGACGAGTTGTTGCCACTGAGCAGCAAGGTCAGCTCGGCGGTGGCGATTCACGAAGCTCATCTGGATGTGCCGGCATGGCTCGTCGCCAACGATGCGCCGGTCAAAACGCTGGCCGAGCTGGCGGCACGCATTGCCAGTCCGGATGTACGCGACATCTACGATGCGGTGCTTGCCGACCCGCTCGCCCATGAGTATCAGGATGCCCTGACCATGTGGCGGCCGCAGCTTCAGCAACTGTATGCCCAGACCTTCGCCACGCAACAGCTCGATGCGCTGTTGTTCCCAACCACCCGCCTCGCCGCGGTGCCGATCGATGACCTCGCAGGTTCGTCGGCCGTGTCGATCAACGGCGGAGTACCCATCGACGAAATGGACGCTTATCTGCGCAATGTTCAGCCTGCCAGCAACGCAGGCATTCCGGGCCTGTCGCTGGCTGCAGGCTTGACCGCTGAAGGTCTGCCGGTCGGTCTCGCACTGGACGGACCGCTTGGAAGCGACCGGCGGCTGCTGGCTATCGGCGTGGCGTTCGAGCAGTTGCTCGGCGCGCTACCGGCGCCGACCCTTTGATGCGCGCGCGGAAAGTTTCAGCGGCCGCTGACGGCCGCTTGCGCGAGTCAGCTCGCGTGGTAAGGACCGGAAGCAGATTCAGCGGCCGCGCATCTCTCGTGATGGCCAAGGCAGCCGCTCTGGTGGCTGTCGCCGTCGTAGCAAGCAGTTGCGCCGAGCTTGCTGCGGCCGATCCTGACGCGCTATGGAAAATCGTCGGCGGACAATGCGTGCCCGAAGCGCGCGCCAGCGGTCATCCCGGCCAATGCACGAGCGTGGATCTGGCCGACCACTACGCGATTCTGAAAGACATCAGCGGACGCAGCCAGCATCTGCTGATTCCGACTGAGCGTGTCACCGGCATCGAAAGCCCGAGCATCGTGGCGCCCGATGCGCCGGACTACTGGGCCGACGGCTGGAGTTCACGCAATACCGTGGAGGCATCGCTCAAGAAGCCGCTCGCCGCCGATCAGTTCGGACTGGAAATCAATTCGGAGTTCCGCCGATCGCAACAGCAATTGCATATTCATATGGATTGCATGCGGACGGATATCATCGACGCGTTGGCGCCTTACCGCCGCGATCAACCTGGCCAGTGGCACTGGGAGACGATAGACGGCGTTCGCTACCGGATCATGCGCGTCACCAGTCTGTCGCAGGACAACGACCCGTTCCGCATCGTTGCGCGTGATCACCCGGACTCGCAGTCGATGGCGACGCAGACGATCCTCGTCACCGGCGCGGGGCCTTCCGCCGATCAGGACGGCTGGCTCGTGCTCAATAGCGGACTGGATGTGGACAACGGCACGGGCACGGCAGAGGGGTTGCTCGATCATGAGTGCCATCTGGCCGACGCACATTAGTGCGCAGTCGGCTGCTGGGCGGTTGGCTGCCGCGAGGCTGACGGCCACCTGGTCAGTCACGCGCAAGCCGCGCTCATCAGCCACGTTCACTCGGCCACGTTCGAGCCGCCCTCAACAGCAACGCTCACCAGCCAGCGGCGAATCACACGCTCCTCATCGGCGCTGAAGCCCGCGAGAATCTGCTGCTCGATCGCTTTCACGCGTGAGCGGCATTGCTTGAGCAGCGCCTTGCCGGCCTCGGTGACATCGATATGCTGGATGCGGCCGTGAACCGCATGAGGCCGCCGGGCGATCGCGCCACTGCGCAGCAGGTTCGCGACGATCACGCTGACGGTTTGCGGTGTGAGCATGGCAAGGCGGGCAACATCCGCATTTGACAGCCCGGGGTACGCCACCAGCATCGTCAGCACCGTGAGCTGCGGCGGCGTCACGCCGAGGTCGGCGAGCGCCCGCTCCATGCGTAACCGGTGGGCGCCCCCCGCCTGACGCAGCAGGTAGCCGATATACCCCTCCTCACCGCGCTTGCCCTCGCCGATGCGGGGTATATCAGGTCGATCGTGTGTGGTGGCCGGTTTGTGCATGGGTATCAGAGGTTTGGAAAGTATCAGAACTCGAATATTTTAACGTTCGTGCTCTGATATTAACTGGTAACGCGGTGCGCTGATAGCGGGCCCCGACAGCCGCCCTACCGCCCTAAGCGCTTTTTTGCAGATGCTTTGCGCAACAAATTGGTTCGTCACCGGCGCAGGTCCCCGTACGATCGGTTTTAACGCGTCTGCTGACGCTCCCTGCATCCCGATCCGGTCCGACCCGTACTCTGCCGATGGCGATTTACCTCGACGACAAGCAACGCGACGCCCTGACGCGCATGAGCGCGAGCTGGACATGGCGCACAGAATGGCCGACCTGGGTGTTGATCGTCACGATTTACGGAGGATGGTTCGGCGTCGCGACGCACGCGCGCAGCCTGGGACTGCCGCTCACCGCCGGTCTGCTGGCGCTGCTGAGCGCCTGGTACATGTCGCTGCAGCATGAACTGCTACACGGCCACCCTACCCGCTCGCGCCTCGTCAATGGCCTTCTCGGTTTCGCTCCGCTCGCTGTGTGGTTCCCGTATGGCATCTACCGCAATTCGCATCTGCGCCATCACGACGACGTGCATTTGACACGGCCCGAGCACGACCCGGAAAGCTACTTCGTCACCGGCGAAACGTGGCGACGTGCAGGCACCGCGACACGCGCGCTGCTAATGTTACGCAATACTTTTGTTGGGCGCCTGCTGGTAGGGCCGGCCTTCGCGATTGCTGCGACGACCATCGACGCGATGCGCAAGGTCGGTCGTGGCGACTGGCGCGAGGTTCCGTTGTGGCTTGCGCATGGCGCGTCACTCGGTGGCCTTGCGTGGTGGCTGCACACAGCCTGCGGAATACCTGTGTGGCTGTTTATGCTCGGCATCGGCTACGGCGCGCTGTCGTTGAGTTCGATCCGCTCGTTCTACGAGCATCGTGCAGCCGAGGCTGTCGAGCACCGCACCGTGCTCAACGAAGCTGCGTGGTTCTGGCGTCTGCTGTTTCTGAATAACAACTATCATCTGGTGCATCACGACCTGCCGCATGTGCCATGGTTTGCACTACGGAATGTCTATGCAACCTGCCGCCAGCAATACATGGAGCGTTCAGGAGGTTTTCTGGTGCAGGGTTATAGCGAATGGCTAAGGCTTTTTGCATTCGCTCCGGTTGTGCATCCGGTGCATGACGGTCTGCCCGATCTCATTCAAAGGAATCAACCTGCTTCCGCCAGTTTGCGGGTAAATTGCGGGCTAAATTCATGGCCGTTGTTCCCCGAGGAGAACTCCGTGAAGCTAACCCACCCGCTACTGCTGAACGCCAACGCGCAAGACAAGTCCTATAAGATCCGCGCCCGCTACTCCATGTATGAACAGCATGATCGCATCCAGCCATGACCCGCGCCCCTAACTGGTTGTGGCTGCCACATTGGCCCGTGCCTTATGCAATTTTCTGTAGCTGTCGATCAGTCGGTGGTGCCTATCGAGACCCTCCAGTTTCATACTCGTTGGCGTCAATCCGAAGAAGCGCACGCTGCCGTCCACTGCCCCCATTACCGCGTCCATCCGGGCGTTGCCAAACATCCGGCGGAAGTTGACCACGTAGTCGTCCAGTTCGAGGTCGTCATCGAGCAGCACCTCCAGCACTACATTCAACGCCTGGTAAAACAATCCGCGCTCGACCGTGTTGTCGTTGTACTGCAGGAAAGCGCCCACCAGTTCCTGCGCCGCCTCAAATTGCTGCAAGGCGAGATGAATCTGCAGCTTCAACTCGAGAACTGTTAGCTGCCCCCAGTCCGTATTCTCGTCAAATTCGATGCCGATCAAAGTAGCAATATCGGAGTGCTCGTCCAGCTCACTGTTCTCCAACCGATCGAGCAGTGCCGCCAGGGCGGCATCGTCCAGTCGATGCAAATTCAAAATATCGGCGCGGAACAACAGCGCCTTGTTTGTGTTATCCCAGATCAAATCTTCTACCGGGTAAACTTCCGAATAACCGGGCACCAGAATCCGGCAGGCGACGGCACCCAGCTCGTCATACACCGCCATGTAAGATTCTTTGCCCATGTCTTCGAGAATGCCGAACAAGGTTTTTGCTTCGTCGGCGTTGGAGTTTCCGCCCTGGCCAGAAAAATCCCATTCGACAAACTCGAAATCCGCTTTGGCGCTGAAAAAGCGCCACGACACTATGCCGCTGGAATCAATGAAGTGCTCGACGAAGTTATTTGGTTCGGTCACGGCGTTACTGACGAAGGTGGGCTGAGGTAGATCGTTCAGGCCTTCAAAGCTACGCCCCTGCAGCAATTCCGTCAGACTCCGTTCCAGCGCCACCTCGAAGCTTGGGTGCGCGCCGAACGAAGCAAAGACACCGCCTGTGCGCGGGTTCATCAAAGTGACGCACATTACCGGATAGGTACCACCCAGCGACGCATCCTTGACCAGCACCGGAAAGCCCTGCTCTTCCAATCCCTGAATCCCCGCCAGAATGCGAGGGTATTTCGCCAGCACTTCGCTCGGCACATCAGGCAAGGCGATTTCACCTTCCAGAATTTCGCGCTTCACCGCCCGTTCGAAAATTTCGGACAAACATTGCACCTGCGCTTCGGCCAGCGTATTACCGGCACTCATGCCATTGCTGACATACAGGTTTTCAATCAGGTTGGACGGAAAGTACACCACTTCGCCGTCCGACTGCCGCACAAACGGCAGCGAACAGATACCGCGCTGCACGTTGCCGGAGTTGGTGTCGATCAGATGCGAGCCGCGCAACTCGCCATCGGGGTTGTAAATCTCCAGGCAGTACGCATCTAGAATCTCAGCCGGCAGTGCGTCCTTACGGCCGGGCTTGAACCAGCGCTCGTTCGGGTAATGGACAAACTCCGCATTGGCGATGTCTTCGCCCCAAAACGCACCGCCATAGAAATGGTTGCAATTCAGGCGCTCGATAAACTCTCCCAACGCCGACGCCAACGCGCTTTCCTTGGTCGATCCCTTGCCATTGGTAAAACACATCGGCGAGTGTGCATCGCGGATATGCAGCGACCACACATTGGGAATGATATTGCGCCACGAAGCGATTTCAATCTTCATGCCCAAGTCCGCCAAAATACCCGACATATTGGCGATGGTTTGCTCCAACGGCAGGTCTTTGCCTGGAATATTGGTGCGAGCCTCGGGATCGGGATTTAGCGTCAGCAACGCCTGGGCATCGGCATCCAGATTCTCCACCTCTTCAATCACAAACTCGGGTCCGGCTTGTACCACTTTTTTGACCGTGCAACGGTCGATGGAACGCAAAATACCCTGGCGATCTTTGTCAGAAATGTCCGCCGGCAACTCAACCTGAATCTTGAAAATCTGTTGGTACCGGTTTTCCGGATCAACAATATTATTCTGCGACAGACGGATATTTTCGGTAGGAATATTGCGGGTTACGCAGTACAACTTCACGAAGTAAGCTGCGCACAAGGCCGATGAGGCCAGAAAATAATCGAAGGGTCCAGGCGCCGAGCCGTCGCCCTTATAACGGATAGGCTGGTCTGCCACTACCGTGAAGTCATCGAACCTGGCTTCGAGACGTAGCTTATCGAGAAAGTTGACTTTAATTTCCACGGCGAAATTCCAAAAATGGTACTCAAGACAAAATATAAAGCGCCGCAAAAACTGGGCTTTAACAATAGCCAATCAACTAGCGAATGACGTTTCCTAGCGCGAATTCTACTCCCACCCGGCCGTCAATCGCGGGGCCGAGTCCTTGTGGGGTGGCGTTCCTCCGCCGACCAAGCTCGTCAAAAACGCAACGCTGCGGTCTATCCCGGCTACCCGCACGGCGTGCCCACCACTCACGCCGATGTGATCAACCCGGATCTGCTTGCCTTTATCGAGGGCTATTCTCGCGACTTCCGTATATGGGGAACGACTGGAGATTCGTATCACAGAGATATGGAATCGAAACTTTACCTATTAAGCTCGTGACTTCATGATACCCGGCTGAGACATGTGGCATCACGGGGTGCTCCGTTGCGCCATCACCTTGCTTTTTTGGAGAGCATCTATGGTCGACGTAAAGAGAGAAAAGCTTGATCTGCGGGTTCGAGGAGTGGATTTGCGCATCTCGTCTATGCACAGGCAAGGTGTCGGCGAGCCGATTGTCTTTCTCCACGGATTCGGCTCCACCAAAGAAGATTACGCGGACATCGCGAGACTGTCCGCGTTTGATGGACGACCGTTCATCGCCTACGATGCGCCAGGCTGCGGCGAGAGCGAATGTGGCGAACTATCGGCGATATCTGTGCCATTCCTTGTTGACACCGCTCGCGCAGTGTTGAGCCGCTTTGATATCGAACGACTCCATCTGGTCGGCCATTCAATGGGTGGTCTGACATCGTTGCTGCTCGCACATGAAGAAGGCAGTCGTGTGCTGAGCTTTGTCAACATCGAGGGTAACGTCGCGTCTGAGGATTGTTTTCTGAGCCGGCAAATCGTGAGCCATTCTTCCGATGACCCTCACCGGTTCTTTACGGAATTCATCGACCGGAACTGGGGTGGCGTCGATCTTTCAAGCTCGCTGCACGCGGCGAGCCTCAAGCACAAAGTCCGCGCAGAAGCCGTGCGAAGCATCTTCATGTCGATGGTCGAACTATCCGACCACGGCGACTTGCTAGCGAAGTTCGTCGGATTGTCGTGTCGCAAGATGTTCATGTATGGCGAGCAAAACGTCCATCTCTCATACCTTCCGCATCTGGAGAAATCGGGCGTGACTCTCGCGTGCATTTCACAGTCGGGGCATTTCCCGATGTACTCAAATCCCGTTGAAATGTGGAAGCGAATCGCCTGCTTTCTTGGGTACGTCGTCCCCGAATGAGCCGCACTAAAAAGCCATTGTCGACAAAGCGCTTCGCTTCCTTGGGCATGGAAAGCTCCGTCGGCAGGAGCCTAACGGCTGGCGATTGCCCGGGAGGCAGAGCACTTCCCCCCCTTGGGGTCTGCATCTTCATCCATGACTCGTATCAGACGTATCCGTCATTGCGATTTTGCATATCAGGGTGAAAACACGAAATCCGGTTGCACGACATAGGCAGGTCCGACCTATCGTACTGCGCCTCAGCGTCTGGTCTTCGGTTTACGTTCCGGCTCGGGCGGCTGGTTCCACAGATCGGCTCCGAGATCCCGCACAAGCGTTCCGTGCACGTGCCGCAGCCGTGCCAACGCATCGCCTGCCTGCGCGGCCAGTTCCCTGCGGGGGAACCGGAGTGCGCGCGGGCAATCGTCTGCAGCCGGGCGCTCCCAATCCCATTCCAATGTGAATACCGCATCCGGCGTGGTGACCATGCGCAGCGCCCACCCCTGGTCGAGATTGTCGTAGAGCGTGTCCGGCGGCGCGTTGACATCGGCCAAAAGGGTAAGCAGTTCGCCGGCGCCGCATGCCGCGCCATTGAACATCTCGAGCCGCAGTTCGTGCTCGCCATCGATGCATATGACGAGGTCAACATCGAAGCAGCCACGGTGGGCGGCACGCCACTGGCGCCATGAGGGCGCGGCCAGCAGAATGCGACGGTAATGCTCCGCGAGGGTCGCCTCCTGACCGATCGCGGTTTCGGCGCGGACATACCCAAAATCATTCGCGAATGGCGTCAATGCGACCGGCGGAGTCTCGCGCGACCCGTCTGCCAGCATCCAGCCCGGCACGTAGTGAGGCGCCTCGAAGCAGGCATCGAGACGGAAAGGTGGTGATGGGCGGCTGGAGGGCATCCAGTCTGTCGTGTCGGCTTCGCCAAGCCTGCTGACGGTCTCGAGGGCGTCCGCTGGTGCGATTGGCGCCAACGCGCGGGGCCACCAGCGCCGCCAGAGCTGGGCGAGAGATACGGGCATCTCAAGCCTCCAGGCGGTTGGTCGACGTCGTGGCACTCCGTTGCGACGATGATCGTGCCGTCATGTGCCGGTCACCGCCCACGGCGCAACCAACAGGCATTCGGCCAGGTAGTCCAGCAACACCGTCACGCGTGCCGGCCGCAGAATACCCGGTGGAGTCACGAGGTTCACGTTAATGTCCGCTATACGCCATTCAGGCAGAACCTCTTCCAGTTCGCCACGTTTCAGGGCATCCCAGACGATGAACTCGGGCTGCAGCGCGAGGCCCCGTCCGGCGAGAAGCGCGGGACCAATCACGTCCGCATTGTTGCTTCTGATCCTGCCGCTTACCGGCACCGCGCACTCTTCCCCCGACGCGTGACGGAAGCGCCACAGGTCCGGCGTTGGCAGGTTGGTGTAGATCAGGCAGGCATGCCGTTCCAGTTCTCGCGGATGACCAGGGCGCCCGTGATTGTCGAGATAGGCGGGCGAAGCGACCAGCGGCCGGCGCACTGCGCACAACCGCCGCGCACGTAGTGAGGAATCCTCCAGTTCTGCGATGCGGATGGCCACGTCGAGCCCGCTGGCCACCACATCGACCAGATGATCGCTGAGCGAGAGGTCGACGCCAACGTCCGGGTAGCGGTCAAGGAACGCAGGGATCAGCGGAGCCAGATATTTGAGCCCGAACGACATGGGCGCCGTAACACGCACGATGCCCTGCGGCGTGAGCGCCTGGGCGGAAGCCTCGGCTTCCACGGCTTCGCCATCGTTCAGGATGCGGATCGCGCGCTCGCGCGCCATCTCGCCGGTAGGTGTGAGCGAAAGCCGCCGCGAAGTCCTGTAAAGCAGCGCCGTTCCCAGCCGCTGTTCCAGCCGGCCAATGGCTTTCGATACGGTGGGTTGCGACATACCGAGTGCTTCCGCGGCTTTCGCAAACGAACCGGCGTCGGCAACGCGGGCAAAAATTGCCCACGCTTCAAGGTCAGGAAGAGTGTTCATGAAAGATCTGGCATAGGTTCAATTCCATTCATTCTATTTCTTGATTGGCAACGCTCAAATAGTATCAGCGCTACTGAGCACGGTGCAGACGGATCGGACCTAAGGGCGCTTCGCAACGCTTCAATGGAAGCGACACGCCTGCGTCACGGCAGCATGTTTGCGCGCCCGACAGCCAACGATGCTCAGTACGTATGGATGACCGGCTCGCCGATCTCCTGCGGGCGTGCTGCCGCGACCCGACGAGTCGCGGGCCGCTGCGTGTCCACTCCTTCCAATCGAGAGACGATGATGCCCCAAGCTCAAGCCAAACCCGGAAAGTTGCTTTTGTCCCCTTCCGACCACACGCTGATCCTCATCGACCACCAGTCGCAGATGGCCTTCGCGACAAAGTCGATCGACCCGGTCGTGCTGCGCAACAACGTAGCGCTAGTGGCGAAGGCGGCGAAGGAGTTCTCCGTTTCGACGATTGTCACAACCGTTGCTGCGAAGACGTTCTCCGGTCCGATCTTCGACGAGATCCGTTCGGTGTTTCCCGGCGAGGAGTTCATCGACCGCACTTCGATGAACACCTGGGAAGACGCGCGCATCACCGACCGCGTGAATGCCATCGGCAAGTCGCGCATCGTGATTGCGGGCCTGTGGACGACCGTGTGCGTCGTCGGCCCGGCGCTGTCTGCGCTCGACCAGGGTTTCGAAGTGTACGTGATCGCTGACGCGAGCGGCGACGTCACCGACGAAGCGCACGAGCGCGCGATGCAGCGCGTGATCCAGGCAGGCGCGCGCCCGATGACCTCACTGCAGTATCTGCTCGAGTTGCAACGCGACTGGGCTCGCAGCGAGACCTACAACCAGACCGTTGCCACCGCGATCCAGCATGGCGGCGGCTATGGACTCGGCCTGGTCTACGCGAAGACGATGTTCGGCGGCAGCGAAGGCCACTGATCCCCACACGCACCGCACGCACTATAAAAATTGCGGCCCTCGGCCCGACGCAAGCGCGGGCCGCCGTCCGCTTTCCGACCCAACTCCGACGAAGCGAAGTCAGCCCACCCATGAAGGTCTATCTGCTCTCCCTCGGAGCCGGCGTCCTCGTCGGCGTCATCTATAGCCTGATCAACGTGCGCTCGCCGGCACCACCGCTCATCGCACTGCTTGGCCTGCTCGGCATGCTCGGCGGCGAGCAGGTGATACCGGTCGCGAAGCGCCTCCTGTCAGGAACCACCCTGTCGTCCGCGTGGCACGACGCTCATTGCACGAGCCACGTCTTCGGCATGCTGCCGGGCCGCCAGGCTTCAGAGCAGGAACGACGCGAGACGACCGACACTGAGGAGAACCGTTCATGACTACCTCTCACACCACTCCCGATCTCGTACTGCGCAACGCCCGCTTCACGGCGCTCGATCGCGCGAAGCCGATAGCGAGCGCCGTTGCAATCCGGGAGGGCAAGTTCGTTGCCGTCGGCGACGATGCCGAGGTTGTGCCGCTTGCCGGCGCGACGACTCGTGTGATCGACCTGAAGGGCCGGCTGGTTCTGCCTGGTCTCATCGATAACCACACGCACGTCGTACGCGGCGGGTTGAACTTCAACATGGAACTGCGCTGGGACGGCGTGCGCTCGCTCGCCGACGCAATGAACATGCTCAGGCGTCAGGTTGCTGTCACGCCACCACCGCAGTGGGTGCGTGTGGTTGGCGGCTTCACCGAGCAGCAGTTCGTAGAGAAGCGACTGCCGACCATCGAGGAGCTGAACGCCGTTGCGCCGGATACGCCGGTCTTCATCCTTCACCTTTACGACCGGGCGTTGCTGAATGCGGCCGCGCTGCGCGTCGTCGGCTATACGAAGGACACGCCCGAGCCGCCGGGCGGCCAGATCATGCGCGATAGCCAGGGCACCCCGACCGGGTTGTTGCTCGCGAAGCCCAACGCGTCGATTCTCTACGCGACGCTCGCGCGAGGGCCGAAGCTGCCGTTCGACTATCAACTGAATTCGACGCGTCACTTCATGCGCGAGCTGAACCGGCTCGGCATCACGGGCGTCATCGACGCAGGCGGCGGCTTTCAGAACTACCCGGACGACTACGAGGTCGTCCAGAAGCTGGCTGACGAAGGACAGATGACCATCCGTCTCGCCTACAACCTCTTTACGCAAAAGCCCAAAGCGGAGAAGCAGGACTTCCTCGACTGGACCAGGACGTCGAAATACAAGCAGGGCGACGATTACTTCCGGCACAACGGCGCGGGAGAAATGCTTGTCTACTCCGCCGCCGACTTCGAAGACTTCCGCGAGCCGCGTCCGGACATGCCGCCCCAGATGGAGGGCGAACTCGAGGAAGTGGTGCGCGTGCTGGCCGAAAACCGCTGGCCGTGGCGCCTGCACGCCACCTACGACGAGACGATCAGCCGGGCGCTCGATGTCTTCGAGAACGTCAACCGCGATATTCCACTAACCGGCATCAACTGGTTCTTCGATCACGCGGAGACGATCTCGGAACGTTCGATAGACCGTATCGCCGCGCTTGGTGGCGGCGTTGCTGTGCAGCACCGTATGGCCTATCAGGGCGAGTACTTCGTCGAGCGTTATGGAGCGTCAGCGGCGGAGGCCACACCGCCGGTCGCGAAGCTGCTCGAAAAGGGCGTGAAGACTTCAGCCGGTACCGACGCGACACGAGTCGCTTCGTACAACCCCTGGGTCTCGCTTGCGTGGCTGGTGACCGGCATGACGGTAGCCGGCCTGCGTCTCTATCCGCGGCGCAACTGCCTCGATCGCGAGACGGCGCTGCGCATGTGGACCGAGAAGGTCGCCTGGTTCTCCAACGAGCAGGGCAAAAAAGGCCAGATTGCGGTCGGCCAGTTCGCCGATCTGATCGTGCCAGACCGCGACTTCTTCGCCTGCGCGGAGGACGAGATTGCGCAGACGACATCGGAACTGACGATCGTCGGCGGACGCGTGGTGTACGGCGCGGGCGAATTCGGCCCTCTCGACGACAGCGCGCCGCCGCCCGCGATGCCCGACTGGTCGCCGGTGCGCCGGTTCGGCGGCTTCGCGGCGTGGAAGGACACTGCCGGCTCGCGCAGCGAAGGTGAATCCACGTTGCAACAGGTCGCCGCCGCGGCGTGTGGTTGCTCCACTGCCTGCTCGGTGCACGGCCACAGTCACGCGCGCGCGTGGTCGGGCAATGCTCCGACCTCCGACCTGGGCGCATTCTGGGGCGCGCTCGGGTGCGCGTGCTGGGCGGTCTGACGTGAGCACCCTCAAAGCAGGCAACCCCGGCTGGGTGAGCGCGATCCTCGAATGGCGCTGGCTCCTGCCGGTGGCGCGCGCGGCGCTGGTGTCGGCGTACGTCCTCGGCGGCGTGACCAAGCTCGTGCATTTTCCCGCGGCCATCGCCGAGCAGGAACATTTCGGGCTTCGTCCGGGATGGCTCTGGGCGGCGCTTGCGATCGCCGTCGAGCTTGGCGGGTCGGTCTGCGTGATCGCGAACCGGCTGGTCTGGCTGGGCGCGGGTGGACTGGCCTGTCTGACGGCCATTGCCATGCTCGTCGCCAACGACTTCTGGAACGCGGCGGGCAACGTGCGCTTTTCGGCGACCAACAGTTTTTTCGAACACCTGGGACTGATCGCCGCCCTCATCATGGTGGCACGGCTCTCCGATCTGGATGGCCGGCGCGGCGATGCCCGCTCCCAGCAAAAACACTAAAGGAACTCCAATACCATGCCAATGATCCGTTCCCTGATCGCGACCGCTCTGGTTTCAGCCGCCGTCGCGATGTCGTTTCCCGCTACCGCGACGCCTCCGGCGAACAGCGGCGTGCTTGCTGCACTGCATCCGGCGAGGCCGTCCATTGCCGTCGGACCACAATACGATACAACGCACGTCTATGTCGCCCCCGAGGACTTCGACCGCTTCACGGACAGCCTCGTCGCAACCTTCGGCGGCCACAAGTCACAGCAAGGTGTGTTTCAGGTGACGCCCACGCCGAGCCAGACCATGTCGCAGCTTGTCTTCACACCGGTCGGCACGGTTTCGGTATTCGGTTTCAAGACGCCTGTTCCCTGGCCGTTCGGCGACGAGCGTACAGGCTATCTCGTCACCGACATGGACGCCGCGGTCAAATCCGCGAAACTCCACGGCGCCGACGTGAAGGTCGCGACGTTCCCCGACCCTATCGGCCGCGACGCGATCGTCGAATGGCCGGGCGGTGTGCACATGCAACTGTACTGGCACACGCAGGCGCCGCACTACGACCCGCTGCAGACCGTGCCGGAGAACCGCGTCTATGTGTCGCCGCAGCGTGCCGATTCGCTGATCCACAACTTCGTCGCGTTCTCGCACGGCAAGGTTGTCTCCGATGAGCGCAATGCGCCGGGCGTCGAAATCGGCCGGCCGGACGACACGTATCGGCGCGTGCGCATCGAGTCGGGCTTCGGCAAGATGACCGTGCTGGTAACGGACGGCCATCTGCCTTGGCCGTTCGGCCGGGAGACGACCGGCTACGAAGTGACTGACCTCGCCGACACGCTGAAAAAGGCCGATGCCGCGGGCGCGAAGGTACTGGTCCCGCCGTTCTCGGCCGACCAGCGCGAAGCGGCACTCGTGCAATTCCCGGGTGGCTATATCGCCGAGATTCACTCGGTGGCCCATTAACAGCAACGTGCGCCGTGGGTACTTCTTGCACGACATCCATTTAACCGGACACCGGCGATGAAACCGGAAGACAACCTACTCGCGGCGATTGCCGGCTATGTGGATACGCTCAGCTTCGTGGCCCTCTTCGGTCTGTTCACGGCGCATGTGACCGGCAACTTCGTGCTGATCGGCGCGGACGTTGCGGGTTTCGGACAGGGCGTATTCATGAAGCTGATGGCGTTCCCCGCGTTCATCGCTGGGGTGGGGTTGAGCAGCGCGCTCGTGAAGGTCGCGCGACCGCAGGGAGCGAACTGCAGCGCAGCGTTGCTGTATGCCGTTCAGGCGTTGCTGCTGCTGGCTTTCTGCCTCTCTGGAGTCGGCGCTGAGCCGGTCATTAGCGCGGGCAACCTGCCGGTCGTCGCGTGCGGGATGCTGGGCGCTGCAGCGATGGGCGTACAGAATGCCCACGGACGTCTGATTGTCCGCGGCGGCGTACCGAATACCGTCATGACAGGAAACGTCACCCAGGCTGTGCTCGACGCGATAGAACTCGTTTCGTCCGAGATACCGGCCGACGCGAAAACGGCCGTCCGCGCACGCTTTGGCAAGACGCTGCAGGCAGTAGCATGTTTCGGTGTGGGCGCCATTGCCGGCGCGCTTGCATACCGGCATGTTTCGTTCTGGGCGCTGCTGTTGCCCTTTGCGTTGCTCGTCTGGCTGGCACTCGCCGCGCGCCGCGACGGGGCGGACACGGCCGATCGCGAAGCGTTGCCGGATTCGCCCCGATGATCGGGAGATTGCGTATGCGCAATGTCCCGCCGCTGTTTCGGTGTTCGCCGTACATCGTCGCGACCACGCTTGTCCTGAATGCCGGGTCATACGCGAACGCCGATGAGCCGGCGTCGGTTTGTACGGTTCCGCGGCCGTCGGTGTTGTTCAACCGGTGGCAGGAAGACTGGTCGGTTCTGGCGAATCCGTGCGTGCCGGCAAAGCCGCTGGATGGACTCAAATACATGCCCCTTGGCGGCGATCCGGATTCGTACCTGTCTCTTGGCGCGAATCTGCGGGAGCGTGTCGAGGTCAACGATGCGCCGCTTTTCGGCATCGGCGCGGGACATTCGGATACGTATCTGATTCAACGGGCTCAGGTCAGTGCCGATGCATATATAGCGCAGCATTTCCAGTTCTTTGTCCAACTGGAGGATGCGCGAGCGTTCGGCAAGGACACCGTCTCGCCGGTCGACAAGAACCCGCTGGATCTGGAGCAGGCCTTTGTCGCGTGGGTTGGGCAACTGGCAGGCGGAACGGTAAAACTTCGCCTTGGCCGTCAGGAAATGGCGTTCGACCTGCAGCGATTCATCTCCGTTCGCGATGGCCCGAACGTGCGGCAGACCTACGATGCCGTCTGGGCCGACTATGAAAACGGCAAGTGGCGCTTCATCGGCTATGCGACGCAGCCGGTGCAGAACCGCGACGTCTCGGCGTTCGACGATGTATCGAACCAGCACCTCACGTTCAGCGGCGTACGCTTCGAGCGTCAGGATGCCGGGCCGGGCGATCTCTCCGGATACTACTCGCTGTATAGCCGGAGCAATGCGCAGTTTCTCGACGCAACCGGCGATGAGCATCGGAACGTGTTCGACCTGAGATATGCGGGGAAAACCGGACGTGCCGACTGGGACGTGGAATCGATGTGGCAGACCGGCCATGTCGGCAGCAAGACGATCGGCGCGTGGGCGGTCGGCTCGCTTGCCGGCTACACGCTCGATGCACCGTGGACACCGCGCCTCGGCATCCAGATCGACTCGGCATCCGGTGACCGGCATCCCAACGACGGACGAGTGGAAACGTTCAATCCGCTCTTTCCGAACGGTTACTACTTCACGCTGGCGGGTTATACGGGCTATGCGAACATCATCCACATCAAGCCATCGATTACGCTGAAGCCGTCGAGCCGGCTCGCGTTGCTGGCCGCATTCGGTTTCCAGTGGCGCGAGACGACGGGCGACGCCGTGTACCAGCAGGGTAACGCCATCGTGCCGGGTACCGCGGGGCACGGCACCCGGTGGACGGGCATGTACGCGCAGCTACGGGCAGACTGGACGATCGCTGACAACCTGATCGGCTCGGTCGAAGCGGTCCATTTCCAGGTCGGCAATTCCATCCGGAGCGTGGGCGGCAGCAATGCCGATTACGTCGGTGTCGAACTCAAATATGGCTGGTAATCCTTAATCAATCCAGTGATCTGGGAATAGAATCGACGTCCCATCTGTTTACGAAGTTGTATTCGCTTCTCTGCATCTCGGTTGGCACAGTCCTGAGCCGCCTGTCGTAGGCACAGCGGAGAATTGGCAAGTTTTTCAGGCGAGCGGGAAGACCAGAAAACAAAAAATACCGGAAGCAAAAAGGAATCGCGTTCATGAAAACGGACGATATCCAGCTCATGGCGTATGCGGACGGCACTTTGTCGCCGCATGAGCGCGAGCAAATCAACGCCAGGATCCGCCGGTCAGTCAAGACCGCGATCCGGGTAACGCGACTGCAGGCATCCCGCCTGCCCTACAGGGAAGCGTTCGCGCATCAAAAGTTGCCATCTGTCCCGCAAAGACTGATTGAGAAAATCACGGAGATGGTGGCAGCTGCCGCAAAGACGGGCAAGTGAGGCATGGCCCCCGCACACGACGAGGGGCCCCCCGTTCGAAAACGCTGCAGTCCCTTCGCTCAAAGCTGCCGGATCGGCGCCCCGTCAATCCATGCGCGAATCGCCTCCACAATCTGCGGATAAGCCACATGGTAGGTATTCTCCGTGACATAGCCAATGTGAGGCGTAGCCAGTACGTTCGGCAGAAACCGGAACGGATGCCCCGCGGCTAGCGGCTCTTCGTCGAATACATCAAGCGCGGCACCGCCAATACGGCGTTCCTGCAGCGCTTCGATCAGCGCGTCTTCCGAGACAATGGGCCCGCGAGACGTGTTCACCAGGTACGCGCCCGGCTTCATCAGTCCAAGCTCTCTCGCACCCACAAGCCCCTTTGTGCGATCGCCAAGCTTGAGGTGAATCGTAAGCACGTCCGCCTCACGAAAGAGTTCGTCCTTCTCGACACGTTGCACGCCCACTTCCGCGGCCCGTTCGGAGCTCAGGTTCTGACTCCACGCAATAACCCGCATTCCGAATGCGACGCCGATGCGAGCGACGGCCTCGCCGATACGTCCAAGCCCGAGCACTCCTAGCGTTTTGCCATTTACATCCATCCCCACACGGGTCTGCCAGCCACCGGCCCGCAATGACGCAGCCTCGCCGTACAGATTCCGCGTGGCGGCGAGTATCAGACTCCAGGTCAGGGCCGGGGTGGCGGCCGCATCGCCGCCTGTGGTGCCCGATACGACAATGCCGCGCGACTTCGCGGCATCGAGATCGATGGCGGCATTCCACATGCCGACGCTGACAATCAGCTTGAGACGCGGCAGACGTGCGAGGAGATTCGCGTCGAAGCGAGTCCGCTCGCGCATCAGCACGACAGCGTCAAACGGTGCGAGCCGGGCCGCAAGCGCATCCGCGTCGCTGACATGATCGTGAAAGAATACGGTGTTCGCCTGGGGCTGCAGGCTCGCCCAGTCCGCGAGCGAAGGGGCGACATGCTGGTAATCGTCAAGGACGGCGACATTCAAGGCAGCGGAACCGGACATGCAGTTTGTCTCCTACACAGGTGATATTCGTGGATGCGCTCAGATGGGCAGTCTAATGCGGCTGCTGTTTTTCTGCTGGCGGGCCCTCCGGTCAGCGAGCCGTTGGAATAACCGGGTCGGCTCAAGCGTTTCCATTTCCAGAGACCCTGCGTGAAAGTCATGCGCCGACTCACCTGCGTCAGCCGAAATCCTTGACGGGTTTCACTTTCCCGCAACCCTTCCCCTAACCTCAGATCTCCACGATGCAACTCGACCTCGACCGCTTCCTGGCCCCAATCGATGACAGCGCGCCAACGGGGCAAAACCTCGAATACGACCCTGCGTTTGCGGAACTGGAGCGAATCGCCACGCCGGTTTCCGAACGCGCGATGGGCGACAGCATCAAAGCCGCCGTCGAACCCGACTGGGACAAAGTGGCCGATGCGGCCGACGCACTGCTCGCTCGCACCAAGGACCTGCGCGTCGCGCTCCATCTGAGCGCAGCGTGGACACGCAAAGCGGGACTTGATGGCTGGGCTGCGGGCCTCGGTCTGGTTCGCGGGTTGCTTGAGCGCTACTGGGACGACGTCCACCCTCAACTGGACGCCGACGACGACAACGATGCCACTGCGCGTGCCAACGCACTCATGGCGCTTGGCAATCCGCAGAGCGTGCTGGGCTACTTCCGTGCCGCGACGTTCGTGCAGTCGGTGAGGCTCGGCCGTTTCTCGCTGCGAGATCTGCGCGTCGCGACGGGCATGGCGGCCGCCACACCGTCCGCGGACGGCACATCTGCTCCCAGCCTTGTCGATCTCGAGGCGGCCTGCATGGATTGTCCGGAGGATGAGCTACCCCGTACTGCTGCGTTGCTTGCCGACGCACTGGAGCACGCAGAATCGATCGATGCGCTTCTGGGCGAAAAGCTGGGAACGTCGAGCCCGGACCTGAGCAATCTGCCGGCCGATATCAGGGATCTGAAGAAATTCGTCGACGCGCAACGCACCCGGCGATTTCCGGACCAGCAAAACACGGATGCTAACGGCCGCGAGCCACAGATGCAGTCAGAAGGTACAGACCCGATCGACCCGCCCCGCCCGCGAGGCATCGCAGGACCTGACGATGTCAGGCTGTGCATCGACGAAATCTGTGAGTACTACGAACGCAACGAACCCTCCAGTCCGCTGCCCATCCTGCTCAAGCGGGCCCGCCGTCTGGTAGGCAAGAATTTTGTCGAGATCATGCAGGACATCACGCCCGGCGGTCTGTCGGAACTGCAAACACTGTCCGGTTCCGAAGTCGACTGACACGCTTGCGAGTCTTGCTCATAGCGCGCTCGACCCCGGTACCGTCCTCGCCCATACCGGTAGACCCCCTCACGTGCACGTAAGCCAATAGCACAGCAAAACACCCGAGCAGAGGGCGATCGCGCAAAGCAGTGCGGCTCTTTCAATGAGCCACGCTGCGTCGAAGGCCGTGCCCGAGCTGTTTAGCTTTCGCTCCGCTTTGCCGTTGCGCGCCTTTCCCAACTCGCCTGGCGTCGACATGTCGTAAGCCGGGACCGCGCGACGCACCGTTTCGCGCTCCGCCTGAGCAATCTCGTCACCCAGCGATTCGAGCAAGGCGCGCCGGCGGTGCCGGTATTCGTCGCGCGCAATGCGGCCCAGCCGATGATCTTCGTCGAGCGTGCGCAGTGCTTCGTTAACCTGGCGTTCGCGGACCTTCATTGCGGCCCGCGCGGCGCTCCCGACCAGGCCGCGCGGGCCGTCGCCTGCCGCAACCGACCACTGTTCCATCATGCCGTTCCTCATCAGTTATCGACGCCGCTGGCGGGGAGCGCAGAGCCGTCCGGCGTGGAGGCAGCATCTCCACCGACATCGCCAGACGTGTCCGGGTTCTGCGTCTTGATCTGATCGAGCAACGCACGCAGGCCGCCTTGTGGCAATGTCACGCGGGCGCCAAGGTCGCGCTCCAGTTGCTGCATGCCGTCCGGATCGGCAGCGGCTGCGCTTGCGTAGCGCGCGCGCAGAGTCTGGTAGTCGGGGTCCGCCATCGGCTGGCTACGGGCCGCGAGGATGCTCGCAGCCACCTGGTAGCGTTGCGCCGCGTTGCTCAGTCTTGCGTCGTCGCTGAGCGCGCCGGCACCCTGCGCCGCAGTCTTCGCGGCATCCGCGAGCAAGCCCTGCTGACACAAGGCACGTGCATTGCCAAGAAAGGCGGCGGCCACCAGTTGCCTCCCTTCTGCGCTCACGAACGGATCCGATGGCTGCAGCGTGCGCAACCGCTCGAACGCGGTCAGCGCACGTGGCCCATCGTTAGCACTCGCGGCAAGGCGCACCGCGTCCATCAGCGAGGCCGAGTCTCCGCTCGCAATCTGCTGGTCGATCTTCTGCTGCTGCAACAGGTCCTGCATACGGTCGCGCTGTGCAGCCAGTGCCGTCGAGCGCGGTGCGTAGCGTAGCCCTGCCTGGACCAGATCGAGATATTGCTGCGCCTGGCCCGGGTCGTTCACCTTCTCCGCCGCAGTGATGATGCCGTCAACCAGCATTTCGATCGCCTGCTCGGTCTCGGGTGCGTCGTCGCCTCGCAGCGACGACATCGCACTGGTCACTGCGTCAAGCCACTCGCTGCTCGCCGCAGGCCTGGCGGCGAGTTGCGTCAGCGCGCGGCGCGCGTCGGCCACGCTCGCGCGATTCGCGTGCGCGTCCGGATGCGCGGCCGCATCCGCCACTGCGGCATCCAGCTGCGCGTGACGTTGCTGCAGGAGCATCGAGTCCGGGAATAGCTGCAACGCCAGCGTCATTCTCGAGCGCGCCTTGTCGAGTTGACCCAGATCGATCGACTGCCCGATCGCAGCGTCGTATTTCGACTCCAGCTGGCTGTTTTTCAGCAACGCGCTACCCGGGTCGAGCGCGCGGATGCGCTCGAGAATTTCGGCGGCGCTGCCGGGCTGATCTTCGAACAATGCGTCGCGCTCGCTCGCCTGATCGAGGTCACCGCCCAGTCTGCCGAGCAGATCGTTGCGCTCGTCTTCGATCTGCTTACGGCGCCCGTCGAACGTCGGTGAAAACAGCTTAAGCCGATCGCGCAGCTCGAACACGTGCCGCACCGCGCCATAGTCGAAGCGGCCAAGCGTCGGATTCCAGTATGCGTCGAGGCGCTCCAGCAAAAAGGCCTGGATAGCCTCGCTCTGGTCGAGCACCGCGCGTTCGCGTTCGTCTTCGCCGAGCGCGTCGAGTGCCGTCATCATCTGATTTTCGTTCACGTAGTGCTGCGGATTCGCTGCCGCGAGGCGCTCGATCGCCGCTTCCAGTTGCCGATGACGCATCTGGGTATGCAGCATCGTCCCACCCGCCGCCAGCGCCGCAACGGCGAGCGCCGTGCCGACGTACGGCGCGAGGCGCTCGCCCGTGCTCCTGCGGCGCAGTCCGTCGATCAGCGACTCGACACTATGCGGCCGCTCCTCGCCATGAAACGCAACTGCGTCGCACAGCGCCTTCTGCTGGCGTCGGGACAGACCGGGTACGACGGGCGGTTGCCGCCCTTCCTTCATCGCCACATCGGCGCTGTGACGATCGAACGGGTGGCTGCCGGTCAGCAATTCGAAGATCACGCAACCGAGCGCGTAAACGTCGTCACGGACGGCAGGATGCGCGCCTTCGATCATTTCCAGACTCGCGTAGGCGGGCGTAAGCGCACCGAGCGTGCCCGCGTCGAACACCGTTTGCTCGCCCACCGCGCCGGCGCCGGACATACCCGCGCGGGCGATGCCGAAGTCGAAAACCTTGGCGACGTAATCGCGCGTGACCATCACGTTACCAGGCTTGAAATCCGAGTGCACGATGCCGCTCGCGTGGGCCCGCTGCAACGCGTGCGCCATGCCTTCGATCAACGGCCATGCCTCGTCGAACGGCATGCCCCCGGAGGCCCGTTCGCGGATCAGCGTGCGCAGATCGGTGCCGTCGATGTACTCCATCGTCATGTAGACGATCGTGCCGTCCTTGTCGAAGTCGTAGACGTGCACGATGTGGTCGTCGGCGAGCCGTTGCGCGCGGCGCGCTTCGCGTTGCAGCGCAATCAGCGCATCGGGATGGCGGCGGAACTCGTCGTTGAGCACCTTGACCGCCACGTAAGGATCGCGGTCGCGCGCTTCCACCTTGCGCTCGTCCTTCGCGAGATAGACCACACCCATGCCGCCGCGGCCCAGTTCACGCTCGAGCAGAAAGCGGCCTTTCAGCAGCATACCGACGCTCGCGTGCTCCACGCTCTGCACCTCTGCGAGACTCTGCCAGCTGGCGCGGTTCAGGCTGCCGTCAGCGGCCGAGTTGCCTGTGCCGGTGCGACGACTGTTGGCGCTGCTCGCAGGCTTCACGACCGTCGCGTCGGCGTCCGCCTCGTGCACGGATGCGAGAGCACGCTGATGACCGCTGCGTGCAGACTGCACCCTGGTCGGCTCGAAGTCATCGGCGTCGGTTTCGGCCTCTGATCCGGCATCGGAATCGGATAGCGAACTCGCGGATGACGCAGCGTGCCCTGGCGGAGGATGCGATTCGACGTCAGCCGTCCGGTGCGTGCGCGGTGGCAACGCAGCGACGGCAGGCTTCGATGCAATCAGCCGTCCATACCCGGCCTTGAGCGAATCGAACAGCGTCGCGAGCGTCGAAGTGCGTTCGCGGCATGCGGCCAGAAAGTCGTTGAAGTTGTTCATGACGAGAAGTTCACGATGCGTCGAGCCGCACGAAAACGGCCGAAATGTTGTCCCGTGCGCGTCCCGCGAGCGCGAGCGCAAACAGGCGCCTGACCTGCTCCTGCGGATCGTCCGGCGTGCAGCATGCGTTCGCCAGTTCCGCGTCGTTCAATTCCTTGTTGACGCCGTCCGTGCACAGCAGAAACTGCATCCCCGGCCGGCTGCCGGCCACGACCCAGTCGACGTAGAGCGTCTCGTCGACGCCCACCGCCCGCGTCAGCACACCCGCTCCCGCGCCGGGCGGCGCGCGGCGTCCGAAATGCGTCACATCGACCGGCTGACCGTGCACGTGGTCTTGCGTGAGCAACGTGAACGCGCCGTGATCGTCGACATAGACGCGGCTGTCGCCCACCCAGCCGCACAGCACGAACTGCGGGTCGTGCACCAGCAACGCGACCGTCGAGCCAATTACATCGACCTGTTGCTCGATAGCGGCGGCGCGCAGTTCGTCGTTGACCTGCTGCAGGCTGTCCTCGATCGCTGCCACGAACTCGTAGACATCCCCTTCGCGTCTGAGCGAGCCGAGCCGCTCGACGATCAGCGCGCTCGCAAGGTCGCCTGCCGCGTGACCGCCCATGCCATCAGCGACCACCCACAATCCGAGGTCGTCACGCAGCAGGATCGCGTCCTCGTTGCGGCGTCGCACCTTGCCGGTCTCGGTGTGGCCAGCGGAACGGCAACGGGTCGTCATGCGCCCACTCCGACGACCGCGAGCGGCCACAGTTCGGACCGGCCGCTGAGCCCCGCGCAGACGGCCAGATGAATGCGAGCGTCTTCGTGACTGGACAAGCCAAGCGCTTCGGCAAGACAGGTGCGCGGGAGTTGAACCAGCTCACGGGTGACGAGCAGCAACAGACGATCGCCATGCTCCAGCACGATGTGCGCCTCGTCGCAATCCGGTTCACCTGCCGCGCCGATGCCGGGCATGTCGATCCATGTGTCGCCGAACAGCAGATCGTCGAATTCGCCGCCCGCGCCTGCTGCCCGTTCGACAAACAGCGGATGCAACTGACCGTGCCGCCAGAGCCACGCGGATGCCGCGCCGAAGCGCAGCAGGCGCACCGCAGCACCCTCGAAGCGGGCGATCAGCGCGGCGCCGTTTTCCGGTGTCTCGTCGCGCGACGCCTCGTCATGCACGCGCAATTGCGCGTGCAACTCCATTAGCGCCGATCGCAGGCGTTCGAGATCCCCCTCGACCGTACGCGCGGCTTCGCGGATGCGGTATGCAGCGAGACGACCCGGCATATCGGGACCATCGTCAGCGCACAGCACCAGCATGCGGCCGTCATCGAGACTCGGCATCGCGGGTTGCATATCCACGGCAACATCGACGTCATGGACCGGTTGCAGACCCCGCTCGCTTCCGGAATCAGGAATGCTTAACGAGGCAGTCTCGCCGGGCTGCTCGGCACGGTGCTCCAGCAGAGTCGCATAACTGCGCGGCAAGCCACGCGTCGCGAGCAGAGTGCCCGCGCTCGCAGTCCACCACAGGCACCACGGACCCGGGCGCAAGCTCAACTGCGTCCACGTTTGCGCCAGCATGATCCCCGTAGCCGCACCGGCAGGCGGCGTCATCATCCATTGCCCACTGTCCCAAGGCAGCGCCCGCCAGATTGCGCCAATACCCGCCTCGTATGTCGAAGGGCCGGCCAACGCGGCGACCCGCGCATCGAAGGTCTCGACGCTCACAGCGTCGTAGAGCGCGCCGCGATAGACACGCTCGAGTGCATCGAACCACGCATCGTTACTGAGGATCGCGGTGACATCGCCGCTACAGGGCGCCGCCAGCACGAGCGGAAACGCGCGACCGAGCCGGTCCACCGCCGGCCCGACGAGTCCGCACCACGCACCCTGGCCACACACCTGTGCAGGCAATATGAAGCGCCACGCCGCACCTTGCTTCCAGGCCTGCGTCCACTGCTCACCCAGTTCGCGTCGCCCGGTTTCCACAGCGCGCTGGAAATGCCGGTCCCAGTCATCGATGAAGGCCGGGGCCAGCCGTCGCTGGACAAAATCGCCTGCACCCGGCAGCTTGCCGTAAAAGCCGACGCCGCCTGTCATCGCGGACACCTGAATTCCCGTACCTCGCCGTTGAGGAACGGGTTCTCGAGGCTCGCCGGCTGGATCGGCAGTTTCACCGTGTGCCCGTCGAAATCAAAACTGGCGAGATAGCGCAGATCGCCCTGCTTCTGCAGATGCGCAGCATCGAGCGCATGGAAAAAGGCCCAATCGCCGTCGTACTTCAACGGTGCACCGACCGGCTGGCCAGATGTATCGAACGCCGTCACGACCACGTGCCCAGGCTGCGGACCGGGCCACGTCATCGTCATGCTGGCCGTACCGTTGGCGGAGTAGTCATACTTCTGCCCGTCGATCTCGATCGAAAGCTTCGCGATGGACGGATCCAGTTGTGGCGCGAGCAGCGTGAAGCCAACCGCAGGCTGTGCACCGTTGCGGAAATAGATCTGGCGGATCGCGTCAGCAGCCTGCGCTTCGCTCAGCACCGAAGCGGGACCCGCCAGCACGCCGGGTTTCCAGCGCCATGCCCGCCCGCTCGTATCGACGAATTTCGCCAGCGTCGATTTGAAGAAGCCGTCGAAGCGGCCACCATTGCCGAACAGATCGGTGAAATTCTGCAACGGAATGTCCGAGGCGCCGTTCGCCGCGAACGGATAGCGCCCGTCCACCATGCGCGTGCAGTCGTTGCCGGCCGCTGCGCGGAACTGATCGGCAAGCGCCGCACTGTTGCCGCTCGCAACAAGCGACGCGCTCTTCGTCGCCACACCCGATACCAGCGAGGCGACCTGCGGTGGCAGCTCGCCCGTCTCCTGGCGCGCTGCGAGGACCGCAGGGTTGTTCTGCGTGGCGGGGTCGCTCAGATCGGACATCGATAGCAAACTCTTGCTCAACTGGTCGAGCACACCGATCGTGTGGTCGAGCGGTGTCGAACCGGGCGTGCCCGCGCTCAACTGGTTCAGCTGCGCGAAGTGCGCCTCGATGGCGGCGCCCGGCCGGGTGCCGCTTGTCCCGCTCGCCGTGTCCACGCCGTTCGCCGCGACAGCAGGCGTGCCATTGGGCAGCGTGGCGCCAGCGCCGCGCAACTCGCTGCCGAGGCGCGTATTGAGCGCCCTTCGCGCCGCGAGGTTCTCCCCGACCGTCTTCGCCTGCGAAGCGGCTGCAGCCTCGGCTGCGCCCGATGCGGCCTCATCATGCGCCGGACTCCGCAGCATGTCGCTGGTGTTATCGCGCACCAGCTGCAGCAACGCCTTGAGCGGCGAGCCAGGACCAGACAGTTTCGCGGCCACGGCACTTGCGCTCTGGATATCGCTGACCGGTTGCAGTTGCAGGTCGTCAAGCAGGGCATCCCATGCCTTGATGTAGTCCTGCTCGTACAACGCCAGCACCTGCTGGGCATAACGCGAGCGCGCCAGCGGCTCGACGCGGCCCGCATTGAATACCCAGTAGTCCTTGACGAAGCGATCTACCGACTGATCGATCCCGCCGTTCACTTCGGCCGCGAAATACGGCTGAGTGAAAAGCGCCGGAAACGGCTGCGATAGCGGCGCACCGCTCTTGCGGCGAAACACGTTGCCGAGCAATCCGAGCGTCTGATCGAGCCGCACCGGCGGCACGCCGGAATGCGCGGCATCGAGCTGGACGCTGCCGTACACGAGGGTCGCCAGATCGGCGGTCTTGAGCGTCGCACGCGCCTGATCGATCAGTGCAGTATCGAGCGTCAACGCGCGCGGCTTCTGCGAATCGTCGACCAATGCCGAGAAGTGCCGGTCGAGTGCGCTCTGGATCGCGGGGTCCTGCGGGAACAGACGCCGCCATTCGATGCTCGCAAGCGCCGCAAGCTCGCCCGGATCCAGATGCTGTGGCTGACCCAGCATCAGATAGCCCTTCAGATAGTCGTAAAGCGACTGCGGGTCGTTGGCGCTGGCACTGAGACCTTCGCGGAACCGGACGCCGACACCTGGCAGCAGCGTGCCGTTCAGCTCGCGCAGATACGCACTGTGAACCTGCGCATACAATGCATGCCCTTCGAACAGACCGAAGCGCATCAGCAGCGGAACGTGCCCCTGGTACTGACCCGCGACGTCCTGCGCGTCTGCAATGACCTCGAGACGGCCGAGCGCACGGGCAAACCAGGCCTTCAGATCGGGCGCGCCCGCGAGGCTATTGCCGGGCGGCAGATCCTTCAACTGATCCTGCACCTCGTCGACGTAGAGGCGGTTGCGCTCGTAGCTCGTCGCGAAGCCTGTCACCAGCAGCGCGGTCAGCAACGCGATGCCCGCATAGATGGCCGCCTGCATCGCGATCTTCTGCCGCTCCAGCCGCGGATTGGTGCCAGCGAGGCCCGACTCGCGGAACAGCACATCCTTGAGCAGCCGTTCGACGAAGAACGTGCGGCGCTGCGTCGAGCGGCCCTGCACGCGGCCAGCGTCCACGCCGAAGGTACGTGCGACGGCGCTCAGCATGCGGTCAATCGGCGCGCCCTCCTGGGTGCCCGAAGTCAGGTACGCGCCGCGCAGCAGCGGCGTCGCGCCGTATTGAGAATTGCCGAATGCGCCTTCGACGAATTGCCTGGCAATCTCGCGAAACGCGCCGAGCTGCTGCGGAAAACTGAGCACAGCGGCGCGGCGGCTACGGTCGCGCTGGGCGTGCAGACGCTCGATCACGCGTGTGTTCAACTGCTCCAGCAACAGGTCGAATTCGCCCGTAAAGCGTGTGCTGGCGGTGCCGTCGAAACTCGAATCGACCGGGAAGGTCATGCCCCAGACCTGGCGGCGCAGGTCTGGTCCGAGGTCGTCGAAGAACTCGCCAAATCCCGCGACCAGGTCACACTTGGTGAACACCAGATACACCGGAAACGCCACTTTCAGATGCTCCGACAACTCATCGAGACGGCGGCGTACCGCGCGGATGTGCTGTTGGCGCGCGTCGTCGTCGAGTGTCAACAGATCCGATACGCTCATCGTCACGATCACGCCGTTCAGCGGCCGGCGCTTGCGATAACGGCGTAACAGCCCGAGGAACGACTGCCACGCCGAGCCGTCGGCGAGCGCATCGGAGTCCTGAGTTGTGTAGCGGCCGGCCGTATCGAGAAACACCGCTTCGTCGGTGAACCACCAGTCGCAGTTGCGCGTGCCGCCAATACCGCGGATCGCATCCTTGCCAAAGCGTTCGGCGAGGGGGAAGTCCAGTCCGGAATTCTGCAGGAGGGTGCTCTTACCCGAACCAGGCGGCCCGATCACGACATACCATGGCAAGGCGTACAGGTTGCCGCCATTGCGCCGTGTTTTGCGCAAGGTGTCGACCGCCTCGCGAAAGCGCTGCTGCAATTGCGTGCTCTCGGCGAAATTGCGCTCGTCAGCAGCAGACGATGCGTTCTGTCCGGCAAGTTCGCCCGGCAGTTGCGCAGTCTTGCGCTGCATCCGCCACTGCATCACCTGCATGCACAACAGCCAGATCAGCACGAGCGCAAGGATCAGGGCGACGCGCGATGCAGCGCTCGCGAGCGGCTGCCGGTCGCCGATGCCGAGATACGGACCAGCCAGCCAGATCAGTGCTGCGATCAGCAACATGCCGGCTGCGATCGCAAACCATCGGGACGTCGCCCAGGTTTTTAGCGAATTCATGGGCTCAGTTCTCCGGGATGTAGAGGATTTCGACGCGCCGGTTGCGCGCCCGGTTAGCGGGCAGATCGGCCGGCGTGGCGATCGGCTGCGACGAACCTGCGCCGTTCGACTCGAGCCTGCGCGGATCGTCAAGGCCCTGCGCGAGGATCTGCGCGGTGTTCTGCGCACGCGCCGTCGACAATTCGAAGTTGTCCTTGAATTTCAGGGAGCGCACGGGCTGGTCGTCGGTATGGCCGACCACGACAACCCGGCCTTGCACCTGATTCAACGCCCACGTGATACGGTGCAGGAGCGGCACAACCGCAGGGGCGATATCGGCACCGCCGGACGGGAACAGCTCCGCCGCAGCCAGACGCACGGTGTCGCGGCCGTCGGCCTGCTCGTCGACGCTTAGCTGCCCCGCCTGCTCCTGTGGTGCAAGCAGTTGCTTGAGCGTCAGATGCGCGGCCTTGGGCGTCGCGACCGTTTGTGGCGGCGCGGCCTCCTCGAGGCCGATCGTGGCAAGCTGCGCGCTGACGGGTGCAGTAAGTACGTTGAGCCGCGTGAAGAAGAACAGGAACGTCCCCAGCACGATCAGGAGTGCTGCGGCGCTTGCCACCCACAGCGGCACGTGACGCATCACCGGATTGCGCCGGTCTTCGACACCGCGCCAGTGCGGCGCCAGTTCGTCAGCGGGTGCTTCGCGAAGCCCGCGGATGCGGCGGTACAGGTCGTCCTGAATGTCGGCCAGACGCGCGAGGCCGCCCTGCTCCACCAGATAGCGACCGCCGAAACCCAACGCCAGGCAGATGTACATCATTTCGATCAGGTCCAGATGACGCGAGAAGTCCACGCTCAGTCGATCGAGGATCTGAAAGAACTTGGCGCCGCCGTAGGTTTCGCCGTGGAAGGTTACGAGCAATGTTTTCTGGGTCCAGCCACTCTGGTCGCTCCATGGCGCGTTGTTCACAGACTCGTCGAGCATCGTGCACAGCACGTAGCGCGCGGCCATGATCGTCTGCGTGTTGATTCCCGCATCTTGCGTATAACGCTCAAAGCTTCGCACGTGCGCTACGGCCTGCTCGCGCAGACGGCCGATGTCGACCGGTGGCGCCACGCTGTGCCGCAACTGCACCGCCAGCAGCAGTAGCGGATTGGCGGCGCGAACGAGCGGATTAGCGACGCCGCTAAGGAAGTCGCCCAGTTCGGCGCGCAGTGCGGCCCGCCTGGACGGCTGGGCGAATTGACCGGGTTGCGTTGTTTGTGTGCTTTGTGCGGCACGCACGGTTTGCGGGCGCGGCGACATGATGCGTGTCGCGTCGTCGGCGTTGCCTGTAGCCGTCGCACCGGTCATGTCCAGCGAGTCACGCGGACGCACGAGGGTCGCGTCGGCGCGCACCGAGTCATTGGAGCGGTTGCCGGTATTCATGCGCGCACCGCCCACAGTTGCAAATCGAGCCCGGCAAAACCGCTGCCGAAGTGCATCGCGATGCCTCCGGATGTCTTCAGCATGCGCCACATCGGCGAGTTCCGGTCGCACTCGAAGTACAGGAAGCCAGACGTGTACGGCAGTTGGCGCGGCGCCACTGCCATCGGCGATACGCCGATGCCTGGAAGTTGCAGATTGACCAGGTCGCGGATCTTTTCGACCGGGCCGATCTTCGACTGCGTCGGTAACTGCCGGCGCATGTCCTCGGACTTCAGATCTGCTTTCGCCGCCAGCACAAAGGTTGCCGTATCGAGCAGCGTCAGATCCGGCACGACACCCACCCAGACACCGTACTTGCGTTGCTGCAGCGGAATGGCCACGGCGTTTTGCTCGAGCACCGCGCTCAGCGCGAGGCGCAACGCCGCGATCACCGGCTCGAAGCTCTCGCGCAGCGCCTCGTGGCGGTACGGCGGAAAGGCTTGCACGCGCTTTCCGGGCGACGTGAAGGTGGCAAGTTCGCCAGCCAGTTCGAGCAGCAGCCCGAATAATGCTTCAGGGTGCAACAGCGGCGCTTCGGCCAGATGCGCAACGAGCGGCTGATATCGGTTGATGACCTGCAGCATCAGGAAGTCGGCGATCTCGGCGGCGCCGCCACGATCGGTTTCGGCGACACGGCCCGCGAGTGCCTCGCCGCGCTGATGCAACAAGCCGAGCAGTTCGGAAAGGAACGTCACCAGCCGCCTCGCCGCCTCGGTGTTGAGCGCGCTCGGCATAAAGCCGTCATCGAGAATCACGCGCCGGTCGGCCCGGCATTCGACCACCCGGGCAAGGGGAATGCTCATCAGGCCTTCGGCGGGCTGCGACTCCGGCAACAGACGCGTGCTCATCCCCGCCACTTCGAGTGCCGTGACCCCTTCCATGCTGCCGGAGGCATCGAGCACTTCGGTTTCGCGCACCCGATAGCGAAACAGCTGGTCGGAGCCCGCGTCAAGCCACGCGCTGTCAGGTTGGGTTGGCGAGCGCAGCGGCAACGTCAGATGCACGACCTGGTCGCGCCAGTTCGCGTCGATGTCGAGCGGTGGCGGCAACGGATCGTCTCCAGGCATCGCGAACGGCGTGCCATCGGGAAACACGCCTCGCGCGCGCTTGATGCCGAGCTTGCCGATCGCGAGCAGCTCGCTTTCCAGCTCGAGCTCCTGGAAGCCCCAGCCGTGCGGACGCAGCGCGCCGGTGCGCAGTTGCACGTAGCGTTCGAAGTAGCGCTCCTGCTGCTGCATGTGCTGCGGCCTGAGAAACAGGCCTTCGCTCCATACCACCTTGTTGTTCTGAGTCATGTCGGAATGCCGGGTAATGGTTCTTCAAGCGTCGTGCGCGATCGGTCGCTCACGACGGCGGGTGATAGCCTGGAATGGTTCGTATCGCGATAGGCCCGCGGACGGCCTTCAGTTGCGCCGCTTTTTCAGGCGCCCTAGCTGCTCTTCATAGGCGCGAGCGAATTCGTCGCCAAACAGTCTTCGAAAGCATTCGTCAGGATTCCTTGTGACTGCTTCGAACTCTTCCTTGTAACGCTCCCAATGTCGCGGCCGGCCGCCAAACGGCAGCCGCCGCGTGCTGCCTTCGTTGAACTGCTCGATTCGTGCGGGGTCGAAGTGCGCAAGCATCGAATCGAAAGCGGAACGTACGCCAGCTAGCATCGCCATCTGGTGATTGCGGATGTCTTCGGCGGCATCGGCGAGAGCGGCGCTACCCGAGAGAAATCCGCCGTCGGGCGGCGCGAGCAGCCGTTTGACCGCCTCCTTCGCGGTCGGCGCGAACTTCAGCGGGTTGTTTTCCGAGCGCTGGATCAGTGTTGCGGGTAGCCGGAAGCTGTTTTTCAGTTCTGCCCGGGCGCGTAATACGTCCATCATCGCGTCCACGGCAATCTCGAACATTGCGTCGAGTCCGGATGAGTTTGGCTCAGCGACAGGCGCCTGTACTGGGGGCGTGGGTGGCACTGCGAGTGGGACGGCGAGCTCGGCCGACGGCGCACCATCGTCCGCCATACCCACGCCTGGCATCGGCGTGGCAGGGGTTTCCGGCGCTGACGGTGCGCACACGGGTGGCTCCGTCACTGTCTGCAATGCATCTGCGCCGGCGTCGGTGGCTGGCGCCTTATCCGGCGACTCGAATGCCATCTCCGTCGACACCTCACCTTGACCCACGTCCGCCGCCTCAGCATGCACCGCGGCCCGATAGCCGGTTGCGTCCCAGTCGTCCGGGAGCATCGGCGCATCGACGCGCGCGGCCTGCGGTTGCGGCGGCCGATAGCGGTCGGCAACCGAGGGCGTGTGGTTCCAGTCCTGAGCCGGCGGCGCGAGCGGCGGCGGTTCATCCTGATACGAAGACGGCGCGTCGAACAGCGCCAGCGGATCGAGGCTCGAGTCAGGAGCAGGCGACGTAGCGCCCGGTATCAAGCCTTCGGCTTCGCCCCCAGCGTCTGACCCGCCATCACGCGCCGGGCGAAGCAGCAGACTCAGGTCCAGCGGATTCCTGTTTTCATCCGCAGCAAACGCGGGACGCGCGAGCACCGCGGACGCGGGTGCAGATGCAGGTGCGGGCGTGGCTGCCGGGAGGGGCGCCGCTACGGGCGTTGCGACAGCACTCTCGCCCAGGCCACCGAAGCGCGTTTCATCTTCCCGGCTCAACCGCACGCTCACCTCGAAGGTATCGATCTGCAACCGGTCACCCTCCTTCAGTGCAGCCGGCTCCCCCTTGCGCAACGGCGCGCCGTTCAGCAGCATGCCGTTGGTACTCCTATCCTCGATGAAGTAAATGCCATTCAGGTAACGCACGACAGCGTGGAGGCGCGATACGCCTTCCGAGCCGAGCATCCAGTCGCACTCCTCGGAGCGGCCAATGCTGCCATCGCGGCAGTCGAACAGCTGTTCACGGCGACCGTCGAAACGCTGCGCGCGTTCGCCTTCCAGCGCGAGGATCAAGCCAGGCGCGACACTCATTGCAACCCTCCATCGATTCCATCAGGAATGCTCAGCAGATTCAGGGCGTCGCGCACAAATGCCGTGCGGCGCGCATCGAACTGCGCCGGTTCCAGCGCAGCCATGTAGGCGACTGCGGTACTCGCCGCAATCGCGCTCAGATGCGCAGGCGGCGGAGTCGGCCGCTCATGGTCGGGATTCAGATTGCCGCCCGACCAGCCTGCGGCAGCGGCGATCCACGCTCCGATCGTCTGATAACGATGCGCTTTCGCGAAGGCGAGCGCGGCGGCCTGTTGAGATTCCGCGGGCTCACGCAGCCATGCCTCCGCCAGCGCGAGACCGGCCTGATCGTGCTCGGTCAGCGGCTGCCGGCGCCCACACTGGCAGGCCCACGCCACCGCATACCGGCGTGGCAACACACGGGCCAGCAGCCGCAGCGCATCGCTCCGGTGCCCGCCGTCGAGGAGTGCCTGCACGGCCGCACGCGCAGACCCAACCGGTCGCACACAGGCGATCGCCTGTTCGGAAAGCCGCATCTGCCGGGCTGCATCGAGGATCGCGATCATGATTACAGGATCATCGGAGCAGCACCGCCGAGCACCGCGGTCGCAGTCCCGATCAGTTGCAGATTGGTGGACTGAACGAGGCAATCGGCCTCCGACATGATTTCCATCGCCGCGACCGAACTCATGTTCAGGTTCGCCTTGGAGTTGATCTCCATGGCGAGGTCCGAGGTCATCGTGACGTTCATGTCGCCGTTCAGGGTGAGATTCGTGCCCGAGATCACGATCTCGCCAGAGCTGTTCATCGTGATGCTCGCAAGCCCGGTGACAAGCCTGATCTGGCTGGCCGCAGTGAGCGTGTAGTCGTTGCCCACCTGTACGTCATGGTCGTGCTCCGATTCTTCGCGCAGATCCTTCTGTGCATGGATGAGCACCTGCTCGCTGCCCATCCGGTCCTCGAAGCGGATCTCGTTGTAGTCCTCACTACCGCCGCCCTGATGACTGCGGCTCTTCACACCGCTCTGCGTCTTGTTGTCGGGCAAGCCATACGGCGGCATGTTGTCGGCGTTATAGACACTGCCGATGATGAGCGGGCGGTCCGGATTGCCGTCGAGGAAACTCACCACGACTTCCTGCCCGACGCGTGGAATGAACTGCGCCCCCCAGCGTTTGCCGGCCCACATCTGTGCGACCCGCACGGGACATGAGTTTTGCGCATTGGGCTTGACCGGGCGGTTCCAGAAGAACGTCACCTGCACGCGGCCGTATTTGTCCACGGAGATGTCCTCGGGCGTATCCCCATAGACCACCGCCGTCTGCAGGCCCGCAATCACCGGCCGCGGCGTCGACGGGACCGTGCGAAACGGCTGGCGGCTGCGGATTACCTTGAAGTCGCACTGGAACGGCTCTTCGCCGTCGTCCCCTCCGCCACCCGACGCATAGTCCGGTTCCACAAGACGCGTCGTGGTGTCGATCACGAGGTATTCCTGGTTGGCTTGCGTAAGCGGAAAGTCCTGGAGCGTGAAAAGCACGCCGGTCGCGAGACCGCACGCATCGGTGCTGCCCACACTCATCGCGAGCGGCACGTTTAGCGCGTCGGCTCGCACCTGGGCGTAGCGCTGTCCATCGGAGAGACGCTCGTCGTAACCGACGTAGTCGTATGCGTAGTCGTAGATGTCGAGGCCGCTCACGTTGTGCACGTCCTCCGTGTCGGTCAACTCTTCGGTGGCGAGCAGCGATGCCTTCGGCTTGAGGTAGTCGTAGTCGTCGAGCTGTACCTTCGTCGTGTTCACCGCATGGGCAGTTTCCCAGTCGCTGATCGACGCTTTCATCCGCTTGCCACGCTCGATCGGCGGGGCATACGGTATCTGCTCGAAGCCGGGCACCGTCGAGTGCGCGCCGAGCGCGTCCGCTAGCACCATCGTGTGCGTGCTCTGCGTGTGCGTGAAGTAGTAGTAGATGCCTTCCTGCTCCATCAGGCGGCTGATGAAGTCGAAGTCGCTTTCGCGGTACTGCACGCAGTAGTCGCGCGCCGGATAGCTGCCGCTCAGACTCTGCTTCAGATCGCTATAGCCGACATCGCCAAGTACCGACTGGATGATCTGCGGCACGCTCATGCTTCGGTAGATGCGGCAGTCGCGCCGGCGCGTGGCGAGCCAGGGCTTCGGCACGAGCCTGAACGTGTAGACCGCATAGCGCACGTTTTCGATGTTGACGAACCCGCCCTGCTCGCCTTCGCAGACAATCCCGTTGAAGTAGCGCGTATAGCCTTGCGGAGAGACGAGCTTCACTGTCATCGGCGTGCCCAGCAGCGAGCGTAGATCCACTTCGACGTTCTTGCTGATCGCTTCCAGCTGGTACGAAAACAGCTTGCCGAGCGACTCGCTAGCCGTCATGTTCGCGAACAGAAGGCTCGAGCCGAGCGTGGAGGTGAGCGTGATTGCGTGTGCCATGAGTTGAGTTGCGTGCCGAGGCGCATGAGTCGTCGTGTTGTTACTTAGAACGACTGGGCTCCGCGTTTATTCCGTCGCTACGCACTTCGATGTCGGAACACGCCAGACCCGTTCAAGATGCACGCGGTCGTATCATTCGGCGCCTACCCCCGTTTGCACTCCAGAGATCAGTCTGGCAAGGCCTGATGCCTGAGCGCGCTTTGCGGGTTGCAGGTAAATTTCAAACTCCGGCACGGTGCTGGAAATTTCAAATCCCGTTTGCTCGAGGTATTCCGACGAGAATTCAATTAACGTTTGCAGGTGCGCTACCGCTGCATCAAAGACAGACTGATCGACGACGGCATCGTCCTTGATCAACTGGTAGAAGGAGACCTTGTCTACCAGGATGCCACTGTTGAGAATGACCGCCGCCACAGCCGGAGTCCTGCTAATACTGTCTGCAAACCAGGAATTGAAATCTCCCAGTGTCAGCACGTCCTTCTTCTGATACAACGCCTGAGCATCCCTGAACATCTGGTTCATCCGTTGGATCTGGAAATACCGCCTGATCATTTGCCACAGAATCTCCAACGCCGACAAAATAATCGAATAGACAGGGGACGCAAGCGCCGCCGATTTTGCGTCAACCGCCAGTTTTCCTGAAGTTTTGGCAATGTTGTACACCCCTTCCGCAATGTCACTTGTCATCTCCTTACGGAGAGTGCTGGCGAGCATCTGGCTGATGCCGGGTTTTATTGAAATTTTTCTCTCGCGAGCCCGCTGCTCGATTTTCACCAGCGACGCCGCCGCTGTATCGAGCAAGCTATCGAGCACATCGAAAGAATCGGTCACCACTGCCCCGACAATGGGACACAAAAAAGTCACCAGACTTTTAGTCAGATTGCGCTGGATCTGCCCGGCTTTCTCAAACCGTTCATCGAGATCGATAGTGCGTAAGCGGACAGGCTGACCAAACTCGGCGCGAAAGAATTCCTCGATCGATTTGGCTCTGGCTTCAACAAACTGGGTAACCTTGGTGACCAGCGCCTGGTTCATGGCCGGCAGGGGGCGCGAAGCAAGTTGCAGCACATCTTTTGCCGACATCGACTTCGTACGCTCGACCAGCCGGTCCAGTACGCGCTCCTTGAGGTTCAGGTTATTGAAAGTGCGTCCCGCTGCATCGATAGACGAGGCCACCGTCTGCGCCTGCAACGAGGCAGCATTGTTGGCAAAATCGAATAAATTATCTATCACGCCGTCCGTTATGAACTGGTAACTTGACTGCGAGCACTCCAACTTGGAGAGAAACATCAGAATGGTTTCCCGCGTCTTCTTTTCGTATTTAAGATAATTGCTCTCTCCAAATATCTCCTGCATGACCGAAACGAGGCTGCCTTTCTTTGAAATATTCCGCCTCGATTTACTCCAGTTCTCGTAGCTTTGCTCCTTCAGCCTTTTCCATTTCTCAAAGGCCGCAATCAAACGGTCGTAGCGATCCCTCGCAACCACAAAGGTATAATTCTCGATGCATAGATTCAGCGCGACCAACTCAGGACTAGCGGGACGCGCCATTGCCATTATTTTTTGCGTCCGGTTCGCATCTTCCGCAGGTTGGCCCGTTTGCTCCAACCATTGCGCGTATGTGAAAGGCAGTACGGGAAGTGTTTTGTCGAGTATTTGCATTATTTCCTCAGAAGCGTCTTCGCACGAGGGATTAAAAAAAAGTGGCGCTTGCGGAATGCCCCATCACGACGTTGCGGCGGCCATGTCGATAGCAACCTGCTCAACCGTATCGAAGCGATAGGCAAATTCACCGTCCTCCACGCTGACGTCCACGCACTCCACTTCCTCGCCTCGCATCGTCCGCGCCAAAAACTCGCGGCTGATTTCCGGCAGCAGGGTATTGGTCAGAATCGCATCGATCATCCGCCCGCCTGATTCGCTCTCGGTGCAACGGCTCACCACCAGTCCCACTACTGCGTCGTCATACTCGAACGGCACGCGATAGCGATCTTCCACACGCCGCTTGATGCGCTCCAGTTGCAGCCTCACGATCTTCGCAAGCATGTCGCCGCTCAGCGGGAAATAAGGCACCGTCACAAGCCGCCCCAGCAATGCAGGTGGGAACACGTCCAGCAATGGCTCTCGCAAGGCCTTCGTGAGGTCTTCAACGTCCGGCAACCGTTGCGGATCCCTGCACAGCGCGGCAATCAGATCCGTGCCCACATTCGTGGTGAGCAGGATCAACGTGTTCCTGAAACTGATCGAGCGCCCTTCGCCGTCCTCCATCACGCCCTTGTCGAAGACCTGGAAAAAGATCTCGTGCACATCGGGATGCGCCTTTTCGATCTCGTCGAGCAGCACCACCGAGTACGGCTTGCGACGCACGGCTTCGGTCAGCACGCCGCCTTCGCCATAACCGACGTATCCCGGCGGCGCGCCCTTCAAAGTCGAGACCGTATGCGCTTCCTGAAACTCGCTCATGTTGATGGTGATCAGATTGTGCTCGCCGCCGTACAGCGCTTCGGCCAGCGCCAGTGCGGTCTCGGTCTTGCCCACCCCCGACGTGCCGGCCAGCATGAACACACCTATCGGTCTCCCGGGATTGTCGAGACCGGCACGAGACGTCTGGATGCGCCTCGCGATCATCTCCATCGCATGGTCCTGACCGATCACACGCTCGCACATCACGGACGCGAGATTCATTACAGTCTGCAGCTCGCTGCGCAGCATCCGGCCCACCGGGATGCCGGTCCAGTCCGCGGTCACCGCAGCGACGGCCTGGTAGTCGACGTTGGGCAGGATCAGTGGGCTTTCGCCCTGCAATTCGACCAGTTGCGCCTGGAGTTGCCTGAGTCCGGCGAGTGCGGCGGCTTTTGCGTCGCCGTCCATCTCAGGGTCTTCGCTTCTCAATCGCGCTCGCAAGGCCAGAATCTGCTCAACCAGAGCTTTCTCTTCCGCCCACCCGGCTTCGAGATGCCGCAAACGCTCACGCTCACTCGCGAGCATCGCGGCAGCTTGCGGCTCGCGCTCTCCAACGTCGACTCCAACCGTCTTCTCGCGCGCAATGATGGCTTGCTGCGTTTCCAGAGCCTCGATGCGCTTCATCGCATCGTCGATCTCCGCGGGTACCGCATGCTGGCTGATCGCGACGCGCGCACAAGCCGTATCGAGCAGGCTCACGGCCTTGTCCGGCAATTGCCGCGCCGGGATGTAGCGATGCGACAACTTGACGGCCGCTTCGAGCGCCTCGTCGAGGATCTGCACGCGATGGTGCTGTTCCATCACGTTCGCGACGCCGCGCAACATCAAGATCGCCTTGTCCTCGCCTGGCTCGTCGACCTGCACTGGTTGGAAGCGGCGCGTTAGCGCCGGATCCTTTTCGATGTGCTTACGATATTCGGCCCAGGTGGTCGCACCGATCGTGCGCAGGTTGCCACGCGCCAGCGCGGGCTTCAACAGATTCGCCGCGTCGCCAGTGCCCGCGGCACCGCCCGCGCCCACCAGCGTATGCGCCTCGTCGATGAAAAGGATGATCGGCTTGGGCGAGGCCTGCACTTCGTCGATCACCTGACGCAGCCGGTTTTCGAATTCGCCCTTCATGCTTGCCCCGGCCTGCAGCAGACCGATGTCGAGCACGCGCACCTGCACCGCTTGCAACGGCGGCGGTACGTCGCCACGCGCGATGCGCAACGCGAAGCCCTCGACTACCGCCGTCTTGCCGACGCCGGCCTCGCCGACCAGCATCGGGTTGTTTTGACGCCGGCGCATCAGCACGTCGACCAGTTGACGAATCTCGCCATCGCGGCCCACTACCGGATCGATCTTGCCGTCGCGGGCCTGCGCGGTCAGATCCACGGTGAACTGGGCAAGCGCCTGCTGCTTGCCCAGTTGCGCGGGTGCCAGCGCACCGCTGCTCTCGCCGGGCGCGACCTGATCGGCCCGAAAGCCGTCAGCGGCATGTTGACCGTCTTCCGGCGACCCCGAGACAATGCCTGCGAATTCATCCGCAAGGGTTTCGGCGCGCACCTTCTCGAACTCGCTGGACACGTTAAGAAGTGCGTGGCGCAGATGGCGCGTTCGCAGCAACCCAACAATCAGATAGCCGCTGCGCACCTGGCTTTCGCCAAACATCAGCGTGGCGAAGACCCAGCCGCGCTCGACGGCCTCTTCCACTTCGGCGGACAGATCGGAAATGCTGGTGCTGCCACGCGGCAGCCGTTCGAGCGCGCCGGTCACGTCGCGCGCAAGATGCGAAGGATTCAGTCCGAAGTGACTCACAATGCGATGCAGATCCGAATCCTGCAACTGCAGGATCTGGTGAATCCAGTGCGCCAGTTCGACATACGGGTTGCCACGCAGCTTGCAAAACACGGTGGCACTTTCGATAGAGCGGTAGGCAAGCGGATTGAGCTTGCCGAACAGCGCGCCGCGACTGATTTCAGCCATGGTTTCCGATCCTGTATAACGTGAGGCAGCCGACGTGCGGCCGCCGTTGGGTTGAACGATGCGCGCGCCAGTGCGGCGCGGACTTTATTTCACGGGCCTCAGTACGACTTCGTCCGCATCGGCGGGCTTCGGATAACGACCCATCCAGGTGTTGAAGCCCATGCGGCCGGCCTTGCCGAGGTACGTCAGCGGTACGTCCTCTTTCTTCAGGACGAGTTGCAGATCCCATCCCTTCTCGTCGCCGACATACATCCTCACCGCGGCCACCAGTTGCCGTAGCGCGTCGCTGCCGGGCAGGAAGCGGTTGAATTCGTTGCGGTCCAGCGGCCCGATACGCAGCCGGAAACGCTCTTGCGCGCCTCGCACATGTGCGCCAAGCAGTGCGTCTCTGCCCAACGAAGCCATGCCGCGCCCCATGTGCAGACAGGCATCGCGCGGCAGCTTCATCCAGCCCGCGACAAACTCGATCACACGCACAGGCACGCCGAAGTAATGCTCGAGAAAGCTCATGAGTCCCTCGGCGTTGCGCGACTGCGCGACAAGGCGCCCAGCGAAGAAGCGCTTGTACTCATCGGGCAATGCATCGCGTTTCTCCAGATGCGGCGTAGCGATGCCGATCAGCGCACCGATATAGGTGCGAAAGCGGTCCTCTTCCGGACGATCCATCTGCACGGTCGGTTGCGCATCGGCCCACGCGCGATAGAAGAGACTCAGCATCCGGTGATGAAACACGTCGGCAAACGCGACCAGCGTGCGATCTTTCGCGTTGCGCTCGCGGTCCACGGCATGTTCGGTCAGATGCAACGGCAGGGGTCCATGCGGACCGAACAGGCCGAGAAACAGCCCATAAAGCCGTCCAGGCCGATCAGCGGTGCGTGTTTCGAAACGCTCGATGCTGCGCGACGGAAATTCCAGCGAAACCGCATGACCCAGGCGCACCGGATCTTCGGCCGGCCGCGCGGAGTGTCCGAGCCTGGGCAACGCCGGGTATGCACATTCGAGAAGCCGCATGGCCTCGAAGAACTCGAATGCTTCGGGCCGCGCGCGCAGCGCCGCCTCGAGCGCTAGAGGATCGGCCGTTTGCCGGGATTCGCGTGCCATCGGGCAACCTCGTTTCGTTCGAGTGTGCGCAACACTGTCTCGACAAACGAATTCAGCGAAACGTAGCGCGCAAAGAAGTGCTGCAGAACCGACGCAAGCAGAAATGCGCCGCTGCCCTCGAAGGCCGCATCGTCGCAGGTCAGCGTGACCTCCAGGCCGCGGCCATAAGTGACCGGTCCCGGCACGGGAATGCGGCGCGTGACCGGCACGGCCGCAACGTGTTTGATGCCTTCGATCTGGCGGCGCGTGGCGGCATCGAACTGGTCGTGATACAGACTGAGCATTTCGCGCAAGGCAGTTGCACCCGCTTCGCCCTCCTCATCGAGCAGCGACAGGTAGTTCAACTGCAGATGGCTGATCAGACGCCAGGCGGATTCGCCTGTCGCGGTGGGCGCACGCGGCCGGGTCGGCCCGGCCACGCAGCGGATCGACGCCACCGGCGCATCCGTATCCAGCGTGAAGTCCGTGTACGACTTGCCCACTGGCATATGCAACGGCAGATCGCGATTCGTGCACAGCAGGCGCAAGCCCAATTGACGCAACGAGGTCGCATAGGGCGCGTCGTTCGCGTCCACCAGCGCGATAAAGGTCTCGCTGCCGACATAGCTGGAGCGCGCGCCCCGCTGCTTCTGACGGCTCGATAGCACGCGCGGCTCGCGACGTAGCGTATAGAACGCGGACTGCGGACTGTGCCATGTCCGCGCGGTGCTGTCGTAGAACGGCCGGAAACTTTGCTCGGGCTCCTGACGATCGCCGTAACCCTGCACGTCCAGCACGCTATGCACTTCGAAGTCCATCGGGCGCGTCCGGTCCCCCAGCACGTGATATTCCGTGGCCCCCTGCTGAAGATGGATACGGTCTGCGCGGCGTTCGAACAGATTGACTGCCGGTGTGCAGAAGAGCCGGAAATTGCTGGCATGGATGGCGTTATGCAGACGAGCGACGCTGCGGTCGAGCCACACCACGATCTCGAACTCGTTGCCGGCGGCACGCGCAAGCAGCGTGCGCAGGCCGGTGAACTCGACGAACAGGAAGCGCTCCGGACAGGCAAAGTATTCCTGCAGCAGACGATAACCGCTGAACGAACGGCCTCCGTACGGCAGCAACGCCTCATCCTCGTCGAAGCCCGCCGCGCGCAGCGCAGACGCCTCGCGATGCACCTCGACGGCCGTCCCGTCCTGCGCAGCCGCACGCACCGTATATCCGGCGCCATTGGCCAGAAGTTGCTCATAAACCAGACGCGGCAAATCGTCGGCTCCGCCGAGAAAGACGGGCAAGCGATCGAGCGCGAGGGCCTTCGCCGGCACACCCGAGAGCGTCCTGAACTTCAACCGCAAACCCGCGCGCGCCTGCGTGCCGGGTGGCGGCGCGAGCCCTGCGGCGGCCAGCGCCGCGGGTGTGTCGAAGTATCTCGCCTCGGCAATCGCGAGTGGCCACAGCCTGACCTCGTGCGCGGTACGGTACTCGCAGGCTGTCCGCTCGCCGAAGCCAGTTAGGCTGCGCATCACGGTATGCCGCGCGATCGGGTGGCCGGCCGCCGGCAAGTCTTCAGCCTCATCCGGATGAAACTGCACTACTGCCATCGACGGTACCGGCGTCAGGTAGTGCGGGTAGATCATCTCCAGCAAATGTTGCGTGAACACCGGGAACTGCGCGTCGATCTTCAACTGCACGCGTGCAGCCATAAACGCGAATCCTTCGAGCAAACGCTCGACATACGGGTCCGCGCATTCGAACCCTTCCAGCCCGAGCCGCCCCGCGATTTTGGGGTGCTCGCTCGCGAATTCCGCACCCATTTCCCGGACATGCTGGAGCTCGCGGTTGTAATAGCGTAAGAGTCGTGGATCCATTACATTCAGCCGAAAAGTTGCGAGACGTGAAACTCGCCGGTCTCGAGATCGACGTCGGTGCGCAGATACAGGCTAAGCGGCATCGGCTGCGCCCACATGTCCGCTTCGATCCGGAAACGCAGCGAGCGGCTGTCCATGCGGGCATGGTCCGGCTCGACACTGACCTGAACCGTACCGGCGATCAGACGCGGCTCGAAATCGCGCAGCGCCGAGCGGATACGCTCCTGCAACAGCGCGATGTCGATGCCCGACAAGGCCGTACCGGTAAGATCAGGAATCCCGAAGTTCAGAACCGACTTACCCGCGTGCGTGAAACCTGCGGATTCTTCGCTGCTCCATTGGCGTGTGCAGTTGAGCAGCCAGGCGATATCGCGAGTCACGTACTCGCGAAGACGCAGCGCGGTGATAACACGCTCCTCCCGACTCTCTTCACGCTGCGCAGGAGCAAGGTCGGTCAACCGGTCGAGCAGCGAAGGCTGCAGACGCTCCTGGGGTGTCAGCTCTGCCATGCGGCGGGCTCCGTAACATTAGGGGATCCGGACGGACCCGCGGTATCGCGCCGGCTGGCTTATTCCTTGGTGACCTGCTGGATGTCGTAGGTGAAATCCTTGGTGCCACCGCTCGCCTTGCCCGTATCGTCCTGGGGCTGGAACGAATACTTGAACTTGCCGAAGTGCAAGGTGATGTTTTCGGTCAGCCGCTCGTCGCCGCCGCTGCCACCGGTCGACACCGACGTGACCAATACACCTTCGCTGAGCTCGATGGTCACGTAGTCGGTCTGCTGACCGGTTGCGTTCGTCACGTATAGATAGGCGGTATCGATTCGCGCACCCGTGCAGCACGCCTGCAACAGCGCGTTAGAGCAGGCGTCGACGTACTTGGTGACGGTAATGTCCTGGATGTTTGCCTTGCCGCCCGACGCATAGCCGGCGCCGGTGTGCAGGTTGCCGGTATTGCTGCAGCCCCAGGACCAGGCGATGATGGGTACCTGGTTCTTGTGCTTCGAATGGGCGGAGGCGCCCTGGATCGTCACCGCGCCAGAGCCGAATTTCAGGTGCATGTCGAATGCCATATATTCCTCTACTTGTGTGCTGTAAAAGTTTGCCTGCCAGGCTGACAGGCCTTTGGACCCGGAGCATTGCCCTCCGGGTAGCGACTAAAAGCGACTTACGTGTGAGCTCAGGCCGCCTGCGCAGACGGCAAGCGCGAGACGAGGCGCAGTGAAACGGTCAACCCTTCGAGCTGGTAGTGCGGCTTGAGGAAGAACTTCGAGGTGTAATAGCCGGGGTTGCCCTCCACTTCTTCCACCACGACTTCCGCGGCAGCGAGCGGCTTGCGGGCCTTCGTCTCTTCACTGGAGTTCTTGGGGTCGCCATCCACGTAGTTCATGACCCAATTGGAAAGCCAGCTTTCCATCTGCTCCCGCGTGCTGAACGAGCCGATCTTGTCGCGCACAATGCACTTCAGGTAATGCGCGAAACGGCAGCAGGCAAACATGTAGGGCAAGCGGGCCGAGAGATTCGAGTTGGCCGTGGCCGAGGGATCGTCGTACTCTTCCGGCTTCGCGACCGATTGCGCCCCGATGAACGCCGCGATGTCCGTGTTCTTGCGGTGCACGAGCGGCATCAGGCCCATCTTGTCGAGTTCTGCCGAACGTCGATCGGTAATCGCGATCTCCGTGGGACACTTCATGTCCACGCCGCCATCGTCACTGGGGAAGGTATGAACCGGCAGGTTCTCGACTGCACCACCCGACTCGACGCCGCGAATCCGCGTGCACCATCCGTAGTACTTGAACGAGCGGTTAATGTTCACCGCCATCGCATATGCTGCGTTCTGCCATGTGTACTTCGACGAATCCGCGCCTTCCGTGTCTTCTTCGAAATCGAATTCTTCGACCGGATCGGTCTTCGCACCATATGGCAAGCGAGCCAGGGTACGGGGCATCGTCAGCGCGAGATAACGTGCATCGTCCGTTTCCCGCAGTGAACGCCAGGCGGCGTAGTCGGGCGTCGTGAAAATCATCGACAGGTCACGCGGGTTGGCGAGTTCGTTCCAGTTCTCCATACCCAGCAAAGAAGAGCCGGCCGCCGATATAAATGGGGCATGCGCTGCCGCCGCGACCTGCGCGATGCCGCGCAGCAACTCCACGTCCTGCGGACCGTGGTCGAAATAGTAGTCGCCGATCAGACAGCCATACGGCTCGCCGCCTAACTGGCCGTATTCCTCTTCGTAGATGCGCTTGAAAACAGGACTCTGGTCCCACGCGACACCCTTGAAGCGCTTGAGATTTTTGGCAAGCTCTTTCTTCGACACGTTCATCACCCGGATCTTCAGCAGCGGATCCGTTTCGGTGTTGGTGACGAGATGATGCAGCCCGCGCCACGCGCCTTCCAGTTGCTGAAACCCGGCGTCGTGCAGAATCTGGTTCAACTGCTCACTGAGCTTGCGATCGATTTCGGCGACGTATGCATTGATAGTCTGCGTCAAATCGTCGGATACGACGTTCGAATCCTGAAGCACGTGCTCAGCCAGCGTGCGTACCGCGGCTTCGACCTCTTCCCTCGCACGCTCATTCTTGGGCTTGAATTCCTTGCTGAGCAGTGCCGAGAATTCGCTGACCTCGGTGAGGGCGCCCTGTACACCTTGCTCGATCTGGTTCTGGCTTTCCATGACTTTCCCTCACTCCTTCCCGGATTCATCAGCGGCTTTCGGTACCCCACCCAGTGCCTGCAGCAGTGCCGGATCCTTGATCGCCTGGGCAATCAGCTTTTCTGCGCCCGACTTGCCGTCGAGATACGTGCCCAGATTGGCTAGCTGCGTGCGCGCCTCGAGCAACTTCCTGAGCGGTTCGACCTTGCGCGCCACCTCGGCAGGCGAGAAGTCATCCATGCTTTCGAAGGTCATGTCGACTGCGAGATGGCCTTCGCCCGTCAACGTGTTGGGCACACTCAGGCTCACCCGCGGCTTCATCGACTGCATGCGGCTATCGAAGTTGCTGACATCGAACTCCAGCGCCTTGCGTGCTTCAATCGCAGGAAGCTCGGCGGCATTGGCACCGGACAAATCCGACATCACGCCCATCACGAACGGGAGCTGTACCTTCTTCTGCGCCCCATACAGTTCGACGTCGTACTCGATCTGCACGCGCGGCGCCCGGTTGCGCCCAATAAATTTCTGACTGTTCTGTCTCGTTGACATTGGCTGCTTCCTTTCAGTGTTGACCATGTGATGGATTCGACGATGCGCTCGATCTGTACGGTGAACGCTGTCCGCACCTACAAAACGCTCGGCGTCGCGATCTATTCCGTCTAAATTTTTCCGCGTTCGTCAGGTGCTGTGCTTGCCGGCGTGATCCCCGCCCGCTGGCTACACAACGCCCCAGAGTTGGGGGATATTCCGCAACCACTTTAAATTTGCGCGCTTTGTCATTCGCGGCGGCCACGGAATAAACCGCGCGTTCGAGCGTTTTATGGGGACGCCTTCTCGTACTTCGTCGATGTCATGGCGCTTCAGGACATGAAACTCTCAACTCAACCCAGCAGCGCATTGCGTGGCAAACAGACCTTGTTGGCCCTGCTCGTCTTCGTCGCGATTACGTCACGGGCGCAAGCGGCGTGGCAACTCGTGCGTGCCGATGCACGCCCGGTCGCCATCCACGACACGGGGCTGTATCAGCCGGACATCGGGCAACGCTTCGGGACGGGCGACATCGTCGAGACACCGGCAAGCGGCGGCATACAGATTCAGGACGAAGCAGGGAACATCGTTGCGCTGGGTCACGACACGCGTGTGATGTTGTCGCGCGACGCGCATATCGTGTTGCTGCAGGGATGGATGAAGGTGCGCAATGCGTGCAACACCAAAGATTGCGCAGCACCGGTTATCGAAACAGAGCGCACGCGATTTTTGCCGGCAGCCGATACGGCGCTCGTGATTGCGGCGAAAGCCGCGGGCTATCAGGACACCGACGCGGTGTTCTGCGAGAGCGGCACGGCAAGCGTCAGCGCAATTGCAGGTTCGCACGGCAAGCCGGTGTCATTACGCGTCGACGCGCACGGCTTCGCCACGCACTCCACGGCACAGGAACCCGTCACTCTCGCGACGCGACCCGATTCCGCATTTATAGCGTCGATGCCGGTCGCCTTTCGCGACGCGTTGCGCACCATCCCTGCGCTAACCACCGCGCACAACGATCCGCCCAAAGACATGCGTCCCGTCGCTTACGCCGATGTGTCGGACTGGCTCGCAAGCAGCCTGGCAGTGCGTACTGCGCCGCCCACACGTTTTACGGCGCGGTTCCGCGCACGTCTTTCCGATGGGGCGTTTCAACACGCCATCAAGCAGAACATCCGCGAGCTGCCCGACTGGCGTCCACTCGTTTATCCGCCGCCGCATGTCCTCGCGCGCAGCACAGCGTTCCAGCAGCGATCACCTTATTCCTCCGACTCCGTACACCCATGAAGATCTCGCTCGCCATCAAGTTCAATCTCGTGTTTATCGCGATCTTCGCGATCGGACTCACGGCTATCGGTCTCGTCGCCGATCGGGTTCTGCAACAGCAGGCGCTGGAGGAAACACGTCACGATGCCGACGTGCTGTTGAGCGCCGCCGGCGCCGTGCAAAACTACACCGCCCAGCACATCACGCCATTGCTCTCAACGCAGATCCAGTATTCATTCGTGCCAGAATCGGTGCCGGCGTATTCTGCAATCGAGATGTTGAATACGCTGCAAAGCGCGTTTCCAAACTTTTCGTACCGCTCGACCATGGTCAACCCGACCAATCCGCGCGACCGGCCCACTGACTGGGAAACCGAGGTGATCAACCACCTTCACGACCATCCCGAACTGAAGGAAATCACGGGGCAACGCCGCACGCCTGGGGGCGAACAGTTGCTGTTTCTCGCGCACCCCAGCAGCATCACCGATTCGAGTTGCATGCAATGCCACAGCACGCCCTCCGCGGCCCCGCGCACGATGCTCGACAAATATGGTCCGGCGAACGGCTTCGGCTGGTCCATGAACGAGGTCATTGGCGCGGAGTTCGTCTCAGTGCCGATGTCGGAGTCGATCGCTCGCGGTCACGCGGTGTGGCGCAGCCTGATGGTGTCATTGAGCGCGGTGTTCGCGGTTGTGCTCGTCGTGCTCAACCTCATGGTGCACTTTCTGGTGACGCGCCGTCTGCAGATGCTGTCACGCGCGGCCGACGAAGTGAGTCTTGGCAAGTTAGGAGACGTTGCGTTGCCGGCAGGCGGGCGCGATGAAATCGCATCGTTGGCCGTTTCGTTCGGACGGATGCGCACGAGCCTCATTGCAGCCTTTGAGATTCTCGAGGAAGGTCAACGGTAACCGGGCGACGCGTCATGGACCACGAAGATACTTCGCGCACGGCCAGCTTGCCACGGCAGATAGGCCGCTATCAGGTCGAACGGGTGCTCGGCCGCGGCGCAATGGGCACGGTATATCTCGCCACCGATCCGCATATCCAGCGGCAGGTGGCGTTGAAAACCATTCGCTCTGCACTGCTTGACGACACAGGAACCGGCGACGATCGGCCTTCCGGCAGCGAATTGACCGAACGCTTTCTCAACGAAGCGCGCGCCGCCGGGCGTCTCGTGCATCCGCACATCGTCAGCGTATTCGACTACGGGGAGACCCATGGCGTCGCATTCATTGCGCTGGAATACGTGCCCGGCGAAACGCTCGCGCAACGTCTTTCCCGGCGTGTCCGCAGCGGAAGTGCAATACCGGTGCTCGAGGCGCTGAGCTGGTTCGCGCAACTGCTGGATGCGCTCTCATATGCCCATGAGCTTGGGGTCATCCATCGTGACATCAAGCCCGCCAATCTTCTGATTACGCCGCGCGGCGATTGCAAGGTGACGGATTTCGGCATCGCCCAGCTCGATACCGGGCGTCTGACCCAGGCAGGCATGATGATCGGAACGCCGAGCTACATGTCGCCTGAACAGTATGCGGGTGGGAATATCGACGCGCGTAGCGATCTCTTCTCCGCCGGTGTCGTTCTCTACGAAATGTTGACGGGTAAGTGCCCATTCAGCGGAACGTCAGCGGCAATGATGCACCAGGTCATCAACGAGATGCCGTCGCCTCCGTCCAGCCACGTGGCAGATCTTCCTGCTGAACTCGACGCCATGGTGATGAAGGCGATCGCCAAGCGCCCCGAGCAGCGCTTCGCGACTGCCCTGAGCTGGCGGAACGCATTGCTTGTCCTGCACGACACCTTGAAGGACACGCTCGATCCTGACCATACTGTGATCGCTGCGAAGCTGCCGCGCAAGGCGCTCGAACCCCTGCCGGTAGCCGCGTCCGACCTGTCAGGCAGCTTTCTCGCTACATTAGAGGAGCGGCTTGCCAGCCACGTTGGGCCGATCGCCTCGCTGCTGGTGCGGCGCGCCGCATCGCAGGCGACCGATTCACGAGCGCTCGCCGCGCAGTTGGCCCGACATCTGCCCGACGAAGCGGCTCGCCGCGAATGGGGCACCATGCTCAAGCAGCATCTGATGGAGTCAGGGCAAGGCTCTTCGTTTCAAGTTGTGAGCGAGACACGGGCCTTCGAAAGCGCGCACGCAGCGACCGCGACGCTCGATCCCGCTCATATCGAAGCCGCCACGCGACAACTGGCGGTGCACGTGGGCCCCATTGCGCGGATTGTCGCAGGACGCGCAGCACGAGGCGCGGACACAGCCACCTTCCATGCGCGTCTCGCCGATGCGCTGCCGTCGTCAGTGGATAGAGAGGCTTTCCTGCGTGCACTTGGCGAGTCGGCCACGTGACCTTCATCGACTTACCTGAAGCTCGTGCTTCTCGTCAGTTCTTCCCATGTATCAAGCTCGCGACCCAGGTCGTCGAGCTTGCTGCGAATCAGATCGAGCGCGTCGCCACCGAGCACCAGATGCAATGGCGGCTTATCTGCTTCGAGCGCGGCTATGATCGCCTTGCCGCCGAGCACGGGATCGCCCTGCTGCTTGCCGTGCGCAGCCGTCACGCCGTCGCGCGCCTTACCGACGGTGTCCGCATAGGCCGCAAGACGCACGTTCGATTGCTTCATCGAGCCGCCGCGGAAATCGGTGCGAAAAGCACCTGGCTCAACGACGGTCACCCCCAGGCCAAAGGGAGCGAGCTCTTTGGCCAGTGTCTCTGACAGCCCCTCCACTGCGAACTTTGCCATGTGGTAAAACCCGACGCCCGGGAAGGTTGTCAGTCCACCTACCGAACTGATGTTGACAACATGTCCACGGCCACGCTCGCGCATACCTGGCAGGACGGCCTTTATCATGTTCCAGGTGCCGTACACGTTCGTCTCGAACATCGCCCGGACGTCGGCATCCTCGCCTTCCTCGATCGCGCCGAGGTATCCATACCCGGCATTGTTGACCAGCACGTCCACCGCGCCAAACTGGCGCTCAGCGGCACGGACGGCGGCTTTCGCCTCGTCGGGTTTCGTGACGTCGAGCTGGACAGCCAGCGCGACGGCCGGATGCTCCTTGACGATGTCTTCGACAGCGGACACATCCCGTGCACTCACGACAACCCGATAGCCCGACTCCAAAGCCTGTCGCGCAAGTGCACGGCCCAAACCCTTCGAGCATCCAGTAATCAGCCAGACCGCGTTCTTTCCGAGCATTGTCAATCTCCTACGTTATCAGTTCATCGCCGCTTGACCCGCAAGCCACACCCCGGCTCGCTCGCGCCTAAACCCGGCACCTCTGGGCTGAGTATAGAAAGGGTTTCGCTTCTTATCAGGCTGGATAACCAGGATGAATCATGCGATCTGATCGAACAATCGCAGCCGCGCTGCCGCTATTACTTCGGAGGTAGTTGGCGCATTGCCCGCACAAACTTAATCTACATCTGTCGTGCGATCACTACTTAACGTACGCGCTTAACTCTCAAGGAAAAAACCATGGCTAAGTTTCCCGTTTATACGCTTGAATCCGCACCCGAACAGTCGAAGCCGTCGTTGCAGGCACTCGCGCAAGCGTTTGGCATGGTGCCCAATATTGCCGGCGCGATCGCCGGATCGCCGAAGCTGATCAACGGTCTGGTCGGCGTGTTCCAGCAGGTTCATACCGGCAGCTTTACGGAAGCACAGATCCAGACGCTTCTGCTGACGAATGCCGTCACGAACGGCTCCACCTGGGCGGTCGCCTTCCATACGTTCCTGGCACTCAAGGAAGGCCTTCATGAAGCAGACGTTCAGGCGATCCGTACGCGCGGCTTGCCGCAGGACAGCAAGCTCGCCGCGCTTTCGCGTCTTGCACGTACGTTGATCGAAAAGCGTGGTCGTCTCGACGATCGCGATGTCGCCTCGTTCACGGCTGCCGGATTCGACCAGTCTCTGGTGCTCGAAGTCATTCTGGTCGTGGCCGCATCGACCATCACCAACTATGCCGGCAGCGTCGCCAATCCTCCGCTGGAGGAAATGTTCGGCGAATACGCCTGGACTGCCTGACTATAAGTGGATCGTCGAACCTGTTGTTGAGTGGTGAGGCATTCGTCAATTCGGATGCCTTACTAGCTCCTTGATTGACGAAGTCACTCCGAAGTCCGCGCGGTGAACGGTCTAACGACCGGCCGCGCTATCGATACCGATGCGGTTCACGCCAGAGGCAACTTATAAAAGAGCGTATCGATCTCGGCCGCAAACCGCTCAGTGGGAAGCACACTACGTGGCACTCTCTGGAAACCATTTTTTTCGTAAAACCGCTGCGCAGCGACGGTTAGTTCGATGGTACCGAGGCATAGAGTTGTTGCGCCACTCTGACGAGCATGCTGCACGAGATGGTCCAGAAGACGTTGCGCCGTGCCTATCGTGGTGCCGCGGAATTCCTTGAGGACATAGAACCTTTTCACCGCAATCAACCCGTCACCGAGGTCTTTCAAGGAAGCGGTACCGACCACCCGGCTGTCGCTGATCGCAATCCAGAACCCGCTGGCACCCTCTTGATAAGCGTGGGCCAGATCGCCAAGATCACTCTCCGCGCGTGGGTCGTCGTGAATACCGAATTCCGCCCAGACTTGCGAAATGAGCGACCAGACATCGCTCTCCCAGGACTGGGAGAATCGTTCGATCTGAACAACGGCGATGTCTGATCTCATGGTTTGAGCCCGATCTGATACAACACATCTAGCTGCCAGCGAAGTGATCGTTCAAGCCGGCAAACTGTTTTGCATAACCTTCACTTCCCTGCTCGGCCGCAAAGCGCAGCGGGAGCACACGCTTGACCAGCACTTCGTGCGCGTCAGGCTGCGACTCCAGAATCGACATGACTTCGTCAATATACTCCGTAAGCGGCATCGCGTTGGGGTCGCTGGCCTGTTGCTCGCCCATCAGTTCGGTCTGCACGTAAGGCGGCGCGATTTCCACAACATCCACATTCGTGCCCTTAAACTGATAGCGCAGCGACTCGCTAAACGAGTGGATTGCTGCCTTGGTGGCGCTGTACGTCGGCGTGATGGCGAGCGGCAGGAATGCCAGTCCCGACGACACGGTCAGCACCGTCGACTTCGCCTGCTTACGCAGCAGTGGCAACAATGCAGCAGTGAGACGAATAGGGGCGAGCAGGTTCGTGGCGATCGTCGCCTCGGCGATACTCGTATTCACATCGGCCGCACGCCAGTCTTCAGGCTGCATGATGCCAGCATTGTTGAGGAGCGCGTTCAGCGTGGGATAGTCGCGAACGATCTGCGCCGCGAAGCGGGCAATGTCTTGCGGATCCGTGAGGTCCAGCGTGGCTGTCTCGATGCCTGGATTGGCCTCGCGCACAGCATCGAGTGCGGACTGGCGGCGCCCCGCGACGATGACCTTGTTGCCACGGCGATGAAATGCTTCCGCGAGCGCGCGCCCAATGCCCGAACCGCCGCCGGTGATCAGAATCGTGTTTCCGCTAATTTGCATGGCTGTTCTCCTGTATGAGGTTGTGCTAGCGTATGGCAAGCACTCTCATTCGGGAAGTAGGCACCGGTTTGTGTGGTACGAACATCAATGTGCGTAATGCGGATTCTCAATGGCGAACGGCAAAAAAGAAAATCGACGGGTCGTATTCAAATCGACGACCGGGCACTCGTCCTCAGCGGAACTCGATGCACTTGTGCTCGACGTGCTCGGCCGCGTCGCGGACAAATGGACGATGTGCGTCCTTGAGGTGCTCAATCAGAATGGCGTAGTGCGCTTTACGCGCGTCGGCGAACTGGTCGGCTCGATCAGCCAAAGAATGTTGACGAAGACGTTGCGACAAATGGAGGCCGACGGACTCGTGTTGCGTACCGTGCATCCGGAGGTTCCCCCACGCGTCGAATACTCGTTGACTGAACTGGGAACGAGCCTGTGCGCAGCATTCTGCGAAGTGTGGCAATGGGCCGAAAGACACGAACCGGAACTACGCGAATTGCGCAAGAAAAGAGAACCCTCATGAACCGCGTCGCCGCCCTTCCGATGTACAACGTCACGCCCGCGCTCGCCGCCGAGTGGCGCGCATTCCTTGCTGACGTTTTAAAGGCAGTGGACCCGCATGCCGCCCTGATCGATCCGGGCGAAGACCTGCATGCGCTGTGGCGCCGCCCCGACCTCCTGATATCGCAGACCTGCGGCTATCCGCTTGTCAGCGGTTTGCAGCGTCACGTTCAATTGATTGCGACGCCGCAATTCGACGCGCCAGGCTGTGCGGGCGCGAACTACTCGAGCGCGTTGATCACCCGAGCGAACGCACCGTTCGACTCTCTGGACGCATGCCGCGGCACACGCGCTGCCTATAACCAGGACGATTCGAATAGTGGCATGAATGTATTCCGACATGCGGTGGCGCCGCTTGCAAAGGATGGGCGATTCTTTAGCGAAGTCATCCGCACCGGTTCGCACCTCGGCTCGCTGCGAGCGGTGGTGGAGAACCGCGCGGATGTTGCCGCAATCGACTGTGTCACGTTTGCGTTCATGTGCGACGAGTTGCCCGAACTCACGCAGCAGGTGCGAGTGCCAGGCTGGACAGCGGCATCGCCGGGCTTACCGCTGATTGCCGCGAACGATGTGCCGCAGAGCACCGTCGAATCGATGCGCGCGGCGCTGGACGACGCCCTCGCTTCACAACCCATGCGTGCGAAGCGACTGCGTCTCAAGGGATTTTCACGCCTATCGCTAGGCGACTATGCGCGCATCAACCAGATGGAAAGCGAGGCGCGGGCGCTGGGGTATCCGCACCTTGCCTGAGCGGTCTGGACTACGCGCAATCAGCCGACATCCAGCACCAGCAACTGCGCACCGTCCGCTACCTGATCGCCCACCGCGTACAGCACCTCCGATACCGTGCCGGCCGCCGGCGCTCCGATGGTGTGCTCCATCTTCATGGCTTCCATGACGATCAGCGGTGTACCTTTCTCGACAACCGCACCCGGTTCGACAAGAACCGCGATCACCTTGCCGGGCATCGGCGCGGTGAGGCGCCCTTCGCCGTGTTCGGCATCGGCCGCGTGTGCGAGCAGGTTTTGCCATTCGAAAGCCAACGCCTCGCCCAGACAGAACACATGGAACACGTCGCCATCCACGAAGACGCGCCCGGTGACGTGCGAGTCGCCGATCATCGCGCCGAACTCATGTGCACCTGTCCCGCTCCACCATGTAAAGCCGTCGCGCTGACCATCATGTTCCAGTGTCTGCACGCCGCCATCGCGAGCAAACGTCACCGCAAAGGCGCTTTCGTTTTCGACGTCGCGCCATGCGAGGGTCTGCGTATAACCGCTATTTAACCGCCAATGCGACAGCGCATCCCACGGCGATGCGCCATGGGCCGTACCGCCTTCACGCGTTAGCAAGGCCGCACAGGCCAGCGCCACGGCTTCGCGAAATGGCTTTTGCACCGGCGCAAACAACGCAGCGTGATGCCGCTCGATCAGGCCGGTATCGAGATCGCCACTGGAAAACGGCTCGCTCGTGACGATACGCTGCAAAAACTCGACATTGGTATGCGGACCCACCACCTCGCAAGCGCGCAACGCCCGGCTCATCCGCGCCAGCGCCTCGGCACGCGTCGCACCATGGACGATCAGCTTCGCAATCATCGGATCGTAGTACGGCGTAATCGTGTCGCCTTCGCGCACGCCGCTATCGATCCGCACCGCAGCGCGCGAACCGGCTACCCCTGGCGAAACGATCGCAAACTCCACGCCCTCAGGCATGCGCAGATGCTTGAGCGTGCCCGTCGACGGCAGGAAGCCGCGTGCCGGATGCTCGGCGTAGATACGCGCTTCGATGGCATGACCATCGAGTTTCAGTTGCGTTTGTGTCAGCGGCAACGGCTCGCCGGACGCTACGCGCAATTGCCATTCCACCAGATCGAGGCCCGTTACCATTTCGGTGACCGGGTGCTCGACCTGCAGGCGCGTATTCATCTCCATGAAGTAGAAGTCGCTCGCACCGGTCATGATGAATTCAACCGTGCCCGCGCCGACATAGTTCACCGCACGCGCCGCCGCGACCGCCGCTTCGCCCATCGCACGCCGCAACTCGGCGGCAAGGCCCGGCGCTGGGGCTTCTTCCAACACCTTCTGATGGCGACGCTGCACCGAACAATCGCGGTCGAACAGATATACGGTGCCGCCCTGCTGATCGGCGAACACCTGCACTTCGACATGGCGCGGCCGCGTCAGATACTTTTCGATCAGCACACGATCATTGCCAAAGCTGCTTGCGGCTTCGCGCTTGCACGATGCAAGCGCCGCCGCGAAGTCTTCGCTGCGCTCGACCACGCGCATGCCTTTGCCGCCACCACCTGCGCTCGCTTTGAGCAGCACCGGATAGCCGATCGCATCTGCTTCACGTTGCAGCAGTTTGGCATCCTGATCGTCGCCATGGTAGCCCGGCACCAGCGGCACGGCAGCAGCATGCATCAACGCTTTGGCAGCCGCTTTCGAGCCCATTGCCGCAATCGCTTCGACCGGCGGTCCGATGAACGCAATGCCTGCGGCTGCGCACGCCTGGGCGAAGTCTTCGTTTTCCGACAGGAAACCGTAGCCCGGATGCACCGCCTGTGCGCCGGTTGCGAGCGCCGCCGCGATGATGCGTTCGTAGCGCAGATAGCTCTCCGCCGCAGTCGCGCCGCCGATGTGTACCGCCTCATCGCACGCCGCGACATGCTTCGCGTTGGCGTCCGCATCGGAATACACCGCTACGCTCGCGATGCCGAGACGCTTGCAGGTTGCGGCGACCCGACAGGCAATCTCGCCGCGGTTAGCGATCAGAATCTTGTTGAACATGAGGTGTCTCGATGAAGTGTCCCGTTCAGGACCGTTGTTCTGCGGGTAATCGTGGCGTCCGGCGGCATCTTGCCCAAGGCCTCATGTGCGCCACGACGGCGTGCGCTTTTCGAGGAACGACGCCACTCCTTCGCGACCTTCCGCACTGGCGCGCACGCGCGCGATACGCGAGGCCGTGTCCGCGATCAGTGCTTCATCCAGTTCGCGCCCCGCGATGTCCTGCACGAGTTGCTTGCAGGCTCGCACGGCGTGCGGGCCGTTGGCGCACAGCGTGTCGGCCAGTTGCTGCACGGTGGCGTCGAGTTGCTCTTCGCTGACCGATTCGCTGACGAGGCCCAGGCGCAGCGCCGTTGCGCAGTCGAACAATTCCGCGGTGGTGAAGTAGCGACGCGAGGCCTGTTCGCCAAGCGCGCGGATCACATACGGCGCGATGGTGGCGGGAATCAGACCGAGGCGCGCTTCGGAGAGGCAGAAGCGCGCGGTATCCAGCGCCACTACGATGTCGCACGCGCAGATCAGGCCCATGCCGCCCGCGTAGGCGTCACCACTGACGCGAGCGATCACCGGCTTGTTGCAGCGGTAAATCGCCGACAGCATGGCGGCGAGGCGCATCGCGTCGGCACGGTTCTCCTCGTCGGAGTAACCGGCCATCTTTTTCATCCAGTTCAGATCCGCGCCCGCGCAAAACGCCTTGCCGTTTGCCGCCAGCACGACCGCTCGCACGTCGTCGCGCCCGTCGAGCGCCTGGAACGCCGCGGTCACTTCGGCAATCATCGTTTCGTTGAATGCGTTGCGTACATCGGGTCGGTTCAGCGTGACTGTCGCAACCTGACCGGCTGTCGTCAGGATCAATGTTTCGTGTTGCATATCGATTCGCTCCTTCCGTCGAGCTGCCGCGTTACATCCTGAACACGCCGAAACGCGTGTCTTCGATCGGTGCATTCATTGTCGCGGACAGTCCGAGGCCGAGCACATCGCGGGTCTGCGCCGGGTCGATCACACCGTCGTCCCACAGGCGTGCACTTGCATAGTACGGGTGCCCTTGATGCTCGTATTGCTCGCGGATCGGCTGCTTGAACGCCTCTTCCTCCTCCGCACTCCAGGAGCCGCCCTTGCCTTCGATCCCATCGCGTTTAACGGTGGCCAGCACGGAGGCCGCCTGTTCTCCGCCCATCACCGAGATGCGCGCGTTCGGCCACATCCACAGGAAACGCGGAGAATACGCGCGGCCGCACATGCCGTAATTGCCTGCACCGAACGAGCCGCCGATGATCACGGTAAATTTCGGCACCTTGGCCGTCGCGACGGCCGTCACCATCTTCGCGCCGTTGCGTGCGATACCTTCGTTTTCGTACTTGCGACCCACCATGAAGCCGGTGATGTTCTGCAGAAACACAAGCGGGATCTTGCGCTGGCAGCACAGCTCGATGAAGTGTGCACCCTTGAGAGCCGACTCCGAAAACAGAATGCCGTTGTTAGCGATAATGCCGACCGGATGGCCCCAGATATGCGCGAAGCCAGTGACAAGCGTCGTGCCGTAGCGGGCCTTGAATTCGTCGAAAGCGGAGTCGTCGACGATACGCGCGATTACCTCGCGGATATCGAACGGCTTGCGCGTATCGACAGGGATCACGCCGTAGATGCTCTGCGCGTCGTAACGCGGCGGTTTCGGCTCCTGCAGCGCCAACGGAACCTGCTTGGTACGGTTCAGATTACCGACGATGCTGCGAGCAATCCCTAGCGCATGCGCGTCGTTTTGCGCCAGATGATCGACCACGCCCGACAGGCGCGTATGCACGTCGCCGCCACCGAGGTCTTCCGCGCTCACTACTTCGCCGGTCGCGGCTTTCACGAGCGGCGGCCCGCCGAGAAAAATCGTTCCCTGGTTCTTGACAATGATCGACTCGTCACTCATCGCCGGCACGTAAGCGCCACCCGCCGTGCACGACCCCATCACCACCGCGATCTGCGGAATGCCGGCTGCGGACAGGTTCGCCTGGTTGTAAAAGATGCGCCCGAAGTGATCGCGATCGGGGAACACGTCATCCTGATTCGGCAGATTGGCGCCGCCCGAATCCACCAGATACACGCACGGCAGATGGTTTTCAGCGGCAATCTCCTGCGCCCGCACATGTTTCTTCACGGTGACCGGATAGTACGTACCGCCTTTGACGGTGGCGTCGTTGCAGACAATCACGCATTCCTGCCCCGCGATGCGGCCAATACCGGTGATCACGCCGGCACCCGGCGCATCGTCGTTATACATGCCGAACGCCGCCAGTTGCGACAGTTCCAGAAACGGCGTGCCCGGGTCGAGCAGTTGCGCGATCCGGTCGCGCGGTAGAAGTTTTCCGCGTCCCACGTGCTTGTCGCGCGCGGCCTGCCCGCCGCCAAGCGCAAGTTTCTCGACTTTGGCGCGCAGGTCGGCAACCAGCACCTCGAGCGCAGCCGCGTTGTTGCGGAAATCGTCCGAGCGGGGATTCAGCTTTGTTTCGATGATCGGCATTGCTTGGCTCTCCTGAGCGCCGCTGTTCTATGCGCCGCCCGGTTCGACCAGGCGGGTTGAGTGGCAACTGAGTGGCAACTGAGTGGCAACCGGGTGCCACCGGTCAGGCCGTTTCAGCAAACAGTTCGCGGCCGATCAGCATACGGCGGATCTCGCTGGTGCCCGCGCCGATCTCATAGAGCTTCGCATCGCGCCACAGACGGCCCACCGGGTACTCGTTGATGTAGCCGTTGCCGCCGAGGATCTGGATCGCTTCGCCGGCCATCCACGTGGCCTTTTCAGCGGTGTAGAGAATCACGCCGGCGCAGTCCTTGCGCATCTGGCGCACGTGTTCGGAACCCATTGTGTCGAGTTGACGACCCACCGCGTACAGATACGCACGGCAAGCCTGCAGCGTGGTGTACAGATCGGCCACCTTGCCCTGAATCAGCTGGAATTCGCCGATCGACTGGCCGAACTGCTTGCGGTCATGAATATACGGAACCACCGCGTCCATCACCGCGACCATGATGCCGGTCGGGCCGCCTGCCAGCACGGCGCGCTCGTAATCGAGCCCGCTCATCAACACCTTCACGCCGCCGTTCAACTGGCCGAGGATGTTTTCTTCCGGCACCTCGACGTTCTCGAACACCAGCTCGCCCGTGTGCGAGCCGCGCATGCCGAGCTTGTCGAGCTTCTGCGCCACCGAGAAGCCCTTCATGCCCTTCTCGACGATAAACGCCGTGATGCCGCGCGGGCCGGCTTCGAGATCGGTTTTCGCATAGACCACCAGCGTGTCGCAATCCGGACCGTTAGTGATCCACATCTTGGTGCCGTTCAGCACATAGTGGCCGCCCTTCTTGTCCGCGCGCAGCTTCATGCTGACCACGTCCGAGCCGGCGTTCGGCTCGCTCATGGCGAGTGCGCCGACGTGCTCGCCGGACACGAGCTTCGGCAAGTACTTGCGCTTTTGCGCCTCGGTGCCGTTGCGATGAATCTGGTTCACGCAGAGGTTCGAATGCGCGCCGTACGACAGACCCACCGAGGCCGACGCCCGCGAGATTTCCTCCATGGCGATCATGTGGGCCGTATAGCCCATATTGGCGCCGCCGTACTCCTCCGACACCGTCATGCCCAGCACGCCCAGGTCGCCGAATTTCTTCCACAGGTCCATCGGAAACTGGTCGGTGCGGTCGATTTCAGCGGCGCGCGGCGCGATTTCTTTCGCCGCAAAACCCGCGAGGCTGTCACGCAGCATTTCGATCTCTTCACCGAGCGGGAATTGCAAACCGGGCAGGTTACTCATTGCAGTGTCTCCAGGAATACGTGGGATTAGCGAATTTCACGCTAGATTTACGTATACGTCAATAGGTATTTTTGAGTGATACTCAGATACGGGAAATGTACTCCAAAGCGCCGTTTCAGCATGCTAAACTCGCCCACACCGGTAGCCTCCAAGGCTCAAAACTGAACTGGACTCATATGATGGCCGCATCGAAGCCTGCACCGACCGCCATGGCGAGGGCCACACCCAGGACAGAGGCGCTTGCGTCGCGCCGCGAGCCGGCAGGGCGTAAATCGCAGCAACGCGTGAAGGAAATCCTTCAGGCGGGCCGCGACGTGTTCTCCGAAAAGGGTTACGAACGTGCGACCACGGCAGAGATTGCGCAACGGCTCGGCATCTCCGAGGCGACCGTGTTCAGTTATTTCCGCGGCAAGCGCGAGTTGTGCGCACGGGTGATCGGCGACTGGTACGACGAAATCATCGGTGCAATTGAAACGGGTCTGCCGCGCGACGGCAGCGTGAGGCAGCAATTCGCGTTCATCGTCCGCATGCATCTTCGTTTGATGCTGGTGAACGGCACGGATCTGTGCGCGCTGGTGCTTTCCGAGGGACGCGCGCGGCATCACGAGTTGAGCGAAGCGTTGACCGATCTGCAGCGGCGCTACACGGCACCGCTGATGCGCGTGCTCGCCCATGGCCAGGAAACCGGTCAGATTCGTGCGGATGTGCCGTTACGGCTGCTGCGTTCGATGGTGTTTGGACCCATGGAACACGTGCTGTGGGATGCGACGCTTGCCAATCGCCGCACGGATATCGAAGCCACTGCCGACAGTCTGATCGAGGTGCTGTGGGCGGCATTGCAGCCGCCCGATGCGGCGCTCGCCGCCCTGGTGCAGTTCCGGCATGAGGTGGGTGAAGCGAGCCGGCGGCTGGAAAAGGCACAAGCGGCAGAAGCGGCGAAGGCAGCACATAAGGTCACCAGCGCCTAGGAATGCGCGAGGTTCACACCGGCGCCACGCCCACGTAGTTCTCCGCCATCGCGGTAGCCGCTGCCCGCGAGGTAGTGACATGCTCGAGCTCCGCCACCTGAAGTTGCTGCTCGAACGGTGAGGCATCGTCGAGCCGGTGCATCATGCGCGTCATCCAGTACGAGAAGTGCTCCGCCCGCCAGACGCGTTTGAGCGCGGTAGCGCTGTAGTTATCCAGCAGATCCCGGCGGTTTTCCGCGTAAAAGGCCAGCAAGGCAGCGGTCAACACACGCACATCGGCGATCGCCAGGTTCATGCCCTTGGCGCCCGTCGGCGGCACGATATGGGCCGCATCACCAGCCAGAAAGAGCCTGCCGTGCTGCATGGTGGTCGAGACAAAGCTGCGCATGGCAACAATGTTCTTCTGGAAGATCTTGCCGTCCACCACTTTCTGACCGTCGGAAGAATCGACCCGCGCGTGCATTTCGGCCCAGATGCGATCGTCGGACCAGTTGTCGACGGAGTCCTTCGGGTCGCACTGGAAATACATCCGTTGCACGTTCGCCGAACGGGTACTGACCAGCGCGAAACCCCGTTCGTGGCGCGCGTAGATCAGTTCGTCGGAAGACGCCGGCCCTTCGCACAGGATGCCAAACCATCCGAACGGATAGACGCGCTCATAGTCCTTGCGCAAGACTGCAGGAATCGACGCTCGTGACACTCCTTGCGACCCGTCGCAGCCAATCACGAAGTCGCACTGAAGCTCGCACGCCTCGCCTTGATGGCGAAAGCGGATCGAAGGCGTATCCGTATCGATACCGTGAATCGAAGTATCCGACACGCTGAACAGCAAGGTGCCACCCGCCTCCAGCCGCGCCGCCACGAGGTCCTTGATGACCTCGTGCTGGGCATAGACGGTGATCGAGTGGCCCGTTAGTCCGGTCAGGTCGATCCGGCGGCGCTTGCCCTCGTAAGCGAGTTCAAAGCCATGATGCAGCGCGCCCTCGGCCTTCATGCGCGCGCCGACACCGGCCTCGCAGAGCAGGTCCATGGTGCCCTGTTCGAGCACGCCGGCGCGGATGGTGGATTCGATCTGCGCGCGCGTGCGCGATTCGAGCACGACGGACTCGATGCCACGCAGATGAAGCAGATGGGAAAGAAGCAGGCCTGCCGGCCCGGCGCCGATGATGCCGACTTGGGTACGCATAGATGTCTCCTGTCGCGGTCGGTGAGGGTTGGCGCTTTAGCGCCGACGCTCACCCCATGCAACGCAGTTGCGATTGGCGGTAATTGATTTGTGGATCAAGTGTGCCGACCGCGGACCGTATCGCGCAACGCTATATGACAGATAACAACTATGCCGTTTTGAGATAAGGCCGTGACTTCAGGTCAACATCGGCGTCAAGTCCGGATCGCCTTTGGCCATCGCCCGCTGATAAGCAGGTCTTGCACCGATGCGCTGCAGGTACGCGAGTATGTTGGGATAAGGCGTGAGATCGAGAGGATGGAACAGGCGCATCGTGGTCAGCGAGAAAACGCTCATGATGTCGGCTGCGGTGAATTCGCTGCCCGCGAGATAGTCGTTATGCGCGAGGCGCGTCTCGACCAGTGCCAGCACTTTTTCAAGGCGATCGAGCGACGACGTTTGAACCGGATGGTCCGGCGCCAGTCCGCAACGTCCCACAGTCATGGTTCGAAGCATGACCGGCTGCAGATTGCCGTTGGCGAAGTGAAACCAGTAGAGATACGAAGCAAAATCCGCATGGTCCGGTGCGTGCTGCAAACGTCCATGACCATAGCGGGCGAGGATGAACTCGACGATAGCAGCGGACTCGGCCAGCAACATGCCGTCGACTTCCACAAGCGGCGCCGCGCCAAGCGGATGCAGCGCCTTCAGCTCCGGCGGCGACAGGCGCGTGACGGAGTCGCGCGTGTATTTTTCGAGCTCGTAGGGAACGCCGAGCTCTTCGCAGAGCCACACGACCCGTTCGGATTGCGAGTGGCCCAGGTGATGGATCTTCAGCATGTAACTTTCCTTGTAAGAAGCGTGGCGGTGATCAGGCGGAGTTCAATGGACAAGCGTGCCACCTCGCGTTTCAGGTTCCATGTAACCTGAATTCCAATACGTTAGCGTGAAAGTCGCCACTCTTGACATGGTCGCGCTCGCAACTCATGGACACATGCAATCGGATTTGCCAGGATAAGGGAAGGCATCGAACTTACTGAGCCCCTTGGAAAAGTCGTCGCACCACGCGGCACCCCAAACAACGAGGACAACCGCATATGGCAACGCGCACGAAACCGCAGATCAGGGTCGGCATTGGCGGCTGGACGTACGCCCCATGGAGAGGCGTGTTCTATCCAGAGGACCTGACGCAAAAGCGCGAACTGGAATACGCGAGCCGCCAGTTGACCACCATCGAAATCAACGGCACCTTCTACGGTTTGCAAAAACCCGAGAGCTACATGAAGTGGCACGACGAGACACCCGACGATTTCGTGTTCTCGCTCAAGGCGCCGCGCTACGCAACCAACCGGCGCGTGCTGGCAGAAGCCGGTGACAGCATGGAGCGCTTCTTCGCCAGCGGCCTCACCCACCTGAAAAACAAGCTCGGGCCGATCAACTGGCAATTCGCCACAACCAAGCAATTCGATGCAGAGGATTTCGAAGCATTTCTGACGCTGTTGCCCAAAAATCTGGACGGGCTCACGTTGAGGCATGCGGTCGAAGTCCGGCACGAGAGCTTCCGTAGCGAGGCCTTTGTCGCGCTGGCGCGCAAATACGGCGTCGCTATCGTGCTCGCGGCGGACGGCGAGTATCCGCAGATCGCCGACCTCACCGCGCCCTTCGTGTACGCCCGGATCATGGGGACTTCCGAAAAGCAGGCCCAGGGCTACTCGAAGAAGGCGCTCGACACATGGGCGGAACGGGCCAGCCAGCTCGCCGCGGGCACAGTACCGGACGACCTCGAACCGGTCGCAGCAGACACCGGCACGAAAAAGGGACGCGACGTATACCTCTACGTGATCAGCGGCTTCAAGGAACGCAATCCCGCCGCAGCGCGAGGGATCATCGAGCGACTACATCAATAACTCATCCGCCCTCGAAAGAAACAGCTTCAACACCGCAGACGTATTCGATTTGCTGTAGCCAATCACCAGATCGATCGTCGGCGCCTCGCCTTCGAGCGGACGGCTCACTACCGACCATGGCAGCAGATTGTTCGCGTACTCGGGCATCAGCGCCAGACCGCGCGTAGAGGCTACTAACGACATCGCCATCGCGAGGTTGTCGACACCATGTTCGGGCGCGACCTCAATCGCCTTGTCCTTCAGATACTTCAAGATCACCTGATGCAGCACCTTGGCCTTGTTGGTCGCCATGATGAAAGGCTCACCCGCGAAATCCCCGGGGCGGATGGTGGCCCGCTCAGTGAGGCGGTGATCGCTCGGCATCAGCACGACCAGTTTCTCCTGGCTCACGACGCGATAGTCGAGATCGAAGCCCGGTTCCGCGCGTAGAAACGCGAGGTCGAGCTTGCCGCGCGCGAGGGCGTCCGCCAGATCCGGCGAGTAGTGGCTCGACACCGTCACGTCGACCTTCGGCAATTCCTCGCGCAGCACCTGCATCGCGCGCGGCAACCACGTCATTTCCTGCCCAGTCAGAAAGCCGAGCGCAAAGACCGGCTTGCTCGGCTGCGCCGCGCGCCGCGCCGCTTCGCCCGCTGCATCCACCTGCGAGAGCGCGAGCCGCGCGTGATCGAGAAACGCCTTGCCTGCGGCCGTCAGTTCGACCCCGCGCGCGCTGCGGCTAAACAGGTCGGCACCGACCTCCTCCTCCAGATCGCGGATCTGCCGGCTCAACGACGGCTGCGAAGTGAACAGCCGACGCTCGGCCGCGACCGTCAGGCTGCCAGTCTCGGCAACCGCAATGAAATACCGCAAATGGCGTAGTTCCATAGACCCTCAAATTCGATCCATGCCTGATAGGCATGCCTGCCAGCTTACAAAGTCTTTTAGCTTTCGACAAGACCTCACTACATTACCGATCAGGCGGCGACGGGACGGCGGTCCACTCAGGATGGCGACCCGGAGCCGATTTCAATCCATGCTTGCAATATATATCTACCCAGCAAAGGAAAGATCATGGCTCACCTGTTCACTCCCGGGAAAGTCGGCGCTTTCGGTGTTCGGCTCCGGGCGCTCAGGTGTACGGATCTCGCCGTCCGGCGAATGGGGCGGTATCTCCGATAGCAACCCGGAAGCCACCTTTAGCTACGTGGCTAAAGTACTCGACGGTTACGGTTTGGCCTATCTTCACGTGATCGAACCGCGCATCAAAGGAGACGACACGTTGCATGAAGGTCACGCACCGGTGGCGGTGAAGTATCTGCGCGCGCACTTCTCAGGTCCGATCATCGCCGCAGGCGGCTTCGATGGCGCCAGCGCCGAAGCGATCGTCGCATCCGGCGATGCCGACCTGGTGGCTTTCAGTCGTCACTTCTCGTCGAACCCGGATCTGCCCTATCGCCTGCAGCACAACCTGCCGCTCACGCCATACGTGCGCTCCGCGTTCTGGGGCGGCGACGAAAAGCACTACTCGGACTTCCCGGCTTACGAAGAAGCCGAGACGGTGTGCTCCTGAGCACTCGCCGTAACGCTCAACGCACGACACCACCAGCATCCACTCACATCACGAGGTTTCTATGTCACGCATAGTTCAGTTTGCCAAAGCCGGCGCTCCCGAAGTGCTCGAATTCGTCGAGCATCAGGTGCGCGCCCCCGGCCCGCATGAAGTTCGCATTAAAGTGAAGGCAATCGGCATCAACCGCGCCGAATCGATGTGGCGTCTCGATGACTATATCGAGCCCGTCAAGTTTCCGGCCGTTCTGGGGTACGAGGCCGCCGGCGTCGTCGATGCGGTGGGACCGGAGGTGAACGGCATCGCGGCCGGCGACGAAGTCAATGTCATGCCGTCGTTTTCGATGAACAGCTACGGCACGTACGGCGAAATCGTCATCGTGCCGGAACATGCGGTCGTGAAGCATCCCAAGTCGCTGTCCTACGCTGAGGGCGCCTCGGTGTGGATGATGTTCGTCACCGCGTACGGCGCGCTGATCGAAGACGCCAAGGTCACGAAGGGCGACTTCGTCATCATTCCGGCGGCCTCGAGCAGCGTGGGCCTTGCGGCGATCCAGATCGCCAATTACGCGGGCGCAACCTCGATCGCGCTCACACGCACCTCGGAAAAGCGTCAGCAGTTGCTCGACGCCGGCGCAGCACACGTGATTGCCACGGAAGAAGCCGACCTGGTGCAAGAGGTCAAGCGCATCACGGGCGGCAATGGCGCACGTGTCGCCTTCGACCCGGTCGGCGGCCCGACCTTGACCAAACTGGTCGAGGCGTTGTCCTTCAACGGCATCCTGTACATCTATGGCGCGCTCAGCACCGATGTCACGCCGCTGCCGATCCTCGACATGATCGCCAGGGTCATCACCGTCAAAGCTCACAACATCTGGCTGACGAGCGGTGATGAGGCGCGGCGCAAGGCCGCGGTCGAATATGTCCTGAAGGGGCTGGAAAGCGGCGCGCTCAAGCCGGTGATCGACCGCACCTTCAAGTTCGACGAAATGGTTGAGGTGCACCGCTATCTGGAGAAAAACGGCCAGTTCGGCAAGATCGTCGTCACTGTCTGAGCACAAGGGGCGCCTCGCAGCGCCCCTTCATTGTTGGCCGAACCCAAACATTGTTTTCAGCGAACGCGCATTTATCTCGCGTGAGCCGGCCGATAAGATGCGTTCGAGGGTGTCGCCAATGACACCAGCTTTCCGCCTTCAGCCCCGTTGTGCCGCATGCCGTCACGACGGGCGTTCGCGTCTTTGCGACGCGTCGCGGGTTGCCGCGCTCAGCCGTCCCGACCCGTCGTGGCGGGCAGAAGCGGTCCCGGGGAGCGGAATCAGATAAAGGATTCGACGTGAACGTTACAGGACCCGAGCCAGACCTGGCAGCCACGATGAACGCACCCACGGGGCGCAGTCGGCACCTGAAGGCAGATGCAGCGCAGCGTAACAGTGTGGTTGAGCGTGCCTTTTCGACCGCTGGCGAGGCGCTTGCGCGTCCCCGCCTCGCAGATCCATGGGCAGTGGTGATTGCCGGATTGAAAGAAAGCGCCTTGTCCACGCAGGACGAGATGCCTGATAGCGATGTGGAAGAAGCGGCGGGTACGGGCCGCATGCAAGGTACGCCTCGCCTCTCCGCGACGCGCTCGGGTCGCGATTGCGCCAACCCGGCGCGCCGGGGTGCAGCGGCGGATCGTTCGCGCGGAAGGGCCGCCGACAACAAAAGCGCCGTGGTGACGTTTGTCGAGCGTTTCACCGCTAAATCGGTTTCGATTACGTGGCGCGACTCCACCGCCGCTAACTACTGCGAACAGTTGTGGATTCGCAGGATCGCGCGCTCGCAGGGCATTTGCGCCATCACGGGATCCAGCATCGTACGCGGCGACGCGGTTTATGGGCCTGCAGGCCGCACTGCGGCACGGCCGGCCAATGCCGCGCAAATGGTGCTCGCCGAAGCGATCGAGGAACTCGAAGCGTCGCTGTAACGCGCATCGAATCTGCAGGGTGGTTTTCCGGCCGCGCGCCGGTACAACAGCGCGGCCAGATCACCAGGCTGTGGCTGCCCGGGAGGTTTTTTTTGATCTTCCGGTCATGCACGCCCCAACATACTTTCATTTCCCCGACACCCTCCTATAGCAAGCCTCAATGGGCCACTCAACGCCCATCATGCGGCATTGCGTTTGCAGCACATGCCCACGAGGCATGGCCACCAGCCCACAAAGTCTTTTTCCTTTGTGCTGTGCACCCCTAAATTAGCTCTCATGGCAGCGACGCGAACGTCCACCCCTTCGCGTCACAGCTCTGAACTACCGGATGACGAACACGCATCCGAACTTCACAGGCACAGCAGCTTTTAACCTCACTGGAGATTGACCATGACTAGCCTGACTGGAAAAACCGCCCTCGTCACCGGCGCTTCGCGTGGCATCGGCCGCGCCAGCGCCCTCGCACTCGCCAGACAGGGCGCAGAGGTCCTGATTCACTACAGCAGTGGCGAGAAGGAAGCCGACGCTGTCGTTGCCGAGATCCGCGCAGCGGGCGGCAAGGCACAGAAGATCGGCGCCAATCTGCGCGCGGCAGACGGTCCGCACAAGCTGGCAGCAGCGGTGCGTGAAATGGTCGGCGAACGGCTGGACGTTCTGGTGGCCAATGCCGGCATCTCCAAGGCCGCGAGCATCGAGGACACCACCATTGAAGATTTCGACGATCTGTTCGCGGTGAATGTGCGGGCGCCCTACTTCCTCGTGCAACAGTTGCTGCCGGTGCTTGGCCAGGGCAGTAGCGTCGTGCTGCTGTCGTCGCTAGCCGCCCATTCCGCGGTGGGCGTGCTGTCGGCCTATGCCTCGACCAAAGGCGCGGTCGATACGCTCGTCAAGCATTTCGCCTCCGCACTCGGCGAACGTGGCATTCGCGTGAATGCGGTTGCGCCTGGCGTAGTCGCCACCGACATGTCGAACTTCACGAAGACGGATGCCGGTCGCGACATCACGCTAGGCATGCAGGCATTGAAGCGCATCGCGCAGCCCGACGACATTGCCGGTGCGGTCGCGTTCCTCGCTTCCGATGCAGCCCGCTGGGTCACTGGCGACACGCTGCACGTGGATGGCGGCTCGAAGCTCTGATTGAACAGTAATCCGGCGGCCGCCTGTGCTATTTCGCCGAACGTCCGAACGCGTATGGTCTAGCCTGTCTTCATGTGATCGAACCGCGTGTGACAGGCATCGAGACACTCGTGGAAGACCTGGCCACCGGTCGTGTCATCGTTCCTGCGCAAAATCGTCAAAGGGCCGATCATAGGGGCAGTGGCCCGCAACACCCGTCTCGCCGAGCGCGGCCCACGCTGCGCGGCGAATCAACCCAAGGAGTGTTTCAATGTCAAGCAACCCGAACCAGACAGGCAAGACCGTCAAGATTCCAGGCGCCGATCATCCGATCACCGTCGAGCCGAATCCGGCGCGCATCGTCGTCAAGCTCGGCGGCAAGGTGATCGCCGACACCCGCGAAGCATTGACGTTGCGCGAAGCGGCCTACCCTGCTGTCCTGTACATCCCCAGAAAGGACACGGACATGACGCTGCTGGAGCGCACCGAACATACGACCTATTGTCCGTACAAGGGCGATTGCTCGTATTTCTCGATCCCGTCCGGCGGAGAGCGTTCGGTCAATTCGGTCTGGACCTATGAACATCCGTACACGGCAGTCGCGGCAATCAAGGATCACCTCGCCTTCTATCCGGACCGTGTAGATTCGATCGAAGTGCACGCCTGAGCCGGCGAACTTCGCGACTTCATGACGGTTATGACTTACCGCGTGCGCAGCCTCCCGGCTTGCTCACGCGGTCCCTCTCTTCAACGATCTTCCACAGACGACCGCTCACCCGCCAAACACCTCGACCATCTGGGCATTGAACCCGTTCACGAGTTCATGTTCACCCGGCCCGGGATTGCCGCGGAACAGCACGGCCGCATCCACCAGCACCTCATCGGTGTCCGTACCGAGCACTGCGATAGTCTCGTTGATAAACGCATCCAGCGGCATCGCCTGTTCAGCTTCGCGGCTGTTCATCAGATCGGTGCGCACCCACGGCGGCGCGATTTCGAGGACTCGCACCGTGGTATCGCGCAACATGAAGCGCTGCGACATGATGTATGAATGCAACGCGGCCTTGGTCGACGAATACACTGCGCTCACGGCCAGCGGCACGAACGCCAGCACTGAGGTCGTATAAGCGACCACCGCATTGTTCTTCGTCTTGAGATGCCCGAGCAGCGCCGAGGTCATGCGGATCGGCCCGATCAGATTGGTCTCGACGGTAGAAACCAGCAGCACATCGTCGATCCGGCCCGCAGCGCTATCCGGTTGCATGATGCCGGCGTTATTGATCAGCACATTGAAGTCGGGATAGTCGCGGATCAGTTGCGCCGCGGCCCGCTCGATGCTTGCCGCGTCAGTCATGTCCAGCTCGATGGCGGCCATGCCGGGGTTGGCTGCGACCACCTCGTCGAGAAGGCCGCGACGGCGTCCGCTAATGATCACCTTGTTGCCGCGCTGATGCAGCGCCTCGGCCAATGCGCGCCCGATACCCGAGGTGCCGCCTGTGATAAAAATCGTGTTTCCTGTCAGTTTCATGATGGTGTCCTAAATAATGTTCAAGGTATCGTGGTTTCGAAGTCCAATGTTTCTGGACTAGGACTTCACTCCGGGAAACGGTCGCCGAACATCGGCAGACCGCTCGCGGATTGCTCCCTGGTTGCCTCGTCCTGCAATACGTCCCAGTGCTCGGCGAGCTTGCCGTCTTCGAAGCGGACCACGTCCGCTGCAATCCACGCGGCTGGCCTGCCGCTGCCGGAGAAACGGCCATGCGCGATCACGTAGTCGCCTTCGGCCACGATCAGCTGGTTCTCGTAACGTAGTGTGTCAGGCAGCGTGCGGATCAGACCGAACAGCCCGTCGCGCCCCGGTGCAATGTGTGCGCTGTGCTGGATATAGCGGTCCGACCAGAAGCGTTCGGCGGCCGCGTAGTCGCGCTTGTTGAAAAGCGTATCGAAAGCCTCGAGGACGAGGGCCTTGTTCTGCTCAGGCGTGGTTGTGCTCATGTCAGTCTCGATAGATGAAGGTAGATGAGTCGAAGCGCCGCCAGACGTCCCGGACGTCGACGGAACGCAGAGCCGGAACGGTTGCGTGGTGAAGTAAAGATAACGGCGGCTGAGCGGCAGCGGTAGCCGCTCTTTTTCGCTATCTCTTATGTATGCGGCGCATAGATGGCCGCGCTTCACGGCGCAGATCGGCCATGAGGTGTTCGACGACTGCGCGCCCTGCCGCGCGGGTCGCCCGGCCCATTGGAAAGTACGCATGCACTGGGACGTCGTCGGTCGTCCAGTCAGCGAGCAGCCTGACGAGCGAACCGTCGGCCAGCTCGCGCCGGCACGCCCATTCGGTCGTGGAGGTAATGCCGATGCCCCCTACCGCGGCAGCGACGGCGCCCTCGTTTTCGTTGGTCGAAAAATGCGCTTCGAGATCGACCACCACCTCTTCGCCCGCACGCTCGAATTTCCAGCCCGACGGGACCACCGACGCCGGCCCGCCGACGATGCGATGCCGCGTGAGATCCTCCGGCCTCTCCGGCGTGCCATAACGGTCCACATAGTCGCGCGAGGCGATGATCACGCGCTGGATCTGCGTAATCAGCGTGGCGGTTGCGCTCGAATCGACCAGCCGCCCGAGCCGGATAGCGACATCCACCGCATCCTTGACGAGATCCTGCGGACGGTCGCCCAGCAAAACCTGCAGACGTAGCTCCGGATGAAGTTCGAGAAACGGTGTTAGACGCGGGATGACCTCGCGAATCGCCACACTGGCCGGCATGCTCATGCGCAGCATGCCGCGCAGTTCGCCGCCATCGCGCACGCTGTGTTCGGCGTCTTCGAGCGCGATCAGGATTGAATCGAGGCGCGCGAGGAATTCGGCGCCGGCCTCGGTCAGCACGACGGCACGCGTGGTCCGCGTGAGCAGCCGCGCGCCGAGGTCGGTTTCCAGATCGGCGATGATGCGCGATACCTGCGATTGCGACAGCCCGCATTCGCGCGCCGCAGCGGAGAAGCTGCCAAGACGTGCGACACGGGTGTAAAGCTTGAGGGAGAGGATGTCCTTCACGGTGGCGGCTGTAGGTGGTTGCTGGAGGCGGGTGAGCCTGGGCAAAGGCTATACGATTGATGCATATTTCGCAAATGTCAGGCGAATCCAGTGCATGGTTGCCGGGTCGCGTGTCATCCTGATGTTCGAACCAGGTCGCATTACAAAAATCGCTTGCCCTATTTTTTGGGAAAGGCTACCTTTACGCCGTTCTACACGCTGTCGCGGGAGAGACTGTCACGCCGAAAGGCGGTGGCGGCGCCGACGGAGCAACCGCCCCGGAAACTCTCAGGCACAAGGACCGCCCAGCGGGAACATCTGGAGAGCGGCGCTTTCAGCGCCCACCGAAGGGGATTTCCGTCCGCCCGGCAACGGGGTGCGCACGGAAAGAAACTCTCAGGTACATGGACAGATGGGGCATGGAAGCCGGAAACGGCCGTGCTCACTCACTCTGGACCATGACATGTCACGTATCGCCATCATCGGCGCCGGCATTACCGGCGTCACGACCGCTTACGCCCTTTCGCAACGCGGCTTCAACGTCACCGTGTTCGAACGCCATCGCTATGCTGCGATGGAAACCTCTTTCGCCAACGGCGGCCAGCTCTCGGCCAGCAACGCGGAAGTGTGGAACAGCACCGCTACCGTCCTCAAGGGCCTGCGCTGGATGCTGACCCGCGACGCACCGCTCCTGCTCAATCCCCTGCCGAACTGGCACAAGTACTCGTGGATGGGTGAATTTCTGCGGCAGATTCCGCACTACCGCGCGAACACGATTGAAACCGTGCGGCTCGCGATTGCCGCGCGGCAGTATCTGTTTTCGATGGCGGAACGCGAGGGGATCGATTTCGACCTCGAACGGCGCGGCATCCTGCATGTGTACAAAACCCGCAAGGAGTTCGATGCAGCCGCGAAGGTGAATGCATTGCTCAAGGAAGGCGGTCTCGAGCGCGAGCCCGTAAGCGCTGACGAAATCCACCGGATCGAGCCCGCGCTCGACGGCACCTTCCACGGCGGTTTCTTTACACCGTCCGATTCGACCGGCGATATTCACAAGTTCACGCGCGGTCTCGCTCAGGCATGCGAACGCCAAGGTGTCGAATTCCATTACGACACGGAGATTGCTTCGATCACGCGTGATCAGACGGGCGCGTTCAGCATTGCGGCCACGAAAACGGGGCAGCCGTTTCAGCAGTCGTTTGCGCGGGTCGTGGTGTGCGCCGGTGTCAGGAGCCGCGAATTCGCCTCGATGCTGGGCGACCACGTCAACGTCTACCCCGTCAAAGGCTATTCGATCACCGTCTGTCTCGACGATGAAGCGAGCCAGCAAGGCGCTCCGTGGGTCAGCCTGCTCGACGACAGCGCGAAGATCGTCACCAGCCGCCTCGGCGCCGATCGCTTCCGCGTGGCGGGGACCGCTGAAATCAACGGCTTCAATCGCGATATCCGGGCCGAACGGATTGCGCCGCTGGTCGACTGGACGCGCCGTTATTTTCCGCAGGTGAATACGTCGCGCGTCATACCGTGGGCCGGTTTGCGCCCCATGCTGCCGAGCATGTTGCCGAAGGTGCGTAAAGGCCGTTTGCCGGGCGTGTTCTATAACACCGGCCACGGACATCTCGGCTGGACGCTTTCGGCGGCCACGGCTGCAGGTGTAGCGGACGTGATCGAGCAGACCAGCCGGCGCGCGGCCTAGCCCTCTCCGGCTGCTCGCGGGCGTTCAGAAGCAGCTTGCGCTCTCGCCTCAACGTGTGCATCATGCATATATGCACACTGCACACGTTGAGGCATCGCCATGACGCAGCGCACCGAAAACCTCCTCGGCGTACTCGCCCTGCTGGTGACAGACGAGATGAACGCGCAAAACACCGTGGCCGCCCTCGCCGGCCCCACGGCGCGCGCCATGCTCAATGCCGTTGGCCAGTACCCCGATTCGTCCATCGAAGTACTGCGCGATGCGGTGGACCTTTCGCATCCGGCGGCAGTCCGTGCGGTGGCGGGGCTCGTCGAAGCGGGCCTGATCGAGAAAAAGCCCGGCCCCGACAAGCGCGCTGTAGCGCTCGCCCTCACCGCCGCCGGCAAGCGTGAAGCAAAGCGCATGCAGGCCGCGCGCGAACGGATGTTGCAGCGCGTGGTCAGCCGTCTCGACGCGGACGAACGCATCGTGTTCGAAGACCTGCTGATCAAGATTCTCTGGCATGAAACGCGTGATCCAGCGCATGCCATGCAGCTGTGTCGTCTATGCGACGAGGGCCCTTGCCTGAAGGCAGGCTGCCCGGTCGAATGCCGTGACCAGGGCTTGCCCATGCCACAGCGGAGCGGCGCATGAATTCCGCGGTCTCTGCACGCTGGCGTGCGATTGGAGCGCTGACCGCCGTGTCGGCGTTCACGCAGATCGGCCAGTTCGGCATCGGCTTCATGGTCTTGCCTGTCTGGCTGGCTCATCAAGGGCTCGACGCACCGCGAGCCGGGCTCTTTTCCGCAGTTCAGTGGGCGGGCATGTTTACCGGGTTGCTTTCGGCGCCACGGCTGGTGGAGCGGCTCGGCGCCAGGCGCACCGTGTTGCTCGCGCTGGCGGCAACGGTCATCGCCTTCGCGAGCATCCGCGCACTAACCTGGCCTCTATGGATCGTCCCCGGATTTCTGATCGGGCTCGGCATGGGGCTGCGCTGGATCGCGAACGAGACCTGGCTTTACCGGCTGGTCCCTGCGGATGCCAGCGGGCGCGTGGTCGGCATGCACGAAGCGTTGATCGCCGTCGCGGGGGTGATTGGTCCAGCGCTTGCTGCGTGGTGCGGGGTCGACGGGCCGATCATTTTTATAGCCGGCGCGGCATGTACGTTCGCCGCGGCCGTCCCGCTCTGGCTGGCAGGTTCCGATGCCGCCGATGACGCAAACACACAAAGCAGCCAACTCGCTCGTGCGTCCGGGGTTCAGGAAGTTCCTGATGAAGTTCCTGAGGATACCGAATCTGACGAAGCCGCTGATACCCTCCAGGCCGCCCGGTCGGCTCAGTACGCCGCCAGCAGACAGGCAAACGGTATCGACTCGCTGATCGCCCTGGGCATGGTAGTCGTGGTGGTAGGCGGCCTGGGCGATGGCGCGCTATTCGGCCTCTTTCCCCTCTTCGCCAATGGCCGCGGCCTAAGCGTCACACAGACCGCCACACTGCTGACCTGTTTCGGCGTTGGCGGCATGGTCCTGCAGTTTCCAGTCGGCTGGCTAGCGGATCGCACTGGCCTGCCGACAGCGGTCATGTTTTGCGCCGCAATCAGTGCGCTATCGATTGTCTCGTTCGGACTCGCAGTGCCCGCTTCATGGCTGCTCAGCGCGAGCGCGCTGCTGCTAGGCGGTCTGAATAGCGCATTCCTCACGCTCGGCGTCTACGCCGCGGCCTCCAGCGCGAAAGCCGCACTCATCCGCAATATGCGGCTGATTTCGCTGACTTTCTGCGCCAGTTCGATTGTCGGCCCTTTGCTCGCCGGTTTTGCAATGAAAGCGCTCGGCAACGACATGCTGATATGGCAGTTGGCGCTGGCAAGCGGCGCACTCGCCGTCTACACGCTGGGTCTGCTCGAGGGCCGGCGTCAGCCGCGCGGAGCGTCCTCCACGAGCTAACGCCAACGTCAGTGCCGCTGAAGCATCAACGTGTACCGGCTACCTTGCGCTGCCGCCACAGGCACAACACATCGCACGCAATATGCGCCGCGGCAATCGCGGTGATCTCGCTCTGATCGTAGGCCGGCGCCACTTCCACGACATCGGCGCCAATCAGATTCACACCGGTCAGGCCGCGCACGATCGCCAGCCCTTGCGCCGACGACAGGCCGCCTGCGACCGGCGTGCCCGTACCCGGTGCAAAGGCCGGGTCGAGGCAGTCGATATCGAAGGTCAGATAAGCGGGACGCTCGCCGACAATCGACATGATCCGCTCCACCGCGGCTCGCGTACCGTGCTCGTGCACCCACGCGGCATCGAGGATATTGATGCCCATGAAGTCGTCGTTCCACGTGCGGATGCCGACCTGCACCGAGGTCTGCGGGTCGATCAGGCCGTCCTTGACCGCCTTGTAGAACATTGAGCCGTGATTCAGGCTGTCTGGGCTATCGTCGGCCCAGGTATCGCAGTGTGCGTCGAAGTGGATCAGCGACAGCGGCTTGCCATACTTCTCGGCATGCGCGATCAGCAGCGGATAGGTGATGTAGTGATCGCCACCCAGCGTCAGCATCTTCGCATCCGAGCGCAGGATCGTGCGCGCATGCTCGACGATTGCCGGCTTGATAGTCAGCGGATTGTGCGCGTCGAACCAGCAGTCGCCGTAGTCGGTCACGGCGAGATCGTCGAACGGATTGAAGCCCCACGGGTAAGGGTACAACTCGGACAACTGCACGCTTGCCGCACGCACCGCAGCGGGACCGAGGCGCGCACCGGAGCGAAAGGTGGTCGCCAGATCGAGTGGAACACCCGAAATAGCCACGTCGACACCGTCGAGCTCGCGCGTGTACTTGCGTCGCATGAACGACAGCACGCCCGCATAGGTGTTTTCGATCGAGGAACCGTACAGGGACGGACGGCGGATTGCACCGTCGCCATAGAGAAGTTCAGTCATGGGATGACCTGATAAAACATGCCGGCAACACGCGCGAGGTTTCCCGAGGTTGTACGCGTATCGCCCGGCTTCGGATTCATTGGGAACGCGACGGTGCCGTAATCGCGCACCGCCGCGCTGGCTTGCGAATCCTTTAGCGCAGCCGCACCAGCGTAGACTTCAGCTCGGTGTACTTCTCCAGTGCGTGCAACGACTTGTCGCGGCCGTTGCCCGATTGCTTGTAGCCGCCGAACGGGAAATTCATGTCTCCCCCTTCGTCGTAGCAGTTGACCCATACAGTGCCGGCCCGCAGGCTACGCGCCATTTCGTGAGCGGTGGTCAGATTCGAAGTCCAGACTGCGGCAGCCAGGCCGTATTCACTATTGTTCGCAATCCTGATGGCCTCTTCCGCCGTATCGAACGTGATGACCGACAGCACCGGTCCAAAGATTTCTTCACGTGCAATTTTAGCATCGGCCTGGGTGTCGAAAATGGTCGGCTCGATATAGTAGCCACCGCTCTCCTGCTTCACGCGGCCGCCCCCGAGCAGCAGCTTCGATTCCGCGCGGCCCGCCTCGATATAGCCCAGCACGCGGTCCAGTTGCACCTGGTCGACAATTGCGCCCATCGAGGTCTTCGGGTCCAGCGGATTGCCCGGTGTATAACCGCGTGCAGCGGCGATCAGCTTGTCGAGGAACACGTCCTTGATGTCGCGATGCACGAGCAGGCGCGAACCAGCCGTGCACATCTCGCCCATGTTGTAAAAGATCGCGCCCGCGGCGGCGTTGGCGGCGCGGTCGAGGTCCGCACAGTCCGGCATCACGATGTTGGGCGACTTGCCGCCGAGTTCGAGCCATACGCGCTTCAGATTCGACTGCCCGGCGTACTGCGCGATGAGTTTGCCCACGTTGGTCGAGCCGGTGAAGGCGAGACAATCTACGTCTGGATGCAGCGCGAGCAGCTTGCCCGGTTCACCGGCGCCCGGCACGACATTGAACACGCCCGCCGGAATACCCGCTTCGTGGGCAAGTTGCGCGATACGGATGGCCGTCAGCGGCGACTTCTCGGAGGGCTTCAGCACCACGCTATTGCCGGCCGCCAGCGCCGGGCCGAACTTCCACGACGCCATCAGGATCGGGAAATTCCACGGCACTACCGCTGCCACGACGCCGATCGGCTCACGCGTGACCAGCCCCACCAGATGATGATCGGCCGGGGCCACTTCGCCACCGATCTTGTCGATCGCCTCGGCAAACCATTCGACGCAGTACGCGGCGCCCGGCACGTCCACCGAAGTCGTATCGCCGATCGGCTTGCCGGCGTCGAGCGTTTCGAGCAGCGACAGCTCGTCGAGGTGCTCGCGCATCAAGCCGGCCCAACGCAGCAGGACAGCTTTGCGCTGGCGCGGATTCAGCCCGGACCATACATGCGAATCGAAGGCGCGGCGCGCCGCCGCAACCGCCGCGTCGACATCGTCCGCCGCGCTATCGGCCACCTTGACGAGCAGCTTGCCGTCGATCGGGCTCAGGCAATCGAAGGTGCGCCCGTTCGCGGCATGGCGATATTCGCCGTCGATAAACGCGCGGCCTTCGATCGAAAGCGTTGCGGCCTTGTCCTGCCAGTAAGCCAGAGTCTTTTCCATCAGGATGCCTCAATGTTATGCGTTCGACGTCCAGCGTGAGAGCCGCCCTCGCAGCCATCACGAGCGTCGCAACGACGTTGACGCGGAAAGTCTAGAAGCTCGGTGGCGAATTCGCCGAGACGATTTCGCAGACGTGTTCCGCGCTGGGATTGCGAAAACGGTGCGGCAAGCGGCTTTCGAAGTAGTAGCTGTCACCGGGGTCGAGCAGCCACGTAGCGCCGTCCACGGTCAACTCGATCTGACCGCTGACGATCACCCCGCCCTCGTGTCCGGTGTGCACGAGCATCTCCGGTCCGGTGTCCGAAAGCGGTTGATAGACTTCGCGCAAGATGCCCATGTTGCGGTCTTTCACACCCGCACCGGCGAGATAGAACTCGATCGACTCGTTGCCGAGATTCGGCATGTCGGCGCGGCGCGACACCACGGAGCGGTCAGCTTCCACTTCGAACGTGAAGAATTCGGCGAGGCTCATCGGTATGCACTCGAGCAGCTTCTTGAGCGACCCGACTGAGGGACTCACGCGATTTTGTTCGATCAACGAAATAGTTCCGTTAGTGACGCCCGCCCGTTTGGCCAGCTCGCGCTGAGACAGGCCATTCTTCTTACGGATGTACTGCAGGCGGGACGCAACTTCGATGGACATCGCTGCACTCTCAGAGTGGATGAACCCGTGTAAGGAATCAGCAGGATCGCGTCGGGTCTGCGCGAGTGTTGAATATTCTAATCACTTTAAGGCTGCCGCTGCTGGGGAAAACCCTTTGATGCATTCGAAATACCGGCTATTGCAATACGCATACCCAACCCGCGGGTTTTGGCCTATTGCCTCGGGTAAGCCCTGATAAATCTTTTATAAAAATGATTTGACGGCAATATTGGCTCGTATATGCTGGTTCACAGGCGGTCGTCATGCCAACGTCACAGATCCTCCAGCGAGTGTTTTGCGACGAAGCGAAGCAGTTTCGCTGCGGCACCAGGCGATCAACCCGCGTCACGTTTCTTTAAACGCCCTGTGCGTTTCTGAACGAGGCGTTCAATACTTTCAACGTCGCTAGTCGAGTGTAATCGTGAGAGTCCGAGGCCCTTTGGTTAGGTGGGAACGCAGTCAGGCGAGATGTCTTCGTCCTGAAGGCACCATCGCCGACGGCAGCAACGGCAGCCTTGCGTTTCGCCGCTTTCTGTCCGTCTTCACGATCCTGTCCCGCCGTTCTGTCCGACGCCACAATTCCGTCTCTGCGCGCGCTTTCATCGCCGTACGCACCGACGAAGTCGCTTCCCTGCTGCCCTAGCGCCTCTCTATTTACCGTTCGGTTCACCTGTTTGCCTGAGCGTATGCGTGTGCCTTTACCGGCGCCAGCGCTTGTGCGTGCATCGTTTCGTCTGTTGTCTGCGCATTCGTATCCGTTGCGCCAGGTAATGGGCTGAACCGAACGGCTTTCCTGATAGCAATGCGCGGCATGGTCCGCTAACGACCTCCGCCTGCACTTCCGGTGGCTTTGCGCCCTGCGCACGGCTGCGGAATCGTGCCGCGCCTGTTTTAACGTTGTTCGCGCCGCGTCCCGCGGGGAATAAACACGTCCATTCATTTAGTCATGCGAACCAGACCCCTGGTCGGCATTAGCGCCGACAGAACGATGACGGGAGTGCACCCGTCGCACACGGTCGGCGAGAAATATATCGCCGCTGTCGTCGACGGCTCACACGCGCTGGCGATGCTGCTGCCCGCGCTCGGCAACCGTCAGGCCGCTGCCGAGATTCTGGCGACGGTCGACGGCTTGCTGTTTACCGGCAGCTATTCGAATGTCGAGCCGCACCATTACGGTGGCGAGCCCAGCGTACCGGGCACGCTGCACGATGCTGCACGCGACGCGACGACGCTGCCGCTCCTCGCCGCAGCGATCGACGCCGGTGTGCCGGTCCTCGCCGTCTGTCGCGGCTTTCAGGAAATGAATGTGGTGTTCGGCGGGACGCTGCATCAAAGCGTTCACGCGGTGGCAGGTTTAAACGACCACCGTGAGAACAAGGAAGACGAACTGGACGTGCAATACGCACCGTCGCATTCCATCGCGCTGACCGAGGGCGGCCTGCTGCAGCGCCTTGCAGCGGGAGCGAATGAGGCACGTGTGAATTCCTTGCACGGACAAGGCGTCGAGCGGCTAGGCAACGGCCTCGTGGCCGAAGCCACTGCGCCGGACGGACTGATCGAGGCGGTGAGCGTCAGGAATGCGCGTGCCTTCGCTTTGGGTGTGCAGTGGCACCCCGAGTGGAAGCACGCGAACGACGCGCTGTCCACCGCGATCTTCCGGGCGTTCGGCGATGCATGCCGCGATCGAATGCGCACCAGGGCCGGCCATGGCGCGGCATCCGCCGCCACGCACGCCTGAGCTGGTCCGCGCAAAAACTGAGAGAACAATCATGCAAGACATCGACGAATTTCTGAAGCAACACCGCATCACCGAGATCGAAGCAATCATTCCCGACATGGCCGGGATCGCGCGCGGCAAGATCATTCCGCGCAGCAAGTTCGAATCCGGGGAATCCATGCGCCTGCCGCAAGCGGTGATGATCCAGACCGTCACAGGGGACTATCCGGAGGACGGTTCACTGACCGGCGTCACCGATCCCGACATGGTCTGCGTTCCCGACGCTTCGACCATCCGCCTGATTCCGTGGGCAGTCGATCCCACCGCGCAGGTGATTCACGACTGCGTGCACTTCGACGGCACACCGGTCGCCATCTCGCCGCGCCGGGTACTGCGCCAGGTGCTTGAACTGTACAAGGCCCGCGGCTGGAAGCCGGTTATTGCGCCGGAACTCGAGTTCTACCTGGTCGACATGAACAAGGATCCGGATCTGCCGCTGCAACCGCCGATCGGCCGGACCGGCCGTCCGGAGACGGGCCGCCAGGCGTACTCGATCGAAGCGGTCAACGAATTCGATCCGCTGTTCGAAGACATCTATGAGTATTGCGACATTCAGGAGCTCGAAGTCGACACGCTGATCCACGAGGTCGGCGCGGCGCAGATGGAAATCAACTTCATGCACGGCGACCCGCTCAAGCTCGCGGACAGCGTGTTTCTGTTCAAGCGCACGGTGCGCGAGGCCGCGCTGCGTCACAAGATGTATGCGACGTTCATGGCCAAGCCGATGGAAAGCGAGCCGGGTTCGGCGATGCACATGCATCAGAGCCTCGTCGACGAGGAGAGCGGGCACAACCTGTTCACTGGCCCCGACGGCAAGCCCACGCAACTATTCGACGGCTATATCGCCGGCCTGCAGAAATACACGCCCGCGTTGATGCCGATTTTCGCACCGTACATCAACTCCTACCGCCGCTTGTCGCGTTTTATGGCGGCTCCGATCAACGTGGCGTGGGGCTACGACAACCGCACGGTGGGCTTCCGGATTCCGCATTCGGGGCCGGCTGCACGGCGCATTGAAAACCGCATTCCAGGCGTGGATTGCAATCCCTACCTCGCCATTGCCGCAACGCTTGCGGCCGGCTACCTCGGCATGACGCAAAATCTGCGGCCTACCGAGCCGCTGATCAGCGACGGCTACGAACTGCCCTATCAATTGCCGCGCAATCTCGAAGAGGGCCTGACGCTGATGGGCGGGTGCGAACCGATCGCCGAAGTGCTCGGCGAGAAATTCGTCAAGGCCTATCTGGCATTGAAGGAAACCGAGTATGAAGCGTTTTTCCGCGTGATCAGTTCGTGGGAACGCCGGCACCTGCTGCTGCACGTTTAAGACGTGCGTAAGCCAAGAGAACAACTGGAGGCAACATGAGCTACAGAACAGAAGAAGTCGCGTACGTGCAACCGGCCCAGCCGGCGGCGTTCGCGCAGGTATCGCAACAACGCAGCACTGCTGAGTATCGCGCGCTCGACGCGGCACACCATATTCACCCGTTTTCGGACATGGGTTCGCTCAACAAGGCCGGCAGCCGCGTGATCGTCAAGGCCAAGGGCGTGTATGTATGGGATTCCGAAGGCAACCAGATCATCGACGGTATGGCGGGTCTGTGGTGCGTGAACGTCGGCTACGGCCGCAAGGAACTCGCCGACGCCGCCTACCGGCAGATGCTGGAGCTGCCCTACTACAACACCTTCTTCAAGACCACGCATCCGCCGGTGATCGAACTGTCGGCGCTGCTCGCGGAACTGGCGCCGGCTCCGTTCAATCACTTCTTCTATTGCAACAGCGGTTCGGAAGGCAACGACACCGTGCTGCGCATCGTCCATCAGTTCTGGGCCACGCAGGGCAAGCACGCGAAGAGGTACGTGATTTCGCGCAAGAACGGCTATCACGGTTCGACAATCGCCGGCGGCACGCTCGGCGGCATGGGCTACATGCATGAGCAGATGCCGTCGAAAGTCGAGAACATCGTTCACATCGACCAGCCGTATTATTTCGGCGAAGCCGAGGGCAATCTCACGCCGGAAGAATTCGGTCTCGCCCGCGCACAGCAGCTGGAAGCCAGGATCCTCGAGATCGGCGCGGAGAACGTCGCCGCGTTTATCGGTGAGCCTTTCCAGGGGGCGGGGGGCGTGATTTTCCCGCCGTCGACTTACTGGCCGGAAATCCAGCGCATCTGCCGCAAGTACGACATCCTGCTGGTGGCAGATGAAGTGATCGGCGGTTTCGGGCGCACCGGTGAATGGTTCGCACATCAGCACTTCGAGTTCGAGCCCGACCTCATCACGCTCGCCAAGGGCTTGACGAGCGGCTATGTGCCGATGGGCGCGGTCGGCCTGCATGACCGCGTCGCCAAAGTCATTGTCGAAAACGGCGACTTCAATCACGGCCTCACCTACTCGGGCCATCCGGTTGCGGCAGCGGTGGCGGTCGCCAACCTGAAGCTCTTGCGCGACGAGAAAATCGTCGAGCGCGTCAAGACCGACACCGGTCCGTACTTCCAGAAGCAGTTGCGCGAGGCCTTCGCGAACCATCCGATCGTCGGCGATATCTCCGGCGCTGGGCTGGTAGCCGGTCTGCAACTCGCGCAGGAGCCTAAAACGCGCAAGCGTTTTGCCAATGGAGGTGAAGTCGGCACCATCTGCCGCGACTTCTGCTTCAACGGCAACCTGATCATGCGCGCTAGCGGCGACCGGATGCTGCTGTCGCCACCGCTCGTGATCACGAAGCAGGAAATCGACGAGATCGTGTCGAAGGCGAAAAAAGCCATCGACGCGACCGCACAACAACTCGGAATTTCGTAACGGCAGTTCTTTTCCGGCCCGGGCGCAACAACCATGACACGCGCCCATGCCGGGATTCTAACTTCAAGGGAAAAACGCCATGAGCGCTAGTCATACTGGACGTCATCTTCGACATGCGGTTGCGGGGGCCGCGCTTCTCGCCGTCACGAGCTTTACTGCGCTGTCGGTCTCACCGGCGCTTGCGGCCGACACGGAACTGAACGTGTACAACTGGTCGGACTACATCGCCAAAGACACGATTCCGAACTTCGAGAAGCAGGACGGCATCCACGTGAAGTACGACAACTACGACAGCGACGATACCTTGCAGGCCAAGCTGCTCGCAGGCAGCTCGGGCTACGACATCGTGGTGCCGACGTCCAACTACATGGCCAAACAGATTCAGGCCGGCGTCTACCAGAAGCTGGATAAATCCAAGCTGCCGAACCTGGCGAACCTCGACCCGGTTCTGATGAAGATGATTACCGACGCCGACCCCGGCAACCAGTACGGCGTGCCCTGGGCATACGGCACCGACGGCATAGGCTATAACCTGCAAGCCGTACAGAAGGCACTCGGCGCCGATGCGCCGGTGGATAGCTGGTCGCTGGTGTTCGATCCGGCCAACCTCTCCAAGCTGAAGGGCTGCGGCGTGTCGTTCCTCGACCAGGCTGTCGACGTGTTCGCTGCCGTGCTGCAATACATGCACAAGGATCCGAACAGCACGAACCCGGCTGACTATCAGGCCGCCTTCGAAGTGCTGAAGAAAGTCCGCCCGTATATCACCCAGTTCAACTCCTCCGGTTACATCAACGACCTCGCTAACAACGACATCTGCGTCGCCGTGGCGTGGTCGGGCGACGTCGGCATCGCCAGCCGCCGTGCCGCTGAAGCGAAGCGCTCGTACACGGTCAAGTTTTCCAACGTCAAGGAAGGCGGCCTGCTGTGGTTCGACGTGATGGTGATCCCGAAGGATGCGCCGCACGCTGAAGCCGCACTGAAGTGGATCAACTACATCGAAGATCCGAAGGTCAACGCCGCGATCACCAACGAAGTCTTCTACCCGACCGCCAACAAGGCTGCACGTCAGTTCGTGACGCCGGGCGTCGCTCAGGACACCACTGTTTATCCGGGTGACGACGTATTGAGCAAGATGACGCTGATGAAGCCGATGCCGAGCGACATTCTGCGCCTCGAAAACCGTCTTTGGGCTCAGCTCAAAACCGGCCACTAATCTTTAGACACCGCATATCAGCGGATATAACCGCGGAGCAGGGATCGCTCGATCCCTCTCCGCCTGAATCAGGCAATAAGGCAGTCAGCCTGCGCCTTGCAAGCGCAGTCCCATGTTTCCCGATCGCAGCAGACCTTTGTGAGCCGCCCCGCGCGCCCCACACGGGGACGCTTACGCCCGCGATCCGCAAGGAATGGTTACGCCATGAACTCGACGACCTCAAATAGCGCCGCCCAGGCGGCGCGTAATGCTGCAAAAGCCGCGGTTACGACTAAAAGCAAGTCCGACGAATTTGTCCGCATCGAAAACGTCGTAAAGAAATTCGGCGACAGCACCGCTGTCGATAACGTCAATCTGACCATCGCGAAGAATGAACTCTTCGCACTGCTCGGCAGCTCGGGCTGCGGCAAGTCCACGCTCCTGCGCATGCTCGCCGGGCTGGAAACGGCCACCTCGGGACGCATCTTCGTCGACGGCGAAGATCTCGCGGCGATGCCGCCGTACAAGCGCCCGGTCAACATGATGTTCCAGTCGTATGCGTTGTTCCCCCATATGAGCGTGGAGTCGAACATCGCCTTCGGCCTCAAGCAGGAAGGCACGCCGAAGAACGAAATCAAGGAACGCGTTGCCGATGCGCTGCATCTCGTGCAGATGAGCCGGTTCGCAGGCCGCAAGCCGCACCAGCTTTCGGGTGGCCAGCAGCAGCGTGTGGCGCTGGCCCGCTCGCTCGTCAAGCGTCCCAAGCTGCTGCTGCTCGACGAGCCGATGTCCGCGCTCGACAAGAAGATCCGCCAGAAGACCCAGCTCGAGCTGGTCAACATCATCGAGAAGGTCGACGTGACCTGCGTGATGGTGACCCACGATCAGGAAGAAGCGATGACCATGGCCGGGCGCCTCGCCGTGATGAGCGAAGGCCGCATCGTGCAGATTGGTACGCCCTCCCAGGTTTATGAGTTTCCGAACAGCCGCTTCTCGGCCGAGTTTATCGGCACGACCAACATGTTCGAAGGCGTGGTGGTGGAGGACGAGCCCGATCACATCTTCGTCGAAAGCGAGGATCTCGAAGCACGCATGTATGTGAGCCACGGCATCACGGGTCCGCTCGGCATGCCGGTGGGCATCTCGGTACGCCCGGAGCGCGTCAGGGTTTCGCTCGAGAAGCCGGGCACGCCGCACAACTGGGCTCGTGGAGTCGTCTCGGATGTCGCTTACATGGGCAGCTATTCGCTGTATCACGTACGCCTGCCGAGCGGCAAGACCGTGGTGTCGAACCTGTCCAGCTCGCACCTGATGAGCGAAGGGGCGCCCGCCTATAACGACGACGTGTTCGTCCATTGGTCGCCGGCGAGCGGCGTGGTGGTGACGCAATGACACCATCCGTCTCCACCTCCTCCGTGGCGCCCGGCACCCTCACCCGGCTGCTGAAGCGCCTGAGCGCCCTGCTTCCGTCGGGCCGCACAACGGTGATCGGCGTACCGTTCATCTGGCTAACGCTGTTCTTCGCACTGCCCTTCGTGCTGGTACTGAAGATCAGTTTCGCCGATCTGCGCCTGAGCATTCCACCGTACTCCGACCTCGTCAGCATGAAAGACGGTGTCGTGCATCTGGCGATCCAGCTCGGTCACTACGCGTTTCTGCTGCAGGACGACCTGTATATCGCGACCTACATCAGTTCCCTGAAGATGGCGGCCATCTCGACCTTCTTCTGCCTGCTGATCGGCTATCCGATCGCGTACTACATTGCGCGTTCGGAGCCGGCCAAACGCAATCTGCTGATGATGGGCGTGATGCTGCCTTTCTGGACCTCGTTCCTGATCCGCGTCTATGCATGGATAGGCATCCTGAAGGACGACGGCCTGCTCAATCACACGCTGATGGCGATCGGCATGATCCACTCGCCGCTGCGGCTATACCACACCGATATCGGGGTCTATATCGGCATGGTCTATTCGTATCTGCCGTTCATGGTGATGCCGCTGTATGCGCACCTGGTGAAGATGGACCTGACGCTGCTCGAAGCCGCCTACGACCTCGGCGCCAAGCCGTGGACCGCCTTCACGCGCATCACGTTGCCGCTGTCGAAGAACGGCATCATCGCCGGCAGTCTGCTGGTGTTCATCCCCGCAGTGGGCGAATACGTGATCCCCGAACTGCTCGGTGGCGCAGACACCCTGATGATCGGCCGCGTGATGTGGGACGAGTTCTTCAACGATATGGACTGGCCGATGGCGTCCGCCGTCACGGTCGCGATGGTTCTGCTGCTGCTCGTGCCGATGGCCGTCTTCCAGTACTACCAGGTCAAGGAACTGGAGGGCGCGAAATGATCCGGCCGAACAGAAAGCTTTCCAACACCGTCCTGACGCTCGGGTTCCTGTTCCTTTATATCCCGATCATCAGCCTCGTCGTGTACTCGTTCAACGAGTCGAAGCTCGTCACCGTGTGGTCCGGCTTTTCGCTGAAATGGTACGGGGCGCTGCTGCAGGACGACGAGTTGCTCAGCGCGGCGTGGCTGTCGCTGAAGATCGGGCTGTTGACGGCATGCGCCTCGGTCGTGATCGGCACGTGGGCGGGTTTCGTACTCGCGCGCTTCGGGCGCTTTCGCGGCTTCACGATGTTCGCCGGGATGATCAACGCGCCACTCGTGATTCCTGAAGTGATTCAGGGCATCTCGCTGCTGCTGCTGTTCGTCGCGCTCGAACAGATGCTCGGCTGGCCAAAGGGCCGTGGCCTGTTCACGATCTGGATCGGCCACGTGATGTTGTGTGTCTCCTACGTCGCAATCATCGTGCAGTCACGCGTCAAGGAGCTGAACAAGTCGCTCGAGGAAGCCGCGCTCGATCTCGGCGCAACGCCGTTCAAGGTGTTCTTCCTGATCACGCTGCCGCTGATCTCGCAGGCGCTGATGTCCGGCTGGCTGCTGTCGTTCACGCTCTCGTTCGACGACCTGGTGCTGTCCGCGTTCCTTTCCGGTCCCGGTTCCACCACGCTGCCGCTCGTCGTGTTCTCGCGAGTACGTCTCGGTCTGAATCCGGAAATGAATGCGCTCGCAACGATCTTCATCACGGTTGTAACGATCGGTGTGATTGCAGTGAACCGCTGGATGCAGATTCGCGAACGCAAGCGCACCCGCGATATGCAAATGGCGTTTGCCGTTGCCGAAGCCGCCGATGCAGCAACCGTTACCCCTCAACCCGCCGCCGTGCGCAAGTCGCTCGGTACCGTCCGAGTTTAAGCAGTTCCTGGCAATACGACCAACAAGGAGAATGTGCATGAGAAAGAAACTCATCTGCCTGCTAGTGGCGGGGAGTCTGCCTGGCGTTGCCATGGCGGACGCCACCAGCGATGAGATCAAGGCGCTTCAGGCCCAGCTGAACGCCTTGCAAAAAGAAGTGAAGCAATTGCGCTCGGAGGTCGCAGCCAAACCCAAGGCGGTAGCCGCCGCACCGGCGCCAGCGCCGGCCGCGGCACCTGCCGTGGCCGCAGCCCCGGTGGACATTTCGTCGCCTGACTACGGCAAGTCGCAAGCGACGCTGACCAACGACCAGGTCGACTCGATGAAGCAGCAGATCGCCAACCAGCAGCTGAAGGTCGATTCGCTGGTGGATGCGCAGAACACCGGTCCGATCGCAGGTCTCTCGATCACCGGCTATATCGATCCGACCTATGTCTATAACCGCGCGCCAGGCACCTCGTCGTTCCTGTTCGCGAACCACGAAAGCAGCTACAACTACTTCAACAGCACGTTCGGCGATCTTTACCTCGACATCAAGAAGACTTTCGGTGTCGGCCCGATGGCGCCGTCGGCCGAAATCACGCTGATGCCGAACCGCGGCAACGGCATTACGCTGCTGCAGAACGAGCACGGTACGATCAGCGACAACATCCTGAACACGGCAGTCGTGACGGTACCGGTGACGGCGACGACGACCTTCGTGGCCGGCTTGATGCCGAGCTTCGGCGGCTATGAAGTGCAGCAGTCGAACCAGATGACCACGCTCACGCACAACCTGCTGTATGACTTCTCGGATCCGGGCAGCTATGTTGGCGTAGGTGTGAACTACACGGGCGACGGCAGCAACTGGGCGTGGAAATTCATGCTGGGCAACGAACAGTACCGCACGTATGGTTCCGTGGTGCAGACGGGCACCAACGCGTTGGGCGATCCGATCACCAGCAGCAACAAGATCCCCACTTTCACGGCACGGGTCGACTACACGTGGTCTAGCGCGCTGGATCTGGGCGGCTCGTTCAACATCGGCCGGCAAACGCTCGCCTCCGGACTCGACTCCAACGGCAATCCGGTGTACGGCGTGGGCGGTGCAGCGCCAAGCGCCTTTGGCACTTTCTTCTTCGCTGAAGCCGATGCCGCTTACACGCTCGCGGACGTCCAGTACAACGCCGAGCTCGACTACGGTCAGCAACAGAACGCTGCATTCAACGGCGGCCAGGCGCAGTGGTACGGCATCTCGCTGCTCGCGCACCGCAAGTTCACTTTGCCGACGGTGGGCCGCATGGGTGTGACGGCGCGTTACGACCTGCTCGCCGACACCAAGAACGGCGGCGGCGGCGGTGGCATCGCGCTGAACTCGAACGGTATGGACACGGCAGACGGTTTTGGCATCGGTGCAAGCTGCCTCGCGAATTCGAAGGCGAACGGTGGCCTGGGCTTCGAGTGCAAGGGCGCCGTCCACCAGGACGTCGCACTGGACCTGCTGTTCTATCCGACCCAGCAGATCACGGTGAAGGTGGAATACCGGCACGACTGGGCCACCCAGGATACGTTCCTGCGCAACGATGGCTCTTATAGCAAGTCCAACGACATGCTGGCCACGCAGTTCATCTACGCGTTCTAACCTGTACCGCCGAAGCGCGATTGCCTGCCTCGAGGTGTCGCGCCTCGGCCCTTATTGTGTTTTCTGCCTATGCTCCGGTTCTCGAACCAGCCCCATGCCGCGTCGTACTACGCCGCGACGCTCAACGATACGACCCGTCATGCCCCGCTCGACGGCACATTGAAGGTGGATGTCTGCGTGATCGGCGCCGGCCTCACCGGCATCTCGACCGCGCTCAACCTCGCGGAACGCGGCTATTCCGTTGCGGTGCTCGAAGCCTCGAAAGTCGGTTGGGCGGCGAGCGGGCGCAATGGCGGCCAGTTGATCGGCGGCTTTGCGTGCGATATGGATACGTTCGCGAAGCACATGCCCGCCGAAGACGTCAAACGTATGTGGGAGATGGGACTCGAGACGCTGGATATCGTCAGGGATCGCGTCGCCAGACATCAGATCGACTGCGATCTCAAGTTCGGCTATTTTCATGCGGCGAACAAACCGCGCGATGCCGCAGCGCTAAGGCAATGGCGCGATGAAGCACACACGCGCTTCGGTTACGACCGTTTCCGTTACATCGAGCAAGACGGCCTGAGCCACTACGTGCAGTCGACACGCTATCTGGGCGGCCTGTTCGATCCGGACAGCGGCCATTTGCATCCGCTCAATTACACGCTTGGCCTCGCGCGTGCGGCGTGCGCAGCGGGCGTGCAGATTTTCGAAGACAGTTGCGTGACGCAGATGCGTAGCGAGGGCAATGGACATGTGATCGAAACCGCTCATGGCGAGGTGCAGGCGCAATTCGTTGCGCTCGCCTGCAACACCTGGCTGGGTGCGCTGGCACCTGAGCTCGCGCGCAAGATCATGCCGGTCGGCACGTATGTGATTGCCACCGAGCCGCTCGACCCCGCGCGTGCGCGGGCCTTGATGCCGGCGCAAGCCGCCATCTGCGATAGCCGGTTCGTGCTCGACTACTTCCGCCCCGCGCCGGATCACCGCGTGTTGTGGGGCGGCAAGGTCAGTTATTCGACCTTTGCGCCGCGCGATCTGGGCGAAGCAATGCGGCGCGATATGCTGAAGACTTTCCCGCAACTGGCCGACGTCAAGGTCGACTATGCGTGGGGCGGTTTCGTCGATATCACGATGAACCGCGCGCCGCATTTCGGACGCCTCTCGCCCACTGTGTACTTCGCGCAAGGCTTCTCCGGTCACGGCGTCAATACCACGGGACTGGCAGGCAAGCTGATCGCCGAGGCGATCGACGGCCAGGCCTCGCGTTTCGACCTGTTCGGCAAGATTCGCCACCGCGATTTTCCGGGTGGCGCTACACTGCGCACCCCTGCCCTCGTGCTCGCGATGGCCTGGTACCGAATGAAGGACCTGCTTTGATGGCTGACAGTCTCGACCGCCGTGCGGATGCACTGATCCGCGACTCCTATTACGAAGCGAGCGCCGTGCGCCCATTCGCGGATGATCCGATGCTCGATGCCGCACTCGAAGCCGACGTCTGCGTGATCGGCGCGGGTTTTGCCGGGCTCTCGGTTGCGCTCGAGTGCCGGGCGCGCGGCATATCGGTGATCGTGCTCGATGCGCACCGTCCCGGCTGGGGTGCGTCGGGGCGCAATGGCGGACAGACGCTGGTGGGTTTCGCCAAAGACGAGATCATCGAAAGGCAGCTCGGGCTCGATGGGGCACGCGCGGCCTGGGCAATGTCCGTGGAAGGCGTGGCGCTGGTGCGCGAGCGCATCGAACGGTATGGGATCGATTGCGATTTCACACCGGGCTATCTGACCGTCGCGACCAAACCGAAGCGCGTGCCCGATCTGCGCTCGTGGATGGACGATGCTTCGTCGCGCTGGGGCTATACGAAGCTTTCGTGGATCGACACCGACGAGATCCGCGCCCGCGTCGCATCGGAGCGTTATCTGGCCGGCGTCTATGATCCGTTCTCCGGGCATCTGCATCCGCTGAAATATTGCCTGGGTCTTGCCGAAGCGGCGCGGCGCGAAGGGGCGTTGCTGTTCGCGCATTCGCCGGTGGTTGAAGTGGTGCGCGGCGAACGGCCGGTCGTGCGGACTGCGACTGGTGAAGTGCGTTGCCGCTTTGTCGCTGCGTGCGGCAACGCGACCATCGGCAATGTGCTGCCCGCGGCGGTCGCGGCGCGGATCGCGCCGATCGCGTCGTATATCGTCGCCACCGAGCGGCTCGGGCAAGCGCGTGCGTCCGCCTTGATCGCCAGACGGGAAGCCGTGTGCGACAACAATTTCTTCCTCGACTACTTCCGCATCTCGGCAGATCACCGTGTGCTGTTCGGCGGCCGCGCCAGTTCGACGGGTGCGTCGCCTGCGCAATTGTCCGAGCAGATTCGCAAGCGGATGGTGGACGTGTTTCCGCAAGTGGCCGATGCGCGGGTCGAATATGCTTGGGGCGGCTTCGTGGATGTCACGCGCAATCGCGCGCCGGATTTCGGCTCGATCGATCCGAATTACTTCTATGTGCAGGGATTTTCCGGGCATGGCGTGGCGTTGACCGGGATTGCCGGGCGCGTCATTGCTCAGGCCATTGCCGGTGAGACAGCGGCATTCGATCTGTTCGCCGGGCTGCGTCATACGCGCTTTCCGGGTGGGCCGGCGTTGCGCGGACCGGCGCTTGAGCTTGGGATGCTGTATCACCGGATTCGCGAACTGCTGTAGCTGTCACTCGGCAAAACGGACCCGCGCCCCCATTGGCGCGGGTCGCCTCGCTCGAACTGAAGAACCGGAACGGCGTGATCAAGGCACAATGACGTACCGCACTACTGCTGTTGACCGTCAACACCGTGCTGATGTATCTCTTCATATTCCGCTTCCGACCCGCTACAGGCGAGACGCCATGACTGCCCAACTCACCCCCGCTATCGCATCCAGATTCGCCAATCTGGCGCTGGATCACCTCACCCGCGAGTATCCGAACAAGCTGACGCATTCGCTTGAAGGTCCGCAAGACGTCCAGGGACCACGCGCACTGCACCCGATCTTCTACGGCAGCTACGACTGGCATTCCTGCGTGCACGGCTACTGGCTTATCCTCCATCTGCTCGAACGCTTTCCCGGATTGCCCGAGGCAGCGCGCATCGTCGCCGTCGTCGACGAGCATTTCACCGAAGCCAATGTAGCCGGCGAGCGCGCCTATCTCGACCTGCCGCAAAATCGCGGCTTCGAGCGGCCGTACGGCTGGGGCTGGCTGCTGGCGTTATCCGCACAGATCGACGCGCTGAAGCTGCGCAAGCATCCCCACGCCGCGCGCTGGAGCGAAACCTTCGCACCGCTAACCGAAGTCTTTATCGAACGCTTTGAAGAGTTTCTGCCCAAGGCCACCTATCCGCTACGCGTGGGCACGCATTTCAACATGGCGTTTGCGCTCGCCCTGACGCTCGACTTCGCACGGCAAACCTCACATGAATCGCTGGCGGCGCTGGTGATCGAAACCGCGCGCCGCTGGTATCTGGATGACGTCGCGTGTCAGGCGTGGGAACCGGCGGGAGATGAATTCCTCTCGCCGTCGTTGATGGAAGCCGAGTTGATGCGGCGCGTGCTGCCGGGCGCGCAATTCGCCACATGGTTCGACGCATTTCTACCGGAGCTCGCCGCGCAAAAACCGGCCACCCTGTTCGAACCGGTCACCGTGACCGATCGCAGCGACGGCAAGATCGCTCACCTCGACGGCCTCAATCTGAGCCGCGCATGGTGTCAGCGCTCGATCGCCCGCGCGCTGCCGGACGACGACGCGCGTCGCACGCTGCTCAACGAAGCGGCCGAGCGGCATCTGGACAGCGCGCTCGCGCATGTGGCCGGCGACTACATGGGAGAGCACTGGCTCGCAACCTTTGCGACGCTCGCGCTCGAAGCGTAATGAGTGCCTTGGCTCCGGCGCACTGACACACCCCCCTCACGACCCACGTCCACTGTTTCTGTAAACGGTGGACACAATTGTTCTGGAACTTGGCGAGCGCGTTTCTTTCTTAAGAGAATCGAGGGAGACAATCATGCTTCGCCTAATTGCGGCGCTCGGGGTGGTGGCAGTTCTGGCCGGCTGCGCCGTCGCGCCAGGTTACGGATATCCGTACTACGACGGGCCGGCCTACCCGGACTACGGACAAGCCTACTATCCCGACTACGGTTATGGGTACGGCTATGGATACGCACCGGCCTACGGTTCGGTCAGCATCTGGGGTGGCGGCGGCGGTTGCTGTTACTACGGGCATGGCGGCCGGTACTGGCATGGCGGCGGCGGCTGGCACGGTGGCGGTGGCTGGCATGGTGGCGGTGGCCACGGCGGTGGCGGCGGTAACTGGCACGGTGGCGGCGGCGGACACGGTCAGGGGCATTGAGCCGTTCGGCCCCTCTTGCTTCGGCCGGCCATGAAGCCGGCCGGTCAGGTTTTTGCAATTCCTTAACATTAACGTTCCACAACTGGGGCTAAGATAGCGGGCCGTTCACCAACAAGGTCGATCTGACCCAGGAAAACCCCATGAAGAAAATTTTGCTTGCCATCACGCTCGCCGCCGTCACTATTGGCGTCATCGCTCCGGCTTCCGCCGAGGAACACCATCCGGTGTGCCACAAAGTAAAGGTTCATGGCCACTGGCAAAAGCGCTGCCACTAAGGCGCTGCCTGAGCCGCGGCTGACGCCGGGGCTTGCTGCCGCCGGAAACTACAGCGGCTGCGCAAACCCGGCAGCAAAGAAAAAAATGGCCGCAGATTGCTCTGCGGCCATTCCATATGCGCGGCTTCACTTCACCACGTTCTCATCAGTGTGCGCCCAATCTGGCGCGGCCCCGTTAATCATCCCCGTAATCAGAATTAGCAACACTTAGTTACGTTTGGTTACAGTCTAGGCGTTTTGGGAAAGCTTTCTATCATGGTTTTCCTTAGTATCCCCGCGACCCGCCACAGCCCGGCCGCAACCGCCCGTAGCGCTTTCCTGGCGCTTCATGCAGCTTGCCATCCTGCCAATTTGAGCTAGAGTTTTAATTAGACAAAACAACAAAAAGCTGGCGCAGACCAGGTACAAACCACCGCGGGGGCGGAAGATGCTTACACTAATCGATCAGGACATCGCGCATATCACGCGCGTCATGAAGCCATCGGTGTGCGGGGATTTCGGCGGATGCATCCTGCCACCGGACTACTGGCGCAAGCGTCTGTTCAGACTGCTCGACGCCCATCACGTCACCAAACCCCAACTCTGCTCAATCGACGACTTGCTGTTGCAACTCGATGAGCTCGATGCGGCCATCAGGCACGGCAAGGTGACCGCGGATACGTAGCTCCATCGCTTTACTGCAGTCCCGCTCAACCCGTCGCTGCGCTTCAATGCGGCGCGGCGGCGGCGTGCGCGTCATTCACATGCGTGTCCCGGCTCGGCTTCGATGCGGAATCCTCGTCGATCCGCAGCAGCCGTCCCGCGTTCGCGATCACGATGAACGTGCCGACGTTGTGCAGGACCGCCACCCACACCGCTCCTAGCAAACCGAGCGCAGCAAGCGCCATGATCTCGACAGTCCACAGCAATCCGATCGCCGCATTGATGCTGGCGGTTCGGCGGCAGCGCCGGCCAAGCCGGATGCAGGTGGGGATGCGGCGCAGATCGTCGCCGAGCAGCACGATGTCGGCAGAGGCCACCGCGATATCGATCCCGCGTTCGCCCATCGCGATGCTGGTCGCGCCAGCCTTGATCGCCAGCACGTCGTTCAGGCCGTCGCCGACCACGAGCGGATGATGGCCCGCTTCGAGTTCGTGCATCACGTAGTCGAGCTTGTCGTGCGGCAGCGCTTGGGAGACGACCGTCTCGATGCCGACCTCGGCGGCCACCTTGCGCGCCACGGCATCGCGATCGCCCGTCAGCAGGGTTTGGCGCACGAGGCCAAGCTCGCGCAGTTCGGCGAGCGCACCGGCGGCTTCGGCGCGCAAGGCATCGGCGAAGCCGAACCAGGCGAGCAGCTTACCGTTGAGCGCGAGGCCGACGCACGGGCCGTCGATGGAATCGGGCGCCGGTTGCAAGGCTGTTACGTGGTCGCGCAGTAATTCCGCGCGACCGAGCACGGCGGTGCCGTCCGGCGTTTCCGCGACGACCCCGAGGCCGCGCAATTCGCGGGTGCGCTCGAACGGCGTGGCGTCGTGCCCGGTGGCTGATGTGGCTGAAGTCGCTGACGCGGATGATGTGGGCGATGTAGCCGACGCAGTAGACGCGTCCAACGCCGCATACCGCGTCAACGCCCGGCTCACCGGATGTGCACTTCCAGCCCCCAGCCGCGCCGCCAGCGCAACAGCCTCCGCTCGCACCACGCCGGGCTGCGCGAACACATCCGCCAGGCGCAGTTCTCCATGCGTGAGCGTGCCCGTCTTGTCGATCACCAGCGAATCGATCTCGGCAATCCGGTCGAGAAATGCGGCGTTCCTGAACAACACGCCGTGCCGCGCACCCACCGCGATCCCAGCAATCGCCGTGGAAGGCGCGGCCAGCACCAGCGCGCACGGACATGCAGCGACGATCACCGCCAGCATCGCCGACGCATTGGCCGACGCGAACCAGACAATCGCCGCGATCAGCAGCACCAGCGCCAGATAACCGCCCATGTAGCGTTCGAGCACCTGGGTGATCGGCGGCTTCACCTGTTCTGCGCGTTGCAGCAGTTCGATGATTTTGCCGAGCGTCGAGTGCTCGCCCGCATGGGTCACTTCGATGCGCAGCGGGCCGTCGAGATTCAACGCGCCACCGAACACCGCGGCGCCTTCATCCACATCGAGCGGCAACGACTCGCCGGTGATCGGCCCGTTGTCGACGCTCGAGCGGCCGCGCCGCACCAGGCCATCGGCGGGAATCCGCGAACCGGCGGCCACCTCCACCATATCGCCGGCGCGGATCGCCTCGTAAGCCACTTCTTCGATCGTGCCATCGGTCCTGACGCGCCGGACATTGCCCGACGTTAGCCGGCCAAGCGCGCGGATCGCCTCTTGCGAACCCAGCACGCTGCGCTCTTCGAGCGCATGTCCGAAGGTCATGACGATCGGCAGCAAGGCCGCGGTCGTCATGTCGCCGGTCGCCCACGCTGCCAGCATGGCGAGCGCAATCAGCCGGTCGGTGACGCCATGCAGACTCGGCGACTTCAGGCTGTACCAGGCGCCCGTGAATACTGGCCCCGCCACCAGCAGCGACGAGAGTCCCGCCAATACTTCGGCGAGCTGCGCGCCGCCGGGTGCGAAGTAGCGCCATGCCATCGACAGCAGCAACAGGCCGCCCGCCAGCAAAGCAAGCGCGATCTGCCGCGTGACGATGCTCCGTTCTGTAGCTGAGAGCGCGATGCCCGGTCCATCGTCATCGTGCGAATGAGCGGCGTGCGGGTCGTGGTCGTGGCTATGGCCGTGTTCATGCCCGGCGCCGTCAGCGCCATGGGCACCATGCGCCACATCACCCGCCCCACCGGGCGCAGCACGCTCAACCGGATCGATATGAGCGCTCATTGAATTTTCCCCGGCAGCACCAGACTCGACGCATCGTGCGGATCGATCGTCGTCACGCGTCCAGCTTTCGACAGGATCTGCTGGATCCGGTCGCGGTACGCACGCGCCAGCAAGCCCGGATCGCTGTTCGCGTCGAGCGGCGTTTCGAGTTGCAGGATCGTGGTGGTTTCAGCCTGCGCCGTCGCGACACGCTCGCTGGCGCTCGCCTGCGCGCTCTGCAGAATCTGATCCGCTGACTGCTGCGCGCCCTGGCGGATGTTCTCAGCCGTCGTGCGCGCATCGGCGATATTGCGGTCGGCGGTCTGCAGCGAGGTGAGCACCGAGTTGAACGCATCGACCGCCGTTGCCGGAAACTGCGCCTGCACGTCCATGCGCGCTACCTCGATACCGAGACCTGTATGCGCAGCCGCGAGCGCATTCAAATGGCGCTGCACCGCCTGCGCCATGTCGCCGCGCAACTGCTCGCGCTTGACCGCCATCTGCTGGTCGGACGACAGCAGTTCGGGACGCGCCACCAGAATCGAATCGAGGTCGCGCCCCGCCGTCACTTCGACCACCGCCGCTGCAACCACACGCTGTAACGCCGATTCGAGGCGCTCTTTTTGCAGCACGTAGGCGTACGGATCGACGACGCGGTAGTAGAGCGTCGCGCTCAGTTGCACGACGCCTTCGTCGCCGGTCAGCACATAGCCTGAGCCGGCCAGCGCATCGGGCAACGTCGGGCCGGCGTTATCGGGCGAGCCGGCGTCGGAGTCGGGCGAGGCAGAGCCGAGCGATGTAGCCTCTGATGGGATTCCTAACGAATTGGCCTCACCAGGCGGCAGCGGCATCGTCTGACTGGATTGAGCCGATTGACTGGATTGCGTCGTAGCAACCGGATCCGCAGCGCGAGCGCGCGGGTCGCGATCAAGCGAACTGATGCGCTGTTCCAGCACACGCGCGCTGCCGGGAATCAGCAGCACGGTTTCGAACGGTTGCGGCATCGCCACCAGCAACCCCGCGTCCTGTGTGCGCACGAAGGCGCCGAAACGCATCACGACAGCCCGGCTATCCGCGGGAATACGGCGGATATTCGAAGTGGCCCACACCCCTGCCGCGAGTAGCGCAATCACCACCACGAACCAGAACGCAAGACGTACGGCTTGTGCGCCGGGTCCGAGCGACGGTGTTGGCGACGACGTCTCCGTGGCGGTACTCATGGGGTGTGCTTGCCCTTCTTCGACGGCGCAGGAGCTTGCGCTTGCGTCTGCGTCTGCTCGGCTTGCGTCACACCGAGTCCTGCGGGACCCTGCACGAGCACATTGAACGGCGCGGCGTCGGTGCGCAGGATCAGGTTCGTATTGGTGTTGACCACGCCGTTCAGCGTATCGAGCGAACGCAGCATCGTATAGAGATGCGGGTTGCCCGCATAACTCTTGCCGTAGATCGCCGCCGCATCCTGGCGCGACTGCGCCTCGATCTGCGCAGCCTTGACGTTGGCATCGGCAATGGCAATGCGCGCATCGCGATCCGCATCGGAACGAATCTGCGCGGCTTGCCGTTTGCCATCCGCGGTGCGTTGCGCAGCCACTGTTTCACGCTCGGCCCGCATGCGCTCGACAGTCGCCGAGAGCGTCACCGCGGGCAACGTCAGTTGCTCCAGTCCGACCTGCACTACATGCACGCCATACGCCTGATAGAGCTGCGAATCGACCTGACGGCGCAGTTCATCTTCGAACGCAGCGATTCGCACCTGGCCCGGATTGGTGTTCACGAGCGAAGCGAGATCGAAGTCAGCCGAGGTGGTCTGCAACGCGGAGCCGAGCAGCGAACGAATCTGCCGCGCCGCCTCATCAGGTTCGTTGCGCACGGCACGCACAAAACGGCCGACGTCGCTCGCGTTGGCCGGCACACGCCACGCCACATAGGCTTGCACGATGATGCGCAAGCCATCGCGTGTGCCGACATCCTGCAGGCCACTCGAGGTCGTATGCAGACGCAGGTCGACCGGCACGGCGGCTTCGATCGGCGCCGGCAAACGCCACGCGAGGCCGGGTTCGAGCAGCACTCGAACCGGTTCGCCGAAGCGCGTCACCACGGTAGCCTGACCCGCCTGGACCTGAATGAAGCTCGCGACCGCAAACGCGATCACGACGCACAGCGCCGCCAGCGCCACACGCCAGTAGAAACCGGGGCCGCCGGTTGCCGCACCGCCGTGGCCGTGCGCATCACCGCCGTGGTGGTGATGCGCGTGACCATGCGCGTGCGCATGCGAATGATTCAAACTCACAATATCCCCCGAAGCCGTCTGTCCGATGCCACGCGGCGAGTACGTCGCCGTCAATAAACCCGCCGCGCCCCTGCCGCATCGCCCGCACCGTATGAGCGCAGATCGATCGTGGCGCGGTTGCCGTCGACGAGCCGGTCGTCGATCACCGTGATATGGGCGTTCTGCAAACCCTTCTGCAAACTATGCAGGTAATACTCGAGCACGAACGCCGGGCCGCCTGCCTGGGCTGCGATCACGTCGGCGCTGAAACTGGTTTGCTGGACTTGCGCGGCCGACGTGATATCGGCGGCCTGCGCGGTGGCTTGCGCAACCGCGGTCTCGGCCTGCTGCTGCGCATCGCCGAGCGACTGCGCGGCAAGCCCGCGCGCCTGCGCGACGCTCGCCTCCGAGCGGATCTGCGCTGCCTGCACGCTGTGCCACGCCGCCGATGCCCCCGCCGGCGGATGCACGCTTTCGATCACCACTGCCACCACATCGATGCCGCTCGACAGGCGATCGAGCTGGGTTTGCACCGCCCGCCGCAGCGTGTCGGCCATCACGGTCTGCCGCGTTTCGAGCAGCGAATCGATCGTATGCGAGGCGAGGTAGCGCACCACTTCGCGATTGGCAATGGCCCGCACGGTGCTGGGTACATCCTCGGCGCGATATAGCGAAGCACGCGCGGCGGCGTCCGAGAGGCCAATGCGGTAGTCGAGCCGCACGTCGGCACTGACAATCTGAAAATTCTGCCGGTCGCCACTCGCGCCGGCGATCACCTGGCTCGTCTCGCCCTGATGCACGACGTCCCACAAGCGGTTCACCTGCTCGGGCGTCTGCGCGTCGGCGGGCACCAGCGGCGACGCGGCCGCGCTCTCTTCCGGCGAACCGGAGACGATCAGTTGATGGACCGCGCCGTTATCGATTGCGCGCGCCTTGCCGAACGGCCACGGCAGCGCCACATGCAGCCCCGGTTGCCAGACCGCGACCGGCGCGCCGAATCGCTCGTAGACTGCACGTTGCTCGGGTCCGAGGATCACGATGCCCGTGAGCAGCCAGGCACATACGACGATCGTGCCGATGGCCGCGGGCAGCAAACGCACCACGCTTTGCAAGACCCAGTTCTGACGCAGATCGATGCCGTAGCGATTGCGCAGTTGTGCGCTGAAGCGGGCCAATGGCGAGGGCCGCAGACGCAGCAGACTCGCGATGAGACTGTCGGGCACGCTGGCGTCGCCGCTGCGCATATGGGGCGGCGCGAACCACGAGAACACGGCACGCAAGGCGAATTCAAGAGCGATGGCTGCGTTGAAAACCGCGAGGGCCCGCACCGGCCACACCGCGGCGATTTCCGCATAGGCAAGCAGCACGGCGCAGATCGCTGCGACCATCGCGCTCAGGAGCGCCACGCGCAGCACATTGGCGAGCGAGCCCCAGGCGCGGCCACGCGCGGCGTGCATCGCAAAGTACAGCTCAGCGACCAGCGTGCCGAAGGCCAGCGCAAAGGCGGCGAGGCCAGCGATCAGCGCGGCGCTGGGCGGCCGCAGCACGGCAGCGAGCGCAAACTGGACCGGCGCGCGCCACGCGAGCGAGGCGACGGCCACGGAAAGCGCCGCGCACAGCAGCACCGCGAAGGGCTGCCAGCGAATCGCGCGCAACGTCGCAAAGATCGTGTTGCTTAACGCGCCCCACCACGCGCGTTGCCACACATGGAGGCCTTGTGGACGGGGTGTTTTTTCCGCGGCGCGCGAACCGCCGGTATGAGCGAGACGGGCCGCCAACGCGACCGTAAACACATCGAGCCATGCGCTCGACAAGGCGGCACACCAGCGGATATCGAACCAGCCGCCCTTGATGAGCGGCAACGCGGCGAGCACGAGAGCCAGCACCAGGCTGACCGAGGCGATCCGAGTGGCGGAAACCGGATAGCTGTGCGGTGTTTCTTCGTCGCTTTGCATCTGATGCAACATCGCTATCCTTGGATGACCCGCGCCGGGCCCCTGAACCCGGTCAACTAAAAACTGTATGTATTTCGTCAGGATTTTTTGGCAGCGCCGGCGGCGTGCGAGGCGAATTTAACGCGTCGGGATTCGAAACTCAAGCGAATCATGAACCTGGTGTGTTTAACGGCCGGCACGCTATTGCTGGATTGCATCCGGCGAATATCGACTTTCAAACAGGCTTGAAAACGATTTACGCTGCCGGTTTAGTGACTGCCCCCGCAAACCCATTGCAGGCAGCAGAATCCGCAACACGCCTGCCCTGAAAATAAATAATCTGAAAAGCGAGGGCTTTTAAGGCGGTGGCGTCGTGGCTTGTCCGGGTTTTATGCGCGCGGTATGATTCTTCCTGAACGCCTACGAGATCATCTACGCAAAAACGGCCACCCAGGGTGGCCGTTGGTTTTTCTACCGCTTAATCGACGCCCAACACCCGGGCGTGCGCGCGAGCTCAACTCAAGCGCGTCAACTTTCTTCTTCGCCACTATGGACATCAACAAACAACTCGCCGCTCTCACCACGTCCGAACTGCAGACGGCCGGCGCCAGCCAGGCGACCGCCATCGCCGTGAGCGTGCTGCTTCGCCACTTTCAATCGCCCGCGCTTTCGAAGCTGCTGACAAATGCGTTCGAAAATCATCAGGCCGTGATGCTGCAGACGCCGTGGCCCGATCAGATGCTGCAATCGTTCGAAGCGACACGGCGCTTTCTCGAAGGCGCCGCTAAACCGGCCGCCAGCGACGACACTGCGCAAAACGCAGGCTGAAACTAACGCGGCTGAAACTCACCGCGCAAATGCGCCGGCCGAAACTCGCCGGCCGGCGCCAGCACATTACGACTGACGAGCCACCACGGCACGCGTACGCACGCGAAGCTTGCCGACCATCTGGCTCTGCAACGCGGTGCGGCTTTGAGCGTGCGCCACCAGCTTGTCGATCGTCACGCGCGCCACGGCCCGATGCGTGCGCCTGACCAGATGGGTCAAACGCTTTTCGGTGGCTGGGCGACGTGCCCACATGAAAGCCGCAAGCCAGCCGATCACCGTCCAGCCAAGCAGCACATTGACCATCGTGATCGCAAAAGCGTCGTCGCGGTTATGCGCGTCCGCTTCGATCGACGGGATCATGTAAAGCGTAAATGCGCCGAGAACGGCTATGCCTTCAAGTATTTGCGTCATGACATCACCTCATTTTTCTGCCGCTCTAGTGCGCGATGACGTGACGGGCGGACCGGCTGCCTTGAGCCTTCAGGCCCACGCACACGTCCGACACCGTCACGCGACGCAATCAATGACCTGCGTACAGGCTGCGCGTCGTGGCCGAGAACTGACGGCTGCCCGATTCCGACGTAGCGCTAGCCACGCCGCCGTATGAGCTGTCTGCCGTTGCGTTGCCGGTGCTGTCGCGTTCGGCGGCAACCACTTGTGCGCTCTGGCCGCGTTGCGAGACCGGTGCGCCGACCGACGGACGATAGAACGGTGCCGGGCCGTAGCCGCTGGCAAAAGCCGGAGCAGCCACGGCTGCGGAAACGGCGACGAGCAATGCTGCGATCAGTTTGGTTTTCATGATGAACCTCCAATGTGCTTTCGAGTAACGGGGTGCGCTGCGAACTGCCCTGTGCAGCGCGACATTGGAAGGTAGTTTAGGGGAACCCTATCGAAAGTCTATGTCGATAGGGCGAAATCACAATTTTCAGATTTCGAACAATTCCGCTGGGCAACCCTACTGGCGAGTCAATCTCGGTCCGGTGCGCCGAGCGGGAAGTACGCGCGGTATGGACGCGCTTCGTCGACGGCGCGCGCGAAAGACGGTCGCGCAAGCAGGCGTCGACGGTAGGCCAGCACATTGGCAAACGAAGCATCGATCCGATGCGTCCAGTCCGCGTAGAACAGAAACGGCGCAGCGGCGCAATCGGCCAGACTAAAGGTATCGCCTGCCGCCCATTCGCGGCCGGACATGGCCTTGTCGAGCCATGCGTAGGCGGTATCGAGCATGGCGCGGGCATCGGCCACGCCACGGGGATCGCGCTCGGCTTCGCCGCGCAGGCAGTCGCCAACCACCTTTTGCTGCGGCGTCGAGATGTAGTTGTCGAAAAAGCGGTCCATGCTGCGGACCTCGAGCGCCGCGCGCGGATCCGTCGGCAACAGCGAGACTGGCCCAGGATGGTAAAGGCCCAGATATTCGATGATGACAGTCGCCTCCATCACCGGACGGCCAGCGTCGACGAGCACCGGAAACTTTCTGAACGGCCACAACGCCGTGAGCTCTTCCATCACCTCCGGTTTGTCGTGGGACAGTTGGCGGAACTCGAACGGCGTGTGGTTTTCGTACAGCGCGACCAGCACCTTCTGGCAATACGAGGAAAAGGGGTGAGCGTAGAGCTTCAATGTCATCGCGATCTCCGGGCGTCAGGAAAGCTGCCCGGGCAAGGATAGCCGGGAAAAGCAGCTTTACCCTACGACGAACCACGGTCGCCTGAATCGACAAGCACGCCAGGCTGAGCGCGCCTGATGGCGAACGCCCGACGAGACACCCTCAATTAGCCGGCAAAACAAGCCGCACCCACAGACCACCATCGGGATGATTACCCAGTTTCAGACTGGCGCCGCAACTACGCGCCAGTCGCGCGACCACCGAAAGCCCCAGGCCCCAGTGCTGGGTCAGGCTGTGTGTCTCGTTCAGACGCACGAACGATGGCGTCGCGCCCGGCATCTGGCTCGCGCTGATGCCAGGGCCATGATCGCGCACGCTGAGGTGCCAGCCGTGCTGATCGCGTGACGTCCTGATCTCGATGGGCGGCTCGCCGTGCGCGAGCGCGTTGTCGACCAGATTGGTCATCAGGCGTTCGAGCAGCGGCCGCGACATCATGAACTGCGGCCCCGCCTTCAGATCGCAGGCGAACAATGCGCCGTCCATGGTGCCGATCATCGAAAAGCGGTCGCGCAGGAAACTATCCACGGAAACCTGTTGCTCTTCACTGTCGCCGTGTCCCGCCACGTCGAGCAGTTGTTGTGCGATGTCGGAAAACGAATCGATATCTTCGACGAAGCCCACCCGCTTGTTCCACTCGCTGACTTCGAGCGCACGGGTTCGCAGGCGTGCAGCCTGGTACTCCATATGCCGCGCGAGTCCCGCAAGCACCGCGGCCTGCGCTTCGATCGCCTCGTTGCGGCGCCGGGCCATTTCGTTGAAGGCGCGCACCACGTGACGCAATTCGCTCGGTCCTTCCTCGCGGACGGTTGGCGCGACGCGGCGGCCACAAGCTGTTTCGCGCGCGGCGTGTGCCACGTTGCGCAGCGGGCGCTGCACGCGCCAGAGGCTCAGACACGCGAGGATGAGCATCACGAGCGACATCACCCACTCCGCGACCGCGAAGCGCGAGTCCAGCGGCGATGCCGGAGCATCACCGGCGAAAGGCGAATCGTCACGAAGTCCGTTCGACGAACCCGGCGTCGACGGCGCGGCGATGTCCATCAAGGCGCCGGCACCGGGTACTTCATAGACGGCCGGGCGAACATCGACAATCCTCGGCCTGGCTGCTAGATCGAGCTTCATCGTTGCCGGCACCAGCGAGACGGGCGCCACCGGCGCACCCCACGTCCCGCCGGCGTTGTCCAGCGGATCGTCGGCGAAAGCGCGCCCGGTGAAGACAGCAGTCTGCAGAGCACGGTCGTCGCTACCCGCGGCCGGATCGGAAACCAGCAGCGTGACGCAGGCATGGACCGAAATCAGCACCAGCATCGACAGCAATATGGTTCTTACAAACAAGGTATTCAACGATTCCTCTTCGTTGTCAGTCGAAGGTCACTCGGGCCGGATGGGGCGCCGGGCAAACGGGAGGTTTGGCGGTCAGGGTAAAGAATCTGCTTTTGCGTCCGTTAACCTTAAGAGAGACGGTAGTGTATGGATGCGAACCGCACGTACGAACCCGTACCCTGATAGTCCCCCACTCCGGCCACATTAAAACCTGCGAATAAGCCCCTGCGCGCGACAAGTCCTTACACAATATTTCCCAGACTTTCAAAAAGTAAGGTCAGCGGGAGATTTTCTCCAGCTCCAGGCCCTTGGTGCGCGGGCCCATCAGACCAATAGCCAGCATCACGACCAGCATCGCGCCTGCGATAAGCACGAATACGCCCGTGGTACCGAACTCCTTGAGCACCGCGGCGATCAGAAAAGCCGTAAAAATCGCCGAGAAGCGGCTCCACGAATACACAAAGCCGACGGCCCGCGCACGGATGCTGGTCGGAAACAGTTCCGACTGGTAAGCGTGGAAGCTATACGACATGACGTTGTTGGCCAGCGTCAGGCCCACGCCGAGGCTCACCAGCAGCACGGCTTCCGAGACCTGACTAAACCACAGCCCACAGACGGTGTTGGCCGCCGCCATCACGACGATCACCGTCTTGCGCTCGAAGCGGTCGCCGATAAACAGGCCGATGATCGGCCCGATCGGCGCCGCGAGCGCGATCACGCTCGAATACATCAGGCTCGTGGTCACCGTGATGCCCTGCCTGATCAGCAGCGTGGGCACCCAGTTCGCAAAACCGTAGAAACCAACGGTCTGAAACACGTTGAAGATCGTCATCATCAGGGTGCGGTTGCGGTACGGCGGCACCCACATGTCGCGAAAGCTGCCGCGCGGAGCAACCGGCATCGGCGCAGCGGGCGGCGGCAGTTCGCGGCCATATTCGCTGCGCACGCTGGCTTCGAGTTCGCTCATCACGCGATCCGCTTCGGCGAGCCGCCCCTGCTGGGCAAGCCAGCGCGGACTCTCCGGCAAGGCGCGGCGGATCCACCAGACGAACAGCGCACCATGCGCGCCGATCAGCACCACCCAGCGCCAGCCGTCGAGACCCAGCAACGTGTGCGGCACGAGCAGATAAGAAAGAAACGCCACCACCGGCACGGACACGAAGCCGACCGCCTGCTCGCAGGCGAAGGCCCGTCCACGGATTTCCTTGGGCACCAGTTCAGAAATGTACGTCCCGATCGTGACAAGTTCGACGCCGATGCCGACGCCCGCCAGGAAACGCCAGAAGTTGAGACCCGTAGCGCTCTCCTGGAAAGCCATCACGACGTTGGCGACGGTGTACCACAGCAGCGAATACGTGAAGACCGCGCGGCGGCCGAAGCGGTCGGCAAGAAAGCCGCACGCGATGGTGCCGATAAAGAGGCCGGCGAACAACGCGGCGATAAAGCTCGCGACACCGGTCGTGCCGAACAGGCCATGGGTCGTAGCCGTCAGCAACCCGCTTTTGACGAGACCCGGCGCGACGTAGCCGGTGTAGAGCAGATCGTAGAGTTCGAAGAAGAAGCCGAGGCTCAGCAGAACCACGAGCTTCCAGATGGAACGCGTGGCGGGCAAGCGGTCGAGGCGCGCGGAAATCGTGCCGGCATCCAGCACCGCTGCGCCGTGCGCGGACGTGACGGACCCGGACGGGTCGGGGCTTGCCATGAGGTCTCCTTCTTCGGGTATGAGGCCGGTCTTGAGCCGGCGCCCCGAAGCAGGAGTGCCAGGCCAAAGACCCGGCGAGCATTCTAGCCGCGTGCGCGCTTCACGTGTTCGAAGGATGCGATCTCGTCATTGCAGACCTAGCGGATTTCTCTCGCCACGTTCTGCAACTGCTTGAACGCGCGGAACCGGGCCTCGTGCCTTGCTGCGACGTCGCCAGTGGCCGGCTCGTAGGTCTTGCTGATCTGCGACATCCGCGCCATTGCCGTGCGCACGTCGTCGAACTGTCCGCCCGCCACGCCGCCCAGCATGGCTGCGCCGAGCAGGACGGGCTCTTCCGCCTGGATGGCGAGAACGGGCTTGCCCGTCGCATCGGCGAGCAGCTGGCGAACCAGATCGAGCCGCCCCGCTCCACCGCTGATCACCACGCGCTCGATCGGCGCACCAGCCGCAGCCTGCACTTCGATGATCTGGCGCAGACCGTAACCGATACTGCAAATGCCGGCAACGTAGAGAGCAACCAGGCTGTCCAGGTCGTCTTCCATTCCAAGGCCTGCAATCACGGCTCTGGCGTGGGGATCGGCGAACGGCGCACGGTTTCCGAGGAACTCTGGAACGACATGCAGGCCGGCGGCCAGCGATACCACCCCGGACAGGTTGTCCGCCGCCTGCGCGGCAAGCGAGGCCAGCAAGGTAGGCAAGGATTGGCCCTCCTGCTCCGCACGGCTTCGGGCATCGGAGGCCGCGGGATGCATCGAAATCAGCCGTTCGATCGCGGCGCCTGCCACCGATTGACCGCCCTCGTTAAGCCATGCGTTCGGTACCATCGCCGAAAAATAAGGCCCCCATACGCCAGGCACGAACACGGGCGTGCGGGTCGTCGTCATCGTGCATGATGAGGTGCCGAAGACGTAGGCGAGACACGACTCGGGCGCACCATCTGCGCCCACCGTGCCGATGCCACCGGCATGCGCATCGATCACGCCCGTGGCAACCGGCGTTCCGCTGCGCAGGCCGAGCTCTGCCGCCGCCTCTGCCGTCAATCCGTTGCCCAACGGCGTCCCCGCGTCGACGACACTCTGCCCGATACGCGCAAAGCCCTCGTCCGCCAGCACGCCCAGGCCGACGCTGCGGAAATAGCTTTCGTCCCAGCGCCGCTCGTGCGCCAGATAAGTCCATTTGCAGGTGACAGTGCAGGTGGAACGCGAAAGATCACCGGTCGCGCGCCAGGTCAGGAAGTCGGTCAGATCGAAGAACTGCCATGCGGCCGCGAAGACCTGCGGCCTGTTCTCGAGCAGCCAGAGCAGCTTCGGCGTCTCCATCTCCGGCGAAATCTTGCCACCGACAAACTTCAGCACCTCGTGGCCGCCCGCGTTGATGCGCTCGGCCTGCTCAACCGCACGATGGTCCATCCACACGATGATGTCGCGCTCAGCCTGCTCCGACGGCCCCACGGGCAACGACTGCCCGCTCTCGCCCAGCACGACGAGCGAGCAAGTGGCGTCAAAGCCGATCCCGGCGATCCGATCGGGCGATACCGCAGCCTGCGCCAGCGCCTCCTTCACGGAATCGCAGACGGCGTTCCAGATCTCGGCGCTCGACTGCTCGACAATCGAGCCGCTCGCGTGAAACAGCGTAATGTCGCGTTTTGCCGTGGCCACCATGTGGCCGGCGAGGTCGAAGATGCCGGCCCGGGCGCTGCCCGTGCCCACGTCCACGCCGACGAGGTAGCGCGCGGCGTGCGCGCTGCCTGCCGCGCTGGAGGTTGGATTGTCAGAAGTCATAGTCACAGATCGACGCTATTCGGAAGTATCACGATATCGCGAATGGTCACATTGCGGGGCCGCGTCAGCATGAAGAGCACCGCTTCGGCGACCTCGTTCGGCTGCATCAGGCTGCCGGAGGCGAGCGCCTCGTCCATCTTCGCCTTCGGCCAGTCGTCGAGTAATGCCGTGACGACCGGACCTGGCGCCACTGCACCGACCCGCACGCCATGCTTCGAGAGCTGGCGCCGGGTTGTATGGACGAAGGCCTGCACCGCGAATTTGGAGGCCGTGTAGATCGGCTCCCACACTACCGGGACGATCCCAGCGATCGAACTGGTGAAGACGATATCACCCGATTTCTGCGCGACCAGATGCGGCAGCACGGCGTGCACCGAGCGGAAAGCGGCATTGATGTTCAGGTTCAGCATGCGGTCCCACTCGTCGGGATTACCGTCCTTGATTTCACCGCCGACGTAGGCGCCGGCGTTGGCGTGGAAGATATCGAGGCCGCCGGCGAGGTCGAGGATCTTCGGCAGCATTCCCGAAACCTCTGCGGGCTGAAGCAGATCGACGACTAGCGGAAAAGCGTTCGGTCCCAGTTCGGCGCAGAGTTGTGCGAGCCGGTCCTGTGCCCGATCGATTAGCACGACTTTCGCGCCTTCCGCGATGAGCGCACGCGCGCATGCGAGGCCGATACCCGAGGCCGCACCTGTGATGGCGGCGACCTTTCCTTTGATGGATTCAGACATTGATTACTCTCCGGTGTCGACCGGAGTTAGCGCTTTAGCGCTTACTCCGGTCCCATGCAGTTGACTGCGGTCGACCAGCGTTCGCGCTTTAGCGCGTTACTCTGGTCCCGCGCAACGAAGTTACAAAATTCTCTGGATTTACGCGCGGCCATGCGAAACGCGGGACTGACGCGCCAGCGAATCGACGATCACCGCAATCGCCAGCACCGCGCCAGTGATCATGAAACGCAGCGACGACGACAGATTCAGCAAGGTCAAACCACTCGCAATCGACTGGATCACAATGATCCCCAACACCGCCGAATACGCGCTGCCGCGTCCGCCGAACAGACTGGTGCCGCCGATCACCGCCGCCGCAATAGCGTTCAGATTGACGTCGCCGGTGCCCGCCTGCTGACTGGCCGAAGCCAGCCGTGCCGCGGTCAACACGCCGCCGAGCGCGGCAAGACTCGCGCACAACACAAACGCGCTCGTATAGATAGCGCCGACATTGATACCCGCCCGCCGCGCCGCCTCGTGATTACCACCGACCGCATGCATCGAGCGGCCCCAACGCGTCCTCTTCAGCGCATAGTCCATGGCGACCGCTATGCCGAGAAAGAGGCCAAACATCAACGGAACACCTCGTCCGCGGTTAAGGTAGGCCACAACAATCTCCAGCAACACCGTGATGGCAAGCGCGCGTATGACGAGGCTACCCACCGACGGCGCCGAAAGATTCGACGCCTGACGCCGCTCCCGCGTACGCAGCCCAAGCACCAGCATCACCGCACCCGGTACCAATGCAATGACATACGAAACGACGGCGGGAATGACGATCAGTTGACCGAGGTTCACCATCGCGGTGTCGTAAGGCAGATTAATCGACCCGCTGGCACCAAGCACGTAGAGCTGCATCCCGAGTATCGCGAGCAGGCCAGCCAGCGTCGCCACAAAGCTTGGCATGCCTAACCGGTTGAGCAGCAGCGCATACACCGCACCCACCACCGCGCCGACGACAATGGCCGCGAGGATAGCCAGCAGCACTGGCCAGCCGTGATTGACCCACAGCATCCCGAGGAGGGCCGAAGCGAAACCGCTCATCGAACCTACCGACAAATCGATCTGCCCCACCATCAGCACGCAAACAATGCCTAGCGAAATCACGCCCACGGTGGAGCAGTCGAACAGGAGATTGACCAGGTTATCGGCCGATAGAAACACCGGGTTCAGGCTAGTGAACACGGTCCAGATAATGATGAGACCCGCGACCACCGGCAGCGATCCGAGATCGCCCGAGCGCACCCGCTCGACGAACGCGGACACGGTGCCGCCGATCCCGCTGGCATGCTTGACACGCACGTCGCTGCGATCGAGCAGCGTGGCAGGCTTCACCGCGCCCTGCGTGTCGGACTGTGGAGCGCCTTGCAGTTCTTTGCTCATGATGGTTCCTTTGTCTAGGCGCCCTGCTCGGCCTGGCGCCGTCCGGCGCGGCGCGACACAGCGTTCTCGGTGGCGCCGGTAATCGCCGCCACCAGTTCCTGATTCGACGAGTCGGGATAGAACACGCCGTTGTTGCGTCCAAGACGCAGCACGACGATCCGGTCCGCCACCGCGCGAACGTCCTCCATGTTGTGGCTGATCATGATCACGGCATGGCCACGGTCGCGGACCCGCTCGATCAGGTTCAGCACCTCGGCGGTCTGCGCTACGCCGAGCGCCGCCGTCGGTTCATCGAGCATGATCAGCTTCGGATCCAGTAGCAGCGAGCGGGCGATCGCCACCGTCTGGCGCTGGCCGCCCGAAAGCGACGCGACCACATCGCGCACACTCGGGATGCGGGCCGATAGTTCGTTCAGCAACGTCCAGGCCTTGACCTCCATTGCAACCTCGTCGAGGCGCAGCGGATTCATCTCGCGCCCAAGGTAGATGTTCGCGACGACATCGAGGTTCTCGCACAGCGCGAGGTCCTGAAACACTGTGGCGATGCCGAGATCGAGCGCCGCGGCCGGATTGGTCAGCGCGACCTCCTTGCCGCCGAAGGTGATCGTTCCGGAGCTGGGTTGATGGACACCGGCGAGTACTTTCACTAGCGTCGACTTGCCGGCACCGTTGTCGCCCACCAGGGCGACGACTTCGCCGGCATGCACGTCGAGTTCGATGTCCGTCAGAGCCGAGACCGCTCCGAAGTGCTTTGAGACGCCACGCAGGCTCAGCACCAGCTCGCCTCGCGTGGACCGTGTGTTGGAGTTGTCAGTCATGGGACGGATACCTCATCAAAAGTAGCCGGATCCGGCACGAGCCGGATCCCATCCAGCGTCTGCTTGCGCTGGATCAGTTCGCTATACCGAGTTTCTTGCACCCGTCGGCGTAGCGGTCGGTGCACAGATCCTTGGCGTTCGCGAACCCCTTGTCGACCACCTCCGCCTTGAGGTTCTTCGCCGTGATGACAGCCGGTTTGAAGAGTTGCGTCGGTGTGTTGAAGAGCGTCGTTTCACCCTTCGGCGTCTGGCCGTTCAGGAAGCCAACGGCCACCTTCGCTGCCGCTGCCGCGACGATCTCGCTCGGCTTGAGAATCGTGTTGTACTCGTCGCCTGCGATGATCAACTGCAGCCCGGCGAGCGTTGCGTCGTTGCCCGTCACCGGCGGCACCGGGTTGACGCCAGCCGCCTTGAAGGCCGCGACGGCCCCGCCGCCCGTGCCATCGTTGGCCGCCACCACGCCGACGATCTGCGAGCCGAAGCGCGTGATCTGACCGCTGACCCACTGCTGCGCCTTCGGCGGCGCCCAGTCCGGCGTGTCATATTCGGCGAGCGTCTTGTAACCGCTGCCCGCTAACCCGGCGTGGATGCCCTTCTTGATCAGCCCTGCCGCTGCGTCAGTCGGCGAACCGTTGACCTCGAGCACACCGCCCTTGCTCGTCGGCACATTGGTTTCCTTCAGATGCTCGACGAGCGATTGCGCAATCGCCTTGCCGATACCTTCGTTGTCGAACGACACGTAGTAGTTGGCCGGTGTCGATGGCACCGGGCGGTCATACGCAATCACCTTGATGCCCTGCCCCTGCGCCATATGCACCAGCGAAGCGGCGGCCGTCGAATCGACCGGGTCTAGCACGATCACCTTGGCACCCTGTGCGATCACCGAGTTGAACTGTTGCTGCTGCGTCGCGACGTCGGCATTGGCGTTCTGATAGAGCACCTTGCAGTCCGGACAGAGCTTGCTCATTTCGGCCTTGAAGCCGGGGAAATCATGTTGCTCGTAGCGGGTCGACGCCTGATCGGGCATCAGAAAGGCGACCGTGCCGCTGGGCGCGGCGAACGCCGCCGTGCTGCCGAGCATGCTCAGGGTAAGTGCGCTGGCGCCGATCAGTTTGTTAGGAAAGCTATTCATTGAGTGTCTCCGTTTATTAGAAAAATTCCGGCGCTATTGCTGCCGTGGTGGGGCGTAAAACAGGTGCTGACCGAACGCCTACGAGGCGTGCGCGGCCTCGGGCGATTCCTTGGCGCTTGCAGCGTTGAGTTGCTGATACGCGCGCCATCGCGACGGCGGCATTTCCTTTAGCAACAGGAACTGCCGGTTAAAGTTCGAGAGGTTGTTGAAACCGACCTGATAGCAGATGTCGGTGATACTCAGTTCGCCCGCCATCAGCAACTGGCACGCGAGATTGATGCGCAGCCGGTTGACGTACTGCACGAAGGTGAGGCCCGCGTGCCTGCGGAAGTATCGTGAGAAGGCGCTCACGCTCTGCCCCGCGAGTTCGGCTAACTCTGTTTCCCGCAACTCCTGCGACAGGTTCTTGCCAATGTAGGCAAGCACGTGATTGATATGCGTCTCGACGTACGAGGCAGGATCCGAACGATAGGCGGCGCTCGCCAGTTTGACCTGGTCGGTGCTTTGCAGAAGCACATCGAGCAACGCAACGAACAGCGTGATGCGCCGGATGCCTTGCGCGCCGAGCATCTCGCGCATGATCGGTTCGGCCGCGATGCCGGTTTTCGGCGTGAACAGGACACCCCAGCGCGAGGCGTCGAGCAAGGGCTCCACGCGCTTGAGTTCGGGGAAAGCCGCGATGGCACGCGCAGCGAATTCGGCATCGAACTGCAGGACCAGACAGCGTTCGTCCACACGCGTCTCTTGCGGCACACTGCTCACCCAGTTGTGCGGCAGGTTCGAGCCTGTCATCACGAGATTGCCGGGCTCAAAGCTACCGATGTGATCGCCGACGAAGAATTTCCCTGTCGTCGCTGTGATCAGATGAATCTCGTACTCGGGGTGGAAGTGCCAGCGCACGGTGCGATAGGGATACCCGTGCGACCAGACCTTGAACGATTCGTCGCGCGGCACGGCGACCAGTTCCAGATCGGGCTGGGCGATATTGGCGCTGCGGGCATCCGCGCGCGCCGTGGCACCCCGGGTGGTGTGCATCTGTCTTCCTCCTGAGTCTCTTTTCAGCCAGTCCGCGTACGCTGCACCGCGCCCAGCCATGACTGAAAATTAACCCTCTTGCAGATGTTCCACCACTGAAAATCGGGCCGCTAACCGATACTTTCTTGCATTCGGGTTAGCCCGTACGACATGACGATTTCAGGCGGGAGAACACGAACTGGTAGTGGTAACCCTTGGCGGCGAGAACGCGCGCCATGTCCTCGTTGGCCGCGGTCCAGTCATGCATACCGTCGGCAAGCGGCGCGACCGGCCATCCGGATCCTTCGTCAACACCACATGCGCATTCTGTTCGACACGCGGCAACACCTCCTGCTCGACCCATTCAGCATAGGTGCCGGACACCGCGTCATATTCGCGGCCCCGTTCGGCACCATGCGCATCCTGTCCGCCGGCGCCTATACCGATCGCTATCATCGGCGGCAGTTTGTGCGCGTGGATGAGATTGTCCAGCACGTTGAAGAGCTTCTGCACCTTGAAGAAGCCGTGCGGGCCGCCGTCGCCTTAAACGATGAAGGGTGCTGCCGTACCTGGGACGTAGCCGGCCGGGACATAGACATCGACCTCGCGACTCCAGCTGAGATGACGCTATCTGCCGAGTCCATGATGAAAGTATGGACCGTGCCGTGAGGCACATCGGCTTGGGCAACGATCTCTGGTGACGGCTGATGCGTTCGGCGCGAGTCTGGAATCGCTGCATCATCTGGCGAAGCGCAAAGGCTTTGAACTGGTGTGTTGCGACGACATGGGCAACAACGCGTTTTTCGTAAGACGCGACCTGTACCCGCTTCCCGGCATCGTCAGCGACGATCCATCAGTCCTGTTCCGGCCTGCCATGTACAAGCGGCGCTACGTCGGCCACAACACGTTCCTGAGCGGCCATCCTTGTCGCTACGCACCAGTTGAACAGATCTGAATGGACCAACCGCACGCCACCTTCGCCGCGATTTGCGAGGCCTATGCGCTAAAGCCAGGCGGCCCGGCACGCCGGATCAGCGAGCGGGTCTGGCATTTGCCAGCCAATCGCGGCGAGTTCGAGCGGTTCGCGGCGGTGTGGGTTTCGGAGGCTGGCATGGCGGCGCCGGCGACGCGTTCCGTGCGAACCCCGACTACCAGTTCATGGTGGGGGGCCAATGGGTTGCGCATCCCGGCAACATCGTGGACTACACCGTTCAGATCACGGCACCCGATGATCCCGTTATGCACGGTCTCGCCGATTTCTCGATGCACTCAGAGCAGTACTTCATGCATTTTGATCCGAGCAACGAGGTTCTTGCGACGACCTGCTTCGACGGGCCGTATGTTCGGGAACATGAGCCACAGGTAACGGGTGTCGTCATGCCGGTCGCGTGGAAACGCAAGTGGGGCAAAGGCAGGGTGTTCTATTCTTCGCTGGGGCACGTCAACGCCGATTTCGAGGTCTCGCAAGCGCGCGAAATCATGTTGCGTGGACTGCTTTGGGCCGCGCGCTGAATAGGGTGACGCGGTTGCCCGGACGTGAACCAGCATTGATGAATAACAAAAAGCGCCCAGACCGTGAAGGCCTGAGCGAAGCCATCGGGAATCCGACGGCGGAGGTGTTCAAAACAAAACCGGCTCGCTACTGCGGTCCAACCCGCTAGCGAGCCAGTTTCGTGGATGGTGACGTGTCGCGGCGCAATGCCTTGACTGCACGGTATTCGCTATGCCGACGCGTCAACATCGTTCAACGTGTGCCTAGCTAAACCTTAGTGGCCGTACATCTCGTTCCACTCAGCCTTCGAAATGGCCCGGTGTCCTGTATCCGACGAACCGTTTGCGACGCCGCCGACGTCAGTTGCACCGTTTTGTGCAGCGACTTTGGCTTCTGCAGCCTGCAGGTCAGCCGGGTACGTGGCATTGTCGGCCGAGGCGGGGTTATAACCGGCCTTTTCCAGTTGCACCAGTTGACTGCGCACTTCTGCACGCGTCAAAGGTTGGTTCGATTGAGCAAATGAAACCACCGGAGCGGAAAGAGCGACAGCGATGGCGACAGCCTTGATGATCGAGTTCATGATTAAAACCTCCACAAATTGTTTTACACGGCGCTGCAAACAGGTTGGTGTGCAGCAGGTGAATACAGTCTATGAGGCGAGCAGCCCAGGGTAAATACCTAAGTTTGGAAATGACTTTTCTCGGAAATCTGACAATCGGGACGCCCGCTCGGCGCAATGCCGACGGCCGCGGGCAGCGGGGCCGGATCAACACGTCGCCCCGGACCCTGCGCTCAGCCCACTCGCGCGCGAGAAGTCGGTCGCCCGCCGCGGCGGCAGGAATGCCCGCTTCAGATGCGAACTCGAGTCGTCGTTATGGCGGAACAATGTGCCCTTCAGCGGGCCTTTTGACAGACCACGAACGCTCACCATCCAATTTGAATTGGTGTCCGAACTATCAGTCTTGGCCATCCGTGCCTGCGTATTGCTGCCGTCGGACGCGATGCTCGAACAGGCGCCGAAACGCGCGCGTGTAAAACATCCGAAGCACATCGAACTACACGTCAAAGCTGACATCGAAAAACTCGAAGCGTGAGGCGCGAACAACCTACTACGAATGCTCTGAGCCATGCATCGCTCATCTCATTCCCAGGTTTACCCTCGGCCGCCCTTGCATCAGCGGATGGCATTCACGCAAATTCGGTCGTTTTTGCAGCATTTTTCTCGCCGAGGAAATTTTTTACTCTCGATCAATGATCAGATGAGAGTGTCTCCCAGATTCTAAAATCCCCTCACCGCCAAATCTGTATGACCGACGTTTGACGGAGAAATCGCATCGGCCTCTGCGGGCGCAATCCCCTCTATCAACGCACTCCCATCTGTTTAAAACCAGCACGTTTAATTCGGATTCCATATTGATTGTCAGAAAATTCCATTTTCATTTTAGCCCGGTAAATCTAACGCTATTTGACAGTTTTTAACTTCGTATTACGAGTAAATCCGCTCGCATCTGCTCTATGCGTGTGGTGCCGAACAGTGTGTCTGTACCTGCTCCACTACCTTTCATTTGCGTCTGTATCAACGGGATGCATCCCCTTTGCGTCGGGTATAGAGGTGCACGCGCCACGCGCACGGATCACATTCCGTCATATCCAGATCTGTTCTACGAGCGGACTTCGGGGAATGGTTAGGAGACCCACGATTCCGCCTGACACGGTCACGAAGACCCGGCCTCTGTAAACGGGAGGACTTTGAACGGCTCCCCAGGAACCGGCTTCGAATAGATAATTAGGGGTACGATATGAAAAGATATAAAAGTGCATCCGGCTCGATCGGAATGTGCAGGATAGCGATTGCAACCGCAGTGACCTTATATGCGGGAATGGCTTGTGCCCAATCGAATCCATACGCCGCGCAAACTGCGCCACTCTGGAAGAGCGAGAGTAGTCCCCCGCAATTTGTGTTGGCTCAAGACCCGACACAAGATTGTCCCCAGTCAAGCACGCATGGATGCCGCAAGGAGGACGGTAATGGCCTGCCGGCGTTGCTTAGTGGCCTGCAAGATTCGGATACCGGTGGCACGGTAGGTCCGCAAAGCGCATTCGGCGCGGGTACCCCGTCGAGTGGAACGAATGGCACGGCGTCCGGAAGCCAGGGATCAGGGAGTAGTGGAACCGGCAATGCCGGGGCCGGGGCTGCGGGTGGTGGTGGTAAAGGTAGCGGTGGTGCGGGTAGCGGGAGTGGTGGGTCTGGGAGTGGTAGTTCGGGCAGTGGTGGATCCGGTACGGGTGGATCGGGTACCGGTGGAGCGGGTACCGGTGGCTCGGGCACCGGTGGTTCGGGCACCGGTGGTTCGGGCACGGGCGGCTCGGGCGCTGGTGGTTCGGGCACGGGAGGCTCGGGCACGGGCGGCTCAGGCACTGGCGGCTCGGGCACTGGTGGTTCGGGCACGGGCGGCTCGGGCACGGGCGGCTCGGGCACGGGCGGCTCGGGCACGGGTGGCTCGGGCACGGGTGGCTCGGGCACGGGTGGCTCGGGCACCGGCGGCACAGGCACGGGTGGCTCGGGCACCGGCGGCACAGGCACGGGTGGCTCGGGCACCGGCGGCACAGGCAC
>NZ_JBNDLX010000012.1:0-290910 GCF_050436285.1 Paraburkholderia sp. GAS82
GAGCCGGCTCTGGGCCGCTGGATTTCGAAAGACCTGGCCGGCGTTGCGCTGCCCGTGAACGCAGACATTCCGCCGGCCATCGATGTCGGGTTCGTTGACGAATACGACGCCAACTCCGGACCGCTCGGCGCCAAAGGTATCGGAGAACTCTGCGCCACAGGGGTTGCCGCCGCCGTCGCCAACGCGGTCTACGACGCCATCGGCGTGCGGGTGCGCGAATTACCGATCACACCCAATAAGTTGATGGGCGGTTTGTAGAAGCTGCCGGTTCCCCGATATGGACATGGGGAGCACGGAGGCCGTTGCGACCCGCCCGCCGTTAGCGACTCATTCCATCCATCTTGAGCGCATTCTTGAGGACCTTCTCGCGTCGCCGAAGACCTGACGGCACGCCGTTACTTGCGACTGTAAGGGGTGTGTCCCGCCTCGGTGGAGGGCAGAGTTATGCGAGCTCATGTGGGCGCCTGTAGAACCGGAGCTTCGGCGCTCACGCGCCAAGACATAGTTTGCGGCGTTTCTGCCGTTCGACTTGACGCAAAGCGGACCTTCAACCCACCGTTCAGGACGTTGCACGCAGAGCTTAGGGCCGCGCCGAGGCCGCACCCTATTGACGCCTGTCATCGAGCCTTTTATGCAGATAGTGCCGCTCATGTTTGCCGCTGAACTCCTCAAGTCGGCCAAACTCGCTATAGCCCAGCTTTTCATAAAAACCGCGCGCCTGAAAACTGAACGTATCGAGAAAGGCGTGCTTGCAGCCTCGCTGACGGGCTTCGTTCTCTGCGGCATTCAGTAGTTGCGATGCGTGTCCCGCATTGCGATGCGCCTCGCTGACCCATACGACGTGGACTTCGAGATATTGCCAGTAGGTATCGGCCAGCAAGCCGCCGACGACACTGCCGTCCGCGTCGCGTGCAAACACGCGCAGCAACTTGAAGTCTTTTACGGTAAACGCGGCATTGTACGCGCGCAGTTGCGATACGACGAACGCATCATCGTGTTCATTCTGTGCGTCGGTGACTTCGATTTTCATGATTGATTGGCGCGATACCCGGAGAGCGAAGAGTAGCAAAGTGCCCTTGCTCCGCGCAAACCAGTAGCTGGATTGTCGACGAGGCACGCAAGATCGTTGAAGGGCTCCTCCTGGTTGGCTAGTGACAAATCCGTCTGGGCATGAACCAATGCGGGATGGCCTACCGCTCGTAACCGGCTCGCGACGGTGCCCCTCAAATGGACGGGGCGAACTGCCGGCGGTATTTCACAAATCCGCGCTTGAGGTCGGCACGGAACCCGACATGCTCGAAGAATCTGTGGGCATTCGGGCGGTGGGCTGAACTAAGCAGCATCATCTTCGAACAATTCCGCGACAGGCAATATTGCTCAACCTCACGTAGCAGAGCCTGCCCAATTCCATTTCCGCGGCATCGATGATCGACGACAAGATTCTCGATCACGGCGAAAGGTTGGTCCGCGTACATCACGTCTGCGCAGAGAGAGACCAGTACCGTAGCGCGGACGTCGCCATCAATCTCGCAGACGAACAGCCGAGTGCGAGCGTCTTCCGCGATCATTTGAATCTGCGACTCTGTGACATTCACGTTCACATCGTCCACCAACTGGCAATACAGCGACTGGAGGGCCGCAGCGTCTGTGCGGTCCGCCAGGCGGACGATCGGGAGGTAGCTCATGATGTATCGTGAACGTGTCGGAAACAGCACCAAGTTTAAATCACTCGAACTGCCGACTGGCGACCTTGTCCCTGTCTGCTGCTTGTCGACGGTCTAGCAAGCGCCCTCGACCGATGGCTCGTGGCCAAGCAGTTCCTCACGCGATGGACATATGCGGCACATGCTGCGAGATACAGCGTGGGGCTTCCCACGACTTGCGCGTGGCATATCGCAATAATTTCGGTGCTCGATGCTTCCTGGAAGGGACCGCCGCTCCAGTCTCCGAACCGTTCAATATCGCGGAATCCGGCTAACTTGATGCTGCTCGCCAGTTCGTCGCGAGACGTGAAGCGCAACCGGCTTTTGCTGATCTGCTGCGTGTTGTCGCGACCGAAAACATAATGAGTCTCAAACTCCACGAATGGTTCAGAAACTGCAATGCAATCGTGAAAGACGTCAGATACGCGACCCTGAGCGGTCTTCCCGCTTTCTCAATCGCGGACCTTCAGGAGTCGAAGACCCACAGCTTCATTTGAAGGACCACCAACTATCCTCCCGGCCTTGTATTTTTGGTATCAGTCAGTGACTTCACGCGCTACGATCTCGACCAATTCAAAATGAAGAGTCATCAGTTCGAAATGGTCATGCAGGTCTTCGTGCGGCATGCACCGAATATGGACTTCCCGGAATTCTTCGGCACTGGAGAATGTCTCGCCACGCCAGACCTCTTCCGGAATATCGCCAAATTTGATCGAATAGACTTTGGTCGCTTTGATGATGCAGCGAAGCCTCTGCTTCAAATCGTAGACCTCAATGAAGTCACCCGGGGCATAACCGCCGTCGCCGTATTCGCCGTACGGTTTGTAATACTCCGCGACCGTATCGGCGGTAACGGTCTTGCGACCCTCCATGACGGCGCGCGGCAAACTGTCGTCGTCTTCGTTAGCGCCCCAAAAAGTCAATCTCTTTCTTCTGTTCATCCGCATCCTTGCTTGTGGTTGCTTCCTCAAGCCGCTATTGATTCTGGACGGTTCGAGCGGGTGCATCGAAGGGCCGCATAAGCTGAACCCAAGGGTCTATCAGTCGGCAAGGTGGCTCGACGATGTTCCTAGAATGCGCGAAACAAATCGTCTTTCGGATACGGTAGTGCCAGTTCCGGCATATCGTGCCTTCCGAAATACTGGGTGGACTTGGTTTCGGAATCGGTGGGCACTCCGGAGCCGCCGATGATTTTGCATTGAAACAGCGTCACTACGTATTCGACATGATCGCCACTTGGATATGTGTATCGGAACGACCGCCCGCCGAACACGCCTAGAATGCTGTGAATGCAAACAGCATATCCTGTTTCCTCCATTACCTCTCGGACGATTGCTTCTTGCGGGCTTTCTCCCAATTCAATTCCGCCGGCTGGCAAACTCCATGCCTCACCTGATGACTTTTCCTGAAGGAGCAGTTTGCCTTCGTGATCGTGAATCACGGCTGCAACGGAGGGACTCAATATCAAACCACTGCCAACCTTTTTCCTCAGCCGACTGATGTAGCTTTCGTTATCATCGTGCAGCGACACCTTCGCCCCCAAATGAGTTTGTAGCTGTCCGATTGTCGGCGATTTGTGAGAGGCCGTCGACCGTCTCTTCATGGCCGGGTTGCTCTTGCGGTTGGGACGGTCCATTTGGTCAGCGCCAACGACCAGTAATCAGTGTCCGCGCTAAACATTGTGGATTTTGCTCATGGCGGACGCGGAGCGGCAGTTGACATGTTTAATTCGCGTCCCGGAGATCGCTGCCCAGTAAGCTTTCGCGGCAGTCCGTGCGGAACTGGTCCGCGAGTTGACGATTTGAATGTCGCAAAGTTGACAGGATTATTGCGTACTACGCCAGACGGGTGGCCTTCAATCATCCACGGTCAAAGTGGCGAAAGAACAGATATAGGGAGATTGCGGCAACTAGCCAAAACACAGCCTTGACAATCGATGGAGTCGTGCCCGTTCCGAAGTGCCGGCTATACCAGAGGCTTAAGCTCTCAAGCGCCATGCCCGAAACCAGCGCCACGGCGATGTACACCACTACTCCAGCGACTGTCACTCTTCCTGTTTCATGGTACCCAATGACGATCCCTATCAATGTCGTGGGGATCAAAAGAGATATGGTTCGCTTGAATGTTTCCGCCAGCATGGCTTCCTCTAGGGCTCTTGAGTTCTCGCAAGATTTTACCGTCGGCTACATCATTGGAAGACAGTATTTCGCTCGCTTGCATATTTCGTCTTCGCGCGCTGATGGAATCGCAGCCCAGAACGCAAGCACGGGCCATCACGTTCGCACCGGAAATCAAGGTTGCAGGTTCCTCGCCACATCTTGGTCCGGGGATGGGGAAAATAGTCCGGACGTTGATCAGGCTGTCTGTCTTGTTCTCAATGACATGGCCGCCCCGGTCTTCGGGAGCGTAAGCAGGACGATAAGCGCAAGTATCCCTATCGCAGGTATCGCCAGCAGACTGCCTTCCGGGCCCGTTGCCCCGCCGCTAAACCAGCTGGGTCCGATTGCCTGGCTGGTCAGAAAATGACCGGAGACCATTCTCCCGCTATCCGCTGCGCCGAATAAAAAGGACTCGCTCCAGTCCCACGCGGCATGCATGCCCGCGGCCCACCAGAGCGACCCTGTGCGCCAGATCGCGAAGCAGGCAACCAGACCGAACAGCACTACCTGAACGAGACCGAGAATGCTTTCATTGGGATTGAATGCGTGGACGAAGCCAAACGCCAAGGAAGTCCGGACGGCTGCGGCAACGGCGCCGACGTCCCGAGCGAGCTTGAAGAACACGTAGCCTCGGAAAATCAGCTCTTCGGACCACCCGACCAGTATAAACACGAGCGCCCAAAGCATTCCCGACGCGATCGGCGAGCCGCCGAGGCTTTCCGAGCGCGTGACGTTCGCGCCTCCGGTCAGAACCAAAGCGGTCATCGTCCCAGACAGTGCCAGTGTGCCTACCAACAGTCCGAATCCGAAGTGAACGGTGCGGTGTCTTGCGTCCAGGCCGTAAGCGAGCCAAGGCTCCTTCTCGAACCCGCTGGTGACTTTGGTCGCAACCAGCGCCGCGCCGCAGAAAGTCACTCGCATCAGTAATTCGTGACCAGGTGTCATTGTTGCACCGTGAACGCGCAACGAGTAATGAAAAAGGTATGCGACACCGGCTACGGCCGACGTTACCAGCAGAAAGACCGCATAGAACAAGCGGATGCAGCGCCGGGTACGTAAGCGCCCATGAACTGCGAGGCTGGACGAAATGCGATTCCGAAAAGAATGGAGGGCGTTCCGAATGGGATTGTTCTTCATGTGCGTCTTGTTTTTTGTCGAAAAATTCAACCATCAAGTTTTGCGTTTTACTGATCGCCGGTCTTCCATCAGAGCGCCGTAGTTATCTAATGATTTGCTTGTGCCTTCAGGCAGGCGGTGTTTTCATGGTTGCGGAGAGGTCAGTCTATGGCATATCACCTAGGGCGAGCGGATACTTGCTGCACAAAAAAATGGCTATACCTGCCAAAGCTTCCATGTTGCTGCTAGGAGGCGGAATTGCCCCGCTCTTTAGCTCACATCGGAACGACATGACGCGGTATATACGACAGTGACAAAATTGCGTGCCACCACCCCGCCAAATTCCAAGTCCGCAATGCGCTCTAGCCTTTTCATCAAGATTTCCCTCTCTGTCTGAGGCAATTGAGCCACAGGGGAGAAGGTGCTCGTCAGTGCCAGTACCTGACTCGTCGTCTGGGTCGTTGTCCAGTGAATAAGTTCATGGGATACAGATGCAAATCCTGCCCCCCGCAATTGGGCCTTACGCGTCTCAGCATCCAGAGCAAACGGGACTTGCGACTCACTACCGTGCGAAGGGCTGCGCCAAAGATTCGCGAACAGGGAACGAGTCCTGCGCTGGAACTCATCTTCACGCGAGGAATCCCCAAAAATTGTCCACCACATGGCCCATTGACCGCCCGGCTTGAGGAGTCGTTTGGCCTTAGCAAGAGCACTTTCCTGCTCCAGCCAGTGAAACGAAGTCGCGGCAATACCAAGGTCAAACTTCTCGTCCGAGAAATCCACGTCTTCGAACGCTGCTATATGAAGAGAGAGGCGGCCTGGTGTCTTTGATTTGCACTTCGCGAGCAGCACCTCGGCGAGACGGTTATCTGGCTCAATGGCCGTTACCGCACAGCCAAGGTCGAGTAGTCTTTTGGTTGCTTGTCCCGTGCCTGGACCAATTTCGAACACCCGGGTCGACGGGGTCGCCCTGCAAGTCGTCCGCAGGATGTCATAGACGCGAGCAGGGTAATCGGGACGACCTTCAGCATAACCGTTGGCATCGTTACCGAAAACCGTGCGTCCCGCAGACTGTTCTATCCGTTTTGACGAGGCGAGCATTGCCGACCCTTCCTTAATAGCGCTGGTTTGTGGACGATTGTCAGCGATTCAGGTGACCAGTGTCGACTGGCCATTAGTGGCCGATCCCTGTCTCATGCATGCTGCATGGATTGCCAGCAGCTCAGACGGCTGCGTTCGGCAGCACGCGACCCGCAACGGCCCGCGGGATTTCTCCTGAGCGGACATTCACGCGCTACGGGTCAGGGGCAACGACGCGATGTCGCGTGCCACATCACCGTTCCGCGGAGACATCTTCGTGCTCGGGGGCGTACCTGGCGACAACGCATGAAACGAGTCTTACGGATTTGCTCCGGGCGCTTGCGCCAATGGCCGGATGTACTCGACAAGGTTGACCAATACTTCGCCCGGGGCCTCATCGAATATTGTATGTGCAGCGTGTCTGATCAGAAAGAAGCGCTTGCCAGGCGCATGGATGCGCGAGAAGTACTCGGATGCGACGCTCGTGGGCGTGGTCCGGTCGTGCGCTCCGGCAATGATGAAGATGGGGCATTGATAGTCAGTGAAATTGTCGAAATTCACATCGAGCGCGCCGGGCACAAGCGCGCGTTGTGAAAGCCTTTCTCCCACCAATACAGCGGCAGCATCGGCGTCCGTATACTCGGGACTCAAGGCATCCAGCACGTTCCGGTCGTCGCGAGACTGCCCGTAAATCAAACCGCCAAGCATGAGATTCCATTTTCGTTCGGTGCCGACCTTATGGAGCAAGGAATTGAGATCTGGGCCGGGATAAGGGGCCAAGGCTTCCAGCTCGCTGACCGCGGTCGTGTTCTGTTGCTCCTTTGCCTCCGCCAGCGTCTCGGCGTATCCGACCTCCTCGTTGCGTCTGCCATTTACGACCTGGCTAACGCCGATATAGGCATAGAGCCATCCCGGATGCCGTTGCGCAACCTTAAGCCCGAGGATGCTTCCCCATGAATGGCCCAGCACGAAGATCTTGTCTTTTCCGTAGGTGTGCCTGAGATACTGGATCAGTTCCTCGGTGTCTGCCTGCATCCGTTCAACCGACATGTCGGGATCGGGCTTGAGTCCAGCGCTGACGAGCGTCTTGCCGGTTCCTCTTTGATCCCATTGAACGACCGTAAAGTAGTCCTCCCAGGCTCGCTGAAATGCCCAGCTCTCCGGCATCATGGTCGAACCCGGTCCACCGTGAATGAACAGCAGGATCGGATTCGCGGGCGACGTGCCTCGCACGCTGATCCATTGCTTGATGCCGCCTATGTCGATGGCTTTCAACTCGTTGATACTGCCAGGCGGAAGTGCCTCAGCTCTCGCCACGACAGTGCGAGGATCAACCGGTGCGGAATCGTCCGCGAACGCCATCGATCCCGGTCCGAAAGTCTGAAATGCCAGGGCGAGCATCGCTATGCCCGCGAGTATTGCGCGACGAAATCCCATGATGCCTTCCTGACTGAGCTTGCTTTTAGATCGAGACAACGCAATACCTTCAACGCAGGTGCAACACCGCGCCGTGGTATTTAACCCGTAGCTTAGGTTTCGCGGAACAACATTGTCTTGTCAAAAATTGACGCGCCGGAATTGTCCTGGCGTCATTCCCATGAAGCGAACGAATGCCTTGGTGAAATGTGCCTGATCGGCGAAACCGGCCTCCAGCGCTACTTCTATGATCGGCTGGCCGGCACGCAACAGCTTGCGCGCGTAGCCGATTCGCTGTTGCATTTGCCAGGCTAGAGGCGGCAACCCGGTCTGCTGGTGAAACGAGCGCACCAGATGAGCGGGCGAAATGCCCTCGGAAGCAGCGAGATGCCCAAGATCCGGCACGACGCCGAGATCGTCGAGCATGCGGTCCTGTAACCGCCTTGTGCGGGACGATGAGCCCGATCGGCCGTCCAGCCGGGTTGTGCCCGACATGGCCTCGGACAAGCTATGCAGTAGCGACACACACCTTTCTTCGATCTCCGGCCCCGCCGGATCGGATGCGATCGATATCAGCTTGCGAGTGAGGTCGGGACGGGCGACATAGGGCTTTGCAAACTCGAACGACGAGTGAAAATACTCTTCGAACGCCGCGGGTCTTATATAAAGGGATGCGCAACGCCACACGTCTGTGCCAAGAAGGTGGCTCGACTGGATCTCGCCGGGGTTATACGTCGTCAGAGTGTGGGTATCGGCCTCGAAGGTTTTGCCGTCGATCCAGACGCGCTCGTGCCCATTCAGATTGGCGCTGACGACAAACTCGTCGTGGGTATGCTTCGGAATACTTCCTGTCGAAACGCAAACGCAACCGAGTTCGAGCAATGAGTTTCGAAAGCTAATCATGGGAGAACCGTTAGCGATAGGCGAGAAATCTATAACCTTGCGGCAGTTCCGACTCTAGATCGATAACCCCACGAATTGTATCTGGGGAACTTCATGAGATGCTGCGCACGTGACTTTTGCAGCCATCCCCGGGGACCGCCACAACGGTCGGATCGCTGTGGGGAGATTGTCGACGATTGGCGCATTGGTGTCGAGTGACCGGAACTGGCCGAACTCGGGCCGACGGCGAACGGCCCTGATCGCACTTCAACGGTCCTTCGCGTTGCTCGAAAGCAGCCATTCACTGGCCAAAAACCTCCAGCATCGTGATGCGTTCCAGCGTCACGCCGGCGGCGAGCAACGCGTCTCTCTGCAGCACTACGCTTTGCGACCGGTCCGATTTCGACACCCCGATATAACCGGCCAGATCATCGGACAACCCCGCCTGAAAACTTGCGGCAGCATGATCCGCATATGTGTCATCACGACCCGGCAGAGCGAGTCAAATCCGTAAGCCTCACCTGGGGAAGGACAACTGTCTGGATGAAGCGACCGGCTGCCCTATAGCTAGTAAGGGTAAGCGGCCTGATACCGGCGCCGTCCGCCGTGGGGAGTTGCACTACGAACTGGCCAGGGTCGGTCAGAGCCGCCGTATTGAGGCCCCACTGTGTAGATGTCGCCCAACATCTCGTTTGCGGCGCGCCGATCGAAGCGCCGGCGGGATCGAGCGCCGATGCCGCGATGCACTTTGAGCTATTCGTGGCCGGAAAACAATATAGGTCGACGACCTGGTCATTGGCGGGACTGAGCCGTGTTTCGCATACGCCGAAACCGGCAACCTTTTGTGGGGCGCCGAAGGGAAGCGCGGCTTTAACGGTTGCGACCGGGGCATAGGAGTTTAGTAGATAGGTCAGAGTCAACCGCCCCAGCGTGTTCTTGAATTTTGCGAATACGTCACTCGGCAGATTGACCGCTTGATAGTTCGACTTGTGGCCATTGCTCGTGCCGTCGAAGGTATTGCCCAGGAGGTTGCTGACCTGATGGGGCGGATAGGCAGACGCGACCGATATGATGCCGCTATATAACGGCTTGCCGTCGTTACTGGCGATACTAAGGATGACTCTATTGATCGTGACTATACGGTTCGGGTCGACCACCACCTTAAGCGGAACGTAGATGACAGGGTCGCCGAGCTGCTGGGCCTTGCCGATCACCTCGGCCTTGGACTGGTCGTCGAACGACAGGCGGATCGGGCCGCCCGTCGTCACTTTGCCGTAATCAGTGAAGCGTAGGATCAGACGGCCTGCTAATGTCGGCGTGAACATCACCGTAATCGCGCAAATTGTTGCCACGGCGAGGACGCCACGCGAAGTCGTCGTGTTCCGGCGGCTGTATTGCAGGCCAAGGATGAGTGCGCTCGCAATAACAAGGATAGCCATGAGCGCTAGTTGAACAGGCCAGTTGTCAAGGTCAACCATCCCGCCATCGGTCACTATGAAGCCGGCAATCCATATCAGAAAGATCGCGAAAACGATGCCTGCGGCCTGGGACCAGCTAGCGGTGATCGTGCCGACGGCTAATGCGGGCAAACCGACACCGATGAATATGACGAGCGCCGTATAGGCCGACGCACTGATTGCCGGCTGCGTATCTAGCCCATGTATAAGGCCGACGCCAAGGTCGAAAACAAAGGTCGGCAAGAAGGTCACGAGGGCGGCGAAAGCAATTTTATCTAGCGCGAGGTCGCTTCGACGGATCGGCCGGATCAGCCAGTCGTCATTGTTCGACACAATGGGGTCGCTCTGTACGACCACAATGATCGCGAAGCCTGCCACCACAGCGAACGCCAGATCGCTGAACGTGTGTAGTAACACCAATTCCAGTGGCTCAGCGAAGATCCCCATGTGCAGGATGATCCAGGCCGCCGCGATTTTCAGAGCCAACACCGCTGCTACGTACGGCCAATGCAGTCTCAAATCTTTTTTCAAAATATGCAGCCACATATCATCTCCCCGTCATTTGTTCGGCCCGCGCGAACGCGGTGAATATCGACCTTAGGTCCATCGGCTCGGCCTGAACGAATTTGACGTCGCCGAATACGGTGGCCATTTCAGATGCCAGCTGATCTTCGGCGAACGCCGTATGCACAAAGCTCGCAACATTGCCCGAGGTACCGGGATCGATCCACGCCCTGGGCCAGGTATCGGGAGGACGGGCCGGCGATTGCAACGTGACGCGAATCAAGCGTACGCGCGCGTTCAGGACCTCGATCGATTCTTCGAACAGCAGGCGACCCTGGTTAAGAAAACCGACGTCGCTAACGAAACCCTCGATGTCGTTCAGTTCGTGCGATGAGATGAAGATAGTGAGGTCTTCAGCATGGCTCAGCACGCTTTCGACCAGGTCGTCGCGTACCAGCGGGTCTAAGCCGCTAAACGGCTCATCCAGCACCAGCAGCTTTGGTTTGAAGGCCAGGGCGGCAACAAGCGCGAGCTTGATACGCATACCATGTGAAAGGGCGCGGATTTTCCGCTCCATCGGCAGATTGAACCGTCTCAGCATGGCTTTTTCAAGCGCTTCGTCCCAATTCGAATAAAACGGTCTCACGTAATCGAGATAGGTACCCACGGCCATTTGCCCAGGAAGCACCTGGTTCTCCGAGACATAGCCGATCTGGTTAAGGTGGCGGCTCGTGAGTTCACGTGATGGCGTGCCCATCACGGTGAGATCACCCCGTGTCGGCGCCAGGATGTTCATCATCATCTTGATCGTGGTCGTCTTGCCGGCGCCATTGGCGCCAATCAGCGCATAGACGCTTCCCTCATCGACCGAAAAACTCAGGCCGCTGAGCGCCTCAGACGGGCCGAAGCGCTTCTCGATATTGCGGGCCTCGATGATCATTTTTGTGTTCCCCTCGCTATGTCGATCTGGTTCCAACGCTCAACGATGGCGTCGAGCAATTCCGCCTGCGTAAGGCCGACGCGACGTGCGCCGACCACCAGTGCCTCGACTTCGTGCCCTAGCAGTTGCGCCTTTTCGCCAGGGCGAGCCTGGGGCGGCTCGCAGACGACTGTCCCAATTCCCGGCCGCGCCTCGAGCCAACCTTCGTGAATCAGATGCTGGATGATCTTGTGAGCCGTGTTCGGGTGAATCTTCAGGTCCGCCGCCAACGCCCTGACCGACGGAAACTCCTGCCCCGGCAGGTAATCGCCGCTGATGAAGGCGCGCTTGGCGGCAAAGACCACGGCGTCAAATATCGACTGACCAGATTGCGGCTTGTAATCGAATGGTGTCATATTTATAATGTGACACATGGTACACCAGAGTGTCAACGAGCATTCGTCGTTGTCATGTATGTCGTTTTGGTCTGCTGGCGTCCGCGATTTAATGCTTCGGAACGATCCGGAGGATGCTTGATCTTCCTGCGCATAAGCATCGAAGATCGCACTCATCAGATAGGCGAGGTTTTCTAAAGTAGGAACCGGCCTGTTTGAAGCTGCAGTTCTGTCACCGGGCTGAGGTCCGGTATGGACCATATCAGCACACGGCGGGGATAGATCAAATTGTTCACGATCTTCATTGCGGCTCCGAGGGTCCCTTCATGGCCGATCCCTGTCTCATGCATGCTGCATGAATTGCCGCCAGCTCAGACGGCTGCGTTCGGCAGCACGCGAGCCCGAGCTGTCCTTCAACTCTCTCGATAGGAGACGTTCGCAGTGGTCTGGCCATCGGGCTCAACGGTTCAGGCGAGTGTCTTGGTCATCAGGCTACGTCTGCTATCTCGTGTTTCGCAGCAGTAACCGAGTTTCGCGTAGAGCGGGCCGGCAGCGTGGTTTGCATCGTGGACTACCAACGAAACTTTGGCGAAGCCTTCGGCCGCTGCTTGCCGTTCGAAGTAAATGACCGCCTTCGTCCCGAGACCTTGCCGACGGAATGCCGGCACGATCTGAAGATCGGCAAGGTGTAGCGCATCGGGATCACGCTCCCAACGTAAGTAGCCAGCGCGCGTTCCTTCGAATGTGATGATCGTCTTTGTGCCGCGCTCCCACGACTGAAGAAAATCGTTCCGCGACCAGTCTGGTACGGGTATGCCAACGACATCAGGAAGGCTGGTCTTGACCAAATCGTAGATGAAGTCTTGATCTTCATGTACTGCGGGTCTGAAGATCAGGAGCAGGCTTGTTTGCATAAGGACGATGCTCTAGAGCCTTGGACTTCAAATCGTCAGAGACTTTTTCCCAGGCGATAGTCCGCGCTCGATAAGCTTGGTCGGATGAATCGGCGCATGGCTTAGGTCGCGTCCTTGCGCCGAATCCGCTCGATGTAGTACTTGGCGACCCAACCGTATAGCGCAATGAACGCCACTCCACCCGCTCGACTGAAAAACGACCCGTGCTCCGCATTGAGACCAAGCGCAGTCCAAGCGCCCCAAGTGACGAAAGCCGCACATATCGTGAACGCAAAAACCGCAAGAAGAATAGATTTTTTCACTTGCACCTCTCGTCAATCGCTAACGCGGATTATATCGATTGAAAGGCCGTGCTCGATATTGACTTTAGTTCTTGTGCAGGGGTAATTCACTGGACGCACGGTGGTTGGCCGACAGCTTTCGGCCACCGATTGCTTTTCTCCGCGACATGGGCGCCCTATTGCGCGCGAAATGTACGTCGATTGTCGACGGTGTATGCCACATCGTCGAACGCCCCTTCCTGGCCGGACCCCATATCATGCAATCAGCATATATGGCAGATGCTTCGCAATGCGACGACCGGCGGCGTGCGACCCATAGCCTCCCTAGCGACCAAAATGGGGCAATCAATACTAGAAAGGTCCCGAACGCGGGCATGAAGTCAAGCCTATGCCCAAATACCGCTCAGCCACCGCCGGAATCTGCATCTGAAAAATAAAACGGACCATTGTCGAATATGGCGGTCGCCGTTCGTCAACCTGATGAGATGCTAAACATGCTCATAGAAAGGAGGGAAACCGTATGAAATTTCTTCTGACGTCCGGCGGCATCACCAACGCCAGCATCCACGCCGCACTTGTTGATCTGTTGGGCAAGCCGATCGCCGAGTGCAGCGCGCTCTTCATTCCTACTGCCATGTATGCCTATCCGCGACATGCTGCCATGGCGTGGCAGGCGTTCGCTGGAAAAGCGCGAAGCCCGTTGTGCGAACTGGGCTGGAAGTCGCTGGGTGTACTGGAACTCACCGCACTGCCGAGCCTCTCTAAAAAAGATTGGATCCCCCTGGTGGAAGAGGCGGATGTCCTGTTGGTGTGGGGCGGTGACCCTATCTATCTGGCTGACTGGATGCGTCGTTCCGGCCTCGTCGAGCTATTGCCTTCACTGCGCGATGAACTGGTTTACGTGGGCGTTAGCGCCGGTAGCATGGCGGTGTCCTCGACATTTTCAGAAAACTACAGTCGGCCGCCCAGTGGTAATCGCGACGCGCTGACCTCTGAGAGCTTCTCGTTCGCAACTGCAGAGGGTGAGGTCTCAAGCCTCCTGGTCACGGCCCACGGAGCAGGCTGGGTTGACTTTGCATTGATCCCGCATTTGGACAATCCGGATCATCCGGATGCCTCCTTGCAGAATGCTGAAAAATGGGCTGCCAGGATACCGGCGCCGGTCTATGCCATTGATGATCAGACCGCCATCGCAGTCACTCATAGTGCCGTCCAGGTTGTTTCAGAAGGTCAGTGGAAATTGTTTTTGCCGACTGCGTAGAGGGGCGCATGCGTGGCGGCGAAGAAAAGAAAGGGCGCTTTCTTTCAAAGAAAAATCCCTTGGACAACTGGAGACGGTGAGCCGGCCGGCATCGAGCAGCCACGATATCGCGCGGAGCTTTGCTTTCGACCCCAAGCGGTCCTTCAGTTCGCTTCTTGGGATGTCCCAACGGCGACCAAGAGCGGTCGATCCATCCATGCGCCTAAGGAAGTGCGATCCGTTTGACGCGGCCAAACGATCGTCTATCGCGCTTCACGCCTCTTGTAGCCGGCGCTCGCCTCGCTTTGCGCCGCAGGCACTCGCCGACCGGACGCGGGAATGATCTGCGGCAGCATCGAAGCGCTGGCAAATACGAGCCCAACGCCGCACACGCCCGGCCAATGCCATACGCTCCACGCATAGTTGCCAAGCGCCGCACCGATCGCCCCGCCCGCGAAGCGGCAGGTCATGTAAAGCGTGTTGGCACGGCTCATCGCAGTGCTCTCAACCGCCAGGCTGCGCGCCATGTTCGAGACATGAGAGCTTTGCATGCCGAGGTCGAGCAGGATCACCCCGACGATTAGCCCGCCGATACTCGAGCCTTTCCACGCAAGCACCACGTACGAAGCAATGAGGACAATGCTGGCGGCGAAGATGATATGACGCGGATCGCGCGTATCGGTCAGCTTTCCTGCAGCATAGGACGCGCTCGCGCCGGCGACGCCGACGAGTCCGAACAACCCGGCCGTCTCGCTGCCGTAACGGGGGTCGAGGGCGTGCAGGTGAAACGCGAGCGTCGTCCAGAAGGCGCTGAATACAGCGAATTGCAGCGCCGCGATCGACGCGGTCTGCCGTACGACGGGTTCCTCGCGCAGCAACGCAAACAGCGAACGCATCAACGCACCATAGCTGCCCGAGAAGGTCGGCTCGATACGCGGGAGCACGCGCGCAAGCATGACGGCAACGCCCACCATCGCGAATGCCGCGAAGGCGTAGACAGAGCGCCATCCGAAATGCGCAGCGATCGTGCCCGATACCGTGCGAGAGACGAGGATGCCGCAAAGCAGCCCGAACATCACGATTCCGACGGCCTTGCCGCGGTTTCGGGGGCCCGCAATCTTCGCCGCATAAGGCGTGAGCAGTTGCGGCGTGACACTCGCCATGCCCGCGGCAAAGCTTGCCACTACGGCCCAGGGCAGCGTGGGCGCCGCCGCCATCGCGACAAGCGCGACAACGGCCGCCGCCAATGTGAGCGCGAAGAGCTTGCGAAGCTCGACCTTGTCCCCGAGCGGAATGAACAGGAGCAGGCCCAGCGCATAACCGGCCTGCGCGGCGATGGAAACTGCACCGGCCTGACCTTCGGTAGCGCTGAACGTATGCGCGAAATCGACGAGCAGCGGCTGGTTGTAATAGTTGTTGGCGACGACGAGGCCGGCTGCGAGTGCCATGACCCAATAGATCGACTGTTTCATCTGCGTCCATCCTTTGCCGGAAATGTTCGAAGCGCTCACGCGCTCGATCCGAGACGTGGCGTGCGGGCTTCTGCGGTTTGCTCAAAGGGAAATGTAGACTATTCCTGATCCCGGGAGTACGGTCGTACAGCGGTAATGATTCTTGCGATTTAGGGAAAGGTGACCAATGGACCGATTCGACGCGATGAATGTGTTTGTCCGCGTGGTGGAAGCCGGCAGTCTGTCTGCCGCGGCCCGTGCGATTCCGATGTCGCTGACTTCGGTGAGTCGCCATTTGTCGGCGCTGGAGACGCAATTCGGCATGCAGCTGCTACGCCGCACGACGCGGCACATCGCGCTGACGAACGAAGGGCGCCTATTTTTCGAGCGCGCGAAGTCGATCCTCGCGGAGCTCGACGAAGTGGGCACTTTGCTCAGCGTAGGCCGCAACGAGCCGGCGGGCCGTTTGCGCATCGCCGCCCCCACGCTGCTCGGCCGAACCGTAATCGCGCCTCTCTTGCCCTGTTTTCTTGCGCGCCATGCCGCTGTTGCGGTTGAGCTTCTGCTTATCGACCGCGCCGTGAATCTCGTCGAGGAAGACATCCACCTCGCGATTCGTGTGGGCCGCCTGCCCGATTCGGCGCTCGTGGCACGCAAGCTCGGCGACGTACGCATGATCGTTTGCGCCGCGCCGTCTTATATCGAGCGCCGCGGCACGCCTTGCTCGCCTGACGAGCTGCGTCAGCACGACTGCCTCGTTTTCTCCGACCAGCCCGGCCCCGTTGATTGGCGCTTCAAGTCCGCTGGCACTCGTCATTCCGCGCGCATTACGGGCCGCCTCTGGGCCAACGCGCTCGACGTGCTCACGGCCGCGGCGATCGACGGCGCGGGCATCGTGCGCACCCCGTCGTGGCAAGTGGCGGAAGACATCCAGAGCGGCCGGCTGCGGCGCATCCTTCAGGATTACGAGACGACGCCTGCGCCGGTGAATGTGCTCTTCGAACGCGCACGACGCACGTCGCCTTCTGTGCGGGCCTTCCTTGACTACCTGGTCGAAGCGACGGAAACGAGCAGCCTCGTGGGCATGTCCCGCTTTGGCGAAGCGCCTGGCGCGGCAAACGGGTGATACGGCATGGCGCCGGGCGCCTATGTAACATGTTCGTCTTTAAGTCTAAGCTCCCACCCTTTCGCACCCTGAGCGCGTGCCAGCGTTAACGCTTGTTGCAGAATCAACGACCGTGGCGCTTGCTGGGATGACCTCTTTTCCGATAGCGTTCGAGACTTGATCCTCATAAGTTCAGGGGCGTTCCAAAGTTGTCCAGCGGCATCGCCTGCCAGCCGCGCATTAATGAGACTAGCGGCTTCTCGCGTACGCCCCTGTTCCAGCATGGCGTTGGCAAAGTCGGCTAAGAATACGGAATAAGCGGGATCAAATCCGTGGACTTGCAGCGTCTCCAGCGTCGATCGAAGCTCCAGGAAAGAGACAGCGTTGGAGTCCTGGAATACTTTCGCCCAAAGTGAAAAAGCCGAACCATACAGTCCCCAAAAGTGCAGGCCGTGATTTCCGGCCACCTGGTTGAGCTGCTGCGACACACGCTGGACTCCTTCTACGTCTCCTGAAAGCGCTGCCACGGTACAGCCTCCCTCCGCAAGGGCACAGCACAAGGTGCAGGCGTGATCCAGTGCCATAGCCTCGTCAATAGCGATCTGGGCAGCCCGTCGGGCTTTGGTCGTATTCCCCATTAACCACAGAATGCGAGCAAGAAAGGCCCAACCTGCTACGCGCTGGTCCATTCCGAATCTGAAGTGGGAACCATGACGTTCATCGCGCGTATAGCTGTCGAGCATGGACTCGATTTCAATCAAAGCTTCAGCGTGATTACCTAAAAAATGATGAGATGTTCCGATCAGGCGACGTGCTGTCAGAAGTGCTGCCTGATCGCGATGCCTCACGGCTAACTCCGCCATGCTTTTCCCATGCCGCAGTGCCTGTGCGTAGCAACCGCTACGGAGATGATAAAGCCATAGACCGTATTCAGCCTGTAGTTGCGTTTCCTTGTCGTCCAGCCGGAGCGCGAGATCGCTGGCCCTGGTCCAGGCTCGCCCGTTAGCCGGAACTGGTCCGCGCGACCAGGTCAGCGAAGTGGCCAATGCGGCCTGAATCATCATCTCCTGGTGCTCTTCAACGGGAGGAACTTTCGTTTCTTCCAGCACCTTCGTAATCCTCTGGCGACACTCGTCGTGGAGTGATAGCTGTATCCAGAATGGGGCGGAGTTCGCGAGGATGAGCAGTCCCAGGGCACGGCGCTTACTATCCAGCAATGACCAGTCAAGAGCGGCTCTGATATCGTCAATGTGGTGTTCGTATTGTCGCTTCCATTGTGTCGTGGGTACCGACATCCACTCCCGCTGTGCCTGCGAAACCAATTCTTCAACAAAGCGGGCATGCTTTTCAGTGACGGCCGCTGTGCGGTTCGCAAGCTGCTCCAACGCGTACGCCCGCAGCATGGTCAGATAGCGATAGCGTATCGGCTGAGTTCCGGCCTGCAACGTGATGAGCGACTTTTCAACGAGGCTGCAAAGAACATCAACCAGTCTGGTGGGCCTTTCCAGCCTGGTGGATACGATACGTTCTGCGGCAGTGACGGTGAAGTCGCCAGGGAAGATGGCCAGTTCCTGGAACACCGCTTGTTCTACGGAGTCGAGTAACTGGTAACTCCACTGCAAGGCGTCACCAAGAGTCCGATGGCGACACGGGGTCTGGCGTTTCTGAGCGGCAAGCAATCTGGATGAAAGGGCTAAATCCTCGGTGACCACTGCGAGACCCAGCGATGGCACGCGAGCTGCGGCGATTTCCAATGCCAGTGGAACTCCATCGAGCGCTCTGCATAACGTCGTAACCTGCTCTACGTTCTTTTCCGTAAGCTCGAAATGATAGTCCGCGGAAGTGACACGGCGGACAAACAGTTCAACCGCGCTATAGCTTCTTGCGTTTGCTGCGTTGACGGTGCGCGGAGGTAACGCGAGAGGACTGAGCCGGAAGACCTGCTCGCCGTCCATCCCCAATGGCGTCTGGCTGGTGAGCAGCACGCTCAGTCGAGGATCGGATTCCAGAAGCCGCTCAAGGGCCGCTGCACAAGCCGACGCAACGTGTTCGCAGTTATCGATGACCAGTAGCGCCTTTCCCGGGGGAGACGGTAGCTGTGCGCCTGTTCCAGCAAGCCCCGCCAACGCGCTCGAAATAGCCGACGATACTGAGGCTGCACTCAGTTGCGACAAGTCGGCGAAGTAAACGCCATCGGGAAAATAGCGACTGGATTCTGACGCGGCCTCTATCGCCAGGCGAGTCTTGCCTATGCCGGCAGGGCCTGTGAGCGTGCATAGCGCTTGGGTAGCCAACACCCGATCTAATTCCAGTAGCTCCTCAACCCGGCCGATCAAAGGAGACCGTGGGTTCGGGAGTCCGACTCGTACTTGAGGTGCGCCTATGGACGACGTGACAGCCCGATGCGCCTGCACTGAACCCGTAAAGCGATAGCCCCGGCCAAATTCCGTCGCGATCAGGTCCCTGTCGTCCCCCAGGATTTTTCGCAACGACGAGATCTGCGCCTGCAAGCTGTTTTCCTCGACGACTTCCTTCGCCCATATCCGGGAAAGAAGCAAATCCTTGGATACGACCTGGCCTGCCGTGCTGACAAGCTGGACCAGCACGTCCAGCGCACGCTCACCTACGTCCAGTCGTACGCCGTCTCTTAACAGTAGCCGCAAACGTGGGAACAACTGGTAGCGGCCGAATGCAACCATATCGTCGTCGCGGGAGTCTGGGCCCTTCGACGGCCTTTCATGGCGAGTCTTTGTACCTGTAGGCATTTTTTAACGACACATCGCAAGATTGCGGGGATCAACGGGGATTTCAGACGTCTGAAATTGTAGGCCAAAGACTTCTTGTGTGCGCTGCATCACGATGAAGGTCCCTGTACTACGTCGTGAGTCTGGACATGTCACCCAATACAGCTGGTAGCGAATCTCCGGCGCAGTCCGCCGCCCCTGGCGAGCCCGGGTTAACACATCACCTGGACAGTTCATTGCTGATGGTGATGGCGATTGCCTGCGGTGTCTTCGTCGCTAATATTTACTACAACCAGCCGATCCTGGAACTGTTGCAGCAGGCTTTCCCACGATCGCCTGGCCTCGTCAACCTGGTTCCGACGGCGACACAACTGGGTTTCGCCTGCGGTCTGTTTTTTCTGGTACCTCTGGGAGACCGGATTGATCGGAGAAAATTGATTCTCGGGCAAGCAGCAGTGTTGTTCGTGGCATTGGTATGCCTTGCTGCAGCCCCGAATGTCTGGTTGCTGGTAATCGCTTCAGCGGCAGTAGGTATTTCAGGATCCGTTGCCCAACAAGTCGTACCGTTCGCTGCAGAACTCGCCGGATCCAATCGCCGTGGCCAGGTCGTCGGCACTGTGATGAGCGGCCTGCTTTGCGGCATTTTGCTGGGAAGGGCCGTTGGCGGATTTACTGCCGATCATTGGGGCTGGCGTGCCACGTTCTGGCTAGGGGCGGCGATGACCGCCATTATCTGGGTCATGTTGCTAGTCAAACTCCCACACAGTGAACCCAAGACGAATCACAGCTACTTTGGTCTCATGAAGTCACTCATCGAGTTGTGGCGAGAAGAACGGTCACTGCGCCGTGCAACGTGTATTCAAGCCGCGATGTTCGGTTCCTTTATTGGGCTTTGGACAATTCTGGCATTGCGTCTGCATGAGGCCTTCGGCTTGGGGGCTGACGTGGCGGGCCTCATGGGGATCGTTGGCGCGGCGGGTATTCTGATTGCCCCACTTGCCGGCCGTGTCGCCGATCGTCGTGGACCCCATGTCGTTATCGGACTTGGCTGCCTGATCATGTTGCTGTCATACGCGGTTCTGGGCCTTTGGGGCAGCCTCGCTGGCCTGGTCGTCGGCATCATCCTGCTGGACTTCGGCGAGCAGTCGGCTCTCATCTCCAACCAACATGTGGTTTACGCTCTTCGACCGGAGGCAAGAAGTCGGCTCAACACGCTATTCATGAGCGGAATGTTCGTAGGCGGCGCCGCGGGTTCCTGGGGAGCAGGCATCAGTTGGCGACTAGGTGGATGGCATGCAGCATGCGTATTGGGTGGCGCGTTGGCGTTGCTCGGGTTCGTTCTTCATTTCTCCGGGAGACTGGCTGCTTACGCCACCACCCGAAGTTGAAACGTCGGCAGTGGCCGAGAGCAACAGGAAATAGAACGGATGTCTCCCCCGTAAGAGCCGACGAACGTAGCAGTTCGAAGGAATCAGGAAACTTTCATTCATGAACTCCCCACACTTTTCTGGCGCTCATGGCACGTTGTCGTTACTGACGGAAATTGATCCGCAGACGGAGACGATTAACCGTACGATGCGCCTCGAAGCTTCAGCGGATGGTCGCAGCGTGCTCCTGGTCGCACTAGATATTCGCAAGCCTGGCAGCCAACGGGAATGGCGTGTCGAAATTATGCCGGAAGAGCTTATCGCACTGGTTCACGCGCACGGTACAGAAGTATCGGGATATCTTGTCGATTTCGAGATTCAGGTGCGATAGGCAGGCACGATCCATCAAGTCAATGGGCTTGAACCATTGTCGAGAGCGAATCGCCACGTACTACCGGATTTTTCTCGATGAACTGCTGCGAGAGAGGTGCGCGACAGATCGAGTTGGCTGCGACGACGTTCCGAACGACCGCTTGCGGCTTTCAATAGGTCGTTGGGAGCAGATTGGTCAGCGGCAGCTCCTGGCCGAACCCGGAAGCTCATCATCGGCCCACGGCTGATCTCTCCGACTCAACCTCGAACTTCCCTTGGACCCGTTGCCGACCGTGGACCGATCACGGTGAACGACGGCTTCACAGCCGATCGCGGCCATTCAATTTGAGAGTACTGAATTTATTGTTGACGAACCAACGCACTATCCATTGCGGCTGTATCGCTTCGATCGCGACCTAAACTGGGCTAGCTCTTTCTCAGTGAGCAGGTATTCGCTGCAATCAAGCAGGCGAGCAAAGGCGAGGTCCAGGAACGCTCGTACTCGCTTGGGCTGAGCAGCCCGGCTTCCGTAGTACACGTGCAAACCGATATGCGCGCTCATATGCTGCAGGAGAACTGGCTCCAGTCGGCCAGCCCGGATGTGGGTCACCGCCGAAAAGCTCGCGAGCTGACCGATGACTTGCCCCGCGAGCACGGCTTGCAATTCCAGCTCCGAATCGTTCGTCGCGAACGCAGGAGACATCTGCCGATGTTCCAGCTTGCCATCCACAGTCAAGTACCACGGCGCCACCTTGCCTGTGCCCGGATGCCGGAACACGCTGCAGCGATGCGCCGCCAGATCCTCGGGCGTCGATGGCGCGCCGTACGCTTTCAGATAGCTTGGAGCGGCGCACACGATCATCTGTATCGCGAAGAGTTGCCGACCGATCACACCCTCGCTGGGCGACGCTCCGATCCTGAAGCCGACATCGACGCGATCCAGCACCCAGTTGCCGATACCGTCATCGAGCTGGACGTCCGGCTGGATATCGGGGTGCTTCCGACAGAACTCGTCGAGCAGCGGCATGAGGATGGCGGCGAACGACGATTTCGGCCCAACGATCCGCAGCGGCCCCGCGATCTCATCCTTGGACTCCCGCGCCAGGACCAGAGCCCTGTCCAGCGCAGCCAGGGCGGGCTGTGTGTTCTCCAGGAACCGTTGGCCCTCCTCGGTTAGGGCGAGGCTGCGCGTCGTCCGATGCAACAGGCGGACTCCAAGATGCTGTTCCAACTGCGCAATGGCCTGACTGGCAGCCTGGGGCGTGACACCCTGGGCCAGCGCGGCCTTCCGGATGCTACCGAGTTCGACGGCTCTAGCGAACGTCGCGATGGCCTTGAAATCATTCGTGGGCATGATCGATTCTTCTGCTGAAGTGCGTCGGGGCGCGTCGCACGGTCCATCCAGTATCAATCTGAGCTTGATACTGGTGCAAGGAGTAATCCACTAGTCGCTTGAAACTGCGACTCCTAAAGTAACGGACATGGTCCGGCCACGGGTCGAACCAGGGCCGTGGATGATGTCTTCGCACGAGCGTATGGCTTTCCGATATGGGGAAAGACCGCGCCACCAGTGGTCCGTTTCGTGATGGAGGCGGATCAGGAGCGCAAAACGATGAATCTCGCCAACGAGTGGCTCGACGAGACCGGCTTGACCAGGGAGCCCGGCGCGTCCTGAGCAGACCTCATGCCGCCGTCACTTTCAACAGCAAGGAACGAACATGCAAGACGTAACACTCAACAACGGAATCAAGATGCCGATCCTCGGCTACGGTGTCTTCCAGATCGCCGACGAGACAGAATGCGAACGCTGCGTCGTGGACGCGGTGCAGGCAGGCTATCGTCTGATCGACACTGCTGCGTCCTACAAGAACGAGGAGGCGACCGGGCGTGGCCTCAAGCGTTGCGGCGTCCCCCGCGACCAGCTTTTCGTCACCAGCAAGCTATGGGTAGAGGACGCTGGCTATGAACGTGCTCGAGTGGCCATCGACAAGTCGCTGAAGCGACTTGATCTGGATTACCTGGACCTGTTCCTGATCCATCAGCCGTTCTCCGACGTTCACGGCGCGTGGCGAGCGATGGAGGAGGCACATCGCGCCGGCAAGCTGCGTGCGATCGGACTGAGCAACTTTCAGCCGGACCGCCTCATGGACATCACGGCTTTCAACGAGGTCACACCAGCCGTCAATCAAATCGAGGTCAACCCCTTTCACCAGCAGGCCGAGAGCGTGGAGTTCATGCGCGAGCATGGCGTGCAGCCGGAGGCGTGGGCGCCCTTCGCCGAAGGACGGAACAACCTGTTCCAGAACGATCGGCTGATAGCGATCGCCGGGCGCCACGGCAAGACCGTGGGGCAAGTCGTGCTGCGATGGCTGGTTCAGCGCGGCGTCGTTGCTCTCGCAAAATCCGTGCGGAAAGAGCGGATGCTTGAAAACCTGGCCGTCTTCGACTTCGAGTTGTCCGAAGAGGACATGACGGCCGTTGCGACGTTGGAGACAGGCACGAGCAGCTTCTTTTCGCATCGCGACCCGGCGATTGTAAAGTGGATGAGCGAACGAAAACTTGGCCTCTGACGCGCAATCGGAGTGGCCGTCGGACACGAAATAGTTTGTGTAAGGGCTAAATTCCGCGCGATTTCTTCCGATGACCATGTATATCGCGGTCATCAGCGCCGCGATTACCAGTGCCAAAAGCACTTCAACCGGGTGGGGGAAATCATGGATATAAGTCAGATGGCTGCACAGTGGAGTGACCTGCAGCTGCAAGCGACGGACGCAGAGCTATTTCAGCGCGATGCGGAAAAAGCCGGAATGCTTCGCGCCGAAGCAATTGGCATTGAAAAGCAACTCAAGGCTGCCGGTTACGATTTGCGCTCGCTTGTGGTGCTATGAGTATTGCGTAAGCGCGTGCAAGCGTCTTTTGGCTCGCCAGAACCGCCGTTCGCGGGGAGCCCGACCAACACGGTCCACCTGACCCGACGCTACGATCCTGCACGCGTAGTCTGCACCAGAGGCGCGTTCTCCAGGATCGCCGCCGCCGCGTCCTTGGCCAGCAAAAACGCCGATGTTTCGCCCGAGGCGTGCGAGAGCGCCAACGCGCCCTGAAGAAGCAGGTTGAGTTGCTTGGCGAGACGCTGAGGTTTGGCAAAGCCCGCCCGCTTGCACAGTTCGAGGAACTTCACTTCACCGCGTGAACTTGCCGCTATGCCAAGTTCGACGATGCCCTCGTGCTTCCTGGCATATTCCTGTGCCGCCTTCGTCCCCAGACAGCCGCGCGTGAGCATCCGGCCGGTAATCTTGCGTACGTCGAAGAACTGGATGATCTGCTCGCGCGGGTCGCTGATGTGCGCGACCGGATCGAAGAGTTCTTGCACGACGCCCTCGCCATAGAGCCGCAATACGGCCGCGATTAGATCCTCTTTCGACGGGAAATACTTGTAAAGCGTGCGCTTGGATATGCCGCTGCCGGCCAAGGCCGCTTCCATTCCCGTTGCATGGAAGCCGGCATCGTAGAAGCGGTCGAACGCATATTTCACGATCTCGAGCTTCTTGCCTTCGATTTCCGTTTCCTGCTCCATCTCCCCACCCTCGTAAATTCCATCAGCTATTTATAGCAAATTCCGTTGACAAAGTAAACGACGTCGTTTACAAATATCGGAAGGTAAACGACATCGTTTACATCTGCGACGCAGGCGTTCGTCCCGACGCGCGCCCGGCGAGACGTCGTCAATCTTCGGCTCGCGCCGAATGATTTTCCGTATCCCGGCAATGGGTAATCAAACACTCAGGAGAAGATCATGACTCTTTCGAACAAGGTCGTGCTAGTAAGCGGCGCCAATCGCGGCATTGGCGCGGCCATCGTAAGGGAATTGCTGAAGGTCGATGTGGCGAAAATCTATGCCACGGCGCGTGATCCGAAAGCGCTACCGTCGTTCGGGGACTCGCGGGTCGTTCCGCTGCAGTTGGATATCACGAGCGACGCATCCGTCAACGAGGCTGCCGCCGCAATGCAGGATGTGGACGTGCTCGTCAACAACGCGGGCACGTTGGCCTTCGGCAATTATCTCGGCGACAACTGGGAAGCCTTCGAAGACGACATGCGGACGAATTACTTCGGCACCCTTCGCGTGCTCCGGGCATTCACCCTGCAGTTCGTGGCCCGCAAGTCCGGCACCATCGCGAATATATGCAGCGTTGTGGGACTGTCGGCCGTTCCCTTGATGGCCGGTTACTCGGCTTCCAAGGCAGCGCTCCATTCTCTTACCCAGTCTCTGCGCGGCACGCTGGAAAAAGACAACGTCACGGTTATCGGCATCTATCCCGGACCGATCGAGACGGTCCTGGCGAAGGATGTGCCTTATCCGGACAAGGCGACGCCGGAATATGCCGCCGTCAATATCGTGAAAGGCATCGCCGAAGGGCACCCCTACATCTTCCCCGATCCGCTGGCGCAGCAAGTCGAGCAACTGTGGTCGAGCGACAACCGGAAGTTGGAATACGTCTCGCTGCACCTCGGCGCCTGAATGCCCCGGTGATCGGTTGGCCGGATCGATAACAGCATTCGCCGGCTGGATCGGCGGATGTTGATGCGCCCCAGACGTGGTCACGGGGATTTTTTGCCGCGACAACGGATGGTTCTGTTTTAACCCTCGCAGGACAAGCCCTTTATGATTACGCGCCGTTCCTTTGCAACAAGTCTTCTCGCTGGTGCTGCAGCCATGGTCGTAACCACCGCTACGTCGGCCAAAGCCCAGCCCGCCAACCCGGATGGAAAATTGTCGCTTGCTGGCAAGCCGGTTTTGGCGACCCACTACCGCACGGTGGATATCGACGGAGTTTCGATCTTTTACCGTGAAGCAGGTGTGCCCGGTGCACCGGTCGTGCTACTGCTACCGGGCTGGCCGTCGTCATCCGCGATGTTTCGCGATCTCATCCGCGAGTTGTCGGCGAACTTCCATGTTTTTGCTCCGGACTATCCCGGCTTCGGCAACAGCGATATTCCCGATCGCTCGCACGCGCCCTATACCTTCGACGCGCTCGGCGAGGCGATCGGCAAGTTCGTCGACAAGGTCGGCATCGATCAATACGTGTTGTACGCGACGGATTTCGGGGGGCTCGTCGGATATCGCGTGATGTTGAAAACGCCTCACCGGATGAGAGCGCTGGTCGCGCAAAACAATCCGCTGTTCCTGGGAGCGAGCCCATGGTTCGGGCCGCTTGTGCCGTATTGGAAGGACGGTACGGACGAGAGCCGCGAGAAGGTCAGGCAGCACTATCTAACCCTCGACGTGATCCGCGATCTGTATCTTACGGGTGTTCAGGATACGTCCCTGATCGATCCGGAGCAGTGGCAAATCGACTATTCCTCGCTGCAGCGCCCCGGCGCTGCGGATATTTCGCTCGATCTGCTCTACGACATCCGCACCAATGGTCCCGCACTCAAGAGTGCCCAGGACTACCTGCGCGCGCAAAAACCGCCGACGCTGGTCGTTAGCGGGAAAAACGACATCCTGTTTCCGGCCGAGAGTCAGTTGCGGTATCGCGAAGTCGTGCCCGCCGCCGAGATCCATTTGACAGACAGCGGTCATTGCGCGCTGGCCGACAAGAGTGAGGAGATCGCCAGGCGGATGCACGACTTCCTCGGTCGAGTGCTCTAGCCAGATCAGGCACGTCACGCCTCCCATAGCATCGCAACACAAGCCTCAAGCGGTTTCTAAAAACAGCATCGAAAGCCCGAGATATTTGTAACACACGGTGGGCGCGGTAAGGTACCAGCGCCGCAAAGGCCGGGCACCGGAAGTTCGGTGCCCGCGCGCTATTGGCGCTGAACGTACTTTCACTCACCGAAATACACTTTTCATGGACTTTTTATGCTTATCAAAAATGTAGCTGTCAGCCTGCCATCCAGAGTCGTGACGAATGATGAAGTTGTCGATATGATTCGTTTCCATTCAACGGAATACGAAGGCGATATCGATAGGGCTACACGTACCATCAAGACTTTGCTCGATAGAAGTGGATTGGTTCATCGGCGCTGGTGCGCAAGCCACGAAAGCCCGATAGATCATGTTGCAATGGCCACGCGCAAGGTACTATCGGAAACGTATTTGAATCCGGAGCATATCGAGCTGTTTATTTTTGTCGGCATCGGGCGAGGATTTCTGGAACCTGGCAACAGTCACATGATGGCCAGTACGCTCGGGTTCGTAAATGCCGAATGTTTCGACGTGGTTGACGCCTGTATGAGCTGGACAAGAGCAATGGCAATTATCGACAGCCTCTTCAAGTCCGGTCAGTACAGAAATGCCATGATTGTGAATGCCGAGTTCAACATGCTGGCAGGTGGTCCACTCTATCCGGGGAATTTTGCGTTGAAAAATAAGGACCAGATCGAATATACGTTGCCGTCGTTTACGATCGGTGAGGCTGCGACTGCCACATTGCTCGTCGCGAAGGAGCCGGATAATTTCAGCTTTGCCTTTCGCGCGAAACCGGGAATTTCGGACCTTTGCACGATCCCAATCCCGGGCTACGAAGAGTTTTGTCATCCGACAGAACGCATCGGCAAAAATGGCGAAATGCGTTTTACATCGTTCGGTCATGAGTTGCACAAGAACTCCGATGAACTGACGACGGTTTTGGCTAAACTACCCACTCCGAAGAAAGACATCGATATCGTGTTCACGCACGCATCGTCCAAGGCAGCGTGGCATGCTTACGGGGAAAAAGCCGGAATCGACGACAAGATGTACCACATCTATCCTGATACCGGGAACCTCGTGTCGGCCTCGATCCCGGCAGCCATTTCTCTCGCCAAGGAGAGCGGTCAACTGAAGCGGGGCGACCGGGTGTTATGCTGGGTCGGCAGCGCAGGGATGTCATTCAACGCTAGTAGCTTTAGATTCTGAGACTGGGCCGGTCAAACACAAAGAACGACATGAAAGCCATTTCAGGAAGCATTCGCTATCTCAAACGGAGGATTTGTGACTCCGCGAGCGTGTCTGATTACAATATCCTTGCGGTTGGCGTAATTGGCACGATCGGGCATCCTGCCTATTGGCTATGGTGGACCTTCGTCGATCCTCAACCATTTGAAAGTCTGCCGATGCGGATTTTCGGCATGGTCGCCTGTGCTTTATTGCTTTTACGGCGCCTCTGGCCCGTTTCAGTGGCACGCTTCCTGTCATGGTACTACTTCGTAACGGTGGCTTACACGCTGCCGTTTTTTTTCACGTATTACCTGATCGCCAATCATTATTCGACGCTTTGGTCAATGGCCGAGCTGGGGATGATATTTTTCCTGATCGTCCTGTTTCCTTCATTCGCGGCATTGTCACTAAACCTTATTGTGGGAATTGGCCTGGCGGTGCTATGCGCGCGGGTTTTGATTCCGCAATCGCTTTATCTGGACACGCATCTTTTTATATACACGTATTTCCCGATTTTTACGTTTGGCATTGGTGCAGGCCTGACGTTCAGCTACAGCAACATGAAGGGGATCGCTGCGCAGGCGAAAGCCGGAGCACTTCAGGCGCTTGCGGGTACGATTGCCCACGAAATGCGCAATCCGCTCAGCCAACTGAGGCACGTCCTGGATCGTGTTGAAGACGCACTGCCTGCCACCGCCGAATCCACAACGTCATCGGCTTTGTCTCCCGAGAGTGTGGCCTCGCTTTATCGCCATCTCGCTCACGGTCAACTAACCATCGAACGTGGCATGCGCATCATCGCGATGACATTGGACGAAGTCAGTGCAAAGCCTATAAGCTCGGACAGCCTTGTCTATCTTCGCGCGGGAGTCATCACCCGAAAAGCGCTCGATGAATACGGCTTCGACGATGACACCGAGCGCAGCAAGGTAAAACTCGTGGTGTCGGAGGATTTCACCTTCAAGATCGACGAAACCGTCTATCTCTTCACGCTGTTCAATCTGATCAAGAATGCCCTCCACCACATAGCCGCACGTCCAGCCGCGACCCTTACGGTCACGGTAGACAAGCATGCGGTGGTTGTACATGACACGGGTTCCGGCATCTCTCGAGACATCCTTCCGCATCTTTTTGAACCCTTCCGGACGGCCGGGAATTCCGCAGGCACGGGCCTGGGGCTCGCCTACTGCCAGCGGGCGATGCGAGCATTCGGCGGCACAATCAGCTGCCGTTCGGAAGTGGGTAGTTTTACAGAATTCACGCTGCAATTCCCTGTGGTTTCCGACCGTGACGTTAGCGAACACGAGCGCGGAATTTTTGAGCGTGCCAAGCCCATTCTGGAAGGCAAGCGTGTCCTCGTCGTAGACGACGATCCGACTCAACGGGCAAGGGTCCGGCGCGCGTTGTCAAAGGTCAGTGCACAGATGACCGAAGCGGAAAACGGGCAACTGGCCCTAGCCATTTTTCGGGAGGGAGCATGGCCCTTTGACCTCATATTGATGGATATCAATATGCCGGTTCTGGATGGCTACACAACCACGGAGAAAATTCGCGCTGACGGCGAACACCCGAATGGGGCCAGTGTTTTGATCGTCGGCTATACGGCGGAGCCTGGCAATGTTGCTCGCGTCCTCGCCCGCAGAGCCGGCATGGACGACATCATCAGCAAATCCAGCAGCATGACGGAACTGATCGGCGCGCTCCAGTCGCTTATGGAAAACGGTAACCGGCACCGTCCGACCCACGCATTCGACGAGTTCTCCGGCAAAACGATTCTGGTGGCAGACGACGATACCTATAGCAGGCTCGTGGCTAAAGGCTACCTGGAGCGTTGCGGCGCCAATGTCGTCGAAGCGGAACATGGACACGCGGTGCTGTCCCGGTTGCAGGAGCACAGCGCCATTGATGCCATCGTGATCGACATGCACATGCCGGGAATGGGTGGCCTGGAGGCCACGAAATCGATTCGCACTCGCACCGACTCGTACGCGAACGTTCCTATCATTGCATTGACTAGCCAATCCGACATCAAAGCCGCGCAGGCATGCCTGATTGCGGGCATGAACGAGGTCATGGTCAAGCCGGTCCAGGTCGGTGCGCTATACGCTGCTCTTTCGCGGCAGTTTGCCCGGCAACGTGCTCTGCGCGCGTCACTGGCGGCAGATGCGGTCCCGGAGCCAAAAGCACCGGTCTACAGTTTTGCACCGATCGAGGAAATCCCGTTGCTCGACGAAAAGCATCTTGAAGAATTGGTGACGCTTGATCTGCTGAACAAGACGTTGCGCAGCGGCATTGACCAGATGCGCTCGACGGTGACGCGACTTGCTGCCAGCGTTGCCGATGGCGACGTTGGGTCCGCGCATGATGCCCTGCATCTGCTTCTCGGTGTTAGTGGCAACATCGGCGCAACGGCGTTGCATCAGTTCACGCGACCGATCTATGAACGACTGTTGGACGCCGAGGTATTCGCCGAGGGCGATTGGCTTGCGCGAATCTGCTCGTTGAGTGACCGCTCAGCTGAGGCGCTTGAGACGTATTTTGACGCGGTAAAAGCGCGTCGGAGCTATCCGAGGTTGCCGCGTAGCAGATAGCTCGCCACTCAGGTCGCGAGGTGCGGCACCTTCCGGTGGTTTGTGCCATTTTCATACGCATAGGCATATCCAAGCAACGCCGCCTCATCCCACTGGCGGCCGACGAAGATCAGTCCAAATGGCGATCCCGACTCGTAATAGCCCGCCGGCACTGCGATGCCGGGCAGCCCCGCGATATTGATCTCGCCCACCGTCGTTTCCTGGATCGTGCTCTTGCCGTGAAGCGGAGGAAGCTCGCATCGCATTTGCGGAAAGACCAGTGCATCGAGACGATGCTCCGCCATGACCGTTTCGAAGATGCGCAGATAGCGCGCCTTCAGCGCGACGAACTCAGGCATCTCGGGCGGCAACGAGGGATCGGCCAGCGCCGCCTTGAAATCTGCGAGGTTATGCAAATAGTGCAGCACGCCATCCGGTCCAAAAGCGTCTTCGTCTTTGGTTGCTTCGGCGAATGCCGCGAAGGTCTTCAACGGTGCATGCTTGCCGAGCCGCTCCAGATATTTCTCGATATCGTAAGGGATCGACTCGAGACCCCGTGCATCGAAGTTCGAAAGCGGCGGGGTCGGCTGCCGCAATTCGGCGAACCCCGAACCTTTGAACGGATCGTCGATCAGGGTCGCGCCGAGCGCGGCCAGTTCGCCCTTGACTCGCTCGTACAGCGCCGCGGCTTCATCGGAAAGCGGTTGGGCGCGCCATCCCGGACCGTATAAACCGATGCGCTTGCCCGCCAGCGCATTCCGGTCCAGTCCCGCGGCATAGCCGCCTTCGGGCTGCCGTCCGACGCTGGCGAGCGTCTTCGGGTCCTCGCTCGAATATCCCGCGAGAATGTCGAGGCACAGCGCGGCGTCTCTCACGTTTCGGGCGATGGGCCCCACCACATCCCGATTTGCCGAAAGTGGCACCACACCGGCGCTCGGCACCAGCCCGATGGTCGGCTTGATGCCGACGAGGTCCTGCGCCGACGCGGGGTTCTGGATCGACCCACCGGTTTCTTCGGCGAGCCCCAGAACCGCCATGGCGGACGCCACCGCCGAGGCCGTCCCCGCGCTGCTGCCTCCAGGTGCCCGTTCGGGCATCACCACGTTGATTGTCGGTCCTGCCCAACTGTCGTTCGCATGCGTGCCGGTATGGCTCAACACGGGAACATTCGTCTTGCCAAGCAGAATGGCGCCTGCACGCCGCATGCGTGCGACAACCGGCGAATCGCGCTCGGGCAACAGATCGATACCGCCTTTCTTGCTGTACAGCTTTGCCCATCCCGCCGTGGTCGGGAATCCGACCATGTCCATCGGGTCCTTGATGACGACCGGCACGCCGGCGAGCGGGCCCAGCCGCTCGCCGGCGGCACGTCGCTCGTCGATTCTTCGGGCATCTTCTATGGCGGCCGGATTCAGGAAGATCAGCGCGTTGTATTTCGCGTTGTAGCGCTCGATCCTGTCGAAGCAGGCCCGGGCCAGTTGCTCGGCGCTGAAACTTCCGGCTGCAAACGCAGCCTGCACGGCCTCGACCGTCAGATTTTCCAGATCGATGTTCATCGCTTTACCCTGTTCCATTCAATGCTCCTGTTGAGTCGACGCGCTACTCAGAGCTGTACGCCACGCGTAAGCGCACCATCGACGACGATGTTCGAGCCGCTGACGAAACTCGCCGCCGGACTCGCGATGAATGCCACTGCATTGGCTATTTCCTGCGGCCTGCCCATGCGTCCGGTTGGATTCAATGCAAGAGCGGTTTCGAACAGCGTCGGATTGTTATGCTCGATCCAGTCCCACACCCCACCTTCGAAATACACATTGCCGGGCGATACGGTATTTGCGCGAATGCCCTTTGATGCCAGCTGATTCGCGAGCCCCTGCATGTAGTGAACAAGCGCAGCCTTGAACACGCCGTACGGCCCCGCGGCGAAATCGATCTCGCGTCCGGAAACGCTCGATATGGCGACAATCGACGCGGCCTTGCTCACCTCAAGAAACGGCATGGCGGCGTCCACGAGGTTGACGGTGCCGAGCAGATCCGTCTCGAACTCCTTGCGCCAGGATTCGATGTCATTGCCGATTGCGAGTGCGCTTACATTGGCCACGACGATGTCGAGTCCGCCCCACTCGGAACCTACGCGCCCGACCCACGCCTTCAGCGCTGCGCCATCCGATACATCGACTGCCGTACCCGACGCGCGTGCGCCGCTCAGTTCCTGCAATGCGCTAGCGGTCGACTTGACGCTGGCCTCGTCGCGCGCACAGATGGCGACTTCCGCGCCTTCTGCGGCCAATGTGCGCGCGATCGCGAGGCCAATGCCCTTGGTGCCGCCGGTCACAATCGCCTTCAGGCCCTTCAGTTGCAGGTCCATGCTGGTCGCTCCTTTGCCTATCGATGAATAACGTTTTGACGGCGCATTCAATCCTTCTCGCGCCCCGGCTCCGATGCCACGCCACGAGCGATCTGCAGCACCTCGCCCGCCTGAATGACGGAGTGACAGATATCGTCGACGGTCACGCGCTTCTCCATCGCCTGCGCGCGTAGCATGTCGTACGCCTCGCGTTCGCTCACGTGGTGCATGGACATCAGAATTTCTTTCGCTTCCTGCAGATGCCGGCTGTCGAGCAGCTTCTGTTCGAGCCGGGCGATGCGCTGGGCGTGCTGACGCACGCGCTTCGCGTGATACAGCGCCATCACCACAGTGGAGAGCAGCCCCGATGCGCGAATTGGCGTCGTCACGATTCCGTCCGAACCCATCTTGATGGCCTGATCGATGAAGGTCGGATTCTCATAGCTCACCACACAGATGACAGGCGGTGCATCGGGCCCCGACCACTCGTTCTTCGGCGCGCGCTCTTCCGGCAGCAACGCGCGAAACACGAGGTCGGTCTGCTCGGGTAGCGTGTCCGTCGGCGGCCAGCTTCGCTCCACCTGAAAGCCCATGCGCCGCAGATGGTTCATGAGCGTCTGGCCGTCGCCGTCATCCGGATGGAAAACGACCACGCGCGCAATGCGCTCGAGGATCGAACTCGTGAGGCTGCGCTGCCCTCTGTCGGCTCGCGTGTTCACGTCAATAGTCCCGCGTGCTTAACTTCGTGACCCAGTCTCCGAGCGTCTGACGCGTCATATACGGATCGGGACCGACCGCGAACTTCGATTCGCGCAGAATGGTGAACTGGCCGTCCGCATTGGCGCGGCCAATGCGCGGATAAAGCGCCATGTGATGATTGACCGGATCGATGCGTACCCGGCCTTGCGGTGCAGTAAATTCCGAGCCGAGCAGATGCGGCATGATAGTGCCGATCTCATCGGAGCCTGCGCGCACGCATGCCTCCGCAAACATATGCATCTGATAGTACGCGGCCTCCCAGTTCATGTCGGTGGGCGTGTCCGCGCCGAAGCGCGACTGATGGCGCCGCACCGCGCGATGATTCTCCGCTGTGTCGATGCTCTGGAAATAGGGCGCCGCCGTGTAATGCCCCGCCGCGATGCCACGCTCCATCGCATGAATTTCGGTCTCGGAGGTATTGAGGCTGCCGATAGGCATACGGGACGGATCGAGATCCGCGTATGCGTAAGCGTCGTAGAGATAGGGCACGGTCGCACCGATGACCGTGCTGAAGATCCAGTCTGGCGACTTGCGCCTGATGTCCGCTACGACCTGCGCGAACTGATCGCGCGTGGCGTCGAGCGGAAGGTAACGCTCACCGAGAATCGCACCTTCAGGATGCTGAAGCAGGAGCTCCTGCATCGTGCGATTGCATTCATAGGGGTAGACGTAGCGCGAGCCGATGAAGTAGACGCGCGCACCATAGGCTTCCGTCATGAAATCGGCAAGCTGCACGCCGTTCTGATTCGGCGAAGCGCCGCTATAAATGATGTTGTCCGAGTATTCGAAGCCTTCGTACTGCTGAGAATAGATCAGCAGCCGGTTATGTTTCTCCACAACGGGCAGCATGGCCTTGCGGCTCGTCGAGGTGTATCCGCCAAAGATGACGTTGACACCGTCCTGCAGGATCAGCCGCTCGGCAAGTTCACGAAATGCAGCCGGGTCAGAGGCGGGGTCGTAGTGCAGGGCGACGAGTTCGCGGCCGCCGACGCCGCCGTTCGCATTGATCTCCTCGATGGCGAGGGACGCACCGCGCCACTGTGACTGCTCGAGCAACGCGGTCGAGCCGCTCGTCGAGCAAAGAAGGCCCACTCGGATGACATCGGACAAAGCCATTTCGTGATGCACTCTCGAAAGCGCGCAGGGCGGGTGCCCCGCGCTTTGATCTGCCTTGATTCTTGCTGCTTGACGCTTTATTTCAGGTAGTGCTTCGCGACCATCGCGCCAACGGTGTATTTTGGATCGACAAAATTACCAAGGCGAACCTTGCCGACCTGACTGAGCATCATGTACGCGTCCCATTTGTCGAAGCCATATTCCGCGGCCATCCACAGCACCAGCTCGCGATAGGCGATGCGCGTCGCGTCCTCCAGCGGCCGCGCGCTGCCGATGCTCATCAGCGCATCCTCGTTCTCGAGGCGTGGCCAGGCGATCTGCCAGTTCTTGATGAGATCGACGCGTACCGTCGTCGTGCTCTGATACTCGACGGCTGTGCCGCAGACTTCGCCGTCACCCTGGCAGGCGTGCGCATCGCCGATGAAGAGCCGCCCGCCAGGCGAGCGCACCGGCAGATACGTGATGCTGCCCGGCCCCATATCGGGCACGTCCATGTTGCCGCCGTGATTGTCGGGCGTGAGCGAATTGATGGAATCGATCTCGGGCGAAAGACTCAACGTGCCGATATGCGGCTTGTACGGAAGCGTATTGCGTTTGCTCCAGTACACATTCTCTTCGTCGATCTTGATCTTGCGCACGATTTCCGGCAACGGCTCGTTGAGCAGGGCAGTGTAGTCGGTGCCGGTCAGTCCGCCGAAGTTCGGGATCATGCAGCAGAAGCCGTGCGGATCGTCACCGCGCGGCGCCATCTTTTCGATGTACACAGCGACTACGTCACCTTTCTCCGCTCCTTCGATCATGATCGGGCCGTTCTGCGGATTAAGAAATGGCACCTGTAAAACTTGCGATGGCTTGTCGGTCTCCTCCTTGATCTTGCCTTCGAATGCGTCGCGGGTTTCGACCACGATGCGGTCGCCCGGCTTGACGTGCAGCACCGGCTGCGAATACGGCCCGATGGTGTAGTGATACGTCTTCTGCAGCTCCTCAGTAAGATGATGCTCCACCGGTTCACGATCAGCGCCCACTCCGCGCTTCATCATGATCGATTCTTCAAGCCATTTCATGTGCTGTTCTCCGTTACAGTGCCAGATACTGGCGAATCAGGTGTTCGTCCCCGAGTTGCGCGGGGGTTAATGTCTCGACGATACGGCCCTTGTCCATCACGCAGCAGCGCGTCGCGATGCGTTCGACCATGCCCATGTCCTGCTCGACCAGCACAACACCGATGCCCGTTTCGCGCGCGATCTGCTGTAGCGTCTCGCCGATCAGATCGACGATGGAAGGCTGAATGCCTTCCGATGGCTCGTCGAGTAGCAGCACCTTCGGCGAGCCGATGAGCGCGCGCGCGATTGCCAGTTGCTGCTGTTCGCCGCCGCTCATGGTTCCCGCTTTCTGCTCGTAGCGCTGCTTCAGAACCGGAAAGTAGCCGACGACTTTCTCTCTCATTCGCGCCGCCTGTGCGCGATTCGCCTGCGTGCCGACCTGAAGGTTTTCGGCGACGGTCAACGCGCCGAAAATCTCGCGTCCCTGCGGCACGTAGCCCATGCCTTGCTGCGCGCGAAGGTAGGGTTTCCGGTGGCCGATCGCATCGCCGTCAAGCATGATTTCACCCGCATCGAGCGTGATGAGGCCAATCAACGCGCGCATCAACGTGGTCTTGCCAACGCCGTTGCGCCCGATCAAGGCGAGCACTTCACCTCTGCCGACGCTGAGCGACACACTGTTGAGCACGCGTCCGCCGCCGTAACCCGCCTCGACGCCTGATACCTCGAGCAACGCGCTCATTTCCGCTTCCCCAGATAGACTTCGGCGACATCGTCGCGCGCGAGGATCTCGTCGAGCGGGCCGTCCGCGAGCACACGCCCGCCATGCAGCACCGTGACGCGCGAGGCGATCTGCTTGACGAAGGTCATGTCGTGTTCGACGACCATCATCGTGAGACCGGCTGCCGACAGACGCTTGATGAGTTCACCGGTCGCGTGCGTCTCCTCGACCGACATGCCTGCTACCGGTTCATCGAGAAACAGCAACTTCGGGCGCAGCGACACGGCCATGGCAATTTCGAGCCACTGCTTCTTGCCATGCGACAGATTGCGCGCGAGGACATGTTCCTCGCTCTCCAGCATGAAGCGGTGCAAGAGCTCGTCGAGGTTCTCGGGCCGGTCGTCCTTCGCGCGATGCAGCGACAATTGCAGATGCTGGCGCACGCTCAGGTCCGGGAACACGCCCGGAATCTGGAACTTGATGCTCATGCCCATGCGGATGCGCTCGTGCGGCAGCACATGACTCATGTCCTCGCCGAGAAACATCACGCTGCCCTCCGACGGCCGATGCTCCCCGGTGATGAGCTTGAAGAAGGTACTCTTGCCCGCGCCGTTCGGCCCGATCACGCAGCGAATCTCGCCTGCATCGATCCTGAAGTCGATTCCGTTGATGACGTGTGCGCCGCCGAAGTGCTTTCTGAGTCCGCGCGTTTCCAGTAGCGTGGTCATGACTTGCCTTCCTCCTGCTTGAGGCGTGCGCTCCGATGGCGCGCACCGTCATGCGCGCGGCCGGAGACACGCCGCAGATGCCGCGTGACGAACGGCAGCAGTCCTTCGGGCGCGCCCAGCACGACGATCAGCAGAATCGCGCCGAGCAGAATCAACGCGTACTGGCTGCCGTATACAGCGAGGTTTTGCGAAAGCCAGACGAGCAGCGCCGTGCCGAGAATGGCCGCGCCTATGCTCTTTCTGCCCGACGTTGCAACCCAGATGACGGGCATCGCGGCGGCAGTCAGGCCCATCGTCGACGGTGTGATGTAGGAGCCCCAGATCGTGTAGAGCGCGCCCGACAATCCACCCAGCGTGCAGCCGAGCACGAACACCAGCCATTGATGACGGCGGATATCGACGCCCAGCATCTCCGCACGCTGCGGATTCTCGCGAATGGCGATGAGCGTGAGGCCGAACGTGCCGTTGAGCAGCTTGCGCATCGCGGCATAAACCACGATCAGCAGGATCACCACGAGGTAATAGAAGCTCGCGTTTTCCAGCGTGAGCGGGCCGCCCGGCCACGGAATCGTCAGTTGCGGCATGCCGCCCATGCCGTTGTAGCCGTTCAGCCGCGCTTCGCCGATCGCCCATTGCGGGCCCGCAGTCTGCGACATGAAGGTTTCGAGAACGAGCGTTACCGACAGCGTGACGATACCGATGAAAACACCCTTGATACGGCCGTAGAAAATCATGTAGCCGATCAGCGCCGCGACGACGACGCTCACCACCAGCCCTGCGCCCAGACCCAGCCATGATTCGAGCCACGTATCGCCGTAGTTCAATGTGAAGATGCCGTAGCTATAGCCCGACAGTCCGAAGAAGGCGGTTTGCCCGAATGACAGGATGCCCCCATAGCCCCACATCGCGGCGAGCCCGACCGCGCTGAATGCCCAAAGCAGGCAGTAGGCGAGATTGCCGCTTGTGTTCGCATCGACCACGAGTGGCAGGCCGAGCGCCACGAGCCACGGCACGTAAGGCAGCGCGCGCGTCGTGACGCTCGTCGAAGGCTGCTTCGTTTGCTTCACTTCTGCCTCCTAGCGCAAGCGGGTGAAGAGATTGCCGAGACCTTGCGGCATCAGCCGGATCACGACGATGACCGTAACCAGCAGCCCGATCTGCCCGAACAGCTGACCGTAGGAGGCAGTGAGCGCAGTCTGGATGACGGCGAGCACAGCGGCGGCCGGCGTCGTTCCTGCGATCACGTTGGCGCCACCGACGACCACCGATACGAAGGCCTGCACGATGAAGTTGCTGCCCATTGTCGGTACCGCTGTCATGGTCGGGGCATAGAGCGCACCGGTGAGGCCCGCGAGGCCCGCGCCGAGCGCGAAGGTCAATGTATAAAGCCGGTCGGTGCGCAGGCCGAGACATTGCGCCATCTTGGCGTTCAGGATCGTCGCGCGTGCACAGACGCCGTAATTGGTCTTGAAGAACAGCAGATAGAGGCCGAACAGGATCGCCAGCGCGATGCCGGGCAGCACGGCGCGATACGTCGAAAAGGAGTACTCGCCAAGCGAGAACGATCCGAACGGCGTGCTGATGCCTTCGAGCGAAGGACCGGCGACCAGCAGCATGGTCTGCTGAACGATAAGGCTGATGGCCCACGTCGCGACAACGGAATCGAACAGACGGTCATACAGATGACGGATGACGAGCCGTTCGATCACCACGCCAGCCAGTGCCGCCGCGATCGCGCCAAGCAGCATCGCGAGAGGCAAGGGCACGCCGCGCTTGGCCGCAATGATCGTGACGTACGCGCCGCACATGATGAACTCGCCATGCGCGAGATTGATGACGCCCATCATGCCGAAGATCACCGCGAGGCCGAGCGCCGCGAGCACCAGATAGGCGAAGCTGTCGCCGAACTGATAGATGAGCGAATAGAGAACCGATAAGGTGGCCATGCATGCTCCACGTTCAGGAGCGGGCGCGCGGCGGCAATGCGTCTGCCGCGGCGTGCCAGCTTAAATCAGGACTTCTTGGGGAGATCCGACGGCGTGTACTGACGATGATCCGGTTTGTTCGGCAGATCGCAGCCGACCTTGCCGAGCCAGTACGGCTGCACATCGGGCCACACCTTTGGAATCTCGACGGAGTGATCCTCCTTCACGTGGACCAGAAAGATGGTGTGACTCGCGTGATGGCTCTTCGGGTCGATGCAGACCTTGCCTTGCTCACCGTCAGTGCAGATGGTTCCGCTTTCGAGCGCCTTGCGCACGGCGTCCTGGTTTGTCGAACCGGCTTTTTCGACGGCGGCCTTGTACAGATAGATGGCATCGTAGGCGTTCGCTGCTTCCTGATTGATGTACGGCTCATTCGGGAACTTCGCATGGAAGCGCTTCTTGAAGTCGTTGCTCGCGGGCGTATCGACTTCCTCGACGTAGTTCGCCGTCACGTACATGTCCTTGAGTGCAGGCGGTTTGAAGCGCTTGTGCTCATACGCCTGACCGACGTTCACCGAACTCGCCATTGGCAGATTCAGATGCGCCGAAGCCTGCTGCTCGTAATACGACGACTGGTTCGCGCCAACCAGCAGCGTGACCACGAAATCGGGCTTCGCCTTCTGGATGTTCTGGATCGTCTGGCCGAACTGCGATACGGACAACGGAATGAATTCCTCGCCGACCATCGTCCCGCCGTTTTCCTTGACGATGTTGCGCACCCACTCGGCGGAGATCTGCCCGAAGTTGTAGTCGGCGGCGATTGTGTACACCTTCTTGCCGTACTTCTGCATCATCCAGGGAATGAGCGTCGAGAATTGCTGTTCGGGCACCGCACCGGTCACAAAGGTGTTGGTGTCGCACACGCCGCCCTCGTACTGGTTGTCGTACCAGTAAAGCTGATGCGCGCGGTCCATGATCGGGCGGATCGCTTCGCGCGAGGCGCTGGAAAATGCGCCGAAGATGACGTCCGGCTTGTCGGTCTGGACGAGACGTCGCGCAAGTTCCTGAAACTTGGTGTTGTCCGACTGGGTGTCGTAGGCGATCAGTTGCACGGGGCGGCCGAGAATGCCGCCCTTTGCGTTGATCTCTTCGACCGCAAGCTGCGTGGCGTGGATCTTCGGAATGGTCGCCAGTGCGAAATTACCCGAGGCGTCTTCCAGCAAACCGATTTTCACCGGATCGGCGGCGCTCGATGCGAGCGAAGTCAGTGCAAGTCCTGCGATAAGGGCGAGACGCATCCAGCCCGACGGCTTCAGCAACATGCGGATTCTCCAGAGGTGAACGCTAGACAGGGAAAAAAGCGGACAAAAAAAAAGCCCTCTGACGAACTGATGTTCGTCAGAGGGCTTCTGTGCCGGGTCCCCGGGCGGACGTCATTGTCAGGCCACGGGGTGAGAGGAAAGTCTAAAGCGCCGTATTTTCAGTTGTCAACATGGCCAAAAATCGATGCGGACGCTACGCGGTGAATTATGGGTTCCATGGAGCGACGAGCATCCCCTCGTGGCCGATGCCGGTCCAACGAGGCCAACTGCGGTCAGCCCGCCTCGGCCGCCGATTGTTGCCACGCCATCGCCACAATGTTATAAAGCGATGTCGGAAAAGGCAGACTTGGTTTGGTAAGCCCAAGTCCTTTCGGTAACGAAAGCTCTGGTCTTTGGCCTCGCGCAAGAGATCCCCACGACGAACATTCGACGCTGCACAGGCGTCCAAACGTTCGTCCGTGTGGTTCTCAATCGAGGAACGCTCCGGTCGGACATCGACACAGGAGTAGTTCATGCGCAGACATCACTCAGATATCTATGACGTTGTAATTGCCGGCGCTGGCCCCGTCGGCCTGTTTCTCGCTTGCGAGTTGCGCCTGTTTGACCTCTCGGTCCTGGTGCTGGAGCAAGCCGAGGACCCACACTCCCCATTGAAGCAGCTTCCATTCGGAATGCGCGGCCTTTCGGCGCCTACGCTTGAAGCGCTGTATCGTCGTGGGTTGCTGGACGAGGTAGTCGCGGCGCAGCGTGAGAGTGAGGCCGCGGGCGAGAGTGCAAAGGCAGCACACTGGATGGGACAGCCGCGTCGGCCAGCCGGCCACTTCGCGGGCATCCAGTTCTATCACGACGACATCGACACATCGAAGTGGCCATATCGCCTGCCAAGCCCGGCCGGCACCAGTATGGCGGTCGAACTGGAGACACTCGAAACTGTCCTGGCACGCCGAGCCAGTGCGATGGGGGCTGAGATCCGGCGTGGCTTTAGCGCCGACGCGATAACGGCGTCTGATGACGAGGTAAGTGTTCACGCGGGCGGCGAAACTTTCGCTGGACGCTGGCTTGTCGGTTGCGATGGCGGCCGCAGTGCTATGCGCAAGGCGGGCGCCTTTGAGTTCGTTGGCACCGATCCCGAGTTCACTGGCTATTCCGTTGAAGTCGAGATGGCCGACGAGCAAGCGCTCCGCCCTCGCCGGCACTATACGTCGAATGGTATGTACACCTATGCACGACCTGGCACGATCGCGATGGTGGAATTCGACGGCGGCGCTTTTCACCGGATCCAACCGATCACGCTGGAGCATGTGCAGGCGGTGTTGCGCCGCGTGTCCGGCACGGATATCACCCTGACGAAGCTTCAGATCGCTACCACCTGGACGGATCGCGCTTTCCAGGCGACAACGTATCGCAAGGGACGCGTACTGCTTGCAGGTGATGCCGCACACATCCACTCCCCCCTGGGCGGTCAAGGGCTCAATCTCGGTCTGGGCGACGCGATGAACCTGGGCTGGAAGCTGGCAGCCACGATCCGTGGCGACGCGCCGGCCGATCTACTCGACAGCTATCAGCGGGAACGGCATCCCGTGGGAGCGGACGTTCTTGACTGGTCGCGCGCACAGGTTGCGCTTATGCGCCCCACCCAAAGCACGCGTGCGCTTTCAGCCGTCATCCGTGGCCTCATCGAGACCCGCGATGGCGCGACATACTTTGCTGAGCGTGTGTGGGGCGTTTCGCTTCGCTACGATCTTGGCGACGGTCATCCGCTGGTAGGCCGCAGTGCTCCTGATTTCGAGCTCGTCGACGGGACTAAGGTCGGTAGTCTTCTGCGCGAAGGAAAAGGGTTGTTCCTGGAGTTCGACCCAGGCGCATCGCTTCAGGCGCTCGCGAGCCGTTGGCGAGAGCGGGTCACCTACGTCGCGAGCGACGTCAAGGAACGGCTGGGATTGCGCGCGGTATTGCTGCGCCCTGACGGGTTTGTTGCGTGGGCAAGTGAGGCCGCGGTTCGCGATGAGGAACCTGCCGAAGCTTTGGCGCGATGGTTCGGCAAACCTGAGGGTGTGCCTGGCCCCGCCTAGGGCCACTTATATCAGACGGAGGCCAATGCCGCGACTGCGAAAACGAAAGCGTTGAAGCAAAAACACAAACGGCAAATCTTTTGGCAGCCTCAATTGGGCAACCCAATTATGCGCAATGGATACGCAATTAACTCAAACCGAATAAATTTTAGAATACCTCGCGCGGTCGAGGGTCAACGCCGCGTCTGTCACACCGTGCAATAGGAGGGGTGTTCGGCGAGTGCCCCGTCTTTGAGGCCTCGACCCGGATGAAAGAAAGCCGGGCGCAGGTCTAAAGTTTTCTTTTTTTAATCCGATATTATTTCTGGGCTGGTAATGCATCAGTCACCGGCGGACTACGGTCGAACACGATCCGGACGTTCGCTCGACCAGCACCTCGCGGAACGGGCCAAGAAAATAGATTTTCAAACACTGTAATAATAAAAACTGGGAATTTCATGAATACGAAAATTATCGTCGCTATCGGTCTTGCAACGGCACTGTGTGGCTGCTCGGCGCTGCAACAGTCTTCGTCACAACCGCAAGCTTCATCACAACCGCAAGCTTCAGCGTCTACAGCAGCAAACAACCAGCAGTTATCTTCAACTGCCGATGGCCGCCCCATCCAGAAGGTCCGTGTCGGCCAAATCAATGGCGAAATTATCGGTACGCCTTCGAAGAACAGCAAGTTTGCGAAACTTCGGATTGGTATGGGGCAGAAGGAAGTCCAGGACTTGATCGGCATGCCTAATGATTCTCACACTTACACTACAGGCAAGGCATTTATCCCGTTCTATTTTGGAAAGGATGCCTATCGTTTTGAAACCTTTTACAAGAAAGAGGGCTCCCTTACTTTCCAGGGCGGTGGTGTGACTGGGAGCAGCGGGGTACTTATCCGCGTGAGTGTCGATACGACATCGGATGGCTATGCGCATGACAACAATTGATCGTTGCGATTAGTTTTCCGAAAGACGCCCAGTTCGTGTAATTCCAGAGAAATCGCGCACGTTGCTGGGCGTGCTGACATGCATTGCTAGCCTCGGCAGCGCAACCCCACCTGCCCACCCGGACTCGTGCACAGGTAGCCCGACTTGTCGAACGAAGCCGGCTGGCTGGGCGACGTGATCGTTTCGGAGCGTTCAGTCAAGCCACGCATTTCCCAAAGCGAACCCTTGACGTCCGGCTACAGCGCAGGAAGACGCTCAAACTGCATAGGTGGCCTTGGCCTCTTCCAGGTAGTCGGCAAGCCGCTTCGGAGAGCGGCCGATGAGCGATTCGAGATGGTTCGTGACGATAGAAAGATTGCCAGCCCGAACCTCTGCCTCGATTGACACCAATACAGAAATAAACACGCCCGGAACACCAGCCGCGTTCAGTTCCGTGACGAGTTGCTCGTCCGACACATGGACGACGGCAAGCGGCTTGCCTGTAGCCAGGCGAGCGAGGTCGGCGATCTGTTCGGTGGACAGCGCTTCAGACCCAGTCAGTGTGTAGGTCCGGCTATCTGAGGTTGTCGTGACCAGCGCTGCGGCGATCGCTTCAGCGATGTCCTCCCTTCCGACGTACGACGTTCTCCCACCTTTGGCCGCTGTATGCCATTGCCCGCTTTTCAGCGCGTTGGGGAGCGACCTGAGCAGGTTCTCGTGATACCAGCTGTTTCGGAAAATCACGTACGGCATACCGGTGGCCTTGATGGTCCGCTCGGTTTCCAGATGGTCCGGTGCGAAGGTCAGCAAAGAACTCCCTGGATTGGGCATCGACGTATAGGCGAGACGCTTGACCCCCGCCTCGACGGCTGACGAGACCGCATTGCGATGCTGCTTCAATCGTGTGCCTACCCCATCCAGCGCATCTGTGGAAATGATCAGGACGGTGCCGACGCCTTTGAACGCTGCGGTCAGGCCTTGCGGGTCTTCGAAGTCCGCCTTGCGAACCTCAATGCCCGCTGCCGCGAGGTTGGCAAGCTTTTCCGGGCTGCGGGTGCCGGCGATGATGCGGTCGCGCGTTACGCCGCGCGCAAGCAGATGCTTGATAACAAGCTGGCCGAGTTGACCGGATGCACCGGTGACGAAAATGGTGTCGCTCATGGACTAGCCTCATTCTGAGTGTTACTCTCGTTTTGAGAGCGCCTCGATAATCAGGCGTCTGCGCTCTTCCGTAAAGAAGGCAGTTTTTCAGGAGATAGTTACCAAATGGGAACCACCAAGCCGTCGATTGGCGATCTCAAGACAAGGCTGGAGGAGGCCCGGACCCAATTCGGTCCTTTGGCGAATTGCCCGGTGCGCGACGTCATCGATATCATCAGCGGGCGCTGGAGTTCGCTGCTGATGTTGGCGCTGGCCGAGCACCCACATCGATTCGGTGAACTTCGCCGGTTGGTGCCGGACATCTCGCAGCGAATGCTTACACAGACGCTTCATGAGCTACAACGCGACGGCTACGTGAATCGCGAGGTCTTTCCCACGAAGCCACCGGGCGTCGAATACAGCCTGACTGAACTCGGTCATTCGATGTTCGAGGCGTTGAACGTTTTGATTCAATGGGCCGACGAGAATCACGCTGCAGTCACAGCGGCTCGCCGGCAATTTGATAGCCAGAGGGAATCTGCGTAAGTCGCATTGCGCCCGCCCTTATGTCGAGAACAACCACCAATGCGATAAGCCGCCGGCAACTGCTAACGCTGATCGGCAAGAACCTCGGCGCGGCCGCCATGATGCAGGGCATGAGCTCGTTGGGGTTCGCCGCCACCTCGACCTACGCCGGACCGATCAGACTTGATGGCGCGCCCAAAGGAACACGAATTCTCGTGCTCGGCGCGGGCATGGCTGGCCTCGTCGCAGCGTTTGAATTGAGGAACGCAGGTTACCAGGTGCAGGTGCTTGAGTACAACAACCGTGCGGGTGGTCGGGCCTGGACCGTTAGGGGTGGGGATCGTTATACAGAACTCGGCGGCGCCTCCCAGTACTGCGATTTCGCAGACGGGCTTTACCTGAACCCAGGGCCTTGGCGTATTCCGTATCACCACCAGGGCGTGCTCGACTATGCCAAACGCCTGAAGGTACCGCTCGAGCCATTCATCCAGGTGAATTACAACGCATACCTGCATTCGACGGAGGCTTTCGGCGGCAAACCGCAACGATTCCGGGAGGTGCAGACCGACTATCAAGGCTATATCGCCGAGTTGCTTTCCAAAGCAATCCACAAGGAAGCACTCGATGATGCGTTGTCAGCCGACGATGCGCATCTACTACTCGAATCCTTGCGCCAATGGGGTGCGCTCGATCGGCATGGTGTCTATCAACCGAACCAGCGAAGCAGTGAACGCCGCGGATTCGCGACCGCACATGGCGGTGGGTTGATGCCCAAGGCCGTGCCGTCGAATCTGCTCCCGCGCGATCCCTTGCTTGCATCCCGTCTGTGGCAATGGCTCTCGTCCGGGAACGAGCAGGACTTTCAGAGCACCATTTTCCAGCCCGTTGGCGGCATGGACAGGATTGCCCATGCGCTTTATTCGCAGGTTGCGAGCGCTGTAGTGCTTAACGCCCGAGTCACGGCCATCTCTCAGGACGAGCAAGGCGTCAGCGTGCGCTACACGGACACGGTCACTCGAGCCGAACGGAACGCGCGCGCGGATTGGCTGGTGTGCACCATCCCGCTCTCGATTCTGAGTCAGATCGACATGGCGGTCGGCCCGACCATGCGTGCCGCGATCGATGCGGTGCCCTACGAGACATCGGTGAAAATCGGGCTGCAATTCCGCCGGCGATTCTGGGAAGAAGACGAGCAGATCTACGGCGGCATCACTTACACCGACCTGCCGATCTCGACGATCGGCTATCCGGCAACAGGTTACGGATCGACCGGTCCTGCGGTACTGCTTGGCGCCTACATGTGGGGACCCGCCAGCTATGAGATGGGTGCGCTGCCCCCGGCGGAACGGATCGCCATGGCATTGAGCCAGGGTAGCCAGATTCATCCGCAATATGCGAGCGAGTACCAGAACGGCTTTGCAATGAGCTGGAGCCGATCGCCGTTCACGAATGGCTGCTTCGCCGCCTGGACAGATGCGTTGAGAAAGGCGCACTACGAGAATCTCTGCCAGATCGACGGACGGATCGTCCTTGCCGGAGAGCACGCTTCCCATATCCCGGCATGGCAGGAAGGCGCGGTGTTGTCGTCGCTGGATGCGATCACCCGGTTGCATCGGAGAATCGTCAATGGATAGGCCGTGGTCGATCTCCGGCGTAATGTTGATGGCCTTGCTGATGGTAGCCGCGAAGGTATCGGCTCAGGCGGTGGTGCAGGACGCGCCACGCACCTTCACGCTTTCGCCTGGCTACCGCTTCACCGAAACGAGCGGCGAAGCGCTTTACAACGCTACCTGCGCGGGATGCCATATGCCGGATGGAAAAGGCGCACAGGGCGCGGGTCACTATCCGGCGCTCGCTGACAATCCGGCGGTCGAAGCGGCACCCTACGTCATCGTCAACGTACTGCACGGCCGAAAGGGGATGCCATCTTTTGGCGACGCGATGAGTGACGATCAGGTTGCTGCTGTCGTCAACTACACGAGAACCCATTTCGGCAACCGGTTTGACGGGGATGTCACGGCAAGCCAGGTTAGAAGTCTGCGCTGATGTCGCGTGGCATGGCTCTCGATAAGCTCGCACAATTCCGCTACATCCGCCGCGTCCACGTGATCAGCCGGGGGCCGACAAAGCCCAGAGCGCTAGCAAGCCGACGCTTTCGCAACCTTGCCCGTGCCGCGCTCACGGTTCGACAAACCCGGAAGAGCATCAAGCGGCATCGGCTTATCGAAGAAATACCCCTGCGCCTGGGCAGCGCCCATTTCCCGCAGTATCGCGAGTGTCCCCGCATCCTCGACGCCCTCTGCGACGACCGGCAGACCGAGCGATTCCGCCATTCGCACGATCGCTGTGACAATTGCACGGCTGCGGGCGCTCGCGGTGAGTTCGAGGATAAACGACTTGTCGATCTTCAGACCGCTGAAGCGATACTGGTGAACATAACTCAACGACGAGAATCCGGCGCCGAAGTCATCGAGTACAACAGACATGCCGTTATCTGCGAGACGCTGCATCGTGCTGCGCGCGAGATCGGGTTCGGCAACGAGCGCGCCTTCCGTCAATTCAAGGCACACGCGCGAGGGCGAGACACCGTGCCGGTGCAACAGCGCGAGCACGTCGTCCGCAAACTCAGGCCGCGTGATACTAAAGCTCGAGCAGTTTACGTGGACGGGCGGCCAGTTCGCGCGCTCCGGCGCCGACAAAATGATGGCGACGCGGGTAAGCATGTAAAGGTCGAGTCGCCCGATTAGCCGCAAGCCTTCGAACCGCGGCAAGAACTCGCCGGGACTGACAATCCGTCCATCCGGCTGCCGCCAGCGAATCAGCGCTTCAAGCGCGACAACGTCGCCCGTCGCGACGTCGACGATGGGCTGGAAATACGGCAGCAGTTCATCGTCGCGTTTAAGCGCATTACGCAGCGCACCTTCGCGCTCCACCTGATCCAGCACCTCCCTTCGCAGCTCGTGATTGAACACGACATAGCTGTCGCGGCCTGCGCTTTTCACGCGATACATCGCGATATCGGCGTCACGCAGGAGGTCGGCTGGCTTGTTGTGGTACTGGCAGTCGGCGTTCACAATGCCGATGCTGCACGAAGAGAAAACCGCATGCTCGTCAATATCGAACGGCAGATCGAATGCGGCGAGTATGCGCTCCGCAATGAAAACGGCATCGCTCAACGGAGCATCTGGCGAGAGAATTGCAAATTCGTCGCCGCCGAGACGCGCCAGCAGATCGGTCGAACGCAGGCAGCCGCGCAAGCGATCCGCCGCCTGAACGAGCAACATGTCTCCGCAGTGGTGGCCGAGGCTGTCGTTCACGATCTTGAAGCGATCAAGATCAAGGAACATCACCGTCAGTTGGCTGCCCGTTTCGCAATAGGCACTCCATGCGGTCTGCAGCCTTTGGAGCAGGTGGCTCCGGTTCGGCAGCCCGGTTAGCGAGTCGTGCAAATTTTCATGCACGAGGCGCGCGTTGGCGTTGTCGAGCTCCCGCGTGCGAATCTGAACGCGGGATTCGAGTTCTGCGTTCGCCGCATGCAGGGCATCGGCGGCTCGCCGGCGGGACAGCGCGGTGTCGATATGGTGCGACACGAACGTCAGCAGTTCCTGATCGCGCTGCGAGTAACGAACGAGTGGCGCGTAGCTTTGTACGGCGAGCACTCCGCGTACGTCATCACCATCGAACAGCGGTACCCCAAGCCACGAGCGAAGCCGCACTTCTGAAGTGTTCGTTTCGATCTCGCCTTCGGCTATCAGGCGTAATGCGCCGTCCTCGTCAAGAAGGCAAGGGCGACGCTCGCGGATCACGTATTCGGTAAGGCCGCGTCGCCCAAAGCGCGGTGGCGGTGGCTCGTGGATATGTTCGTCGACGTAGTACGGAAAGGAAACGGTCTGGGTTTCCGCATCAAAGAGTGCGATGTAGAAATTGTGCGCGTAGAGCAGCTCGCCGACGATCTGGTGCAGGCTGCCAAAGAATCCCACCATGTCTCCGGGGCGGCTCGAAAGCTCTGCGATCTGAAAGAGCGTTGCCTGCAGGTGTTCCGCACGCTCGCGCTGGGCGATGCCTTCGCGCAGCGCTGCATTGACCTGCGAGAGTTCAGAGGTGCGACGCGCGACCTGTTCCTCCAGATCGGCGCGGTGCAGGATCCGGTCTAATGCCATGGCTACGTGCCGCGCTACCACCAGGAAGAGCTCGCGGTCCTCGGCGCTGTAGATCCGCGAGACGTCGTACACCTGCATCGCAAGCATGCCGAAGACTTCATCCGAAGCATTCTTCAGCGGCGCGCCCATCCAGAACTCGGGGCAGTCGCCGATCGGGTAGAAAATACCGGCGTCCTTTCCGGCGCGGATCGTCGCAGCATCGACGAAAAGCGGCTGACCGGTCGTCAGCACCTGGGCAGTCATCGACGGACGCGCAGGATCGAGAATGTCGAAGTTTTCCGCTTCGATGACATCGGCGTCGATCACGTCAACATAGTACGGGTAAGTGATCTTGCCGCTTTTGCGGTCGTACAGCGCCAGGTAGAAATTCTCGGCGTCGATCAGCGTACCGAGGCGCTCGTGCACGCGCCTCAGGAACTCTGCGCGATCAGGCACCGAACTCGCGAGATAGGCGATTTCATACAGCACGCGCTGCGTGTTCTGGGCACGCGCGAGGGCGTCGGTCTGAGCGCGTTCGCCCAGACTCCGGGCGAATTCCTGCAGGGATTCGTCGTCAGCAAATGCGGCTGGCGCAATGAGCCAGCCGAGCACCCGTTCGCCGCGGCCCGTGGCAAAGCGTAGCCACCCCCGGCCAGCGCAGAGTTTTACGAGACCCTGTTCGGCGATGGTTTGCGGCCAGTCGAGCGATGCATCGCCGTGGCCGGCAAGGTGCAACTGCTCGCCCGCGCGATACCAGGCCCACGTTTCGGCCCATGGCTGGCTGCCGTTCCTCACCGCCCGCAATTGGGCATCGATTGCCGGAGCAGCCAGCGCGGTGCTCTCCGCCGGATTTTCGCGTGCGGATGCGTCAGCCATCGGAAGACGCTCGTTCGTCGTGCAACGCCAAACCTCAACCTCACTCAAATGTTTGTCGGTGGTGTGTATTCCGCGAGGGCGCGCAGCCTTTTTTTTTGGATACGCTCCTTGTGCTAACGGCACGGGAAGCTGAGGCTTGAAGGGTTTTTGATAGCCGAATGCGTCGAGCCTGCGCCGCAGCAGGGAAGAATAAGGCGTGGCGCAGAAATATCAAAATTGCCAATAAATACGCGCGACTGACATCATTCCTTCAGAATGTTCTTCGCCTGCCGTTAATTCACGTAGCGGTCGCTAACTTTCATGGGCTTCTTTTCAGGTGCCGCATCGCAACGGTGAACGAGATTTCTGAGGCATTATGTCCTGGCGAGAATTACCGGATCTGTTCTCGGTCGGATTACTGATCTACGCATTTGTAGCGGTCGCACGGCCTGCCGGCTCGACCATGACCCGGCTTTGGTTGCGCGGCTGGATCTGCATCGAAATACACTTCGCCGCGTATTCGTTTCTTGCGTTGCCCGGAGCCTGGGGCGCAGCGGCAGATGCAATCGGCACGGCCGCGCTCATCTGGTGTGCGCAGCTCTTCTGCTGGTCAATGGACGCGGAGCCTCGGCATTGGAGTAGCCGGCTCATGTTCTGGAGCCGTGCGCTCGTCTACACGTTGTACATCTGCCTTGCGGATTGGCCCGGCGTGCCTGCGCCGCCGAGAATGGTTGTTGCGACCTTGCTCGCGCTGGTCCCGCTGACCATCTTCTACGTCCTTCCGTCTGCGCAGCGAACCACCACGCGCCTTACAACGGTAGTGCTCGACATTGCTCTAGCCGTCGCCCTGTTATTTTGTGAAATGCTCCCCGCAACCCTGGGCGTGCAGACAGCGACGATGCTCTGCGCCGCCTACCTGTACTGCTGCATTCAGTGCTGGTTCATGCTGAAGGCGCGCACCGGTGGCTTTATTGTCACGTTCGTCGGGCTGTTGACCTGGGCGGCGGTTTTTCCTATGGGGCTGCTCACAGACCTCTGGCTGCCCAAAGTTGAGTTCGACGTCGAAATGTGGAATCTGCCCAAGTTCCTGGTTGCGGTCGGCATGATCATGTTGCTGCTTGAAAATCAGCTCAAGCAGAATCAACATCTGGCGGACCACGATGAGCTGACCGGCTTGCCAAATCGAAGGCTATTCGAAAGCCGACTGGGTGCGGCGCTCTCGCGGGCACAGCAGAAAGGCGTCAGGGTCGCTGTGCTGGCGATCGATCTGGATGGATTCAAGTCGATCAATGACAGATTCGGCCATCGTGCCGGCGACCTGGCGTTGCAGGATGTCGCCCGTCGCTTCGCTGGCTGCGTCCAAAGCGGCGACACGCTGGCGAGGACCGGTGGCGACGAATTTAGCCTTCTACTTGAGTGCCCGATGAATCGGGACGCCGCTGTCAGTATCGCCAAATGCCTGCAGGATAGCTTGATGGCGCCTGCGAAGGTGTCGGGCGAGCAGGTCCAACTGGGCGCAAGCATTGGCATCGCGCTTTTTCCAGAAGACGCCGGAACGCTGGATCAACTGTGTTCGCTGGCGGATCAGCGGATGTATGCGGCCAAGCGGGATGCGCAGCTTTTGGCGCAAACGGCTTGATCAGATTCCCGATTGCAGCTTCTCTCCGAGAAACACACCGATAGCCTCGAGAGCCTCTCCCGAAGCCTTCAACGTTCCGATCCTGCCGTGGAATCCGTGTGGCATCCCCATCCAGACATCGACCCGTGCATCGATACCTGCGGCGAAGGCGCCCTGGACATATTCACGTGAGTCATCCAGTAGCACTTCATCGTCTCCCACGTGAACGCGAACGGGAGGTAAACCGCTCAACGGTGCATGGAGCGGCGAAGCGTGGGGATGTTTGGGATCGGCGCCACGCAAATAGGAATGCACAAGTTCGGACACTTGAGCGCGCGTGAAAAGCGGATCGGCGTCTGCGCGTGTCTCGTAGGTGGCGCCCGAGAGCGTCAGATCGGTAACGGGTGACAGGGCAACCACGCCAACAAGCGTCGCCTTCGCAGGGACGTCGTTGCCGGCGATGCGCGAGGCGAGGATCAGGGCGAGATTACCGCCGGCCGAGTCTCCAGTGATAGCAATCCGCTCGATGTTTCTTTCGCCAAGTCCGAGATAGCAGGCCAGCACATCGTCGACGGCTGCGGGGAACGGATGCTCGGGAGCCAGCCGATAGTCCGGAACGAAGGCCCTTACTCCGCTTCTCGCCGCGATATGCGCGACAAGATGGCGGAATGCGTTGGCGGAGCCGAAGTTAAACCATCCTCCATGCAAATGGAGGATCGCCTCGCCCGGCCGACAGTGCTCAGGAATCACCCAGATGCCTGGGACGCCGCCCACTGCGTCGTGTTCGAACGTCACGTTTTCGTGCGGCAAAACGCTTTCCATCATGGCATCGAAGGCCCCGCGCGCTTCGATCCCCAGCCTCACCCCTTTGGTGGAACTGGCGCCGGCTCGCATCATCGCGATGATCTTGCCGTCTTCAGGATCGAGTGGATGCATCACGACAAAAGAGTTAGATACGCCGTTGGCGGGTGAATTTTCCATCGCTAACTCCTTTATCGTGTAAGAGACATCGTCCGGCGATCGGACCTATGCACGGATAGTAGAGTGGCAGCGAGGGCGCGCATATCTCCTGAATTACAAAGCAACTTTGCGCGTGGTAGAACGCCGGACATTCGTTGCCGGCAGGATAGGACCCTGCCGCCGCAGGCAACGCGCTACGCGGCAAGGTGTCGTTTTGCGAGCCGTTCAACTGAGCGGCGGCTGAGGCCGCCCTTTAAAACGTCACCGCTGTACGCAAGCTGGCGACGGCAGCGGCATTCAGGCGAATCTGATATTGGTGCGAGTAATTGAGTGTATAGCCGGTGGACGTACCGGGTGCCGCGACCAGGTACACGCTGCCGCCCAATACGGTTCCCGCCTTAACGAAGTTACCCTCATAGACATTGCCGTTGAGCTGGTAAAAGGTCCTGTAGGTAGGTGTCGTCAGGTTAGGGCGCACCGCCGAAGACACATACGTCGTCACGCCGTTGATCGACGACACGCTGCCATTGGTCAGCGTGTAGGTCGTGCCGTCATCGTTTGAGACAATGCCTCCTGCAGCCATCAAAGCCGCGATGGTCGTACCGCCTGCCACTGGATCGGGCGTATTGCCCGTTGTAGAACCGGCGTAATCGACAACCGTATAGGTATCAGCAACTTCGGTCGCCGTGTATTGAAGATATGCGGAACCAGTGCCCCAGACGGCCGATGCACTGAGTAGCGATGCGTTGTAGTAAAGCGCATTGAACCATTGCGCCAGAGCGGTCGGAGCGGCCGCGACGGCTCCGCTCAAGGGGACCACCGAAAGATTGCTGCGCAGCTGGCTTGCTACCACCGTCACGCCATCGGTCGCAAGAGCGTCGACCACGATGCCGGTGCCCTGGAAACTCGCAGTGTTAAGCGATCCGGAGCCCACGACTATTGCACCGTTGATCAGGTAGCGGCCATTGTCGAAGGTGGTCGGAACACTTAACGTGGCGGCAAGCGACGTCGACGGAGTGCCGTTCAGCGGTTGTGTGCCGGTGGACGGAGACGCGGCCGTCGACGCATGCGATTCAATCAGATAGTTAGTGCCGTTTACCGGCGTGCCTGAGGCTGGCAATGACCATTGAACGTTGTATGAGGCATTCGGCGCCAGCGCAAACTGTTCGAATGCTTTCTGATCCGCACTCAGGCCCGCAGTCGAAGATGAACTGCTACCTCCACCTCCCCCACCACACCCTATCAGTAGAACTGACAAAGTAACCGCGATCGCTATCCCTGGTCGATTGATGTTTTTCATTTTTCTTGGTTGTAAGCCTGCTGTTATATTTTTGAATTGCTTTAGTTGGACGCGTGCGCCAAATCAAAGCAATGTCGTGGTATCTCTCTATACCGTTTTATTCTGCGTTAATAATTTATCACCCTCCTGATTCGAAGGGTGATATTTGGTAACGGATTTTTCCAGGGCTCACGTTACCAAATATTCAACTTCTATTCATGGTTCATGGCTTCAAGATCGGCGATCAGTCCCGGCCCCTTCGGCTGCCACGAAAGTCGTTCCTGCGTAAGCGCGCCGGATGCGGGCATGTCGCGGCTGACGAATGGACTGAGCCAATCGAAGTGTGCGGGTGCCTCCTCAGCGGCAATGCTCTTTACCGGTACGTTTAGACCTCGACCGATGGTTTCGGCAATCGTCCGCAGCGATATACCTTCTTCGTCGACCGCGTGGTATCGGCTGCCCGCTACGTTTTTCTGCATCGCCAGCACATAGACACGGACCGCATCGCTGAGGTGCACTGCAGCCCAACGGTTAAGCCCGTCGCCGACGTAGGCAGAAACGCCTTTCTCTCGAGCCAGTTGAATCAGATTGGTAATGAGCCCTTGCTTGACGGGAGTGTGGACTTGCGGAAGCCGCACCACCGATACGTGGACGCCACGCTGTGCCAGAGCAATCGCAGTTAATTCCGACGCATTACGCGGGCTCGGGTGGTCGGGATTCGTGTAGTCCTCCGTTGCTGGCTTGCCTGGCGCAGAGGTACCCAACATGCAAACGGAGGTAATGACGAGAGGGCGTTGCGAGCCGAGCAGCGCGGTGCCCATTGCTTCGACAGCTTGCTGGTCTGCTTCACAGTTCGCAGCGAACCTTGTGAAGTCGTGATTAAAGGCAGTGTGGATGACACCGTCGGCCATACCCGCGCCGCGGCGCAGGCTGTCGAGATCCTCGACATCGCCACGGTGCACTTCGGCCCCGATCGCGGCGAGCGAACGCGCACCGTCCTCCGATCGCGTCAGTCCGAGTACCTGATGGCCGCCATTGATGAGTTCCTGGGCAATGGCGGAACCCAGAAAGCCGGTCGCACCGGTAACAAAAATACGCATGATGAATTGGCCTTTACGTAGGTTAAGGGCTGCAGTCGCAGTCCAACGATGCCTAATGTAGGCGTCGCCCGTGATACGATCAATGTCATATAGTCCGCATTTTTGGATCGATCGTCCGGGAATCTCATGGATCCGCTCTCAGACCTGTTGTCCCTGCTGAAACCTCGGAGCGTTGTATCGGGGGGCGTCGCAGTGAAGCCCAACACGGCGATTCAATGGCCGCGACATGAAGGCATCAAGTGCTATGCGGTAGCCTCCGGTCAATGCTGGTTATCCGTGGATGGCGTTGCCGACCCGGTGCTTCTCACTGCTGGCGACTGCTATTTGCTGCCGCCGGGTCCGCCTTTCTGTCTCGCCACTGACCCTTCGGCGAAGCCTGTCGACTTCGCACAACTGCGGGTAACAGGCGGCCTGGATAGCAATCCCGCTAGCAGCGAAGGCGGAGGGTGTTATCTGGTCGGCGGCCACTTTGTCCTCACTGGTGGCCACACCGAGTTGCTGCTGGGCTCGTTGCCGACCATCGTGCATATCCGCAAGGAATCGGACAGGGCGGCGATGCGTTGGTCGCTCGAGCGCATGACCGAAGAGATGCGCGATCGGCAACCTGGAGGATCGTTGATCGCCCAGCAACTCGCCTACATGTTGCTGGTTCAGGCACTGCGCCTGCATCTGGGCGATAAGGCGAATGCAGGCGTGGGCTGGCTCTTCGCATTGGCGGATAAACAGCTAAGCGCAGCACTCACCTGCATGCACGATGATCCGGGGCATCCGTGGACGTTGCAGTCGCTGGCTGTTCGCGTAGGCATGTCACGTTCGAGTTTCGCGCTGCGTTTCAAGGAGACCGTGGGGACGTCCCCAATGGAGTACCTGACCCGCTGGCGGATGCTGTTGGCGTGCGACCGGCTGAAGAATCCGGACGACTCCATTCCCCGCATCGCCGCATCGCTCGGCTACGAGTCCGAAAGCGCGTTCGGCAAGGCTTTCAAACGCGTCGTAGGCTGCTCGCCGAGGCAGCACAGCCGGCAGAGCACGACGTCACGCAGTTACGATATTCTCTCCTTCCGCACAATCGACGGGACACCGCTATGATTCGCTTCACATCCCTGCTGGCCACGGCAGGAATGTTCGTACTGACCGGCCTCGTGCCGGCCCACGCTGCGACAACTGAACCTGCTTCCGAACAGGCAGCCGATTTCACCGAACACGACTTCCACTTCGCCGACGGCGCTACGTTGCCGGATATTCATATCCACTATGCCACCTTGGGCACGCCACGGCGCGATGCGCACGGCGAGATCGACAACGCGGTGCTGCTGATGCACGGCACCACCGGCACCGGCAAAGCTTTCCTCACGCCGACCATGCGCCAGGAACTCTTCGCTCCCGGCGAACCGCTCGACACGAGCCGGTACTTCATCGTGATGCCCGATGGCCTGGGCCGAGGCGGTTCAAGCAAGCCGAGCGATGGCATGCACGCGAGATTTCCGCACTACGGCTATGGCGATGTCGTCGAGGCTAACCATCGTTTGCTCGTCGAGGGTTTGCATATTCATCATCTGCGCCTGGTGCTCGGCACGTCGATGGGTGGCATGCAAACGTGGATGTGGGGCGAGCGCTACCCGGAGATGGCGGATGCGTTGATGCCGATTGCCAGCCAACCCATCCCGATGGCCGGCCGCAACTGGCTCTGGCGGCAGATGATCGTCGGCGCGATTCGCAACGACCCGGGCTGGCAGGGCGGCGACTACACCGTGCCGCCCACCCAATGGACTCGCGTGATGCCGGTCTTCACGATTTTCACCAACAACCCGGCTCGCATGCAAAGCGAAGCTCCGGATCGCGACGCGGCCACGCATCTGTACGATACGCTGGTCGACAACGCCCAGAAGAGCGACGCCAACGACGTGCTGTACTGGTTCGAATCGTCGTGGGACTACAACCCGGCGCCTGATCTGTCGAAGATTCGCGCGCGATTGTTTGCCGTCAACTTTGCCGACGATCTGATCAACGCCGCGGACTTAGGCGTCATGCAACGGGAGATGAAAGCGGTGCCGAACGGTGGGTACGTCGAAATACCCGAGACTGCGCATTCTTACGGCCACCAGACCCTCGCTCATCCTGAAGTGTGGAAGCCATACCTGGTGCAGTTGCTGAGCGACACGGCCCAGGCGCACTGACCGATGCAATGACCGAAGGACGCCAGCACGGTCATCCCGTATCGTGCCGGCGCAAGCGTTTCTGATGGCCCGTTGCAGGACCCATCACGCGTCCTGCAACGGGCCGTAACATGGTGACGACGCTGTTACTACGCTTTTGCTACGCCGTTCTCAGCCCGTTGAACACCTGAAGTTCGAATCTCGCCTTCATTTTCCCGTTCTATTGCCGTAAACCCCAATGACCGCGCGCGCCTTTCCGGTGCGACGTTTTCCTGTTCCGCTGGCTGTGCCTTGAGGCGTCTATGTTTTCCAACATCACGATCCGCGCCCGTCTCGCCCTTGCGATGGGCTTCCTCGGCTTGCTCATGACGATTGGCGCTGTGCTGGGCGTGGTTGGCATTGCCCTGAGCAACGCAGATCAGAAGGAGCTCTATTCCAACGAACTCGCGTCGGCGATTGCGATCGGCAAGTTCAATTTCTTCTATGCGCGCGGCCGGCTGGTGCTGGACCGGATTGCTGCTCAGCCAGATCGTCCGGATGTCGCAAGCCTCGAAACTCGCGCACGCGAGCAGTTTGCGATCGGCGACCAGGCCTGGCAGACCTACCGTGCGCTACCCTCGGTGCCGCAAGAGCAGCAGCTGGCCGAAGCGGTCGAAGCCAAGCGGACGCTTGCCATGAACGGGCCGGTTGCCCAGGTGTTTGCCGCGATCGACCGGCGAGACACCGCGCAACTGGCCGATCTGATCTCGAACAAGATGACGGCGCCGTTCAACGAAATCACGGACCGTTCCGCGGAGCTCGAGAGAATGCAGGCGGATCAGGCACGCAGCCGGTACGACACCGCGCAGGATCGTTTCCACACGATTCTCGCGCTCGCCGCGGTCGGTCTTCTGATCGGGCTGTCGATGGCTGCATTCGCATGGCATGCGCTGCGCAAATCGATTGCAGGCCCGCTCGATGAGGCCATGCACCACTTCCGCGCGATTGCCGATGGCGACCTCAGCCGGCACATCGAGGTACGTTCGCGCGACGAAATGGGTCAGATGCTGCAAGACCTGCGCATGATGCAGTCCCGCCTCAGGGAGGCGATGGTCTCTGTGCGCGACGGAGCGCAATCCATCTCCACGGCGACCGCGCAGATCTCTGCGGGCAACACCGATTTGTCGCAGCGAACCGAAGAGCAGGCGGCTTCGCTCGAAGAGACCGCCTCGAGCATGTCGGAGCTGACTTCGACCGTGCGCCAGAATGCCGACAATGCACGTCAGGCGAGCGATCTCGCGCGGGTCGCGGTCGGTGTTGCGCACGAAGGCAGCGACGTCGTTTCAAAGGTCGTGACGACGATGGACGAGATCAACGCGAGCTCGAAGCAGATTGCCGACATCATTGGCGTGATCGAGGGCATTGCTTTCCAGACCAATATCCTCGCGTTGAACGCGGCAGTCGAAGCGGCGCGAGCAGGTGAGCAGGGACGGGGCTTTGCGGTCGTGGCGGGCGAAGTGCGTACGTTGGCGCAACGCAGCGCATCGGCGGCCAAGGAAATCAAAACGCTCATCAGCGAGTCGGTCAACCGGGTGGGGAACGGCACCGAGCTGGTCGGTCGCGCTGGCAAGACGATGACGGAGATCAACGACGCGGTGCGCCGCGTGACCGACATCATGGCCGAGATTGCGGCTGCGTCCGAAGAACAGAGCGACGGCATAGAGCAGGTCAACAAAGCCGTCTCGCAGATGGATGAAGTTACGCAGCGCAACGCAGCGCTGGTCGAGCAGGCGGCGGCCGCAGCCGTTTCGCTCGAGGAGCAGGCCACGCGCATGAGCGATGTGGTGGCGGTGTTCCAGTTGCCGGTTTGATCCACAGTCAGCAACCGATGGATGGCGGTCGCTTTGGCCTGAAAGGTCCTGTCGAATCGTTACAATGCTTCGATGAACCATGTCCCGCATCCGCATCGAGAGCAAGACATGCTGACCTCCTATTTCTGGAGCGGCGACGCTATCCGCAGCCGGCGCGTTAGCGACATCGTGCTATTCGACACGATCGACGTGCCCGTGCCGCCCGTGCGTCTGCTTGCGGATTGGGACAGGGAGATATCGTCGCGCATGGTTCTGGAGCCCGGCGACGTCGAAGTCATGCCTTTAGCGCGGGCACGTGCCCGCTGGCCCGATTACTCGCGCTGCGTGCAGGCGATGTTCGACTGGACGTCCTCGCTTGGATTGCCCGAAGTGCTGGCGTCTAGTGACATAGCCCTCATGGCCAGCCGCGGTGCGCGCTATCACTATGACGGTGAGCAATATGGCAGCGCGGCCTTTTGCAATCTCTTCCTGAGTGAGGACAAAGGGCTGGACCTGCATTTTCCCTCTTTGGACCTTCGTATTCCTCTAACCCGCGGAACGGCGGTCATATTCGACACATGCCAGCCGCATGGCGTAATTCCGCGCGGCAGTAATGGTTTTAATGTGCCTGATTTCACGCCTGATCAGGATTGGGAGCAGATATTCCTGACCTGGGAGCTACCCATCGAAGATATCCACGTAGCGCACGCGCTTAAGGTCGACTTCGATATCGACCCTTCGACCGCGTTGCAACTGGACACAGAGCAGGTTTGCCTGAACGGCGAACGTGTCGCGGTGTGCCCGGAGTCTGGTCGCTGGCGCTTGGCCGACTAGTTTTCTGGGCGGCGTCGGGGCCTGTATCATGACAGGCTTGCGCCCGTTAGAAAGCCCGCGCATCGGGGCCGCCCAACGTCAACGCATCCATTCACGATTACCCAGAGGAACGCCATGTCGGCCGCAACGCAATTCGATCAAGTTTCCGTTATCAAACGAGCCAACGTCTACTTCGACGGCAAATGTGTCTCGCATACCGTTCTCTTCGCCGACGGCACCCGCAAGACCCTTGGCGTGATCTTGCCCGGCACGCTCAACTTCGGGACCGACGCGCCGGAACTCATGGAAGTGCAGGCCGGCCAATGCCGCATTCGCCTCGAAGGCAGTGACGAGTGGAAGACATACGGTGCGGGCGAGACATTCTCGGTGCCCGGCAAGAGCCGCTTCGATATCGACGTGACCGAAACGCTGGACTACGTCTGCACGTATCTGTAAGCGCAGGGCAGTGGGCGTGCGGCGCCCCATACTCATGCAATCAAGGCACACTACGGTTGCTCTATTCCGAACGACCGTCCTTCTGCGCGTCGCCGTAAATCTTCGGTCGTTTCCCCCTTGTTATCGGGCTGCCACCCAGGTGGCCGGATTACATAGCCCACCGCTTCCTGTATCGAGCGCGCCGCAACCAGGTCGTGCCACAGCGCACGCCAGTGATTGAATTCGACGGTCAGCAGGTTATAGCTCGTCATTGGCCGTGTTGAGCGAGATCTGAATCGTGCTGGGTTAAAGCCCCAGACAAATCGCCCCGGCTGCGACGATCATGCATGCGAGCCAGCGCTTTGCGCTTACCGTTTCCCGCAAGAATACTCGCCCTATCAGCACTGCAAATACCACACTGGTTTCGCGCAACGCGGACACCGCACCCATCGCGCCCGACTGCAGTGCCCAGATTACGATGCCATACGCTGCGATCGATACCACACCGCCAATTAGCGACGAACCGACGGACAGCGGCGCCTCTCGCACCGGCTCCCACAGCGCCGTGAGCCCACGCACCGCGACGAACAGCACCGGCATCAGCCAATAGAACATGAACATCCAGGCGGTGTAGGCGAGCGCCTGGCCGCCGGATAAGCGCACGCCGATGCCGTCGATCACCGTATAGACCGCGATTGTCACGCCTGTTGTCAGCGCAGCCAGCACACCTGCGCGTGACACGTGTTGGCCCTGCAGCGCGATTGCGATGATGCCACCGGAGATCATCGCAATCCCGATAGCGTGCAAGGGGCCGATCGCTTCGTGCGCGAAGAGTGCTGCGCCGAGCGTGACAAGCAGCGGAGACGAGCCGCGCGCGACCGGATACGCTTGCGCCAGATCGTTGCGGCGATATGACCGCACGAGCGTCACGTTATAGACGATATGAACGAGTCCCGATGCGCCGATGTACGGCCACGCCGCGCGGGCTGGCCGCGGTACGAACAGGACGACGAGCGTGGAGATTGCCGCGATGGCGATGCTCATCCACGTCATGGAGAGGAACCGGTCGCGATTGCCATGCAGCATCGCGTTCCAGCTCGCGTGAAGCAGGGCGGCAAGCAGAACGAAACCGCCAGCATAACTAAGCATTTAGATTTGTAGCCAAGGGTATGGCAAACAGGATATCTATCCCGGCATCAGCTGACAAACCATATAAGTTGAGATCTCACGTTAGATAAACTCTCGTGAGTGAGAAGGCATGGCTCTTTTGCCGCGGCGGGCAGGCGCCGCGGTAAAAGGCTTACCCTTAGGCGTCTCAGCGGATGGGCGCTTCGAGGAGACAACCAAACTCCTGGGCAAATTCGACAGACACCCGTGCGTGGACGGCACCCTGTTTGTCGAAGAAACGTTGCGTGCCGCCAAGCGTGAACACGCCTTCATGCCAGATGTTTGGATGAATGTAGAGGCCCTGTTGCCCGTCGAAGCGAAAGCACACGAATTTCTCTGGTGCAATGTCATCCCCGGGCAACGCTAAGGGAATGTAGAAGGGGCGGTGGTCCAGCGGGAAAAACAGTTGCCCGCCGTCAGGATGATAGTTCGCATGCCAAAGCAACATGCGCTCCGGCGCATTCGGATTGTCTTCGCGGGCCGCTTCTGGTTCTGTTGCGTATGCCAGGACATAGTGACCGCCTACAGCCTCGTTTCGACCGTAGAGAATGTCGCCACGCCACTCGCTCACGAAAACGCCCTCGGTCGTGCCTGCCTGATCACCGGTGTCCGCGTCGATGGGTCTTGAACCCACCCTCGGCCATTGCACGATTTCGATTGAGCACTCACGCGGGTCTTCGACAAGCTTGCCAAAGCCTTCAAGTGTCGACGGAGTCGCGTCAACCACGGGCATCGACACGCGGCGGAGCCCAGAAGGAAGAGCGGGATTGAGGTAATCGATAGGTTCGGACATGGAGACAGTTTACACGACTCGGCCGTACCTGTTCGCTTCCGCGGGCACCTTGGAAGACGCGCCGCCTGTCCGGCTGGATCACGCAAGCTGCGCCACGGCACGCGCCAGAATGCGAGGTAGGAGCAGGGAAGGCGTGTGATTACCTGATGGCCTCATAACCGGTGAACATGGCAACCAGGCCCTCGGGTGCGTTGGGGCCAAGACACATGTTCAGGATTCTTTCCGACTCGACAGCTTCGGCCGCGCTGCGAGGAAAGATATCTTTCTCATACGCAATAAGAGCGGCCTCGATGTCACCTGGATTGGCGGCGATGGCCTTTCCGAGTTCAGCGCCATCGAACATGGCGAGGTTGGCCCCTTCGCCAGACGGCGACATCAAGTGCGCCGCATCGCCGAGCAACGTCACGCCGGGCACACGCGCCCACCTGTGCTCGACCGGGAGCGCATGAATCGCGCGCGGCACCGGGGCGGTCTCACCATCGGTGATTAGCGCTCTCAGTGCCGGCGCCCAACCGTCGAACTCTTCGGCGACGCGGGCCAAGGCAGTCGCCGGGTCGGAGAAGTCGATGCTGTCGATCCACTCCTTGGGCTTGTTCAACTCCACGTACGTGTGTAGCACCCCATTGGGTTCGCGGTGCGCGGCGATGCCTTTGCCGGGTGTCAGCGCGAACAGCGCGCCACCGCCGACCGCTTCCGCGCTCGCCTTGTGACGTGTGTCGCTGTCAAACAGGTACGTCTCGATGAATGACGTGCCGACATATGCCGGCCTGGCGTCGGAAAGAAGCGGGCGCACTCTTGACCAGGCGCCGTCGGCGCCCACGAGGAGGTCGGTAGACACCGTTGCGCCATCGGCAAAGGTCAACTCGTGCCGTCCATCGCCGAGTGCGGACACCGCTGTGAGTTTGTGTCCCCAGCGGACCGTGCCAGCAGGAAGGGAGTCGAGCAGAATCCTGCGCAGCTCGCCTCGCGGAACCTCAGGCCGACCGCCTGTGCCGTCGTCGGGCTCTTCAAAGAGGACATTGCCGTCCTTGTCGAGCACGCGTGTTGCCTGACCGCCGGCGTGGATGATTGCGCGGAATTGATCGAAGAGGCCCGCATCCTTGAGCGCGAGTTGCCCGTTGTTTTCGTGGATATCGAGCATGCCGCCCTGCGCCCGCGCGTTTGCCGAGGCTTCCGCTTCGTAGATCGTCGCAGTGATGCCATGGACGTGGAGAACGCGGGCAAGAGTCAGCCCGCCGAGCCCCGCGCCGACGATCGCAACTGAAGTATTCATCCTGATTCCTCGATAGCCGGAGGTGGCCGCAAGCTGCGGGCACTCACTGGAACGTCATTCCAGAGTAATATTGGAACGACATTCCATAGGTGTCAAGATGAGGCAGGGTAAAAAGGCACGTGGCACTCAACGGCGCGAAGACTCGCTGTCTCCGGATCGAATCGTCGAGGCGTCGATCGCGCTTCTCGACAGCAGCGGAGAGAAGGGCTTGACGTTTCGCGCACTGTCCGAGCGGCTTGCCACGGGTCCCGGTGCCATTTACTGGCACATCGCCAGCAAGAACGATCTGCTGACCGCTGCGTGCGACGCCATCGTCGCTCGCACGATGAGCGCGCCTGTGGATGACGCGACGCCGAAAGCAACCATTCGCGCGCTCGCGCTTGCCATGTTCGACGCGATCGACGCGCACCCCTGGGTTGGCTCAGCACTGACACGTGCCCCCGGGCAGTTGCCGATGGTGCGCGTTCTCGAACGCATCGGCCAGCCGTTGCGCGCTCTTGGCGTGCCAGACGAAGAGCGGTGGGCGACGGTGTCCGCGCTGCTGAGCTACATCCTTGGTGTCGGTGGGCAGAACGCGGCGAATACGCATTTCGCTCGCGAGCAAGGCCTCGATAGAACCAACTTTCTGGAGGAGGTGTCGACTGTGTGGTCTCAGCTCGATCCGGATGAATACCCGTTCACCCGCAGCGTTGCGAGACAGATGAGCGCTCACGACGACCGTGTCGATTTTCTCGTTGGAATCGATCTTATGCTTGGCGGGATTGGGGTAGCGCGTGGTCGCTGATATCGGGCAGCGTTACACCGGCCGTGCCACACACATGCCCCTTCATCGATAGACCAGCAAAATGAACTTTGATCTGTCCGACCTGCGTGCGTTCGTCGCCTCCGCCGATTTCGGCAGCTTTCGCGCCGCCGCCGACTCGCTGAACATCTCGCCGTCCGCGCTATCGCGCCGCGTGGAAAAGCTCGAATCGGCGTTGGGCGTGCGGCTCTTCGAACGTACGACGCGCAAGATGGAACTGACAGTCGCGGGCCGCTCGTTCGTCGAAAAGGCGCGCAACGTGCTCGCCGAACTGGAAAGCTCGCTGTTCGGCATGGAGGATCTAGGACGCCGGCTGACGGGACTCGTCACCATCGCCTGCGTGCCGTCGGCGGTAAGCTTCTTTCTTCCCAATGCCCTCAAGGCCTATCACCAGACCTATCCCGGCATCCGCGTGCGGCTGATCGATGAAACGTCGTCTGTCGTATTCCTCGCGGTGGCGCGGGGCGAAGCCGATTTCGGTCTCACCTATATTGGCACGCAGGAACCCGACATCGAGTTCACACCGATCCTGCAGGATCCGTTCGTGCTTGCCTGCCAGCGCGATCATCCGCTGGCGGGCAAGCGCTCGGTGAGCTGGGCGGAGATCGCACAGTACCCGGACTACATGCTGCTTGCGCAAGGCAGCGGCAACCGGACGCTGATCGACAGCGCGCTCGCCAATGCAGTGCGGCAGCCGAGCTGGTTCTGCGAAGTGCAGCACGTTCCTGCGCTTGTAAGCATGATCGAAGCGGGACTTGGCATCGGCATCGTGCCCAAGCTCGCGCTGCCGCGCGACCGTCATCGCTCGCTCGTCAGCATTCCGGTGACGGGCCCGAGCGTGGTGCGCACGCTCGGTGTGATCCGCCGCAAGAACCGGCCGCTGCCGGTGGCTGCGCAGCATTTCTTCGATCTGCTCGTGCGGGCGCGCGGCGGCACCCGTCAGCGCGCCAAGTCACGAGCGACCGCCTGAAAACGCGTGTTTCCATGCCTTTCCGGCAGACGCGGGATTCGTGCGTGCAGCGCGTTAATCAAGCGAAAAAATGCGTTTGTCATGGGAATCGGTTTGGTCCGATCATGTGTGAAACCCAGCGGCACCACACGGCAGCCGCATGAACCGCACGGTTTGCAGATCGAAGGAGACGACCCGTTCCATGACCCAGTCCACGTCCACAAATGGCATCGTCAGCAAGGCACGGCTGACCGAACTGTCGGTCGAAGCGCTCTGTGCGCTCGGCCTGAATCGTACCGACGCCACCGACGCCGCCACCATTCTCGTGCTGGCGGATCTGTTCGGCTTGCGTACGCACGGCACGAGCCGAATCGAATCGTACGGCTCACGCCTGCGCATCGGCGGCATCAATCCCACGCCGTCGATTACGTTGGAGCAGGTTGGCCCCGCGCTTTACCGGCTCGACGGCGATAACGGCGTCGGCCCTCTCGTGGGCTTCCGTGCTCTCGAACTGGCGATGAAGGCCGCACGCGAACAGGGCATCGCGTGTGTGTTCGTGCGTGGGAGCAATCACTTCGGTCCCGTTTCGCCGTATTCCTACCTGGCCGCGGCGGAGGGCTTTGCCAGCATCATCGGCAGCAATGCGACGACGACGATCGCGCCATGGGGTGGCACCGACGCGCGGCTTGGCAACAGTCCTGTGGGCTTCGGTGTACCGAATCCCGGTGGCCGTCCGTTCATTCTCGACATGGCGATCAGCGTCGTCGCGCGCGCCAAGATTCGCAACGCGCTAAAGCGTGGCGAAGCGATTCCGGGCGACTGGGCCACCGACGCGCAAGGCAAGCCGACCACGGACCCGAAGGCCGCGCTCGATGGCTTCCTGCTGCCAATCGGCGGCCATAAGGGCTATGGCCTCGCGCTGGTCGTCGATCTGCTCGCGGGGCTGCTTTCCGGCGCGGCTTATCTGACGCACGTGAAGTCGTGGGAAAACGAGCCGGACCAGCCGCAAAACCTTGGCCACTTCTACATCCTGATCGATGTCGCGATGCTCGGCAGCGGCGCGTGGCTCGCCGCGCGCATGGCCGACTATGCCGCGATCCTGCACGGCTCCGCGCCGGCTGATCCGAACGCGCCCGTGATCGTGCCTGGCGAGATCGAGCTGGACCGGCTGGACCATCAGATGGCCGACGGCATCGATATCGGCGCAGCGCAGCTCGCGATGCTGGAAGCGGCCGCGCGCCCGCAGAGCTGAAGCGCCGGTTCGCGCATGATCCGCGCATCAGGCGGAGACGCGCCGGCGAGGAGACACGCGGCGGACTCAGGCGGCCCATCACGGCGCTTGGCCCGCAAGCGCATAACGACATTGGAGGAGCTACAGGTGACGAAAATCCGCTGGCGCATCGTCCTGCTGCTGTTCATCGCGGGTTTCATCAACTACCTCGACCGGTCGGCGCTGTCTGTCGCGGCGCCGGCGGTCATGCAGGAGCTGCACTTGTCGCCGGCCAACCTGGGGCTGGTGTTCTCGACGTTCTTTATCGGCTATGCGGTGTTCAACACGATCGGCGGCTGGGCGGCCGATCGTTGGGGCGGCAAGCGCGTCTTTTCCGGCGCGATCCTGATGTGGTCCGTGTTGTGCGGAACAACCGGCCTCGCCACCGGCTTCGGCTCGCTGCTGGTCATCCGTACGTTTTTCGGCATGGCCGAAGGACCGCTCGCGACGACCATCAACAAGATCGTGAACAACTGGTTTCCCCACAAGGAATCGGCCACCGCCTTCGGCTTCGCCAATTGCGGCCTGCCATTGGGCGGCGCGGTTGCGGGTCCAGTCGTCGGACTGCTGACCGCGGCCTACGGCTGGCGCATCGCATTCGCCGGCGTCGCGTGTCTCGGGTTGATCTGGCTGGTGTTCTGGCAATTCATGACCACCGATCGGCCGCATCAGCATGCGCACGTATCGGAAGAGGAGCGCAGGCTGATCGGTTCCGACCGTGCCGTCTCGGAGGATCCCGCTGATCTGAAGCCACTCGGCGCTTACCTCAGACAGCCCGCCATTCTCGCAGCGATGATTTCGTACTTCGGATACAGCTACATCCTGTTCTTTTTCCTCACGTGGTTCCCGAGCTTCCTGATGATGGACCGTCACCTGAGCCTGAAAAGCATGAGTCTCGCGACGGTGCTGCCGTGGCTGCTGGGCTTCGTCGGTTATGGCTTGAGCGGCCTGCTGTCCGATCTGATTTTCCGCCGCACGGGCAATGCGCTGCGCGCGCGCAAATGGGTGCTGATCGTGTGTCTTGGCGCGGCGGGCATCTGCGTCGCGCTCGCAGGCACCGTGACGACCACGCTCAGCGCATTGCTGCTGATGGCCGTCGCCGTGTTCGCGTTGTATCTGAGCGGCAGCACGTACTGGGCGCTGATCCAGGACACGATTCCCGGCGCGAAGCTTGGAAGCGTTGGCGGATGCGTGCATTCGATCGCCAACTGCGCGGGTATCATCGGCCCTGCAGTGACGGGTTTTCTCGTGCAGCGGAGCCATACCTTCTTCAGCGCTTTCGTGCTGGCGGGGGGCATTGCGCTCGCGAGCGTGCTCGCTGTCGCGATTCTTTTGCGGCCGGGCTTGCCCGGCCGGCTCAAGGCGAGCGAGGCGCGCATAGCCGGTTGAAATCACTGCCCACTGCATCTGGGAACTCGCCGTGAAGCATCGACAGCGGCCCACACGAACCGAATCTCGAACCTACTCATAGCCATGAAAGCCGATCCGTCTGTCATTCAAGCCTTTACGCCCGCAGGCAAGCTGCGCGCATCCATCAACCTCGGCAATCCGATTCTCGCGGGTAAGGATGCGTCGGGCACGGTCGTCGGGGTCTCGGTCGATCTTGCGCGCGCTTTCGCTGCAAAGCTCGGTGTGGAACTGGAACTCGTTGTGTTCGATGCGGCTGGCAAGTCCGTTCAAGCGGTTAGCGAAGAGCGCGCCGATTTCGGCTTTTTTGCCGTCGATCCGTTGCGAGGTGAGACCATCGCATTCACCGAACCGTATGTGCTAATCGAAGGCTATTACCTGGTGCGCGATGCCTCGCCGATTCGCGACAACGCGGACGTCGACCAGCCTCAGCATCGCGTGGCTGTCGGCAAGGGCAGCGCCTATGATCTGTTTCTTACGCGCGAACTCAAGCATGCGCAGATTGTGCGCGCGCCCACCTCGCCGACGGTCGTTCAAACGTTCCTCGACGAGAATCTCGAAGTCGCGGCGGGGGTCAAGCAGCAGCTCGAAGCCGATGCGCGCAACGCGTCTGGCCTGCGTCTGATCGACGAGCGCTTCATGGTCATCCGCCAGGCGATGGGTGTGCCCAAGAGCCGTGGTGCCGCGGCGGCACATGCGTTGCACGCGTTCGTTGAAGAGATGAAGGCGTCCGGCTTTGTCGCCGAGGCTCTCGAGCGGCATGGCATCGTCGGCGCAACTGTCGCGCCGGCTGCTTGACGCGAGGGGTGCGGACCGGTAGCGACTAGCTGGCGTGTGGGCGTTCAGGGCCCCACTTGTACGAGAAGGCCATCGATGATGCCGTTGTCAGCGAGATGAATGCGCCAGGTAGAAGACCCCGAATCGTGCGTAACCTGATAGATGTCCCAACCCTGGTTGCCCACACCCACAAACCGGACATTTTCAACAGGACCTATTCGATCCAGGTCTTCTTTGATTCTGGGCAGTTGCTCTCGCGTGGCCTCTTGCAAGCCGGTCGACATTTCGGCGTAAAGCGGATTTCCTGACTGCAAGCCGTCAATGTTCCGGCGAAGTGCAGATTCGCTTCCCGGAGTTGCAGTCTGGCTCTTGACCTTCGCAGCGAGCGTTGCCTCCATCTTTTCCGCTTCGGCAGAATCGATTCGCGGCATTGTGATATCGCGGCCATTCTGGTGATGGATCAAGGCAGTAACGTGGCCTTGATCATCAACCACAAACGTCTGCGTCGCCTTGACGACCTTTGCAAAAAACTCTGTGTTGCTCATGGGATACTCTTCAACCCATCCTTGCCCTGTAAGCTGGAGGGCCAGATGGTCGCCTTCGCGTCGGACTTTCATCACCGCTGTACCGGTAAACTTGTACGTGCCAACATATCGATCCAGAATTTCAGCAGCTACGGGCACTTGAGTATGTTCGCTTGAAGCTTCGTTCATGATAGGTGGGCTCACTTGTGCGGCCAGAGTGACCAGGGTGATTGACATACATCCTAGAAGTACTGCGATTAGCAATTTCCGCTTGGCTGGCTTCCTTAGCATCAGCTTTAGACGTCGCTCTAAAAATGATCTGGACTCCGACATGCCAGCTACTGAGCCGATGTATCGCGATTGCCGTTCTCCGACTGCGATTAGCGTTTCGCCGTAAACAGAAAACCTGTGTCCGGCCTCCAGGACTCTGGCGTCGCAATCGACCTCGATGGCGTACCTGAGTCGTCTCAATTGCCACCAGAGTGGCAAATTCCACGGCATCAGCGCGATCAGGCAGAGTGCGATCGTGAGCAGTCTCGGGTCATGAGCGTCGATGTGTGAACTCTCGTGCGCCATGACAGCTGCCTGTTGCTCCAGAGGCGAATCAAGGAGCCAGGCTGGCAAAACAATCTGAGGGCGGAGAAGGCCAACAACAGCGGGGCCAGCGTCACTCGATAGATACACTGAAACGCCGCAGACGGATGCAACAGTCCATTGCCGTTTGCGCCACTGCAAATGTGTTGCGCTGATCAGCAAAGCCAGAATCATCAATATCGACGCTCCAAGCCATACGTCTTTGGCATGGAGTTCAGCGTATTGAAACGTTGAAGAGCCACTGTCGTGATTTTCGACCCAGACTGCAGGAGATAGACGCGTCGACGTGATCTTATGCAGAGCGATTACGTTCGGGGGCACCGACGGTTTCAGGTCCTCGGGGATTTCGATTGAAACCGACGTCATGAGCGCTGGAATGGCCAGCGATGCGACGATCGCGAGAAGCCAGAACCCTCTGCTGGGCGATCGCCGGTCCCGTGCGGAGTGTTCGGCAATGAGCGCAGCCACGGATAGAACCGCCGACACCGACACCGCGTAAATCATCCACGTCAGCATGCGGGCTACTCCTCGTCTGGTTTTTCTTTCAGTAGCTCACGCATACGACGAGCTTGCTTGGGCGTGAGATTCTTATCTGCCACCAGGTGCGCAAATAACAATTCCGTTGATCCACCGAATAGCTTGCTCGTGAGGTGCCGCAAAGCGCTTTTGCGCGCGGCTTGCTGCTTAACGGCTGCAGTGTAGCGGTGTCCCCGACCCTCTTCCACGTGGGTTACATAACCCTTGCTTTCCAGCGTGCGAAGGATCGTCAAGACAGTGGTGTAGGCGAGGTCATCTGCGAGTCCAGCACGAACCTCGCTGACAACCGAGGGGCCGCGTTCCCATAGTATGTGCATGACGTCAGCTTCGCGGTCGGTTAGCGAGATGTCCAAAATGCCTCCTACTAAAGATGTAGTAGATCGTAGGATGAACGTCGTGTCCTGTCAACTAGTTTTATAGTAGATGCGAGTGCGACCGCCGGGATTTTCACCGAGATCTCAAGGCGTTCAGGCAACCTTGCGTCGCAGCTGGCCAACGGATAGCAAGAGCGCAGACACGAGAAAATAGACGGCGCCCACCGCGGCATAGCCAGCCACTTTGGCAATAGCGGGAGGCATTGGCGCATGGGCCTGCACGATGAAAATGTACCTGCCAATGCCGACTGTCCGCCGCTCAGGATCATCGCCCACTGCGCACCGAAGCGCTTCCAGCGGCGGACGGCAGTGCCGAGCTGAAGCAACCCGGCAAGTATGGCCCAGACGCCAAATACGCCGAGAACACCGTTCATGTTCACCGTCCACGCCACGATCACTGCAACCGCTGTCAGGACGCTGATGAGGACGTTGGTGGCCTGGGTGCGATTTTCAGCCATCCCTCCGCTACGCGACATGTCGACGTAGTTGGCCAGAGCATCCCATGCGGGGTAGACGACGAGCAAGACAGCCGCGCCGACCGGGGAATGCTGTCCGATGGAGAAAGCAAGTGCGACCCAGATAGCAGAAAACGCGGTCCGAATAAAGTAATAGTGTTTGAGCCAGCGTTCTTCCCGAACGCGAGTGGTATCTTCGTGATGAGCAACCATTGCGACTCCTTAAAGTTTTGACAAAGGCGGCCCGACTGCGCGTGATCTATCGCACGGCTAAGGCTCGCGTCGATAGAAAGGATCGCACCTGACTTGTCTCTGCGGTATCGGTCAAATGACCGACTCTGGCTAATACCGGTTCGAATGCAGCGACCGGCCAGAATGCAGCGACGGTTCGATTGCGAAAGCGGTGGTGGGCGCTCTTGTACCGGCGGTGGTGGTTGTGGTCGCCGCGTGTAGACTGGCAGGATCGGATGCGTCTGGTCTTTCGCGGGCTCATGAACTGGCCGGCTCACGCGATTGTCCAGTCTGTCTCTACTCCTCAGATACTTGATCGGAAAAGGAGAAGTCATGGCAAAGGATGAGATTGTCTGGGGGATCCTGGGCGCCGCGAAGATCAACAACAAGGTTGTCGTGCCCATGCGCAGCGCGCCAAAGTGTCGGGTGAAGGGCATCGCGTCGCGGTCTCACGAGAAGGCTCGGGAAGCCGCCGCCAAATATGGTCTGGCCGTGGCATACGACAGCTACGAGGCGCTTCTGGCGGACCCGGAAATCGACGCGGTTTATATTCCGCTACCCAATCACATCCACGTGGAATGGACGATCAAGGCCGTCGAGGCAGGCAAGCACGTCCTGTGTGAGAAGCCGATCGGGCTGGACGCCCAACAGGTCGAACAGCTCATCGCTGCGCGCGACAGAACCGGCCGTTACATACAGGAAGCGTTCATGGTTCGCACGCATCCGCAATGGTTGAAGGTGCGGACCTTGATCGACGAAGGTGTGATTGGCGAATTGCGGGCAGTGACCGGCGGCTTCACCTATAGCAACACGAACCCGAACGATATCCGCAACCAGAGCGAACTGGGCGGAGGTGGTCTGCTCGATATTGGTTGTTATCCCATCACAACGTCACGCTTCGTTACCAGGTGTGAGCCGGGGCGGGTGGTTGCCCTGATGGAGCGGGACGCAATATTCGAAGTGGACCGGCTCGGCTCCGTGCTGATGGATTTTGAAGGTGTGCAGGCGAGTTTCTTCTACTCGACTCAGACCTATAGCTATCAGCGGATGCAATTTCACGGCACGAAGGGGCGGATCGAAGTCGAGATTCCATTCAATGCACCAGCGGATCGACCGACGCGTCTGTTAGTGAGCGAAAACACCAGCGCCGGTGTCGCGACTGATCGCTGGGTGGAACTTCCTGTGTGCGATCAATATGGCATCGCAGCGGCCACGTTCGCCGAGGCGATATTGAGCGGACGCCCGCAGGCCATACCGCTAGAAGACGCACGCGCAAATATGCGAGTGATCGATGCTGTGTTTCGCTCGGCCCGATCCGGCGCGTGGGAGAGAGTCCCGGAAAGTTGAGGTGCTTCGCGGGGGGGCATCGCGTTACGTTACACACGCTGGCTCGTTGAGGTGTTCCTCGACACATCCGCTTTGGAATGCGGCTTTCCGAGTCGGCGCTCTATAATTAACCCATTGATTTGAATGATATTTTTTGCGATCAATTCCTTCGTCTTACAAACCGGCATAGGTCTTGCAGTTAGCTCCCCGCAGCAGATAACCACATTTGCGGGGGAGCTTAACCATGAACAGATTCAAACTGTCGGCGATCGCGATGTGCGTGTCGTCGATGATCGTCCTGACGGGCTGTGGAAGTACGCCGACGAAGCCGGGCGGAGTTGGAGCAGGTGCTGGAGCAGGAACAGGTGGTGGTACGCCTACACCGACGCCTACACCGACGCCAACGCCGACGCCAACGCCAACGCCAACGCCGACGCCGACGCCGACGCCGACACCAACGCCAACGCCAACGCCAACGCCAACGCCAACGCCAACGCCAACGCCAACGCCAACGCCAACGCCAACGCCAACGCCAACGCCAACGCCCACGAGCGCCAACCCGCTCGGCGTAGTGGTCCAGAACGCAGGCAACGTCGTGACCAGTACCGGCCAGACGGTATCGTCGGTGGGCAACCAGATTAGCCTCACGCCGATTCCCGGCGCGAATCCTGCCACCACAACAGCGCTCGGCAACGTTGTGTCGAATCTCGGCGCCGGCGTTACCGCATTGGGCGCTGGCGCGACGAACGGCCTCGGACAGTTGGGCAATTCCGCCAATCCGCTAGGCCCGACGGTGTCGAGCACGGGCAACCTCGTCTATGACGCGGGCCAGGCGGTCAACAGCGCCGGCCAACTCGTAAGCAGCCTGGGCAGTGGTCCCACGGCGCCGCTTAGCCCGCTGACCACGCCGCTCGGCAACACAGTCTCCACGGTCGGCAATGCTGTCAGTGCGCTCGGGACGCAACTCACCACCACGCTGTCCACAGGATTCATTCAGCAGGTGACGCAAACAGTGAGCGCGCCCATCACGCCAATCACAACCGTTCTCACGCAGACGACTCAAACCATCGGCGACACGACCGGTCTCGGCTCGCCGCTGAACGGCTTGCTGTCGACGATCGGTCACGGACTGGATGGCGCTGGAACCAAGCTCAGTGGTGCGACCGGCAATCCGATTGGACAGAATCTCGGCAATGTCGTGACGGCAGTCGGCAACACCGTCACCTCGGCCGGCGGCTTGCTCACGGCAGGCGGCACACCAGGCAACCCGCTCGCACCGCTGACCGGCATTCTCACCTCGTTACCCGGCACCTTGAGCGGCGTGGCAGGCGGCGTGAAGAGCGGCGGCACCAGTCCGCTTGCGCCGGTGACGTCGTTGGTGACCACGCTAACCGGCTCACTCGGTACGGTCGCGGGCTCGGGTACGGGCGGCACGGGCGCCGCCGGAAATCTGCTTGCGCCGGTCACGGGGCTGGTCAGTACCTTAACGGGTGCATTGAGCGGGGCGACGACGGCCACAGGCACATCTGGCGGCGGATTGCTTGGCGGCCTCGACGGTTTGGCCAGCAAGAAGTGACAGGATAGGAAAGCGATGCAAACGTCCGCCCAAGACGTCAAATGTCTTGGGCGGCGACACAACTAAAAACTTCGGTATGCAGATTATCGACCGCGTCACTTTCAGAAGAGATCATTGCCCACGAGAATGACCTTCGGCAGCACTGCAACGCGTTCATCGTCGACACGTGCAAGGGGCTCGATAATCTCGTTTGCATCGACATCAACGCCGTTGCCCATGTCGGGAAACAGGAACGGCTACGATTAAGCTGCGCGGGGCGCCTCGACCGCTTCCAGAACTCGCCCAAAGAACTCGTTCGCGTGCGCAGGATTCAACCACCGGACGATTACGGTCATGCGTCGCTCGGGCTCGATCCATGTGAAAGAGCTGCCGGCTCCGACGCCGAAATAGCTTGACGCCGGCACGCTCGGGAAAATCTTGCGATCGGTATTGAGCCACACAAGGTAACCGTAGAACGGCGCAATCGCACATGGCGTACGCATACGCGCGATCCACTCGCGAGACAGAATCTGCCGGCCGTCAACCATGCCTTCGTTCAATAGCAGTTGCGCCACTTTGAGCTGATCGTTCGCGCTGACGGACATCCCGCCGCCCCAGTGCGTCCCGCCCGGCACGGATTGCATGCGCCGGCCGTCGATCTCCACCCACGCATTGTCGTAGCCAACCCATTGCCAGTTTTCGCTCGCGCCCGCCGGGCGCATGATCGCCTCGCGGAACACCTCGGGCAATGGTTTCCGGAACAGATGAAGCAGCGCCAGCGAAAGCTGGTTGATACGCACGTCGTTGTATTCCCAATACGTCCCGGGGCGCTGCAAAGGACGCAGATCACCTTTTTTGCCGTCCGGTGGTGCCGCGAAGTTGACGGCGCGATAGTGGTCCGCCTGATCGGACAGGCCAAAGTACGTGCCCTGCCATTCGCTTGTTTGCTGCAGCAGATGAGCCCAGGTCACGGCGGCATTGTGCTCATCGTCAAAGCCGATGCCGGGCACTCGCACGTGCACCGGTTCGTCTACGTCCGGCAGCAGGCCGCGGTCGTAGGCAATGCCTGCGAGTAGCGCCAGGTACATCTTCGCGACGCTGAAAGTCAGATCGGCCCGGTCGGGCTCGCCCCATGAGGTCAATACGCGTCCATCGAGTGCGATCGTGCCGGACACGGGACCGCGGTCATGCACCGGCCCGAGCAACCGGTTCCACGGTGGCGGGTCGTTCACATGCACGCCCCACATGCCATCCACATGGCGGTCCCAAAGCGACTCATGATCAACTGCAAACTGCACCGCTTGTTCAAAATCGTATTGCATTCGTAGGATCCCGATTGGTTCGAAGGGCCCGGCTGACCTAGTGGGCATTCAAACGTGCCCGCGCCCACACCACCGTGAACAGACTGATGATGGCCGCGAACATCAGATAGAGGCCGGGCGCCAGATTATTGCCTGTGGCCTCGATCAATGCCGCCACCGCGAGCGGCGTGAAGCCGCCGAAAACGGTCGTGCCGATGTTATAGCCGAGCGCCATGCCGGTGGTGCGGGTGCGGGTCGGGAACAGCTCGGACATCAACGCAGGAATCGGCGCGAAGTAGGTGGCCTTCAGCAGGGCGACCCACACCACCGCGGCAAGCAACGTCGCAAGCGACGGATGGGCGTTCATGAACATGAACGCAGGATAGACCGTGAAGAAGAACAACGTGCCTGCGACCAGCATGATGCGCGTGCGGCCCACCTTGTCGGACCAGTGTCCGACCACCGGTGTCAGCACCATCATGATGAACCCGGCGGCCAGCGTCGCAATGAAGCCTGACGATGGCGCGAGGCCGAGTTGCCGCGCTGCATACGTCGGCATGTACAGCAGCATATAGTTGGCCGTGGTGGTGAGCACCAGCGAGCCGATCGACACCAGCACGCGTTCCTTCTGGGTAGCCAGTAGTTCACGCACCGGCGAACTCGACTTCTCCGCCCGTTCGAACTCCGGCGTTTCATCCATGCGGCGCCGGATATAAAGCCCGATTGGACCGATCAGCATGCCGAACAAAAAGGGAATGCGCCAGCCCCAGCCTTCGAGCTGAGGCTGCGTCAACGTGCCGGTGAGCACTGCGCCGAACGCCGAAGCGAGCAGCGTGCTTGCCCCCTGGCTCGAGAACTGCCAGCTCGCCATGAAGCCTTTCCGTGCCGGCGCATGCTCGATCAGAAACGCCGTGGAGCTGCCGAATTCGCCGCCAGCGGAAAAGCCTTGCAACAGACGCGAAACGAAAATGCCGATCGGCGCGACCAGGCCGATCGTGGCATAGGACGGCATCAGCGCGACCATCCCGGTGCCGAGCGTCATCATCGAAATCGACAGCGTCAATGAAGCCTTGCGGCCCTTGCGATCGCTATACGAGCCGAGCGCCAGCGCACCAAGCGGCCGCGCCAGATATGACAGCGCGAACGTGCCGAGCGTGAGCAGCAGCGACACCGTCTTGTCATGCGTTGGAAAAAACAGCCGCGACAGCGTGGTGGCAAAGTACCCGTAGACAATCAGGTCGTAAAACTCGAGCGCATTTCCAATGGACGTTGCCAGGATCAGGCGTGATACCCCGGCATGCGAGACGGGCTTGGCGAGGGATTCGCTTACAACGGCTGCTGAATCAGGGCTCATGGAGGCGTCCTTGGTCGACATCGTTCTCCGTCGTGACGCGCCGTGGGCGCGCGCCTGGCTCGTACGAAGCAGTGTAACGATCTTGGCGTGGACGATATTTGTGGACAATTACAATATTTGGCAGATATCGTTGCCGAAACGGCAAAGCGGGGAAGCCTGACCGAAATGGACAATACTGCACTGCGTTACTTTCTCGAAGTCGCCCGCAGCGGCTCGCTCAGCAAGGCGTCGGAGCGACTATACGTGGCGGTGTCGGCGCTAAGCAGGCAGATTGCGAAGCTCGAAGAGGAAGTCGGTGCAGCGCTTTTCGAACGGCGGCCGCGCGGGATGGTGCTGAGCGATGCGGGACGTGTGCTTGCCGAACACGCGCGGCGCAGCCTGCTGGAAACCGAGCGCGTCACCGACGAAATTCGCGGACTGAGCAATGGCAGCCGCGCGACGATTCGCGTGGCAAGTTCGGAAGGGGTCGCGCCGTATTTTCTGCCGCAGGTATTTGCACGCTTCCTGAAGACGCATCCGGCGACGCAGTTTCAACTGGATGTGTCTGCGCCATCGGTCGCGACACAACGCGTGCGTGAAGGCACCGCGGATATCGCCGTGTGTTTCAGCGTCGCGCCGGAGAAGGACATCCATGTGGTGTATTCGCAGCTGGCGCCGATCTTCGCACTGGTCAGGCGCGATCATCCGCTTGTCGCACGCGAGTCCGTCTCGCTCGCGGATCTGATGGCCTGGCCGCTCGCCATCGACAACCAGGGTGTGACGATCCGCCAGATGTTCGATATTGCGTGCAGTCTGGAAGGTCTGGTTTTCGAGCCCGTGTTCGTTAGCAACTACCACGCTGCGCTGCAGAGCTTCGTGCTGCTTACCGATGCTGTCACGCTAACCGGCTTCCTGACCGTGCGCAGCCGCCTCGTAATGGAGGGACTCGCAGCCGTGCCGATCAGCAATCCCGAACTACACCAACGCAGGCTTCAGGTTCAGACGATGGCCGGCCGCACGTTACCGCATGCATTGCAGGCGTTTGCCGAACTGCTGACAGGCGCGATCCACGATCCCGCTCTTCTCGACTGACTCATTGAGAGAGCCACTACCGCAACCCGATCAAAGGAGTTCCAAGGTGAAACGGCACATTTCCCTTTTGCTCGCTGCACTTTTCATTGGCAATACGCTGGCTTGCGCGGCGACGTCCAATGCGAATGCCACAGAGCCGTCGTCTCAGGAAGCGCAGTCTGCGGCTGCGCAGCTTGGTCATCTTTACGACACTAACTACGCGGCTAAAAATGCCGATGCCATGGCGCAACTGTATGCCGAAGACGGCATGCTGGTTTCCCCGGCCGGGAAAATCATCAAAGGACGCGCAGCACTCAAGGAGTACTACGAAAAGCGCTTTGGTTCGGGCGCGAAAGAGCATCACATTCACGTGATCGATGCGAGCGCGCAAGGCGACGGAGGATTCAGCGTCGCAGAGTTTTCCGTTCAGGTGCCAAAAGGCGACGGGACATTCCGCCAGGAGAGCGGCCATATCATGGCCGTGTACGTCAAGGAGGGCGACGGTTGGCACTTTCGGGCAGTGGAGCCGAGCGTGCCCGCCAAGGATTAGTCACGCCCATCCTGCAAGATATTGATGAACCGCCTGAATGGCGGCGGCTCCCTCTCCCACGGCGGCTGCCACTCTTTTGACGGAGCCGCTGCGCACGTCGCCCGCCGCAAAGATACCGGGCCGGCTGGTCTCGAGATCGTGCGGCGGCCGCTCTGCTGTCCATTTGGCGCCGGTATCGGCGCCGGTCAGCACAAACCCATCCTTATCCAGGGTGACGCAATCGCCAAGCCATCCGGTACTGGGCTGAGCGCCAAGAAACAGGAAAACGTGCCGGATGGGTTTATGTTCAATCTCTCCTTGCCGGTTCCACTTTATGGCCTCGAGTCGCGATTCGCCGCATAACTCGACGATCTGTGTCTTCGTGTGAAGCGTGATGTTGGACGCCGCGTTGATCCGTCTGATCAAATACGTCGACATGCTCGCTCTGAGTCCCTCTCCGCGAATCACCACGTGGACATGGCGCGCGAACCTCGCAAGGAATACCGCAGCCTGTCCCGCCGAATTGCCGCCGCCCACCACGATCAGCTCTTCGTTGTTGCAGAATGCGCCCTCCATGAAGGTCGCGCTGTAATAGATGCCGCGACCCTCGAAGTGTTCGAGACGCAAGAGATCCGGTTTCCGGTAGCGCGCGCCGCTGGCAATGACGACAGCGCGAGCGTAGACGCACTCGTCCTGATTCAGGCCGATGTGAAACGATTTGGCATCCGTGCAGTCGATGGTCAGCGCTTCGATAGGCACCCCAACTTCGGCGCCGAACTTGCGGCACTGCGACAGGCCGCGACCGGCTAGCGCCTGCCCCGATATGCCGGTTGGAAAGCCAAAGTAATTTTCGATCTTCGAACTGGTGCCGGCCTGGCCTCCCGGCGCCTTGGCGTCCAGAACGGCTACCTTCAGTCCCTCGGATGCGGCGTACACCGCAGCCGCGAGTCCTGCGGGTCCCGCGCCGACCACAACGAGATCGAAGTGCTCGCCGTCGAGTCTGTCCGGACTGAGGCCGATTGCATCGGCGACGGCGCGGTGGCTGGGCTGTTTCAGCACGACGCCTTGCAACGTGATTACAACCGGGATGTCGGCTTCGGTTGCGTCATAGTGCGTCAGCAGTTCTTTGGCCTCGGAGTGCTCAACGATATCGAAGTAAGCCGAGGGCTGACCGTTGCGGCTCAGGAAGTGGCGCAGACGTAGCGTAGGGGCCGAGGACGTGCTGCCGATCACCACCACGCCCACGTGTTCGCCGCGGATGAAAGCGACGCGCCGCAAAATATACGCGCGCATGATCGTTTCGCTCAACTCCGCTTCGGCGATCACGAGCGAGCGCAACGATTCCTCGTCGATGACGATCACCTCGCAATCGGAGATGGCGCGCGACGTTGCGACTGCAGCCCGGCCCGCGAGCGTGGCTACCTCGCCGGTGAAACTGCCCGGGCCATGTGTGCCCAGCAGTACGGGGCCTTCAACGGACCGTCTGGATGCCTCGATCGTCCCGGAGAGAATAGCGAACATCCCGGTGTGCCGGTCGCCTTCGGAATAGAGGATGTCGTGGGTCTTGAGCTTGCGGCGCTCGCCGTAGCGTTCCAGTATCGCCAGTTGCCTCTCGTCCAGCCGTGGGTATACCTGATGGTAGCGGCTGCCACCCGAGGCCAGCTCGTCGAAATTGCCTGAAGAGTCGTTGCTCATGTCGGGCTCGGTCAAGTCTAAATGCGGTCTTTGCAGCGCAAGCGCTGCATCCAGTTTGCGTATGGTAACTCCGCTTGCGATTCACTAACGCATTGCTGGCCTCGTGCTGCACTTTCCGTTGCGGGTCGGAACGCACTATGAGGCGGACTGCATGTTTTCCGTCAATTTGTTAATCTCGCTTCCAATCACCCATCCCACAATGCAAGGACGCGAGGAGCTTTAAGCATGAGCACTGTCGATTACGAACCGCCTAAGGTCTGGACCTGGAACAAGGATAACGGCGGCCGCTTTGCGAATATCAACCGCCCGATTTCGGGGCCGACGCACGACAAGGAGTTGCCGGTCGGCGTGCACCCGCTGCAGCTCTATTCGCTGGCGACACCGAATGGCGTCAAGGTCACGGTGATGCTCGAGGAGCTGCTGGCGCTCGGTCACAGCGGTGCGGAATATGACGCATGGCTCATCAGGATTGGCGATGGCGAGCAGTTTGGCAGCGGCTTTGTCGGCGTGAATCCGAACTCCAAGATTCCCGCGCTGCTCGATCGCAGCGGACCGAAACCCATCCGCGTGTTCGAGTCCGGTGCGATCCTGGTACACCTCGCCGAAAAATTCGGTGCTTTCCTGCCGACTGAGCCGAGCGCGCGCGCCGAGTGCCTGTCGTGGCTATTCTGGCAGATGGGCAGTGCTCCCTACCTCGGTGGCGGTTTCGGCCATTTTTACGCGTACGCCCCGAGCAAAATGGAATATCCGATCGACCGCTTCGCGATGGAGGTGAAGCGTCAACTCGACGTCCTCGAAAAGCAGCTCGCCGAGAACGAATACATCGCGGGAGATGCGTACACGATCGCCGATATGGCGATCTGGCCGTGGTACGGCGGCCTCGTAAAGGGCTGGCTTTACGGGGCGGCCGAATTCCTCTCGGTGCAGGACTACAAGCATGTCCAGCGTTGGGCCGATGCGATCGGCGAGCGCCCGGCCGTCAAGCGCGGCCGCAAGGTCAATCGCGTCTTCGGCGAGCTTTCGGATCAGCTGCACGAGCGCCATGCCGCCACCGACTTCGATACCAGCACGCAGGACAAGCTTACCGCCGAGAAATAATCTGGAAGTATGCTGAAGCGTTCTGCTCAACCTGAGCCGCACTCATCTGAATTGCCACTGCCGACGCCGAGCTTCGCGTCGTTGAGCGTGGCATCGTTGATTGCGGTGCTGGCATGGGTGGGCTTCGCGGCGCAGAGCGACATCACGATTGGCAGGATGCTGTTCCGCGGCCTGGGCGTGATCGACGGTATCGAGCGTATCAGTGCGTACCTGACGAACCTCACGACGCTCGTCGTCGCGATCAGCTTTTCGTTTGTGGCCGTACGGGCACGCTCCGCACCCGGGCGGTTCTTCCGCAAGCCACCGGTGCTCACCGCCGTGGTCGTCTACATCGTGTTCGTCGGCATTGCTTACAACACCTTGCTGCGCCATTTATGGACGCCATACGGCTACCGCGCACTGCTCAACGAATTGCTGCATACGGTCATACCGCTGCTATGCACGCTGTACTGGCTGCTCTTCGTTCCCCGCTTCCATCTGCTGCTGCGCGATTGCCTTTTCTGGCTGATCTATCCGCTCGGCTATCTGTTGATAACGCTCTGGCGCGGCAGCGAAACCGACTTCTATCCCTATCCTTTCATTAACGTAAGCGAGCTCGGCTACGAGCGTGTGCTCATCAATGCCGTATTGCTGTTGCTCGGTTTCTTCATTCTGATGGGCGTATTCATAGCGATCAATCATCGCCGCCCACGGACGGCGCCTGCGAGATCTGTGACCGACTCATAGTATTCATCGGACAAATACCCCTAGGTAAATACACCTACGCATGTGGGTCTGATTGAAGTTGCGCAAACATTTGCCGATAACTTGTGTGACAGATGTCGTTCAAGGTAAATCGTGCCGAATATCGAAACTCTCATGCGCCGCCGTGTGCGGATCGCAACTGCGCTAGGCGCGGCGATTCTCGCCTGCGTCGGGCTCGGCGCGACCATGCAGCAATCGCAAACGGACTGGATCCAGCACTCCTACGAGGTGATGCGGCTCGAGTCGGAGATGCGCATTACGATGGTTGTCCGCGATTCGTCCATGCTGCGTTATGTGTTCGATGTCCCGACGATGGATTCGCGGGCTGGGGATCGCACGGCGGTTTTGCAAGAAATCGAAGACGCCTACGTCAGCTCCGAGATACTGCGCGCCCAGCTGCTCACGCTGACGGCCGACAATACGGAACAGGTATCGCGCCTGCAGACCATCGGTGGAGCGATGGCCCGGATCCGTGCCCGCCTCGACGAACTCCGCGATGACATGAAGGAAGGGCGCAACGGCGCTGCGCAAGCGTTGCTTGCCGATCCAGGCTATGAAGCGGATCGCAGGGTGATTCGCTCAACGCTGCAGGCCTTCGCGGATCAGGAAGCGCAACTGCTGAACGGGCGCGAACGTGCCCATACGCGCTGGGCGCTGGTTTTGTGGGGCGCGCTGGCAGCGCTCGTCATGCTCGTTGTGGTGACGCTGCATGCGCTGCGCTCGCGCGTCGTCAGCGAGGTCGCGCAGACCGAGCGTCAGCGTGGCGCTCTTGAAACGCAGCTCGACACTGACGCCGCCACAGGTCTGCATAGCCGGCACTGGCTCGCCCAGCAGTTCACCATGGATCGCGCACATCAGCTGGGCAACACGGGCGCCCTGTCGATCATCCTGCTCTGTATCGACTCGCTCAAGCCGGTCCGCGATGCGTGGGGCTTTGAGGCTCGCGACGTGCTGTTGCGCGCCGTCCTCGAACGCATCAACCGTGTGCTGGGACCGTCCGACGTACTCGTGCGTGCCGCCGATGATCAGATCGCCATTCTGGTGCCGGACCGGATTCCGGTCCCCGGCGGTTCACGCGCGGCGACGATGGTCGTCTCGCTGGCTGGTCAACTCGACACGCTGATCGACATCATCGACGGCTTGCCGGTGTCGCCCGCTGTACGTGTCGGCACCGCAGCGTGGCCCGCTGATGGTGGCTCGCTCGACGCGCTGCTGACCACGGCCGGCGATCGCATGCGGCCACTGAGCGCGTTTCGCGCCTCGGGCGACCTGACCATCTCGACTTCCGACAGCGCCGCCGCATGAACTGGTCTATCCCGCGGCGCCCGGGTGGCCGCGCCATCACATATTTGCTGGCCCGTGCTTTTATCGGCCGGAAGCTGCGTGCGTGTTCAGACGCGCTGGTGAGTTGCCGGGGAGCCGCGTGGTTGCTGTTCGCCGGTGCAGTCTACGAACTTTCGTTGGCACTGCTGCACGTAGCGGGAATGACCCAAACGTGCAGCGATGTGCTGCCGTTCAACGCGTTCTGTTTCCTGGTCGCCTCCATCGGGATGCTGCGCGAGACAGGCGGCAGCGTGCGGTCGACGCGCCTCTCTCTGATTGCTCCTTTCACGCTGATGTGTGGCGGCGCCGTGGTGCTGGTCGAATGGTTGCAACGGCTTGGCTTCTCGCTTGACGCCCGTTACCTGGATAGGCTTCTCGCCGATCCGGCGTCCCAGTCATATCCCGTGGCGGCGTTGACTGCCATCGGCTTTGTGTTCTGCGGCGGGGCGCTTCTGCATTTGCGAGGACTAGCCGCACCGCGCAACGCAGTCGGCCCGCGTGTCTTCATCTACGGCACGATTCTCACGGGCATTATTGGGCTGTTGTGTCAGAGCATGGCAATTGGTGGCCTGTGGAGATGGGGCGAGCTTTTCGTTGTCGCGCCACTGAACGGCACCGGTTTCGTGCTCGCCGGTGCAACCTTATGGTGTGTCTGGGCAAAACGCCAGCCTGGCGTGAGCATTCTGGGTGAAAGCGCCAACGCGCGCGTACCCGTGATCGCCGCGCTGGTGGTTGTCAGTTCCGCGCTCGCCGTCGGCGTCATGCTCGCTTCGCTGATGGTGCGTAGCGATGAAGCAACAGAGCGCAGCGAGTTGCTGAGCGACACCGTCGAGCAAGCCGCCACATTGTCAGTCATCCTGCAGAATACGCAGGAGCATGCCAATGCGTTCGCCACGAGGCAGCAGAGCCGTTTGCAACACACGCCCTGCGCCGGCAGCCCTGAATCGTGTGCCGCCGCGCTCGACATGAGCGCCTATGTGGGACCTGATGCATTCGCTAGCATCCGTCTGGTCGGCAGCGACGGTCGGGTGCTCTCCAGCGCTGGCAGGCGCCTCGCCACGCCGGACCAGATCGTGCCGGTGCGCCCCTCTGCCGGTCAACCCGGCGTCAAGGCACAATTGCTTTGGCACGCAGGGTTCGTCTATCGTCAGCGCTCCGAAATTTTGTTGCAAGACGCCGCTGGACTTCCTGTCCAGTTCGCGCTTGAAACCGAGCAGACGTTGCCGATACTGGATTCGATGGCGGCGACGCGCTCGCGTGAAGGGCGGCGCTCCGTGCTGTGTGGTCTCGACGGCCGGCTGCTACGTTGCTTCGCGGCGACCGCTTCCGAATTGCCGCACAACCTGGTGATCGATCCAGCGCTGGGGAATCGGCCACTGATCACGCCGGCATTTCATGGTGAAGCTGGCACGCAGCGGCACAGGGATTCGCGCAGCGACGACGTCGTGGTGGCCTACGCGCCGGTCGGCAAAACCGGACTCGCCACAGCCTCCAAGATCAGGACCGAGGTCTTTCTCGCTCCTGTACAGCACGCGCTGCTGGTGGCCGTCGGCGTGATGGCGCTATGTGCGCTGGCAGGCACACTGTTTCTTCGAGCCCGCATCGTGCCGATCGTCAAGGCCCAGCATAGCGCTGCCGGCACCGCAGCACGCAGCGAGGCGCAACTCAGGGCTATTACCGACGCTTTGCCGTCCCTGGTCGGCTACGTGGATACATCGGAAACCTACCGGTATGCGAACGCGGCGTTTGCAACCATGCTTGGTACTCCTCCAGAAGAAGTGATTGGCAGGACGATGCGAGAGCATCTTGGCGACGCGCAGTACCAGATTTCCGAGCGATACGTCCAGCGCGCATTGGCGGGAGAACCTCAGCAGTTCGAGCGTAGCGTGATGTCGCCACACGGGTCGATCTATGTCGATGTGCGATACATCCCGCACCGCAATGCGGAGGAACGCGTCGACGGTTTTCACGTCGTAGTGACGGATATCACCGCCCGCGTCGAACAGGTCACCGCGCTCGAGCGTGCTGCCAAGATCGATCCGCTGACGGGCTCCGCTAACCGCCGTGCTTTCATGCATGCTGTCGGCGACGCCGTGAATGACCGCCGGCGTCACGGTACGCGCGTAGGACTCTGCTACATCGACGTCGACCACTTCAAGATCATCAACGACACCTATGGTCATGCAGCCGGCGACGAGGTGCTGCGTGTCGTGGCACAACGACTGCGTACTGCAACGCGCGACGATGACCTTGTCGGCCGGCTCGGCGGAGACGAGTTTGTCGTGCTGCTTGGCCGTTTGCGTGACGACGATGCAGCGCGCGTAGTTGCGCGGAAACTGGTTGACGCATTTTCAACGCCCGTCACTTTCCGCGGACAGGCGATCCCGGTCTCGATCAGCGTCGGCGTTGCGCTGGACGAAGAAGGCACCCGATATACGCCAGACGAACTGCTTCAGGCCGCTGATTGCGCACTCTACGAAGTCAAACGCAACGGCCGTGCATCATGGCGGCTCGCCACGGCGGCTGCTCATGGACCGGTTGATCGTGCCGAGGACTGACTGACCGCAAGTCTGCAAGACCCCTCCAGTAGTCTTCCCCAGCCTCGCAAAACGAGAACCGCTTGAGCCGAATGCCGCGGAACGCTGCCCCTCACAACGAGGGGCAGGCGGCCTGGCTCGCACGCGCGTTGTTGCGGACAACGAATTGAAATCCCACCTGTCGCCCGCCGTCGGTCGATTATGACTGATCGTATTAGCAATAATATTTACCCAATGCCGTGCCGTATGTATGGTAGATCTGGGCGCTGAGGCGCAGCCACTGGACTTCTTTCTCCGTGTAAGGGATTGTACTTAGACGTCAAATCGATATTATTGACTAATATTATTACTCGACGCGGCTGCCTGACAGCCACGCTGCATTGGATGCTGCCCCGCTGGGGCGGACAACCGCTGCAATGACAACGGAGACAAGCATGGTGAGTCACGGAGTGTTTCAACGGACGCTGGTGATGCTGCCTGCTGGCGTTTTGCGCTAGCCGCCGGCCCAGTGAGACACGATGAAGCCAATGCTGCCCCAACCCACCGCGGTGCCCGGATCTCACAGCACCCGCAAACCCACGCTGATCAAATTACAAACTGGATTGCTTCCAGCCAACGTGCGCGAACTCGTGCCCGACGGCTGAGCTGGATTGCCGGATAGAGCGTGGCCGGGACGGCGCGGTGCGCCGGTTGGCAGCGCATTGTCTAACCCTTTCGAAAGACTGACGGTTCCGCATGGCAGTTGCTTGATCAGTGACGTTTCTGAGTACATCAATCCGTACAACTAAATTGTTGAGTTAAATCCAAAGCTTGGTCTTCCAGGAGGAGGTCATGATGTCCAGAGGAGTTGGGTTACTTTCCGTTCTGTTAGCGATGACAGTCGCGCTTGCCGCATGCGACGGCGGCAGTAGCGGCACATCTGCATCTCAGGCTGTAGCAGCCGCAAGTTCGTCGCCAACGCAAGCTGCCGCCCAGGCCGCGGCACAGACGAGCGCCAATACGTCATCGGAAGAAGCGTCAACGGCGAACCCCCTGCCGTGTGATGCCGCAGCCGAGGCCAACACACCGTGCTCCGCGGCTCATAGCGTGACACGGCTGCTGACAAAGCACTACTCGGGGCCGCTGTTCCAGATTCAGCGGGCGTCCGACAATACAACGCTGAACGTTTATCCCTATACGTCGGGCAACTTGCCCAATGGCTCCGACCGCTCGTTGGTGGGCTCGGCGAATGTGAAAAGCGCAGACTCGTTCTGCAACAGGACAACCTGCTCCGTCACGTACATCTACGATCAGATCGACCTGGTTTCACCTCTGAAGGGAGGCGCGTTCGGAAACGTGACGGGGACGCTGACACTCAACTCGGACGGAACAGAGTCACTGACCATTCCGAGCACCAGCGCAGCGGCGAGTACCAGTACCGCTGCGAAGAAGTCGACGACTGTTCCGGTGCTGAACGGCTTTGCGACGATCACGCTTCCGGGAACCGGTGGCACGCTGACTGTGCAACTGTTGCAGCCGCCTACTGCGTTGACCACTGCGGCGCCGACCGAACAGGTATCGATTGGTAACGATCTGCCGGCGCTACCCGGCACGCCCGCACAACTCGGCTTCGTGCCGCTGCAAGGCGCCGAGGTTCCAGCGCTGGGTACGTTGGCGGGACAGGCATATCGCAACCGGTTCGGCACGGTGAACCAGTCGATTGGCGACTCGGAGATTGCCGAATACATGGTCGCGGGGGCGCACTATAGCCAGTCCTCGACCTGCTGCGGCACTTACGGGAACATGGAAAGCAGCGCCAATCCGAGCACCTATGCGCACGGAGAAATTGAGGGCGAAATGTTTGCGCTGGCGTTCTCGAACGGTAATGCCGCGGTGTTTGGCTATTGCGACGGTGATTCGGCCCAACCGTCCACTGTAAAAGACCCTGTGTGCAACGCACTCGATACCAACTGGCCGGGCGTCGATGCAGAAGCTGGCGTCTACCTCTATGGTCCGCAGCAGCCTGCGAAGGAGAAATTTGTCACCGTACTCTCCAAATATTCACCCGTGACGGCGTCCAATATCTTCGTTGTCAAGGGCGGTTCCGCTTCACAGAGCGTACTCACTCCAGTCTACGATGCGGCGCCTCCGGAAGCGCTTAACTTTGAGAGCGATGCGGGCCATGCCTTCAACGGGCAATGGCAAGGCGGCCTCTCGCTTGGCGAAGGCGGTGACGGTAGCGCTGCGCCTATCCAGTTCTTCGAAGGCGCGGTGATTACCAAGGCAACCTCCAACACAACCGACAACGCAATTCAGGCCAGCATTGCTAGCTTCTATGGTCCGCCGGCCAACAAGACCACGGCAGCCTGCTATGCGAACAACCTGATCGATTCGCCGTTGAGTCTCGCAACGCCGGATGTGTGGGCGCAACAGAATGGCGGCACCGCAGAGCCTGCAACAGATGTGTCGGGAGTGGACAAAGGAGCCGCGACGGTTATCAGCACAAACGGCTCGTCGGTGTCGAACGTCCGCGAGATCATCAGGGTTCAGGGCGGACAATCGTATAGTTTCAGCGACTATGTGCTTGCGACTACTAACGCAACGGTCTTTCCTGGAGGCTCGATCCAGACCGACGACCCGAGCGGCACCGAATTCGCATGGGTTCTCAATACGAATACGGGCGCTGTAGTGCGCGGGACGTGGGGTGCAGGGCAGGCTACATCGCTCTCCGCAGTGAAAGAGGGGAACTGGTGGAAAGTGACAATGACGCTCACCGCTCCCGCTGGATCGAACAACGCGCAAGTGTTTATCGATCCGCCTACGTCTAGCGCGGCTGGCGTTCGCACACAGCAAACGCCGTATCTGAGCGCGACGCATTATTGCCCGAGCCTGGCTATCGCCAACAACTCGACCATGTAGGCGAGAATTTCGCTTATTTTTTGCCTGGACTCCGGCCCTTGAGGGGCCGGAGTCTTTTGGCGGTGACCGCTTACGCAGAGACCTGAGCCGTTAGCAGATCCTCGATTCGAACGGGAAGATTGCGCACCCGTACACCGGTTGCGTGATACACGGCGCTGGTAATGGCAGGTGCAATGCCTGCCAGGCCAATTTCGCCGATCCCCCGTGCGCCGAGCGGATTCAACGCAAGGTCCGGATAGTCGAGGAACGTCACGTCGATTTTCGGCGCATCGGCATGCGTGGTCATCACATAGTCAGCGAGGTTGCGGTTGATCGGTGCTCCGCTGCGCTTGTCGTAGTGTGTCTCTTCGAACAGCGCCATGCCGACGCCCATTACCACGGCCCCTTCAATCTGGTTGCGGGCAGTGCGCGCGTTGATGATCTTGCCGCCGTCGATCAGGCTCACTACGCGGTTGACTCGCAATCGAGCCGTTTCGGGCTGCCAGGTGACCTCGATGAAGTGCGCGCAATACGAGTGGATCGAAATTTTCGCCGCGTCGGGATCGTCCGCGCTTGAACCGGAGCGGCCCCTGCCGACCACCATATTGACCTGCGCCGGCGCGAGGATTCGCTCGAACGGCACGCCCGCGCCGGGTGAGGTGCCCTTACGGTAGATCATGCCGTGGTCGAACGCGAGTTCCGTCACCGGTTGGCCGTTGAACGGCGAATTATCTGCCTGGGACGCCGCGATCAGGAGCTGTTGGATCGCGGCCTGTGCGGCTTGCGTCACCGCTGGAATTAGCGATGCGGTCACCATCGAGCCACCAGACAGCGGTCCGGGTGGCAAGCGCGTATCGCCGAGTGCCACGGAGACGCGCTCAAGCGGGATGCCAGTCAGGTTGGACACCATCTGCGCCAGCACGGTGTAGGTCCCCGTGCCGATGTCCTGCGTCGCGGTCGACACGCGTGCCGTCCCATCGGCGTGAAGCTCGACGAGGATCTCCGTCGGGAGGCGCCGTGCGGCCCACGAGCCGGCCGCCATGCCCCAGCCCAACACGAGGCCGTCGCGGCGCATGGAACCCACCGCAGGCGTGCGTTGTGCCCAGCCGAACTTCTCGGCGCCGAGCGTGATGCACTCCTTGAGATGCCGGGACGAAAACGGCACTCTCAGGCCTTCGTCGATCTCGGGCTCGTTGACGAGGCGCAAGCGAACAGGATCGAGATTGAGCTTGATAGCGAGCTCGTCCACAGCCGACTCGATGGCGAACAGTCCTGGAACGGCGCCGGGGCCTCGCATCGACGTGCTCGGTGCAATGTCGCGGCGCGAATAGGCGGCGGTTGCGCGCAGGTTAGGCGAGCTGTACAGATAGCCTGTGGTCTCGCCGCAGTTCTCCTTGCGCATTTCCTTGCGCGCGGTCTGATAGACGTAGTCCTGCTGGAACGAGGTGAAGCGTCCGTCGGGCGTCGCGGAGATGCGCATGCGTTGTTGCGTGCTGGTACGGTGACCGACGTTGTGGAACATCATCTCGCGAGTCACCACCAGCTTCACGGGTCGCATCAGATTGCGCGCCGCGGCGCCGGCGAGCAATGAGTGCGACCACGGGAACAGCTTGCCGCCAAATCCGGAGCCCAGGTACTTCATGATCACGCGCACCTGGTCCTGCGACACACCGAGCATCTGCGCCATGACGAGGCGCTGGTTGACGATGGATTGCGACGTTTCGTAGAACGTGTAGTTCGTTCCATCGAATACGGCCACCGTTGCATGCAATTCGATGGGGTTGTGCGTTTCAACGGGTGTCGTGTACGTCTCGTCCAGCTTCTGCGTATCTGGAGCTGCTGCGAACGCTGCATCCGGGTCACCGCGGTGCGTATCGACGCTCGGCGTCTGGTCCGCTGACATCTCCGCGCGGACATCGGGTTGGCTCGACGAATACGCCACCGTCACCGCGCGCGATGCTGCGCTTGCCTGCTCGAATGTATCGGCCACCACCACGCCGATGTACTGGCCATAGTAGTAAATGTTGTCGTCTTCGAAAGGAGGGCGCTTTTCGTCGATACGGGTGTCCACCGCAAAACCGACGCGATAGAACTTGCCGATGTTCTCGCGCGTGAATACCGCGCGAACGCCCGGCATGCCTGCGGCCGCGGCGGTGTCCAGACGCGTGATGCGCCCTTTGGCGATCGTCGCGCAAACAGGCACGGCGTAAAGCGTCCCGGGCAGATTGACATCCGAAGTATAGGTGGCGGTGCCGCTGACTTTTAGCGGACCGTCGATGCGAGTGAAGTCGCCGCCGATAATCGGCTGCGCTTTAGTGCTAGCTAATGGCATATTCTCTCCGCGTCGCCAACGTTGCGTCAGGCAGTCTGTGTGGCAAGTGTGAGTGCGTGCTGGATGCAGCGCTTTGCGAGTTCGACTTTGAAGCCGTTTTGGCTTTGTACGCGCGCCGATTGCAGCGCTGCTTCACTCGCAGCACGAAAAGCCGTGGCGTCCGGCGCTTGTCCAAGCAATTGCGCTTCAGCTTCTCTTGAGCGCCAAGGCCTGACGCCTACACCGCCTAACGCAATACGGATATGATCGATCTTGCCCGCTGAAACCTTGATGACGACCGCTGCCGACGCCAATGCGAATTCATACGACGCACGGTCGCGCAGCTTGAGATAGACCATGCGATTGCCAGGCACCGCCGCCGGAAGCGTCACATGAGTAATAAGTTCGCCCGGTTTAAGCGAGGTTTCGCGCTCGGGCGTGCTCCCCGGCAACAGAAAGAAATCGTCGATAGCAATATCCCGCTTGCCCTGCGCGCCTTCGACGTGAATCGTAGCCTCGAGTGCGGTCATCGCGACGTTCATGTCCGAGGGGTTCGTCGCGATGCAATGCTCGCTGGTTCCTAGAATGGCCAGGTTCCGGTTGAAGCCGTCGATCGCGGAGCAGCCGGTGCCGGGTTCGCGCTTGTTGCAGGGTGTTGCGGTGTCGCGAAAGTAAACACAACGTGTGCGTTGCAGCAGGTTGCCGCCGGTCGTCGCCATGTTGCGCAATTGCGCGGATGCGCCGGATAGCAACGCTTGCGACAGAACCGGATAATGGCTTTTGATTAGCGGATGATTGGCGAGATCCGAATTGCGGACCGTTGCGCCTATCGTGACGCCACCGCCGTCGATGGCCTCGACCTGATCGAGTGGCAAGCGATGGATGTCGATCACCTGGGCCGGACGTTCGACGTCGAGCTTCATGAGATCGAGCAGCGTCGTGCCTCCCGCAAGGAAACGAATCGGGGCGCCGTTGGCCTGGCCGTTAGCGGCAGGATTCGCGGAGTCGATCGCCTGGCTGACATTGGCGACGCGTTTAAGCTGAAAGGATTCCATGAGCGCGCTCCGCTTAAACTCTGCGACGAATCTGCTGGATCGCGGCCACGATGTTCGTATAGGCGCCACAGCGGCAGATATTCCCGCTCATGGCCTCCTTCACATCGTCGTCGCTATGACCGTATGGCTCCTTGAGAAGCGCGACGGCGGACATGATCTGCCCGGACGTACAGTACCCGCACTGGAACCCGTCATGTTCGAGGAAAGCCGCTTGCATCGGGTGCAGTGCTCCGGGCTTGCCAAGACCCTCAATGGTCGTGATCGCCTCGTCCTCGTGGGTGACGGCAAGGCTGAGGCATGAATTTACACGCCGCCCATCCACATGGACCGTACACGCACCGCATTGGCCATGGTCGCAGCCCTTCTTGGTGCCGGTCAGGTGCAGATGCTCGCGCAGGCAGTCGAGCAGGGTCGTGCGGGAATCGATATCCAGATCGTAGTTTGTGCCGTTGACGTTCAGGCGGACGTGCATGTTGGCACCATCTGCCGACACGTTCGATGCTGGCGGTGCTTCCTCGATGGTGGGATCGGCCTCCGCGAGGGCCACCGAATGAAGTTGACCGGCGCCGATTGCGACCCCGGCAGCGCCCACGCGTGTCAGGAACGATCGACGCGTAGGGCGTTCAAGCACCGTTGCAGGATCGTCTGCGGTGGCGTCCGGTTTCTGGGGATCTTTACTCATGAGTCTGATTCTCCGCTGAACCACGGATGGATGGGATGCGCATGCCGCTTTATCGGCCGGCACTCTTTAGGCTCATCATACAAAAATGGAGTGACGCGAAAATGGCGGCGAACTGACGGCTAGATGAGCACTGCGATTTGAGCCCCTATTTTGTGGTCCTTTCGACGGTGCTTGCGGACCTGAAGCGATTGGATAGAGGAGGATTATTGTCGGCCGGATAACAGTGTCTACGCAGACCGCCAGTTAAATTTTCTTTAATCAAGCGGTCAGGCAGCGGTTCGGGCAGCGAGCCTAGTCTGCAAGCTGTTCGCTGCAGAGCAGGATTCCGAAAAATGTGTTTTCCTGTTGACCGTCGATCGTCCATCCGAAGCCAACGCAAGTGAAATCCCCCTTTGAGACCGAACCTGCGGAGCGGCGGCCCCGCTGGACCACGATGACCTCGCGGCTATTGTTCGTCTATACGATCACCTTTCTGTTTTCAATGCTGTTGCTGCTGGTCTTCGTGGAGCACGCAGTGACCGGGCAGATGGAGCACGAAGTCGACGTGGTGATGGATTGGCAACTGATCTATTTCGATTCGACGCCCGATAACATGCTTCCCGATGCGATCCAGGAACGCCTCGAAAATTCGCACATGCACGCCAACTACTACGGGCTATTTACATCCGATGGCAGGCACATTGCGGGTGACGTGATGGCGTTTCCCCCGCAGTTGACCGTCGACAGGGACGGCGTGACGCTGGCGCGCACGTTGTCTGTAACGGACAGGCGCCCGGTGCCCATGGTGCGTGCGATGGCGGAGCGGCGCAAGAACGGCGACATATTGCTGGTCAGCCGCGATGTCACGAACATCTTTCACATCCGTAAGGCGATCATCAGGGCATTTTCGATGGGCGGCACGTTTTGCCTGGCCGCTGGCATTGCTTTGGGGCTTGCCATGAGTGTGCGGCAGATGAGACGTGTGAGGGCGATTCGTCGCGTCACGCTGCGAATTTCGCAAGGCGATCTGAACCAGCGTCTGCCAACAGGCGGCCGCGATGAAATCGACATGCTGTCGCATCTTGTGAATCACATGCTCGATGAAGTCGAGCGGCTCATCGGTGAAATGAAGGGGGCGTGCGATAGCATTGCCCACGATCTTCGCACCCCGCTTGCGCACGTCATTGTGCTGCTCGGTAGCATGGCGCATCGGGCCGGAGGCCTGAAAGACCAGCCAATGCTGGACCTGATTGCGCGTGCCCGATCCGATACCGACCGCTTGCTGCAGCGCTTCCGGGCAATCCTGCGGATCTCGGAGATCGGCGCGCTGAAACGCCGCGAGGGATTTGCCGAGGTGGAGATGGAAACACTCGTGCGGGAAGTCGGGGAGCTTTATGAGCCGCTGGCCGAAAGCCGGTCGGTTCAATTCGTCATGCACGTGGAGCCGATTCCCGGGATCCATGGGGATCGCAATCTGCTGTTCGAGGCGCTGAGCAACCTGGTGGATAACGCCATCAAGTTCACGCCAGAGGGCGGCACCGTCAAGGTGGAACTGAGAAAAACACCGGCCGGCCCGCAGGTCACCGTTGCCGACTCAGGACCTGGTATTCCGGCCGCTGAACATGATCTGGTGCTGCAGCGCTTCTACCGGAGCAAAAGCACGGAGCATCATGCTGGCTCTGGCATCGGTCTAAGCATCGTGTCGGCGGTGCTGCGCGTGCACGACTTTACGATGAGGTTGGCGAACACGGAACCGGGCGTCCGCGTGATCATTGATTGCTGGTCGCGCTCCCTCGGGTGAGGGCGCCAGCAGCGCCGACACGCTCAAGTGGCAGAAACTCGAAAGCGGTTGTCCGCCGCGCATCTCCCGAGTGGCTAGCATCCAGACATGGCCTCACGAAACTCATTGAAACCAATTTCAGGCGCTTCATCAGCGCCGTCGTGAGGCGAGTCCGGTGAGCCTATAAGGAGACTCGTATGACCGATTTATCGCATCTGGACAGTATCGTGGACGATGCTGATTCGATTACGGACGTGGTGCTTGCCGCAATGAGCCGGACCGATGACGCCCGGCTCAAGCAGATCGTCGACGCGCTAGTACGTCACGCCCACGCGTTCTTCCGGGAAGTCAGGTTGACGGACCAGGAGTTCGAGAAGGGCATTGAGTTTGTCAAAGCGATTGGCCAGGCCACCGTGGACGATCACAACGAGGTTGTGTTGTGCTCGGACGTGCTGGGCTTTTCAACATTGGTCACGCTGCTCAATACGATCGACAAGACCGACCGGACACCCGGCGCGCTGCTCGGCCCGTTCTATCGCGGCAATTCACCTGAATACCGCAATGGCGACTGCATCGTCGCCGATGGCTCGCCCGGTGCGCCGTTGTTCGTGCGCGCTCGCGTAGTCGATCGGGCAAACCGGCCAGTCGCGAATGCCATGGTCGACGTGTGGCAAGCGTCGCCGGTGGGTCTGTATGAAAACCAGGACCCGGAGCAGCCCGATATGAATCTGCGTGGCCGCTTCAGAACGGACACCGATGGTTACTTCCGCTTTCGTTCCGTCAGGCCCGCGGGCTATCCGATCCCTACCCACGGTCCGGTTGGTGTGCTGCTCGACAAGCAGCGCCGGCATCCGTATCGCCCGGCTCATATTCACTTCGTTGTTATTGCTGAGGGCTACGAAACCCTGGTGAGCCAGGTCTTTGCAGACGATTCGGAATACCTGGGATCGGACGTCGTTTTCGGCGTTATTCGCTCATTGGTCGGCACATTCGAACTGCACGAAGACGGCAACGCCCCTGACGCGGATGTGAGCGGACCGTATTACACACTCGGGTACGAATTTGTGCTGGCCGAAGGGACGCCGACGTACCCGACGCCCCCCATCAAATAAAGCGGAGACTACAGTGTCCAACGATCTCGAAGGAAAAGTGGCAGTCATTCTTGGTGGCACGGGTGGTATTGGTGCCGCTACGGCAAACCGGCTCGCCAATGCGGGTGCTACCGTTGTCGTCACCAGCCAGTCCGGCGTTGCCAAGGCACAGCGTGTGGTCGATTCACTGCCGGGCAGCGGCCACCTGGCAGCCGTGACGTCGATTGCCGATAGCGCGTCGCTCGCAGACCTCGCCAACTGCGTCAAGTCGCAACTGGGGCGGGCCGACATTCTGGTGAATACGGCTGGGTTCACCAGACCAATCAAACACGCGGACCTCGACGCGTTGACCGACGAACTGATCGACGAAATCATGAAGGTGAACTGGCGCGCGCAGTTCGCGGCAATTCGCGCCTTTCGCACGCTGCTCGACGAGTCGGGTGATGGTCTCGTGGTGAACGTATCGTCGATTTCCGGCACTACCGGTGTGGGCAGCAACATTGCCTACTGTGCGGCGAAGGCCGGCCTCGATGTGATGGCCGCGTCGCTGGGGCGCGCGCTCGCGCCGCGCATCCGCGTTCTGAATGTTTCCCCGGGCGTCGTGGATACGAGCTTTGTGCCTGGACGTGGCTCGGACTTTAACGACAAGGTGGCCGCGACGACACCTCTGGGTCGCATCGGCACTCCTGAAGATATCGCCGCAGCAATCGAAGCGTGTGCGACCCACCTGAAATTCAGCACTGGCGTCGCGATTGTGGTCGATGGTGGCCGTCGTCTGAACTGAGCTTAAGCGAGACTTATCATGCATGCACGTAAAACCATCATCACCTGTGCGGTGACAGGTAACCTGACAAAGCCGGAGCAGCATCCTGGCCTGCCCATCACGCCGCATCAGATCGCTATGTCGGCACTGGAAGCAGCACAGGCCGGCGCTGCCGTCGTTCACATTCATGTGCGCGATCCGCAAACCGGCCGGCCCTCGATGGAAATCGAGCTGTACCGGCAGGTGATCGAACTCATCCGTGCCGTCGATCACGAGTTGATCATCAATCTGACCACCGGTCCCGGCGGGCGCTTTATTCCGAGCGACGACGATCCCAAAGTAGCGGCACCTGGAACGACATTGTTGCCGCCTGAAAAGCGGGTCGAGCATATTGCCGCATTGAAGCCAGATATCTGCAGCCTGGATCTGAATACGATGAACTCAGGTGGCGACGTCGTGATCAACACGCCGAAGAACGTGCGGCGCATGGCTAGTGTGATACGCGAAGCGGGTGTCAAGCCGGAGCTTGAAATCTTTGATTCCGGTGACCTGCACCTCGCGCTCGATCTGATCAAGGAAGGTGTACTCGACGGGCCAGGACTCTGGACGTTCGTCATGGGCGTGAAGTACGGCTTCGCGGCAACGCCGGAGACGCTGTTCTATGCACGCAACTTTCTCCCGCAAGGCGCGGCCTGGTCGGCCTTCGGCATTGGCCGCACGGAGTTCCCCATTGTCGCGCAGGCGTGGCTGGCCGGCGGGCATGTGCGTGTCGGCCTCGAAGACAACATCTACATCTCCAAAGGGGTGCTGGCCGAAACCAACGCGGTGCTGGTGGCTCGTGCACGGGATATCGTCCTGTCGCTCGGTGGAGAGATTGCGACGCCACGGGAGGCGCGCGAACAACTGGGCCTGGTGAAATGAGCGAGCATCAGGACGCCCGACAGTTCGGGACACCCACCGTGCACAAAACGGCATTCGTTGCGCGTGGTACATCGATCATTGGCGACGTGCAGATTGGCGAGCAAGCGTCGATCTGGTTCAACTGCGTATTACGCGGGGACGTGCAGCGCATTGTGATCGGTGCGCGAACGAATATTCAGGACGGTTCGATTCTGCACGGCACGACCCATGGCTCGCCGACTCTGGTCGGCAGCCAGGTCACCGTGGGACATGGCGCAATCCTGCATGCGTGCACCATCGAGGATCTGGCGTTCGTGGGGTTCGGTGCGCGCGTGCTAGACAACGCGATCGTACGTGCCGGCGGCATGCTGGCGGCGGGTGCGGTGCTGACACCGGGGAAGGTGGTTGGGTCGGGAGAGTTATGGGCCGGCAATCCTGCCAAACTCTTGCGTCCACTCACAGAACAGGAACTCGCCGGGATGGCCACATCGGCAGACCGCTATGTGGCGCTTGCGGAGCGGTACATGTTCTCCAAGCCGGTCGTGCTGCATTTCTAACAAGACGTTTGCGCGGTTGGCCGAAGCTTCTCGGGCTTACCGCGCCAATGCACCAAAGATATCCAGTTATCCTCAGCTACTGGCAAGTACTCTACCTTCCCGATGGGCCGCGATCGCCATGCCCAGCCCGAGCACAGCCGCAAGTCCGCCGATCAGAAACACGACAGAATAGCCATAGTGATCGGCGAACAGCCCTGCGATGGGACCTGTCGCACCGTAAGCCAGATCCTGAAACGCGGCAAAGCCGCCGAGCGCGGTGCCGCGCAGTTGAGGTGGCACGCGTTTGACCACTTCCGAGCCCATCGACGGAAACACCATCGAACAGCCGAGCCCGGTCAGCAACGCGCCGACCAGTGCCAGTGAAGGGCCGGGCGCGATCCACAAGAGATATTGTCCGCACGCTTCGACCATCAGCGACACGATGGCCACCGGGGTTCCGCCGATACGATCCGGCAAGTGTCCGCAAACGAGCCGCACGAGCACAAAGCCGACACCGAAACAGGTCAGTCCAAAACCGGCCAACGGCCAACCCCGGCTCGAGAAGTACAGCGAGATGAAGGCGCCGAGTCCCGCGAAGCCTACGCCTTGCAGTCCCACCGCCGCGCCGGGCCGCCAGATGCGGGCGAGGATGCGCCAGAACGATTCGCGCTTACCGGTAGGCGACCGCACTTCCGGGACGCCGTGAACCATCCACCAACCCAGCAGGGGAACGACGGTGCAGGCGAGCATCAGACCGGCAAATCCGCTGTAGCGAAGCAGCAAAAGACCAACTGGGCCGCCTGCGGCGAATGCTCCGTACATCCCGGCGCCGACGAGTGCGATGACTTTGCCCGAGCGGTGGGTGCCCATGAGGCCGACACCCCAACTGATCATGCCGACCAGTACCTGACTTTCGCCGAGACCGAGGAGCAGACGCCCGACGATCAGCAATCCGTAGCTGGCGGGCGGGGGCAGTACCGTCCACGCGGATACGAGGCAAATCAGGCTGGCCAGTGAATACAGCTTGAGTCCGCGCAGCATGCAGATCTTGCTGCTGACCTGGTCGGCGAGATTGCCGGCATGGTTGCGCGTGAGAATTGTCGAGAGGAATGCGATACCTACGGCTAGTCCTCCCAGCGCGTTGCCAAGGTGCAGTTGATGGGTCACGTAAACGGGAATGGCCGGCAGCGCCATCGCGACGGCCAGGTAGGAGAGGAACAGCGCCGCAGTCAGACGTACAAGATGGCGCTGGGCGGTATCGTCGCCGGGTGTTTCGCTCATGGGTATCAATCTCGAAGAGTGCAGTTCGCCGCCGAGCTTAGCGTTAATTCCGAAGACCGTTCAGACAGATGTTTTCGAGTTCCGGTCATTCTGCGTACTTCAGGTTTTTCCGTAGCAGCGAAAACTGGCTGCACAGGGTTGGCCGAAAAGCGAAAGTAATTGGCATTCCGGCTGCTATGCGGCGACTACCATTCACTTCAACGCAACGAATGAAGTCATCACCCACGGAGCCTTGCTTAAGCCATGAACGTGACGCGATTTAATGAAGCCCCCGAGTACTTTCCTGCGCAGCACTATCAGATGCGTTGCGTGAGACTGCAGGGCCATGAGGCCGGCCCTTCCGAAGCATTGTGGATGGGTGTGTCGACGATAGAGCCAGGAGGCCACACCTCGCTTGCAGCGTCGCCGCTGGAAAAGCACTACCTGGTGCTGCAAGGCCAGGTGGTGGTTAGTACCGGAGACGATGAAACGACGCTCTATAAACACGACTCGTGTCGCCTCGCGCCCGGTGAATCGCGTGCGTTGAGAAACGATTCCGCGCAGGCAGCGATGATTTTACTGGCTATGCCACTGCCGCGTTCGACACCGTGATGTGTGAGGCGGTTCCAGTTCCAGCGTTGCAGTTTGGTTAACGGTCTATTGATAAATGGTGGCTCGTTCGGCGTGAGGATTGCCCCTACCATTTCACGCGGCGCTGCTTGCGCCCCAGTCATAAAAGGAATGTCATGAATCTCGCTTCCATCCGCAAAGATGCCTTTGCGATGCCCGTTCATAATCCCGCCTATCCGCGGCCGCCGTATCGATTCATCAATCGGGAATACTTCATCATTTCGTATGAGACCGATTTTGATGCATTGCGCGCCATTGTGCCGGAGCCGCTGCATCCGGAAAACGATCTTGTGCATTACGAATTTATTCGCATGCCGGACTCATCCGGCTTTGGCGACTACACCGAAAGCGGTCAGGTGATCTCGGTACGCGACCAGCAAGGGCGTCTCGGCAACTACACGCACTCGATGTACCTCGATGATGAAGGCCCGATCGCGGGTGGCCGCGAAATCTGGGGTTTTCCGAAGAAACTGGCCAGGCCCACTCTGAGTGTCGACGGCAACGACACGCTGCTCGGCACGCTCGACTACGGAACACAGCGTATCGCAACCGGCACGATGGGTTTCAAGCACACAGCGCTCGATATCGAGGCCGAGCGCAAGAAGCTGGCGGACACACCGAACTATCTGTTGAAAGTGATTCCGCATGTCGACGGTTCAGCGCGCGTGTGCGAACTCGTGCGTTTCTTTCTGCGCGACGTGAGCGTGCTCGGCGCGTGGTCGGGGCCGGCAGCGCTCGAACTGCATCCGCATGCGTTGGCGCCCGTCGCCGACCTTCCGGTGAAGCGCATCGTCGGGGCTCGGCACGTGATCGCCAATCTGACACTGGATATCGGCGAGGTTGCGTTCGACTATCTGGCCTCGACCGAGACCGTGAAACTCGCGGTCAATCAATAACGCTCCATGAACCTGCAGGAAAGGAGAGCAACATGTCTTTGACGAATAAAGTCGCGCTGGTGACCGGTGCGGCAAGCGGTATCGGTGAGCAGTGCGCACGCAAACTCGCCAGTCTCGGCGCGGCAGTGGTGATTGCCGACCTGAATCTCGAGAACGCGCAGAAGGTGGCGAGCAGCATCGCCGCTGCGGGCGGAAAGGCGCTCGCCGTTGCGATGGATGTCACCAGCGAAGAAGCGGTGAATAGCGGCATTGAGCGCGCGGTGAAGGAACTCGGCAGCATCGATGTGCTCGTCTCGAACGCGGGTATCCAGATCGTCGCCCCCATTGAGGAGTATGCGTTTTCCGACTGGAAGAAGATGCTGGAAATCCATCTGGACGGCGCTTTTCTCACCACGAAAGCGGCGATCAAACACATGTACGCAAGCGGCAAGGGCGGCTCGATCGTCTACATGGGATCGGTGCACTCGCACGAAGCGTCGAAGCTGAAGGCCCCCTATGTGACCGCCAAGCATGGTCTGCTAGGGCTGGCGCGGGTGGTTGCAAAAGAAGGTGGTCCGCGCGGTGTGCGCGCGAATGTCGTGTGCCCGGGTTTTGTACGCACGCCGCTTGTCGACAAGCAGATTCCCGAGCAGGCCAAGGCGCTCGGCATCTCCGAAGCCGAAGTCGTGAAGAACGTGATGCTTAGGGAAACTGTCGACGGTGAGTTCACCACGGTCGAGGACGTGGCCAATACGGTAGCCTTCCTTGCCGGCTTCGAATCGAATGCGCTCACCGGACAGTCGGTGATCGTCAGCCACGGTTGGGCAATGCAATAAAGGGGTAACGTATGCGCAGCAGTACGAAAAAGAACAACCGGCAGCCAGATGCGTTCGTGCTGCCGCGCTACGACGAAATTGCTCTGGTGCTTCAGGGTGGCGGTGCGCTTGGCTCGTATCAGGCCGGCGTCTTCGAAGGTCTGGTTGAGGCCGGCGTGCAACCGAACTGGATTGCAGGCGTCTCGATCGGTGCGTTGAACACCGCAATCATTGCCGGCAATGCGCCGGAGAAGCGGGTGGAAGCGTTGCACGAGTTCTGGAATTCGATCTGCCACCCGCTTGACTGGGTAGGCGGTTTGGGCGCCTGGATACCGACCGTGTTCGGCATGCATGATCAGTCGCGCAAGTGGGCCGGCCTGTGGGCAGCAGGACGCGCCTTGACGGAAGGTCAGCCGGGATTTTTCTCGCCACGCAGACCGTTGCCGATGGCCGGCTTCGGCAAGCAGACGTCCAACCTGGTGAGCTACTACGATACGTCTGCGCTAAGGGAAACGCTCCTGCAGTTCGCCGATTTCGATCGCATCAACGACGGCGACATCCGCGTGTCGGTCGGCGCGGTGAATGTACGAAACGGCAACCTGGTGTATTTCGATAACACGAAAATGCGTCTGGAACCGGAGCATTTCATGGCGTCGGGCGCATTGCCGCCTGGCTTTCCCGCGGTGGAGATCGATGGCGAGTACTACTGGGACGGCGGCCTCGTGTCCAACACGCCGCTTACCGAGGTGTTGCGCGATGCGGATCACAAGGATGCATTGGTGTTTCAGGTGGATCTGTGGAGCGCGCGCGGTAATCCACCGGGCGACTTCCTCGACGTGTCCGAACGCGCCAAAGACATTCAATACTCGAGCCGCACGCGGGCGATCACCAACATGCTGGCAGATCGTCAGAAGCACGCGCGTTTCATCAAGGAACTGCTTGCGCATGTTCCGCCTGCCGTGCTGAAGTCCGATCCGCTATTCCGTCGCGCGGAAGAAGCCGCTGACGGCAGCGCGATCAATGTCGTGCATCTCATCTACAAGAACAAACCTTATGAGGGGCATTACAAGGACTACGAGTTCAGCCTCGACACGATGAACGAGCATTGGGAGAGCGGTCTTGAGGATGTCCGTGACTCGTTCGCCCATCGGGAGTGGTTCGATGTGCCGAGCAGAGAACAGGGCTTCGTGACACATGACGTGCATCGGCGCGCCGACGCTGTGCCGCAGTCTGACCGTAACATGCCTGAATTGCCGCTTGGAGCGGAGCGAAAGGTCGCTGTGTAGACGATTTGCGCCGCTATTGCCTCTGTAGGGATAGCGGCGCCGGTCTGCTAAACGGGATTGATTTCATCCTGGCTACGCCGCGTGGTGCGAGGCCCCAGCGTACGTATGGTGATCGCTACGGTCAGCAATGCCGCCGCGATGATGCCGAACATGGCCCCTGCGCCCCGTTGGTTCAATACCGGCAGCAGGATGAACGGCAAGACGCCGCTGACGAAGCGTGACAGCGAGTAGGTGCTGCCGATCGCAGTGGACCGCACACTGGCCGGAAATATCTCCGACTGATATACGTGGTACGCATTGCTGAATACATTCGATGCGCACGTTGTCAAAATGCCGAAGCACACGATCAACATTGAGTTGTTCGAATAGGCAAAACATAACCCGAAGACTGCGATCGAGAGGATAGACGCGACTACCAGCGTCCGGCGTTCGATCCAGTTGAGAAGCGGAATCGAAAGCAGAGACCCAACGGGATAGCCGAGGAACGACAGCGCGATAAACAACGTCCCGCCTGTGATGTCGTAACCGCGGCTTTTCACCACGGTGCTTGCCAGAGTGCCGAAGCCGTAGTAGCCGAACCCTTGTAGCATATGGAAGATGGTCAGCATTACATAACGCTTGCCGTAAGGCGCCTGGCGCAGTAAAGCAATGCGTTCGCTCAAGCGCATTGGGTGCTGGTGCGGCTTCGCTTCCGGGGTAATGCTCGATACGTTCACACCTGCGCTGCCGGCAAACCTTCGCAGCATGGCGTGCGCCTCTTGCACGCGTCCCTGGGCCAGAAGCCAGCGCGGGCTTTCCGGAAGCTTGTGCTGAACGAACAGGACCAATACGGCACCGAGGCTCCCAATCGCGAGGATGATCCGCCAGCCCGCCACACCGCCAAGGTGCAGCGGATTGAGCCACACTGCAAGGAATCCCACTAACGGTACAGCCACATACGAAGTGGTGTAGGCCCATGCAGCCAGCCGGCCGCGGCGTTCTTTGGGCAGAATCTCGGAGAGGAAGCTATCTGCAACGGGATAGATCGCGCCCACGCCAATGCCGGTGAGCACGCGGCAGGCCACCAGCATTCCGGCGTTCACCGAGAACGCACCGGCCAGCGAAAAGAAGCTATACCAGACGAGGGTGAACAGAAACGCCTTGCGCCTGCCGATACGGTCGGCGATGCTGCCGAGGAGAAATGAGCCCACGAACATGCCAATGAAGGCTGAGGCGAGCAGGAACTTGAAGTCGGTGCTGTGCGGGTTGATTCCGTACTCGCTCTGAAGCGCGGTGCCGATCGAGCTGACGAGAAAGATCTCGTACATGTCGAAGAAGAGGCCAATGCCGATCACCCACACCACGAATCGATGCAGCGAGCCCACCGGCATGTTGTCCATCCAGTCGCCGACTGTGAAGGCATCGGCGGACTGAGGGGCTGCGCTTGCTGCTATGCCTGCTTCGGAGGATGGAAAGGCGGGTTGGGCGCCTGTAGCGGCGCCCATGCCCGGATTGTTGGCATTCATGGTGTCTCCTTGATTTGTAGGTTGTGGTGTCTTGCCGCCCACGGTTCTTATGCCGGGTGCGGAGCTGGGCATTACCAATCAGCTCAGGAGTTCTGAAATCTCGATCAGGTTGAGATCAGGATCTCGCACGTACACTGAACGGATTTTTTGCGTCGCGCCGGTTCGCTCAACCGGACCTTCGACGATCGGCCATTCCACCTTGTTCAGATGCCGGATAACGTCGTCAAGGGGAACGGTGGCGATGAAGCACAGGTCCAGCGCGCCAGGCACGGGCACGTGCGCCTTGGGTTCGAATTCGGCGCCACGGACGTGGAGATTGATTTTCTGGTTGCCGAACCGGAACGCCAGACGGCCTGCGCCGAAGGTTTCGAGTTCCATCTGCATGACCTGCGTGTAGAAATGCCGGGTCGCTTCGGGGTCGACACATGTCAGGACGAGATGATCGAGGTGATCGATCAATGGCATACCAGACTCCTTCTTGAGCAAGAGCGATAACGCTATGTTTCGCATCCTGATGCATTTTCGGGAGCGCGATAATCGATGGATTCTCAAGCAGGCTTTCCTTCCAGGAAAGGCTCCGCTGGAAGGAAGGGCGAGCGGTGGTGGCGCTTTAGAAGGTGGTCTGCATGCCGATTCGGCCAATTGTCTGATGGGTCGTGCTGGAGGGGGCGGCCTTTCAGGCGATCAAGCGGGGCTACGTGTAGGAGCTAGACATCCCGTTCGCGGAAGTGTTCAACCGCCAGGTCAATGAACGCCTTGACCTTGAGCGACTGGAACTTGCGTGTCGAGTAAACGATCCGGAACTCTCGGTCCGCCAGGTGATACTCAGGCAACACGCGCTGCAGGCGTCCAGTGCGAATGTCGTCTTCGACAAGATACGCTGAGAGCGTGGCGATGCCCATCCCGGCTAATGCGCTTTCACGCACCATCCCGATGTTGTTGCACACAAAGCTGGCCCTGGGATGCGCAGCTATAGGCGTGCCGTCGACGGCATGGAAAACGACTTCTTCGTTGCTGTGTTCAGTACGGAATGCCAGGTATGCGTGATTGGACAGTTCCGACGGATGCTGAGGCGAGCCATGCGCCTCGATATAGCTGGGCGCTGCGCAGACGTAAAAGTCGGTATGCGTAAGATGGCGCGAGATCTGGCTCATGCCATGGATCCGGCGTGCCGGAAGGATCCCGAGATCGAACTCCTCCTCGATCAGATCGACCGTGCGATCGGCGAGAACGAATTCGACGACGACGTTAGGATAGGCGCGCTGGTAAGCGGCGAGTACCGGCGCCAGTTTCCGCTGGGCAAAGAGGGCCGGCGCAACGACACGGATTCGCCCAGAAGTGCTCACCGCATTGGCCGAAAGCATCAGGTAGGTCTCTTCGATCTCGCCGAGAATCTGCCGGCAACGCTCCAGATAGATGCGTCCAGGTTCGGTCAGCGACATCTTGCGTGTAGTTCGTTGCAGCAAGCGGGTACCGAGGTGGTCTTCAAGTTCGGAAATGACCCTGCTTGTTCTCGGCACCGCGATATCGAGCGCCTCTGAGGCACGCGCGAAGCTGTTGAATTCCGCAACTTTGACGAAGACCCGCATCGAATTCAGTGCGTCCACCTTGCATTCTCCCGGTCGCTGTTAAGAGCAGGCGTGGCAGCGCTTTGCCCTGGATACAGAAGAGACTTTAGCGGGGAGCGATTCAGTTGTTAGGTCAAGTACTTTCGAAATTCGGACATCCGGCACGCGGGATCGTTGGCGAATCTGAGCCGCGCTGACCGACATCGTGTTTCGTGGCCAGCTAAATTAGAAGTTAATCTTCCAAGTTTACCTTGCAAGTTTGCCTGTTTTTGTCCATGCTGTGTCTCATTGTTCCATCCAGACGTTCCTGAGACATATGTCCAAAAAGCCTTTCGATCAAGCCATCATCGACTTTATGCAAGCCATCGGGATGCTGGTGCGGCGGACTCGCAGCGAATCCTATAGCGACGAGCTTTCGTTCACGGAATCGATGGTCGTATCACGTCTCGCGAAAGACGGTCCCGCCACCACGGCCGATCTTGCGCGTGCCGAGGGTATGAAACCCCAGTCAATGGGCACGACGGTGGCGTCGCTCGAAGAAATGGGCATGATCAAACGCAAGCCGCATGCGACCGACGGGCGCCAGGTGCTGATCGAGCTGACCCAGAAGGCTGTCCAGTTACGCAAGAAAACGGGGGACGCCAAGCGCATGTGGCTGTCGCAGGCGATTGACGCACTCGATGATGAAGAGCGCGAAACGCTCTTCAAGGCCGGCGAAATCATCAAACGGCTGGCGGAAAAATGAGCAGCTCCACCCGAAGCGCGAACACATCGAATCGCATCGATCCAATGGTCTGGCGGGTCGCAGTTGTCGTATTGATCGCGCCAATCATGACGCAAGTCGATTCGACTGTCGTAAACGTAGCGTTGTCGACCATCGGTCAGTCGCTCCACGCGTCGATTGCGTCGGCGCAGTGGATCATCAGCGGCTATCTGCTCGCGATGGCGCTGATGCTGCCACTTAACGGCTGGCTGGTCGACCGCGTCGGCGCGAAGCGTATTTACCTTGCGTGCTTTGCCGCATTCACACTTGCCTCGCTTCTCTGCGGCGCGGCACGCACCATGGACGAATTGATCTGTGCCCGGATCGCTCAAGGACTGGCGGGAGGCGTGCTGACGCCGATGACGCAAATGATGATCGCACGCGTCGCCGGAAAGAACATGGCGCGTGCGATGGGCTATGTCACCGTGCCTATCCTGGTCGCGCCGGTTGTCGGCCCTGTGCTGGCCGGGGCGATTCTCGCGCATGCCACGTGGCCCTGGCTGTTTTACCTCAACTTGCCACTTGGCGTGTTGGGCGTCATCCTGGCGGTTCGACTGCTTCCGCGCGATACGCTTGCAGAGCACAAGCGGCCGTTTGATTTTCCTGGCTTCCTGTTGATCTCGCCAGGTCTCGTAGGCGTCATCTATGGCCTGCAGAACACGTCTATAACGCTCGGAAAATGCACGTTATTGGTGGGTGCGCTGTTTCTCTGCGGCTTTTTCTTTCACTCTATACGTCGCGGCAGCGCGTCGCTGATCGACGTGAGGATTTTCCGCAACCGGATTTTTTCGGTTGCCGCAGCCACGCAATTCTGCGCGAATGGGATCATGTTTGGACGGCAGCTTCTCATTCCGCTCTACCTCATAACCGGTTGCGCGTTGTCCCCCGCTCAAGCCGGCTGGCTGATCTCAGCAATCGGGGTTGGGATGATGTGTTCGTTCCCACTAGTAGGATTCCTGACGGACCGGTACGGTTGCCGCGCGGTCTCTGCCGGAGGGGCAGGCCTCGCCTTTCTTGGCATGCTGCCGTTCCTATGGATGATCGAGCATCAGTTCTCGCCTGTATGGGCAGCACTCAGCCTGTTCGCGACGGGAGCGGGGCAGGGAACGATCAATATACCGTCAATCACCGCAGCCTATTCGTCGATTCCGAAAGACAGGATTCCGCTGGCGAATACAGCGTTAAACATCGCGCAAAGGCTCGGCGCCCCGATTGCGACCACCCTGCTGGCCATGGTCATGTCGCTTTCGATGCATGCCGCAACGAACGCCGAACCGCAGCGGTTTTTTGTCGTGTTTATCGTACTCACCGGTTTTCATTTGATGACCGTGGGCGCGGCAAGCTTCCTGCCCTTAAGGATTCATCGCCCCGCGGAATCTTGAGGCGCACGCGACGAACGGTTCCGTTCATCACTCCCCGATGAGGTGCGCGACGATGTCGCGTGTCTGGGGAAGGCGTCGATGTTCGAACAGGTAGATGCCTTGCCACGTGCCCAAGGTCATGCGTCCATGTTCGACCGGTATGGAAAGCTGCACCTGGGTGAGGGCCGTGCGCAGATGCGCGGGCATGTCGTCGGGTCCTTCGGTGTCGTGTTCGTAGCGGGTGAGGTCTTCGGGCGCGAGCGTGCCGAAGTAGGTTTCCAGATCGCGTCGCACAGATGGATCGGCATTCTCCTGAACGAGGAGAGACGCGGAGGTGTGACGGCAAAACAGCGTCAGGATGCCGGTCTGGACGGACGCTTCATGAACAAACTCACGCACGTCCGCGGTGAATTCAACAAGCCCGCGCGCGGGCGCCTTGACGTGCAAATGGCGAATGGCTTGGTGCATCGAATCGACTCCTGCCTGGCCGGTTTTCGAAGTGTGAGGACGGCGGCGCATCGTGCGAGGAGACGACGGCACCCGCTACTGCGATGAGTATGCCACGCAGCTTACAAGGCCGGACATGACACCACGTTCAGCGGGGCGAGCACGGTGCCGGGCTGCCCCGCACCAGCGGGTTGTCCTTGCGGCGGTGTCGAGATCAGACGCGTGCTGTTTGCCGCGGCATTCGCGAGCACATAGAGTTCGTGGCCGCCGTCGGGCTGCCAATAGGCGCGATACACGCTCCCGTCGACGAATACCTGTAACGCGCCGTGCACCGTCTTGCCACCGCCGACGAAATCAACAGGTTCGCCACTGCGTAGCCGGAAGCCACCATCCGGCTGGTTCGCCCCGCTGGCTCCGACCAGCCTGCCGCATGCGTCGCCCCCATCTGCCGCCCACGCGGCGGTTGAGAGCAGCAAAACGGCCAGCGGGGCAATCGTCTTCAGTTTCATGGCGTGAACTCTTTGATGAGGCCTGCGAAAGGCATTGGGTCGAAAGGTAGCAGCAAGATTCATGACCGCACTTTGCAGCGTCTGATGAATACGCGGCGTGCGAAACGCTTTCGTCTAACGTTTATTGCCTGCTCGCAATCGTTTGCGTGTTGCTCGCAAACCCTTAAAGCGCAGAAAAGCTGCGTAAAACGCCCTGATTGCGCTGAATTTTGGGCGCAGTGCGCCGATAACCAGCTATGAGGCGGGAGCGTTCGATCGGTGTCATGGGCGACATCAACGCGCTGTGCCCGGTAATCGAACCCGGAGAATCAGTAATGGCATCAGAATTGCGCGCGACCGATGAACGTACAAGCTTGACCAGCTCGAACAAGTTCGAATTGCTGCTGTTTCGCCTTGGATCGGTTCCCGATAGCGATGCCCACGAGCTATACGGTATCAACGTCTTCAAGATCCGCGAAATTTCGACCATGCCGAACGTGACGCCGATTATGGGCGCGTCGGAGTTTGTGATGGGCGCGGTGGATATTCGCGGGCAAATCATTCCGGTGATCGATCTGCCGCGACTGATGGGCTGTCAGCCGACGCGCGGCCTGAACATCCTGCTGGTTACCGAGTTTGCGCGCTCTACGCAGGCTTTTGCGGTCGAGGAAGTGGACGACATCGTCCGGCTCGAATGGAACCAGGTGCTGACGGCCGAAGGCGCCGCTGCCGGCAAGTCGGTGACGAGCATTGCGCGTATCGACGGCAACACGGGCGATTCGCGGCTCGCTCAGGTCATCGACGTCGAGCAGGTCTTGCGCGATGTTTTCCCGACCCAACACCCGGCGGTCGATCCCAATTCGGTCGGCGCACATCTGCGCATGCCGCCCGGAGCCAAGATTCTCGCGGCGGATGATTCGGGCTTTGCACGCAAGCTGATCGAACAGGCTTTAGGTGCGATCGGCGCGGAGTACATCATGGCCAAAACCGGTGAAGAAGCCTGGAACATGCTGCAGCAGATCGCGCGCGACGCCCAGGCTCAGAACCTGCGCGCACGCGATAAGGTCGCCCTCGTCCTGACCGACCTCGAAATGCCCGAAATGGATGGCTTTACGCTGACCCGGCATATCAAGGGCGATGCGCGTACTCGCGACATTCCGGTTGTGATTCATTCGTCGCTGACCGGAGCCGCCAACGAAGCGCACGTGAAGAATGCGGGTGCGAACGGATATATCGCCAAGTTCGCGGCCGGTGAACTGGCGCAAGCAATCCGCAAGGCGATCGAGGGGTCGCTGGACGAGCTTCAGGTGCAGACGGCCTGAGCAGCACGGCGGACCATCACGCGCTTTCGTGGCATCATCTGTGGCACCTCCACTCCACTGCAGGAGCGCATGCCATGGCAACGTATATCGTTTTCACCCGCGAAAGCACGCAGGATCAGGCCGAACTCGACATCTATCAAAGCAAGGTGGGCGCAACCTTCAAGGGGCATCCCATCAAGATCCTTGCTGCCTATGGTCCGCAGCAGGTGCTCGAGGGTGACGCGCCTGAGGGTGTCGTGATTGTCGAGTTTCCCACCACGGAAGCGGCACGCGCCTGGTACGACGGTCCTGAGTATCAGGAAGTCAGGCAGCACCGCTTCAAAGGCTCGAAATATCGCGCCGTTCTCGTCGAAGGCGTTTGAGGCGACCGGCGCCGCTCTGGCGGCGCCGAATCAGTTTGCCAAGCTAGTTCGACAAATGCAGGTTCTTCGTTAGCACCGTACCCGTGTGCGGGCTGATCAGCCAGACGGCGCGAATATTGGCGTACAGAACCGAGGCTCGGGTCGTGATGTCGGTCGGCTCGTCATCGGTTGGATCGCTGTGTTCGCGCTTATCGCTCAGGTAGGGCGGCGTCAGGTCACACATCAGCGCAATGGCGAAGTCGCCGTCGACACTGGCGAAGGTCGCTTGCGGGACCGTGAGGTGCGCGCGCACCTTGGTCTTGCTGGATGCGTCGAGCTTGAGTTCAACGAGATCGATCTGTTGGACAAATCCTTTCGCTTTGGCTTCCGGGGCTACCACCAGACCGCGTCCGCTTTGCCCGGCGACTATTTTCTTAAGCACTATCATGCCCGGCGCGTCGTCGCTTGCCAGATCAGTCTTGACGGTCAGGGAATGGTTTTGCGAACGATAGAGCACGCCGTACGGCAGCGGTACGACGAAAACCAGATCGTGATCGAGACCGACCTTGGCCAGGTCGAGATTGGGCGGCGGCTTGCGGGCAGGAATCAGTTCACGTAGACGCTCGGTCAAGGTGGGCCAGTTCGCATGGACGCGCCCTGTCGCCAGCGTATCTCTAACCGCACCGGGGTCGTCGCCGACAACGGGCCGCGCCGCGAAAATATCCGCGCGCGGCGAGACTTGCGCCTGGCTCGCAGCCTTGACATCGGAGGCGGCCTGCAAGGATGCGGCATGTGCAAGCGCCTCGAAGCAGAGCAGGGCGCAAGCAGCGTTGAAGCGAATCAGTCGGGATTTCAGGTTGGACACGACGAAGCCCTCCGGGACGACCGCAGTCTAGCGTAACGGTGACCGGAATGGGCGACGTCTGCGCCTCGTGAGCTTGCCGATTTACTTCACTGCTCCCAAAGCGAGTCCTTTGACCAGATAGCGCTGCAGCCAGGCAAACACCACGGAAACCGGCAAGGTTGCGCACAGCGTCGCGGCCATGACCAGATGCCATTCGACGACGTATTTCCCCGCCACCATATCGGTGACCTGCACGGTGAGCGTCTTGTTTTCGGGCGAACGGATCAGCGTATAAACCACCGCAAACTCATTCCACGCGTTGATAAACGTAAAGATAGCGGTGACGACAATGGCTGGTACGGCCAACGGCAGGAACACCTTGAATACCGCCTTGGCTCTACCGCAGCCTTCGAGCCACGCCGACTCTTCCAGGTCGCGCGGCACGGTCTGAAAGTATGACGACAGCATCCACACCGCGAACGCAATGTTGAACGCCGCGTACGAGACGATGACCGCCAGCTTCGAGTCCACCAGATTGCCGTCGCCGTAGGGAATCATGGCGGCGAGGCGGAACAGGCCGACCACCAGCAGGATGGGCGAGAGCATCTGCGTGACGAGCAGGAACTGCCGGTACAAGCCGCGTCCCTTGAACGGAAAGCGCGCGAGGGCATAGGCCGCGGGCAGGCTGACCGCCAGCGCGAGCGCCATGGAAAGCAGGCTGATCACCACGCTGTTGCGCAACGCCACGCCGAAGTTGGCGGCCTCCCACATATCCGCGAAGTTGCTCCATTGCCAGTGCACCGGCAACCAGCGCGCCGGATAGACGAACACCTCGTTGGCCGGCTTGAGCGCGGTAAACAGCATGATCGCAAACGGGAACAGCACCAGGACGATCAGCGGAGAGAGCGCGAGCCAGCACCACAGCGTGCGTTTCATCTTGAGGCTCATGCGTTCTCTCCTTCTTTTGACGGCTGCATGCGCAGATACAGCATCGAAAACGCGAACAGCATGACCAGCATGATCAGCGACACCGCTGCCGCCTGACCCGGACGTCCAAGCCGGAAGCCGACTTCGTATAGGTAAGTGACGAGGATGTGCGTGCTTTCATCGGGGCCGCCTTGCGTCATGACCCAGATGATCGGAAACGAATTGAACACGTAGATCACATTCAGCAGGATCGCCATGTTGACGAACGGTTTGAGCAGCGGCAGCGTCAGCTTGCGGAACTGCTGCCATGCGCTCGCTCCGTCGATACGCGCCGCTTCGTAGATATCGCCCGGTACGGATGACAAACCGCCCAGCAGGATGGTCACCGTGAATGGAATCGATACGAGAATCCCCACGGCGATCTCGACCGGAAACGCGAGCTCGGGTGTAGCGAGCCAGTGAATCGGCCCGTCGATGAGGCCGAGCCGGTGCAGCGTGACGTTGACCATGCCGTAGTCGTCATTGAAGGCCCAACGCCACACGACGGCGGTCATCGTCAGCGACACGGACCACGGCAGCATCACAATGGTGCGTGCTACGCCGCGTCCATAGAAATCCTGATTAAGCACGAGCGCCACCGGCACGGAGATCAGCACGGTGCCGCCCACCACAAAGAAGGTCCAGTAGACGGTTCGCCTTAGCGCACCGAGAAATTCCGGATCGGCAAAGACGGTATAGAAATTCTTCAGCCCGGTGAAGTCACGGATGGCGCCAAAACGCGAAACGTCGTGCAGCGACTGATACACGATGTTGAAAATCGGATAGCTGATGATAAACAGCGCCAATATCAAACTAGGCGCAATCAGCAACCAGGGCGCCGACAGGCGCGGGGAAGCAGGACGGCTCATGCGTGCTCGATCGTAAGTCGCGCCGGACGCTCGATTCAGCCTCGAGGCCGGTGCAACGGGATGGGCCGGGTACAACACAATGCGCGCCGCTGACAGCAGCGGCGCGCACCGGTCTACATTGACACGTTGTTAAATTACCCTGACATTACTTGCCAAGCGATTCATTTGCCTTTTCGGCTGCCGCGTTAAGCGCAGCGGCCGGCTGGGCCTTGCCAAGGTAGATCGACTGCATGGCGTCGGATACAGCCTTGGCGGTATCTTCCCAACCCGTGATGGTCGGAGCGAACTTCGCGCTCGGCAGCAGCGCGATGAACGCCTTCGTATCAGGATTGTCGAACGCCGGGTCGGTCGCTTCGGCCTTGGTGGTCGGCAGGAAACCTTCCGTGCTCGTGAACTTCACGCGCGGTTCTTTCGTGAACAGATAGTCGAGGAACTTCCAGGCGCTCTTCTTCACCTTCGAGTTCTTGAACATCACGATCGAATCCGTCACTGCATACGTGGCGTGCGTCGTGCCCATCGGGATCGGATCGATGCCGTACTTCAGGTTCGGCGCTTCCTTGGCGATCTGCTTGGAGAGGAACGGAGCCGAGATCACCATCGCCACGCGGCCCTGCTTGAACAGGTTCTGCACGTCTTCACGGCTGTAGCCCGTCACGCCGGGTTCAGTCAGGCCGTCGTCGATCAACGTCTTGTACAGCGTCGCTGCCTTCACGCCAGCCGGCGAGTTGAACGCAGCTTTGCCGTCCTTGCCCACCACTTCGCCGCCGTAGCTCCACAGCGCGTAGTAAAAGTAGACGTCCGTTTCGATTTCCTTGCCTTGCAGACCGAATCCGGCAATGCCTTGCGCCTTCAGCTTCTTCGATGCATCGATCACGTCATTCCAGGTCTTCGGGCCGTTCGGATAACCGACCTTGGCCAGCAGATCCTTGTTGTAGTAGAGCGCGCGGGCGGAGGCGGCGATCGGCAGGCCGTACACCTTGCCGTTGATCTCGCCCGGAGCGAGGAACGGGCCGATGAAGCGGTTCTTGAAGCTCGCATCCATGTAGCCGTCGAGCGGCTCAGCCACATCGTCCTTCACGAAGTCGAGCAGCCAGCGTGTGCCGACGATCGCGAGATCGGCGTTGGCGCCACCCGTGATGTCCGTTTGCAGTTTCTGTTGCAGCGTGTCCCAGCTCACGTCCTCGATCTTGATGGTCGTGCCGGGATTGGCCTTTTCGAAGTCCGAGGCAACTTGCTGGAAGTACGGTGCGGTGGCGTCGCTGTAATGGGCGACGGTCACGCGGACCGTGTCGGCGTGTGCCGCGACGGCCAAACCTGCACACGCGAGCGCTACGGCAATCTTGCCTAGCGCGAAGGAAGCACGGGCTTGCAACGACATTTCTCTCTCCTGTGTCGATCGGAGTTAGCGCTTTAGCGCTTACTCCGGTCCCATCCAACGAAGATGGGGGGTGGTCTGCTGCCGTCGCCGGCTGCTGGGTTATCAAATTGTTTGAAAAAATCCTACAGGAGTTAAAAAATGTTGTCACGTAGGGTCTACGATATTTTTTATCTGGGTCGTTTGTGCTTAAGATGCTGTAAAGAAGGCGTATTTTGTGCGGTGCGAAGACCGGCGTAGAATCCGCCGAGGCGCTCAGAATAAGCGGTTTGAGTGGTTTGTGTTGGAAATTTACAGGGTGCGAAGGGTTTGGCGCCGGTCAGCCGAGGGTGAGGGAAGACATGAATCGAGTGGTTTTGGTCACCGGCGCCACTGGCGGGATCGGTAGCGCGCTGTGCCGGCGTTTTGTCGAGCAGGGCGATACCGTGCTCGCGCTCGACCTCAACCCGGCCGCGCTCGATGCGCTTGCCGCCACGCTGGGCGCAGACCGAGTCACGCCGGTCGTGGCCGATCTGGCGGACCCCGCGTCTGTGCAGGCGGCGGTCGCGCAGGCGGTCAAGCAGCGCGGGCCGGTCGACGTACTGGTGGCCAACGCGGGCGGCGCAAAATCGCCAACGCTGGCTACCACCGACATCGCCAGCTGGCAACGCGACGTGAACCTCAACCTGAATGGCACGTATTACACGGTAGAAGCCGTGCGCGCCTCGATGATCGAGCGCCAGCAGGGCGTGCTGGTGCTGATCGGCTCGGTCAACGGGCTGGCGTCGCTCGGTCACCCGGCCTACAGCGCCGCGAAAGCCGGCTTGATCAGCTATACGAAGGCGCTGGCGCTGGAACTGGGCAAATACGGCATCCGCGCGAACATCGTCTGCCCGGGCACCGTGAAAACAAAGGCGTGGCAGGCGCGTGTCGACAAGAATCCACAGGTCTTCGAGAACCTGAAGAAATACTATCCGTTGCGCGACTTCGCAACGCCGGAGGACATCGCCGACGCGGTGCAGTTTCTCGCCTCGCCGATGGCGCGCGTGATTACCGGCGTGGCTTTGCCGGTCGACGGCGGCCTGATGGCAGGTAACCGGCTGATGGCCGAGGATTTGACGCTCGAGACGTTTTGAACCAGATGAACGTGGTGCGCGCACCTTGCGGTTGCACCGGACGACGATGAGGACAGCATGGCAGCAGTGCAACTGAGCGGCATTTTCAAGCGTTACGGCGACACCCAGGTGGTGCACGGCATCGATCTGAATATCGACGACGGCGAATTCGTCGTGCTGGTCGGGCCGTCGGGTTGCGGCAAGAGCACGCTGATGCGCATGGTGGCCGGACTCGAGGAGATCAGCGGCGGTGACCTGATGATTGGCGGCACACGCGCCAACAGTCTCGCGCCGCAGCAGCGCAATATCTCGATGGTGTTCCAGAGCTATGCGTTGTATCCGCATCTTTCGGTCTACGAAAATATCGCCTTCGGCCCACGCATCCGTAAGGAATCGTCCAGCAGTTTCAAGCCGCGCATCGAAGCCGCGGCGAAGATGCTCAACCTTGGCAGCTATCTGGACCGTTTGCCGCGCGCGCTCTCCGGCGGGCAGCGCCAGCGTGTGGCGATGGGCCGCGCCGTGGTGCGCGAACCGTCTTTGTTTCTGTTCGACGAACCGCTGTCGAATCTCGACGCCAAGCTGCGTGTACAGATGCGCACCGAGATCAAGGCACTGCACCAGCGGCTGAAGAACACGGTCATCTACGTCACGCACGATCAGATCGAAGCGATGACGATGGCCGACCGGATTGTCGTGATGAACGCGGGACGTATCGAGCAGATCGGCCGGCCGCTGGATCTGTACGACCGGCCGGCGAACCTGTTTGTCGCTAGTTTTCTCGGCTCGCCTTCGATGAATTTCGTCGACGGCGTGCTGACGAGCGGCGCAAGCGGCCTCGCGCTGAAACTGGCGGACGGCAGTGAGGTGGCCTTGTCGCAGACACCGTCCTCCGCCAAAACCGGCGCGAAGGTTACGCTTGGCATTCGACCCGAGCACATTGATGTCGTGGCGCCGCCGGAAGGCGTCTCCATGGAGGTCGAAGTGGTCGAGCCAACTGGCGCCGAGACCCACTTGTACGGGAAAATAGGCGGCAGCACGTGGTGCGTGACGACGCGCCAGCGCTCGACCATCGAGCCTGGTCAGCGCGTGGCGCTACGCTTGCCGGCTGGACACATTCACCTGTTCGATACGGAGAGTGGACGCAGGCTCGACTGAAATCGCGTGTGGCCGCCGTTTTGAGTTGTACGAAGCGCGGATTCCAGACCTTGAACCCATAAGGAAACACACGGGTGTCCGCTCCCAACCTGATTCCCCACATTCGCGGTGCGTTGACCGAGTTACGCCCAGCCGAGCGCAAGGTCGCCGACATGGTGCTGAGCGACGTCGACTTCGCCATGCGCGCGAGCATTACGGAGCTCGCCCAGCGCGCGGACGTGTCCGAGCCTTCAGTCACGCGCTTTTGCCGCGCGGTCGGCGCGAATGGCCTGCGCGACTTCAAGATGCAACTGGCGCAGAGCGTGGCGGGCGGTTTGCCGTATGCGTCCACGGCCGTCGCACGGGATGACGACATCAAGACCTTGCTCGACAAGGTCGGCGAAGCGGCGGTCGACGGCATCACACATGCGCGCGAGGCGCTCGATCCAGTGGTGGTCGAAGCGGCGATTGCGAGCCTGGCCAGCGCGCGTCGCGTGTATTTCTTCGGCGTAGGATCAGGCTCGGGACTGGTGGCCCAGGATGCGGCACTGCGCTTCCTGCGACTCGACATCGCCGCCAGCGCTTTCGTCGACGGTCATCTGCAACGCCTTTATGCGGGGCTTCTCGAACCCGGCGACGTGGCGTTCGCAATTTCGCACTCGGGGCGCAGCATCGAGGTGAACGAAAGCATCCAGATCGCCAAGGAGCGCGGCGCCACGACCATTGCGCTGACCAATGTCGGCTCGCGGCTTGCGTGGCTCGTCGACATTCCACTGCTGCTGCGCGTGCCGAGCGCGATCGATCCACACACACCGGGCGTATCGCGGCTCGTGCATCTGTGCATCATGGATGCGCTGGCTATCGGCGTGGCCCTCAAGCTTGGGCCCAAGACCCTCGAAAAGATGCGCCATGCCAAGGCACGCCTGTCGCATGAGTCCGAGCCTGCAGCGGGCGAATCGTCCTAGCGGCGTTCGCCGCTTTCTTTCCCGCTTTCTTTCCCATTACCCTCAAGAATCGCCAGGGGCTGCCGTTAATGCGTACGGAGCGCTTTTGGATTGAATCTTTTAGCGATTCGAGCGGATAGGTGTAAGCTGGCATCCGAAAAAATCCGCATTTAATCAATTGCTCTCAATGCGACGGGGACGGCAAAATCCGAAGGCGGAGTCGTTTTCGACGGAATTGAAGGCGGTATCCTGGTCACCTTCACATGGAGACGCTGTGATTCGACGCGGCCTCGGGGGTCTGCTGCTCGCATTGAGTTGCCTTGGCAGCGCAATGGCGGCTGGTCCGACCTGTTCCCGTTCGTTTACGCTGGCGTTGCACGATCACGGTCTGCTCTATTCGGTCGACACCGACACGGGCATCGACAAGGACTTCGCCGACGAGCTGATCCGTCGCAGCGGTTGCCAGATCAGAGTCAGCCTGATGTCGCGCGCGCGCATCTGGAAGCTGATCGAATCTGGCGCGCTCGATTTCAGCCTGTCCGGGATTGCCAATGACGAGCGTAATCAGTACGCGGATTTCGCCTGGTACTTCAGCGACAAATACTATTTGCTGGTGCGCAAGGATGCCGGCATTCGCCAGTTAAGCGATTTCGAGCACAACGACCAGTTTCAGCTCGGCGTTATCCGCAGCTTCCGCTATAGCGAATCGGCCAACCGGCTGGTTGACGATCTGACGGCGGAAAACCGCGTTAGCCAGGCCGGCGGCCTGGACCCGCTGTATAAGGCGCTGCTTCTGGGGCAAATCCAGGGGATGATTATCGAGCCCTTCGATTACCCCGCTATCGATGAAACGAAAATTCGCGATGTGACCACTATCGTGGAGTTCAACGATCCCGCCGTACCGCACGGCGTGATCATGTCGAAGAGGTCGCTGTCGCCGGCCGAGCGGGAGAAATGGCGGGCGCTGGTAAATGAAATGCGTGCGGACGGCACCGTACGGCGGATCTTCCAGAAGTATTTCAAACCTGACCTCGCCGATTCGATGGTCGACTTCCAGACGCCGCCGTGAGCTGGACGCGCCTTATCCTGCTGCCACTCCTGGTCTTGTCCACTTCACTCAGTGTGACGTGGGCACTTTGGGACCATGAGCGGCAAGCTGCGCGCCATGAACTGCTTACCCAGTTCGACTTCTCGCTGGGCGACGCTGTCAGCCGGATCGAACAGCGAATGGGCACGTATGAGCTGTTGCTGCGCGGCGTGCAGAGTCTGTTCAGCGCGACCGGCACGGTGGACCGCGAGCGCTTCCACGATTACGTCAGCACGCTTGATCTCGACGCCAACTTCTCGGGCATTCAGGCCATTGGCATCGTCACGTGGGTGCCGGCGGCGCAAAAGGCCGACCACATCGCCGCCATGCGCCAACAGGGCCTGCCCGACTATACGATCCAGCCTGACGGCTCGCGCGAAAACTACGCGCCTATCATCCAGCGTGAGCCTTATATTGGCCTCAATCGCGCGCCGCCTGGCTTCGATGGCTGGACCGACCCGGCGCGGCGCCGCGCCATGGAGCGGGCGCGCGATTCCGGCATGGCGGCGATCTCAGGGAAGGTTCGCCTCTCGGTGGATTCCGAGGCCACGCCTCGCCCCGGCTTCGTCCTGTACCTGCCGATCTACGCACCCGGGCAGTCGCAGGACAGCGTTGCCCAGCGCCGCGCTCACCTGATCGGCTGGGTCTATGCTTCGTTCCGCATGCGCGACGTGATCGCCAGTTTGTACGGCGAGCAGCCTCCCGGGCTGACCATCGCGATCTACGATGGCATCGAGCCTTCGGCCGCGACGCTGGTGTATAAGACAGCCGATGCGGGCGGCCATCATTTGCCCACGGATATTTCGGCCAACGAATATCTCGTCGTCGACGGTCACGACTGGACGCTTTCGATGAGCGCCCAGGACGATTTCAATGCCCGCTTCGGCCGCAACACAGCCCTGCTGATTGCCGCTATCGGGACGGGCCTTAGCCTGATGCTGACCGTCCTCACCTGGCTCATGATGACCGGCCGCGGCCGCGCGATGCGGCTCGCCTCGGCGATGACGAAAGAACTGCGTGACAACGAGGCCGAGCTTCGCATCGCCGCGGTTGCGTTCGACTCGCAGGAGCCGATGATGATCACCGACGCCGACGCCAAAATTCTGCGCGTGAACTCGGCGTTCACCGCATGCACGGGCTACACACCCGAGGAAATTGTGGGCCAGACGCCGCGCGTATTTCAGTCGGGTCGTCACGACGAAGCGTTCTTCCGCGCGATGTGGGAAGCGATTCAGTGTGACGGCGCGTGGCAAGGGGAAGTCTGGGACCGTCGCAAGAATGGCGAAATCTACCCGAAGTGGCTGACGATTTCCTCGGTGAGAGGCGACGATGGGGCTATCAGTCACTATGTCGGCACGCATCACGACATTACCGAGCGCAAGATCGCGGAAGAGCGAATCAAGGAACTGGCGTTCTTCGACGCGCTGACCCGCTTGCCTAACCGGACCTTGCTGCTGGACCGCCTGAAGCAGGCGATTACCGCGAGCGCGCGGAGTGACACGTGCGGCGCCTTGCTCTTTATCGATCTGGATCACTTCAAGACGCTAAACGACACCCTGGGCCACGACAAAGGCGACTTGCTGCTGCAGCAAGTCGCACAACGCCTGGCCGCGAGCGTACTCGAGAACGACACAGTGGCCCGCGTAGGGGGCGACGAGTTCGTCGTGGTGGTGGGGAGCCTGCACGAGAATCGCGAGGAAGCCGCCACCCAGACCGAAACGCTGGGCGAAAAAATTCTCGCTGTCCTCGGTAGTCCGTATCAACTTGGAGACATTGAATATCGCAGTACCGCGAGCATCGGCGCCACCGTGTTCAAGGGACATCAGACGTGCATCGACGAACTGCTGAAGCAGGCAGACCTCGCAATGTACAAGTCCAAGGAAAAGGGCCGCAATGCGGTGTGTTTCTTCGATCCGGACATGCAGACCGTTGTGTTGGAGCGGGCCGCGCTGGAAGCCGGGTTGCGCAATGCGATCGAGGCCAATCAGTTCCTGCTGCACTACCAGGCGCAGGTCGACGGCACTCGCGTAACGGGTGCGGAAGCGCTGGTGCGCTGGCAGCATCCCACGCGCGGTATCGTCCCGCCTGCCGAGTTCATTCCGTTGGCGGAGGAAACCGGTCTGATCCTTGCCCTCGGAAGCTGGGTCATGGAGGCGGCCTGCATGCAACTGGCGCAATGGGCCACGCGTGCGGACATGGAACATCTCACGATTGCAGTGAACGTCAGTGTCCAGCAGTTCCGCGAACCTGATTTCGTGGACAAGGTTTTGACCATCATTGCCCGCACGCGCGCGAGGCCAGACAGGTTGAAGCTTGAGTTGACCGAGAGCGTGCTGGTCGACAACGCACAGGACATTATCCAGAAGATGGCGGCGCTCAAGGCGAAAGGCGTGGAGTTCTCGCTCGACGACTTTGGCATTGGTTATTCATCGTTGTCCTATTTGAAGCGTCTGCCATTGGATCAGTTGAAGATCGACCGCTCATTCGTGCGCGATGTGCTGGTCGATCCGAACGACGCCGTGATTGCCCGCGCCATCATCGCGCTTGCACAGAGCCTCGGCCTCGGGGTGATTGCCGAAGGCGTGGAGACCGAGGCGCAGCGTGACTTCCTCGCCGGAGCAGGATGTCACGCGTATCAGGGGTACTACTTCTGCCGGCCGCTTCCGATCGAGGGCTTCGAAGAGTTTTTGAGCACGCTCGAGGCCCGGCAATGTGTGGCCGAGTAGGCTACTGATGCGTTCGCGCGTTGACAGTCCCATTCACGAACGTAGGAGACGACGGCGGAGATAGAAACGGTCCGCGCCCGGATTCCGGGTGCGGACCGTTTTTACTGCGTAACCGCGCATCGTTATTTTATGTCGCGGCTTTTTATAGGCTCTCAGGTTCCAACGGATACAGCCGTACTGCAGGAAAAAATGTACTCCCGGCTGTATTTTCTAAGCAAGCAAAAATTTCTGGGTCAAACCCTGGTGATGGGTAATAAATACCTGACTGCACGCGAGATAGGGTGTGCGTAGATTCTTCCAGGTTGAGCAGGCGGGGATATAGCAACGCCATGGGCGATCAGGCGCAGGAACGAAGCCTGATAATTCTGGAAACCAGGCAATCCTGAAGATGCCTTATGGATCGACTTTCAGATGGCGTATGAAGATCGGGGCGCAGCCTGCAGGCTGCGCCCCGATTGTCTGGAGCTGTGGTGGGTCAACGCCGGCCCACCGATCCTGCCGGTGGGTGGTGCGTACACCGTGTGCCGTGTCCGTTAGCTGCGCGCCCGCTCGATCGCAGTTGTAGCCAGCTCTCGCGCAAGATCTCCATACAGCTCGGCCCACTTGCCAAGCAGGCTGGGATCGTCGGTCAGGAACAGTGGATGTTCGGCCCATACGGTGACGCTTGCACCCTCCCAGGCAACCTCGAATATGCGCAGGTCCTCATCCTCGCTAACGCCGCCGTCTATCAGGTCACGAAATGAGGCAAGGCCGTGGAGAGAAACATCGTGGGGAGCAATGCAATGGATTGCGGCCAGCGCGGCAATGGCTTCCTTTTGCGCGGCGATGCGGCTGTCGGCCATCAGGAACACGATGCTTTCGTCACGCCCGTGCCCGGATATCACGCGATACAGCGAGGTTTTGCAACGATGGCTGAGCTGTGTGCCCATGGTGGCCTCCGCTTTCGCGCGCAAATCGTCAATGCGCTGGATCGCAGGCCTAACTTTGATTGGCGCCCCTGAGCGCCGTTTCCGGTTGCGATTGCGGTAGCGATCGCTACACCGGTGCACGTAAAAGCCACACGCAAGCAGGCTGACTAACGCGAGAATCGCGACGCCTACGAGTACTGCCAGATCTGTGCGCACCATTTCAGGCTCCATTCAGTCCGGCGCGTGCGTGGCCTGACATCTCCCGCACGTCTCCTGTCGTTCGTTAGAACACGATTATTCTAGTCAGCAATCTATCCCCCTTTGGGACGCTTTTCTACCCAGGGTTGGACCGGGTTCGGGTTACCACGAACCTTTCGGGTTCGGAGAGGACATGCCAGCCTCGAGGCGAGCAATGGCGGCTGCGGATATCGCCTGGCGGGCAATCGCCATGTTGCGCCGCCGCACGTTTGCGCGATAGACGGGGTCGCCCGCCAGGAACGTCTCGCCGCTCAGCGAACAAACGCCTTTGCGGCGGGCGACGCGCAAAGTCCAGGTCTGGTCGCCATATCTGCCTGATGTCGCGTCAGCGAGAGCCACCACGATGGAGGTCGGTGATATGCGCTCGAGGATCTCGATCCGTGTGGAGTTTCGTACGGAATCCTGACGTCGCCGGTCCGCCGCCGCCAAGGCCCAACGGGCCTCGGCGGCCCTGACGACCGCAAGCGGCGACACGGGTGCCAACAAGGCCAGCACTTGCTGCCACCGTTGATCGTCTGCACTGTCTTTCATGGTTCGTTCCGTATCGAATTCGCCTGGCAAACCTTATAAATTTTCCCGGATCATGGCGAAGACATCGGCGGATTGGCCTTGCAACATCGCTTTCGCTGAGTACAGGACCATCCCGTACGCGGAGCCCCAATCGATCTTCGGCGGCATCACGAGCGTCATCGTATCCACCTTGACGTTCAGAAGTGCGGGGCCCGGTTCCTTCAACCAGGTCACGACGGCATCTTCGAGCTCATCGGCCTTCGTCACCGTGCGCCCCCAGAATCCGATCGCTTCGGCGACCTTACCGAAGTCCGGGTTTTGCAACCCTGTGTAGAGCGGCAGCATGCCTTCGGACTTCTGTTCGATGTCGATAAACCCGAGCTTGCCGTTGTCGAACACGACCACCTTGATGGGCAGCTTCTCCTGCACGGCCGTCATGAGTTCACCGAACAGCATGGCAAGACCGCCGTCGCCGGACATCGAAATCACCTGACGTCCGGGCTGGCACTTTTGCAACCCCAGCGACATTGGCAGAGCAGCCGCCATCGTGCCGTGTAGCAGACTCGAAAACACGCGGCGTTTTCCGTTCGTTTCGATGTGCCGATACAACCAGACGGTGGGGGTGCCGTCGTCGGCGCAGAAGATCGCATCGCTCGCCGCGTGCCGGTTGATCAACTCGGTCAGATAGATGGGAGGGATCGTCCCACGGTCCGACGGGACCGCCTTGGACCGGTGGCTCTCCAGCGCATCGGCATGCCGTGCGACGAGCCTGTCGCGGAACTCGGTGGACGTGCGCGGTTTCAGGCGTGGCAACAACGCTTCCATGGTGGACCTGATATCGCCAACCAGCCCTAGCGTGACCGGATGCCGGCGGCCGAGGTGAGCGGGTGCGATGTCGATCTGAACGATTTTGGCCTTCTCCGGGTAGAACTGCCGCCATGCGAAGTCCGCGCCCAACAACAGCAAGGTCTCGCATTCGGACACCGCCAGGTAACCCGCTTCGCTGCCGATAATGCCGGTCATGCCGACGTTGTACGGGTTGTCGTGTTCAAGCACGTCCTTGGCGCGCGACGTGTGTGCAATCGGCGCCTTCAGCCGCTCGGCCACCGCGAGAATTTCAGCGTGGGCGCCGCGGCATCCCGAGCCGCCGTAGATGGCAACTTTCTCGCCCGAGTTGAGAATGTCGGCGACACGGTCGAGGTCTGCGTCATTCGGCCGGACCATGGGCACATTCGTGTGGACCGAATACGGCACCGCGTCGCTCGCAGTGGCGTGGGAGATGTCAACCGGAACGATCAGCACGGCCACGCCACCTTTTGCAATGGCGGTTTGACACGCAATCACCGTTTTACGCCGGGCCTGCTCCGGCGTGATGATCATGTCGCAGAACACACTGCACGATCCGTAGATCGCCTTGAAGTCGACCTCTTGCGGAAAGTTGAAGCCGATTTCCTCGCTGGCCACCTGGGTTGCAATCAGGATCACCGGCGCACGGTTGCGGTTGGCGTCCACCAGACCATTGATGAAGTGAAGACTGCCAGGCCCGCAACTTCCGGCAACGGCCGTCAGGTTGCCGGTCAACATGGCTTCGCCTTCGGCGGCGAATGCGCCCGCCTCTTCATGGCGCACATGGACCCACTCGATGTCGCTCTCGTTGATGTGGTGAGCGATAAGGTTCAGTGTGTCGCCCACGATCCCGTAGCAATGCTTTACGCCAGCCGCGGCGAGCGTTTCCACGATGATTTCGGCCACTTTTTTGCCCATACATGTTCTCCAGAGGATGCTTTGTTCGTGAACCGGTCTACCGCCTTTGTGAACTGCAGATGCGCAGTCGGCCAGTGTTCTTCTCGCTCACCGGACCGGTGGGATGGTCTCGGTATGTTGAGCGGAGTCCTCAGCATCGAATATCCCTCTGATGGGGGAGCGGGGCCGTGACAGGCCCGTCATGGCTGGCTTCCGAAGCAGGCGATCTGTAAAGTTGCTGTCCCGTATCGGGTACAGTGGCGCATTCCGTACGCCCGCCGGGCAACGCATCCGCACCCCGCGATGAAACGCATCCCTCTCTGTCCGTTGTTGCATGACGGCCCGTCCGATGTTCAGGTGTGGCGAGTCGATATCGACTTCGCCGCGACGCTCGCTGACCAAGCGTTCAGCGTGCTTTCCGGCGACGAGCGCGCGCACGCGCGCGTGTTTCGCCGCAGCGAAGATGCGCTTCGCTTCGCGACGGTGCGCGCCGCTTTGCGAGAGCAACTCGCGAGTACGCTCGCCACCGCGCCGCACGCGCTGCGGCTTGTGCGCGACGCCATGGGCCGTCCGTCGCTGGCTGAAACCACGTCATTGGATTTCAACGTGTCGCACTCGGGCGCGCATGGTCTGATCGCACTATCCATGCGACGCCGGGTAGGCGTGGACATTGAGCAGCGCAGCGCGCATCTCGACTGGCGCTCGCTTGCCTCGCTAACGCTGGCGGGCAGCGAAGTGGCCTGGCTCGACGAGGCGTCTGCGGACCAACGTCTCGAGCACTTCTACGACGCCTGGGTCGCGAAGGAGGCCTTGCTCAAGACAACAGGCGTCGGCGTGGTGCGTGGGTTGCAACGTCTGACGGTCCTGCCGCGTGAGGGTACGCAGGTACGTTTGCGCGATCACGTGCCTGACGAGGCCCGGAATCTCGCGGCAACGTGGCTCGCTGCGCCTGCGGGTTATGCCACGTGCGTCGCATGGTCGACGCAGGAACGCCTCGTCCCTTTTGGCGGGGGATGGCGCTTTTAAATGCTATTGAGAATTATTCTCATTTAAGTTAGATTACAGCCTCCCACTGGATTAACGGAGGCTGGATCGATGGCGGATGGACTAGCGGGACCCGCACAGGTTTTGCACCGTGGCCGCACACCGCGCGCGTCCCTACCGCAGACCGGCAAACGTCGCCGGGCACCGGGCCAGACCGCTAACGCTGCGGGCGGCTGCGGCGGTGCGTTGCTGGACGTGCTGATCGGACATCGCCCGTCGCTGGTGACGCTCGCTGCCTCGTTCGTCGGTTGCGGCAGCCGCGCCGAAGATGTGGTGCACGACGTGTTCGTCAAGCTCGTGGCTTTTCCAAACCAGGATGCAATTCGTCAACCAGTGGCATATGTCACGCGGATGGTGCGCAATGCCGCGATGGATGCGTGCGATCGCGAGACGCTCGAAAGTACCTGGCAGGCTGACGCAGAGGACGGCCTCGATATCGCTTCGTCTGACCCGGGTCCCGAAGCGGCGCTAGCGACTCGCGATGCGCTGCGCCACGCGTTCGCTGCGTTGGCCCAGTTGCCTGAGCGCACGCGTGCTGCCTTCGAGTTCGTGCGCCTGCGTGAAGAGACGTTGCAGGACACGGCTCGCGCGCTGAATGTGTCGCAGACGCTGGTTCACTTCATGGTTCGCGACGCGGCGAAGCATTGCGCCGATTGCGTCCGTCCCGGTACTGGTCAGAAAACCCCGGCTGGCCGCTGGCGGGGATAAGCGCGCCGATCCAGTCCGGTATTCATACATACGAACTACCTGTTTACCCTGGCGGCAACTTGTCCGGCAGTGCTCGAGTTGCCGCCGCCACTGCGTTCAAACGCTTGCCGGTTCTGGCAAAGCGCATATTTCACCGAGATCGCGCACGCCGGTCATCAGCCGCGGCTTATCTCAAAAGCCATTTCCCACATATTGATATTTTGCGCTGGCCCGAATTAAGATGACTTCCTCGATACGCGACGCGTGTCGATCCGGTGAGGAGTCGCATTTGCGGTAATCCGTTCAATGAGTCAGGTTTCGGGACGCGACGGCTGACCGTCTGAATCCCGTCAAGGCAGCCCCTAAAAGCTTGGGAGACGAAGATGCTGAGCCCTCATGAATTCGCAACGCTGATGCTGGTCAAGGACGCCACGGCGCAACTGGAGGTTGATCGGGCAGATCTCGACGTTCTGCTCGCGCGCCAACTCGTCAGTCTCGAACACGCGGGCTCCGGCGAGGCATTGCCGCGTTTGACCCGTGAGGGTTACTCATTTCTGAAAGCGGCTGGCCGCATTCACTGATATCGACCCGGAGCGCGGGAAGCCGCGTCACCGTCTGTACGATCCCGAGGAGGCTTCCAGATAACGGTAATTTGAGCGGACGTGCTGGTATAGAACCTGAGAGAGCAGTAACTTAGTTTGTTATGCTTATTTAAAAATACGAGTCGCCTTAAGGAGCTTCAAGATGAATGAGTTGTTTCCGGAGCAGTTTGCCGCGGCTCAAAAGGCCAGCCTCGAAACGTTTTACGGTCTGGCAAACCTGTCCTTCGAGAGCTTCCAGAAGCTGACCGTGTTGAATCTGCAGGCGGCCAGATCGGCCCTTGCCGACACGCATAAACTGCTGTCCGCCGCTGACCCGCAGGTGTTTTTCGCGCAGCAGGCCAGTCCTGACGGTGGGTTTGCCGAACGAATCCAGGCTTTGCAGTATCGCGTGTATGAGATTGCAGTGGGCACCCAGACGGGATTCGCAGCGATTGCAGCGGCGCAGTACGAAGCGCACAATCGCCGGGTGCAGGCGCTCTTCGAAGATATGTCGAAGCAGGCGCCGGCGGGTTCCGAAGCGGCTGTCGCTGCGCTGAAAAAGCTGATCGATTCGAGCGGCGCGTTTTACGACAGCGTCAACAAGTCGGTTCGGCAAGCTGTCAACATGGCCGAAGGCGGCTTCGAAGCGGTGCTGCCGCGCACATCGAACGCATCGGGCGCAACAACCGGGTGAGTGGCCGGGAAGGCTGAACACGCGGTGACCGGATCAGCATCCTCTCACGCGAGGCAGCCGCAATGACAAGCCAGATCGCATTGGTGACGGGTGGAATGGGTGGTATCGGTGAAGCCATCGCCGTCAAGTTGCACGACGCAGGTTATACGACGGTGGTGACATATTCACCCGCTAACACCGGTGCGCAAGCCTGGCTAGCGCGGATGGAAGCGGCCGGGCGCCGCTTTCCGGCTTACGAAGTAGATGTTGCGGACTACGATGCATGTCAGCGAGGTGCCCAAAAGCTTCAAGCGGAAGTGGGCAATGTCGATGTTCTCGTCAATAACGCCGGCATCACGCGCGACGCCAGCTTCAAGAAGCTCGACAAGGTCAACTGGGACGCAGTTCTGCGCACCAACCTCGATTCGCTTTTCAACATGACGAAACCGGTTTGCGACGGCATGGTGGAGCGAGGTTGGGGGCGCATCGTCAATATCTCGTCCATTATCGGCTCCAAGGGTGGTTTCGGTCAGACGAACTATGCCGCCGCAAAAGCAGGCATGCATGGCTTTACCAAATCTCTGGCACTCGAAGTGGCGAAAAAGGGTGTCACGGTCAATACCGTGTCGCCTGGATTCATCGCCACCAGAATGGTCATGGCGGTGCCGCAAGAAGTGCTCGACACCAGGATCATTCCGCAGATCCCGGTGGGACGGCTTGGGCAGCCCGAGGAGGTGGCGGCGCTCGTACTCTATCTATGCTCGCGGGAGGCGGCCTTCGTCACCGGCGCCAACATCGCCATCAATGGTGGACAGCACCTGCAGTAGCGGGCTCGCCAATCTCCACCAGCACGCCTAAGCATCCGAACAGGCGTGCATCCCACACTTTGCACTTTCCCCCGTAAAACATGGCTGATTATTTCGGCACGGTCATTTTTTTCGTAGAACAATCTATATTGTTGCAATGGCAAGCGGCAGGTCGTCGGAACGCAGCCCGTCCACAACCCGGCACAGCATGGCAGCGCATTGCGCCGGGATTCAATCGTCAGGTACAGCAACAGGGGAAGACATGTCGACCTCACCGCTTATCGATGGTAGCGCCCCGCATGGCACCGGCGGGCAGGCGGCACAGACCGACGCTCGTCTGTACAACCACGACCTCGCACCGGTTCCGCTCAACAAACGCACGTGGACCGGCTATTGCATCTTTGCCATGTGGATGTCGGATGTCCACAGCGTCGGCGGTTACACGTTTTCGGCAAGCCTGTTTCTTCTCGGCATATCCGGCTGGCAGGTATTGATTGCGCTCACCATCGGCATTCTGGTCGTGTATGTGCTGATGAACCTGGTCGGCAAACCCAGTTATGTGCATGGCATTCCGTTTCCGGTCATGGCCCGCGTCAGCATGGGCGTCATGGGTGCGAACCTCGCGGCGGTCATCCGCGGTGTGGTGGGCATTGTCTGGTACGGCGTGCAAACCTACTTTGCGTCGAAAGCGGTGGCGACGCTCGTCATTCTGTTTTTTCCAGCGGCTGCGGCGCTGCACGACTTCAGCTTCCTGCGCCTCGACGGACTTGGCTGGGTCAGCTTCCTGTTTATGTGGGTGTTCCAGCTGATCATCTTCCAGCGCGGCATGGAGGCGATCCGCAAGTTCATCGATTTCTGCGGCCCGGCTGTATATGTGGTGATGTTCGCGCTGATGGCGTGGATTCTTTCGCAAGCGGGGCTGGGCAGCCTGAGTCTCACGCTCGGCGGCAAGGTACTGTCCGGCAGCGAGCAGTTCGCCAGCATGGGTAATGCCACACTGCTGGTGGTGAGTTACTTCGCTGCGCTGTTGCTCAACTTCGGCGACTTCTCGCGCTTTGCCAAGAGCGAGCGTCAGATGAAGGTAGGTAATTTTCTCGGCCTGCCGGTCAATTTCATCGTATTCGCCATCATCACAGTGATCGTGACCTCCGGCAGCGCGACCGTGTTCGGCTCGATGATCATGGACCCGGTTGCAATCGTCGCTCACATCCAGAATAAGGTGGCCGTGGTGATCGGCAGCCTGACGTTTATCGTGGCGACAATGGGCATCAACATCGTTGCCAATTTTGTCTCGCCTGCCTACGACATCGCGAATCTTTTTCCCAGGCATATCGACTTCAAGAAGGGTGGCCTCGTGGCCTCGATTCTTGCGGTTCTCGTGTGTCCGTGGATTTTTGTTGACAGTCCCAAGGCGATTACGATTTTCGTCAGCGTGTTTGGCTCAGTGCTGGCGCCGCTATATGGTGTGATGATGGCCGACTTCTACCTCATCAAGAAGCAGCAGATCGAAACGGCCGAGCTTTACAGCATGGCGCCGGCCGGACGCTTCTATTACGACGGCGGCTGGAACAAGGTGGGCATTGCTGCGCTGGTCATTTCCGGCATCATCTCGGTGGGCTGGGAACTCTGCACGCAACTGCTGCACGTGTTGCCTGCCAATAACTTCGGGTGGCTGATCGGTGCAGCGGTGGGTGCAGTGCTTTATGTGGTGATGATGCGGGCGGCGCGGCGCAACTAGCGTGTGGTGTTGCGAAGAGGGTTCGCGTTCATTTATGTAGCCGCGCACGCAGGTCGACGGCTGTCGCCGCGCTGACCGGTCTCGCCGCGTCGTCGAGATGGACCGCAACCTTGCGGTAGACGTCGCGGCAAAACTGCATGCCGGCAGTAGCTTCCGGCATTGCTTCCTGAACAGGTTCGATTTTCTCCGGATTGGTGAGCGCTGCGTCTACTGCCATCTCGTCGGTCGGGTCCGCCTTCATGATGCCGATGCCCTGAATGGTCACAGACAGGCAGGGGTCCGGCATCTGCTTGCCGTGCGTGGCAACGACGTTGAAGTTGATGTTAAGGCGCCAGAATCCATCGTGAATGTTCTGATGAATGATCACGGCCTTCACCAGTTCCTGATGCGACAACAAATACTCGCTGTTTGCCATGAATGTGCTCCTCGAACGCAATCGTCTTTCGAGTGCCGTGCCGCGTAGGACGCTGCATCAGCCCGACATGACATCACATGCCGGATCACATTGTACGAGGCTGAAAATCACAATCAAGACGCGCGCACCAGTCATGCAGCGCGATACGACCTGGACCTGTTTAACAGGCTGGCCGGTGCTGCTTGCGGGTGGTTAACTTTATTTTCGCAGAGGTGATGTAGCCGCATCCTTGCGGGTAGCCACATGCACCTCTGCCTGAGACGGTGATGTCAGTGAAAGATCAGATAAAGGATGACGAGGACGATTACCGGTACGCCAAGTAGCCAGCCGAGTAAGTAGGGCATGATAGTTCTCCTCCGGTAGATGGTTGTGGTACGAGAACTACCCAGCATTGGGCGTGCCTGGGCCGTGGCTGCGTCGGTTTATATTGTCCCGGATGGTGGTCGCAGGGCCGTCGTCACTCCTACGCTGCGCGCAGCGGTGCGAAGGGCAACTCGCTGTTCATCGCCTCTTGATACGCCGCGTTCAGTCGCGTCATGTCCTGCTTGCGATCGCTTGCCTGCACGTTGCTCAGTCCGGGCAATTCCAGCGTGACAGGGCGGCAAAACGGATAGTCGCGCACCCGCAGTTCAGGTGCGACCGTCGTGAAGAACGCCGTCGTGGGCACGTCGAATCCGGCTGCAATGTGCGCGGCCGCGGTGTCTGCAGTCAGCACGTAACGCGCGTGTCTGACCCACGTAAGAAAGTCTGCAGTGCCTGGAGATGCTGCTGTCACATCCACATACTGCGGATGATCGACAGGTCCAAAGCCAAGCACGGGAAAGCCGAACTGCTCGAACAAGCGGCTCACGAGAACGCTACGCACCGGTGTCGCAATGCTGCGGATCGGCGTGCTGGCCGTTGGACAGAACAGCACATATGGACGGTTGCGCCACGCCTCGGGCAATGAAGGCAGCTCCAGTGTCTGGAGCCAGCGGTTGGCCTTGTTCGCTGACGGCACGCTCGAGGGCGGCACACCGAGCGCATCGAGGAAAAAATCGATCATCGGCAACGACATGAAGCGAGGCCAGAAGAGCTGGTTGCCGAGGTCGATACGCACTTCTTCGCGTGGGATATCCGCAAGCGGCCAAGGCAAGCTGCGAGTGCTCGCAACGCGGCCTTCGGCAAGCGCATAGAGTTGTTCGACGTAAGTTGGTGCCAGTTCCGGCCGGTACACGACGAAGCGCACGTGCGGGTAGAGCTGCCGGATCGCTGCCAGCGCGGTCAAGCCGATAATCGAATCGCCGAGCGTCACGCCCATGCCGTTGATCACATGAGCAACAGCGATTTGCGAGTAATCGACTTCGAATGACTGGGCGGCTGCGTTGAGGATGCCGGCCTGGCTCGCAAGCGCAACGTGCTCGCCGATCTCGGCGTCGCGCTGCTCGAGATCGTACGGCGCGACGATGCGGCCTTTGGTATCAAGCAGAGAGCCCGGGTAGGCGAGTGCTTCGTCTGCACGTAGGCTTTGCAATTCGATTATCCCGTGGGTTACGCCGAGGCGTTGAGACCGCGTATTTTACGGGGCTTTTCCGCCGGGCACCGTGAGACTCGCACGCAACTCCTTGCGAATTACCTTGCCGGTTGCGGTCATCGGCAAACCTTCCACAAAGCGTATCTCGCGTGGATATTCATGCGCGGCAAGGCGCGTCTTGACGTGCTGCTGTATGTCGCGCACCAGATCGTCGCCCGGCACAAAGCCCGCATTCAGCACCACGAATGCCAGCACGATCTCCGTGCGTTGCGCATCTGGCGCACCGACCACCGCGGCCATGCAGACTGCCGGATGTTGCAGCAGGCAGTCTTCAATCGACGCCGGCCCGATGCGATAACCAGCGCTAGTGATGACGTCGTCGTTACGTCCGACGAAGCGGATGAAGCCCTCGTTATTACGCTGGCCGAGATCACCGGTTAGCAGATAGCGTCCGCGGAATTTGTCGCGCGTGGCGGCCTCGTTGCGCCAGTAGCCGAGGAACATTACCGGATCGGGGCCGGCAATTGCGATGTTGCCGATCATGCCGTTCGGCACGGGCTGACCATCATCGTCGACGATCGCAACCTCGTGGCCCGGCACCGCTTTGCCGATCGCGCCAATCTGCGGAGGGTACAGCGTCGCGCACGACGACACCACGACGTTGCACTCCGTTTGCCCATAGAACTCATTGATGGTCACGCCGAGCGCGGCGCGCCCCCACGCGATCAGTTCTTCGCCAAGCGATTCGCCGCCGCTCGCCACCGCATGCAACGCGAGCTTCCAGCGCTCCGGATGCGCGACTGTGCGCATCATTTTCAGCGCGGTCGGCGGCAGGAAGGTGTGTGTGACTGCATGGCGCGCCATCAGGTCGAACGCGGCTTCGCCGTCGAACTTTTCGAAGCGGCGCGCAAGGACGGTCACGCCGTGATGCCACGCGGGCAGTAGCACATCGAAGAGACCGCCGATCCACGCCCAGTCGGCTGGCGTCCAGATCAGTTGCGCCTGTGCCGGAAAGCAGGCCTGCGACAGTTCCACGCCTGGCAGATGCCCAAGCAATACGCGTTGTGCGTGCAGCGCGCCTTTCGGCTTGCCCGTGGTGCCGGAGGTGTAGATGATGACCGCGGGATCTTCGGACGAGGTGTCCACTGGTTCGAACGAGTCGGACTCTACGTTGAGGGCTTCCCAGAACGCGTGCACGTCGCTGGCCGCAGCGGCTTGATTGGCGTCGATGCAATACACCGCTTTCAGCTCCGGCAGCGTGTGGCGTATTTCAGCGAGCTTTTGCAGACCTGCTGCATCGGTGATGAGAGCGGCTGCGGCGCTATCCGCGAGCCGGTATTGAATAGCGTCGACGCCGAACAGCGCGAAGAGCGGCACGGCGATGCATCCGGCCTTATACGCCGCCACATGCGCAAGCGCAGTTTCGGGCGATTGCGGCAGGAAGATCGCCACCCGGTCGCCCCGCTCGACTCCGCAGCGGCGCAAGGCATTGGCAAACTGATTGGAGCGAGCCTTGAGATCGTCGAAGCTATAGTGCATAGCGCTGCCGTCGCGATCCTCGTAGATCAGCGCGAGGCGCCCCGAGCCGTCGGCCCATTTGTCGCACACGTCCACGCCAATGTTGTAGCGATCCGGTATCTGCCATGCGAATGTGGCGGCCAATGTCTCATACGTTTGCGCTGCTGGAAGCATCGCTTTCTCCACGTGTCCCGATCGATCTGAGTCGGGTTCAAGCTCGGATAGTAAACCACCCACGCTCTTAAGGGACCTCCACGCATCTTTGAATTGCTGCGCCGCACGATAATGCACCGCAGCATGTCCTATGTCATTTTGACAAAGGGAAAACCCGTAAGCAGCAAAGTGCGGGGTCCTTATTGACTGATTATCGGCTTAACGCTGATCGGGAAACCCCTAACATCGTGTGAGCATGGTTCGCGCTAGTCTTCTCGTCAGAGGAGGCAAACCATGAGACGCGTATTTAATATTGCAGTACTGATGCTCCTTGCGTATTTGACCGCAGGCCGGGCATTAACCCATGCGCAGGCTGGTGAAGAGGGCTCGATCTCCTGCGCGAAAGGCGCTGAGCTGGTCAGACTGGGCGCAATGGATAAGGGTTTCTCCGACGCGGCTTCCAGCGGACAAGGGCAGAATTTCCTGTCGAGTTGCCTTGTGACAGGCGAGGGACGCGTCAACAATCTCGTTGCACGCGATTAAACTGACTTAATTGGACGCTGCAAAAGCGCCAGTTTAGGAACTGCATAAGAGGCACGATTAAAGGGCCTAATGCGACCTGTCTGTTGCGTCACAGCATTGTCACGTTTTAGCATCGACCATCTTTCGGCTCGAAATGTTGCGCTGCGCTAAAACAAATCCTCATGACGGCAATTGACCAGAATCTCGGCGACGCTCGCCGAGTTGGGCATTTCTATTGTGTTGGCAACGAGACGCGCGATATCGTCCGGCTGTGTCATTGCCTCAGGCGGCAGATCTGCAATACCGGCTGCCATTTCCGTATTGACGAACCCTGGGCAAATCGCGGTAGCGCGGATTCCGTCGTCCCAACCGGCGCGCCGTACCGCGTGATTGAGCGCGATGATCGCGTGCTTCGACATCTGGTAGCCCGCATTGAGGTTCTTCACGCGTTTGCCCGACAGCGACGCAATCTGTATGACGCGCGCATTGCCTGCACGGCGCAAATGCGGCAACGCTGCCTGAATCAGCCGAAACGGTGCCTTGACGTTGATATCAAGGGTCTCTTCGAGCAGCTCGTCCGTGCCGTCTTCGAGACTGATGGGCTTGCAGATTCCAGCGTTGCTGATTAGCACGTTAATGCCGCCGAACCGTTCGATAGTGGCATCGACCCAACGACGTCCCGCTTCCGGATCACGCGCTTCGTACCCGAAGACGAGGCTGTCGGCGTAGCTGTCGTTGAACCCCGCGGGGTTGCGCACGCCCAGCGACAACAGATAACCGCGCCGGTCCAGTTCGTCCGCTATTTCCCGGCCGATACCGCGGCTCGCGCCGGAAATCATCGCTACCTTCTGCATATGATCCTCCCTAGAAACCTGCATCGATGACGATTTTCGTGCCGTCGCTAAAGCGGTTCAAACGAAACGCGTGGGGATTGACCAGTGGCGCATCGTTTGCCACGAGGTCGGCCATCAGCTTTCCCGCAGCCGGACCGATGCCGAAGCCGTGACCCGAAAAGCCGGTGCCGATAAACAGCCCGGGTACCTTGTCGACCCCCGAGATCACCGGAATGGCGTCGGGTGTAACGTCCATATAGCCCGCCCAACGCTGCGCGATACGTGCGTGACTAAACTGCGGGAACACCTTGATGAACTCGTGCAGTCCCGCATCGACGTAGCGGACGATGGGTTCCGGATCGAGCGTGCGGACATGTTCGAACACCGAAGTCTGATCGAGCGCCCAATGCCGGGGGCGTCGCAGCTCGTCGAAGAAGCGCGCGCCGATCCCGATCCGCAATGCGCCCAGCTGGCTTTTCAATGCTTCGAGGTACTTGAAGAACAGGCGAAAGCAATCGGGCGTGAGGTCGGTGTAGGTACGGAATCCATAGGCCACGGTATATCCACCGTCCGCCCGCTTGCGGAACGCGAACTGCTTGTTGCTTGCGCTGGTGGTCGGGCCACCTTCCAGCGGATCGGTTCGTAGTACTGAGGCACGCACCAGCAATTGAGGCACATCGACATCCAGATTGCCGCAGAAGAGCCGCGACCACGCACCGCCAGCCACGACGACACTCTGGCAGCGGATCGTGCCGTGCTCGGTCACCACCGCGCTGACGCGCCCACCACTCGTTTCGATACCGCGTGCTGCGCAGGGCGTCAGAATCTTCACGCCGCGCTTACGCAAAGCATTGGCGATCGCCGGTGCAGCGCGTTGTGGTTCGGCGCGGGCATCGCCCGGTGTGTATAAGCCGCCTCTAAACGATTTCGCCGCGCCAGGAAGTAACGAGGCGACTGCCTTCGAATCGACCTCGAGCGTATCGAACGCATCCCCTGCGAGCGCGCGTGCATTCGCGAGCCACGTGCGATGACCCTCCATGACCTTTTCATCCTCGGTCATATAGAGAATGCCGCATTGGTTGAAGCCGGTCTCGATTCCAAGGGCACGGTCCAGGCCGCGCCATAGTTTCAGGCTTTCAATGCTCAGTTCGAATTCACGCATGTCGCGATGAGTGACACGCACCCAGCCCCAGTTGCGGCTCGACTGTTCTCCCGCGATATGCCCCTTCTCGCAGAGCGCTACCCGTAAGCCCTTTTCGCTCAGGTAGAGCGCGGTGCTCACGCCGATAATCCCGCCGCCGATCACGACGACATCGACTTCAGCCGGCGGCGTGGTATCGCTAGCGACAGTCTCGACTTGTGGTCCCATATAGGTTGCTGCCCAATAGATAGAGATTGTGTTTAGTGACGTGTTTCGGCGACGGCGGCCTCGCTTGCCGATGCCTGGACAGATCTACGCTGCCTTCGCGTCATGAGCATGGTGCCCCGTGCTTTACCGCCTTGCCGTGGATTGGCATGGCGATTGGTCCAACGGTCGATATGATTGATTGCATGCGTGAGCGGTACCGTGATCAGCAGATACACGACACCGGCCGCGACTAGCGGCGAAAGATTCGCAGTATTGACCGAGGTGTTCTGCCCAATGGTGAACAGATCGCGCTGCGAGGTCAGCAGGCCGAGAAAATAGACGAGACTCGAGTCCTTGACGATCGAAATGAACTGGTTGGCAAGCGCCGGCAAGATACGGCGAATGCCTTGCGGCACGATCACATGCCGCATGCTGCTCCAATAGGTCATGCCAAGTGCCTGGCAGGCGGACAATTGCCCACGTCCCACGCTTTGAATGCCCGAGCGGAAAATCTCCGCAATGTAGGCCGACGAAATCAGGCCGAGCGCAACGATGGCGAGCGGATAAGGGTTTGGACCGAAGATCGCAAGCCCGACCGGAGCCAGCCCCTGGCCTACGAGCAGGATGACCAGCGCGGCCGGCAGGCCCCGAAACACGTCGATGAAGATCTGCGCCGGCAACATCAGCCAGCGCGTGTGTGAGACCGCCATCAGCGCGAGCACCATGCCCGCCATAATGCCCAGTACCGTCGAAAACAGCGACAGCACGAGCGTATTGACGAGGCCGGTGCAGAGCAATGAAGGCAGCGACCCGATCAACAACGGCCAGTCGAGAAAGTTCTGCAAAAAGGCATTCATGGCGCGCTCCTGTTTTGAGCGTCGGCGGCGCGTTAGACGCCGCCCGGTTGCGTCGCGGCTACGGCCCGGCTAACTGCCGGTCTTCATTGCATACGGCGGCAGATTGGCCGGCTTCGGATAGCCCGGATGGAACTGCAGGTATAGCTTAAGCCAGGTGCCATCGGCAACGAGTTCGTCAATGGTCTTGTTCAAGGCCGCTTCGAGCTTGGCGTTACCCTTGCGCACCGGAAAGCCGGCGGGCAGATTGACCGCCGAGATATCGAGCTTGTCGGCGATGTTCATCTGCGGATACTTGCCTTGTAGACCTTCGACGAGCGTCTTGTCGACGAAGTAGCCGTCAATATACTTGGAGCGTAGCGACAGGAAGCCTGCATTCAGATTCGGAAAGCGCACGATTTGCGCACCGGGCAGGTAGCTATCCGAATACGTATCCTCGATGGTGCCCTGCACGACTCCGATCCGTTTGTCCTTTACCGAGGCTGGGTCACTCGTGATCGGACTGCCAGGCAAGGTCGCGACGCTTAGCAGACCCGTCAGGTAGCCCTCGGAGAAATCGACCATCTTCAGGCGGTCTTTAGTGATCGAAATCGAGCCGGCAGCAAGATCGATCTGCTGGTTCGCTACGCTTGGCAACAGGCCGCTAAAGTCTTGCGCACGAAAGTCCGCGGTGAGGCCGAGTTTTGCCGCAATGGCGCGCAGCAATTCGACGTCGAAGCCGGTCATCTTGCCGTCGTCGATATACGAGTAGGGCTTGTTGTTTGCATCCACGCCGGCGACGAGCTTGCCGGGTGTCAGGGTGCCCACATCCTCGGCATGCGCCTGGGTGAGCGCCGCGAATGAAAGAGGAACGACTATCGCAATGAGACGCAGAAAGTGGCGAAAGCGCATGATGTTTGCTCCGTCGAAAGGACCACCGATTGAAGGGTATTACAAAGAAGTCAACGCAATGTCCAGGTCTGTTTCAGGAGAGGGTGGCGCGTGCGCGACCGTTCCAGAGATCGTCGAGCTTGTAGAGCGCGGTGCCGACCGGCACCGTCCATCGGCTCGCCATGCCCGCCACGCTAAGCGGAAACTCGCCTTCGCCGAACGCGCCTGGGGCGGCGTCGAAGCCAAGGATGTGCCGCGCAGTGCGCTGCCCCAGATAACTCATCAACGCGACGCCGTTGCCGTTGCAGCCGAGTGCGTAATGAATGCCGTCGTGCACGCCGATATGCGCGAGCTTGTCGCCGGTCATCGCAACGTAGCCTTTCCATGCATGCGTAATGCGCACGTCGCGCAGCGCCGGCCAGAGCTGGATCAGCTTGGCGTAGAGGAGCCTCGCGGCTGCGCGCTCGTCCACTTCGCGGATCGCCGGCCGCGAGCCGAAGATCATCCGGGTGCCGTCCGGCGAGGGACGTGTATAGAATAGATTTCGCTTCGAATCACTAATCATTCGGCGTCCCGGGTTGAGCGCGTCCATCAGGCCCGCCGGCAGAGCGTCAGTCGCGATCTGATAACTGGCGACGGGCAAGACACGCCGCGAGACGAACGGCAGCAAGCGTCCCGTATAGCCGTTGGTGGCCACCAGTACCTGCCTTGCTTCGATTTTTCCACGTACGGTATGCACGAGGAAATGCGCGCCACTGCGTTCGATTCGTTCTACTGCAGCGTGCGAATGCAGGCTGGCGCCGCGGCGCCGGGCCAGTCCGCGCAGGGCACGATGGTATTTGGCCGTATGGAGGCCGCCATATTCGTCGACGAGAATGCCGCCGTAGTAGTAGTCCGAGCCAATGATCGAGCGTTGCTCGTCGCGCGACACGAGGTGCACCGTGACGCCGGTTTTCTCGCGCAACAGATCGCCTTGTTTGCGCAGGTGTTCGAAATGCCGCTCTGTGAAGGCACCGAAGAAGCGGCCGGTAATCTGCAAATCAGCGTCTAGCGCTTCGTCGGCAATCAGGCGTTGCAGATACTCGAAGCTCGCCGCCGATTCACGCATCAGACGTACGAGGCGCTCCGCGGAGACCCCGCGTATCGCATTGGTCAAAGCGAGCTTCTGTCCGCTCGACACCATCCCGCCGCTGCGGGTGCTGCCTCCCGCGCCGATCTCGGCCGAATCGAGCACCGCGACGCTCGCGCCGTCGCGCGCAGCTTGCCCGGCGGCAGACAGGCCGCAGTAGCCGCTGCCGACGATCACCAGGTCGACGCTATCCGGCAGCGGCTCGCGTGCCGTCTCGGGCGGCGCTGCGTCCCACCAGTAGGGCGCAAGCCGGAAGTCATCGTGGAAGAGCAGGGTGTCGGGTCGCATGGCCTCTTTGAAGTGACAAGCGTAGGAACCAGTCTAGGTTTGCGTCGATCATCCAGTCAAATACGGCCAAAAACGTCTGCTATTCAATTTTGATATGGCATGCTGAGCCGGATCGAGGCTCAACGGAGGGATCTATCCAATGAATCAGCGACAAATCGAGGCCTTCCGGCTGGTGATGCTGCGTGGTTCGATGACGGCGGCGGCCGCAGAACTGGGCACGTCGCAGCCGAGCATCAGCCGCCTGATTGCGGAGCTCGAGCAATCGACGGGGCTCGCCCTGTTCACGCGTAACGGGGGGCGCATCCAGGCAACCGATGCGGGAAGCGCGTTTTACCGCGAGGTCGATCGAAGCTTCGTGGGGCTGGAGAAGCTCGTAAATTCCGCGCGCGAAATCCGGCAGTTCGGCACGGGCCGCCTGCGGCTCGTGGCGGCGCCGGTACTCGCGCTGTCGTTTGTGCCGATGGTGATCGAGCGCTTTCTGGCGGCGTATCCGCGCATCGCCGTTGCACTGGAAATGCGTAGTGAAGGGACCATCCAGCGCTGGGCGTCGTCTGCCTATTGCGACATCGGCTTTGCCACCACCACGCCCGATGCATTCGGTGTGACGAGCGCTGAGTTGTATCGCCTGGCCGGCGTGTGCGCGTTGCCGGCCGGGCACCCTCTTGCGGGCAAAAAGCGTATTCACGCGCGCGACCTCAGGGGCGAGCGTCTTGTCCTGTCCTCGTATGCGGACGATACGCGCTCGGCGGTCGATCGTGCCCTGCGTCAGGCAGAAGTCAACCAGGTGCCGACAATCGAAACGCCGTACGGCGCGACGATTTGCGCCATGGTGTCCCGCGGACTCGGGATTGGTGTGGTGAACCCGCTTGCCACGCTCGACACGAATCCGGAGCGGATCGTATTCCGCCCGTTTTCGCCAGATGTGATGTTCAGGGGTTTTACCTTGCGTCCGCAATTGCAGCACATCAATCCTGTTGTGCAGGCTTTTCTCGACCTCGCTAACGAGACCATGGAGCGTTTCACCTAGAGCTTGCTGAAAGGCCTGCACGCTATAATCCAGGCGGTTATAGGAGCGCCAGGCATGAGCAATGAAAATCTTCCTCACGTTCTCGTGGTGGATGATGATCCCGCAATCAGAACACTGATTGCGGACTATCTCCGCGAGAACGACATGCGGGTTGCGGCAGCAGCGAATGGCAAGGAAATGGCTGCGGCTCTCAAAGAGTTTGCGATCGATCTGATCGTGCTCGACTTGCGCATGCCGGGGGAAGACGGCATGCAGATCGCCCGGCGAGTGCGCGACCAGTCCTCGCTTCCCATCATCATCGTGTCCGGCAGGCTCGACGAAGCGGACCGCGTCATGGCGCTCGAACTAGGCGCCGACGACTACGTTACCAAGCCATTCAGCCCGCGCGAACTGCTCGCGCGAATCCGCACGGTCCTGCGCCGCACAGCCGCATCTCAGACCCTGATCGGTCGTCAACTCGACGTTCGCGCCTATCGGTTCGCCGGTTGGGAACTGAATATCGGCACCAGAAAGTTGACGACGCCAGCCGGTGAACGCATTGAACTCACGAATGGCGAGTTCTCTCTGCTGAGTGCGTTTCTGTCGGCACCGGGGCGGGTTTTGTCACGCGATCAGTTGCTCGAAGCAAGTCGTCTGTACGACGATGTTTTCGACCGTTCCATCGATGTGCAGATTCTGCGTCTGCGTCGCAAGATCGAGGAAGACGCGTCCACGCCGCAATTTATCAAAACCGAGCGGGGCGCCGGCTACGTCTTCGCCGTACCAGTGGAAAAATTGAGTTCCGTTGCGCTGTAGCCTGCGCAACGCAAAGCTTCATTTCAAATGTAATAGAACGGCACAAAAGAGAAACAGCGCGGCAATTTCACGCGCTTTAAATAGCCCGGACTACCGTAACTCAAGCTACCCCGGTCAACCAATGATGGGGCATCCGTCATGGCGCGTGGAAAGGACATTCTGGTTCTGGACGAAGATCCGTTCATGCATGAACTGGTCTCGCTGTGGCTGACGGATGCCGGATACGCTGTCTGCGATTCCGAGGCGCTACACACGCTGCGAACCGAGGAACGCCACTCGTTTGCAGTCGTCATCGCCGACCTGAACTCGCCAAAGGTCGGCGCGGCGCAAGCGTTGCAGCAATTGCAAGCCCGCTTTCCAACCGCGTATATCATAGCGGTCTCCGGATATTTTCAGCCTGGACCCGGGACGGGCGCGGAGATGGCGCGACAGCTCGGCGTAGACCGCGTGCTGGCCAAGCCGTTTAGCTGCGAGCAGCTGGTTTCCGCGGTTGGCGGGCTGTTCCATGATGCTGAGGTCCGGTGAGTGTCCACCCTATCGCGAGAACCATGGCCGAGGCGGAGCCAACAAGACGTGTCATCAGCGGACCCTACCTGCACTGGGTCATCGCGATAGGTGCAGGCCTGATCGTATTGCTGGTATGTGTGGCGTCCGGCTGGGATAGCTGGCGGGCGCGCCGCTTGACCCTCGCAGACAATGACCGTGAAGTCTCCAGCCTCGCGAGCGCGCTTGCCGAACAGACGGCCCGCTCGCTACAGGAGGTGGAGCTGATCCTGAGGCGCACATCGGTATGGGAGCGGGATCCGCGCAACCAGGTGGAAACGCCTGCGGAGAAAGCTGCTTTCCTTAGGCGCCAGATCGACGGCTTGCCACAGATTCGCGAGGTGACGATCGCCGACGAGAACGGCAACCGTATTGCCACGACGGTGCCACCCGCGAACTCGAGTCCGAATATCGCCAATCGTCAGTACTTCCAGGATTTGAGGAAATCGTCCGGAGAGGCGGTCGTGGTGAGCGAGCCGTTGCAAAGTCTCATTGACGGAACGCCGACGTTCGCCGTAGCGATTCGTCTGCAGGACGGCGAGGGCCGGTTCGCGGGTGTGGCGCGTGCGCTCGTCGAAGAGGAGTACTTTAGAGACTTCTATAAACGCATCGACCTGGGCGACGGGGCCGCTATCAGGCTGCTGCGCGATGGCGGCACGCCAATCGTCGAGTTTGCCGCCGAGCCTCAAGGAAAGCTGCCCGCCGACGCGCTTGCCGCGACGCGTCAGGTTCCCGGGTTCCCTCTGCTAGTTGTCGTTTCACGTGACAAGTCGGTCGCTTTGGCCGACTGGCGCACAAGTTCGATCAATGCGGTGGTGCGCACGGGCTCGATCTCTGCCTTCGTCGCATTCCTTGCTTATGCGCTGATCCGCCAGATGCGCCGTCTGGAGGACGTGAACAATCGGCTTCGTTCGAGCGAGCGCCGCTGGCGAGCGGTATTCGAAAATGCGCCGCTGGGCGTTGTCGTATTGACCGCAGATGGCCGCTATGTGGCGACCAATCCAGCGTTCCAGCGGATGGTGGGTTACTCGGCGGCTCAGCTCGAAGAGGTGGGTGCGTTCGACATCACGTATCGCGAGGACGTCGCTTCGGCGCGCGAGTACGTCGCCAGACTGCTATCCGGCGTGCACGATACGGTCCGCTTTCAAACCCGCTTCACACATCTGGATGGGCGCGTGGTTTGGGCTGACGTCGGCATGGCGAGCGTTGCGGCTCATCGCCCGCCTTCGCAACACCATCTTCCGCAAACCGACGACATGCTGATTGCGACGGTAGAAGACATTACCGCGCACCGTGAGGCCGAACACGAACGCGACCAGCTCGAGGAACAACTGAGGCAATCGCAGAAGCTCGAGGCGTTGGGTACATTCGCAGGAGGCATTGCTCACGACTTCAATAATATTCTCGGCGCGATTCTCGGCTATGGGGAACGGGCCTTCCACTCGTTGCCCGCCGGGAGCGACGAGCGTCGATACGTCCAGCAGGTTCTGAATGCCGGTAACCGGGCGCGGGCGCTCGTCGAGCGTATCTTGACCTTCAGTCGAAGCGGTATGGCCGCGCGCGTTCCCGTCGATGTTTTGCTTGCAGTCGCTGAGACCATCGAGTTGCTTAAGGCTCGCTTGCCCGACAACATCGAGCTCGATATCAGGCTCACTGCCAAGGATACCTACGTTGCTGGCGATGCCACGCACCTGCACCAGGTCGTCATGAATCTTTGCAGCAACGCGGTCCTGGCGATGCCGGCGGGCGGCACACTAGCAGTAACACTCGAAGATCAGCATCTGATATCTGCCAAAGCGTTATCGGATGGAATCGTAGGGCCTGGTGATTTCGTCAGGCTGAGCGTTAGCGATAGCGGCACAGGAATCCCGCATGAAGTACGCGGACGCATGTTCAATCCGTTCTTTACGACACGCAAGACCGGTGAGGGGACCGGACTCGGACTTTCGCTTGTCGACGGAATTGTGCGCGAGTATGGCGGCGGCATTGACGTTCACAGCGTGGTTGGGGAGGGCACGCGATTCGATATTTACCTTCCCGTCACTGCGGCGCCGCCGCCCGCCGTCGAGGATATTGCCGAAACGCTGCCCCGCGGTGAGGGGCAGGTGGTGCTGATCGTCGATGACGAAGATGCGCTGGTGACGCTTGCCGAGGAGGTGTTGGCAGAACTGGGTTATGAACCCGTGGGCTTCCGATCCAGTACCGCTGCATTGCGGGCGTTCGAAGACGATCCGGACCGCTTCGATGTGATCGTTACGGACCAGACCATGCCTGACCTGACAGGTCTTGAACTGGCGGCCCGCATTCGCGCGATTCGGAACACGCTGCCGGTTATTCTCTGCAGCGGTTACGGCAATCCGCTTCTCGAGAGCGAAGCGGCCAACGCCGGTGTCGCGGCGTTGCTACGAAAACCACTGCGTTCGGACGAGTTGGCGCTTACGCTTCATCGAGTCCTTAGTCAGTGAGTGGCGCCTCAGCCCGGCAAGACGCTTAGCTGATAGCCATAGCAGTTCACCGTGTTGATATGAACCAGCGGCACATGCGTCTTCAGCTTGGACCTCAATCGCCAGATTAACGGACTGACACTGCTGGAAGTAACAATGTCTTTGCCGGGCCACGCATAGCGTATCAACTGCTCGTGAGGGACGGGGACATTGACCTGTCGCATTAGACATTCGAGTAACAGGTATTCGGTCTTTGTCAGGAGCAGGCGGCGCTCCCCACTCACCAGTTCACGAGTCATGGAATCAAGCCGGAGCGGCATCACGGCCTGCTGTTCGCCACGCGAGCGTATCAGGGCGGCCCGGTGTAGTGCCTGCAGACGTTCATGCATTTCGATGAACGAGAACGGCCGGGCAAAACAGGCGTCGGCGCCAGCGCGTAACGCTGCGGTTCGCCCCTGAGCGGTGGCCCCTGCGAGAATGACGATCTGGATCGCAGTACGAGCGGCGGCCGAGAGCCTCGCTAGCGCCGAGTCCAGTTCAGAGTAGACGCCCGGGTCGTTGATCATCAGGATCACCGCGTCGAACGACTCCAGCATGGCCCGCCGCACGCCCTGAACCACGTCGTGGGTGCGGCACAGGCTGTGGGTACTTTCGTGCAAGGCTTTATACAACCAGCTGGCCTCCGGATGCCGTGGAGAAACGAAAAGTATGCGCATGGTTCGGGACTCACTCGAGGTCTGTGTCCCGGAGAACCTTGCCGATGATCCGTTCATAGTCCGCGCTGAGAATTCGCTGCATAAGCGTGTGCCTGCTGCAAGTGGTGTCGAGTAACAGTTTCGCTGGCCCCGATTGCCGGTCTATTGCATGCGAGACGGGCTGTGTTACAGGTGTAACTGATGGGGTGAGTCGATTTGGGTTTTAATTCGGTTTTGGCAGGTATGAGTTGCTTGCGCAATCGCGCGGCATCGCATGCAAGATGAAAATCTTGCAATGTTGACGTCATACCCGTTAGCTCCGGGGCCGGTTTAATCTAAGGCCGTCTCCGTGCGTCCTGTCTGGGGGACGCGCGGCAGACGGCTGCATCCCCGGTAGAACCCTCAACCTTGTGCAGGTCACTGTGAAGAATGCCACTTTGCGTCAACTCAAGACCTTTGAAACTGTCGCACGCCGCCTGAGTTTTTCCCGAGCGGCGAACGAGTTGAATCTGTCGCCGCCGGCGGTCTCGACGCAGATCAAGCATCTTGAGGAACATGCAGGCGTATCGCTGTTTGAGCAGCTTGGAAAAAAAATCTACCTCACACCCGCTGGTCAGGAAATGCTCCGCCATAGCCGCGCGATCATTCACTGTTTCCGTGAAGCTGAGGAAACCCTGGCAAAGATGAGAAGCCTCTCGGGAGGCAGTCTTAGCATTGGTGTGATCAGTACCGGCGGGTATTTTCTTCCGCGATTGCTGGCGGAATTCTCGGCACGAAACAAAGCGGTCGAGCTGGATCTGACCGTGGAAAATCACGACGCGCTGCTTGGACGTCTGGAAGAGAATCGAATCGATCTCGCTATCATGGTAGGCGCGCCAGCGGATCATAAATTCGTGAGTACGCCGTTCGCGCCGCACGCGTTTCTGATTGTCGCTTCGCCGCGTCATCCACTTGCTGGAAAAGAAAACATCCGCCTGTCCGATCTGCGTAGCGAGCGGTTTATCGTTCGTGAGAAAGGTTCGGACACGTGGAATGCAATGCAACAGTGTTTCGACGGTCAAGTGCAGTTGAGCGAGCCCATGGAAATCCGCAACACGGAAGCGATCAAGCAAGCGGTGATGTCGGGAATGGGCGTCAGCTTCCTTTCTGCTCATACGGTTACGCTCGAATTGCGGGCAGGCATGCTGGCGGTACTCGACGTCACGGGCTTTCCGGTAGTGCAAAAGTGGCACGTGGTACACCGCCTGGACAAGCAACTCGCACCCGTCGCTCAAGCCTTCAAAACGTTTTTGAGCAAGGAAGGGGAGATGCAGACCAGTGAAATAGCGACTGCCGTCGACCACCACTAAGCTTGGTCTTTGCGAACGTCTAACGGCAGCATTGCGGGCCGTGTCGATCTACAGCGCTTAGGAGCAACCCTACTCATCGCATTTCCTGCGAGGACAATGGCGTGACGCGCGTCACGTTCTCAGCGAGCACAGATGATGTTCCTGTGCTCGCCGTGGTCGCGGCCGGTGTCGGTGCGTCGGCTGATGTTTCTGTGTTCACGGCGTCCTTGAAGCCGCGAATCGCCGTGCCGAGATCGCCGCCTACTGTGCGAAGCTTCTTCGTTCCGAATACGAGCGAGACGATCAACGCAACGATTAGCCAATGCCAGATGCTTAGTGAGCCCATGATGTTTCCTTGATTAACCTTAAGACAGTGCCTGCTTCAGCAAGTCGAGATTCAGCGCGACGATCAGGATGGTGGCCAGCGCTGCGACGAGGATCGTAGATTTGCCGGCCGTGAATTTGCCCATTACGCTGCGGCGTGACGAAAGGACCACGAGTGCGACGAGCGGGATCGGCAGAAAGAAGCTGAGAGCGACCTGGCTGATGACCATTGCGTTGACCACATTGAAATGCAGGCCAATTACAAAGGCCGGCACCATGGTGACGATGCGGCGCGTCCAGACAGGAATTTTGAAGTCGACGAAGCCCTGCATGATGACCTGACCCGCCATCGTGCCTACTACCGAGCTCGACATGCCTGATGCCATCAACGAGATCAGGAATACCACGGCGGCGCCGACGCCAAGCAGGGGAATCAGCGAGTGATACGCCACGCTGATGTCCGAGATGCCGTCAGCGGAACGCGGAAACACCGCCGCCGACATCATCACCATCGCCAGATTGACGAAACCTGCAATGCCGAGCGCGATGAGGACCTCGCGGTTGGAGAACCACACCAGCCGGCGGCGTTCCTCGTCATTGCGCGCAGGAGTCCTGTTTTGTGTCAGGCCAGAATGCAAAAACAACGTGTGCGGCATGATGGTTGCACCGATGATACCGACGGCAAGCGTGATCGCATTGCTTCCGTGCAGGCGCGGCACGATGCTGCCGATTATCGTCGCATGCCAGTCCGGCGGAGCAATGAAGAGTTCGCAGACGTAGCTGAGCCCAATTACGGCGACCAGGGTGGCGATGACCAGTTCGAGTGGGCGAAAGCCTCCCCGGTCGAGCAGCAGGATAGCCATCGTCACTACAGCGGTGACGACCAGGCCGCAAAGCAGCGACACGTGAAACAGCAGTGAAACGCCCAGGGCGCCACCGAGAAATTCGGCAATGTCGGTCGCCATCGCGGCGATCTCCGAGCCGTACCACATTGCCTTCACGACGGGTTTCGGGAATTGCTCGCGGCACAGTTCCGCGAGATTTCGCCCTGTGACGATGCCCAGTTTGGCCGACATGGCCTGGAACAGCATGGCGACCACACTCGCCACGACGACGACCCACAATAACTCATACCCGCACGACGAACCCGCCTGGATATTGGTCGCAAAGTTACCCGGATCCATGTAGCCGACCGACGCAATGACGGCGGGGCCAACGAACGGCAGAAAAGCGCGTACACCTTTACGACGTCCGTTCAGCACATCGCGCACGGCGAGCTCGGTTTGCTGCGTCGCGCCGGACAGTGATGCACCGCTCGGCTGGAGTATCTTGAGAAATGGAAGCATCGTCTTAACCTTGACCCACCGGAATTGAACGCAATGGCTAATGGAGCGCGACGTCGGTCGCCTACCCGCGTATGCCCGTCCTTTTGCGCCGCCCGGAGCCGTTTATGTCCCGGGCGGCAACTTGGTACGACTTCTGTTGCAGCCGTCAAATCGGCAATACGTCAGGGCGGTTGTTGGGGAACCGTGCAAGCGTCTCGGCGGTGATATTCAGATGCTCCATGACCATCTTCGGCGGGGTGTGCGTCAGCCAGTCGGACAGCGACACTTCGGCGAAGTGATCAGCCTTGAAGATCTCAAGGAAGATCAGGTCGGTGTTGCCCGTGTTCTGCACATAGTGGCCGAGGCTCTTCTTCACATAGCCGATGTCGCCGGCACGGAAATCGGCAGTGGCGGCCTTAGGACCCGTGTCGAACACGGTCATGCGTGCTTCGCCTTTAATGTAGTACTGCCATTCGTCTGCGTTCGGATGCCAGTGCAGTTCACGCATGCCGCCCGGCTTGATCGTGACCAGGGCCGCGGCGACCGTGGTGGATGCATTGAAATTGCGACTGTCGGCGATCTGTACCATGCCGCCCTTGGTCAGCTTCGTCGGCGGCATATCGCTGAGCGAGAAGATGAACGGGTGAGCAGGCAGGCCTAGCGGGGAAGCCACCGCTCGTTGTGCGGCGTCCAGTGGACCCGGGTCTTCACCCTGGAAGATCCAGAGATTGTCGACCGGAATGTTCTTGAATGCGTCCGCAGGAACGTTGAAGTTGGCGGCAAGCACCTCTGGCGGCGTGTGGGCAATCCAGTCGGTCAGCAGCAGCGTGTTGAATTCGGATGCGCGGCCGTTGTCGAACGCGAGCAGGAATTCGGCGCCCGTCGGTCCCAGACCTTGCAGCGAGTGCGGAAGGCCGGGCGGGAAGTACCAGAGGTCACCGGTTTTCACATCGGCCACTTGCGGACGGCCTTGTTCGTCGAGAACTGTAATCCGGCACTTGCCGTCGAGCATGATGGCCCATTCGGCTTGCTGGTGCCAGTGCATCTCGCGGATGCCGTTGGCGGCGAGGCGCATGTTGACGCCCGAAATATCTTCCGAAATGGCGAAGTCGTCCTGCGTGACCTCGCGAGCCCAACCGCCGTTCTGGTAGCGCTTGTGGGCATTGTTGAACGAGGCCCAGAAAAGCGGCATGCCGTTGATATCGGTAGCCGGCGGATTCTGGAACGACGGGAACTGTCCCGCCAGTGTCGGATTTTGCGGACCGGGGTCGTTCAGGCTCGTCGGGCTCTTTGCGTTGATTTGGCCTTCGGGTGGTCGATCGGGGTTGCCGAACGACGCGGCTTTAGCGGTGGCGGCTACACCGAGCGCTGCAGCCGAGGCTGCAGCGCCAACCAGAACTTTGCGTCGCGACAGGTCAGTCATGTTTCTTTACCTTCTGTGGTTTAACTTGAAAAAATATACCGCCACAATTTCGTATTCCTATATAAAAGGAAATCGATTGAAATGTGTCGTCATTCAACAAAACAGGTTTCTGATTTACAGCGAGATTACATCTGGAAAACGACGGCCGGAGAGCAACGCGTTACGTCAATCTCTCCTTGGAGGCGATAGTAGTGGGGTGTTTGAAGATGCGACAGTAAAACTTTTGGAACGAAACGATAACCTGGGCGTTATCGTTTCTGGGTCTTGGACCTGCGGAATTTCGCAAGTGTCTGGCAGTTAACTTCCGCGAACGGTGGATTAATAGTTTTTTAGTTTCCGTTGCTGCACAGACCTGCTTTAGAACCGGTGACGGAAGCCTGCTACAAACAGTAACTGACGATTGTTTGCGGATGGTGTCACATTGAACATCGAAGCATTGAATGCCGGATTGCCACCGCCGCCGCTCACCGTCTGGTAGAGACTCTCCAGGTAGACATCGGTGCGACGGCTAAACTGGTAGTCGGCCTGTACGATCGCCTCGTGCCATTTGGGGCTAAGGCTTTCGGTCGACGAGTCGAAACGTCCATCAGTGTACGTATAGGATGCGGAAAGCGCCAAAGCGTGGGTGACGAAATAACGGCCGTTGATTTCGAAGTTGTTAAAGCGAAGCAGGCTGCCCACCAAGGGCGCGAGGTTGCCGCCTTGATAGACACTCGTCACGTCGTTGGTCGACGAATGGGTCCACACTAGTCCAATGGATGCCGGACCGAAGTCGTATTTTCCACCGAGCCCCCAGATCTGCTGACTTCCGCCGGTGATGACGGCGTCGCTATCGTCGTTGGTGACAGCGCCGCTCGTGTTGACGTTAGCAGCGCCTGCCGAACGATTGATCTGGAGATAGCTGGCGACGAGGGAGACCGGTCCGTTGTCGTATTTGGCGCCCATGCTATAGGCGCGATCGTTCGAAAACTCGCCGGCCTCATTCGAGAAGCCATACATCGTGCCGACGGTCAGACCGCGATAGGTCGGGCTTTCATATCTTACGGAGTTCTGGATGCTTTGATGCCGGATCATGTCGTCGTTGTCGAACGGGTGATCAGCAAGGTTGCCGGCCCAGCCGAGACCTTCGGCGCTCAGCGCCGAGAGGTATTGGGACATAAAACTATACTGCCGTCCCGCTGTAATCGTGCCGTAGGTGTTCGAGCTCAGGCCGACATAGGCCTGGCGGCCAAACAGGTCGCCCGAGTTGCTGAGCTTTCCGTTGGCGCTGGAGAAGCCATCTTCCAGCAGGAAGACGGCGGAAAGGCCGCCGCCCAGATCTTCCGAACCTCTCAGGCCCCAGCGTGTTCCGCTGATGCCGCCACTGTCCATTTCGATGCCGCTGTGACCGGGTGCGCCTGCGCCGCCGGTTGTCTGGTTGTTTGCATAAATCAGTGCGGTATCGACGATGCCGTAGAGGGTGACACTGCTTTGTGCATAGCTGGTTCCTGCCCAGGAGAGTAACAACGCCGCTGTGAGTAGCGACTTTCTCATGTTGATGATCATTTCGTTTGTCGTGATTGCGTGTGGGAAGACGTCGCGATCTATGGGGTCGGACAGATCGTGATATCGCTGCGGATATAACGAGGAGAAAAAATAAAGTGCGGCAGATCGCACCTTGATTCGCAGCTGAAGCGATATACCTCTCGTCGAGGCGACATCTTAGCGGCACGGCTGCCGCTGGAACCGGTACAGTCGCCGGACTTGGCGAGGAGCACAGTTAGATACTGACGACTTTATTACGCACTGTCGCGGCGCCCTGCGGTGGCTAAGCGCCAAGGCTCCCTTGCGAGCCGCTTAATGCTGAAAGCCCTTCCACGATCTCTTCAAACGACGGTCTTGCGGCCACCGTTGTGCTAAAACATGCGGCCTGCAGCCTTAACAGGGCAGCGAGAGTGTCCGGCTGCGCTTCACGTTCATCGATTCGCTCGATCAACTCTTCAAGCAGACAGCCAAACGCCCGCACTTCGATGCGCTCGAGCAAAGGAGCCAGTGTCCCGTCGTCTCGCGCATAGAACGACGCGGCGCCGAAGTCGCCCAATAAGGCTCTTCCCTGACCGCAATGCAGAATATTGTGGGCATAAAGATCGCCATGCATGATGCCTCGCCGATGCAGATGACGGGCTGCTGAAGCAATGCCGCATGCAATGCTTAACGCCGAGGGGAAATCGAAGCGGGTGTCGTTGCTGTAAATATCGCGCGTACACGAATCGAGGCTGGGCGGACCAGCCAGGTTCCTGAATTGCGGATCGATCAACTCCATGACGAGGCCATCGCTCCCCGCTGGATGCTCTTTGAGCTTGCCGAGCACCGGAATCAGATTGGGATGAGCGCCTGCGTTGATGCAAGCCGCCATTTCGCAGTGGGGCAAGCCATCGCTGGTCACGTCGCCCTTAAAGAGCTTGACGGCCACATGGCCAGCGTCTTTGTCGTGTTTGCGATGCGCTGCGCGATGAATGACACCCGAGGCGCCTTCGCCGAGTTGATGATGCAATTCCAGCGCGTCCCAGTGCACCTCCGCGATCGGCGTTTCTGTCAATGCTGCGGCTTCCAGTTTCGCGGTAAACGGATTGCCGGCATACGCCAGCCACGAGAGCCGAGGCAGTTTGAGCAACGCGGCTGGCAATTCCGTAAGCCGGTTCGCCGCGAGTCGGATCAGTTCGAGACGGGTACATGCGGTCAGTTCCGTTGGCAATGTCTGCAAGCGGTTCCCGGCCAGCATCAGCTTCTGTAGCTGTGAGCAGTTGCCGATTTCAGGCGGAAGCGTTTCGATTTCGTTGTCCGTCAAGATCAACCAACGGAGTGCGGGTGGCAACGATCGGCCCGACACCGTATGGATGCGGTTTGCCTTGAAGCCCACCATGCTTAACTGCCCGCACTGGCCGAGTACCTCGGGCAGCTCGGTGAACTGATTGTCCGAGCAGAAGATGATGCGCAGTTTTTTCAGGCGGGGTAGATCATCGGGTAGCGACGAGAGCGCGTTGCCGGCGAGATCGAGAATTTCCAGTGTGTCCGCGAGATCCAGAATTTCGCGTGGAAATTCGTGGAGCCCGCAGGCCAGTTTCAGGCGTTGCGTACCGGTCAGTTGTCCCGCAAGCAATTGGTCGAGAGTCGTTGTCACTGTGATGGGTTGTGCGTGGAGCGCACCGGTAAGTTTTGATTTCGTAAGGAGCGATTTTACCGGCAAGGGCTTCCTGGTGGTGCGGCGCAACGTACGCGCGGTTATTCGCTCATCTATCGGTGTGCGGTCGGCTCGACAGCCGGGTAAGTCCCGATGACAGACGAGGGGCCGACGGTTTATGCATAAATTGAACGGTCATGCTTTTATTTACACAGCGAATGCTCACACGTATGATGGACTGAAAAAACGGACTCGTCTGCTTCGCGGAAGCCCATCTATATCAAGGAGACGCCTGATGCATGTGAAAGACCTGTTTCAACTGGAAGGCAAGGTGGCGCTGATTACCGGCGGCTCGCGCGGGCTCGGTTTGCAGATGGCCGAGGCGCTGGGAGAAATGGGCTGCCGCGTGGCGATCACCGCGCGCAAGGCCGACGAACTGGCAGAGGCGAAAGCGCATCTCGAAGGGCTCGGCATCGAAGTCCATACCATCGTCAACGACCTTGCGAAATTCGACAGGATTCCCGATCTTGTCAGCGAGGTGCTAGGGGTCTACGACCACATAGACATTCTCGTCAACAATGCCGGCGCAACGTGGGGCGCTCCTGCAGAGGACTATCCTGACGAGGCGTGGCACAAGGTCATGAACCTGAACATCAATGCGCCATTCTTTCTCGCACGCGAAGTCGGCAAGCGCAGCATGATTCCTCGCCGCTCCGGCAAGATCATCAACATTGCCTCGATAGCAGGCCTGAAGGGCGCGCCAGCCGGCATGAACACGATTGCCTATAACACCTCGAAGGCCGCGGCGATCAACTTCACGCGAGCGCTGGCGTCCGAATGGGGCCGGCACAACATTAACGTCAACGCCATCTGCCCGGGCTTTTTCCCCTCGAAGATGTCGGCGGGACTGCTCGCCACCATGAGCGAAGCCGTGATTGCGCAATCGCCGCTGCACCGGCTCGGCGGCGAGGAAGATCTGAAGGGTTCGGTGGTGTTTCTCGCGAGCGAGGCGTCGCGCCATATTACCGGCCAGCATCTGGCGGTGGATGGCGGCTCAAGCATCGTCTGACGACGGGCGCAGACACGCAGACGCATACAAGAACATGAGGGCAGCAGATACCATGAATACGCTTCATCGCGCGCACTGGCCGACTGGCGTGCCACTGCACCTGAGCTTGCCGGAAACCAGCCTGTTCTATAACGCCGAGGTCGCGGCAACCCGCTTTCCGGATAAGCCGTTCATCATCTTCTACGATACGCCGGTTACGTTTGCGGAGTTCAAAGATGAAACCGAACGGATCGCGGGTTTCCTGCAACAGGAGTGCGAAGTAAAGGCCGGCGACCGGGTGCTGCTCTACATGCAGAACAGTCCGCAATGGGTGCTTGCCTACTACGGCATCCTGCGAGCGAACGCGGTGGTTGTGCCGGTCAATCCGATGAACCTGACGGACGAGTTACGGCATTACGTGGAGGACAGCGGCGCGACGACCGCCATCGTCCCGCAATGCCTGTATCCACAGATCGAGCCTTTGCTGGGCGAGGCGCCAGGGCAGGGCCTGAAATATGCAATCGTCGCGACTTATAGCGACTACCTGAAACAGCCGTTGCCCATTACGCCTCCAGAGTTCGTCACTGCGCCGCGAAAATCCATCGAACGTCACGGTGTCACCGCATGGAACACGGTGCTTGAGCGTCGCCTGGCTCCAGGGCCACTCACTGCCGGCCCAGACGATCTGTGCGTGATGCCATACACGTCCGGCACCACGGGCAAGCCGAAAGGTTGCATGCACACGCATCGCAGTGTGATGAGTACGTCGGTGGGTGGTTGCGTGTGGTTCGGGGGATCGCAAGACAGCGTTCATCTGTCGGTATTGCCGATGTTTCATGTCACCGGCATGCAGGGCGGCATGAACGGTCCGTTGTATGCAGGCGCAACCATCGTCATATTGCCGCGCTGGGATCGCGACGCAGCGGCTCAGTGCATGCAGCGCTATCGCGTCACCGCGTGGCAATCCATCTCGACGATGATGGTCGACTTTTTGTCCAATCCGAAGCTTGCTGAATACGATATTTCCAGCCTGAGCGGTACGCGCGGCGGCGGCGCCGCCATGCCGGAGGCGATTGCGCGCAAGCTCAAGACACTGACCGGCCTTGACTATGTAGAAGGCTACGGCATGTCGGAGACGATCGCCGGGACGCATATCAACCCGCCTCATCGTCCCAAACCGCAGTGCCTTGGCGTTCCTGTATTCGATCTCGATTCGCGGGTGGTCGATCCGGCCACGCTGCAGGAAGTGGCGCGGGGCGAAACCGGCGAAATCGTCGTCAACGGACCGCAGATCATGCGGGGTTACTGGCGCAATCCCAAGGGGACGGCTGAGGCGTTTGTCGAGCTCGATGGCAAACGCTTTCTGCGCACTGGCGATCTGGGGCATATCGATGAAGACGGTTATTTCTTCATGACCGATCGCCTCAAACGCATGATCAACGCATCCGGCTACAAGGTCTGGCCAGCCGAGGTGGAAGCGCTGATGTACCGGCATCCGGGCATTCATGAGGTGTGCGTGATCGGCGTGCAGGACGAGCGTCGTGGTGAAACGGTAAAGGCGCTGGTCGTGCCCGCCGCCGGTTATGCAGGAAAACTGACTGAGAGCGATATCATCGATTGGGCGCATGAACAGATGGCGTCTTACAAGGCGCCGCGGTTTGTCGAGTTCGTGACGTCGTTACCCAAATCCGGCAGCGGCAAGATCCTGTGGCGCAAACTTCAGGAAGAACACGCCGCGCGAGCGGCAGGAGGAAAAGCGTGTTGAGCACCGCACTCGAAATTCCTGATGTCAGTCTTCTGGTTTCACCGGAGGAGTGGCAGGTTCGTCTCGATCTCGCCGCCGCCTACCGGCTTGCGCGGCGTAATCCCGGGTACGATCTTTAGAGAAGGGCCAACAAGGCGGAGCGTCCTGCCGCTTCAGCCGATGCGCCACGACAGTTCATGCGAGTGGCCGTCTCGCGGCAGTCTTAGCGTCGCCACGAGTCCTTTAACCGCGCCGTTGCGCAGCGTCAGTGTGCCACCATGTGCGGCCGCAACGCTGCGTGCGATCGTCAGTCCGAGTCCTGTTCCGCCGCGTGCCCCGCTACGCGACGCCGACACGCGGAAGTACGGCTCGAATACGCGCTCGAGCAAAGCCTCGTCGGTGATACCGGGGCCTTCGTCGCTGATGGCGATGCACAAGACGGCGTCATCGTCGCTTACGCTGATCTTCGCGCTATCGCCATAGCGGATCGCATTGTCGAGCAGGTTCTGCAAACAGCGTTTCAGATTGCGCGGATACCCGGACAAAGGACGCGTCGCACGACCTTCGATACTGACTTCATGACCCGCCTCGCGGGCATCCTCTGCCAGGCCTTCCAGCATCGAATTGATCTCGATCTCGTGACGCTCTTCGGTAATCTCCACGCCTTGCACGGCATCGAGCGTCGCGCCGACCATCGCTTCCATCTCATCGAGATCGCCGCGCAAGCGCTCGCGTGCTTCGGTGTCGGGAAGCATCTCGGTGCGCAGCCGCAGCCTTGTGAGCGGCGAACGAAGATCGTGTGATACAGCCGTCAAAAAGCGTGTGCGTTCAGCGAGACTACGGGTGAGCTGCTCCTGCATCGCGTTGAACGATTGCGCCGCGGTTCGCACCTCCAGCGGACCTGTTACCGGCAGTGGCGGACGGTAGATGTTGCGGCCCAACGCCTCGGCGGCCTTCGCCAGTTCCTTTAGCGGTTTGACTGCAAAGCGCACGGCCACCAGCGCGAGCAACAACACGGCCGTGAGACGCACCAGATAGATCCGCAAGAGGTAGTCGAGCACCAGCGAGCCGGGCTCGGTCTGCATGCCGGCCTGTCCTTCGTTGGCGTGCACGTCGAGCCACTGACCCTGCGGCAGCTTCAATTGCAGATGAAAATCGCCCGACGGCATGCGCGAATTGAACAGGCCGAGGATGCCGTTATGATGGCCCTTATCGTCGCGCAACTGAACGTCAAGCAGACGTACTTCGATGGCTTCACCGAGACGACGGCGGATCACACCCGCTATCAGGTCGCTAACGGCGCGCTGTGCGAGCGACCCGTCAAGCGGTACGGCAGCGGGCGCGTCGATCCATTGCAAGCGGTAGCGTTGATCGCCGAGTTGCCTGGCGATCGAATCACGCGCGGTATCGTCCGGGGCGTTCTGAAGCAGACGCACGGTATCCGCGAGCCGGCTGGCAAACAGGCGCGCGGGAATTTCAAGCGTGCGGTTGTCATGTGTCTCGAACCAGATCGTGCTGGTGAAGAGTTGCCCCGCGAACATGCCGATCGCCAGAATCAGCACGAGCCGTCCGTACAGTGTATCGGGCCAAAGGCGTAGTTTCATCGGTGTGAATGGCTCATCGAGGCGCTTCAGGCTTCATGTGTGACATCGGCCGCAAGCATATAGCCCTCGTTACGCACGGTGCGGATCAGTCCGGTGCCGCGCGCCGAGTCCTTGAGGTGTTGACGCAGACGGCTGATGCATACGTCGATCGAGCGGTCGAGCGGCGTGCGTTCCTTGCCGAACACGCGGTCGAGCAGAAACTCGCGCGAGAGCGGCCGGTTCGGATGATCGAGCAGCGTGCGCAGTGCGCGATAGTCGGAGCCGCCGAGCGAGACGATCATGCCGTCGGGCGAGCACATCTGCTTCACGCGAGTGTCGAGCTTCCATCCCGCGAAGTTCACGAACGCGGACGAATCCGCGAGCCGTTCGCCAGGCACGCTGCGCGTGCGGCGTAGCACCACCTTGATCTTGGCAACCAGTTCGCGCGGGTCGAAGGGCTTCGGCAAGTAGTCGTCGGCGCCCATCTCCAGTCCGAGGATGCGGTCCAGCAGGCCGCCTCGTGCGCTCAGAATAATGACCGGTACGCCGCGTTCGCGCCGCAGATCGCGCGTGATATCGAGGCCGTCCTCGCCTTCGAGCATCAGATCGAGTACGACGAGATCGACGTGCGACGTGTTGATGACCTGCTTCATCTGCACGCCGTTTTCGACGGCGGTCGCCCCATAGCCCATGCTGCGCAGGTAGTCCTGCAGCAGTTGGCGAATGTTGGGGTCGTCGTCGACAACGAGTATGTGGTCCATCGTGAGTTCTTGTTTGCGGGGCGCGGGGCATCTACACATCTGCGCATCTACGACGCAATCACCGCGATCGCGTCCGCGCCAACACATTCCATTACAAAACAGCCTTGTTCCAACACATCGCCATTACATTGCACCGCTAAAGTGGAGCCCGCAAATGGCAATCATTCTCATTCAAGAACTATACCATGTCGATTTTCCGGTTTCAGTCACGGGCTCACTTCCTTGGCTCAGTCGCGCGCGCCATGGTGGCGTGCGCGGCGGTTGGTTTCGCCATGCTCGGGGCCGGTGGAGCAGCGCATGCTGCGACGACCCCAACCGGAGAAAGGCCGGCCCCCGGAACAATGCCGGCCACCGGAACAAGCTCGGCACCCGGAATATCAAGCCCGGCGCCCGCGCAGACAGTGACAGACCTTGCCGGCCGCACGATCCGCATCCCAGCGAACCCGCACCGCATCCTCCTTGGCGAAAGCCGCTTGCTGATGGCGGTCGCCCTGCTGGAAGGCAAACAGCCGTTGGAGCGTATCGTCGGATGGCAAGGCGATCTGCCGACCATGGATCCGCAGACCTTCGACGCTTACGCCGAGCAATTTCCGGGCATCAGGCAGGTTCCGCTGATCGGCAAGGCAACAGAAGACAGCATCAGCGATGAGAAGGCGCTGAGCCTCAAACCCGATCTCGCCATTTTCAGTCTCGCGGGTCACGGCCCGAGCCGTTATAACGCGCTCGTCAAGCAACTCGAGGCGACCGGTACGACGGTCGTATTCGTCGACTTCCGTTTGCATCCGATGCAGAACACCCTGCCCAGCATCGAACTGCTCGGCAAGGTGATGCACCGCGAGCCGGAGGCGAATGCATATGCGCAGTTCTATCAGCAGCACCTGGCGCGCGTGCAGGCCGTGGTGAAACAGATTCCGTTGCAGCAGCGGCCGACGGTCTTTATCGACCTGTTAGCTGGCGCGTGGGATGCTGGTTGCTGCCATACCGCCGGCAACGGCAACTTTGGTGAGTTCATCCAGGCCGCAGGCGGACGCAACATCGCGGCGGGCCTGTTGCCTGGCGTGCTCGGCGACATCAGCATGGAGCAGATCATCGCGGCACGACCCGATGTGTATATCGCCACTGGCAGCCGCACCAAGCCGGGCCTCGCATCGTTGCGGGTCGGCGCACTGACGAGCGAGCACGATGCGCAAGCGAGCCTCGCGACGCTCGTCGCACGGCCGGGCTTCGATACGATCAAGGCAATCCACGACGGCGACGTGCATGGTATTTCACACAACTACTACGATTCGCCGTACAACATCGTGGCGATCGAGGCGTTTGCGAAGTGGTTTTATCCGCAGCAGTTCAAGGACCTCGACGTGAATGCTACGCAGGCCGAACTGTATCGCCGCTTCCTCGCTGTGCCGCCTGATGGCGCGTACTGGGTGGACGGAGTGAAGGGCGCCGCGTCTACGGTTGCGTCGCATTCGACTGGCGGCTAATGCATGGCGACGCTTCCGCACCAGACCATGCCGCAGGACATCAGCCTGCGGCATTACCGGCGCCTCACGCATCGACGCGTCATGTGGCTCTTCGCTGTCACCGCGCTGATTGCGTGCTCGCTGCTGTTCGACCTGCGCACCGGGCCCTCCGGCTTGCCGTTGATGGCGCTGCTGCACACGGTTTTCGAACGGGCCTCGGCTGATCCGGCGACCAGCGTGATCGTCTGGCAGATTCGCCTGCCCTACGCGATGATGGCGCTGCTGGTGGGCGCATCGCTGGGATTGTCGGGTGCGGAGATGCAGACGATCCTCAACAACCCGCTCGCGAGTCCCTACACCCTCGGCGTATCGGCTGCGGCTGCGTTCGGCGCATCTCTGGCGATCGTGCTGGATATCGCTATTCCTGGCGTATCGCAAACCTGGATCGTTTCCGCGAATGCATTCATTTTTGCACTGCTTTCCGCGTTGATGCTCGATTCGGTGGCACGCTGGCGCGGCATGAACACAGCAGGTGTCGTGCTGCTCGGCATCGCGCTCGTGTTCGCGTTTCACGCGCTCGTCTCGTTGATGCAATTCGTGGCCTCGGCCGATGCGCTCCAGGGTCTCGTGTTCTGGACGCTCGGTTCGCTGGCGCGCGCGGACTGGCCCAAGATTTCAGTGCTGGCGGTCGCGTTGGCGCTGGCGTTGCCACTGTCGATGCGCAACGCCTGGACGTTGACTGCGCTACGTCTTGGCGAAGACCGCGCGGCCAGCTTCGGTATCGACGTGCGGCGCTTGCGCCTGTCGACGCTGCTGCGCGTATCGGTGCTGTCCGCACTCGCGGTGTCGTTCGTCGGTACGATCGGCTTCGTGGGGCTGATTGCGCCGCACATTGCGCGCACGCTGTTCGGCGAGGATCATCGCTTTTATCTGCCCGGCAGCATGTTGATCGGTGCATTGACGCTTTCGCTTGCGTCCATCGCCTCGAAGCTGATCATCCCCGGTGTGCTGATTCCGGTCGGCATTGTCACGGCGCTGGTCGGCATTCCGCTGTTTCTCGGCATTGTGGTGCGCTCGCAGGGACAACTGGGATGAATGGCCTCTACATCCACGATCTCAGCGTGCGCTACGACAAGCGCCAGGTGCTCACCGCGCTCGAAGCCGGACCGCTGCCTCGTGGCCAGATCACTGCACTGCTGGGACCTAATGGCAGCGGGAAGTCCACGCTATTGCGTGCTTTGGCCGGGCTTACGCGCGTTCACGCCGGCTCGCTGTCGCTTGATGGCGAGACGCTCGCGTTGTCGGCGGCCAGTGCCCGCTCGCATAGCGTCGTGTATCTGCCGCAGGCGTTGCCCGCCGGAGTGCGCCTGCAAGTTCTGGAGTCCGCATTGGTGGCGTGCCGCGCCACGCGCGGATATGCCGGTTCTCTGGGACGTTCCCCGCATGGGGACGATCTCGCGCACGCCCACAGCGTTCTGCGCAGGCTCGGCATCGAGAACCTCGCGGCGCGTTCGCTCGACGAGTTGTCGGGCGGGCAGCGCCAACTCGTTGGCATTGCTCAGGCATTGGTGCGCGACCCACAAGTGTTGTTGCTCGACGAGCCGCTTTCAGCACTCGATCTCAACCACCAGTTTCACGTGATGCAGGTGCTGCGCGAGGTCACGCGTGAGAGCCGCATCGTTACCGTAGTGGTGCTGCACGACATTAACGCAGCGATGCGCGCATGCGAACGCGCGATGCTGCTGCACGAGGGGCGCATCGTGCGCTTCGGACCGCCGTCCGAAGTCGTCACGCCTGCGACGCTCAGCCAGGTATTCGGTGTCGCCGCGCGTATCGAGCCATGCTCGCGCGGCCACCATCAGGTTCTGATCGACGGACTCGCCGCTCAGACGGGCATCGCCAGCCGTTAGCCACACGGCCCAGCCAGCCCCCAAACCACGCCGCTTCGGCAACGCATCGACGCACGCTCTCGAAAGGGGCGTCGCGTCGGCGTGCGCACGAACGGTCAAATCAAAACTTCAGGACACAAATGAAGAAGACTCTTGTTATTGCCGTATGCGCGGCGGGGTACGCCTGCGGGGCACAAGCACAATCGAGCGTGACGCTTTATGGGGTGATCGATGCTGGGCTCTTGTATGCCAGCAATCAGAATGGGCATTCTGCCTGGCAAGCAGGCAGCGGTGATGTGACCGGCAGCCACTGGGGTTTCGTCGGGCGCGAAGATCTCGGCGGCGGAACACGGGCGATTTTCCAGCTTGAGAACGGCTTCAGTGTAATGAATGGAACGGCTCGGCAAGGCGGTCGCGAGTTTGGTTATCAGGCGCTTGCGGGGCTGTCGAACAACCGCTTCGGCACGGTCACGTTGGGACGCCAGTACGACTCGGTGGTGGACTATCTAGCCCCGCTCAGCTTCACCGGTGTGCATCCTGGCGGCAACAATCTGTCTGCACATCCGTTCGATAACGACAACCTGAATAACTCGTTTCGCGTGAATAACTCGGTGAAGTTCGCCAGCAACTCATACGAGGGGCTGCGCTTTGGAGCACTGTATGGGTTCTCGGATGAGGCTGGCGGCTTCGACGACAATCGTTTGTACAGCTTCGGCGCAGCCTATGACGCGGGTCCGTTGAGTCTCGGTGCGGGTTATTTGCAGGCGAACAACGGTGGCGGTAGCAATACCGGCGGTGCGATAACCTTGACTGATCGGACGTTTATAGCCGCGCAGCAGCGTACTTATGGCGCAGGGGCAAACTATGCGCTCGGCGCAGCAAGGTTCGGCTTCGTCTGGACGCGCACGCAACTGGGTGGCCTGGATACGATCAACGGGGCCAATAGCCTCGGCCTCACGCAGAATGGCCAGGGTGCGAGCTTTAACAACTATGAAGTGAACGCGAGTTATACGCTAAGCCCAGCGCTCAAACTGATCGGCGAATACACCTACACGGACGCGGCGCTCTCTACGGCGAGCGGCGAGCATCATCCGAAGTGGCATGAGGTATCGGTGATGACCGATTATTTTCTGTCCAGGCGTACGGACCTGTATTTGCAGGCGAGCTATCAGCATATCGACAGCGACGGCTCGGGATTAACGGCCGATGTAAGCGGTCAGGCGATGTCTTCGACCGATGAGCAAATTGTGGTGGGAGTGGGGATGCGCCACCGGTTCTAAAAGGTCCGCGCGATGGCGCCGTGTGTGGGGCATGCTTAGTCCGCCGTGTCGGCAAGCAGTGCCCAGCGTTCGTGGTCGCGCCATTCCCCGTTGATGCGAAGATAGCGCGGCGAGAAGCCTTCCTGCTTGAAACCCACGCGGCGCACTAGCGCAATCGATGCGAGATTGTCCGGCTGAATGTTGGCCTCCAGCCTGTGCAAACCAAGATCGTTGAACGCATAGCATGCGGCCGCGCGGAGCGCCTCGGTCATCAGGCCCGTGCGGGCGAAGCTAAGCATTCCATAGTAGCCGAGATAGGCGCTCCGGAAAGCGCCCATGACGATCTCGTTGAGATTGATGATGCCCACTACCTGATGCGACGCTGCTTCACGCGCGATCAGGCCAACGTTGGGTCCGGTGAGGCCACGCGCAAACCAGGTGTCGAAACCGGCCTGATCGGTGAAGGATGCAACCCATGGCAAATGGTGAGCCTGGCTCGCAACGTTGGCGGCGATCAGATCGGCTGCGTCGGCCGGGGTGGCGCGGCTGAGTCGTACGTTAGTCATGTTGCTCCGTGGAGGGGCTTTTGCAGGGGAGCGTCATTTTATAGGCGAGCACGCGGGGAAGGTAGTGGCAACGCGGCTTTCCCCGCGCATTTCAAACATTGCTTCGCTTACGAGGTCGTCAATTCAAGCGACTCGACGAAATTCTCGACAAGCCTGGCGACCTCAACCGGCGATTCGAGCGGCGACAAGTGGCCGGTGCCTGGCACGACATGCATGCGAGCATGTGGAATATGGGGAAGCAGTTTCGTCTGAAGCGTTTCCACGCTGTCCACCCGATCCAGTTCGCCAGCGATAACGATCGCAGGAGCATTGATCGTCGCAACCTCGCGTGTAATGTCTTCATGGCTCGCATGGAGCGGCCACGCTGCTTTGGCCTGCGGGGCACCACGCAAACTGTCTTCAATCACCTGCTCACGATGCGCCGGGCTTAGCGTCTTCGCCGTGAGCATGTGGTCGATCGACATCTCGACCGACGCGCGCGATTCGTAGGCCACTTCCATCTGCGCCCGCACTTCAGCGGGAAGCACAAGTGGAACCGGCGGGGAGGGCGCGACCATCACCAATCCCGCCAGTCCTTCGGGACGGCGCGCCGCCAGCAATTGTGCGATCTTGCCGCCCATCGAATGACCTACCAGCACGAACTTGCCCAGATTCAGCGACTCGATTACCCCTTGTGCGTCATCGGCGAAATCAGCGAGTGCGTAGCCGTTAGCCGGAGCGTCCGAGTTTCCCCAGCCGCGGTGATCGAGCGCGACTGTCCGGTATGAGTTCGGTAGCGCGGCAATCACGTCGTTCCAGGTGCGTGACGAGCCGCCCCAGTAATGCAGAAAGAGAATAGCGGGTGTGCCGCTGCCCTGATCGTTGACCTCGATATGAATGCCGTTTGATGCGATTTTCATGGCGCCGCTCCTCTGATGTTCAAGCGATTCGATTTCCGTTTCCGGACCGTGAATGCATAGTAGATTGGATCGTTTGGCGAGATAATCCGGTATTTCCTATCATCAACCTGTCGTAAAACTATCGAATGAGCGAGCTATGGACCGTTTTGCGAGCATTGGCGTATTCGTTGCCGCGGTGGACGAGGGCAGCCTGGTGGCGGCTGGCAGACGGTTTGGACTGTCGGCCTCCATGGCAGGGAAGTATCTGAGTGCGCTCGAGGCCGATCTGAACGTCCGGTTGCTGCAGCGAAGTACGCGCAGCCTTAGTCTCACGGATGCCGGACGTAGTTATTACGTCCGCTGCAAGCGGATACTCGAAGAACTCGACGACGCCAACAGCGAGGCGAGCGATGCCCACAGCACTGCACGCGGCACGTTGCGCGTTGCCGCGCCGGTTACTTTTGGCGAACTGCATATGGGCGACGTGGTGGCGCGTTACCTCGAGAACCATCCGCAGGTGAACATCGAGGTTTCGCTTGATGATCGCTACGTTGATCTGCAGAACGATGGAGTCGATGTCGCGATCCGCATCGGCCGGTTGCCCGATTCGCAGCTGGTCGCGCGGCGTCTTGCGCCGTGCAGGATGGTCCTGTGCGCGGCACCTGCGTTTCTCGAACGTGAGGGTGTGCCGAAAACGCCCGAAGATCTGCGTGACGCGCCTCGTCTGGCCTTCAACGAGGCGGTGTCGATACCTGAGTGGGCACTGATAGATGAAGCAGGCCGCCAACATGCGATCGACGGGCCGTACCGGATGCAGGCGAACAACATGCAGATGCTGCTGGCGTCGACGCTGGCAGGTATCGGCATTGCGTATGGGCCTACGTTCGTGTTCGGACCGCATATCCGCACGAAGCGACTGGTGGAACTCTTGCCCGGATATAAAGCGCCCGAATTGACGATCCACGCGGTTTATCCGACTGCGCGCTATGTGCCTTCGAAGGTGAGGCGGTTCATGGATTACTTGGCTGAGGCTTATGGAGAACAGCCGTCATGGGACGAGTTTTAGGCGGGCTGGCTCAGTTGCCGATCTGCTTTCTAAGGCCAATCATCGTAATGCTATAGCCGTTGCGCGTATAAAACTCGTGGGTGCGCTTTCGCTCGTTGTTGCAGCGTATGACAATCGATGTAGCGTTGTATTCGTGGCTTTTGATCCAATGCTCGGCGCTTGTAAGGAGTTCGCGGCCAGTGCCGACGCCTCTCGAACCCTCACGCACCACGAAAGCCAAAATCTCTCCATATTTTCCACTGGAGATGATGATGTCGACGCGAGCATGAATCCATCCAAGGACTTCTCCGGCGTCATTTTCATAGACAAGAATCTTGTGATCCGATCTGGGCAATATGACCTCAAGCCGGGTCTTGATGTCTTCCTCGGAAGCACTCCAGCCGAACTGGCAACTCAAGATGCAAATTTCTTTCGCATCGCTCGATCGCGCGTCCCGAATGCTCATGTCACTTTCCCCGATGGTCCTGGATCGGGGTTGATTGTCGACGATTCAGGCGCGGATGTCGAATCGCCGCGCTCTTGTTTTTTCCCGACTCAAGCAGCAAAGTCCGTCGATGCCGACAACGCCTTCCACGTCTCCGTTTCCTGCGTAACATAAGCGTTCTTCGCAGCGATAGCAGCAAGCGTGTCAGTACCAAGCGGAAGACGCAGCGGTGGCGTAGGTGCATCAACGAGTTTGATCATCGCAGCCGCCAGCTTGTTCGGATCGCCCGGCTGGTTGTGATTCATCTCCTGGGCTTTGCGGCGCACGGCGCCTGCGCTCGCGTCATAGTCGGCAATCACCTCAGGCGCCACGACCAGCGAGGATCCATCCAGAAAGTCCGTGCGGAAATAACCGGGCTCGACGACCGTCGCGTGAATCCCGAGCGGTTTCAATTCGGCATGCAACGCTTCGGTGATGCCTTCGACAGCGAACTTCGTCGACGAATACACGCCGAATCCCGCCGAGCCGCGGTAGCCGCCAATCGACGAGATATTGATCACATGGCCCGAGCGTTGAGCGCGCAGCGTCGGCAGTACAGCGCGCGTCACGTTCAGCAGGCCGAATACGTTGGTGTCGTACATCCGGCGGACGTCCTTGTCAGCAGACTCTTCTACTGCGCCCAGCAGGCCGAAGCCGGCGTTATTGACCAGCACATCGACGCGGCCGAATTTCTCCACCGCCTGTTGCACCGCCGCTCGGGCCTGCGTCTCATCCGTCACGTCCAGCGCCACCGGCAGCAAGGCGGCCGATTCGCCCAGCCGCTCGACGATGGCCGCGACGTTGCGTCCCGCTGCCACGACTGCGTTGCCGTCCGCGAGCGCCGCTTCGGCGATCAGCGCGCCGATACCGCGCGACGCACCGGTAATGAACCATACGCGCTTGAAATCGCCTTGCCGGGTACTTGCCATGATGTCTCTCCTACGGATGGGTGGCCTCGGATGAGGTGATGCCATGGTAGGCGTCACGATTGACACAAACTAGCCGTCAATTGCTAGACTCATAATCAACTAAAATTTGCTAATCTGGGCGCGATCATGAACGAAATTCGTGCGATCACCACTTTCGTGCGCGCCGCGGCGCTCGGCAGCCTGCGACGCGCCGCGGTCGATCAGGGCATCTCGCCTCAGGCTGCGAGCCACGCGGTGATGCAACTGGAGAAGGAGTTGGGGGTGCGGCTGTTCCACCGGACGACCCGCAAGCTGAGCCTGACCGAGGAGGGCCAGCGGCTTTTCGACAGCGTGAAGCCGGCGCTTGCCACTCTGCACTCCGCGCTCGACGAGGCGCGGCGCTCGAAAGAGGAGGTCGGCGGTCTGCTGCGCGTGAGCGCACCGCGATCGCTCGGACTTCCGCTGCTGTGGCCTTGCTTCGAGGCATTCCAGCAGCTTTATCCGAACGTGCAACTCGAAGTGCAGTTCGACGATCACTTCACGGATCTCGTGACCGAACGTTCCGACGTGGGATTTCGGGCGGGGCCGCCACCGTCGGGCGGATCGATTGCGCGCCGGCTCATGCCGATCCATCTGATTGTCTGCGCGTCGCCGGAATACATCGAGCGTAACGGCGTGCCGCGGACCATCGAGGAACTGGCTCAGCATCGTTGCACCGGCTATCGTCGCGCGAACACCGGCAAGCTTGCGCAGTGGCAGTTCCGGATCGGCGATGAGGTTGTCTATCGCGACGTGCCCTGTGTCGTCTGTGTGAACGACACAGAAATGGAAACGCATGCTGTGCTATCGGGGCTTGGCATCGGACAGCTGGCCACCTTCAACGCTACGGCTCACATCCGAAGCGGCCGGCTCGTTCCGTTGCTGACGCAGCACATTGCGGACTACGGCATGATCCATATCTATTACGGACATCGAACCGAACAGCCGCTGCGCGTGAAAACCTTCATCGACTTCATGATCGAGCGCCTGGCGGACAACCGGGATTTTTTCCTCGATCCATCGGAATTGCGCGTCGCGCGAACACCTCAGCGCCGGGCGCGGTGAACAGCCGCGCCCGGCCCATAGACGATGTTCAGGATGGCTGACGAGTGCTTACTTGGGCGGATTCAGGTCGAACTCGATGCGGATGCCGCTCGGCTCGTAAATCATCATGTGGCGCTTCGGCCCCTTGCCGAGCAACTCGGGCGAAAACTCCACCTTGACGCCTGGCCATTTCGACACACGCTCGAATATCTCGTTGAATGCGCTTTCATCCGCGGCGCGTATTGCGAGGTGATGCAGCCCGACGTTGGACTTTCTGTCGAAGGCGACCTCGGATTCGGTGTTCTTGAGTTGCCACAAGGTCAGCATGATGTGGCCATCCGAGACGAACACGGCAGGATAGTCCGGCTTTTCGCCTATCTTTTTCCAGCCAAGGCAGTCGATAAAAAACGCGCTGGTGAGGCCGAGATCCTTGACGGTAAGACCTACGTGATCGATGCCGGTCGTGAGTGAAGCTGAACTCATGTCGTACTCCTTGCAGGGTTTCAAATTCGCAGCCTGGACGATCCGGATTCACGGCTGCGCGCTGACGAGTCTCCGGTCCCGAGCATACCGCGTTGGCGGCAATCCGACGTGGCGGGTGAATGCGACGCTGAACGTGCTGGCGGAGCTGTAGCCGACGCGCCCTGCGACCTCTGTCACACTGCACTCTTCGCGTAGCAGCAGGTTCTTGGCTAAGGCCATACGCCACGACAGCAGGTATTCCATGGGTGCGACGCCCACGGCGCGGCTGAACCGCTCGAAGAACGCCGAGCGCGAGAGGGCGGCCTCTTTTGCCAGTTGTGCAACAGTCCAGGTTTCTGTTGGACGTTCGTGCATCTGCCGTATCGCGGCGGCGAGGCGCGGGTCGCTTAGTCCACGCACCAGGCCGGGCGATGCCGCTGTTCCCGACGATCGAAGCGCCTCGATGAAAAGAACCTCCAGCAGCCGCGCGAGGACGACATCCCGTGCGGGCCGCTGCGCGCGCGTCTCGTCTCGCACAAGTTGCACGAGCGTGGCGAGCCTTTTCTCACCTCGGACGTGAATGAGTTTCGGCAGCAGCGACACCAGCAGGGCCGCATCCGGCGAACCGGCGACGCAGTGGCCCACGAGCACCACCACATCAGGCGGACCCTCCTGAACACCGACCCGGAAACTGCCATCGGCGAGCATCACCGGCGACTTGTCCGAGTGCCTGGGCGACGGCGGCTCGAGGCTCGTCATCGCGAAGTCGTACGCCGCCGGGATCAGTGCAAAGTCGTTCGTCTGGAGGATTACTGGCTCATGCCCGTCCACCTCGAGGCGGCAGGAGCCCTCGAGGATCGAACAATAGAAGGGCTGCCCCGTGTCCGAGCGGCGAACACGCCAAGGGCCGGCGCAACTGACAACTTTCGAGAAACTGGCGGTCGGCTGAAGCAGTGTGACGACTTCCGCGAGCGGGTCGACCATAACCGGACTCCTGCAAATGCAAAATGGACGCTCGATTGTAGCAAGTCCGGGTGTGGCGACTTATCGTGTGGGTACGGCAACCCACCAACGGAGTCACCATGAAAACCGTCCTGATCACCGGATGCTCGTCCGGATTCGGCCTCGAGACCGCTCGTTACTTTCTCGATCGCGATTGGCAGGTCATCGCCACGATGCGCACGCCGCGCGAGGACGTGCTGCCGCGTTCTGCGAACCTGCGCGTGCTCGCGCTCGATGTCACTGATCCGGCCAGCATCCGCGCGGCTGTGGATGCGGCTGGGCCGATCGACGTACTCGTCAATAACGCGGGGATTGGCATGCTGAACGCGCTCGAAGGTACGTCGATGGAGATCGCGCGCGAGATCTTCGAAACCAACACGCTCGGCACGATAGCGATGACCCAGGCAGTGCTGCCTCAGTTTCGCGAGCGTAAGGACGGCGTCGTCGTCAATGTGACGTCGAGCGTGACCTTGAGGCCGCTCCATCTGCTCTCCGTGTACACCGCCAGCAAGGCGGCCGTGAACGCATTTACCGAATCTCTTGCGCTGGAACTCGAGCCCTTCAATGTGCGAGCGCGCCTGGTGCTGCCGGGGCGTGCCCCCGAGACCCGCTTCGCTGAAAACGGCCGTCCGCGGATGGCAGGTGGCATCCACGAGGCGTACGCCGAGATTGCACAGGGGGTCTTCGCGCGATGGGCCGACTCCTCGGTGGTCACGCATTCGCTGGATGTGGCCGAAGCGGTGTGGCGTGCGGCAAATGACCCATCGTGCCCGTTGCGCATTCCTGCCGGCGCTGACGCTGTGGCATGGGCCGCGCAGGTCTGATCGTGCTGAACCTCGAGTCCGGTCTTGGGCGGAGCTTTGTAGTCGTTGCGATGGCGCCGCCGCGAACTGCGTTCGCGGCGGTCTGGCGAATCATCCGTTAAGCTATAAGGTCCGAGCGATTGCTCGCTTTTTGACGGATCTCGTGGTGACGACAAAAAAGCGCCATTCACTTAAGCCGCGCAAGATTCCACAGCAATCGCGCGCAGAACAAACGGTCGCTACGATTCTCGAGGCAGCAGCCCTCATCCTTGAGACCAAGGGACTCGACGGGCTGAATACCAATCTCGTCGCGCAGCGCGCGGGCGTCAGCGTCGGCACGCTCTATCAATACTTCCCAAACAAGGACGCGCTGATCGTTTCCCTTAGCAAGCGGGAAGGAGCCGTGTTCTTTGCCGAGGCCAAAGATGCATTGCACGAACCCACCGGCCAGAAGGCACTAAAGCATCTGATCGCCGTCGCGGTCCACCAGCAACTGCGCCGTCCGGCGCTTGCACGCGCGCTCGACTTCGAGGAAAACCGCCCCGCGATTGCGAAAGAACTGGCCGCGTCGAAGGGCGCCTTTCACGACGTAATGAAACAGATTCTGGGTCGCGAGGATATTCCGCTGCAGTCAAACATGGATGTCACGACCGAAGACCTGATCGCCGTCATTCGCGCCATCGTCGATGGTGCGGGGGAGCGCGGCGAATCGGATCGCCGCGACCTGGAAAGCCGTGTCGGCCGCGCTTTGTTCGGATATCTGAGGATCGTGGAGCGTCCGCCCGAAAAGTCGCGAGCCCGGAAATAGCCGGCGGTGCCTTGTTGCCTTCCAAAAAGCGAGCAATTGTTCAGATCGTTGCTCCATCAAACCCGTAAACCCGCGCAGATATTGGGTCGCACGCCACAGCACAGGCGCTGGCCAATGCGAGTTTAAAAATCGAGCAATTACTCGCAAAATAATCCTCGTGGAGCATCGCGTTGATCGGCGCGACTGCATGCAAGCGGAGCGCCGAGCGACCGCTCTACGACACATTTCGAAATTTCTGCGAGATCCATCATGAATCTTCATCAAGAAGCAAAGCTGAACCACCTCAGTTTCCCCACGACCAACGTGGCCGAAACGGCTGCCTTTTTCGAAAAATACCTTGGTTGCGAGATTGTCGCCGCCGGTGAGCACTGCCTGCTCAAACGGAACGGTTTCGACATTGTTCTGGAGCGCGTCACGGAGGAGGTGCCGGTTTGGCCAAAGAACTTCCACTTCGGCGTGGAGGTCGAGACCTTGAAGGACGTCCATGCCCTCTATGAGGAATTTCGTGCGGGAGGCGTTCGCATGGAAACTGAGGTCTTTAATAACACGCGTGGATCGCGATTCTTTTGCCGCTCGCCTGGTGGCGTCCTGATCGAGGTCAACACGCGTGAGGACATGCACAAGCAGGATGAATGGCAAAAGCTGTTCTCTTAAGAGGCGTGAATCGAATCCGGGCCGTGCGGTTCAAAGACAAGGACTAGTAGAGCATCCGAATATCTGCATTTGCCCGCCACGTACAGCAATCGTGAGCGGCGTCTCAAAGGGCATTGGGGCCGCACTGGCGTGGCGGCCTCACGCACCCCAAGCGGGGCGCTAGCGAATCCGCCTACATTTTGCTTGCTGCCTTGGCCGCAAGATTGGGCCTCTTGCCATGCGCGATGTGTGATGCGCGGGCTTCTTCCTTTTACGGCTTGGGTCTTACCCATTTCGCATCCGCAGTTATATATCCTCTCGTATACCGGGTATCACACCCGTCCCTCGGACAAGCTTTGGCATGCGCCGTGCTTATAGTCCCGCCTACTGCGCCGACGCGCTACAAAAAGTTACTGTTTGTTTATGAAACTCGCAGTAAGGCGACGTCGCCGCACGATTATTGGGCACTTAAGCACAAAGCTGGGCTGTTCGGCCGAATCATCTTTTAATCAAAGCGCCTCATGCATAAAAAGAAACTGCTTCGAAGTCTTGTTTGCGCGGGTCTCGCATTTGTTATTCAAACCGGCACCACCTTCGCCGCACAGTCGCCGTCGACGCCGCGGCACGTCAAGGTACTGATCATTTCGATGTTCGCGCCGGAAGGTAAAACATGGCTCGACCATCTGGGAAAAACACAGGCAATCGAAGTGGCCGGTTTATCGCCGGATTACCCCGCGGTTCACTGCAACCATGATGACGTATGCGTTGTCACGACGGGCATGGGACACGCGAACGCGGCTGCCACGATGGCCGCGCTGGTTTATTCGAAGAAGTTCGATCTGCGTAAGACCTACTTCCTGGTATCGGGCATTGCCGGCATCGACCCGGCGCAGGGCACGCTGGGGTCGGCAGCGTGGGCTCGCTATCTGGTGGACTTCGGTATCCAGTGGGAGCTCGATGCGCGCGAAATCCCCAGCAGCTGGAAGTCAGGCTATCTCGGCATCAACACAAAGAGCGGCAACGAAAAGCCTCCACTGGACTACCACACAGAAGTCTTTCAGTTAAACGAAGCGTTACTGCAGAAAGCTTACCTGCTCTCGCGCGACGTGAAGCTGACCGATAGCGCCGAAGCGCAGGCGTATCGGGCGAAATACACGACCGCGCCGGCCAATCAGCCGCCGACGGTCATCCAGTGCGACACGCTCGCCGGCGACACATGGTTCTCCGGCGAGGCGCTGGGGCAGCGCGCGCGTGACTGGACCAAACTGCTGACCGACGGCAAAGGCACGTACTGCACCACCCAGCAGGAAGACAACGCGACCTTCGAGGTCATCAAGCGCGCCGCTGCGGCAGGCCTCGCCGACACGAATCGTGTGGCCGTCCTGCGTGCGGGATCGGACTTCGATCGGCCGCCGCCCGGCGTATCGAACGTTGACAACCTGCTGAACTACCAGCAACAGGGCGGATTCGTTCCTGCAGTGGACAACCTTTATCTGGCCGGTTCGCCGCTGGTCAACGCCATCGTCAAGAACTGGGCGCAATGGAAAGACGGCGTCCCCGCTAACTAGTCAGCGCGCTGTCCGCACCGTGCGAGCGGCGCGCGCGGCATGCCGTGTCGCGCATCGCAAAGTGCTTCATCAGTTGTGAACGTAGCCATGCCTGGCATGGCTACGCTTTCCCCGATCGCCTGTGTTCGACCCTGGAGCCGAACGGGAAACGTATAAATTCAGTTTCTTTCAGTTTTAATGTTTTGTAAATAAATTAGTAATCCTATTTTATGTCGATGTAATTGAAAGGTCTTTGAGTCGTTGATGTTGTGTCTGCTGTCCCGCAGTACCAGGGTGGGGATTTCAAAAATTCCAGGCCACCTGAAGTCGAAAAAAATGCCCAGGCGCAACACGTTGAGTTGCGCAACGGGTTTGGCTTATTGACAAGAGTGAAGGGAAATCATGAAACAAAGAGCTTTGGTATCGGCCATGGGGAAGATCCTTTGGGCCGAAATAGCGCTGTCGGCAGCATTGGGCACAACACTCAGCACGTCTGCGCTCGCGCAGAGTCAACCGGCTGCAACGAACGACTCGACGCCCGCGGCCACTGCCGCGGCGCCGGCTGCCGGAGCCAGTTCGGCAGCGACCGCACCGTCTTCACCGGAGATGACCAAGAACAAAAACGGTGTTGCCCAGGTCAAGCGGTTCGAGGTGACGGGTTCGCTGATCCGTAGCTCCGACAAGGTTGGCTTTAACCAGGTTCAGACGGTCACCGCCAAGGAGATCCAGGACAGCGGCGCCAACAGCGTTTCCGATTTCCTGCGCAGCACCAGCGCCAATTCGGCCGATAGCTGGAGCGAAGCCGAGTCCAATAACTTTGCGGCAGGCGCCTCGGGCATGGCGTTGCGCGGTCTCAGCGAAAAATACACGCTTGTGCTGATCGACGGACAGCGGGTTGCACCGTTCGCCTTCTTTTCGAACGGCGTCGATACCTTCTTCGATTTGAACACGCTGCCGCTTAACGCTATCGACCGCATCGAAATCGTGAAGACCGGTGCGGTGTCGCAATACGGTTCGGACGCGATCGCGGGCGTGGTCAACATCATCACGAAGCACGATTTCCAGGGCTTGCAGCTCGATGGCAGCTATGGCGGCTCCACTGACGGTGGCGGCGGCAACGGCACGGCGAAGTTCAGCGCGCTCGGCGGCTTCGGCAACCTCACTTCGGACGGCTACAACGTCACGGCATCCGCAAGCTTCGTCAGGGACAACGGCTCTACGCTGGCCGATCGCGATTCGACCTCGTCCATGGACTTCACGGGGCAGCCGGGCGGTATGTCGATGCTCGCGCCTTCCTACTGGACAAATCCCACCACGGGCAATGCGCAGGCGCTCAGTTCGTGTCCGTACGGCAGCTCGGTCAAACCGGCCAGCACGAATTTCACCTCGGTCTTCTATGGTCAGACAACCGGAAGCGTCTGCGGCCTGTACACCGGCAACGGGTTCTCCATTGAACCGTGGAGTCAACGTCTAAGCGCGAAGGTGGATGCGCAGTTCAAGATCAACGACACAACCACCGCCTTTGTCGATCTTTGGGAAAGCAACAACACAAGCGTGCAGGGCGGCGGAGTCTGGAACAACACCGTCGGCGGCACCAATTCGTCGCTGGTGTATAACCCATCGACGAAGACATTTTCGCTGTTCAACAACACCGTGCCGGCGAGCAACCCGTACAACCCGTTCGGGGTGGCGACGCCGCTCATCTATTCGTTCCCCAACTCCGTGGCGGAAACCACGGACGCCAACTACTGGCGGGCGGCCACGGGTGTGAAGGGTTCGCTCACACTGCCGAACGGGGATTGGGACTGGGCAACCACCTACACCCACTCGCAAAGCGATGTGTCCAACTCATACTCGAACCAGCTGAATGTCAACGTTCTGAACAACATCTTCCAGAACGGCACCTACGACTTCGCGAATCCGTCTGCGACGCCGAACGGGCTTAACGGCCTGTACATGGACGCTAACAATATAGCCGTCTCCAAGCTCGACACGCTCGATGCGACGATCTCGACCCCGACGCTGTTTCACCTGCCGACGGGCGACGTGGGCCTTGGTCTGGGTGCTGAGTTCTTCCATCAGAGCGAGTCGCTGAGTCAAGGTGCGGCGTACGCCGAGGGCCTGGTGCTGACGCCGGATGAGGAAGAGGTGCAAGGTCAGCGTAACGTTGCTGCGGTGTACTACCAGTTCGATATCCCGATCATCAAGGGGCTGACGTTTAGTCAGTCGGGCCGCTACGATCACTACAGCGATGTCGGCGGTGCATTCTCGCCTCGCTTCGCTTTGCGCTGGCAGCCGGTCAAGGAGTTGACCGCGTATGCGTCGTACGATCGCGGCTTTCGTGCACCGACGTTTGTCGAAGACAGCACCTCGCAAAACATGGCGCTCGTGATCAACCAGTCCGGTGCGGTGACGGCGCTGACGTCGGGCAATCCGGATCTGCAGCCGGAGCGCACGAAGAACTACAACATTGGCTTCGAACTGTCGCCGGCCCGCACAACCGATGTCGGTCTCGACTGGTACAAGATTCACGTCAGCAACGTGATCGGCATCGACCAGCCGTCGTCGACTGTCTATTACCCGGGTACGACCACGCCGGAATACGAGACCTTCGAGTATCAGAACCTCGGCGGGCTCGATACGAGCGGTTTCGAAACCACCTTCCGTCAGTCGTTGCCGACGCCGTACGGTACGTTCACGCTGTCGGGAGACTGGGCCTATGTCGAGTCGTTCAAGTTTACGCTGGACGGTCAGACGGTGAATGCGGCAGGCAACAACCTCGCGCTCAATGAGCCGTTCGGCGGCGCTTTCCCGCGCTGGAAGGGCAATACGACCTTGAACTGGGCGTATCACAAGTGGAGTACCTCGCTAACGTGGCAGTACGTGGGGCCTTATACGCAGACCTTCACGTACATCCCGACGCCGACGCCGCAAAGCACCAGTATGGGATCCTATAGCCAGTTCAACCTGATGGTGACCTACACCGGCTTCAAGCACTGGACGCTGTATGGCGGCATCGACAATATCTTCAATCGCGTGCCGCCGTTCGACGCGGTATGGGCGGATGGCCCGCTGTGGCAACAGGGCTACGACACGTCGCTGTACACGTATGTCGGCCGCTTCGCGCAGATTGGGGCGACGTACAAGTTCTGACGCTCGTGGGTCGCGAGCGGTTGTTATTACGTGGTTGAGGAAGTGGGGCGAGCGCTCCTGCCTGCCGTCAAGCAACGCAGGCAGGGGCGGTCAGTCGTGTCTTCAGTGCCCCAAACCGCTGGCTGCGATCTGCTGCTCCACGTACTGGGCGAAGAGCGCGTGCAAATGAGTCGTCGGATGAAGGTCGTCGGCGAACATGTAGGTCTGGTCTGCGTTGGCGCTCACGTAGGTTGCGGGCGAGCATAGCAAGGACGTGTCATCGGGCGTTTTCGAGGCGTCGCAGGCCTGTGCGGTGTTCGACACGGCGAAGCCATTGGCCTGGAAATTCGCAATGATCCCGTTCAACCATGTGTAGGCATCAATCTGGATCACCTTGCTTTGCAGGCCGGCGGTTTGCAACGCGCCGGTCAGGGTACTGTTGAAGAGTTCCGATTCCTGCGTCAAGTTGGCTCCGCCGTCGGACGACGCGAGGCCGTCAGGCGATAGACCGATGTTCGGCAGATTGACCACCACGACATGCGTGGCGCCATTCTGGACGATCAGCCCGATCTGCTGGGCGAGTGTGTTGGCGGCAGTCTGGACGATCGAAGCAGCGGCGGGCAGCGCTCCCGCGCGAAGCACATCGTTCGCGCCGGCCCACACGAGCACCAGCTGATTGGCGTTAAAGCTCTTGTACGTACTCAGGTAGCTCGAAACCTGCTGATTGACAGGCATTTCGATGTCGCCAATCACGTCGGTGAGGAAGTTGTATTCGGTCGCGGGCGTTGCCACCGTCGCACCACCTTCTGCATAGCCCATACCGCCGTTCGGACTCAGTGCATGTGTGAGGCCGATCGTGTACGCGGCGGTGAGCGTATTGCCGTAATACTGCGCGACGTTCTGCGTCCACACCTGGCCTGGATTGGTCGTAAAACGCCCGCCACCCACCGCGCTTGCGATCGGCGCGTACGTTCCGACGTCCGAGAGGCTGTCGCCGAATGAGACAACCTGCAGATTGACGCCGCCTGCCGGTGTGGTTGTGCTGCCGCCGCTACTCGAACTGCCTCCATGGCCGCCGCCGCATGCTGCAAGCAATACGGCCGCGACGGAAAAAATTGCAGTCCGTACCTTGTTATTTACAGCTCGCATAAATTACTCCTCCCGGGCCGGCCCGTTGCTGTAGGCCGGTGGCGGCCTAAGCTCACGGGTCGCCGTCGCAATGGTGCTCAATAGTGCTTACGGAGTAGCAAAAAATGTGCACTATCGCGGCCGAGCAGCCGACATACCGCGGAGGAGGGGGCTTTCGTTCAGACTTGCTCGATCTGCAGTTCATCGAGTATCTGGGTCATGAGGCCGGCGCGTCGCCATTGCAGCCATTTGATGTAGCACGTCTGCGATGGCGGAAAGTTGGCTGGTAGCCGGTGCCACTTCTCGTCGCGGGTAATGACCCAGAGAATGGCATTCAACACATCTCGCGGATCCCGGGCGGGACGGCCAAACCGCTGCTTCGAATCGCGGGACAGGAGATGGCTAACGCGCAACCAAGCCTCATCGGAAAGAGGAATATCCATCACGGTGACCCCAATTAACTATCCAGTACATTCCCAATATACGTTTTAGTAGGCGGGCTCTAAAGCGTGATCTAGCGAAGATTTCACACCTTATCCCACAGATTGGATCGCTCGGGGCGGTGTATTGACGGCGGGAATGTTCCTACGAAAACGAATACGGCTCGCTCGACGCGCTTACGTCAGATTTAATCCGCCATCCGAGAGCAGAATTTCGCCGGTCAGATAGTCCGAGGCGACCAGCAAGGCGACAGCCTGCGCAATGTCCTCGGGACTGGCTGCCCGCTGCATGGGTGCGCGCTCTTTCCAGAGTTGCTGCGCCTGGGTCCAGCTGGCGGTAAGCGGGGTATCGACGAGTCCAGGTGCGACCGCATTCACACGGATATCCGGCGCAAGCGAAACAGCGAGCAGGCGTGTGACGTGATTTAACGCGGCCTTGGTTGCTGCGTAAGGAATGGAGGCTCCCTTGGGCCGGACGCCCGCGTGCGAACTGACGTTCACGACGCAACCAGGCTGTCCTCGCGTGGCCGCATCGCGCAGCGCAGATTCTGCTTCGGACACCAGACGAAATGGAGCAACGACATTGACTTCATACAGTTCGTGCCACACGTCCGGCGTGGCTGCCTGGAGATCGGCGTGTGGGATCACGCGACTTATCCCGGCGTTGTTGACCAGAACGTCGAGGCGGCCCCATACGCCAACTGTTTCGCGGATAAGCCTCACTCTGTCCGCATCGTCGGCCAGGTCGGCCTGTATATAAACTGCTGAGCCTAGTTCGCGGACCAACGCATGACTCGCGTCAGCCGAAGTGCGCGAATGCAAAACGATCGAGTATCCCTCCCTCGATAGCCTTCGGGCGATGGCCGCGCCGATACCGGAAGTCGAGCCGGTGACAAGGGCGACAGGGGTGGGCGTCTTTGTCGATGCGCTGATATCAAGGGTCATGGTTTTCCGGTCTCCGGCGGAGATGGCGATTTTAGTTTAGGGCCTACGCGTCTCGGCTAGCCGGAGCATCAGATGTTGTCGATCGCCACGGGTTCGATCTTGTCGGCGGGTTCGAAGCCGAAGACCTTGCCATAAAAATACAACTCGGCTTCGAGCGAATGGGTGATGTTCTCGGCCCGCTTGAAACCATGGCCTTCCCCTTGATACAGCACGTGAGCAACCGGCAGGCCCTTCGCGCGCACCGCCTGATAGATCGATTCGGCCTGATTCGGTGGCACGACCTTGTCGTCTGCGCCCTGGAAAAGGATCATCGCGCTCGACATGCGATCCACGAAATGGATCGGCGAACGTGCCTGGTAAAGAGCGCGCTCTTCAGGGTAAGGACCGACCAGCCGGATCATGTAGCGCGATTCGAACTTGTGGGTGTCTTGCATCAAGGCTTCGAGATCTGCCACACCGTAATAGCTTGTACCCGCTTTGAAAAAATCATGGAAGGCCAACGCGCACAACACCAGATAGCCGCCGGCGCTGCCCCCGCGAACGGCGAGTGCGTTCTCGTTCACGCGCTTCTGGCCTATCAGGTAACGCGCTGCATTGATCGCATCGTTGATATCGACGATTCCCCATTGCCCATTGAGACGTTGCCGGTATGCGCGGCCATGACCGCTGCTGCCGCCATAGTTGACGTCGACCACGCCAAAGCCGCGACTGGTCCAGTACTGGATTTGCCACTTGAATCCGGAATGCGTCGCCGAGGTCGGGCCGCCGTGAGCGATCACGATCAATGGGGGCAGCGTGCCGTCGGGCCCGTTGAAGTCGGGGTTGGTCGGTGCATAAAAGAAAGCGTGTGCGTGGAGGCCGCCTTCAGTCGGGAAACGGATCGGCTCGGCAATCGATACATAGTGGGCGTCGACTTCTGCACGATCGGACTTGCGCACGATGCGGCTAACCCGAGTCCCGAGATCGAGCTCGACGATCGCTTCGCTTGCGGTCGGCGAACTGCCGACGAAGGCCACCTGTTGAGCGTCGACCTGCAGGTCGCGCATTGTGCTGTATGGCGTGGGGATTTCATCGAATGCGCCGGTTGACGGATCGTACACGGCCAGATGCGTAATGCCATTCTGTTCGTAAAGACAGGCAATCCGGCCGTCATCCGTGAAGCCGTAGGTGGTCATACCGAACACCCACTGCGGCTTGCCGAATTCGGCATCCATGGGGCGAAGGGCTTCGAGTGTGTCGTCTGAGGCGTTCACGTCGGGCACAACGGATGAAGCACCTCGCACCCGATAGAGGTTCCACCAGCCGCTACGATCCGATACAACGTGCAGATCGCCAGCCGGCGACCAGGCGGGCTGAAACAGCGATTCGCTGTTGCTCCCCGCTGCACGGCGCGGCTTATCCAGCGCGCCATCGGCTGCAATCTCAGCTACCCACAGTTCGGTGCCATCCCACGGCATGTTCGGGTGGTCCCAGCTCAACCATGCAAGCCGCGTTCCGTCGGGGCTGATGCAGGGCGAAGAAAAGAAATCGTGACCGTCCGCGATCACTGCGGCTTTTCCGGTTGCCAGATCGATGCTGACCAACGTGTTGACCGGTTCATGACCGCCCTGGCGATGATCTTCGCAAACTCCGATCAGACGCCCGCGAGCCGGGTCTGCGATCAGGTCCGCATAGCGGAGGCCCTCAGTTTGCGTCACGGCTTTCGGCTGGCCGGAGGCATCGAGCGTGTAGACCTGTTGATCTTTGAAGTTGCTGAAGAAGACGCCGGTAGCAGTCACGGCAAATGAACCGCCGCCGTATTCGTGCGCGCGCGTTGCGGCGTCGAACGGCGCTGCTGTCAGGTCCTCCACTTCGCCATCGGCGCGAAGCCGGACCAGCGCATTCCTGCCCTTTTCCTGCGGACGTCCCTCGGTCCAGTAAATGCCATCGGCACCGATGCGGGGCTGTCCGAGCCGGATCGATTCGCCGACGACCAGCGCGGCGGTAATCGGCGACTTCCAACTGCCGAATGCAGCGTAAATGGGGGATGCTGCTTTCGGCGAGGAGGACGATTCGGTGGAGTTCATGGGGGCGCGAAAGGTAGGAGTAAGGGCGTGAGCGTTTGGCTAACCGTTGATCGTTTGTTGCGTGCAATCTTTGTCCGGGTATGAGGCCGGACTGGTTGCGTCAGACATACGTTGCGCTTGCAGTCGCACAGACGTTCGCTAGCGTATCACGGGGAAGATCATGTGTTCGTTGACCATGTTTCCTCAGTGGCTTTGGCTTTGGCATTGTGCGCGGGCCAGAAATACAGGGCGGCCGCGCCGCGCAGGCCTGGGCCCTGGCGGACCGCCGCGACTTCCCGATCGCGAAACCAGAATGTGAGCGATACCACGGGCGTGCCAGGCTTGAGCATGCGATCGAGATGCGCGGCCAGCTTAGGCATCGGCTTGATCATCAGATAGCACGTTACTGCATGCGCATCGCGCAGATCGCAAGCGTAGAAATTGCGTCGCTGCAAAAATACATTAGGCATCCTGCGGGTTCGAAAGCGGGCTACCCAGTACGGTAGCGGTGAAGCCTCGATACCGCGGATTTGCGCATCGGGAAACGCCCGCGCCAGGGCCATGACGAGCGAGCCCCACCCACTACCCAGCTCGTACACGACGGCCTGGTTCGGCAAACTCGCCTGCTTCAGTAGTGCCACGACATCCGCCGCTTCAGGTGCGCTTGACGACATCGGCGGCACGCCGGTAATGGCCTGAAACACGATCAACGATAAGCAAAGCGAGAAAACGACCAGCAGCAAGACGAGGGAGGGGAGATCGAGCATGAACGATTTGCCTTCTGTTTTCGCCTGTCATGTCGCAAGCCAGTTCATGCGACGTCGAAGGGTTGAACATGCGATTATCTGCGACAATCGCCGCGATACCGCAAACGTGGTCACGCAACGGCACTGATATTAGCCGCTGAGGCGGAAGCGAAGCGCCGAGGTTGCAAGAAAGTGATCGTCGATACCTTCAGCTTTCAGGCACCGGACTTTTACCGGAAGCTGGGTTATTCTGAATGGGGACGCCTGACCGAAATGGCTGGCGTGCATGAGCGCTATTTTTTTCCGCAAGGCGCTCTGAGCGCCACTGATCTGCGATCATGAGCTCATCGTAAATACGGTCCGCGCGCGGTCATCGACGTCTGCCCAATGCTTTTCCACCTCAGACAGAGGAACGGCTTTCGTTGCGATCTTTAAGCCACCGGGCACAGCGGCATGGAGCACCTGCGTAATCGCATGGAAGATGCGCGGCATCGGAATGCTGCCGATCCCGCTGCCCATGAGTTCGATCGCCGTCGATCGAAGTATTGCGCTGGGCAGGCTAATGGTTGATCCACTAATAGCGCCGATCTGGATGAAGCGGATTGGCACCGCATCCGGAGCAACATGGGCGGCGGCCGCCAGTAACTGCTCCGCGCTTTGCCCCCAAAGATAGTCGAGAACCACGCCTACACCGTCACGAAAGTGAGTTTGAAATTCGCTTTCAATTGCTGCCGCATCCTGCGTGAGGTTGATCGTGACGTCAGCGCCGAGCGTCTGCAAAGTCTGTAATGCCAGATCATTGCGTCCAGTCGCGATGACCTTGCCGGCGCCGAGGTACTTCGCGATCTGCACGGCCAGACTACCCGAGGAACCGGTTGCGCCGTTGATCAGCACTGTTTCTCCCTTGACCAGCTTTGCACGTTCAACGAACGCAGCCCACGACGACATGCCTGGAATCGCGATCGCGGCTGCCGTGACATCGTCCAGTTCAGGCGGCAACGGGATGCACCGTTGCCGCTTGACGAGGCAATAGTCGGCCATGCCCCCGAAGGGCGCTTCGGGAAGCACAAAATAGACGCGCTTTCCGTCTTCGAGCGTCCCGACACCGTCCATGCCTGGGACGAGGGGAAACTCTCCCGAGGAGCTATAGTGATTGCCAGATGCCCGGCTCCTCGTAATGTGGCTTAAAGCTGACGCTGCAACTGCGATGCGGGCCGTGCCTTCGGTGACGGTCGGCTCTGTGAAGTCTGCATAAACCGGCGTTGCGCCAGGTCCTTTAACGAGTGCCGCTTTCATGTTTGCTTTCCTTTGACGAATATAAAAGTATCGGTTTCGTCCTCGGCTAGAGAACTCTGCATATGTGTATAATACACGCATATTGAACATGCGCAAGGAATCCAATGGCGATGAAAAGAGAAGTCCGCGAGCTGCGGGAAGCCCTGCTGGATCTGACGGGTGTTCTGAATCGACCACAGCCCGACGCTGCCTTGATCGAAGCCGCCGGCGTCGACCTGGACCGCGCGCTTTTCCCGCTACTGGCCCGGGTAGAGCGGCGCGGGCCGCTTGGCATCGTGGAACTGGCCGAGTTAGTTGGACGCGACTACACAACGGTCAGCCGGCAGATCGCAAAACTGGAGAGCCTTGGGCTTATTGCGCGTTGCCCCAGTCCGGAAGACGGACGGGTTCGCGCGGCGGTCATTACGGATCAGGGGCGGGCGATTACGACGGCACTTGACGCCGCGCGCCAGAAGATCGTTGAAGGATTGCTGGCGGATTGGGACAAGGAAGACGTACGCGACCTCGTACGTCTTCTTCGCAGGTTCGCTGACGATGCGCTTGGGTGGGTCAAGACGCTGTAGGTAGCGGTTTGCCTCGGGATGATTCAGGTGCCATGCGCGACATCATGGACCGGAGAACGCGGGTGGTGGCATAAAGCCTCCGAACTCGCGTTCCACAAGGTTGGCAAAGGCGATAGGCGTGCGGTCTTCCAGATAAGGGCCGATTGCCTGGAGCCCGATCGGCAAGCCGGAGTCTCCAAGGCCGATTGGGAACGTGGTCGCCGGCAATCCAGCCATGTTCGCGAGACTCTGCCATGCCGCCTGCTCAGTGTAGGCGACTCGTTTGCCGTCCACTTCGATGTGACGCGAGCGCATGTCGGAATGATCATGGACGAAAGCCGCTACGGTAAGCACGGGACAAACGACGAGATCCCACTCGCGAAAGAACTGGCGCCACCGGTGCATCTGCGCAACGCGCGTGCGATCGGCGTCAATCCAGTCCCGATGACCAAGCACGACACTGCGCAACTCGACGGCCGCTGGACTCGTGTCGTCGCCCGATAGACCGGCGGCAAGCCCCTGGAGCGAGCGATATTCCTCAAGCGGCAGCCCTGCCCCCGAGAATGACAGAAGTAATTGTCCGAACGTGCGCAATATCAAACTGAGATCGGGTAACAAGGCGCTCCCTGTTGCAACAACGCAGCCGGTTCCCTCAAGACGCTTGCGGAAACGTTGCATCGCCGAGCGCACATCGTTGGAGAGCGTCGCGTCAGGGTGATCCTCGAGCATCAGTACCCTGAAGTCGGCGAGCCGGGTATGGCGAGAGGGGGGAAGATCCAGTCGGTAGCCTGTTGCTTGCATATCGTCGGGGCCGGCTAGCACATCGAGGGCCAATGCGAGATCGCCGGCGCTGCGCGCCATTGGACCGACCACGGCGAGGTCGGGATCGGCGCTTACTGAAAGCATCGGAATGCCTGGGGGTGCCATGCCCCGCATCGGTATCAGGCCGTGAGTGGGCTTGTGCGCATAGATGCCGCAGCAGTGAGCGGGAACGCGCAGCGAGCCGCCGATGTCGCTACCCAGTTCGAGCGGCACGAACCTAGCCGCCAACGCGGCAGCGGAGCCGCCAGACGAGCCGCCTGGCGTGCGGGTGAGGTCCCAGGGGTTGTTGGTCACGCCGTAAATGCGATTGTAGGTCTGCCAGTCGTTCAGCATGGTCGGGACATTGGTCTTCCCCAGAATCACGGCGCCTGCCTGTTTGAGACGCCGCACGGCGACCGCGTCTTCTGTGACCTCGAGGTTCTCGGTGCCTGGTACTCCCCACGTTTTAGGCAGCCCCGCCACGTTAAAGGACTCCTTCACCGTCATGGGCACACCGAGGAGCGGACGACGTTCGCCACGACCGAGCGCGTCATCCGCCTCTTTGGCTGCGCGGCGCGCGCGTTCGAAGTCCCGTATCACGACGGCATTGATCTGCCCATCGTAACGTTCGATGCGAGCCACGGCGTCTTCAAACAGTTCGACGGCCGATACCTCGCACGACTGCAACGCAGCGATCATGTCGCGGGCGGTACTGAAGCTCAAGTCGTTCTCCTGATCATTGATAAATCACTTCTTTGACCCGTCAGCTGGCTCTGAGCGGTCCTTTACAGGCAGCCAGACCTCAACGAAACCGGTTCCCGCAACTGGATCGAAATCTTCGCTATAGCGTTCGAGTTCGGGCGCCTCCGCGGCCTCCATTCCCGACTGCGGCAGCCAATGATTCCAGATGCTGTAGAAGGTCTGATGCAGCGTGGTGACGTGTCCTTGATGCACAAAGACGGCGTAGCGCTGGGGTTTGATTTCAATGCAGCGAAACGATGGAGGCAACCGGTCGCGGCTTTTCACCTCCACGCCGGCGATATATTCAAACCCGCCTTCACTATCCGGGTTGCAGCAAACTCCATAGGTCACACTGCCGACCTGATCGGCGAGATTGCCGATGTACGGAATGAAGGCTTGCCAGAGCGTAGGGATGCCTTCGTTGGTGTCAAACGTAAACCGGCCGCCCATGCCGCCGATCAAAAGCGTCCCGCCCACCTCGAAGCGTGGCCCGGCGAGATCGACAATTCTGGTTTCTTTCATGCGTAGTGGCTCCACAAGAGACATGCCATCAAGATTGCGCCCGGCTCGCACCCGTTCGGGCGTGATGCCGAACAGATCGTGGAAGGCGCGCGTAAACGCCTCGTGCGACCCATATCCCGTGTCCAGCGCCACGCTGAGAATGTCCGGTGCGCCCTGCGCAAGCTCGCGTGCCGCACGGCTGAGCCGTCGAGCCCGGACGTAGCGCATCACCGGCCATCCTGTGCTGATTGCGAAGCTGCGAGCAAGACCGAAGCGTGAGACTTCGCAGATGTTGGCGATCCGGTCGAGGGTCAGCTCCCGGCCCAGTTCAATTTCAATGAACCACAGCGCTTTTGCAACTAGATCCATGGGTTTCCTGACGAGGGTTTCGAGCAAATATAGGGCATTGCCGGGAGCCGCATTTGATCGTTCTTGCGAGGGGCGGTTCATGCCCCCGCTTGGGTGCATCGGGTGACTGACAAGTGAAGCTTGTCAGTTGACGAAAGCCGATTGGGCAGCTATCGTGCACCCATTGCAAGACTAAACCTCGCCCATCGCGGGCAGGTGTCGGGGGATTTCGTCCGCGCAAATGCGACGTCGTGAGCCACTGGCAGAAATGCATTGCTCGCCCCTATGCATTTAGGATGGCGAATTAAATGATGGTGTTAGAACGAATCGACAAATCGCATCATCGTCAAACCATAAGGAAACACCATGAAGTTTCTCAAAGCGCCACGTGATGCCCTGATTCAGCCCTTGCAAATTGTCTGCGGCATCGTGGAGCGGCGCAGTACCCTGCCTGTTCTTTCCAGCGTGCTTGTGTCCACCGCAGGAAACGAATTGAGTTTCCGTAGTACCGACCTGGAACTGGATCTGAGGGCGACGGAAACGATCGAATCCTGCGAGTCCAGTACGTCCCTGACGGTCAACGCCCGCAAACTTCTGGATGTCGTGCGAGCCATGCCCGATGCACCCATCAGCCTTTCGTCTTCAGGCAACCGTCTCATCATTGAGGGCCCGGGCAGCCGGATATCCCTGCATGCAGGAAGCGCTGAGGATTTCCCTCAGATCAGGCAAAGCTCAGAACCGGAACTATCGCTTTGCGTCAACGCCGGGAGCCTGAAGCGGCTTTTGCACATGGTGCATTTCGCCATGGGGGACAACGACATTCGCTACTTCCTCAACGGGGCGTTGCTGATCACCGGACGTGAGCTGACTGCGGTGGCCACCGACGGACACCGATTGGCGACCGCGCGCATTGCGTCGCAAAGCGAGCACGAAGTGCGCGAGATCATTGTGCCAAGAAAGGCGATCATCGAACTGATACGCCTGCTTCCGGAAGACGATTCGACGGTCATGCTAACCACTGCCGCGGGATACGCGAGTTTCGCCTTTGGGAAGATATTCTTCACCTGCAAGCTGATTGCGGGCCGTTATCCCGACTTCAAGCGCGTGATCCCTTCCGGATTCGAGGCGGAATTCACGATTGACCGGAAATCGTTTTACGCCTGCTTGCAGCGTGCGGCCGTGCTCACAACCGAGAAATTCAAAAGTGTCCAATGGGTTGCAGGAGAGGGCCGGCTGCAGGTGAGCGTCAGCAACCCTGAAGACGAGGAATCGGTGGAGGAGGTTGAGATAGACTACGCGGGAACGCCCGTAGACCTCAGCTTTAACATCCGCTATTGGATGGATGCACTGGCAACGCTTCGGGCCGATACCCTCGAGGTCCGTTTGAGCGCCGCGAAACTGGCCGCGCTGATTGTCGCCCCCGGCGATGAGGCGTTCCACTACGTGGTGATGGCACTGCGCAAGTGAGCGGGCCGCGTAGCTCCTGGCAGTCTCGCGGGCCCAGCATGTTCAACCTGAAGGAGATTGGCGTGGCACATGGCGAGCATAAATATCGGGTCTCGGTGGAATGGACCGGTAACCGTGGCACTGGAACGTCTGGCTACCGCGAATATGGCCGCGACCATACTATTCGCGCTGGCAGCAAGCCCGATATTCCCGGGTCGTCGGATGCGGCGTTTCTCGGTGACGCAGCGCGCTGGAATCCCGAAGATCTCCTGGTCGCCTCTGCTTCGGCGTGTCACAAGCTTTGGTATCTGCATCTTTGCTCTGACGCGGGCATCGCGGTGCTCGAATACCATGACCACGCAGAAGGGACGATGGTCGACAGCGCCCAGCGTGGCCAGTTTACGCAGATCGTTTTGCGCCCGCATGTAACGATTCGCGCGGGCGGCGATCGTGATCTCGCGGAGCATCTGCATCATGCGGCGCATGAAAAATGTTACGTCGCAAACTCGGTCAATTTCCCGATCGTTTGCGAGCCGACGATCGAAGTCGCGCCGGCCTGATATCAGGTGCCGTACTCTTGCGCAGAGGTTTTGCCCGGGCGACGCGCCCGTCGTTCGAGCAAAGCCTGAAATGCCTGCTTGATGCGCTCAACGGCCTTTGTCTTGTACGGGAAGCGCTGATTATTCCCATGTACGAGCATGCTCGCATTGACTTCGAACACGACGATGGCGCCATCGCGCGCAAGTCCGCAGTCGATGCCGAAGTAATCCAGACCGATAGCGTCACGAATCGATTGCAATGCGGCGCGCTGAGTGGCTCCGAAGACGCGCGACGGATCTTCGAGGAACGCTTGTTCCTCGTTCTGCATCCATGCGTGGGTCGCCATGCTGGTGGTCACGTGGTGGACCTTCCACTTGTCGTCAATCGCGAGATGGTACGGCAGGATCTCGTCGCCCACGCAGACGAAGCGGTATTTGCGGAAATAGCCGTCGTTGGACCGGTAGTCGACGAACGATGTCAGATAGTAGCTGCTGGCATTGAGTCGGCTCAGGAATGCCTCTAGCTGCGCTGGATCCTCGAATTTCTCGAAGTTATCACCACCGTGTGCGCCAGCAGGCCTTACCAGAACCGGAAAAGTTAAGGACTCCTGTGACGTTCCTTTGACCGCCGCAGCCAAATCGGCCGCTGAATAAAGCCGTGTCTGCGGGACACAGCAACCCGGTAGTTGCGCAAGCCGCTTCGCAACCGCATCCCGGCCCGTTCCCGCAATCAGTTGTGGCGGGTTGATAACCGGGCTGCCCACGCCGTCCACCAATGCTTGCGCCGGTGCGAGAAAGGCGTGACCGCGATCGACGTCGGAAATGAGATTCACGACTACATCAGCATAGATCCGCAGGCGGTCGATGTCGTACTCCACGTCCGGCAACAGGGTGATGATGTTGGTCTCGAAGCGGGCCCGCTCGATCAGATATTCGATCGGGGTATTGCCCGCATTCGGTCCAAATACAAACAGCACGCGGAATGCAGGCGGTGCGACGCTGGCCGGGATGGTGATCAACGGCTTCAGTTTCAGCGCGCGGCGATAGCTGGCGTCGGCCTCGTCGTCGAGACCGAGTGCCTGCTGAAAATTGGCGACGATGTGCAGGGTCGCGGCGTCATCCGGTTCGTGTTCGAGGGCGCGCTTGAAATGACTCAGCGCACGTTGCCGTCGTCCCGTGCATGCTTCGGCAAGGCCAAGCTGCCGGTGCACGGCGGCATGGTCACCGGGCCGCGCCAGCAGTTGAGCGAGCAGGCCAATCGCTTCTTCGAATCGATCCCTTCGGATCAATACCTGGGCGAGTCCAAAGCAGGCGTCCCAATGACCGGGCTCGATACCGGTCGCCTGACGAAAATGGCTTTCGGCGAGGTCGAGGCGTCCCTCCTGCTGATACGAGGAGGCGAGGGAAAGATGAGAGTCGATGGACATGGTTGAAGAGCGCCGCCAGGCGTGGCACGTGAGGCGACGCGCGCGGCAGGTAGAGCGATGGTTCAGCGGGTCTCACATCCGGTTGCGCGGATGAAGCGCAATCAGAGGAGACGAACCGTTGGAGAATAGCAGCGCAATACTTGCGCCGATTTGAACTGCGAGCCCGAAGGCTTACGGATCATTACGAGGGGTGTCTGATGTAAGTTTCGGTAATGAAATACTCTGTGCTTACGCGCGTTTCCGCTGCACTGCCTGATACGGTTCGCCGGCTTTGAACCGGGTCAGCCGGTCGCTGGCTTCGGTAATCGCCCATAAAGGGGCTTTCTGCAATTGCTGGTCGTAAATCGTCACAATCGACGCGAAGATGTCGTAGCCGGCCCGATCGAGCATCCATTCGCCGCTGGCGCGACCGCGCTCGAAGCAGGCGGCGCTCAAAGCATCCGCCGTCCGCAGCGCTTCGGGTGTCAGCTTGCCGTAACCTGCTTCGACGATGAAGGCGACGAGCAACATCGCCTGCGTCACCGTCTGGGCCGCTTCGACGTTCCCGTCCCCACGCCGCAGGCTGTCGAGCGCCAGGTGGACCTGGAGGGCGAGTTCATCCGCGGTGTCCCTCGGAAGTGGCAACAGCATGGCCTTTGCTGCCCGCGCGCGGGCTGCCTGGGTGTTGCCGGAAAACGGAATTGTCTTGGCCATGAGCGGGTCGTTAGAAGGTGGCAGTTGCAATAACGGCCTCTCCGCCAAAAGCTTAAGCCTCTTCTGCGTCATGGTTCGCCTGCGCGATCTGCCGGCGGTGGCGGCGGTTCCAACGCTCGGTCCCATGCAGCCGCTCAGATCAGCGGTTCGACATATTTCTTGCGGTCAAACGGTGCTTCGTAGGGCTCCGGCCAGAACTCGACCATCCGCACGATTTTGCCGTCCGCAATCGTAAAGAACGAGATGGCCCGGGCCTGCAGCACGCCGTCGGTTATCGACACGTCCGACACGGCGTCCCGCTCGCCGGCCACGATGCGATTGATCGTGAACGTCCATGGCCCGTGGGCCGGGTAGTCCGTATTGAGCAGCGCGAAATTCGTCGCGCCTCTGATTCGTTCATTGGACTGCGGCCACTCGAGGACAAACTCCGCTGCCAACACCGAAGCAGTGGCGTGAAAATCGTTGGTGGCCATGAGCCGCCAGAACTCGTGAACAACGTGTGACGTTGCTGCGAAAGAATCGGTCATAGGCGTGGTGTTAGTTATCAGAGTCTGCGGGTAAGAGCGCGGCATCGGCGCGCCCCTTAGGCTTCCACATACAGCATGTCAGCCGATTCCCCCATTAGCAGTTCCCGGTTGGCATCGGCCGCAGCGCGCAGATAGTCCCACAACGAAGTGATGCGTCGCAGCTTGCGCAGGTCCTCCCGGCAGCAGAGCCAGAAATGCCGTGTCACGACGACTTCGTGCGGCAAGACGGCTTCGAGCAGGGGATTCGGCTCCGCCATAAAGCATGGGAGGATCGCGAGCGCGTTGCCTTGCAGCGCAGCATGATACTGGGCGATCACACTCGTGCTGCATAGATTGGCCGCGGCGTTAGGGATGGTCCGGTCGAGATAGAGCAGTTCACGGCTGAAGGCGAGTTCGCCAACGTAGCTGATAAAGGCGTGGTCTCGCAAGTCAGCAACGGCGTTCACCGGTGCATGACGATCCAGATACTCGCGCGTGCCATACAGCTTGAGCCGGTAGTCGCACAGTTTGGTATAGACGTATTGGCCGCGCTCGGGCCGCTCCAGCATGATGGCGAGATCCGCCTCGCGTTTGGACAGGCTGACGAAATGCGGAACGGGTAGCAGGTCGATCGAAATATCCGGATGTTTACCCGCGAAGCGCGCCAGTTGCGGCGCGAGAAAAAAGCATCCGAAGCCCTCGGTGGAGCCGACCCGCACGTGCCCCGACAGCGAGTGCGCACCACCCGTGAACTGCTCGGCGGCGGACTGCACCGTGGTTTCCACGGCGTCGGCGTAGGCGAGCAGGCGTTGGCCGTCGGCGGTCAGCACGAAGCCGTCCGCCCGCGATTTATCGAACAACACGGTGCCCAGCGACGCCTCCAGTTCTCTCACCCGGCGTGCCACGGTGGTGTGGTCGACGCCCAGCCGCTTTGCCGCACCGCTGGCCCGTTGGGTCCGCGCGACCTCGAGGAAGTAGCGCAGATCATCCCAGTTCACGCTTTGCATCTAGTCTCCCGTCGATTCGGAGTTAGCGCTTCAATGCGCTACTCCGAGCCCATGCCAGCTGGCTTGCGTTGTGTTTTTTTGCATATCAGATGGGCTTTTTCATCTCTATGCCGTGGATATTCGAATAACTATACTCGGATGCAAGCCGCTGGAACAACCACGGCATGGACGCCTGCGCCATCCGCGCGACTGGCGAGCCTATAAAGATATCGGAGACAAACAGGATGCAGATGCAATCGACCCCCGACCGGGCGGCAGTTGCCGCACCGGTTCCCAGGCGCGCCCGGGATTACCTGATCGCCGGTTGGGCCAGCATGGCCGGCACCACGATCGAGTGGTACGACTTCTTCCTCTACGGCACGGCCGCCGCGCTGGTATTCAACAAGATATTCTTTCCGACGCTCGACCCGATTCTCGGCACGCTTGCCGCGTTCGCAACGTACGGCGTTGGCTTTATCGGGCGTCCGATGGGCGGCATCGTGTTTGGCCATTTCGGCGACCGCATCGGCCGCAAGGCGATGCTGCTGGTCACGCTGCTGATGATGGGCATTCCGAGCATGGTGATCGGCCTGATTCCTTCTTATCAGAGCATTGGCTACTGGGCTGCGGCGCTGCTGGTGGCGATGCGCTTTCTGCAGGGGATGGCTGTCGGCGGTGAATGGGGCGGCGCCGTTCTGATGGCGGTGGAGCACGCGCCGCCTGGCCGCAAGGGTTTTTTCGGCAGCCTGCCGCAGACGGGCGTGGGCTTCGGGCTGATTCTGTCTTCGCTGGCGATGGCCGCTGTCACCGCACTGCCGGAAGCCGATCTGCTTGCATGGGGCTGGCGCGTTCCTTTTCTTGCCAGCATCGCGCTGGTGGTGATCGGCTGGGTGATCCGGGTACGCGTGCCTGAATCGCCGGACTTCGAACGGGTGAAAGCGCAGGGCGAGCCGCTCAAGGCGCCGATCCTCGAGGCCATGCGCCGGCATCCGCGCGAACTGCTCATCATCATCGGCGCACGGGCTGCAGAAAACACCTGGTTCTATCTGGTCGTTGCTTTTGCGCTCGCTTATGCCGCCAATCAGTTGAAGATTCCCAAGGCCTCCATCCTGCATGCGATCACCGCTGGCGCCGTGCTGTCGCTGGTCACGATGCCGTTTTGCGGCCACCTCAGCGATCGCATCGGCCAACGGCGTCTGTTCCTGATCGGCCTCGTCATCATGTGCCTGTTCGCTGCGCCGTTCTTTGCAATGCTCGGCACGCGCGATCCGGTCACCGTGTGGTGGGCGATGGTGCTTGGCGTGGGCGTCGTATTTCCGATTCTGTACGCCCCCGAGTCGCAATTGTTCGCCTCGCAGTTTCCGGCTGAGATTCGCTATAGCGGCATCTCGTTGTCCGTGCAGATTGCCGGCGTGATCGGCGGCGGTATCGCGCCGATCATCGCTACCGCGCTGCTTGCCTTGGGTGCCGGCCGTCCGAAATACGTGGTCGCTTATATGGTGGCAATGGGCATTGTCGCGTTGTTCTGCACGGTGTTGATGCGACCGCATGCTGACGAGTCTCAGCCGGCCGAAAGCCCATCGCTTGCCCACCAATAAACCACTGAACTTAGCTATCCGAACCTAACCAAGAGAGTCGATCATGAATGCTGTTACTCAGGCGTCCAACGCAAATGTCAGTACGGTGAAACTGCTGATCAACGGCGAGGTCGTCGAATCGGGCACGCGCGAATGGCGCGATATCGTCAATCCGGCGACCCAGGAAGTGCTCGCACGTGTGCCGTTTGCAACCGCCGCTGAAGTCGATCAGGCCATTCGTTCTGCGCACGCCGCGTTCGCCACGTGGAAGAACACGCCGATCGGCGCACGGATGCGCATCATGCTGAAGTATCAGGCGCTCGTCCGTGAACACATGCCGCGCATTGCAAAGACGCTGTCAGCCGAACAGGGCAAGACGATTCCCGATGCGGAAGGCGATATCTTCCGCGGACTTGAAGTGGTCGAACATGCGTGCTCGATCGGCACGTTGCAACAGGGCGAGTTCGCGGAGAACGTTGCGGGCAGCGTGGATACGTACACGTTACGTCAACCGATCGGCGTGTGCGCCGGCATCACGCCGTTCAACTTCCCCGCCATGATCCCGCTGTGGATGTTCCCGATGGCGATTGTCTGCGGCAATACTTTCGTGCTGAAGCCCTCGGAGCAGGATCCGCTCTCGACGATGCAACTGGTCGAACTGGCGATCGAAGCCGGTGTGCCTAAGGGCGTGCTGAATGTCGTGCATGGCGGCAAGGAAGTCGTGGATGCGCTGTGCACGCATGAACTGGTGAAGGCGATTTCGTTCGTCGGTTCGACGGCGGTGGGGACGCACGTGTATCGCCTCGGCAGCGAACACGGCAAGCGCGTGCAGTCGATGATGGGCGCGAAGAACCATGCAGTGGTGCTGCCGGATGCGAACCGCGAGCAGACCTTGAATGCGCTTGCGGGCGCCGGCTTCGGCGCAGCGGGCCAGCGTTGCATGGCGACCTCGGTGGTGGTGCTGGTGGGCGCGTCGCAGCAGTGGTTGCCGGATCTGGTTGAGAAAGCGAAGACGTTGAAGGTCAATGCAGGCAACGAGGCTGGCACGGACATCGGTCCGGTGGTCTCACGCGCCGCGAAGCAGCGTATCCTTGGCTTGATCGAAGCGGGTGTGAAAGAGGGCGCAACGCTTGCGCTGGACGGCCGCGACGTCAAGGTGGCGGGCTACGAGGAAGGCAACTTCATCGGCCCGACGATTTTCACCGACGTGACAACCGAAATGGAAATCTATCGCACCGAAATTTTCGGGCCGGTGCTGGTGGTGCTGAGCGTGCCGACGCTCGATGAAGCGATTGCACTCGTCAACCGCAATCCGATGGGCAACGGCGTGGGGCTTTTCACGCAAAGCGGCGCTGCGGCACGCAAATTCCAGAGCGACATCGACGTGGGTCAGGTGGGGATCAATATTCCGATTCCGGTGCCGGTGCCGTTTTTCAGCTTCACGGGTTCGCGCGGTTCGAAGCTGGGCGATCTCGGGCCGTACGGCAAGCAGGTCGTGCAGTTTTACACGCAGACCAAGACAGTGACGGCGCGCTGGTTCGACGACGCAACCGTCAACGATGGCGTCAATACGACGATCAGCCTGCGCTAGTCGTTTAGCGCCGAGACCTATGGATCACGAAGTGGAGACGCAATCATGAAGATCGGTTTTATCGGACTCGGCAATATGGGTGCGCCGATGGCGCAGAACCTGCTGAAAGCTGGCCATACGGTGAACGTGTTCGACCTAAGTGCGCAGGCGGTGCAGGCATTGGTCGATGCGGGGGCGAAAGCGGCGGCTTCGCCGAAGGCTGCGGTGACGGATGTCGAATGCGTCATCACGATGCTGCCGGCGGCCGCTCACGTGCGCAGTGTGCTGACGGCGGAGGACGGCGTGCTGGCAGGGATTGCGCGCGGCGTGACGATCATCGATTCGAGCACGATCGATCCGGCGAGCGTCAAGGCGTTCGCCGAACTCGCGGCCCAGCACGGCAACACGTTCGTGGATGCGCCTGTGTCGGGTGGTACGGGCGGCGCGGCGGCGGGTACGTTGACGTTTATGGTGGGCGGCAGCGCGGCCGTCTATGAGCAGGTTAAGCCGGTGCTTTCGGGAATGGGCAAGAACATCGTCCATTGCGGGGACACTGGCACGGGGCAGGTCGCGAAGATCTGCAATAACCTGGTGCTCGGTATCACGATGGCCGGCGTTGCGGAAGCGATGTCGCTGGGCGCAGCGCTCGGTATCGATCCGAAGGTGCTGGGGACGATCATCAATACGTCCACGGGACGCTGCTGGAGTTCGGATACGTACAATCCGTTCCCTGGTGTGATCGAGACGGCGCCTTCGTCGCGGGGCTACACCGGCGGCTTCGGCACGGATCTGATGCTGAAGGATCTCGGTCTCGCTACGGATGCGGCGAAGCAGGTGCGTCAGCCCGTCTATCTCGGCGCGCTGGCGCAGCAGTTGTATCAGACGATGAGCACCAAAGGCGCGGGGCGTCTGGACTTTTCGGCCGTCATCAAGCTGTATAAGGCGGATTGATTACAGTCAACCTGGAAGCGATCGATCGGCGCGCGTCAGCGGCGCCGATCGATCGTGATGGTCTGCAGTCTTCCCAACTAACCTGAGTGCCTCGCGCCGCCCCGGACGTTCATCCGGCCGGCGCGGGCACCAATCTCACGCGCGGCTTTGTTTCGTGTTAAAAAACGAAGTCGCTTATCGGGTGCATGCATAGCGGCCTGGCAGTTATCGCCCGCAATCATCTGCGTGAGAAGGATTCGATGCCCACTAATTCATTTCTGTGCTCCGGTCGATTCAAGAGCCTCGGCGTGCTGATTGCCGCTGGTATTGCTTTTTCGTTGTCGGGCTGTGCGGCCTCGCCATCTGCGGAAGCTCAATCCGCTCCGCCTCCGGCGATCCATTCCGCCGACGGTCCCTTACCCGTCCCGCCGAATCTCGTCGCCTTGATGCAGCCCGAAGGACAGAAACGGCTCCTGTCCAGCGTGGACAAACAGTCGTATTGGCCGCTCTCCCAGTACTTCGAAACGCAGAGGAACGAGGCCTACTGTTCAGTGGCGAGTTCCGTCATGACACTGAATGCGTTGGGCATCAAGCGTCCGGAGTCGACGCAATACCCCGACTTCCCGTACTTTTCGCAAGAGGACTTTTTCCGTAGCGTCGATCCGCAGGTCGCCAACGCGGCGCGGGTATCGAGAGAGGGCATGACGCTCGACCAGCTCAGTTCGGTCTTGAGCGAATTCCCGGTGGACGTGAAGAAATTCCATTCCAGTGACCTGACGCTCGTGCAGTTTCGCGATCTGATTCGCGATACCACGGCGCAATCCGACCGCTTTGCGCTGCTGAATTTCAGGCGTCCGGAGATCGGCGAGACGGGTGGGGGCCATTGGTCGCCGCTTGCGGCATATGACGCAGACACAGATAGCGCGCTACTTCTCGACGTTGCGCGGTACAAGTACCCCGCCGTTTGGGTTCCAATAGCGCAACTGTACGCAGCCTCGCAATCGGTTGATAACGTTAGCGGGATTTCACGCGGCGTGGTGATCGTGAGCAAGCGGGCGAATTAATGGCGTGCAAAAGATCCCCCCAATTGCCCATCGCGCAAGATGACGACGTAAGGTTTTCTCAAGAAGCGACTCGTTTATAAATTTCCTGGCAGACCTGACGGAGTGACTCTGCGAACAGTCGATTGGACATCCTCTCAGGTTCGTTCAAACGCGTGAACAGCGCGATCGGCGACAACGTCCATTCGAACGAATAAGGCACGATCGCGACACCAGCAATGCGCACCAGCTCCTCGGCGATATCCGCGGGGACGATGGACACCGATTGCTCGCCCGCGACGATCATCTCGCCAATCAGCTTGGATGAATAGCTCTCGACGATCGGCGTCGGCGGCGTCAGACCCGCGCCGAGGAAGATATCGGCGACCTGTTCGCGCATCGGCGTGTTCGGGGCGCCGAGAATCCAGTCCAGTTCCGCGAGTTTCTGCCAGTCGATCTGTCCGCGCGCGAGGTGCGCCGCGAGGCGGCGGCTCGCGATCAACCGCGGCGGCTGACGATATAACACCTCGACGCTGACCTGCTGCAAATCGAGCGAGGCGGATGCACGGCCGAGCACGATGTCGACGGTATGGTCGCGCAACTGGGCGAGCAACTGCTCGCTCGTACCCTCGTGAATTGTAACGGTCAGGCGCCGGTTGCCTTCGGGGCGAGTACGCTGAATCGCCGTCGACACCATCTGGCCCGGGATGAACGGGATCACGCCGATATGCAGATGCGCCGCATGCCCCGACGCCACCGACTCCATTTCCCTGACGAGATGATCGAGATCCTCGGTCATGGCCCGCGCTCGCGCCAGGACCACCTGGCCCAACGCCGTCGGCGCCATGCCACGCGCGGAGCGGTCGAACAGCGGCGCCCCGAACATGTCCTCCAGTTCCGCCAGCATATTGGTGACCGCGGGCTGGCTGCTTGCCATGCGCTCGGCGGCGCGCGTCAGGGAGCCGTGTTGCTGGATTTGCAGCAGCAAGGTGAGGTGCCGCATTTTTAGGCGCGATGACAGCTTGCGGACCACCGCGTTGGGATCGAATGCCGCCATAAATGCCGCGAGCCATTAGAAAAATATGATGGGGGCATATTAACTCTAAATATTATCCTTATGGCGCGTGCCTAGAATGAGCCCATCACTTTTGATTTGCGCCGCGCAAGGCGCCCAACCATAGGGGCTCAACAAGAATGAACACGACGGATCGTCAGGCCGCTCTCGACTATCACGAATTCCCGGTCCCGGGAAAAACGGCGGTTACCGCCACCAAGCCGCTCGTGACGCAGCGCGACCTTGCCTTGGCGTACACGCCGGGCGTGGCCGCAGCGTGCGAAGAGATCGCCGCCGATCCGCTCAACGCGTTCCGCTTTACCGGCCGTGGAAATCTGGTCGGCGTCATCACAAACGGCACCGCCGTGCTGGGACTGGGCAATATCGGCGCGCTGGCCTCGAAGCCGGTGATGGAAGGCAAGGCGGTGCTGTTCAAGAAGTTTGCCGGCATCGACGTGTTCGACATCGAGATCAACGAGACCGATCCCGACAAACTGGTCGATATCATCGCGGGCCTGGAAGCGACTTTCGGCGGTATCAATCTCGAGGACATCAAGGCACCGGAATGCTTCACCGTAGAGCGCAAACTGCGCGAGCGGATGAAGATTCCGGTCTTCCACGATGATCAGCATGGCACCGCCATCACCGTGTCCGCGGCCTTTATCAATGGTTTGAAGGTGGTGGGCAAGAGCATCAAGGAAGTCAAGGTCGTCACATCCGGCGCAGGCGCGGCAGCGCTGGCTTGCCTCGAACTGATGGTGGACCTCGGTTTGCCTATTGAAAACGTCTGGGCAACCGACATCGAAGGCGTGGTGTACGAAGGCCGCACAACGTTGATGGATCCGCAGAAGGCGCGCTTCGCGAAGGATACCTCGGCACGTACGCTGGCCGAAGTCATCGAGGGTGCCGACGTGTTTCTCGGACTATCTGCCGGCGGCGTGCTAAAGCCCGAGATGGTGAAACGCATGGCGGCGCGCCCGCTGATTCTCGCCTTGGCCAATCCCACGCCGGAAATCTCACCGGCCGAAGTGAAGGCCGTGCGCGACGACGCGGTCATCGCGACGGGCCGCTCCGATTATCCGAACCAGGTCAACAACGTCCTGTGTTTCCCCTATATTTTCCGCGGGGCGCTGGACGTGGGCGCGACCACCATCACGCCGGAAATGGAAAAGGCGGCCGTCTACGCGATTGCCGCGCTCGCCGAGGAAGAGCAGAACGAAGTGGTCGCCGCTGCGTACGGGGCATATGGCGTCGACTTCGGTCCTGAATACATCATCCCGAAGCCGTTCGATCCGCGCCTGATCGTGCGTATCGCGCCGGCTGTTGCGAAGGCCGCGATGGACAGTGGCGTTGCCACGCGTCCGTTGCAGGACCTGGACGCGTACACGGAGCAACTGCAGCAGTTCGTCTACCGGTCGGGCGCCTTCATGAAACCGCTGTTCGCAGCGGCGCGGCAGATCGTCCGTGAAGGCGGCAAATCGCGCATTGTGTTCACCGAAGGCGAGGAAGAGCGCGTGCTGCGTGCGGTCCAGGTAATCGTCGATGAAAAGCTCGCGCGTCCGATTCTGGTCGGCCGTCCTGAAGTGCTGATGGCGCGGATCGAAAAGTACGGCCTGCGTCTGCGCCTCGGTCAGGACGTCGAAGTGACAAATCCTGAGTATGACGAACGATTCCATCAATACTGGACGACGTACTGGGAATTGATGTGCCGCGACGGCATCACCAAGGAAATGGCGCGCGTGGAAATGCGCCGCCGTTTGACGCTGATCGGCGCGATGATGGTGAAGCTCGGCGACGCCGACGGCATGGTGTGCGGGACGGTTGGCGCGTATCACGACCATCTGCGTTTCGTGGATCAGGTGATCGGCAAGAAGGCCGGAGCGCAGACCTATGCGGCGATGAATATTCTGCTGCTCGACGATCGCACCATCGCGCTGGTCGATACGCACGTCAACGACGACCCGACAGCCGAGCAGATCGCCGAATTCACGATTGCCGCTGCGAAGAGCATGGCTGGGTTGAATCTGGTGCCGAAGGTGGCGTTGTTGTCGCGTTCGAACTTCGGCTCTGGCAGTTCTGCGTCCGGCGCGAAGATGCGGCGTGCGCTCGAACTGGTGATGCAGCAGGCGCCGACGCTGGAAGTCGACGGTGAAATGCACGGCGATTGCGCGCTCGACGAAGCGCTGCGCTCACGCATCCTGCCGATGTCGCGCCTGAAGGGCGCGGCGAACCTGCTGGTGTGCCCGAACGTGGACTCGGGGAACATTGCCTACAACCTGTTGAAGACCGCGGCCGGCAGCAATGTGGCGGTGGGGCCCTTCCTGTTGGGCGCCAATGCGCCGGTGCATGTGCTGACGTCGAGTTCGACGGTGCGCCGGATCATCAATATGGCGGCGTTGACGGTGATCGACGCGAACCGGGAAGTTTGAGGCTGGGTGTCGCGGGATTCGGGGGCTTCTGTGTGAGGTGTGCGCGGCGTCCCGGACCCAGCGCTCAACGCGCGTTATCGATGGTCATCTGACGTCGTCGATAACGCTGCTTCAAGTCTCCGGCAAATCCGCTCCTCGGCGCCGTCCGACAAGGATTTGCGCCTAATCCCTCCGGTTGCGTCCATTGCTGAAATCAGCCGTCCCGCGTTGTAGGACAACGTATAATGAGCGGGTCAGCAAACCAACAGGAGGTCCTTGATGACCGCGTCCCCAGCCCTCACTACGCCGCCTGCGCGCGCGCGTGGAAGTCTTGCTGACCGGGTGGTGAACTACATCAACGAACAGGTCGCGGCGCATACGCTGAAGCCAGGCGACAAGCTTCCCACCGAGACGACCTTGATGTCGTTGCTAGGCGTCAGCCGGACGGTGGTGCGCGAGGCTATCTCGCGACTGCAGGCGAATGCGGTGATCGAGACGCGTCACGGTATCGGCAGCTTTGTGCTCGAGCCGCGCCGCGAGCCGTTGGGCCTCGAGATGGTGCCCGCCACGACGCTTGCGGACCTGTTATCGGTCATGGAACTGCGTATCAGCCTCGAAACCGAGTGTGCAGGGCTCGCCGCGCAGCGCGCGAGCGAGCGCGATCTGGCTAATATTCGCGCCGCGCTGGACGCTATCGGAGCCACCAGCCGCGCCGGCGGTGACAGCGCAGCCGCAGATCTGCGGTTTCACGTCGCTGTGGCGAGCGCCACCGGCAACCGCTATTTCGTGGACATTCTCACGCAGATGGGCACCGCGTTGATTCCCCGGCATCGTGTCGATTCGCCGAGTCTTGCCCACAGCGATCCCGCCGCATACATTGCGCGGGTCAATGTTGAACACGAGAGCATTCTCGACGCCATTGCCCGGCGCGACCCGGAGGGTGCGCGTGCGGCCATGCGGATGCATTTGTCGAGTAGCCGCGAACGGCTGCGACGCTTGAATGTAGGGGCGTCGGAAGAGGGTGTCGAGCGCACGGCCTGAGACAGGCCCGCGCGAAGTCAGAAAAGCGGCCCGCGGGCCGCTTTTTTGTTGTCTCTGCCCTGCTGAGGGTTCCAATATCAGTCATCGTATAACAAACGATGTTATGCCTAAAAAACAGTCACTTAGGCGTCGAGTCTTGCTGCGAGAATCCTCATCTTAAGAACTTACGGTAGTAATAATCCCTTGTCCATCAAGGTTGTGCACCTGATACAAAGGGTAAACCCCTAATGGGAATTTAATTCTATAAAAAGTAGACTGTCGTCAGACAACATATCCAGGGCTGGGAAGCGAGCGCGACCGTGCTCGTCGCAAATCAGCCCGCGTTGCGTCTGGAGCCAGGAGACAAACCTTGACATCTGTTCCCACCGCGGCGATCGACCCGCTCGAGTCCGCGGTTTCGAAGGTGAAGCGGCACATCCTGCCGCTCTTCCTGATCATGTTCATCGCGAATTACATCGACCGCGTGAACATCGGTTTCGTCAATTCGCACATGCAGGCGGATCTGGGGATCGGTGCGGCGGCCTACGGTTTGGGCAGCGGCCTGTTCTTCGTCGGATACGCGCTGTTCGAAGTGCCGTCGAACGTCCTGATGCAAAAGTACGGGGCGCGCGCGTGGCTCACGCGCATCATGGGGACGTGGGGTCTGGTCGCCGGTGCGATGGCGTTTGTCTGGAACGACACCTCGTTCTACGTGCTGCGTTTTTTGCTCGGCGTTGCAGAGGCGGGTTTTTTCCCGGGCGTGGTGTTTTATTTCACACAGTGGCTGCCGCAGAAAGAGCGGGGTAAGGCGGTGGCGGTGTTTCTCTCGGGCTCGGCGCTCGCGTCGGTGCTGTCTGGTCCGATTACCGGCAGTTTGCTATCCGTGCACGGGCTTGGCCTGCAGAGCTGGCAGTGGATGTTTCTGATCGAAGGCGGGTTTTCAATCGTGTTGTGTGGCGTGAGCTGGGTCCTGCTGAAATCGCATATCCGTGACGCTACCTGGCTGACGGCTGAAGAGCAGCGGGTGCTGCAAACGTCCATTGCGAAAGAACAGGCCGAGCGCGACGCACTCGGCGGCGCCCACTTGCCGGCCTTGAAGCTGCTGAAAGACCCGCAAATCGCGCTGTTCTGCTTCCTGTACTTCGCGATTCAATTGACCATTTATGCTGCCACGTTCTGGTTGCCCACCATCATTCGCAAGATGGGCGCACTCTCGGATTTCCAGGTTGGCATGTTCAACACCATCCCCTGGCTCATCGCGATGGTCGCCATGTACTGTTTCGCCGTGCTATCGGCCCGGTGGCGTTTTCAGCAAGCGTGGCTGGCTGGTGCGTTGGTGATTGCTGCGTGTGGATTGTTCGCCTCGACCTCTGCGGATCCGGTGTTCTCGTTCGTCGCAATCTGTTTCTCCGCGATCGGCTTCAAGGCTGCCTCGTCGCTGTTCTGGCCGATTCCGCAGGGCTATCTGGATGCGCGGGTGGCCGCTGCCGTGATCGCGCTGATCAATTCGGTGGGCAACCTCGGCGGATTTTTCGCGCCCGCGACGTTTGGCTATCTGCAGCAACATACCGGTTCGATTAGCGGTGGCTTGTATGGGCTGGGTGTCGCGTCGCTCGTCGCTGCTGCGGCGGCGTTCCTGACGCGCAATCGCCGCGCGCCGCCTACTGACGGCCTGGTGCAGCCGCTGCATAGCAAGGCTAACTAAGCATCTGAACCGTACTCGAACTCACTCTGCCCGTTGGCTCCATCACTTCTAGGGTCCTACTTTAATGTCTACGAAACCCGTCCAGACGAATGCCACACCGATCGTCACCGAGTTGCGCGTCGTGCCGGTTGCCGGCCGTGACAGCATGCTATTGAATCTGAGCGGCGCGCATGGGCCGTTCTTTACCCGCAACGTCGTGATTCTGCGCGATAGCGCAGGCAATACCGGCGTCGGCGAAGTGCCGGGCGGCGAAAACATCCGCAAGACCATCGACGACGCGCGGCCGCTCGTCGTCGGTCAATCGATCGGCAACCTGCAGGCCGTGCTGAACCGGGCGCGCACGCAGTTTGCGGACCGCGACGCGGGCGGACGCGGCTTGCAGACCTTCGACCTGCGCACCACGATTCATGCGGTGACCGCACTCGAAGCAGCGTTGCTCGATCTGCTCGGACAACATCTTGGCGTGCCGGTTGCCGCGTTGCTCGGCGAAGGCCAGCAGCGCGACGAGGTCGAGATGCTCGGTTACCTGTTCTACATCGGCGATCGCAAGAAGACTGACCTGCCATACGCGAGCGGCGCCGAGGGTCGCGACGCCTGGGAGCGCGTGCGCACCGAAGAGGCGATGACGCCGGAGGCCGTGGTGCGACTGGCCGAGGCTGCTCAGGCACGCTACGGCTTCAATGACTTCAAGCTCAAGGGTGGCGTATTGGCTGGCGACGCTGAGATCGAAGCGGTTACCGCGCTGGCAGAGCGTTTTCCGAATGCACGCGTCACGCTCGATCCGAACGGAGCGTGGTCGTTGGCGGAAGCTGTGCGTCTGTGCCGCGACCAGCACGATGTGCTGGCCTATGCCGAAGATCCCTGCGGCGCGGAGAACGGTTATTCGGGTCGCGAGGTGATGGCTGAATTCCGCCGCGCGACCGGTCTGCCGACGGCGACCAACATGATCGCTACCGACTGGCGTCAGATGGGCCATGCTATCCAGTTGCAGTCCGTCGACATCCCGCTTGCCGATCCGCACTTCTGGACCATGCAGGGCTCGGTGCGCGTCGCGCAGATGTGCAACGATTGGGGCCTGACGTGGGGCTCGCATTCGAACAATCACTTCGATATCTCGCTCGCGATGTTCACGCACGTCGCCGCGGCGGCCCCCGGCAAGATCACCGCCATCGACACGCACTGGATCTGGCAGGACGGCCAGCACCTGACGCGCGATCCGCTGCAGATCGTCGGCGGCAAGGTTAAGGTTCCGGAAGCAGCGGGTCTGGGCATCGAGCTCGATATGGATGCGCTGGAGAAGGCGCACGCGCTATATCAGCAGCACGGCCTGGGCGCACGCGACGACGGCGTCGCGATGCAGTACCTGATTCCGAACTGGACGTTCGACAACAAGCGCCCGTGCCTGGTGCGCTGAGCCTGACTTCAACCCGATCTCAACTCGACAGCGGCCGTCGCGGCCGTTCACTTTTACCCAAAACTTGAACCTCATCCGACCATGACGACCCCTCAAGAACTCAAAGCGATTGTTTCCGAAGGATTGCTGTCCTTTCCCGTGACTGACTTCGACGCGAACGGCGATTTCCGCGCCGACACCTACGCGGCGCGCCTCGAATGGCTCGCACCTTACGGTGCGACGGCGCTGTTCGCCGCGGGCGGCACCGGCGAATTCTTTTCGTTGACCAAGGACGATTACTCGAATGTGATTCGCACTGCCACGGAAACCTGCAAGGGCAAAGTGCCGATTCTGGCTGGCGCCGGCGGCCCTACGCGCGTGGCGATCGAGTATGCGCAGGAAGCGGAGCGCCTGGGCGCAAAGGGCGTGCTGCTGATGCCGCACTATCTGACCGAAGCGTCGCAGGAAGGTATTGCCGCGCACGTCGAGCAGGTGTGCAAGTCAGTGAAGAATATGGGCGTGATCGTCTATAACCGCGCCAATTCGAAGCTCAATGCGGACATGCTCGAGCGTCTGGCCGATAGTTGTCCGAACCTGATCGGTTTCAAGGACGGCGTGGGCGAAATCGAAGCAATGGTAACAATTCGCCGCCGTCTGGGCGACCGCTTTTCGTATCTCGGCGGCCTGCCGACGGCGGAAGTTTACGCCGCTGCCTATAAGGCGCTGGGCGTTCCCGTGTACTCGTCGGCGGTGTTCAACTTCATTCCGAAGACGGCGATGCAGTTTTACCGGGCGATTGCCGCTGACGATCACGTGACGGTCGGCAAGCTGCTCGACGAGTTTTTCCTGCCGTATCTGGCGATTCGCAATCGCCGCCAGGGCTACGCGGTGAGCATCGTGAAGGCGGGTGCAAAACTGGTGGGCCGCGACGCAGGTCCGGTGCGCGCTCCGCTCACCGATTTGACTGCTGACGAGATGGCGCAACTGGATGTGCTGATCAAGAAGCTCGGCGCGCAGTAAATGCTGGGCGTTGCGGGTCTTTAACGCCTTGTGGTGCCCAGAAGGAAGGGCATCATAAAGCGCCATCAACGCCATTAATGCATGTACGTGACGCGGCGCTCGCGCACCGGGATCTCGAGTCCCGCCTCGAGCAGCGAGAATGCAAACCAGCGGCCAAGCTTCAGTACGACACCCAAGGCCGGCCGTGGTAACCAGCCGTCGAGCAATTCGACCGCAGCATCGCTGCGCATCCGCTGCAGCAGTGCGATGGCTTGCAGCAGAGCGGCTTCATCTCTGGCGAGTTCGCTCGCGCAGCGGCAGCGTGTATCGAGCGGCCGGCACGACGGGTCGGTGAGCGCATGCATCAGCAGATTGAAACAGGTCATGCAGTCGGCGGACAGGCCGGCCTCGGATAGCACCGCACGCCAGCTCTCATTCTTGCGCACGGAATCGCACTGCGGACGCATCCATGTCCGAAGTGCAGAGAGGAGCGTCTGCTCCGCGACGTCGGGATGCTGCGCGAGCGATTCGTCGAGCAGCGTGTACGGCTGCACGGATGGGCTATGAAAATACATGGGACCTCCAACCGGAAATGGGAGACGCGCTGCGCCCAATGCTGCCTGCCGCTGGCCGGGTTGGCGTACAGCGCTGCGCCTGGATCGTGTGTTGCGTAGCGTTTGGGCCGTCGGGCCCAAGCGCCGCGCATCCGCTCAATTGGCCGGTGTTCGTTGCGACGACGGACCGGTCCATTCGCGCACGAAAGCGGCGCTTGCGGGCCGTTTAGCGGGACGTTGATTCGCGGGCGGCGTGCCGACGAACAGGAAGCCAAGCAGCCGTTCCGATGGCTCGAAGCCGAGTGCCGAATGCATCGCAGGCTCGTACGAGTCCGCGCCGGTGGCCCAGAACCCGCCGTAGCCGAGCACGTGGATGGCGTTGAGCATATTCATCGTTGCCGCGCCGACAGCGAGTAACTGCTCGACCTCAGGCACCGTCGAACGCGGATCCACGGCGGCGCCTAGCGCGATGATCACCGGTGCGGCCTGCGCCTTCTGGGCGCGATGCGCATGCGCGGAGCGCGGCTCGCCCGGTGAACGTGCGCAGGCGATATCGACCAGCACCTCACCCAACGCGGCGCGCGCCGCACCGCGCACGACCACGAAGCGCCACGGCCGCAGATTGCCGTGATCCGGTGCGCGCAAAGCGGCGTCGAAAATTGACGCCAGTTCCTTGTCGCCGGGACCGGGACTCGTCAACGGCCAGTGCGACTGGCGCGACAGTAGCGCTTGCAATACGGTTTCCGCGCGATCTTGCGGGTCCGGGGCGGTTGTGACATCGAGAGGTTCAACGGCGAGAAGTGAGTCCATGGGCGCAGAGAATTGACGTGTTCGATGGCGCCTATGATGAGACAGTTTGGCCTCAAATGCAAATGATTCTCATTTGATAAATTGATCTCGGAGTGGCGCGATAACTGCCACAAGTTCGCCTGCATGTGCCAATTGGCGGGATTAGCCGCGGTTTCGCCAAGCTCCGGGCGCGTCTCAGCTCCGCCAAAATTGCTTGACAAAGGGTAGCGTGCCCTCTAATTTACGCCTCTAAACAGAAATGATTCTCATTTGCGAAGTTCGTTGACGCTGCTCTCTTCCGATGAAGAGGATGCCGCGATGCCTGGATCATGGCGGCCGTGCCAGGCAGCATCAAACGCCGCATGGTCGACGTAAATGGGAATGATCCGTATTTAAGCACTCAACAATCTACACCGGAGCGTTCAATGAGCTGGGGCGATGAAGACACGAACTTCCACGTAGTGGTCAACGATGAGGAGCAGTACTCGATCTGGCCGGACTACAAGGCGATTCCGGCAGGGTGGCGTCAGGCCGGCAAGTCGGGCAAGCGGGCGGAATGCCTTGCTTGGGTCGACGAGGTCTGGACCGATATGCGACCGCTCAGCCTCCGTAAGGCGATGGCGGAGGATGCGGCGAAAGAGACCGCGGCGCGCGCGGGTTCGGCGACCTGACCGATGAGTGGATTCGTCGCGGTGCCTGGAGCGCTGCCGCCCGTGCGTCTGGTTTGTCTGGCGCATGCGGGCGGAAGCGCGATGCTGTACCGCCGCTGGGCGCAGCGTCTGCCACACGGCGTGCAGGTGATGCCGCTGGAGTTGCCGGGGCACGGTTCACGTTGCAGGCTGCGCGCCCATACCGAGTGGCCGGCGCTGATCGAGATGCTGATAGTCGACCTCGCCGAACAGCTCGATGACGACGTGCCGTTCGCGGTGTTCGGGCACAGCATGGGCGCGCTCGTCGGCTTCGAACTGATCCACGCGCTCCGTGCGCGTCATGGGCTCGAGCCGATCTGGTTTGGCGCTTCGGCGTCGGTCGCACCGTCGCGCCGCAACCGGGAGACGCATTGGCTCAATTGCACACATGAGGCGATGGTCGCGAGGTTGCGCGAGCTCGGCGGCACACCTGCTGCATTGCTCGACGATCGGGACTTTATCGATTTCGTGCTGCCGGTGCTACGGGCTGACTTTCATCTGTGTGGCACTTATGCGCCGCTTGCAACGGCTGAGGAGAGCACCGTGCGCGAGCCGCTTGTTTGTCCAGTCGGCGTTTTCACCGGCTGTGACGATCGCGCCACTGCGTGCGCTGAAGACGTCGCGGCCTGGCGTGACGAAACTCGCGGGACGTGCACGCTGCATCGCTTCGACGGCGGTCATTTCTATCTCGACGGCACGCCCGATTCCGTGATGGCGTGCGTCGCCACATCTCTCGCGGATGCACTTGCGCGGCCGGTCGCACCTAAGCCGGCCGCGACGAAAGGCGAAGCATGGACACACTGATCAGCGGTATCGACGCGGCACTCAATGAACAGGTGATCGAGCGAAACGGCACCCGCGTGCTGGCGTTGAGCCCAAATGACGCAACAAATATCGAGGCACTTCTGCCGCAGTTGCAGACTCTAGTAGCGCGTGCAAGGCCAATCTACGGCGGCGTGCTGCTGCGCGGTTTCGACGCGCTCGGTGCGTCGGGTTTCGACCGTCTCGTCACAAGCTTTGGCCAACCGACCTTGACCTACGAATTCGGCTCGACGCCTCGCAGCAAAATCGAAAAAGGCGTCTACTCCTCGACCGAGTATCCGGCCGATCAATGGATCGATCAACATAACGAGCAGTCCTACACGCTCAGCTGGCCGGCGTCGATCTGGTTCTACTGCGACATCGCCGCGGAGCAGGGTGGCGCGACACCGATCGCCGACAGCCGCCGCGTCTACGAACGGCTCGACCCTGCGCTGCGCCGACAGTTTGCCGACAAGCAGGTGATGTACGTGCGTAACTACGGCAACGGTCTCGATCTGCCGTGGCAGCAGGTGTTCGGCACGGAAGAGCGAGACGAGGTCGAGCAGTACTGCCGCGCCAACCGGATCGACTACGAATGGCTCGACGATGGCGAGGCGCTGCGCACGCGCCAGGTTTGCCAGTCGGAGCTGCGTCATCCTGTGACGGGCGAGACCGTGTGGTTCAACCAGGCGCACCTTTTTCATGTTTCGAATCTGCCGCTCGCGGTACAGGAAGCGTTGCTCGAAGTCGTCGATGACGACCGCCTGCCGCGTAACACCTTCTTCGGCGACGGCGCGCCGATCGACGCCGCGATGCTCGACGAAATCCGCGCGGTGTACCGCGACACCATGCTCTCGTTCGACTGGCATGCCGCCGACACGCTGATCCTCGACAACCTGCTGATGTCGCATGGCCGCGCGCCGTTCGCCGGCAAGCGCCGCGTGCTGGTTGCGATGACCGCCTGAACGATCTGATCTTCGGCCGCAGCGCGCCTGGCTCCGCTGTCCGCCGAACCCCTCTCGAATCAAGACCATCCATGAGTGAAACTGCGAGCGAAGTGTCGAAGGAACTGCTGTCGATTTCGACGGCCTATGTCGCGTTATCGCCCGAGAAACGCGCAGCATTCCGCGCCCGTGTAAAACAGCGCGGCATCGATCCATCGCGCTTGCCGATCGTCCCGTTCCCCGGCAGCGAACGACGCTTTGCGTTATCGCATGCTCAGGAGCGCTTATGGTTCCTCTGGCGCCTCGATCCCGCGAGCGCCGCGTACAACGTGACCGGCGCGGTGCGCTTGCGCGGCAGCCTTGATGTACGGGCGCTGCGCGCGGCGCTCGATCAGGTCGTCGATGCGCATGAGAGCTTGCGGCAGCGTTTCAACGAGGTCGACGGCGTGCCGTTCCAGATCGCCGGATCGACACAGTATGGCTGGGATGAATTCGACCTCGACGGCGCTCGCGATACGGAAGCGGCACTCGAAGCGCTGCTGGCTAGCCGGTCCGCGCTGCCCTTCGATCTCGAACGCGGGCCGCTGCTGCGCGTGGCGCTGATCCGGCGAGCAGCGGACGATCATCTGCTGCACATCTCTGTGCATCACATCGTCGCAGATGGCTTGTCGATCGAGGTGTTTGTGGCCGAGTTTGCGGCGGCTTACCGTGCCTGCGTTGCGGCTCCCGGCGCGATGGCGGTGGGCGCGCCTGACGCGGCACGTGCGTCTGTGCTCGCGCCGCAGATCCAGTACGGCGACTACGCGCAATGGCAGCGCGAATGGTTCGACGAGTCCGCGTTGGAACGACAGCTCGACTACTGGCGCAACCGTCTCGGCATGGAGCATCCGGTTCTGGAACTACCGCACGTGCGTTCACGCTCTGGTTTTCGCAGCTGCGCCGGAGCAAGCGTGGTGCGGATGCTGCCAGCCACGTTGCGCACGGCACTTGGGCAGCTTGGAGAGGCTCACGACGCTACCCTATTCATGGTGCTACTCGCGGCCTTCGACCTGTTGCTCGCCCGTTATAGCGGCCAACGCGACATCCGCGTCGGCATGCCGGTCGCTGGCCGCGACCGGCATGAAGTGGTGCGCGCAATCGGCTTTTTCGTCAACACGCTGGTGGTGCGCGCCGAATTCGCGAGCCTTACGACCTTCGTGGATCTGCTGGCTCAGGTGCGTGAACGCGTGCTCGAGGCACACGACTGCGCCGACCTGCCGTTCACGAAAGTGGTGGACGCCCTGCAGCCGCAACGCAGCCTGGGGCACACGCCGCTTTTCCAGGCGATGTTCAACTATCTCGGCGCGGATCGCGATATGCCGCATCTGCCTGGCCTCGAAGTGTCCAATCATGAAGTCGGCACGCAGACCGCGCGTTTCGATCTGGTGCTCGCTGCGCGTGACCGTACGAACGGCCTCGAAGTTGCCCTGACCTACGCCGAAGATCTGTTCGATGCTTCGGTGATCGAACAGATGCTCGATCACTACGTTGTTCTGCTGGAGCAGATCGCACGCAACGCCGCCGCGCCGCTTGCCAGCTTCGAACTGGTGCGAGAAATTCCGGCCATGCCTGCGCAAAAGGCTTTCGAGTCAGTGCCGGCGCGCTTTGTGGCGAGCGCTGCACGGCAGCCGCAGGCCCTTGCCGTGCATTGCGAAGGGGAGCGCGTGACTTATGGTGCGCTCGATGCATGGGCCGAGCGGATTGCAATGTGTCTCGTCGCGGCCGGTGTACGCGCTGACGAGCGAGTCGGCATCTGCATGACGCGTTCCATCGGCATGGTGGCGTCGCTGCTCGGGACGCTCAGATCGCCGGGTGCATTTGTGCCGCTTGATCCCACGTATCCGGCCGAGCGTCTCGCGCTGATGATGGACGATGCGGGCGTGCGCGTGCTGTTGAGCGATCGTGCGACGCGGGAGCAATGCGGTGAGTTGTTCGCCGGCCGTACGGTGATTGATGTTCACGCGTTCGATGATGATTCGTGTGAAGCGGCAGATGCAATCTCTAACGAAGCCGTAAGCGCAAGGGCAACCGCAGCCGCAGCGCCCGTGTACGCGCCGCATCCCGAGCAGCTCGCTTATGTGATCTACACCTCGGGGTCGACCGGACGGCCCAAGGGCGTCGCGATAACGCATGCAGCGTTTGCCTCCCACCTCGACGACTTCATCGCTGCTCATCAGATCACTGCAAACGACACCGTCCTGCAGTCCTCAACGATCAACTTCGACGTCGCGTTGCACGAACTTCTGCCGGCGCTGTTGCGCGGCGGAAAGGTCGAAATGCGTGGTCCGGAGCCATGGGACATCGAGACGACGAGCCGGCATCTGATCGACGCACGCGTGACCTTTTCGCGCCTGCCTACGGCCTATTGGCAACAGTGGCTGCGCACGCCGCCGCCGGCGGAGGCCCTCGCGGCGCTGCGGCAGATCACAGTCGGCGGTGAAGGCTTGCCGGGCGACGCGCTTGCGCAATGGCGCAATGGACCGCTCGGCCATATTGGCCTTGCGAATCTGTATGGCCCGACAGAAACGACGGTGGCCTGCATGTATCGCGCAACCACCGCCGACGACGCCTCGCAACCGATCGTCTCCATCGGCAAGCCCTACGCGTCGCGCACCGCCCGCGTGCTCGATAGCGATGGCAACGAAGCACCGGTCGGTGCGTTAGGCGAACTCTGCATTGGCGGTCACACGCTCGCGCGCGGCTATCTGGGCCGGCCATCGCTGACAGCCGACCGCTTCGTCCCCGATCCATCGCATCCAGGTGCGCGTCTGTATCGCACTGGCGATCTGTGTCGCCGCCGCGCCGACGGCGCGATCGACTTCCTCGGCCGTCTTGATCAACAGGTCAAGCTGCGTGGCCTGCGCATTGAACCAGGGGAAATCGAGGCGGCGCTGCGTCGTCAATCGGGCGTCGCCGATGCAGTGGTCGTCCTCGCAAAGGACCTGGGTGCGCCGCGCCTCGTTGCCTACGTGGTCGCGAAACACGGCGAGTCCGTACCGAGCGCCGCGTTGCAGCACGGACTCGCGCAGCAGTTGCCGGCCCACATGGTGCCCTCGGCGATTGCACTGCTCGAGGCGTTGCCGCTGATGCGCAACGGCAAGGTCGATCGCGCGGCGCTGCCGGCAATTGGCGCAGAGGAGAACGAACAACAGATCGCGCCGCGCAACGATGCCGAGCGCCTATTGCTGACGCTTTGGGAGGCCGTGCTGGGACGCGATGGCCTGAGTGTCGAGGACGATTTCTTCGCCGCTGGCGGTGACTCCATTCTGAGTCTGCAACTGATTGCCCGGGCTCGCGCGCAGGGCTGGCTGCTGACGCCGCGTCAGGTATTCGAGCATCCCACCATCGCGCGTCTTGCGATGGTGATGCGTCCACTCGAAGATGGTGGCGGTGAAGGGCTGGTTGAGATAGGCGACGCGTTGCCGCTGACGCCGGTACAGACATGGTTTTTCAGCTGCTATCCGGACGGCGAACCGCATTGGAATCAGTCAGTTCTGCTGGAAGTGCGCGGCGAACTGGAGGCGGACGCGCTGGAGCGTGCGCTGAGCGCCGTGGTGGCGCGTCACGATGCGCTGCGTCTACGTTTCGAGCGGCATCCGGACGGCTGGAGCCAGCGGGTGCTGGCCGATGCGCCACCGGGACTGCTGAGCGTCAATGATCTGCGTGACGCGTCCCACACGCTGGGAGCTTGGCAAGCGGCATTGGCCACGCAAGGTCAGATTGCGCAACAGAGCCTCGATCCGCAGGCTGGGCGTCTTTTGAAAGCGGTGTACTTCAAGGTGCCCCCGACGGCGAAGGACGCGCCGCGAACCACGGCATCAGGCCGTTTGCTGCTGGTCATTCACCACCTCGTCGTCGACGGGGTGTCGTGGCGCATCCTGTTAGCCGATCTTCAGGAGGCCTATGCGGCGACACTCGCGCGCGAGCTGCCGGTGCTCGGTCCGAGTACGCCATGGAGTGTCTGGGCGGACGCCCAGCGCAAAGCAGTTGGCGATAGCCGGGTGACCGCTGCATTGCAAGCATGGCAAAACGTTTTGGCCAACGCCACGCCGGGGCTGCCAGCACCCCATGGCACATCCGCGTCAAGTCGTCAGATCGATTGGCGCCTTGACGCCAATGCGACCGCAGCGTTGCGCCATGCCGCACCGCGCGCTTACCGGCTTGGCATCGACGAACTGTTGTTGACCGCGCTCACTCGCACGCTGGCTAACGCGTTGGGTAGCAGCGGCGTGCTGCTCGCGCTGGAGGGTCATGGCCGCGAATCGCAGATTGTATTGGGCACAAGCGAGCGCGGTGTAGCAGGCACGGACCTGAGCCGTACAGTCGGCTGGTTCACGACGCGCTATCCGGTCTGGTTGTCCGCGCAACCCGAAGCGGACAACCAGACCGCGCTCATCTCCACCAAGGAACAACTACGTTCGCTGCCGGACGATGGCGTTTCTTGGGGCTGGCTGCACGCCTATGGAACGGCAGCCGTACGTGATGCCCTCGCCGGTTTGCCCACGCCGCGCATCAGTTTCAACTACCTGGGCCAGTTCGATCAAAGCCTCGGCGCCGATGGCCCGTTCGGTTTTGCGAGGGAAGCAGCGGGCAACCCGCAACCTGACGACGAGCCGCTCGGCTACGTGCTCGATCTGAACGGGATGATTGTCGGCGACTGCCTGTCGTTCAACTGGAGCTACGACCCGGCGGTGCTCGCGCAAGCGGACGTCGAAGCATTCGTGGCCACGTTCGATCGCGAAGTCGCGAACCTTGTTGCACATTGCGCCACTGCGACGCCGCGTGTGAGCGCTTCGGACGTCCCGCTCGCAGCGCTCACGCAGAGTGAACTCGACGCGCTCGGCTTGCCGCTTGCGACGATCGAAGACCTCTATCCCGCCACGCCGCTACAGCAGGGCCTGATTTTCCACAGTCTGATGGAGCCGGGGGCGTATCTGAACCGTAAGCGCATGACGCTGCGCGGCGCGCTCGACGTCGACGCAATGCGTTCTGCGTGGCGCACGGTTGTCGCGCGTCACGCGGTCTTGCGTACGCGTTTCGTGCGCGCCCACGGTGGCGCGATGCTGCAGGCCGTGTATGCCGAGGTACCGGAACCATTTGTCGTGCACGACTGGAGCGACCGCGACTACTACGAAGAAGCGTTTGCGCGCTGGTTCGAGTTCGAAGCGCCGCATCTGATCGATCTCGACGCGGCGCCCTTGATGCATGTCGCGCTGATCAAACGGCCCGACGGTGCGCACGATCTGGCATGGATCAATCACCACGCGCTCTCCGACGGATGGAGCAGTGCACAGTTGCTTGGCGAACTGAGTCGCGTCTACCACGCTGCCAGCCGCGGTGAAGCGCCGCTACTCGATCCCGTCGTACCGTATCGTTCGTACCTCGAATGGCTGCGCGAGCAACCGGACGCAAGCACGTGGTGGCGCACCCGACTGACACGCGTCGACCGTCCCGCGCTGCTGCTCGATAGCGTGCCGTCGCTGCCGGCGACGCGTACGTCACGCGGCGTGCACGCACGCGCCGCATTCGGCCATCGTGCACAGACGCTCGACGTCGCACTCGGCGCTGCGCTCGCGCAGGCCGCGAAAAGTTACGGCGTGACGCTCAATACGCTGATTCAGGGCGCCTGGGCGTTAGTACTGGCGCGTTTCGGCAATCGCCGTCAGGTCGGCTTCGGCGTGACGGTGGCGGGGCGTCCCGCGGACCTTCCGGGATCAGCTTCCATCCAGGGACTGTTTATCAATAGCCTGCCGCTGTGGGTCGATGTGCCGGCGCAGCAGCCCGTCGCCGAGTGGTTACACGAACTGCAGACTTACAACGTCGAGTTGCGCCAGGCCGGTCATGCACCGCTTTCGTCGATCCAGCAATGGGCGGGACCGAGCTTCGGCACCCTCTTCGACTCGCTGCTGGTGTTCGAAAACTACCCGGTCGATCCTGCGTTGAACGATGGTTCGCTGGGTTTGAGCGTTGCGTCTTCCGAGTCGTTCGAGCGCACGCACTATCCGTTGACGCTGGGTATCGTGCCGGGCGAGCGCATTGCGCTGGAGTGGAGTTGGGACGCGGAACGTATCCCGGAGACGACACTCTCTGTATTGCAGAGCGCTTATGTGGACCTGCTCGCGCAGTTGGCGCGAGTTCAGACTCAGAACGTCTCGCTGGCCGCGTTACGCGTGGCCGGGCCGAGCGCGTTGAGCGGCGCGGCGACCGGTGCTGCGGCGCACGCCTATCGTCCGTTTGTCGCGCGTTTTGACGCCGTGGTGCGACAGCAGCCGGATGCGCTCGCAGTGCATTGCGACGGCGTGACGCTGAGCTACTTCGAACTGAGCAAGTGGGCGAACCGGATTGCTCGCCGTCTGGTCGCCGTGGGCGTAGCGCGGGAGGCCCGCGTCGGCGTTTGCGTCGAGCGTTCGCCTGCCTTGATCGCAGCGTTGCTGGGCGTGATGAAGGCAGGTGGTGCGTACGTGCCGCTCGATCCCGCCTATCCGCGCGAACGGTTGCGCGACATGATCGACGATGCGCAATTGACGACGCTGCTGACCGACGCGGTCACTCGTGCAACGCATGCCGAACTGTTTGCCTCGACTGTCTGCGCAGAGGTCCGGATAGACGAGACCGCGGCGGAACTGGACCACGATCCTGAGCATGCGCTGCACGCTGAGCAACTTGCATACGTGATCTATACATCCGGTTCGACCGGCAAGCCCAAGGGCGTCGCTATCACTCACGGCGCGCTGAGCTTGCATCTTGACGACTTCATCGCAGAGAACGGTTTGTGCGCGGCAGATCGCGTGCTGCAATTTTCCACCGTCAATTTCGACTCGGCGGTGGAGCACATTTTTGCTTCGCTCGCGGTGGGCGCATCACTTGAATTGCGTGGGCCAGTGCTGTGGAGCGCTGCTGAATTCATCCGTGTTCTGCAAGAGCGCCACGTCACGGTCGCGGACTTGCCGACCGGATATTGGAAGCAGTGGGCGCAGCAACTGCCTGACGATACCGCTGGGATCGCGTTGCGTCGTGTCACGGTAGGAGGCGAAGTTTTGCCCGGTAACGCGGTCGCGCAATGGTTCGATGGTCCGCTTGCGGATATCGTCCTCGTGAATACCTATGGTCCGACCGAAGCAACCGTCACCGCGTCGGGTCAACTCGTCATAGCCGGGCACGCTGAAAATATTGCGGTGCCGGTGGGGTCGCCGTGGGCGTCGCGCATCTACCGCATCCTCGATTCAGACGGCGAGCCGGTGCCCGAAGGCGGCCTGGGCGAATTGTGCATCGGCGGTGCGACCCTGGCGCGCGGCTATCTTGGCCGCGCTGCGCAGACCGCCGAACGTTTCGTGCCCGACCCGTTGGGTCCCCGCGGCTCGCGTGTATATCGAACCGGCGATTTGTGCCGCTGGCTCGCGGACGGTAGCGTCGCGTATCTGGGCCGGCTCGACGATCAGGTGAAGGTGCGCGGCTATCGGATTGAACTCGGCGAAATAGAGCGCGCCCTGTGCGCGCAGGCAGGCGTGAAGGAGGCGGTGGTGATCGCACGTGGCGATCATGAGGCGAAACGCCTGCTGGGTTATGTCGTTCTCGCGGACAACGTGGCCGCAGTCACTGGAAGTGCACTCCGCGAGGCGCTGACGCGCACGTTGCCGCCGTATATGGTGCCGGCGTCAATCGTGACGCTCGACGTGCTTCCGACTCTGCCGAACGGCAAGCTCGACCGCAAGGCGTTGCCCGACGCGGATGGAGATAATACGGATTACATAGCGCCTGAAACCCCGCTCGAAATGATGCTTGCGGATATCTGGCAGGCGGTGCTTGGTATTGACCGGGTCGGCGCACTCGATGATTTCTTCACCCTTGGCGGACATTCCCTGCTTGCGTTGCAGGTGGCGGCACGTTTGCAACGTGCGCTCGACCGTGAGATCGCGCTGCGGACGTTGTTTGAAAATCCGGTGTTGCGATCACTTGCGGCCGCCCTTGACGAGGGAGCAAGCGAAACCCGCCATGCACGCGGGCTGCAGGCCGTGCGACGTCTGGGTCGACGCGAGACGCTGCCGACGCATGGACAGGAGCGCTTATGGTTCCTCTGGCGTCTGGCGCCCGACAACCCGGCTTATCACCTTTCTTTGGCTGTGCAGATTAACGGTGAACTCGACGTTCCGGCATTGCGTAAGGCGCTTGGCTCCGTGGTGCAGCGTCACGAGATACTGCATAGCCGCTTCGAGGAACGCGACGGTGCTCCGTGGCTGATCGTCGACGAGCATCTGGGCTGCGAGTGGTCCGAGACGGTCTTCGCGGACGTGAACGGCGCAGCCGGTCCAGTCGTCGCTGCGTGGTTGCGCAATGGTGCCTCCAGAGCATTTGATCTCGCGCGTGGCCCGGTGCTGCGCGCACAACTAGCACGTCTCGCCGGTGGCTCCCACGTGTTCGGCTTGGTGGTGCATCACATTGCCGCCGACGGTTGGTCGATGAATCTGTTGATCGATGAATTGCTGAGTGCCTATGCGGCGCATCGCGCCGGTCGCGCACCGGCGTTTGCGCCGCTGCCGGTGCAGTATGCGGACTTCGCCGTCTGGCAGCGCGAGACGCTCGACGCCACCGCGCTCGAACAGCAGCTCGACTATTGGTGCATGCGCCTCGGTGACGAGCAGCCGGTGCTCGAATTGCCGACAGATCGCGCGCGTCCCGCGCTGCGCAGTTCGGACGGCGGACAGGTCGAAGGCGTGCTTGATCAGCCACGCGCCGATGCATTGCAGGGCTTTGCCCGCCGGCACGACGCGACGGTGTTTATGACGCTGCTCGCGACGTTCCATGCGTTGCTGCATCGCTATAGCGGCCAGCGCGACATCCGCGTTGGGATACCGCTGTCGGGACGCGAGCAGCTGGAGATCGAACCGCTGATCGGCTTCTTCGTCAACACGGCGGTGATCCGTGCGGACCTCACGGGCTCGTTGCCGTTTGACGCGTTGCTCGCGCAAGTGAAGCAGCGGGTACTGGAGGCGCAGGTTAATCAGGATGTTCCATTCGCACAGATCGTCGATGCGCTGCAACCGGTGCGCGCGGCAAATCACACGCCGCTTTTCCAGGCGATGTTCAATCTGGACGTTCCGGCGGCGCCGCTCGACCAGCACGCAGGACCGGCGCTGCAGTTGCGGTCGCTCAGTGATCAACGCACGGCTGCGCAATTCGATCTGACGCTCAATGTAACGATTGCGGATCAGCTCAGCCTGTCCTTCAGCTATGCAAAAGATCTGTTCGAGCACGCCACAGTCGAGCGTTTGATGCGCGATTACGTGGGTATGTTGACGCAGCTGGTGCGCGAGGACAAGGCAAGCGTGGCACGGGTGCGAGATTTTACGCTCGAGGCGCGGCCCGTCGCGCAACGCGGCGCGAGCGAATCGTCTGTTTTGACGGTGCCATTTTTGCCGGTGCACGCTCACATTGCCGAGCAGGCGCTGGACTCTCCCGATGCTATCGCGCTGCGCTGCGACGGTGCCACGCTCAGCTATCAGCAACTCGACCAGCGCGCAACACGACTCGCGCAGCGGCTTCTTCGTTGTGGCGTTATGACGGAAGCGCGCGTAGGTGTGTGCGTTTCCCGTTCGCCTCAGATGGTCGTGGCGATACTCGCTGTGCTGAAGACCGGTGCCGCCTATGTGCCGCTCGATCCGGCCTATCCAGCGGCGCATCTCGCCGGCATGATCGACGACGCGCTGCTGACATGCACACTTGTCGATGTGGTGGGACGCGAGCGTCTGGCGGATATCGCCGGAGATCATGTCTTCGTCGAGGTCGACGGCGGTGCAGACCGCCAGGATCAAACCGAAGCGGAAGATGATGCCGCGTTTGCAGACGCGGATGCAAACGGACAACGCGCTTGCCCCCTGTCGTTTGCACCGGTTCGAGCCGATCAGCTCGCCTACGTGATCTACACCTCGGGATCGACAGGCAAACCCAAGGGCGTTGCAGTCACACACGGCGCGCTGATACGTTTCCTTCACAGCATGCAGGCTCGCCTCGCCCTCAATACCGATGACGTCTGGCTCGCTGTCACCACACTGTCTTTCGATATCGCGGCGCTTGAGCTGTATCTCCCGTTACTTGCAGGTGCCACGATCGAACTTGCTACGCGCGAGACCGTCGCCGATGGTCGCCGCCTTGCAGCGCTCGTCGACGCGTCGCGTGCGAGCGTCATGCAGGCGACGCCGATGGGCTGGCGCGTTCTGCTTGATGGTGGCTGGCAGGGTCGACGGGAAACGGGCGCACCGATGCGCGCCTTGTGCGGCGGCGAGGCGCTACCGGTGGACCTCGCCGACGCGTTGCAGACGCGTGGCGTCCAGCTATGGAATATGTACGGCCCGACCGAGACGACGATCTGGTCGAGCGCCGCGCGGCTCGATGCCGCTGGCGCACCGATTACGCTCGGCGAACCACTCGAACATACGACGCTGATGGTGCTCGACGCCGACGGCAATCCGGTACCGGACAACGGCATAGGCGAGTTGTGCATCGGAGGGGCCAATCTCGCACGCGGTTATACGCGGCGCGCCGGACTGACCGCCGAACGCTTCTTGCCAGATCCGCATGGCGCGCCGGGTGCACGTCTATACCGAACCGGCGATTTGTGCCGGGTACGCGGCGACGGACAACTGGAGTACCTGGGCCGTGCCGATCAGCAGGTGAAGCTGCGCGGCTTCCGGATTGAACTGGGAGAAACCGAAGCGGCATTGCGCGCGCTTGATGGCGTCGCCGACGCGGTATGCCAGATCCAGGGCGAGGGCACGTCGCGGCGCCTCGTTGCATTCATAACGGGCGACGCCGATCCAGCAGCATTGCGTCCGCTGCTGGCAAGGCGTCTGCCCGCGCAGCAGGTACCTGCGCAAATTGCTCGGCTAGAGCTGTTGCCGCTGACATCGAACGGGAAGCTGAACCGCAAGGCGCTGCCGTTGCTGACATCAGCGACGTCTGACGCATATCGCCCGCCTGTCACACCTACCGAGGTTCTCTTATGCCGGATCTGGAGCGAGGTGCTGGGCGCGGCACAGGTCGGGCTTGACGACGATTTTTTTGCGCTAGGCGGACATTCGCTGCTCGCTGTGCGGGTGGCATCGCGCGTCGGCGAGGCGCTCGGCCGGAAGATCGAACTAGGATTGCTGTTTGCGCATCCATCGCCCGTCGAGATGGCCGCACAACTGGATCATAGTGCCGCCGCGAATGGCGATGGAGCAGACACGATCGATGCATTGCAAGATCTGATGGATTCCTTATGAATCGATTGATCACGAGCGCAATAGTCGGCATCGTCGCGCAGTTCGCCTGGCACGAAATGCGGGAAGCGCAGGATTCACAGAACTCGCCGCATTCGCAGACAGACAGGAAACGATGAACGTGACGGATCACTCTTTCTCTGCGCCCGGTGTAAAAGACACACCCGTAACGCCCGATACATCGCCGGACGCGGTTCGCCGGCCGTCCGGCGCGTTACGCCTCGCGCAGCAGTACGCGGCACTTCCGGAAGACAAGCGCGCACTGTTTCGCGCCCGCGCGCGGGCTCAGGGGCTCGACGTAGACACGCTGCCGGTTGTTCCGCTTTTGCCGAGACCGGCTCGCTTTCCGCTGCTGTTTGCACAGGAGCGGTTATGGTTTCTGTGGTGTCTCGATCCGCATCACGCGGGTTATCACATCACGCACACTCTGCGGCTGACAAATGCTCTCGATGTTGACGCGTTGCATCGCGCATTGCGCCAACTGGTGCGCCGGCACGAAGCGCTGACGCTGCGTTTCGATGCGGAAGAAGGCGTGCCGACACAATATCCGGCACCTGATGCCAGCTACGGTTTCGTACAGCATACCCTCGCGGACGACGAGGCGACACTCGCCGAGGCGCTACGCGATTTCGCCTGCGAACCGTTCGATCTCGTCAATGGTCCGGTGCTGCGGGTCGCTTTGTTCGAGACGGGTGGACAGGGGTGTGTTCTGCAGTTCGTAGTGCATCACATCGTCGCCGATGCGTGGTCGATGAATGTGCTGTTCCGCGATCTGCTGGCGTTTTATCGCGGTGCGGATAACCTGTCGCCGTTGCCGGTGCAACTGGCAGACGTCGCAGTGTGGCAGCGGGAGTGGTCGGCCAACGATCTGCTCGAGCGGCAGATCGGCTATTGGCGCGAACGGCTCGACGGTGTTCCTGCTGCGCTCACGCTGCCGCGCGACGTGCCGCCGCGCGCGACCCGTTCCCACGACGGCGGCCTCGTCCGGCTGTCGATTCCCGCCGCGCTGGCCGAGCCGCTGCGTGAGATCGCGCGTAGCCGGCGTACGACGCTCTTTACGGTGATGCTGGCCGTGTTCGACGTGCTGTTGTACCGCTATTCGGGGCAGCGCACGATTGTGGTCGGCGTGCCCACTGCAGGGCGTGGACGTACCGAGCTGGAAGGGCTGGTGGGCTTTTTTGTCAACACGTTGATCGTCCGCGCGGACCTCGCTGGCGGACAGCCGTTCGATACGCTGTTACGCACCGTCCATGAGCGCGTGCTAGAAGCGCAGGCTCATCAGGATGTGCCGTTCGCGCGGCTGGTCGAAGCGCTTGCAATCGAGCGCAACCTCGATAGCTCACCACTGTTTCAGGTGATGTTCGATCTTGCGGCCGATGTCGCTGATAAGACGCAGGCGCAGTCCGCCAGGACCGCCGGGAACAGCCCTCTTGCGGTCGAATCGATACTCGACGTTGCGCCGACCGCACGCTTCGATCTCGCGTTGAATGCGCAGGATCGCGGAGCGGGTGGCACGTTACAGCTTGCGTTGACCTATTCATGCGATCGCTTTGTCGAAGCGACCGCGCAGCGGATGCTTGACGACTATGTCGAGCTGCTTGAACAGGTCGCGGCGGAACCGCAGCGCAACGTGGGCGATCTGGCTGTGCGCCGGGGAATTGAAGAGCATGTGCGGTACGACGCGCGCAGCGATGAAGTCAGCACTCCGACCGATGTCGAACGAGAGACAGGGGATGGAACCGCACCGGACATCCCTCGCGGTTCGTTTATCGCGGCACACCAGCGGATAGCTCAACGTGCGCGCCAATGTCCGACGCGTGTCGCCCTGCGTTGCGAGGGCGAAGCGATAACGTACGCTGCGCTCGACGCGTGGGCGGAGCGCATCGCGCTTGCGTTGCGCGCGGACGGTATCGCTGCGGGCGAACGAGTTGGCTTGCTGCTGGAGCGCTCGCTGGCTCTGCCTGCAGCGTTGCTCGGCGTGTTCAAGGTGGGTGGCGCGTTTGTGCCGCTCGATCCTGATTACCCACCAGCGCGACTGCAGGCGATGATCGCCGATGCAGGCGTGACACGTGTGATCGTCGACGAAACGACTCGGAGCAATTGCCGCGCATTGCTCGCTCCGCTGCGTACGGTGCTTGCATCCGCGGTACGGCCTGATGCCTCCGATAGCACCGCGAATTGCGATGATGCCGTATGGTCCGTGCACCCCGATGCGCTCGCCTATGTCATCTACACCTCTGGCTCAACAGGCACGCCGAAGGGCGTGGCAATCACGCACCGCGCGCTCGCGCTGCATCTGGAAGACTTCCTGCACGACCATCGGATCGTCGAGTCCGACATCGTGCTGCAGTCGTCGACCATCAATTTCGACGTGGCCTTGCATGAACTCTTGCCGGCGCTCATGGTGGGTGGCCGCGTCGTGATGCGCGGGCCGCAGGCCTGGGAGCTCGCCTCGCTGAACCGCACGCTTTGCGCCGAGCACGTGACGTTCGCGCGGATTCCGACTGCGCTCTGGCAACAATGGCGCATCGCGTTGCCGCCGGCGGAGGATATCGCGCTGCGACAGATCACAGTAGGCGGCGAAGCGTTGCCTGGCGACGCATTGCAGCGATGGTACGAAGGCCCGCTAGCGCACGTCGCGATCGACAATCTGTATGGTCCGACGGAGACCACCGTGGCGGCATTGCATCATCCGGTCTCGCGCGACGATGCGCAGCACGCCATTGTCGCAATTGGCCGCTGCTATCCGGCGCGTCATGCGTATGTCGCCGATCTCGACGGTAATCGCGCGCCGGACGGCGCGCTGGGCGAGTTGTGCATCGGCGGTGCGACCCTCGCGCAGGGCTATCTGGCGCGGCCTGCGCTTACTGCCGAACGCTTCGTGCCGGATCCGTATGGCGCGCCGGGTTCGCGCGTCTATCGCAGCGGCGATCTGTGCCGTGCGCGTGCCGACGGTATCATCGATTTCCTCGGGCGGATCGATCAGCAGGTGAAACTGCGCGGGCACCGCATCGAGCTTGGCGAAATCGAAGTCGCACTGCGGCGCGTCGCTCAGGTCCGCGAGGCTATCGTCGAATTGAAGGGGGAAGGAGAGCGCAAACGCCTTGTCGCCTACTTCACCGGGTCCGCCAATCCAGATGCCGTGCGCGAAGAGCTGACGCGCACGCTGCCAGCCTCGCATGTGCCCTCGGTTTGCATCGCGCTCGATACGTTGCCGACGCTACCTAACGGCAAGCTCGACCGGCGTGCGTTGTCCGAGCCGGACGATGCGGTGCAAAGTGCCGCTATACCGTCGGCAGGGCCGATCGAAACGGCGCTGCTGGCAGTCTGGCAGACTGTGCTCGGCCGCACTGACTTCGGCGTAACCGATAACTTCTTTACGCTCGGCGGGGATTCGATTTCCAGCCTGCGGGTGATTGCGCAGGCGCGCGCCGCGGGTTGGGTCGTCTCACCCCGCCAGGTATTCGAGCATCCCACGGTGCGTGGTCTGGCGCGTGTTGCGCGGGCGAGTGTCGCGCCAGCAGCGGATGAACCGCTTGTGAACGTCCCGTTCGAGGCACCACTCGCGTCGATGCAGCATTGGTTCTTCGAGCACTATCCGGACGCCCCTGCACGCTGGAATCAGGCAGTACTGCTGCGTAGTGCCGAGGCGCTCGACGTCGAAGCACTGCGAGCGGCGTTCGATGCCGTGCTTGGCACGCATGACGCGCTGCGTGCGAGCTTTCGGCGCGATCCGCAGACGGGTGAGTGGTCGCAGACCATTTTGCCGCCGAAGTCTTCCAACGACGTATTGCGCATCGTAGATCTGCGAGCCTCCGTTGACCCAGTGGTGGCAATCGAAGCAGTCGCAGACAAAGTGCACGACAGTGTCGATCTCGCTGCCGGCAAGCTACTCCACGCGGCTTATATGAGCACAGCGGATGGCGCACGACTGCTGGTCGTCGTCCATCATCTGGTGGTCGATGGCGTGTCGTGGCGCATCCTGCTCGACGATCTGCTGAATGCGTACGAGGCGGCACGTTTGTCCGGCACGCAGACGCTGCTGCCGCGAGCGAGTACCGCATGGAGTGAATGGACTCGACGTCTCGCCGAATACGCCAGTTTGCCCGAGCATCTGAGCGAACTAGCATGGTGGCAGAAACAACTGGGGACGACCACGGATGCCGCTCCGTCACGCCAACGCGCGATCGCTTCATCCACCACCCAAGGCCACACGCAGCATCGCAACTGGACACTCGATGCGCAGACAACGCGTCAGCTCACCGACTCTGGCAGGCGTATCGACGAAGTGCTGCTGACTGCGCTAACCCAGGCATGTGCCGAGCATTTGCCGCAGCTGCCCGTGATCGTCGAACTGGAGGGGCATGGTCGCCGCGATTGCATTCCTGGGCTCGATTTGAGCCGCACGGTGGGCTGGTTTACCACGCAGTACCCACTACGCCTTAGTGCCGCACCGCAACTCGAGTCGACGCGCCGCGAAATTGCTAACCTGCTGCAGACGGTGCCCGCGGAAGGCATGCATTTCAACCTGTTCCGCTACGGTGGCTCGGCCTCGACGCGTGCCGCGCTGGCGGCTTTGCCTCCCACGACGATTGGCTTTAACTACCTCGGACGTTTCGAAGAGCGGCTCAGCGAAGACTACTTTACGTTTGCTCCCGAAGACAGCGGCAACGGCATCGGCACGAACATAGCCAACGGGCCACGTCACGTGCTGGACCTGAATGGCCTGATCGCAGGCGGTTGCCTGAAACTCGAGTGGAGCGTCGCTTCAGATGCGCTTGATTTGGCGCAGCTTGGCAGGCTGATCGACGCGTTCGAAACACATGTGCGGGCATTGGCTCAACCGGTGGATCCGTTGGCCGGTGCATCACAAAGCGCGGACTCATCGCACACGGCCGCCACGGCGATCGATGAACCGGGACTTGGAACACCTAAGCGGCATCTGTTCAATGGCCTGACGGTGGCTTCGCAAACGTCCGTATCCGCCACAACCGAACCCGGGCAACTTGATGCGTTCGAACTGTGGCGTCAGCGCTTTTACACCGAGGCGTTGCTGTGCCCGCCTTACGGCACGGCAAACGATATCGACATGCAGCCGCTGAACGCCACCGGTGCGCCGCTCACGCTGTTCTGCTTTTACCCAGGCTTTGGACTTGTCGGCGAATACCGCTTTCTTGCCGCTGCGCTACAAGGGACCGCCAGCGTACTCGCGTTGCGTTCGCCGGGTTTCGCGATTGATGCGGGGGATTCAACGAGTGAGGCGCTCGATGCAACAGCACTCGCACGTCACGATCAACCTGCCAGTTTCGAAGCACTTGCGCAAGCATGCGTCGAGCGCGTGCTGAAGACGCAAGCCGAAGGGCCATTCCGGCTGCTTGGCTGGTCATTCGGCGGGCGCCTGGCGGCGGCGGTTGCCGGGCAGTTGCGCGCACGCGGCCATCAGGTCGATTTCCTCGGACTGCTCGACACGGCGACGCGTACCGCTGACGCAGCACCGGACGAGGAGCATGCGCAGGGCGATCTTTCCGCATGGCTGGAACAGCAGACGGACGGCGCACAACTGCAAGCGCTCTTCACACGGGCAGCCGAACTGGACGCATTGCACTACCGCTTGCGCCTCGCCCACACATTGCCGACCCTGGACGTACCGATTACTTTCTGGCACGCCGCCCGCGATGAAGTACCGGGCCGCGAGCGCGACTGGCGTCCGTATACAACCGCGGCAGTCGAAGCAGTCCAAATCGAAGCGAGCCACACCGGAATCGTGCATCATCCGGCGCTGCATGCCAGCGTAAAAGCCCAACTGCAAAAGCTGCTGCGCATGCAAGAGGCGCGGACACGCACAAGTACAAGCGACACAGATATCTCATCCTGACAACCTAAAACCGGACCACAGCTTTCGTCATGCAGTCATCAGGCGGTTCCTCGCTTTACCAGCTCTCCGACGTCGATTTTTCAATCGGCGACCGGCCGCTGCTGCAATCCATTTCGCTCGATATCGCACCGGGCCAGGTGGTGGGTCTGATCGGCCACAACGGTTCGGGCAAGACGTCGCTGATGCGGCTGCTGGCGCGCCTGCATCAGCCGACGCGCGGCACGATTTACTTCGACGGTACCCCGCTCGAGAATTGGCCGCACCGTCGCTTCGCGCAGCAAGTAGCGCATTTGCCGCAGTACACGCCATCTACGGATGGCCTGCAGGTGCGCGAACTGGTCGCACTGGGCCGCTATCCATGGCATGGCGCGCTGGGCCGCGTCACGGCAGATGATGACGCGCGCGTCGAGGAAGCAATGGCATGGACCGACGTCGCGCGTTACGCGGACCGCGCCGTCGACAGTCTCTCGGGAGGCGAGCGTCAGCGTGTCTGGCTGGCCATGCTGATCGCGCAGAACAGTCGCTGCGTGCTGCTCGATGAACCGACCTCGGCGCTCGATATCAGTCACCAGATCGAAGTGCTCGGGCTGATCCGTTCGCTGTGCGAAAAGCGCGGCATGACCGCTATCGTCGTGCTGCACGACGTGAACATGGCGACGCGCTTCTGCAATGAGCTGATTTCGCTGCGCGGCGGCAAGGTGCTGATGCAGGCGAGTCCTGCGGAGATCATGCGTCCGGATAGCCTCGAAGCCATCTACGGGGTGCCGATGGGTGTGCTCACCGATCCGCAGAGCGGCTATGCGATTGGATTTCCGCGATGACCAAACCCGTCATTCGACCTGCGAGCAGGATTCCGCGCACGGACCCGCTACGCCGCAGGCTGCTTGCAGGATTCGGCGCGCTCGGTGCGTTCAGCATGCTTGACGCGTTTGGTTCGGCGAGCGCCTGGGCTGCTACGCAGACACAGAGCACTTCGTCCGAGCCCGCGCCTCACCGCATCGTCACCCTGAACTGGGAATTGACCGAGACGCTGCTCGCACTGGGCGTTGCACCGGTCGGCACACCGTTGCCCGACTGGTATCGCAATACGATTGTCGAGCCGCCGCTGCCCGCGAGTGTGGCCGATGTGGGGCTACTGTATCAGCCGAGCTTCGAGATGCTGCAGGCGCTGGCGCCGGATCTGATGATCATTACGCCGGGACATGCCCCCGCCAAACGCTGGTTCGAGCGTATCGCGCCGACGCTCACGCTCGGCGCTTACATGTCGAGCGATACGCCTTATCCAGCGCTGCTGAACGAGACGGGCGAACTCGCCGCAAAACTGCAGAGACCGCAGCGCGCAACCGACCTGATCGCCGCGACGAATCGCAACACCGCTAACGTGCGGGCGCAACTCGGCGCGCGTCCTGCGCTGCTGCGCGCGCCGGTTCTCGTCGCGGATCTGGTCGACGACCGCCATCTGCGCGTTTATGCGCAAGGCAGCCTGTTCGACGAGATGTTGCGGAAGCTAGGAGTCCAGAATGCTGCCAATCCCGGCGCGGGAAGCAAGCCATGGCGTACGGAACAGGGCTTCGCGATGGTGCCGGTGCAGCGCCTTGCCGATGTCCAGCAGGCAAGCCTGCTGCTGGTGGGTCCGCTGGAGGCCTCCGCACGTGCCGGCGTCAGGAAGAATGCGATCTGGCAGGCGCTGCCCATGGTGCGCGAGCGCCGCATTGCCGTCCTGCCTGTGATCGCCCCGTATGGAGGACTGGTTTCGATGCAGCGTTTCGCGCAGGCAGTGGCGACGGCGCTCGCCACAATCGACAACGGCGGAGGCGGCGTTGCGTAACCTTACTGCTGCATCTGTGCCCGCTGCACCGCGCGATTTTCGGGCGGCGCTCGTCGGCGTGCTTGGGGCGGTTGCCCTGATTCTCGCGATCGTCGGTATCCATGTCCAACTGAACGGCGCCTCGTTCTGGACGACGCTGTTTGCACCGAACCGCACTGACTTGCATCAGGTGCTCGTGCGCGACGGCCTACTGCCGCGTATCGCCATGACCTTGCTGTGCGGCGCGGCACTGGCACTGGCGGGCACGCTGGCGCAACAGGTGCTGCGCAATCCGCTCGCCGAGCCGATGACGCTTGGCATTTTCCCCGGTTCGTACCTCGCGTTGATGATCGCCGAGTTGTGGGCGCCATCCTGGGTCACCGGTGGCCGTACCGTAGTGGCGCTCGCCGGCGGCGGCCTGGCGATGCTGCTCGTGTTCGGGCTCGCGTGGCGGCAACGGATGTCTTCGCTTTCGGTGATCCTTTCAGGGATGATCGTCAACCTCTACTGCGGCGCCATCAGTCTCGCCATCTGCATGTCCCATTTCGACCTGCTGCGCGGGCTGATGATCTGGGGCGGCGGGGCGCTCGATCAGAGCGGCTGGCAGGAGAGCCGGCAACTTCTGTGGGGTGTGCTCGCTTGTGTCGTCGCGACTGTGCTGCTGCGCCGTCCATTGGGCGTATTCGAGGCCGGCGATTCGACCGTGCAGAGCCTCGGCATCTCGTTGCAACGCACGCGCTTTGCCGCGCTGCTGATCTCGGTAGTCCTGACGGCCTGCGTCGTGTCGACGGTCGGCGTGATCGGCTTTGTCGGCCTTGCTGCACCCACGCTGGCGCGCCTCGCTGGCGCAAGGCGACTCAGACAGCGCCTGATCTGGGCGCCTTTGCTTGGCGCGGCGTTGTTGTGGTCAACTGATGAAATCGTCCAGATGGTGTCTTCAACGGAACTGTTCTCGGCGCATCTGGTGCCCACCGGAACGGTCACCTCGTTGCTCGGCGTTCCCTTGCTGATGCTGTTGCTGCCGCGTTTGCGCAGCCAGCCTGATCTGCATGCGAGCGCCATCGCGCATGCACCGGAAGTCAGTCTTGGTAGACGCTTGCCGTGGGCAGTGGTCGGCCTTGTCGTGGTGCTGATGCTGACCTTCGGCATATCGCGCGGTGTCCACGGCTGGCACGTTGCCAGTCCTGCGCAGATCGGCGCGCTGCTGTTCTGGCGGCTGCCGCACGCCATCGCGGCGATGTCGGCAGGTGTGCTGCTGGCGGTCGCCGGTACGCTGATCCAGCGCGTCACCGCCAATCCGATGGCGAGCCCCGATCTGCTCGGCGTGAGTTCTGGTGGCGCCCTCGGCATCGTCATCATCCTGTTCGCAGGACTCGATCCAACACCTGGGATCCTGTTTGCGGGCTGCCTCGCCGGCGCTATGACGACGCTTGCGCTGCTATTGTGGCTGGGCGGCCGCGCCTCGTTCGCGCCGGACCGGCTGCTGCTGATCGGTGTCGGGATTAGCGCGCTGTTCGAGGCTATCGTCAGCGCGACGCTGGCTAGCGGCGATCCACGTGCAGGTCTGCTAATGGATCTTGTGGTCGGCTCGACTTATTACATCGAACCCGTGGCTTCTTATGCGGCCGCTGCCGTCGCGCTAGCGGGACTGGTGCTCGGCCCGTTGATGGCACGCTGGATCGAAACGCTGAGCCTGGGCGCGCCGATGGCAGACAGCCTCGGCGTGCCCGTGGCGCGGGCACGCCTGGCGATCCTGCTGCTAGCGGCGTTGCTCACCGCCACGGCCACGTTGCTGGTCGGCCCGCTTTCGTTTGTCGGGCTGATCGCGCCGCATATCGCCCGCTATTCGGGCGCGCGCCGGCCTGCAGTGCAGATGTTCGTGGCGTCGATCGTCGGCGCGTTGCTGATGGGCTTCGCGGATTGGCTTGGTCGCCAGGTCATGTTCCCTCAGGAGATGCCGGCTGGCCTTGTCGCGACGTTAATAGGCGGTCCTTATCTGATTGCGCTGACTCTGCGGAAGACAGTTGCGTCCACCTGAGCGCTCCGAAAGCCCGGTGCTTCGCGCCGGGCTTTCGCCCTCTATACGGACCACAGGTCACAAACAACAGACAAAACTCAAAATGTATTTGCAAATGAGAATCGTTATCGATTAACATCTTATTCGCGATAACGAGATGTCTGGCGCATAGCGCGTCCGCGTGAGGCATCCACTGCGCGAGAGTGGTCTATTGCTGTTCGCGGTGCTGGGGAAAGTGCAAAGCCGCGATTCACTTTCGCTACGAATACATCATCCTGACATGCCTCGTTAGTTGTCCTTTTCAAAGGACCCGACGGGTTTGTGTCTTCACGCCGAGAATTTGCCAGCCACGATGAAAACAACCATGGACCATAGCCGTAGTAAGCGGCGAGCGAAAGCTCGCTTGTTCCAGTCCCGGCTGACGCCGGTGGCGATTTCGCTGATTGCGATGTGGGCCGGGCACGCCCGGGCGCAATCGGCGCCAGCAAGCACGACAGGTGACAGCAGTGTGCTGCCGGCCGTTACGGTGACGAGCGACAGCGATGCCACCACCGAGGACAGCGGCTCCTACCGGGCCCGCAACGCGACGGTCGCGGGCGGTGTAGCACAACCGCTGCAGGAGATTCCGGCCTCGGTCTCGGTGGTAACGCGTCAGCGCATGGACGACCAGAACATGACGCAGATTCAGGATGCGCTGCTCTATGTCACGGGCGTCGAAGCGTTGAATTACGGCGATGGCACGGCCTATTACAGGTCGCGCGGCAATTACCTTGGTGTCGAGTTCGACGGCGTGTCGGTTGTCAGCGGGTTGCAGTATCAGACCCAGTTCGATCTGGCCATGTACGACCGCATCGAAGTGTTCCGCGGTCCGGAAGGTGTGATGACGGGTGCAGCCGATCCGACCGATGCCGGCGGTACGGTCAACCTCGTGCGCAAACGTCCGCAGAACACGTTCCATCTGGAAACCGAGACGCAGATCGACTCGTTCGGCGCTGTGCGCCAGATGGTCGACGTGACCGGGCCGCTCAACAAGGACGGCTCGTTGCGTGGCCGCGCGGTGATCGTGGGCAGCGATGGACTGCAATCGGTCGACGGCGTGCGCGAAAAGAAGTTCATGGTGTACGGCGCGCTCGACTACGACTTCAATCCGCGCACGACACTGTCGTTGTCGGCGGCCTATGAGGTCAATCCGGTGTCGGGCTTCGACTATGGTATCGGCGAAACGGCCTCCGGCACGCGGCTGCCGAGTTCGTACTCGCAAAACTTCAGCCCGAGCTGGAATTACAGCTACACGTCGCTGGCGGAAACCAATCTCAACCTGACGCACCGCTTCGAGAACGACTGGCAGTCGTCGACCACGGTCTTCTATCGCCATGAACTGCAGTCGACAAATTACGCCTATTCCGGCCCGGGCGTCACCGACGACGGCCTCTCGGCCTACGGCGATCAGCGGCAGCGCATTACCTACGACTGGTTCGGCGCCGATACCCATGTGTCGGGCCCGATCAATCTGTTCGGCCAGACTCATACGCTGACCGTCGGGGCAAACTATTCGCTGCAGAACGAGACTACCAAGTCCGGCTTTGTCTCCCTCACGGGGCCATTCGCTGACGGCGATTACAACGTCTTCGATGCGGACTCGGTGCCGAGCGTCAACGTGCCGTTCACGTATGGTTCCAACATCCGGACCGAGGAATACGGGGTCTACGCACAGGCCAGGATTCATCTCGCCAAGCCGCTGACACTCGTGCTCGGTGCGCGCGAAACGTTCTTCAATGAAGAGTCGCAGACCATCTTGCCGAGCGTATCCGACTGGAGCACGGAAGCACGGATGAATGGCAAGTTCCTGCCGTCGGCGGCACTTGTCTATGACATCGTTCCCTGGTTGAGCGCATACGTCAGCTATTCGAAGATTTTCGAGCCGCAGACGGCGACCACTTATACGGGTGCGGCGTTGCCTCCAGCAACAGGTGACCAGTACGAAACCGGCCTGAAAGGCACGTTCCTGAACGGACGCCTTGGTGCGACGGCCGCTCTGTTCCGCATCAACACCAACAACGTCGCGATCACGGACCCCGACAATCCGACGGGTTCGATCGCCGGCGGCGCGGCGCGTGACCAGGGCTTCGAGTTCGAAGTCACCGGGGAGCCGCTGCCGAACTGGAATGTGTATGCGGGCTACACCCTGCTGAACGAAAGCTTTACGAACCAGACGGCCAATTACTCGGACGGCACGGACCCGAAACATCTGTTCAAGCTGTGGACGAGCTACCGCCTCTCGCAAGGACTCCTGAAGGGCGTGACGGTGGGCGGCGGGATGCTGGCTCAAAGCGAGATTACCCGTGGTGTAGAGCAGGGCGGCTATGCGATCTTCAATGCGCAGGTGGGCTATCGCATCAACAAGCACGTGGATACCTCGCTGACGCTGAACAACATGTTCAATCGCGAGTACTACGTGCGTCCGCCCGGAACGTACTTTAGCCAGTTCGGGGACCGGCGCAACCTGATGTTGACGGTGCGCACGGATTTCTAACGTGGGCAAATCGAGGCATGCGCGCGAATTCCTTCGCGCATGCGGCTGCATGAAATGCGCGGCTCCGCTTTACGGCGTGGCCGCGCGCTGGTCTCTGGACCTCACGCACAGCGCCGCGCGTTCGTAGCGCTTGTGGAAACGCGCCGCCTCGGAGCCAGCTTGACCTGAAAGAACTTGACAAGACTGGGCATCATGTCTAATTTTGTATAAATGATAATCATTCGTATTTGTATTCAGCATGTCGAGCCGGCGGTGTGTCTGCCGGGTTTGTCGCGTTTGCCGCATTTGTTATCCGCCAGCCATTCGTGAGGTGTGCTGTGCATGCTATGCCGACGCTGTCGTGCAGCGCACTCCCGAGTCACTCACAGGAAATATCGCCATGACGCAAGCTACGCCGTTGCTATTCGACTTTGCGCCGTTCGCCGGCAAAAGCGAACAGTACGTAGAGCTGATCAAGCAGTTCGCCGCCGCCCAATCGTTTCGCAGCGCCACCGTCGACGAGTTGCTACTCGATGACGACTACCACCGGCGTCCGTTGCGCCCCGAAGACTTCGAGTTCCTCAAGTTCGCCAAGCCGGTCCGTCAACATAACGTGAGCCGTCTGCCGTCGCTGGCTGCAAACCGTACGCTGCTATCGATCTATGAGCTAGGCATCGCGCGCCTGCCGCGCAGCGCAGAGGCGGCGGAGTGGCAACATTTCAGCGAGTTCTATCGTGACGATGTCCAGGTGCGTGGCGCACAACTCGCGCCGTTCCTCGAGTCGTATGCATTCGAATACCTCGCTCAGGACCAGGGCATCGAAACGGATGCCGCCACGGCGGCGGGACGCCTTGCGCGGATTGTCGACGACGAAACCGCATTCTGGAGCGGGACATTCGAGCGCCTGATGCGCAACGATTATCTCGAGGAAGGGTTGCGCTTCATCATGGTCCAGCGCTGGGCGCTGGCGCCGTCGAAGCGCCGCGCGTTGGCGAAGGCTGCCGCAAGCGGCCTGTTCGATATGCTCCCTGCCGAGTTGCATCCGGCGCTCGAAGGCGATCTCCCTGACGATGCTTTGCTGCAACGTGTAGCTGGTGCATGTGGCGTCACGCGCCAGCAACATGCGTACTGGCAGTTCTACTTGCCCACCAGCATGGCGAAGTGCAATCTGCTGTATGCGCTGGGACGCAGGCCGGATCGCGCGTTCGCACTCGTCGGCGCCGCCTTTGCGGCGCAAGCCGAGTGGCTCGCTTTCGGTCTCGCACTTGAGCGCGCTTGTGCGCATCTGCAGCCTGCCGGACGCCGCCGCAGCGACGCAGCTGAGCGCAAGACCGAACTGGTGGCGCGCTTCACGCAGGCGTTGCAGGGCATCGAGCGCCAGTTCGGCGCCACTGCCTTCACGCAGGCTGTGCAAGGCGTCGCGGCTGCCGAGCGTCTCGCCGAGCGGGCCCGTTGGGATCTTGGCGAGCAACTGCTGTGGCTTTCGTCGATTCGCCGCTACGTCGATTTCGCGCATCGCATCAGCACGCGTATCGATGCGGAATGCCCGGGCATCGACCGTGAGACCTTCGTCGAGCCGCATGAGATGTGCTCGACCACGCACGTTCACAACGACCATCGTCTCGTGACCATTCAGGATGGCGAAATGCTTTTCTGGGGTAACGTCGGCATGCAGCTCAAGATGAACGAGGGCGACATGGTGCTGATCCCTGATGGACGCCTGCATGGCTCGACCGTCGTCTCCGGCGAGTGTACCTATCACCAGCCGATCATCCCCGACGATTGGGTGCAGGCGCTGGTCGCCGAACTGGACGCGAAGGCCGAGGCCTGAGCATCGCGCGAGGGCACTTGCGGTTCTTTTGTGGCCGTATCGTTGCCGAGCGCCGTGAACACCGGAAAGCCTGGGACAAGGGCGCCGGTTCCCCCGCAAACCGATATCGCAGTTGACGCACGTCCGCGAGGGCGTGTGCCGGCCCGCTCGCCACTGCGCGATGCAGATGTGTGACGACAAAGGACATTGAAGATGCGCTCAAACGAGGGAACCGTGATGGATGCCGTGCAGTTCGCCGAACCGCCTGCGCCAAACCCACACGAAGACGCGCTGCCCAGCGAAGGATTCGATCCCGGCGACTGGAAAAGCCGGATCATCGCAGGACGCGCGACTGGCGCGGCAGCGAATCCGCCCGCATGGCTGGATGCGTCGTATGGCACGATGTGCGGGCATGTGATGGACCCGGCGTATCCGTGCTTCTTCGGCACGATGGCCGAGAAACGCGGCGAAATGTTCTATTCGTATGTGAACGGCAAGGACATTCGCGATTTGCCCGCAACGATGCAAACGTTCGCCGAGCTCGTCTCGCTGCCGCAATATCGCAAGAACAACATTGCGGTGTTCTTCGAACCCGATCGCGAGCCGCTTACGCACGCGGCGTATCACGACTTGTTCTGGAGCATTCTGCAGCACCTGCACGACGTTGACCCCGATCCGCATGCCGATGCCCAGCCGGACCCGTCGCACGAAGACTGGGAGTTTTCGTTTGCCGGCGTGGAGACCTTCGTGGTTTGCGCGTGCCCGTCGTTCCGGCAGAGACATAGTCGCAATCTTGGACCCGGCATGGTGCTGCTGTTTCAGCCACGCAGCGTGTTCGTCGACACCATTACCAACAAGGTGATCGGGCGTGAGGCGCGCAATCAGGTGCGCAAACGCATCGAAACTTGGGACACGATTCCCGCACACCCCGACCTCGGCTTTTACGGCGACCCAGGCAATCTGGAATGGAAGCAGTACTTCCTCGACGACACCAACCTGCCCGCCGACGATCGTTGTCCATTTCTCAAGCGTCAACGCGAGAAGGCTGCAGCCCACGCGCTTGTCGATGCGGCATGGCGCAGAACATCGGCACCCGACTGAGACCGAGCACGAACGCGAACGCCGTGCGCGTCGTGAACGCGGCGAAGATTGAGCGAGTGGGTGACGCATTGCCCGAATCGCCGCAACGGGCGCGGCCTGCCACACGAGATGGTGAAATGACTGAGAACATGATCGAACGCTTGCGCGCATTGAGCGTATCGCGCGCGACCGGTACCGCGCTGGTGACGCTGGATGCCAGCGGTGAGAAGCGCTATGACTATGCGGGGCTGGACCGGCGCGCACGGGCAATTGGCGCAGTCTTGCACGGGGTGGATGGCGAGGCGGATGCGGAAGCAGCCCATATGTCACCGCGTGCGCTTCTGTTGATGGATAGCGGTGTCGATTACGTAGCAGCGTTTTTCGGCTGCCTCTACGCAGGCGTTATCGCAGTGCCGGCTTATCCGCCCGAGTCGTTGCGCGGACAACATCTCTCGCGCCTCGAGTCGATCGCCGCAGATGCGGGAGCTAGCTTCATCCTGACGACTGCTGCGCTTGCCGGCAAACTTCGCGATGCGTTTGAGAAGATCGGACCACGCGCTGAAATCGTAATGGTGGACACGCTCGATCTGGGCAGCGACGCATCGAGTTCCTTCGAGCCGCATCGCGCCGTGCCGTCCGACATCGCATTTCTGCAGTACACCTCAGGTTCGACATCGGCACCCAAGGGCGTGATGGTTACGCACGGCAGTTTGTGGGCCAATGAACTGGCCATCCGAGAAGGCCTTGGTGTTCGCGAGAACGACGTCTTTGTGAGTTGGCTGCCGCTGTATCACGACATGGGTCTGATTGGAACGCTGTCGCAGCCTGTGTTTAGCGGGATCCCACTGGTGCTGATGTCGCCGCAGTATTTTCTCGAGCGGCCGGTGAGATGGCTCGAAGCAATCGCGCGTCATCGCGGCACGATCTCGGGTGGTCCCGACTTCGCGTACCGGTTGTGCGCCGATCGCGTCAGCGAAGAGCAGCGTGCAGCTTTAGATCTGTCCTCGTGGCGGCTCGCGTTCTCTGGCTCGGAGCCGGTTCGAAAGTCCACTCTGGAGGTTTTTGCTGGACGCTTCGCTGGCGTCGGGTTCGATCCGCATGCGTTGTTTCCGTGTTATGGACTCGCTGAGGCTACGCTCTATGTCAGCGGCATGGCGCCGGGGAGTGGTGCTCGTGCGCCGTCATTTTCTGCGACTGGACTCGCAGCCGGTCGTGCCGAAGGCGAAGGCGCCGGGGATGGCGATGGCATACCCATCGTTTCATGCGGCAAGCCTGTGAACGGCCATGCGTTGGCAATCGTCGATAGCGAGAGTGGCATTGAGCTGGGCGCGGGGCAGATTGGCGAGATTCTCGTGCGAGGTCCGAGCGTGGCGGCTGGCTATTGGCGTCGGCCCGAGGACAGCGCTCGTACGTTCGTCGAGCGCGACGGCGCACGTTGGCTGCACACTGGCGACCTGGGCTTTCTGCACGAGGGCGAACTCTACGTCGCCGGGCGGATCAAGGATCTGCTGATCGTGCGTGGTCGCAATCTGTATCCACACGATCTTGAGCTCGCGATCGAGCGCGAGGTCGAACTGGTGCGTCGTGGTCGCGTCGCGGCGTTTGCAGTTGAGATCGATGGTCAGGAAGGCATTGGCATCGCTGCGGAAGTCTCGCGCAACATGCAGAAACTCGCGCCGGCGGAGGCGATTTCGGCTGCGCTGAGCGAAGCAGTCGCACTTGCTTGCGGTGAACCGGCGGGTGTCGTTGTGCTGCTGAATCCAGGTGGGTTGCCGAAGACATCGAGCGGTAAGGTACAGCGAGCGGCCTGTGTGCGCGGTTGGCAGCAGCGTTCGCTCGACGCCTATGCTTATTTTGAGCAGGGACGTCGGGTTGAAGCGAATGCCTTGCGTGATGGTGGCGCTACTGTGGCCGAGTCTGCATTGTTAGCGCCGCTGGCCGGATTTGAACAGGAGCTTGCCGCGCTGTGGCGTGATGCATTGAGCTTGTCGCAGGAGCGCCCTGCTCGCGAAGACAGCTTCTTTGCACTCGGCGGCAGCTCGCTCGCGGCGGTGCAACTGGCTGCTTCTGCGCGGGCGCGCTGGGCGATCGATTACACGCCGCGCGATGTCTTTGGTGCGCCCGTTTTCAGGGATGCTGCTGCACTAATCGAGCAGAGGAGCACGCAAGGAGCGGTGTCGCCGGAGTTGGTGGTAGTGCGTCTCTCCGACGACCAGCGTACGCAGACGCGCGCCTCCGATGCCCAACGAGGCCTCTGGTTGACGTGGCACCATGACCCCGCGAGTGCCGCTTACAACATGAGCGGCGAGTTGCATTTAACAGGTGAACTGGATCTGGGCGCCCTGCAGCGTGCGTTTGACGACGTGGTACGACGCCATGAAATCCTGCGCGCCCATTTCACGCTTGGCGACGACGGTGAGCCCGTGCAGGTCATCGAGGGCGACATGCGCGTGCTGTTACCCGTGACGCGGCTTGAAACTGGCTCGTCTGCCGCACAACGTGAGGCTATGCTCGATGCACTGGTCGAGCAGGTGGCTCGACAGCCCTTCGATCTCGAATACGGGCCGCTATTGCGCGCCCACCTGGTCAGCATCGGTGGGCGCGAGCATCGCCTGTTGCTTGCACTCCACCACATCATCGCCGATGGCTGGTCGGTGAACGTGTTGCTTACGTCGCTGGCGGACGCCTATCGTGCGCAACTGGCCGGGCCGGTTTCAGCGGTGTCGAGCATCGAGCCTCAGTTACAGCACGTGGATTATGTCGCGTGGGAGCGTGCCACGCTCGATTCCGCTGCGCTTGCGCGCCAGCTCGAGTACTGGCGCACTCAACTCGCTGCGGACGGGGATCCCGCTGCCGCAGCGCAACTCTTTGCACGACCCGCTTCAAGTGCTGCGATTTCAGTCGCAGATGTTACGAGCCTTGCAGGGCATCAACGCAGTTTGACCTTCTCGCTTCCTGCCCGTACCGCAGCGACGCTAAAACGCGTTGGCGCAACCCGGCACGCGTCGCTCTTCATGACGATGCTCGCAGTCCTGAATGTCACCCTGCAACGTCTGAGCGGCCGGGACGACATTCGCGTTGGCGCGCCGATGTCACTGCGCAAGCTTCCCGAAGCGCAGTCGATGATTGGCTACTTCGTCAATCTGCAGGTAATGCGCACGCGCATGAACGCGCATCGCGATTTCGGCGCGCTCGTCGATGCCGTACGCGAAACCGTGCTGGCTGCGCAGGAACATCAGGATGTGCCATTCGATCGGCTCGTCAGCGCGCTGCTGCCGAACCGCGCAAGCGGGGCCGCGCTGTTCCAGGTCAAGCTGACCGAACAGCAGCCATTCGCCGAAGCCGCGTTCGCGCCACTCGACGCGCGGCTTCATGTGTTGTTGAATGACGCACCTCATTTCGACCTTGCACTTGATTTCACCCGCACCGGTGAAGCGATTGACTGCTTGCTCGCGTATGACGATACGGTGTTCGACACCGCGTTTGCTGAACGCTTTGCGGGCTTGTTTACTGAGTTGGCGGAGCGACTCGGCGGAGCGCCCGATACGCCTTTGGAGCGACATGTAGCGAGCTCAGTTAGGGAGCTGATGCATTGCGGCGCGACTACCGGGCGACGCGCAAGCAACGTTCAGAACATCACCAATCCACAGGACGCATACACTACGCAAGACGTGCTGGCGCTGTGGGATGCCAGCGTCGCACGTCACCCCGAACGCATCGCTCTTTACGACGGCAAGCGCAGTGTGACATTCGGTGCACTGGACGCCGCAGCAGAAGCGCTCGCGGCCCAACTTGACGTTCTCGGTGTAGGCGATGAAGCGCGCGTTGGCGTGCTGGCCAGCCGCTCGATCGAACAGGTGTTTGGCATGCTGGCGGCGTTGAAGGCCGGTGCAACCTGGGTGCCATTCGATCCGCAGATGCCGCCCGCACGGATCGCCACGCAGATCGCGGACAGCGGCGCAGTTGCGTTGCTCCATGCCGGCGCCTTGCCGGCGGCCCTGACTAGTATCGCGTCGAGCATCTCAACGCTCGCGCTGCAACACGACCTAACGGCTTCGTCAGCGTACCGAATCGCTTCGACCGAACCGGCACCACGTTCACGCCGCCCACCGCACGCAGACCGAGCGGCGTACATGATCTACACCTCAGGTTCGACGGGTGAACCGAAGGGCGTCGTCGTCACCCATGGTGGTCTCGCAAACTACGTGAACGGGATGCTCACGACATTGCAGGTCGACGCGGACGCGTCGTTTGCGATGGTGTCTACCCCTGCCGCCGATCTCGGCCATACGGTGCTATTTGGCGCGCTGTGCTCCGGACGCACGCTGCATCTGCTTGCACAGGACCTCGCATTTAATCCCGATGGATTCGCGCACTATATGGCGGAGCACCGGATCGGTGTACTGAAGATCGTGCCGAGCCACCTGGCCGCATTGCTGTCCGCAGCGCGTCCTCGCGATGTTCTGCCGACACATGCGCTGATTGTCGGCGGCGAGGCGACCCCCGCCGCGTTGCTCGAACGTCTCAGTGCGCTCCAGCCGATCTGTCGAATCTTCAATCACTACGGGCCAACGGAAACGACGGTCGGCATCGCGATGCACGCTCTCCCGAAAGCGTCGCAATCAGGCCACGATTTGCCCCTGGGTGCGCCGCTGCCCAACGCCCACATCTACCTGCTCGATGATCGGATGGAGCCAGTGGCGCGAGGCGCTGAGGGTGAGTTGTACCTCGGTGGACCGGGTGTCGCGCGCGGCTATCATGGTCGCGCTGGCCTCACGGCTGAACGCTTCGTGCCCGATCCGCTCGTGCCCGGTGCTCGCCTCTATCGCTCCGGCGATCGAGGACGTCGCGGCGCCGACGGCCTGCTCGAATACCTCGGTCGAGTGGACGATCAGGTGAAGATTCGCGGCTATCGCGTCGAGCCGCGCGAGGTCGAGCGCGAGATCCTTCGCGTGGATGGCGTGCAAGATGTCGCGGTGCTGACATACGACGCGTCGTCGGGAAAACGCCTGGCGGCGTTTGTCGTGACGAGCCGTGCCCTCGATGCCGTGATGGTCGACGCTGCCCGCGCGCTGCCCGACTACATGATGCCGGCGGAGACCATCGCGCGCGACGCGCTGCCGCTGAACGCCAACGGCAAGCTCGACCGCGCCGCGCTGCGGGCGGCGCTCAACGAACATCGGCAAGTGCGGTCTGAACTGACCGCGGGCCTTGATACCACTAACGTCGGTGCACCTCGCACGGCAACCGAACTCACACTCGCGCAGATCTGGGCGGAAGTGCTCGGTATCGAACCGGGCCGGATCGGCCGGGGACAGAATTTCTTCGAAGTCGGCGGCGATTCGATTCTTGGCCTCAAGGTCGTTGCGAAAGCGCGTAAGGCTGGATTGTGGCTCACGCCGAAGCAGTTGTTCGAGCGGCGGACTCTGGCCGAACTTGCGCTTCACACGGAGTCGAAGGGTGGAGCGGCTAAGCAGGATGCTCATCGACAGCCTTCGATCAAGCGTCTGCCCGACACAGTGAGGGCGCGCACGGAAGCGTCCTTTGCGCAGCGGCGACAGTGGTTCTTATGGCAGCTTGATCCTGAGAGCAGTGCGTATCACGTGGCAGGTGGGCTGTGGCTGGGGGGCGAACTCAGCGCGGTTGCGTTGCGCAAGAGTCTTGAAGCGATCGTGACGCGTCATGAAGTGCTGCGTACGCGCTTCGTAGCAGACGAAGCAGGCAGGGTTGAACAACAGATAGATGCGCACGCTCAACTCGACTGGCGCGAAGCTACTTTGCCGGCCGCACAGATCGATACGGCAGCGCGCGCACTGGCGAGCGAGCCGTTCGATCTGGCAGCAGGTCCATTGTTGCGTGCTGCCCTGTACCGTAGCGAAGGCGAAGCGGGCCGCAGCCTGCTAGTGCTGACGCTGCATCACATCGTCTCGGACGGTTGGTCGATACAGGTGCTGCTGGAAGAACTGGTGGCGCATTACCGCGCAGCAGTACTGAGCGAACCGTTGACCGTACACGCGCTGCCCGTGCAATACGCGGACTACGCGGCTTGGCAACGCGAGTGGCTCGAAGCAGGCGAGCAGGAAAAGCAGCTCGCCTACTGGCGCGATACGCTGGGCACGACGCATCCAGTGCTGGCATTACCGACGGACGCACCGCGCCAGGCGCACGCGTCGTACACGGCAGGCCGCCATGGCGTGACGCTGCCGCCCGAACTGGCGCAGGCGGTCCGCGAATGCGCGCAGCGCAGTTCGACGACACCGTTCATGGTGTTGATAGCCGCATTCCAGGCGCTGCTGCACCGCTACACAGGCGAGCGCGACATCCGCGTAGGCGTTCCGGTCGCGAACCGCAACCGCGTCGAAACGGAGCCGCTGATCGGCTTCTTCGCGAACACGCAGGTGCTGCGCAGCCAGATCGACGGCGCGACCACATTAGGGACTCTGCTGACCCAGGTGCGCAACGCAGCCGAAGGCGCGCAAGCCCATCAGGAACTCCCATTCGATGTCCTGGTGGACGCGCTGCGCCCCGAGCGCAGTCTGAGCCACAGCCCGTTGTTCCAGGTGATGTTCAATCATCAGCGACGCGACTGGCGTGTGCTGCAGCAACTGCCTGATCTAACCATCGAGCCTTACCGGCTTCCGGGCACGATGGCGCAGTTCGAGTTGATGCTCGATACGCGCGAAGAGGAAGACGGCACGCTGACGCTCGAATTCACCTACGCGCAGGAGTTGTTCCACGAGTCGACTGTGCAGCGTCTGACTCGCCATTACCAGCGGCTGCTCGAAGCGTTCTCGCGACACACCGACGGGCTAAACGAAACGGTCGACGCGATCGTGCTGGCCGACGACACGGAACGTTCCATCCTCGCAGACTGGAGCCGCAATTCGACTCGTTACGTGGGCTACGAGCCGGTGTTCCGTGCCTTCGAACATCATGCCACCGTACATCCGGACGCGGCCGCTTTGCTCTTTGGCGAGCAGGTCCTGAGTTATGGCGAACTGAACGCGCAAGCTAACCAGCTTGCGCGCTGGCTGCGTGCGCAGGGCGTTGGCGTCGAATCGCGTGTCGGTGTGGCAGCGCATCGCTCGCTGGAGATGGTCGTCGCGCTCTACGCCATCATGAAGGCAGGCGCGGCCTACGTGCCGCTCGATCCCTCGTACCCGGCCGAGCGCCTCGCGTACATGATCGACGATAGCGGCATTGACCTGTTGCTGACCCACGGCGGCATCTCGTTGCCAGAGGTAGACGGCGTGCGCCGCGTCGAACTGGAATCGATCGACGCCGCTGCGTACGCAACATCCGATCTCAACGACATCCCGTTGCACGGCGCGAATCTCGCCTACGTGATCTATACGTCGGGTTCGACCGGCCGTCCGAAGGGTGTGGGCAACCGTCACGACGCGTTATGGAACCGTCTGGTCTGGATGCAGCAGACCTACGGCCTGAAACGTGGTGAAACGGTGCTGCAAAAGACACCGTTCAGCTTCGACGTCTCCGTTTGGGAATTCTTCTGGCCGCTGATGGTGGGGGCACGACTCGCTATCGCGGCGCCGGACGCGCATCGCGATCCTCAACGGCTGGCGGCAGCCATCCGCGATTACCGGGTGAGCACGCTGCATTTCGTACCGTCGATGCTGCAGGCGTTCACCGCGAGCGGAGAGGCATCACGCTGCGGCGAGACACTTGCGAGAATCGTATGCAGCGGCGAAGCGCTCCCGGCCGATCTGCAAGCAAAGGTCTCCGAAGCAATGCCACAGGTGGTTTTGCACAACCTCTATGGGCCAACCGAAGCAGCGATCGATGTCACCGCGTGGACTTGCATCGCAGAAGCCGGGCGTCCGGTGCCGATCGGTCGGCCAATTGCGGCTACGCAAACCTGGGTGCTGGATGCGCGGATGCAGCCTGTGCCGCAGGGCGTGCCCGGTGAGTTATACCTTGGCGGCGCCGGACTGGCGCGTGGTTATCTGGGCCGGCCGGGGCTGACGGCGGAACGCTTCGTGCCGGACCCGCTTGGCGGTACGCCCGGCGCGCGCCTCTACCGTACCGGAGACCTGGTACGCTGGCGTGCCGATGGCGCGCTCGACTATCTGGGGCGGCTCGATCATCAGGTAAAGATCCGCGGCTTTCGCATCGAGTTGGGCGAGATCGAGGCGGCGTTGACTGCACAAACCGGTGTTCGCGAAGCCGTCGTCGTTGCGCACGATGGCCGACTGATTGCGTACGCGGTGGGCGAGTCGCTTGACGCCGCCGCGTTGCGTACACAACTCGCGCAGCGCCTGCCTGAGTATATGGTGCCCTGGCGGATCATGCCGCTCGCGGCGATGCCGCTGAATGCGAACGGCAAGGTGGACCGGCGCGCTTTGCCGCAGCCTTCTTCGGAGGCCGCGAGGGAGGTGACCTGGGAGGCGCCGCGTGAGGGCGTCGAGGCGCAACTCGCGGCGATCTGGTCGACATTGTTAGGCGCTGCACGCGTCGGACGTCACGATGATTTCTTCACGCTGGGCGGCCATTCGCTGCTCGCGGTGCGTTTGAACGCGCGGATCGCGCTCGAACTGAACGCGAACCTGCCGCTCGCCACGTTGTTCGAAGCGGCGACGCTGCATGAGCAGGCGGCGGCTATCGATCGTACGCGTCAAGGTGAGAACAATGACGAGGCGCTGCGTGGTCTCGATCTCTTTATCGACACCCTTTGAGCAGATTCATGGAAAAAGACACCGCGCGACGCATTGCCGAGCGCTTCATCGAGTTGTCGCCGGACAAGCGTCGTCTGTTCTGGCAGAGGATGAACGAGCAGGGCGTAACGCCAGCGCAGTTACCGATTCTTGCGCGGGCGCGGGTGTCCGAACAAAAACTGCCGGTTTCATACGCGCAGCAGCGGCAATGGTTCTTGTGGCAGCTTGATCCTGAGAGCAGTGCGTATCACGTGGCAGGTGGGCTGTGGCTGGCCGGCGAGGTCGATGCGGTTGCGTTGCGCGCGAGTTTTGAGGCAATCGTGGCGCGTCATGAAGTGCTGCGCACACGCTTCGTAGCAGACGAAGCAGGCCGGGTCGAACAACAGATAGATGCGCATGCTCAGCTCGACTGGCGCGAAGTTGCTTTGCCGGCCACACAGATCGATACGGCAGCGCACGCACTGGCGAGCGAGCCGTTCGATCTGGCAGCAGGTCCATTGTTGCGTGCCGCCCTGTACCGCAGCGAAGGCGAAGCAGGCCGCAGCCTGCTGGTTCTGTCGCTGCATCACATCGTCTCGGACGGCTGGTCGATACAGGTTCTGCTGGAAGAACTGGTGGCGCATTACCGCGCAGCAGTACTGAGCGAACCGTTGACCGCACACGCGTTGCCCGTGCAATACGCAGACTACGCGGCTTGGCAACGCGAGTGGCTCGAAGCAGGCGAGCAGGAAAAGCAGCTCGCTTACTGGCGCGATACGCTGGGCACGACGCATCCCGTGCTGGCATTACCGACGGACGCACCGCGCCAGGCGCACGCGTCGTACACGGCAGGCCGCCATGGCGTGACGCTGCCGCCCGAACTGGCGCAGGCCGTCCGCGAGCGCGCGCAGCGCAGTTCGACGACACCGTTCATGGTGTTGCTAGCCGCGTTCCAGGCGCTGCTGCACCGCTACACAGGCGAGCGCGACATCCGTGTAGGCGTTCCGGTCGCGAACCGCAACCGCGTCGAAACGGAGCCGCTGATCGGCTTCTTCGTCAATACGCAGGTGCTGCGCGCCGAGATCGCCGGCCGCGACACGCTAGGTGAACTGCTCGAGCGTACCCGGCAGGCGACGGTTGGCGCACAGGCGCACCAGGATTTACCGTTCGATGTACTGGTGGATGCGCTGCAGCCGGAGCGCAGTCTGAGCCATAACCCGCTGTTTCAGGTGATGTTCAGTCATCTGCACAGTGACTACCGGGTGCTCGACGCGCTGCCTGGGCTGACTGTCGAATGGTACGAACTGACCGACGGCGCTGCGGCTTTCGAACTAACGCTCAATATCGTCGAGGCCTCCGACGGAAATCTATCGGCACAACTGATTTATGCGAGAGATCTGTTCAATAAAGAGACGATCGAACGTTTCGGCCGTCACTATGTGAAGGTGCTGAGCGGCTTGGCAGAGAATCCCGCCCAGGCGCTCATAGACATTGAGTTATCAGATCCCGCGGAGTGCCAGCCATCGCAATTCCTGGCGCACCGGGTTGACGTGGCCTCTGGCATGCCGCTAGTGCACCGGTCATTCGAAATGCATGTAGAGGCGCAGCCCGATGCAGTGGCCTTGCTGTGTGGCGACGTGCAACTCAGCTACAGCGAATTGAACGAGCGCGCCAACCGGCTCGCCGCACGTCTGATCCACGAGGGTGTTGGACCGGAGGTTCGGGTCGGCTTTGCAATGGCACGTTCGCCGGAGATGCTGGTTGCGCAGCTCGCGATCCTGAAAGCGGGCGGCGTCTATGTGCCGCTCGATCTGGCGTATCCGGCAGAGCGCCTCGCTTACATGATCGACCATAGCGGTATCGAGCTGCTGCTCGTGCAGACGCATCGGGCGTCCGTCGCGCACCTGCCTGTATCCGGCGCGCGACGGATGCTCGATCTCGATACCCTCGATGTCTCGAACGAACCTGCGGGGAATCCGTTGCTCACGCCGCATGCCGACAATCTTGCGTACGTCGTCTACACATCCGGCTCGACCGGGCGGCCGAAGGGCGTCGCGGTTGCACACGGAGCACTTGCAGCGCATTGCCATGCCATCGGGAAATGCTACGGCATGAGTGCCGCGGACCGCCTTCTGCATTTTGCTTCGGTCAGTTTCGACGCTGCCGCAGAGCAGTTCCTCGTGCCCTTGATGAACGGCGCGGCAATCGTGCTACGCGACGACGAGGTGTGGTCGGCGCAGCGGCTCGTCAACGAGATTCGCTCGAAGAACGTCTCAGTGCTCTATCTGCCGCCTGCGTATCTCGACGCGTTTGCCCGGGTCACGGAGACCGGCGCGGTGAGCCTGCGGGCCTGCATCGCGGGCGGTGAAGCATGGTCGAGGGCGGGCTTCGAGGCAGTGCGCACGCACCTGAATCCGCAGCGGATTTACAACGCCTACGGGCCATCGGAAACCGTGGTGACACCGACGCTCTGGCAGCCTGACGCCGACGCCCGGTTCGACAGCGCGTACGCACCGATTGGCCGGCCAGTCGGCGAGCGCAGCGCCTGGGTTCTCGACGCGCAGATGAACCGGGTACCGTCAGGTCTGCCTGGCGAGTTATATCTGGGTGGCACCGGTATGGCGCGCGGCTATCTGGGCCGGCCGGGACTGACGGCCGAACGCTTCGTGCCCGATCCGTTTTCCGGCGACCCGGGCGCGCGGCTCTACAGGACCGGCGATCTGGTGCGCTGGCGCAGCGACGGCGAGCTGGAGTACATCGGACGCATCGATCATCAGGTCAAGGTGCGCGGTTTTCGTATCGAGCTGGGGGAAGTGGAAGCGCAATTGCGCGCCCAGCCTGGTGTGCGCGACGCCGTGGTGGACGCGCAGGAGGGACCGGGTGGCACGCGGCTGGTGGGCTATGTGAGCGGGCTACCGGGCTACTCGCTGGATACGGCCACGCTGCGCGCGGGACTGGCCGCGACGCTGCCCGACTACATGGTGCCCAGCGTCGTGATGGTGCTCGACGCGTTGCCGCTCAACGCGAACGGCAAGGTGGACCGGCATGCATTGCCTACCCCCACGCAAGCATGCGCGCCGGCGAACGACGACGCTCCGCAGGGCACTGTCGAAGAGCGCCTGGCGGATATCTGGGCACTGTTGCTGCGGCGTGAGCGGATCGGGCGTCATGAGAATTTCTTCGAGCTGGGCGGCGATTCGATCATGGGACTGCAGATCGTCGCGCGCGCGCGTCAGGCCGGACTTGTTTTGACCGCCCGGCAGATCTTCGAACAGCAGACGATTGCGCAACTCGCGGCCTGCGCAGTCGCTCCAGACGAAGCGCTGCCGGACGACCGCAATGCATCCACCACAATAGATCCGCAAGCACCGGCTCCGTTGCTGCCGATTCAGGCGCGTTTTTTTGCGGAGCCGCTGCCGGAACGTCATCATTGGAACCAGGCGGTGTTGCTGCGCCTCGATGAGGCCGTCGACACCGATCGTCTCGAACAGGCATTGCACGCTGTCGTCGCACATCATGATTCGTTGCGTCTGCGCTTCGTGCCGTGCGAGCCGGCGCAATCGGACGGCTTTAGCTGGCGTCAGCAATACGCGCCCGTGGAGTCAGCGCCCATGCTGCAGGTTGAGAGCAGCGTGCGTACATCCGCCATCGAGACACTCTGCGACGCCGCGCAGCGCACGCTTGATCTGACACGCGGGCCGCTGTTGCGAGCAATTGCCATGCGTATCGAGGACGGCAGTTGGCGTCTGTTCATCGCGATCCATCACCTCGTCATCGATACCGTGTCGTGGCGCATCCTGCTCGATGATCTGCGGCGCGCTTACACGCAACTGGTTGCGGGCGAGGCAGTGTCGTTGCCTGCGCGTACCACCTCGTATCAGGCGTTCGCCCGCCAGTTGCAGCACGCTGCACGTCAGCCGGAGATTGAACGATACAGCGCCTGGTGGCAGGCGCTGGACGATGTTCCGGCCGCGCTGCCCGCGGGTTCGATAGGCGATAGTGGCGGCGTCGGGCCACAATCCTTTGCTCCAGTCAGCTCCACCGTGCGCTTCGACGCTGCTACGACGGGCCGCCTGATGCGCGATGCATCGGTGGCCTATCGAACCCAGCTCGCCGATCTGTTGCTATTGGCAAGCGGTCGTGCCTTGTGTCGCTTCGCCAAACGGGACGTGTTGCGTATCGATCTCGAAGGACATGGCCGTGAGACGCATTTCGGCGCGGCAGACCTGAGCCGCACCACGGGCTGGTTCACGGCGGTCTATCCGTTCCGGCTCGACCCTACTGGCGAGATCGGCGCTGCGTTAAAGCGCGTGAAGGAAGCGCGCCGTGAAGTACCGCACGGCGGAATGAGCTTCGGTATGCTTAAATATCTGGGAACTCCAGAGCAACGTGCGGCGCTATCGGAAGTCGGTCATGCAGAGGTGCTGTTCAACTACCTCGGCCAGTTCGACGGCACGCTCGCTGGCGACGGTGACTGGCAACTGGCGAGCGAAGGCACCGGCCACACGCACGACGAACGCAGTGGCGGTACGCACGCGCTCGAAATCGCAGGCCAGGTGCACGGTGGCGAGTTGTCGTTGACGCTACTGCACGCACGTGGCGACCGTTACGATGCGAGCACGCTCGACACGCTCGCGGAAGATATTCGTCGTGAACTGCTGGCGGTGCTCGCGCATTGTGAAAGCGGTGCGTGCGGCCTGACGCCATCGGATGTTCCGATCGCCATGCTCGATCAGGCGCAACTCGACAACTTACCAGTGGCCGCCGGCGAAATCGCGGACCTGTATCCGCTGGCGCCGATGCAGACGGGTATTGTGTTTCACAGCCTGCTGGGGCAGCAGTCCGGTGCGTATGTGAACCAGTTGCGTGTCGACATCGAACGTCTTGACTGCGTGCGCTTTCAGGGAGCGTGGGAATCGGCTGCTGCGCGTCATGACATTCTGCGCACTGGCTTTCTTTCGTTTGAGGATGCGCCTCGCCAGTGGGTGGCGCGCCACATCGAGCTACCGTTCTTCATCGAAGACTGGCGCGATGCGCAAGAGCCGGAGCTTGCAACGCGGCTGGATGCCTATGCGGTCGCGCAGGTCGAGAGCGGTTTCGATCTGGGCCGTCCACCGTTGTGGCGCGTGACGCTGATCCGTACGGCGGCATCGCGTTATCACTTCGTCTGGACCTTTCATCACGCGCTGCTCGATGGCTGGAGTGCCGCGCAATTGCTCGCGGAAGTTCTGGGTGAGTATGAAGGCCGCAAGCAGGTTGGGCCGCCCGGACGTTATCGCGAGTTCATCGCCTGGCTGCAGTCCCGCGATCAGGATGCAAGTGAGGCGTGGTGGCGAGCGCAGACCGGCCGCCTCGACGGTTCGACGTTGCTGGCTGGCGCGTTGCCGAAGCCAGAGGCCGTGGACGCTGCGGCCGCAGCGTCCAGCCGGGCCGATTCACCCGAGTCGACCAGCACCATACGCGCGGAGTCACATGCTTCAACGTTGCGGATCTGGGATGCCGAGCGCACCGCACAGCTAAGCGCTTTCGCGAAAGCACAGCACGTAACGCTGAACACTTTGGTGCAGGCAGCCTGGCTACTGTTGCTTCAGCGTTACACGGGGCAGCGCACGGTAAGCTTCGGGGCGACCGTCGCCGGCCGCCCCGAAGCGCTGGCCAGTGCGCACCGCACCCTCGGTCTGTTCATCAATACGATCCCAGTGATCGCCGCGCCGCAACCTTCGCTGAGCGTCGGTGCATGGCTCGAACAGATTCAGCAGCACGGCGTAGCGGCGCGCGAACACGAGCACGTCGCGCTGTACGACATCCAGCGCTGGGCGAAACTGGAAGGCGGGCAAGCGTTGTTCGACAGCATCGTCGTGTTCGAGAACTATCCGGTCGACGAGATCCTTGAAGCGGCGACACCGCGTGAGTTGCAGTTCTCCGGGCTGCGTAGCGAGGATCGCACGAGTTATCCGCTGACACTGTCGGTTACCCATGGACGACACGCACAACATAGCGGCGCGCAACGGGACGGCGAGACTTTGCGGATCGAATTCGCCTACACGTGTAGCGCTTTCGATGCGTCGCAGGTCGAACATCTGGCATCGCACCTGGTAGCGCTAATCGACGCGTTCGTTGCGAATCCGGCGGCTCCGCTCGGTGCGCTGGCAATGTTGCCTGATGCCGAATTCGCGCAACTGCGGCAATGGGGAGCGGGCGGCAGGCTTGAGCAGGCGCCGCTGGTGCACGAACGCATCAGCCGTCAGGCAGCCATGCGGGCCGCCGAGCAGGCGCTTATGCTCGACGGCGAATCGCTCGACTATGCGACGCTCGAACGCCGTGCCAACCGTCTCGCGCATCGCCTGCGCGCGGCCGGCGTCGGGGCAGAATCGCGTGTCGGCATTGCGATTGAGCGCTCGTTCGAGATGATCATCGCGGTGCTTGCCGTGCTGAAGGCGAGCGGCGCTTATGTGCCGCTCGATCCGTCCTACCCGGCAGAGCGGCTCGCGTTCATGATCGAGGATAGCGGGATCAAGCTGGCACTGACGGGCGGAGCGTCCACTGACGCTCTCGCAGAGCTTGGCGTAGCTAGCATCGAAGTGCAGCAGGCGTCGGCGCTGACGAGCGCTGGTCTTGAGGATGAGGAGATGGATCGCGCTCCTGCGTGCACCGTCTCACGCGACAACCTTGCCTACGTGATCTATACCTCAGGCTCGACCGGCCGCCCGAAAGGCGTCGGGATCACACATGGTGCGCTTGCTCAGCATACCAAGGTATCGATCGATCTGTTCGGTGTCACTTCGAGCGACCGCGTCCTGCAGTTCTCTACGTTCAATTTCGATGGCTTTGTCGAACAGGTGTTTGCGACGCTGAGCGCAGGCGCTGCATTGGTCCTGCGTGGACCGCAGCTATGGAGCAGCGAGCGCTTTCTCGATGAGGTCGAACAACAACGCATCACGGTTGCCGATCTCACCACTGCCTACTGGAACGCACTGGCCCAGGACTTCGCCGGTAATCCGCGTGCACGCGTCGCTTGTGCGAGCCTGCGCAGGGTGCATGCCGGCGGCGAGGCGATGCCGGCTGACGGCGTACTCGCCTGGCGCACGGCGGGCCTCGCACACGTCGAGCTCGCGAACACCTACGGGCCGAGTGAGGCTACGGTCACGGCGAGCGCATTCGATTGCTCGCCCTATCTGCGCACAGGCGTTGAGATCCCGCCGCATATTTCGATTGGGGGTCCGCTCGACGGCCGTTCGCTGCAGGTCCTTGATGTACAGCTTAATCCCGTGCCGGTCGGCGTGGCCGGCGAGTTGTGCATCGGCGGCACGCTGCTGGCGCGTGGCTACCATGGACGCCCAGGCTTGACGGCGGAACGTTTCATCGCCGATCCTCATGCGGCGTCCCCTGGTGGCCGGTTGTATCGAACTGGCGATGTGGTGCGCTGGAACGCTCGTGGCACGCTCGACTATCTGGGCCGTATCGATCATCAGGTGAAGGTGCGCGGCTTCCGTATCGAACTCGGCGAGATCGAATCGGCGCTATTGTGTCAGCGTGAAGTGCGCGAGGCAGTGGCGGTGGTGCGCGAAGGCGCGGGCGGCGCGCGCGTGCTGGCCTATGTCGCAGCGGTGCCGGGCGCGCAACTCGATGTTCGTGCGTTACGCGCTGGCCTCGCTGCTACGCTGCCGGACTACATGGTGCCGTCAGCGGTGATCGTGCTCGACGCGTTGCCGCTGAACCCGAATGGCAAGATCGACCGGCTCGCGCTGCCCATGCCCGGTTCGCATGAGCTGATGCAGGCAGACGCGGAACCGGCCGACCCGCCACAAGGCCAGCTTGAAGAGGCGCTTGCCGCGATCTGGGCCAGTGTCCTCGAGGCACAGCAGGTACGCCGTAGCGATCGCTTCTTCGAACTTGGCGGCCACTCGCTGGCGGCGATGCAGGTGCAGTCGGCAATCCGGCGTACGTTAGGCATCGAAGCGCAATTGGCGGATCTGATGAACAATCAGCCGCTGTATCACCTCGCGCAGACGCTCGCGTCCGCGAACCGGGTGGCGCAGGACGATGATGCAATGGCGGCTGAAATGCAGGACATTCTCGCGGAGCTATGACGGTGGCCTCGCATCTGACTGGCAACGCATTGACCGATACGCTGGACGTTTTCAACTACTTCAAAACAAGGTTTTCATGTCCCTGCTACTGACCCTGGTCCGGCAATCCCGCTGGATTCTACTGCTCGCGCTGATAACGAGTGTTGTCGGCGGTCTGAGCAATGCCGCGCTCATCGCGATCATCAATCAGGCGCTCGGCGCTTCGGCCGACCAGTTGTCGGAGCTTGGCTGGCGCTTTCTGCTGCTGGCGCTCGCCGTGCTCGTCACGCGAACGCTGTCGCAGACCTTCTTCGTGCGGCTCGGCCAGGCAACCAAAGCGGCGCTACGCATGAGGACGATCCGCAGCGTTACTGAGGCTTCCTATCAGAACCTTGAACGCCAGGGCGGCGCAAAGGCGTTGACGGTACTGACGCAGGATCTCGACACTATCGTCGTGTTCTTCCTGAGCGTGCCGACACTCACGATGAACACTTCGATCGTGCTGGGCTGTCTCGCGTATCTGGGCTATCTGTCGTGGCAAATCCTGCTGTTTGCGCTGGTTACGATCCTGATCGGATCGCTGGGATTTCATCTGGCCAATACACGTGCCATGTTTCATCTGCGCAGTTCGCGTCAGCGGGAAGATGATCTGGTGGGCGACTTCCGGTCGCTCTTCGATGGGGCAAAAGAACTCAAACTACATCGCCGCCGCAGACAAGCGTTCGTCGACGACTCGCTCGCTACGAGTGTCGAGGCGGTGCGCGTGCAGCGCACGCGCGGCTATGTGCTGTACACGGCTGCCGCGAGCTGGGGCAGCATGATTTTCCTCGCCTTCATCGGCTGCGTGCTGTTTCTGCTGACACGCATCTATCCGGTGCAAGGACATGTGCTTTCGGGCTACGTGGTGATCTTCCTCTACATGAGCACGGCAATCGAGAGCCTGCTGTCGTCGATTCCCTCGCTGGGTTCGGCGAAGGTGGCGCTAGAACGTGTCGACAAGGTGAACCGCGACCTTCCTCGTGAGAACGTGCTGCCCGCAGAATCGGCTCGCGCGTTCGATAGCATCGCGCTGAAGGGTGTCACGCACCGCTATTTCCGCGAGAAAGAAAACGAGGTGTTCACGCTTGGGCCGGTTAGCCTGGCGTTCAAACCGGGCGAGCTGGTGTACCTGATTGGCGGCAACGGCAGCGGCAAGACGACGCTTGCGAAGATGCTGGTGGGCCTCTATGCGCCGGAAGGCGGTGAAATCCTGCTGAATGGCCAGGCGGTCGGCGAGGCCGAGCGCGACATCTATCGTCAGCATTTTTCAGTCGTTTTCAACGACTTCTTCCTGTTCGACCAGTTGCATGGCCTGCATCTGGAGGGACTGGACGCCCATGCGCAGGAGTTGCTCGAACTGCTGCATCTGGAGCATAAGGTGACGATTCGCGACGGCAAGCTGTCGACGATCAATCTGTCGCAGGGGCAGCGCAAACGTCTCGCGCTAATGGTTGCGTATCTTGAGGACCGTCCGTTCTATGTGTTCGACGAGTGGGCCGCAGATCAGGATCCGACCTTCAAGGATGTGTTTTATCGCCGCCTGCTGCCGGATCTCAAGGCCAAAGGCAAAACCGTTCTGGTGATCACCCATGACGATCGCTACTTTGGACTCGCGGATCGCTATATCAAGCTCGATTACGGCCAGGTTGTGGAGGAAGGTGCTGGCGCTGATCTCGTGCATCAGCCGGTAAGGTCGGCGGTGGAGTGAGATCGCGGGCCAGCAGAAGGGCGGACAACGGCGCTGCTGGCTATGCGGGCTCATTGACCGATGTAAGGATATAGTTGTATTACGAGTCGATATTTTTCTTTATGATGTTAAGCGTATGCGGAATCACCACATTCGGGTTTTCCTTACGTGTATAAAATATTAAAATTAAAACAAATAGTTATGTCATTTCTCCCTAAGTGGCAACATCTGCTGCTCACCTCAAGTTGCTTGACATCATTGCCTGTGGTTCGGTATGTTCGCTTACGGATTGTTTCTGGGACAGTAAAGTTGTCAGAGCGCAGATCGGCTAAATATCCCAAATAACAGGATTTTAGTGAATTAACGCGTTCAATTTGGTGCGGTTGTCAGTCAAATGTCGCGCCGTGGACGTCGCTCGAAGCGACGACCCGGCCACCGGCTAAGTGCGACTTCAACCCACGCTTTGAACGCTAGCGCCCGTCCGCACGATCACAAGCTCATACAGCAAAGAAAGCTTCATCGGCCCCAGCCTGCGACATCCGAACGCGCTTTCCGACAGGAGACCAGGGTTCGAAGCACGTGATAAGGATAACTTATCGTCATGAACGGCATTTCTGGAGATGCGTGACGACGAGAGCGATAACTGGGTGCCGGGATGGCAGCCGGACAATTTCGTGCGGCATGACATGCCGCCATAACTCCAACGACAACAAAGGATGATCAGATGAAACGCTACAAGGAAGCCGGGTTTGTACTCGCTGGCATGACGGCCATGCTTGCGACGGGGACGGTGTTTGCGCAAAGCAGCGTCACGCTGTACGGGATTGTGGACACGGGAGTGGGTTACCTGAGCAGCCAGGCTCCGTCGACTGGCGCGACCAAGGGTGGACAATCGGTGGTCAAGCTGGTTGAAGGGGTGTGGGGTGGCGAGCGCTTCGGCTTCAAGGGCGTTGAGGACCTGGGCGGCGGCACCAGGGCGATCTTTCAGCTCGAAGAGGGTTTCAATGCCGACACCGGCGCATTGAGCAAGGCCGGCCTGATGTTTAGCCGCGCTTCCTGGGTGGGCCTGACCAACGATACCTACGGTACGTTCACGGCAGGGCGCCAGTACACGCCTTACTACAACATGCTCGCGCAATACGGTCCGACGCCGTGGCTGACGGGTGCCTTCGGCGCCCATCCGGGCGACCTCGACGCGCTCGATACCGATTATCGCGTCAACAATGCCCTCGTCTACACGTCGCCGTCATTCGCCGGGTTGAAGATAAGCGGCATGTACGCGTTGGGCGGAGTAGCGGGCGCCTTCAATTCGGGCGCATCGTGGAGCGTCGGTGCGCAATACGTGGCTGGCGGCGCGGGCATAGGCGTCGGCTTTGCGCGCTTTGACAATGCAACGAGCGGCGGTGGCGCCTGGAGCTCGAGTTCGACCGCCTACTCGGGCACCGGCGAACAGGGTGAATCGAGCATCACGAACGGCTATCAGAACGCGGCAGCGCAGCAACGCTTCGCTGTGACCGGCGGTTATCAATTCAATCCGCAATGGGATGTTTCGGCATCCTATTCGAATGTGCAATATATCGCGGGTCCGAACTCAGGCTTCTCTACGACCGCGATCTTCAACACGGGCGGCGCTGTTCTCCATTACCGGCCGGTGGTGTCGTGGGATCTGGCCGTTGGCTATAGCTACACGCGTGCTACCCAGGCCAACGGTGTCCAGGATGCGGCGAGTTATCAGCAGATCAACCTGACCGAGCTCTATAACCTTTCCAAGAGAACTCGCATCTATGTGCTGGAGGCGTTCCAGCGGGCTAACGGCCAGACGATCGATAACGGCAAGGTTGTTACCGCAACGGCGGCCATTGCCGAGCAATCTGCTGCGTCGTCCCGTAGCCAGTTCGGCGCGACTATCGGTATCAATCACCAGTTCTGATAGGGCATTGTGGTACCGTCGAGGACCTATCGTTTGAGGATTTTTGCAGGATGAAAATCCCGCAAAAATCCTCTGAACGCGAACAGAACCCGCTTCGCCGGGTTCTGTTGCACTCCTCGGCCTTCTGGCTTTACGCGTCGATTTCAGGGCCACGCGACTTTTCCTGCACATCGCGAAACCAGATTTCCGCACGGGACCGGTCGACCACCCATGAGTGCGACCGCGGCGTGTTGAGTTCACGCTCGATGAACCGGCTTCCCCACTCGACTGCGTCTCTAATCGCTTCCGCTTCAGTCCGCCATTCGGGTTGAACGGTCATGGGACGATGTTCGACAACTTTTCCCGCGCTATCTTTCAGGCTCACGCTTGTGACCCAGGCGCCGAACTTGTTGGTCTCAGGGGATATAACGATTTCATATCCGCCGTAAGAAACGGTGCTCTCTGCCATCGTGTTCTCCTTTTACGTTCCTGATTGAAACCCGTTTGCGGTTGCGCGGTTGCTTCTCGCTGACCGAGCCCAATCATGCCACTTCCGCGTGTTCGTGACATGCTCATGGCATTCGTCGCCGGTATAGGCATTGCGGCCGCATGCGTTCGGCGCGATGATGGTCGTTCATGTGACGAAATCGCGAAACGCGGATCACGCTGCGTTCCGTCTATTGCCGTAAGGGAGAACACCATGCCGGATCAATCAGGTGGCTTGAGTGAGGCGTTTATCGCGCAACAACGCACGCGTCTCGAGGCGCTGCGTCGGCAATTGCTGGGTACAGAAGAGGGCACGATTGCCGATGAGCGTGCGTCCCAGGAGGAGCACGGCGACGAGGCCGAAGAATTCGAGGACGACGCGCAAGGAATGGCGCAGGATGAAATCAACCAGTCGCTGCGTAACACGAATGACCTGCGCATCGGCGATATCGAGCGTGCCCTGCAGAAGATCGATGAGGGCACCTACGGCTTTTCGGACAAAAGCGGTGACCCGATTCCAAAAGGCCGGCTAGAGGTGATGCCGGAGGCGATCTATACGGTTGAGGAACAGGGGCGCCGGGAGGCCGGCAACTGAGTCGTGGCGCAGGAGGCTGACTTGCCACTCTAGTGCGCCGGGTTCAAACCTTCGCACCCCGAAACGAGTGCGTCGAGCAGGTGACGCACCGCCGGAACCATGCCTCGGCGCGTGGGGAAGATCGCATGCACGAGACCCGGCGTGCTGGCCAGACCTGGCAGCAGGTGCTGCAGGCGGCCTGCCTGAATATCGGCCTCGACCTGCTCCCTCGGCAGCATGGCCACCCCGACACCTGATATCGCCGCGACCCGGAGGCTGGCCAGGTCGTCGGTGGCGAGGCGCGGTCGATGCGCCCATGATGTCGCGTGTCCCTCGGCGTCGACGAGGTCCCAGACAAACCGGCCGCCGCTGCTGGCCATGGAAACCGTGGGCCATTCCTTCACCGATTCGATCGAACTGGGCGCCGGATAGCGCGCCGCCAAGGCCGGACTGGCAACCAGAATGCGGATCGACAGTCCCAACTGGCGCACCGCGAGATCGGTGTTCTCCAACGGCGGAAGCCTGACCCGGATCGCAAAGTCCAGGCCTTCCTCGACGACATCTACGCGGCGGTTGGTTGCATCCAGCAGAACCTGGACATCAGGATTCTCCTCGACGTATCGCGCGATGATCGTGGAGATGCCGGACTCCAGCAAGGCGACGGGGCAGGCGATGCGGACGGTGCCCTGCGGCCTGGCGCGCGTGCGGTCCACGATATCTTTGGCAGCGTTGGCTTCCGCTACCAGCGCGAGGCAATGCTGGTGGAACTGCCGCCCCGTTTCCGTCAAAGACAGGCTCCGGCTGGTGCGATTGAGCAGGCGGACGCCAAGTTCTTCTTCCAGAGCACGAATGCGCCGGCTGAGCTTCGACGTTTGCAGGCCGAGGCTGCGCGCGGCCGCCGTGTAGCTGCCGTGCTCGACCACCTCTGCGAAGAGCCGAAGATCGTTGAGGTCGGTGATCGCATTCATAGGCACAAGCTCGCTTTTATCGTTCTATCCTGGGCAACGATGCATTCCAATATAGGAGATATGCACGGGTTCGTTGCAAATATAGCATGTGCCTCATCAACTGTACCCGCGCCGAAACCGGCCGGTCATACAGGCGGCCTGCACCGCATTCGCGGTGGCGGGAAACGGAGGCGGACATGCTCACACACAGGCGTTGGGAATCATTGGACAGGGCGGACCACGGCTGGCTGCGTGCGAAACACCATTTCGCGGTCAGCGCCGACGGCAATCCTGCGCATGCTCCCCTGGGACCCCTGATTGTCTGGAACGACGACGAGATCGCCGCTGGCAGCGGGTTTCCGATGCACGGACATCGTGACATGGAGATCATCACCTACGTGCGTCAGGGGCTGCTCGGGCATCGGGACACGTTGGGATCCGAGGGAGTGATCAACGCAGGCGATGTCCAGGTCATGAGCGCAGGCAAGGGAATACGCCACGCCGAGTTCAATCGGGGCGAGGTGCCGCTCAAGCTCTATCAGATCTGGCTGCGACCTCGTGAAAGCGGTGGCGAACCAGCGTGGGATACGAAGCCTTTCCCAAAAGGCGACCGATCCGGGCGCTTCGTAGTCCTTGCCAGCGGGTTTGCCGGCGACGAAGGTGCGCTTCCCATTCGAGCCGATGCGCGTGTACTTGGCGCACTGCTTAAGGCAGGCGAAAGCGTTCGATACGAATTGGCGCCAGCGCGTCGCGCCTATCTCGTGGTGGCGTCGGGGCGCATCGAAGTGAACGGCGAGCCGGTTGGACCGCTAGACGGTGTGGCGATTACGACGGTCGCCACGGCGCAGATTTCAGCACTTGAAGATTCAGAACTGGTGATGGTGGACGCCGGCTGATTCCCTTTCTTGTCATCCACCTCCGTAATTTCATTTAGGAGATCGTAATGGAACGCTTTAAATTTCTTCCGCTGTTGGGCCGCATCCTGATCGGTGGGCCGTTTGTCATGAGTGGTCTCGGCAAGCTTGCGGCGTACGGTGCGACAGTTGGTTATATCGCAGCCATGGGTCTGCCTGTGCCGCTTCTCGCGTTCGTTCTTGCCGTGCTGACCGAACTGGGCGGCGGTTTGCTGCTGCTGTCGGGCTACCGCGCCCGTGTTGTGTCAGTAGCAATGGCGGTGTTCTGTGTGGTCACGGCGCTTTTCTTCCACCACAACTGGGCAGACCAAAACCAGATGATTCACTTCCTCAAGAACGTGATGATGGCTGGCGGCCTCCTGCAGATCACGTACTTCGGTGCTGGCGCGTTCAGCCTGGATGCCCGGCTCGGACGCATCGCTTCACGTCTTTCGCCTCTGAACGCAAGCTAAGCCTGCCATGCAAACCACTGCCCTTACCTCCGGTCCGCTGAGGGCCGGAAGAGCGATAGTCACACGGACAGCCGGCCGGCAACACGGTGCCGTCAAGCGGCTGGTCAGTCCGTCCGACCTTGGAGAAGTGTTGAAGCCGTTTGTCTTTCTCGACTATTTCGATAGCTCGGTGGAAGCCAACATGCGCTTTTCCATGCATCCCCATTCGGGCCTCGCCACGACGACCGTGCTGCTGGAAGGTGAAGTTGAGTATGAAGACACGACGGGCGCGTCGGGGATCATGCCGGCCGGCAGCGTCGAGTGGATGAACGCGGGGCGAGGCGTGTGGCACGATGGTCGCGCCCGAGGCGATGGACCGGTGCGCGGCTTTCAACTGTGGGTCGCGTTGCCGCCCGAGATCGAACTAGGCGAGCCCCGTAGCCAATATTTGTCGGTGAGCGAAGTGCCGCGCATCGGTCCGGCGCGCGTTGTCCTGGGTCGTTATGGAAACGCCGAAAGCCCGGTAGCCGCACCGCCAGGCATCAACTATCTGTTCGTGCGGCTGGCGGCTGGAGAGCGTTGGGAATACACGCCGCCGGCCGGTCACGAGGTCGCCTGGGTCTGTGTTCAGCGTGGCGCGCTGCGCATTGCAGATGAATCCATCGCCGACGAGCTCGTTGTGTTCGACGAGTCCGAAGACGTCCTGGCATTCACTGCCGATGAAGACACAGAGTTCGTCATCGGCTCCGCAATTCCTCATCCGCACGATCTCGTGCTTGGCTATTACTCGGTTCATACGTCGTCGGAAACGTTACGTGCGGGTGAAGCCAGGATCAGGGAGATCGGGGTACAACTGCGTCGCAGCGGGCGCATCGGATAGTCCGCTTAAAGCGGTTTGCGGTTCAGGCAGTGTGCGAAGACTCTATCGGGAACACCTCATGCAAAACGTCCATGTTGGTAACGCCGCCATTCCGGCGATCGGCTTCGGCACTTACGGAATGAGCGCTGCGGAGATCTATCGACTGATTCCCGCAGCGCTTCGTGCCGGCTTCCGCCATATCGATACCGCGCAAATCTACGGTAACGAAGGCGAAATCGGCGACTGCGTCGCAGCGTCCGGCATCCCAAGAAGCGAAATCTTTCTGACGACCAAGGTCTGGGTGAGCAATTATGCAGAGAGAAACTTCGAAGCGTCAGTGGACGAGAGCCTCCGAAAGCTCAAGACAGACTATATCGATCTGCTCTTGCTGCACTGGCCGGGATCGAACGTGCCGCTGGCGGAACAGATCGCCGGCCTCAACGCAGTCGCGCGCGCCGGCAAGGTTCGACACATCGGCGTGAGCAATTTCAATCGCGCATTGATGGCGGAATCTGTGCGGCTCTCTGCGGTTCCTCTCGTGACGAACCAGTTCGAATATCACCCGTATCTGAACCAGTCCTTGCTGATTGAAAGCACGTTGCAGGCGGGGCTTGCCGTGACGGGATACTGCGGCATGGCGATTGGCCGAGTGTTCTCGGAGCCAACGCTTGAGGAGATCGCGGCCCGTTACGACAAAACCATCGCTCAGATAGTCTTGCGGTGGCTTGTACAACAACGCGGAGTTGTCGCGCTTTCGAGGACCGCCAAGCTTGAGCGGCTGGCCCAGAACCTGGCGGTATTCGACTTCGAACTGGAGAGCGAGGATATGACGGCAATACATTCGTTGGCGACGGCGGACAGCCGGATCGTCAATCCACCTGGGCTTGCGCCAAAGTGGGACAGAACAAGCGGCTGATTACGCGTGCCCTCGATACCTCTGCGCTTGAAGTGACTTACGGGCGATTCGCATCTCTTAGATACGTTGATGAGGCGATCAGATGAACGCACGCGTCAGCATTCGCGCCCGATCTTGATCGTCAGTTCGTCTTCCTCGACCATTTCTCCGAAGCCCGTCGGCACCATGACGAGAGGATGGTCGATTGCGTCGTGGCTGTCCGCCAGCGCGAAGGCTTCGAGGATTATCTTCTGCACGTCCTGGCGCATCATGGTTACTTCAAACGGCAGGTGCACAGCAAAAGGATCCCAGTCGAAGCAACCGACCACCGTGGATTGCCAGGCCTCGCGCGGCAATTTCGACGCGAATTGAACCAGGCCCTCGAACGCGGTGATCGAATTCATCAGTAATCCTGTGGGAAGTCTGCCGAGACTTTCATAACGGCTCGCCAGCGCGCGCCGCGAAGACGATGCGCCGTATCCGAAGCATTCCACGGCATCCGCCACGGGGCTGATCCCGCGAGCCTCGAACGCGTCGCGGTAGCCGGCAATGCGCATTTCGGTCGCATATTCGTCCACGATGCCACCCAGAAAAAGTAGTTCGCCGGGCGAACTGCCGGCGGCGATCATCTTCTCCATCAACGCCTCTGTCAGCGCCCGCGCGCCGCCGCGATTGTCCGACACCACCGATGGTGCACCTGGGCCGGGCAGGTCGACGTTGATGCATGGAATACCTGCCGCCGAGCACAGTGCGTCAAGAGGCGTGGGATTGCGCACGCCGACGATGAACAGCAACTCCACCTGCTGCGAGATGAGCGTCTCCGTCACGCTCATTTCTACCGCCGGGTCGCGCTGGGTACTGACCACGATTGGACACAACCCGCGACTCCTCGCATGCTCCTCGAAGTTCTCCGCGAGCCCCGCAAAAAAGCGGTTGCGATAGTGCGGAAGGATCATGCCGGCCAGTCCCGAGCGAGACAGGCGCAGTCCGCGCGCTTTCATGTTCACGTTGTAGCCAAGTTGCGCGGCGCTCGCGAGGATCCGGTTGGCGGTTTCTTCCTTGATGCGATAGCGAGCCCAGGTGCCGTTCAGCACCATGCTCACCGCTGACGTCGAAGAACCCGTCGCTTTGGCGATGTCATAAATAGTCGACTTGCGTCCTGAACTGCTGCGGGCCATCTGCCTTTTACTCCCAAAGCACCATCGTTCATGTTGTGCAGACGGTAGACCTTCTGCCACCGGAAGCCATATTAGGGTATCTACCCGATTGACCCCTTAGCTGAATGGATTCAGCATTTGCTCACCGATTTGCTGAATGGATTCAGCAAACTTTGCTGAGATTAGCAGATCGGCTCATTTCCATTACCTATCCGGGCGTTTGGCGAAGCTTGCCGAGGTCCAACGGAGGAGACATGTCAAAGAACTTCGTGCGCACACTGTGCGCAGGCATCGCCGCGTTTGCACTCGCGACAGGCCTGGCTTCGGCGTCGCCCGACAAGCCAGTCATCGGCATCGTCGTGAAGATTGGCGGCATCCCATGGTTCAACGCCATGGAGGCGGGGATCAAGAAACGTGCGGATCAACTGGGCGTCAAGGCGTTTATGGTTGGCCCGACCAGCGCGGACCCGGCGTTGCAGGTCCGGGCGATCGAGGATCTGATTGCGCAGCACGTCGACGTGATCGGCGTGGTGCCGAACGATGCCAAGGTACTGGAGCCCGTCCTGCAGCGGGCGAGAGCCGCGGGCATCAAGGTCATTACGCATGAGTCTCCGAACCAGGAGAATACGGATTGGGACTTCGAACTGGCCTCGGTCAAAGGCTTCGGCGAAGCGTATGGCAAGCGCCTCGCGACCGCCATGGGCGGCAAAGGAGAGTACGCGGTCTTCGTCGGTTCGCTCACCGTGCCGTTGCACAACGCATGGGCCGACGCCGCGATTGCTTATCTGAAGGCCAATGATCCGGACATGAAGCTGGTCGGCGACCGCTATGGCGTGGCCGAGAACGTCGACGCATCGCGCCAGACGGCGCTTGATCTGATGCGGGCTCATCCCGATCTCAAGGGCATTCTGGCGTTCGGCAGCCAGGGGCCGATCGGAGCGGCTCGCGCTGTCGACGAAACGCATAAGAAAGGCCAGGTCGTGGTGCTAGGACCGTTCTCGCCGGGACAAGGCAAGCGTCTCGTGCATGACGGCATCCTGACCGGCGGCTACATGTGGAATCCGGAGCTGGCGGGTGAGGTATTCGTCACACTCGGCACGATGGTCGCGAAGGGTGAACCGATCAAGGACGGCACGAACATCCCGGGTCTGGGCGTCGTGCATCCGCAGGGTCACGATCTGATCGTCGACCAGCTGGTGGATCTCAATGCCAGTACCGTTGACGATCTCGCGAAGTTAGGTCTCTGAAGCGACCTTGGTTGCCTGTCAGTCGCATTGGAGCATTCCCATGATTTCAGCGGCCTCAAAGGATCGTCCTGTGCCTGAGCGGGGACATACGAGCGAAGCGGGCGTGGTCGTCGACACCTCTCGTACGCCGCTGCTCAAGCTCGACAATATCTCCAAGATATTCGGCGGTGTGAAAGCGCTGCAGGCTATCAGGTTCGACGTGCTGCCCGGCGAGGTGCTGTGCCTCGCCGGCGAAAACGGCTGCGGCAAGAGCACGCTGATCAAGGTGATCAGCGGGGTCTATCAGCCGGAGCCTGGTGCCGTCATGCTGATGGACGGTCAGTCGATCGAGGGGTTGGATCCGGCCAAGGCGCGGGAGCTGGGCATCCAGGTGATCTGGCAGGATCTCGCACTGTTTCCCGAGATGACGGTCGCAGAGAACATTGCTTTCGAACAGAACCTCGGGCCGCGTCCGCGCCTCGTCAACTATCGCCAGATGAAAGTGGCGGCGCGCCGCATCCTCGAGCGGCTCGGCGTTTCAATCGATCTGGGCCGTTCGGTGCGTTCGTTGTCGATCGCTCAGCGCCAGATCGTCGCCATCGCCCGGGCGCTCGTTGCCGACGCGCGCCTCGTTTTCATGGACGAGCCGACGGCCTCGCTCAGTCATGCTGAAACCGAGGCACTCCTTACGATCGTGCGCCGTCTATCGGCCGACGGCATTGCCGTGGTATTCGTCAGTCACCGGCTTGCCGAAGTGCTCAACGTCTGTACGCGCGTGACGGTGTTGCGCGACGGCCAGTACGTCGGCACTTTTCCCACGGCCGGCATGACGCAAACCCGCCTCACGGAACTGATGACGGGCCGCACCTTCGACTATGCCGTGCGCACGACGGACCTGTCCGCCGCACCCGCTGTACTGCAGGTAGATAGCCTGACCCGCCGGGGCGAATATGACGCAGTTTCGTTCTCCGTGAGGAAAGGCGAGATCCTCGGCGTCACGGGTCGCCTTGGCGCGGGGCGAACGGAACTCGCGTTGTCGTTGTTCGGCATGACGCGTCCGGACGCCGGCTCGATCGGCCTCGACGGCAAGAAATTATCGCTGGGCTCGAACCGCGACGCTATACGGGCGGGTATCGCCTATGTTTCCGAAGATCGCCTTCAGCTCGGCCTCGTGCAGCCGCAATCGATCGGCGACAACACCGTGGCCGCGGTGCTCGACGATCTTCTCGACGCCACGCGGCTGATCAGTCTCAGGAAGCGCGACGGCCTGATCAAGGACTGGATCCAGCAACTGGCGGTCAAGATCGGCAAGCCCGAGGATGCAGTCTCCACGCTGTCCGGCGGCAACCAGCAACGCATCGTGCTCGCCAAGTGGCTCGCCACGAACCCGAAGCTGCTGATTCTCGATTCACCCACGGTAGGCGTGGACGTCGGCGCCCGAGCCGGCATCTTCGCCATCATCCACAAGCTGGCTGCCCAGGGCATGGCCATCCTGCTGATCTCCGACGAGATCCCGGAGGTCTACTTCAACGCCGACCGTATCCTGCATATGCGCAATGGCCGCATGGTGAAGGAATACGTGCCGGGTGCCACATCCATCGACCAAATCGAGCGAGACGTCCATGCCTGATCTGCGCAAACTCGGAATCGGTTCGATCGAGGCGCTGCTGATCCTCGTCATCGCCGTCATGGTGATCGGCCTTGGCGTGACGACCTCGACTTTCCTGACCTTGCCCAATCTGTTCGACCTCCTAAACCAGAGTTCGGTCAACATCATCTTTGCGGTCGGACTGCTAGTTGTACTTATCGCTGGCGGCATCGACATCTCGTTTGCGGTGGGCGCTTCCGTGGTGCAGTACCTGACCGCCTTGACGGTCATGCACCTGGGCGGAGGCAACTGGGCGCTAGGCGTCCTCGCGTCGGCCGCGTTCGGGTTTCTGCTGGGCGCCATCAATGCCACGTTTATCTACCGGTTCCGCATCGTCTCCATCGTGGTGACCATCGCGACCTTTAACGTGTTCTTTGGCGGCCTGATGTTTCTGACCGGAGGCGTATCCCTCTACGATCTGCCGGACTGGTGGATGAACCGCATTTCACTGATCGCGCTGAAGACATCAAGCGGCGTTGCCGACCTCGGGCTGCCTGTCGCCGTCATGTTCTGCACGGTCGTGGCCACCTGGTTCCTGCTGCGGCGCACGACTACCGGCAGGCAGCTCTATGCCATGGGCGACAACCCGGAAGCGGCGCGGCGCGTCGGCATCAATATCGGCGCCATGCACTACATCGCCTTTGGCTGGCTTGGGATGATGGCCGGGATCGCGGGGCTGATGCAGGCGCACTACGTTCAGGAGGTGGTGCCCAACGCGCTGTATGGCCGCGAACTTGACGTGCTCGCCGCCGTGGTGCTCGGCGGCGCGCGATTGGGCGGCGGACGCGGCACGATCCTCGGTGCGATCCTTGGCATTCTGCTCACCGCCATCACCGCGAACGGACTCAACCTGCTAGGAGTCTCTCCGTACGCGTTCAAGATGATCATCGGCGCCGTTATTCTGATCGCGATTACCTTGTCGAGCGGCGGCTTCGCCAAACTCGTCGGATCGCGCTTCGCGTCGCAACGCGTCAAGGCCTTCCCATGAAAACCTCTTCGTCGCAACGTTCCGCTGTAGCGTTCGTGCCTGCTGACGTCGTCGGTCTGCTCGGCTTTCTGGCTGTCGTGATCCTGGCAATGAGCCTTGCGTCCAGCCGCTTTTTTTCTGCGGATACGTTTGTCTCCGTGGCCTTTCAGCTGCCGGAACTGGGGCTGTTCACGCTGGCGATGCTGATGCCGCTGATCTCCGGCGGCTTCAATCTCGCCGTAACCTTCACCGCCAATATTTCCGGGCTGGCCATGGCCTGGGTGCTGCACGCCTATGGCGGGGCGGATGCAGGCGCTGGCGTCATCGTGCTGGGCATTGCCGCGGCACTCGCCACAGGTGCCGCGTCCGGATGGGTGATGGGCGCCATCATCGCGCGCACCGGCGCAAGCCCGATCCTCGTCTCCCTCTCGATGATGATCTTCCTGCGCGGCCTCGGGGAATTCCTGACCCACGGCGGCGATATCTCCGGCTTCCCGCCCGCCGTGCTGGTAATGGGCAATGGCCTGCTGCTTGGCGTGCCGGTGCCGCTATGGATCTTCGCCGGCTGCGCGGCCGTCTGGCACGTCGTCATGACGCGCTCGCGACTCGGCTTTGCCACACGCATGATCGGCTCGAATCTCGAGGCGACGCGCTACTCGGGCATTGCCACCACGCGCGCGGTCACGCGGATTTACATGCTGTCGGGTCTCATGTGCGGCGTTGCCGGCATCGTCATGCTGGCCAGTTTCAACTCGGTGCGCGTCGGTCATGGCGAGGCTTTCCTGCTGATTTCCGTACTCGCCTGCTTCCTCGGCCGCGTCGACCCGTTCGGCGGCTTCGGGCGTGTCGTGCCGGTGGTGATTGCGCTGGTCATCCTGCAGGTGATTGCCTCTGGCCTCAATCTGCTCGGTGCGAACCAACATCTCGCCACCGCCTTATGGGGTGTGTTTTTGCTTGCCGTGATGCTGCTCCGTTGGGCGTGGGCAAACGGCTTTTTTCAGTCCTTGGTCCGCAGACGCGCGACCGCATCGGGAGGAGTTGCACAATGAATACGCTTGGTGTTCACGCATTGGTATGGGCTGGCGATCTGACGCCGGAGTCGACGCGCAAGGTAATCAGCCAGACCAGGGCCGCAGGCTTCGATCTCGTTGAACTGTCGTTACACGGGCCAAAGGTAATGGACCTGGCGCTCACTCGCGACCTGTTGCAGGAGCACGGGCTGCAAATCGGCTGTTCGCGTGGCCTGACCTTCGACGCGGACGTCTCCAGCGACGACCCGGCCACGGTTGCGCGTGGCGTGGCGCTGCTGGAAGAAGGCATCACCATTACCGCCGAACTCGGGGGCAACTACTTCGGCGGTATCCTGTACGGCGCGATGGCCAAGTATTCAGCGCCCGTCACCGTGCAGGGACGCAGGAACGCGGTCGACTCGCTCAAGCGGATTGCGGACTTCGCCTTGAAGAAAAACGTGACCCTCGGGCTTGAAGTGGTGAATCGTTACGAGAGCAACCTGCTTAACACGGCATCGCAGGCGCTCAGAATACTGGACGATGTCGATGCGCCCAATGTGGTTGTACACCTCGACACCTATCACATGAACATCGAGGAATCGGACTTCATGCAGCCGGTACTGGAGTGCGGAAAAAGGCTCGGTTACGTCCATATCGGCGAAAGCAATCGCGGTTATCTGGGTTCCGGAACCATCGACTTCGCGCAGTTTTTCCACGCACTCGCCATGATCGACTATAAGGGGGTGGTCACGTTCGAGAGTTTCTCTTCCGCGGTCGTGAACGAACAGTTGTCCAACGCACTGGCAATCTGGCGAAACATGTGGGACGACGGCATGGATCTGGCCACACACGCAAGAAGTTTCATTGCCGGCGGGATCAATGCTGCGGCCAAAGCGAAGGCGCATCACTGAGAGTGCCGTGCTGTTCTGTTGCAAAGAGGAGCGGCAGATACAATTAGGATGCCGTATGGATTGGTGCCGTCATGCGGTTTCCCGTTGTCATATTGCATGGCATGCGGTATTTTGGGCCCGTTGACAGTATCTACCTGCCCGAATAACTCTGGATTGTATCGATGATCGAAAACCCCTTTCTCGCCCGGCTGGAGCAGCTTGTCGCCGATGGTCAGCGCCGTATCCTCGGCCTGGTGGGCGCGCCCGGAGCCGGCAAATCAACGCTGGCGGAGCAGATCCTTGAAGCGCTGCCTGGCCGGGCCGTGGTTGTGCCGATGGATGGTTTTCACCTTGCGAACGTCGAACTCGAACGGCTAGGGCGCGCGTCCCGCAAGGGCGCCGAAGATACCTTCGACAGTGCGGGTTACGTCGCGCTGCTGAGCCGTCTGCGGGCACCGCGCCATGGCGAGACGGTCTATGCGCCGGCTTTTCGGCGGGAGATCGAAGAGCCCATCGCCGGGGCCATTCCTGTCAGCCCCAACGTGCCGCTCGTTGTCACCGAGGGAAACTATCTGCTACTGGAGCGCGGGCACTGGAAGGCGGTTCGCCCACTTCTCGACGAGGCCTGGTATGTCGACGTCGATCCGGAGTTGCGCAGGCAACGGCTTGTCGATCGCCACATCAGGTTTGGTCGCGATGAAGACGCTGCTCGAAAGTGGGTCCAGCAGACCGACGAGCCCAATGCAGTATTGATCGATTCGACGCGAGATCGTGCCGACCTGGTGTTTCGGTGGCCGTCGTAGAAGGCCAGCGGAATCCGACTGCTAGCTAACCTGGAAAGACGGGACGATGGATTCAATGGAACGTTGGACGTTGAAATGGGCCCATGGCGAAGCGACTGCGCAGTCGCTTGGCGGAATGCTTGCTCCTGTGCGATTTGAACTGGGCGGGGGCCGCAGCGTTTCGCCGCTGTACGTGGCTCCATGGGGTGACGACGCTCGCTGGCCAGGTCTCCTGCGCGCATTGCGCGGCGAATGGCCGTGCCTGCCGTTTGGGACGGTTGCGGCACCACCCGGTCTGCCTCCAGGCTTCGAGACACGGAATGCCACTGACACGTGGAACCATGGATACGGCGCGAATCACATGTGGCGCCTTGTCGAGAAGACTGCAGACAGGCTCACGCTGCGGATTGATTACCCATCCGAGGAAGCAATCGAAAGCCTCGAGCGCACCATTGAAGTTGACCCTGAAGCGCCGGCGCTTATCGTCTCACTGACTGTCCACGCGCGTAGAGACGTCGTCTTGCCGTTCGCTCTCCACCCTACATTCGCCATACCGGACGAGGGAGTCGAGGTACTCGCATGTCCGTATCAAATGGTTCACAGCTACCCGGTCTCGCCGGAGTCGGGCATTTCGCGGAGCTTGCCGAACCACGCCTTCGCTTCTCTGAAAGAGATCGCGACAGCAACCGGCCCTATGGACGTGACGCGATTGCCACTGCTGGACAAGACCGAGGAGCTGTTACAGATCGCAGGGTGTCGGCCGCCGTTTGTCTTGCGATATTCCACTCAGCAGGCCGATGTCCTGCTCGACTGGAATCCCGAGGAACTTCCGGACGCGTTGCTCTGGATTAGCAATGGCGGACGTGCATACGAACCATGGTCCGGACGAAACGTTGCATTGGGCGTTGAACCGGCCCAAAGCTTTTTCGACCTTGGCCGTGTAGTGATGCCTCCGGCCGACCATCCGCTGGCGGGCCGAACGGGTCTCGCGTTTCGTGCCGGTGTGTCGCGCACGGTCAGCTACCGGCTGTCAGCGCGTTCGGTGTGAAAGCGCTCCGCGCATGCGGTCACTATCCCTTGAAGGGGTTGTGTGCTGGAGAAGGTGTCTATTGCCTTCACCCGCTGACAAATTAAGCAAAAGTTGATCAAAAATAAACCAAAAGTTGAACGTCAGATCGGGCACGCGGATCGGTGCAGCAGACGCTGAATAAATCAAAAGCCCGCAACTATTTGCAGAAATAAAGCAAAAGCTGAAATTGTTTGATTTTTTATGTAATGCATTGATTTTAAATGTTATTTCTTGTCAATGAATTGCGGGGTGAAGCATATGTTGAGCGTTTCGTGGTCGTCACGTGCCTACGGTAACCGCCCAACAGATTATTAATCAAAATGTGGTGTACCCAAGAGGGTCCACAGAGCGGGTTGGATATTTCCGTAAGAGGCTGAAGGTAGGGAGCGGAGCGAGTCTCAAGCGCGGTCCGAGATTGGATAGAAACTTCTAAGGGAAAGCTCTCGAATCGCTTTTTCTTTGATGCAGATATTGGAGCACAACAAAGTCTGCAGCAAACGCTTCTGGATATTTCAGATACAGCAGAGCCTACTGCACGTCTCAAAACTGTGTTGCCATGCAGCATTAGCAGGAGTAATCGGTTCGCGAGCAGTCAGTTGGGGCGTATTTCGATCGCTGTAGTGCCTCTTGCGCATACCTTAAATTGGGGGGGCGAGACAAATTTACCGATAGCACCACCGCCCCGCTTAGCAGTCCCTCAAGTCGGCGTGTCACCGATAGCAGATTCGTCATAAGAAAGGGCGTCCGACTCCTGCGCTGACTCGAACTAGTTTGCGGCGGCCCCAGTACCCGTGCGCCGTCTTCCCGCGGCGCCCGAATTCCCTCCGAGTTAGGCCTCGTCTTCGTGCAGAGATTTTGCGCAGGCGAATCAGTTTCTCGGTCAAGTAGAAATCCCCGCGCCTGAAAGCTAGTTTTCTTGCCGTTATGCCCTGTCGGTTGGACATCTGTTCGACGCTCGACGCCAGCTTCGCAGAAATTGCCGAGGAGCACTATTCGACACAACGCCATAAGATACGGACCTTGTTGAGCACTTTGGCGACGGATGTTCCGTTCGATCTAGATGCTTGTGTTGGTGTCGTTCCGGCTCCGCTTACGTCCGTCGATGGTGGCGATGAGGAGGCGCGCCGTGTCGTCACCAGATATCAGTTGCGTGATTCCGACCTTTAACGATCGCGTCCATAACCATGAGCCGTAAGCTCGGTGCTAGGACAGGAAGGCGCGTTGGTAGAAGCGATCCTTGTGCATGATGGCAGACGAACCATAAGCGGCTCGGGAACCCGTCTTGACGGGTTGCGCTAATCGACGATCACAGTGGCATCGAACTGATGCATATGTTCGGCAAAGGACAGATGAAACATGCTCGAGCTTATCATCCGCCCGTCGCCGATCGATTCTACGAACTCGCAACGTAAGCAATACTTTGCATATCGATTCGACTCTACTCATCGAGTCTTACTGCGACAAATCCCGTTGATGAGACGTGTCTGAAGATCCGTGGCCGGCGCCTTCTCGGGAAGGCTCTTGCGCACGGCGGCCACCATTTCCGATGTAACGGCAGGTGCCGTGTTCCCCCAGCTACTACGCACAAACGTCAACACATCCGCCAGATCCTGATCGCTTAGCCGATCAGCGAAGCCAGGCATCGCATAGTGCGTCGGCGCGGATGCCGTCCAAGGCATCTGGGCCCCGGACAACACGATACGAATCAGCGACGACGGATCTTTCGTGTTGACCGTGGTGCTCAACGCCAGTCGCGGGAAAGTCCCATTCCAACCGTTGCCAGTAGTCCGGTGGCAGGCTGCGCAATTATTCAGGAACTGGATCGCGCCGTTACTGCTGGCGCTCCCGTCGTGGAACATCTTCTCCGTGGCGCTATCGTACGTGAGCGACGTCTGGTCCGGATGCGCCGGTCCCAACGTTTTCAGATACGTGGCGATCGACATGAGATCGCTGTCCATCATGAATTGGGTACTGTCCTGTACGACCTCGGCCATGCCGCCAAAGGCAGCGGAGTGCTCGTTACGGCCACTCTTCAGGAACGCGACAATATCCCCCTCGCTCCAATTGCCGAGGCCGTCCTTCACGTCTCCGCGCAGATTCTCTGCGAGATAACCGTCGATCACCGTACCTGACAGGAACGTCGATCCATCGTCGCTCAGCGATGCTTCCTGCATCGTCACCTTACGGGGCGTGTGACACGCGGAGCAATGCGCCAGACCTTCCACCAGATACCGGCCACGGAGCACCGGATCAGTAGCGCTTACAGGTGTGTCGTCAGTTACCACGTCTGGTGCATACAGCTTACGCCAGACCGACAGCGGCCATCGCATTGACATCGGCCACATGATGTCCGTGGTCTTGTTCGCCTGCGAGACCGGTTGCACGCCGTGCATAAAGTACGCATAGAGCGCCTTGATGTTTGATGGCTTGACCTTCGCATACGACGGATAAGGCATCGCCGGATACAGTGTCTCGCCATTCTTCGCTATCCCGTGGCGAACCGCTCGATCAAAGTCGTCAAGGGTGTAACTGCCAATCCCGGTGTCTTTGTCGGGCGTGATGTTCGACGACCAGATCGTGCCGATCGATATGCTCATCGGCAGGCCACCAGCGAACGGCTTTCCATCCTTCGCGGTATGGCAGGCGACACAGTCACCGATTTGCGCGAGGTAGGCCCCCTGCCTTATCAATTGGGTCATATCCGCGCTAGTTGCATCCTGCGCGCGCACAGTCGTGGATAATGCCGCTAGTCCAAGCGCGAGCGATGACATGACAACCGACGCCAGCGCCGGCAGCACGCGCTTCGTATATTTAGTCATCGTGCGTGCCTAAGCCTGCACCAGCGGGCCGGGGTTCTTCAGGTACTGTTCGCGGATCGCTTTCACGGAACGGTAAGCGATTGCCGTTACCAGCCCTGTCGGGTTGTACCCCATGTTCTGCGGAAACAGACAGGCGCCCATCACGAAAACGTTCGACACACCCCAGGTTTGGCCATACGTGTTGACCACGCTGTCCTTCGGATTGGTACCCATGATGGCGCCGCCAGTCAGGTGTGTGCTTTGATACTCGCGCACATCGAAATGCTTTCCCTTCTTGCGGATGCCACGAACTACCCTGTCACCGCCCATCACATTGGCCAGCTTTTCCATCTGGTCGCCCATGAAACCCAGCATGTCATACTCGTTGTCATGCCAATCGAACGTCATGCGCAGCAATGGCTTACCGAACTTGTCGCGATAGGTCGGATCCAGATCGAGATAAGCGTCCTTGTAAGACATGACCGAGCCAGCGATCGCGATATTCATATACCGCTGATATGCATCCTGGACACCCTCTTTCCAACCCGAGCCCCATGACGGCGTCCCCGGTACCGTCGGGGCCTGGCCGATCGGTCGGCCGCCCGAGCTCAAACTTCGAATGCTCGCCCCCCCTATGAAGCCGAGCGGCCCGTGGTCGAACTGGTCGCCATTGAAGTCGTCCAAGCCGACAGCGCCTGCGCCCGCGGCCGCGAAGCGGTTAAAATGTGTGCCCTTGGGCATCAGGATGCCAATGCTTCCGTTCATCTGGTAGGCGAAGTTTTTGCCGACCACACCTTCACCCGTCAACGGGTTATACGGCTTACCAATGCCGGACAACAGCAGCAGACGCACGTTGTGCATCTGAAAGGCTGTCAGGATGACCATGTCCGCCGGTTGCTCGACCTCACGCCCCTGCCGGTCGACATATGTCACCCCGGTTGCCTTCGTGCCCGTGGAGTCCATATTGACCTTGATCACCTGCGATTCGGTCCGAAGCTCGAAGTTCTCACGCTTGAGCAGAACCGGCATGATCGTCGTCTGTGGCGATGCCTTCGAATACATGTAGCAGCCATAGCCATCGCAGAAACCACAAAAGTTACACGGTCCGATGCGCACACCATAGGGGTTCGTGTATGGCGCGGACGCATTCGCTGCCGGTGCCGAGTACGGATGCAGACCCACTTCCCGTGCGGCTTTTTCAAACAACATGCCGCTATATTGCTTTTGCAGCGGCGCTGTCGGGAATTCGTTGGTTCGTGGACCCTCCAGCGGATTACCTTCTTCGGCGCCAGTTAGCTTGCCATTGATATTGCCGGCCCTACCCGAAACAGCCATGACTTTTTCCGAAAAGTCATAGAACGGCTCGAGATCCTTGTAAGTCACGCCATGATCTTGCAGCAACATATTGTCGGGAATGAATTTCTTGCCATAGCGCTCGGTATAGCGCGTGCGCATCTCGAGTTCTTCCGGCAGGTTGCGGTACATCATGCCGTTCCAGTGAAAGCCGGCACCGCCGACACCATTTCCCAGCAGAAATGCGCCATGCTGACGATACGGCACCGCTGTCCTCGTCATATCGTGACGAATGGTCACCGTTTCGTCGGCAAGGTGCTGCAATAGCTCGCCGCGTGTGGAGTACTTCAGTTCGTCCGCGACCTTCGGATATTCCGCGTCCGTCGGTGTATCGCGGAACTCCCCGCGCTCGAGCGCCAGCACGTTAAGGCCGGCCGCCGTCAACTCGATTCCCATGATTGCCCCGGTCCATCCAAAGCCGATCAGGACGACGTCTACCTTGTCTTTTTGGATTGCCATGTTATCCCCGCATTCCCGAGATCGAGACCGGGCCGTACGGATAGTTCACGTTTGGCTTGTCGATCCAGTCTATGAAATCCGCACGGGCACCCGGGAATCCGATCATTTTCCAACCGCCCATGTTCTTGTTGCCACCGTAAATCGGATCGGCCAGATAAGCTTCCTTGGTGTTTGCCAACAGATATGAAAAGAAGGTCCTGGAGGGAAGAGATTCGAATTGCGGCGTGCCGGCGTCGAGTGCTTTCAGGACTTCGACTTGAAGACCCTTCGACAAATCGACAAACACCTTGTCATGATGCTTCACGCAGTACGTGTTGGTCTCGGCAACACCGTGGCGATAAATCTGGCGCGGGTTCAGGTTCATCTGGTAGCCCATGTCAGGGCTTTCATCCGGATGAAACGGTCCCTGCATATACCAGAGCTTGCCGTGCCCGTAAGGCGTTTCCATCTGGCGGTCAATGAAGACCGGTACGTCACACTCAAGCGCGCCGGCACCAAATTTATCCGATGGAATGAGGTGATCGACAGCCGCTTCAATGAACGTGTATTCCTCTTTCGTGAAATAGGTTGGTTCGTAGAGTCCGAGACTGGTAGCGCCCAGTTCATTGGCACTCCCCGTCTGTGGGGGTTTGGAACAGGCCGTTTGTGTTAGTGCGACGCCTGTGGCCAGGCCGGATGCCGGTACGATTGCGAACATCTGTCGCAAGAATCGTCTGCGCGGTTCTTTTTCTTGAGACATTATGATTCTCCGAAGAGATTGAGCATGTGATCGAGGGGGGCGCAATGAGGTGTTCTGGTAATCTGGTTAAGAGTTGCCAACAAAACTGATCAACCAACCTTGAGCAGACGACAGCACAAGCCAGATTGAGCAACGCGACATGAGTATCGAGAGCCCGTTCGAAACGGATGCACAGTTTGCCGAAACCGGCAAACCAGGCATGTGTGCGTTCGACCACCCAGCGATGACGGCCGAGCCTTTCGCTGCTCTCGATACCACGACGCGCAATGCGTGCCGTGATGCCTCGTTGTTGCAGTGATTCCCGGCAGAGCGCATAGTCGTATCCCTTGTCAGCATGGACCTTGTCCGGCCGCCGCCGTGGTCGCTCAGGCACGCCCGACACGGGCGGTATTGCATCGAGTACAGCTTCGAACACCGTCGAGTCGTGCCGGTTGGCGCCTGTGACCACCGGGGCCAGCGGGATACCCTGGGCGTCTACTGCAATATGCCGCTTGCTGCCTAGCTTGCTCCGGTCGGTCGTGTTTGGCCCGGTCGGCTCGCCCTATAAATGCTCACACGACTCCAGTCAATCGCGTCATATCCACGCAGGCGTACAAGGAACGCCCGATGCGAGTCTGCCCACACGCCGTTGTCCTGCCATTCACGCGGTCGACGCCAACACGTCATGCCACTGCCGAAACGCATCTCCGCTAGTGGCAAGTGGTGGCTCCATAGTTTGATCAGTTTTGAATCACGAGACGCGCGAAATGGATCATTGCCCAACGATCAAACGCGCCCGTATCCACGGTCGGATAACCTTGTCGAAGATAGCTTTATGCGTCCAACTGCCAGAGTCTCCCATGTGTCGGCCTTCTGGGTTGACCCATGCGTCCTTTGGCGTCCCGGTCTGCAGTAGCTCGATTAGATCGGTGAACGGCGTTTGGCTGTCCTGTACACCACCGATCAGAAGCATAGGTGACGTCGGCTGTCCCAGGAGTCCGGCTGCCTTCAGCGACATCGACGGCATATAGTTCAAGAGCGCTTCTACCGAGGGTTGCCCAAGAACATATAAGCGTGATGCAACGAAATCAAACAGGTATTCCTTCGTGTGCAGAGAGTTATCTTGCCATGCACGCTGAAAATAACTGTCCACCGGACCACTCTGATACACCGCACCTTTTAGACGATTCGCCTCAACAAATGCGAGCCGCGCGGACCAATAACTGCCCCAACTCGTGCCGCGTACGACGATGCGGCTACCGTCGACGTCGGTTCGCGTGAGTAGATAGTCGATCAGACGTGAATAGACCCTCTCGGCTCCCGGGCGGGCCATAGGTGCATCGCCAGTGCCGGGCATGTCGACTGCGACGTCGGCAATGCCGTCCTGCAGGAATCCGCGCCCCTGGTCAGCGACGGAGTCCTTCCATTCATCCATGCCGCCGAGGTCAAGGACAATCGGTGGCTTTGTGACACCGGGCGGTTTTTGCAGATAGGCAACGATCTGCTTGCCTTCGAATGGAATGCTGATCGTTTCGATCGGTGGATTGAGAAGCCGCCCATAGTTGGCGAAAGCTTCCTGTGCTTTTGCATACGACTGCGCTTTGCCTGGCGAATTAGGGGAGGGCCAACGACCGAACGAATAGTTGAGCCATGCTGCCCGATAGTCATCACGTGCGGCGCCAGAGTCTGTCGGTTCCTCCGATTTTGCACGCAGTTCGTATTGATCGCCAATCGCCATCCAGGCCGAAGCCCATTCGTCGCGATCGAGGGAGTGGATATGCGAGAGCGCTTCGCGAACATCATCTGGCTTGAGTCCAGTCAAAGGATAGGCACCTCGATCCGCACGCGCCTGCGTTTCGGCGGCAAGCTCAGGCCAGGAACGCGTTTGCCATTTGTCCTGTGACTCTTGAGCCACGGCGTTATGCGACAGTGCTAGAGCGGTCAACACCACGATTAATGTGCCGCCTCCATGTACGCGACGATGTTTTCTGTTGCTATCGTTCCGCAAAGTCTGCCGCGTCTTCGAAGAAAAAGTGTGATCGACAGGGTGGCGCATGATTCCCTCTTTGGTCGTCAAGAAAGTAGATCTAGTTGTATTTGATGCTTGCTCAAAAAATGTGTATCCACCTATCACTTGCCGCTCGTACTGGCTCTCACCTTCGCAACATCCTGTGCTTTGATTTCTGGAGCGCGGTTATTCCAGCCGCTTCGTACAAAACTCAACACGTCGGCGATATCCTGGTTCGTGAGGCCTAGCCTGAACCTGGGCATGGGATAGGCCGCGGGCACGCCGCCGACTACAAGATTCGCGGCGCCATTGATCGTCACGTTAATAAGCGACAATGGATTAGTGCCCAACACATCCGGGTTTCCTGCCAGGGGAGCGATGAAGGGTGCACGTCCTCGGCCATCAACCCCGTGGCAGTTGGCACAATAGGTCAAGTAGACGTGTGCGCCGTTCGGTAACGGCGTTCCTGCGACCAAGGTGGAGGTTATCTGACCGTCGTATCGATACGGCTCTCTCTCGTTGACGTCACCCGCGTGTGACGGAACCAACGAACGGAGATACCGTGCTATCGCGACTTGGTCTTCGTCGGACAAATACTGAGTACTATTGTTGACGACATCCGTCATTGGACCATACGCGGAAGCATGAACGTTCGCTCCAGTTTTCAGAAACATGTGCAGATCATTTTCCGTCCATCTACCGAGTCCCGCATTGTTATCACCGGTCAGATTCGATGCAAACCATCCGTCGAGAGATGCGCCGGAAAGGAAAGTCTGACTCTTCTCGTCGAGCGCTAGTTCTTGCATCGCCATGCCTCGCGGCGTATGACAAGCGCCGCAATGCGCGAGGCCCTGAACAAGATAAGCACCCCGGTTCCAGATGGGGTCTTTGTTCGGCTTTGCCCGATAGACCGTATCGTCAAGAAAAAGGAGGTTCCACAGCTTGAGTGGCCAGCGCATATCAAGCGGCCAAGGAATATCCGATTGTCGATTGCGCTGTTTTATGGGTTTCACACCCTTCATAAAATAGGCATACAGCGCGTCCACATCCTCATCGCTGATCTTGGAAAAGGATGGATACGGCATTGCCGGATACAAGTTATGATCTCTAGCGACTCCGTGTCGTAACGCACGCTCGAAATCGTCCCGCGTGTATCGGCCGATTCCCGTGTCGGGGTCGGGCGTGATATTGGTCGTGTAGATCGTGCCGACGGGCATTTGCATGGGCAGCCCGCCGACAAAATCCGCACCGCCTCGAACCGTGTGGCATGCTGCGCAATCGCCGATTTTTGCCAGATAGCCGCCCCGAGCGACCAAACGATCCGCAGGCGTAGCCGCCCGGCTTGGTAGACTTGCCGTTAGCACCATCGCCAGGATTGACGCAAGCGCGAACCATCTACGTATGCGCGTCGGGTTGCTTGAGATTGCAGTCTTCATCGATGAATTTCGCTTCGAAAGGAAGCCAGGAGAGCAGCGTCTACACCAGCTTTTGGCCGGCAAGCGGCAACAGTCGAATACGCTTACCGGTTGCGGCGAAAATCGCATTAACGACGGCAGGTGCGACGGGTGGCGTACCCGGCTCGCCAACACCTCCCCAGCGATCAATGTACTTGTTGCCACTTGGGATGAGATAGGTTTCGACCACGGGCATCTCGCTGATCCGAAGCGCCGGATAGTCGTGGAAGTTAGACTGCTGTACCTCGCCATTTTTGATCGTTACCTGACCCCAAAGCACAGCACTAAGCGCATATGCGACGGCGCCCTGTAGTTGCTTTTTGACGATGCTTGGGTTCACGACATATCCGCAATCAAGCGCACATACGACGCGATGTACTTTCACCCGTCCTTCGTCATCGATCGATAGGTCGACGACGTGAGCGCAGACTGAGTCGTAGCATTCGACGAGTGCCATTCCCTGGTATGTGCCGGCTTTAGTGTGCCCCCACTGAGCGCGAGTCGCTACCTCATCCACAACGGCAAGCGAGCGCGGGCTATGCGCGAGTAACTCACGCCGGAAAGCGTAGGGATCCTGGCCACTTGCATGCGCCATCTCATCAACGAAGGACTCTCTAAAAAATCCGTTCTGACTATGATTGACACCTCGCCAAAAGCCCACTGGGATCGGCAACTGCCGCATTGCGTAGCCGACTTCAAAATTGGGGATGTGGTAGCTCATGTCACCCGGTAGAAATGCCCCCATCATGTCGAAGTCCTGTCCATGCCTCAGCCGAGAGGGCATAAGGTTGGCCAGAATAGACGTACACGACAGCCGCACTTTCCATGCGAGAAGTTTTCCATTCCTGTCGAATCCTGCTACATGTCGGGCAATGGACATGGGGCGGTAGTAGTCATGCCTGACATCTTCTTCCCGGGTCCATAGCATTTTCACCGGTTTACCTACAGCCCTGGCAATCAAGACTGCCTGTTGAGCCCAATCTTGAGATACTCCGCGGCGCCCGAATCCGCCGCCAAGATGGCATTTGTGAATCTTGACGCGGGACGGATCAATCTTGAGTGTGTGTGCTACGACTTGCAGCGTCCCATCGCCATTCTGGGTAGGCGCCCAAACTTCGGCGAATTCGGGAGTTACGTGAGCAGTGCAGGTTTGGGGCTCCATCGTGGTGTGTGCGAGATATGGAACCTCATAATCGGCGTGTATTACATTGGTAGCATTTGCGAGGACCTCGTCCACGTTGCCGATCCTTTGGGCAACTGCAGGATGCGGATCGTCAAGACCCTTCAGGAAAATCTCACGGATGGATTCGTTGGATAGCGCCGCAGCAGGGCCAGCGTCCCATCGGACCAACAACGTATCAAGCGCATGGTGGGCCTGCCACCACGAGTCGGCGACTATGGCGACGGCTGTATCCCCAACCGGCACCACATGACGTACGCCAGGCATGACCAACGTCTTTGACGCGTCGAAATCTTTGAGTCGTCCGCCGAGAGTTGGGCATGCCGTAACCGTTGCGTAAAGCATGTCGGGAAGACGCACGTCGGTCGCGAAGATCGGTTTCGCCAATACTTTGTCTTCGAGGTCCAGCCGTTTCACCGGTGTCCCGATCAGTCGCCATAGGTTCGGGTCTTTTAGCGTCACTTCTTGTGGAACAGGACGCCGCGCTGCGTTTTCCGCGAGTTCCCCGTAGGTCAATGAACGCCCACTAGCAGCGTGAGTTACGACACTGTCGCGTGCCGTGCACTCCAACGCGCTGACTTTCCAACGCGCCGCGGCTTCGTCCACTAACATATGACGCGCCTGAGCACCCGCCTTACGCAGATAGAGGTGAGACATACGGATGGACGCGCTTGATGCAGTCATCATGTCGCCCCATGCGTGACCATGCGCAAGGTTTGCTTCGGGCAACACATATTCGGCCGTCACATGACTCCAGTCACAGTCGAGTTCTTCAGCTACCAGCATCGGTAACGCCGTGAAATTCCCTTGACCCATCTCCGATCGCGCAACACGAATCGTCGTGGTCTCGCCGTCTATCACAACCCAGATCCCTACCTCTGAGCCAGGGGCATTTGTGAGCAATGGCGATTGCACCACCCCTGTACTCTCCGCGAGCGAAGGCAAGCCTGTAAGGACAAGACCGCCAACCGCAGCACTGATTCCAAAGATAAAGCCCCGCCGCGAAATACCTTCGCCCTTGTTGTTCATATCGGTCCCTTTGCCGGCTTCCCTCATGTCGCTGCACAACTTCGCCACTCTGCCCGGCCGCCATTCGAACTCCATCAAGTTCCCCCGCGCAATGTACGAATCATATATCAAATTTTGTTTTATTGAAAAATATATATTATTGGCCTAAGATTGCTGTAAACGCGACGCGCGCGGTAGCTCTGATGTTCCGCTGGTCACGAGAGAAGGACTCCGCCCACAAGGAGCTTTGCGCCCTGCCGTTCTGGTCCGATTGGCTCGCAACACCGTTCAGTTGCGGTTTGTAGGCGCATGAAACGAAGTCGCAGTCGCAGGTTCCTTGCGACGAGTCGGATGGATGGGCTAAGGAGAAGGAGCAGGCTACGTCTTAGCCTGAATGAGTGCTTGACTGATCGACTGTTCGCAAACCGTGTTTGCGCATCGTCGGTTCCACGGGTTTGAAGCTGAGCATTCAACCATCCCGTCGTTTTCACCAGATAGCGTGGCAAAAATTTTATGCACAAGCTTAGGATCAACGGACGAACACAACCGGTAACGGCCTCGCCTGAAACCCCGGTTCTTTGGGTGCTTCGTGACGAGCTCGACATGACGGGAACGCGTTTTGGCTGCGGACTTGGGTTATGCGGAGCTTGCACCATACATCTGAACGGAGAGGCAGTTCGTTCCTGCTGCATTCCCGTTTCGGCAGTTGAGGACAACGAGATCACAACGGTGGAGGCGATGGGCGCGAGCGTTATCGGCAGGGAAATTCAGAAGGCATGGCTCGAGCATGAAGTACCGCAATGCGGATACTGCCAGTCGGGACAAATGATGAGCGCGATGGCATTGCTAATGAAAAACACCCGACCTTCTGATCAGGATATCGACCATGCGATGAACGGCAACATTTGTCGTTGTGGAACCTACATTCAGATTCGAGAGGCTATTCACGCAGCCGCGGCCGCACTGCGCAAATCCTAGCTAGCCTCTCAGGGGCGCTCCATCGGATTGAGCGCGATTTTTGTCGATGAGGCAGAGAGGTGGTGTCAAGTTGTCGAACGGCACGCCCTTGGCACGCCGCGCTTGAGGATGCCTATTTAATGAGCCAATTGCCCCAGCATCGGCGCTCCCGTCAAGCGTTCCTTCGCCTCGAAGACCTCGCCTCGGAGCGTCTGCTTTTGCTTTGCGTCGGTGTGGTAATGGCAATGCAATGCCGAAAGAGGTTTGTGACCTGATCATGCACCGAAGCGAAAACGTTGCTGGCGACGCGTTGATCTGAAGCGGGATCAACACCCGCGATGTGCGCCCGTGCTTCCTGAGCAGCTCGCGCATAAGGCGCCTGGCCGAGTTGGTCGCTCCACCTCGGCATCAGCACGTCGAACATGGCGCCATGCAGGTCCACCGTGCGCCACAACCGGTGCCTCCTGACATTGATCGTGACGACTTCCATCCAGGTGCCACTTCGTCTCCTCGTGTCGGTGCGGCGGGCCGGATACGTCGAGCAATGTCCAGGTCAAACTTTACCGACCGACTTCGCTTGGTCTCGTACATGGGTGGGATGCCGCGCGGCCAGCAGTTCTTCGACCATGTGCAGGCTCGGCAGCAAGCGGTAGTACGGCCGCACCGCGCGGCTGATCGTATCAGGCGGAAACCGGATGTGCCTCATGTCGGCGATTGTCGCCGCATGGTCTGGCATCAAGGTGACCGTTTTCCGACATGCAGGCAATGTGCCGACCAAAAAAATATATGATTTGTTGAAAATATATGTATCATAGCTAAATAGGTTCAAATTTTACTTTTACAGAGATATCAATGCGACTCCTTACTTTTGCGACCACCGGAGACCAGGCGAGCCGCGTCGGAGCACTACGAGACGCCGACAGGCGCGTGGTCGACATCGGAAGGTCGGCCGCTGAATTGGGTCTCGAGACGCCTTTCGACTCGAGGGACATGATTTCGGTCATCTCAGCGGGTCAACCAGGATTGGATGTGATCCGGACTATTGTCAACCATGCCTCGACGGATTTTTTGCTTGCCGACGTGCAGGTGAACGCGCCTATTCCACGGCCTCGTAAGAACATCTTTTGTGTCGGCTGGAACTACCAGGATCATTTCGAGGAAGGCGCAAAGATCCGTCCGCACGTGAAAGAAATGCCTGCGTTTCCGACATTTTTTACCAAGGCTCCGACAACGGTGATTGGGCCGTTTGACCCGATACCCTTCTTCGGCGGTTTGTCGGCCCAGTTGGACTGGGAAGTCGAGCTCGCTGTAGTCGTTGGTCGCGCGGGCCGCGACATCCCGGAAGCTAACGCGATGGAGTATGTCTTCGGCTATACGGTACTCAATGACGTGACGTGGCGCGACGTTCAACGTCGGCATGGGCAGCAATGGTTCAAGGGAAAGAGCATCGATGGAACCTGCCCCATGGGCCCCTGGATTACCAGCGCAGATGAGATCGATCCTGAGAGTCTCGATCTCTCCAGTCGAGTGAACGGTGAGAGCAAGCAGACGTCGAACACACGTCACATGTACTTCAAGATTCCGAGGATCATTGCGGAGCTATCTCATGGACTTACGCTTGAACCGGGCGATGTGATTGCTACCGGTACGCCACCGGGCGTGGGACATGCCCGTACGCCTCCGGAATTTATGAAGCCTGGAGATGTTCTGGAAACAGAGGTTGCGGGGCTGGGGCTGTTGCGTAATCTCATCGCCACCGCCGCTTGACGGTCCACGATCTGGTCGCCCACAACACGTGTGCCCCATCGTCGTTGCAGTCGCGAATGTGAAAATCACCTTACCTAATATACGAGAAGAGCAGCTATGACACTCTCTGTGCGCCGCGTTGTGACCGGTCACGATGCCAACGGAAAAGCAGTTGTCGCCATCGACGAGCTTGTGAAAAATGTCGCTTCGTTGCGCGAAGGGGCACAGGCTACCGTCATCTGGACTACCGAAGGCTTCCCGATCGATAACAACGACGACTTCGACGGTGCCAAACGCAAGGTAGCAACCAGTCATTCCAACGGTACGGTGTTCCGCGTCATCGAATATGCACCGGGTGTCAAACCGCGAAACCATCGTACGGACTCGATCGACTACGCCGTGGTGATATCTGGAGAGATCGATATGGATGTGGATGGCGTCGAGGTTCACCTGAAGGCCGGCGATGTGCTGGTTCAACGCGGCACGATTCACGATTGGATAAACCGGGGTACCGAGCCGTGCGTGATCGCTTTTGTACTGATTGATGCCGAGCCGTACAGCGTCGGCGCGAAATCGCTCAATGCCATTGGATGACAGCATGATCCTGTGACTCTTGGCGCCGCTCGCGGCGTGCAAAGTCAGCGCGTGCTTGCGCACGCGATTATAAGAAGCAGTGGAGGAGACAGTGAATCTTTTAGCGCGTGCAGGGTTCGGCGATGAATCAGAGTGGCGACTATATAACAAGATAGCCAGCCGGTTACTGCCATTCATGATCCTGCTATACGTGATCTCGTTTCTGGATCGGGTCAACATCGGTTTTGCAAAACTGCGTATGGCCTCCGACATTGGACTAAGCGATGCTGCCTACGGTTTTGGCGCTGGCGTTTTCTTTGTCGCTTACTGTATCTGTGAAATCCCGAGCAATCTTATTCTCGCGCGTGTGGGCGCGCGAATATGGATTGCACGAATCATGCTCCTCTGGGGGCTGGTGTCCGCAGGCATGATGTTCGTTACATCGCCAGTGGAATTTTATGTGATGCGAGTGTTGCTTGGCGTTGCGGAGGCAGGCTTTTTCCCAGGGATCATTCTGTACCTGACATATTGGTTTCCCACTCGTCAGCGCTCTCAGGCGATCAGTTATTTTCTCCTGGGCATCGCACTCGCTGGCGTAATCGGAGGTCCTTTCTCCGGATGGTTGATGCAGACATTAGACAGACAGGGTGGCCTGCATGGCTGGCAATGGTTGTTTCTGATCGAGGGAATCCCAGCTGTCATGGCTGGCATCGCAACGATTTTCTTTCTTGATGACGGTCCGGCGAAAGCGCGATGGCTGACGGCTAACGAACGAGAACGTGTCATCGACACGCTAGTTCAGGAGCGCGCTGCGCGGGATGCTCTTGGCATGGGCCACAAACTTGGGCACGCCTTTAGGGATCTAGATGTTTGGGCTCTGGCTTGCGTGAATTTTACTCAGATCGGCGGCATCTACGGACTTGCTTTCTGGTTGCCGCAAATTATTCGCGAACTCGGAGTTGCCAGCTTGCTCCACACAGGTCTGATAACTGCCATCCCATTCGGTTTCGCGGCGTTGACGATGATCTTTGTCGGCCGGCATTCAGACCGCGTAAACGAGCGACGATGGCACGTAGCCTGCACGGCCATAATCGGATCGAGTGGCCTCCTGCTCAGCGGCGCGTTTGCACATATTCCGGTGCTGTCGCTGATCGGTCTGACGCTTGCTGCGGCTGGCTTGATCAGCGCGAATGCGGTGCTGTTCGTCGTGCCTGGGAGCATCCTGTCGGGCACGGCTGCCGCCGCCGGTATCGGCATGATTTCGATGATAGGAAATGCGGGTGGATACGTTTTCCCTTTTGGCATTGGCTGGCTGCGCGAGATAAGCGGGCGGCCAGAGTATGGGTTATTTCTGCTCGCAATCGCGTCCTTCATGGGCGCCCTTGTCATGCTTCGAATCCGGAAAGCCTGATTCTTCCGAACAGGTTGGGGAGGTGCTCCTGCTGGCGCCGGCAGCCTGCACCTGAGCTACAGGCGTACGTTCGCCGGCCAGGCAGCATAGCGGCGTAAAGCGTTACGAAAATGACGATGTTCTTACCCGTATCAAGCGACCGCCATACCAGATCGGCATGAACTTAACCGGCGCAGCGACTTGCCCGAATGAAGTGTTGAGTGCAATGAAAAAAATATAAATTTAATAAATTAATAGTACTAACTATGCAGGAGACAGGGTGAGATCATCTTTTCGCTCGATGTGGAAGTGTGTTGTGGTCAATGCGATTCTTGTGCCAATTGGTGTCGCGCACGCGCAAAGTAGCGTCACGCTCTATGGCATGCTCGACGCAGGGTTCCTGTATGCAAACAGGACCCCAGGTTCGACAGGGAAAAATGCCGGCCCTACGTTCGCGATTGATAATGGAGGCCTCGGTCCTTCGGTTTTCGGACTGAGAGGGAGCGAGGATCTTGGTGGCGGCATGAAGGCCGAATTTGATCTTGAAAGCGGGATCAGCACGGTCACTGGAGGCATTGTCAGTTCGAACGGCTATTTCCTGGGGCGCCAGGCATGGATCGGACTCGAGGGCAATTTCGGCAAAATCAGGCTCGGCGTACAACACTCGCCATTCTTTCAAGCCGCGGTCGATCTGGATCCACGGCACTCGACGTTTGGCAGCTCCATTTTGCCGTATGACAACAACGTCCGCTTTACAAGCATGATCAGCTCTAATGCTGTGTTGTACACCACCCCAAACCTGGCTGGCCTCACAGGCACTGTGATGTTTGCTCCGGGCGGCGTCGCCGGTGATTTTTCAGCGGGACGGCAGTGGTCGGGCGGCCTCAAATATGACAACGGCTCGTTCATGGTTGACGCCGCGATCTACGATAGCAATGCAGGTGGTGCGGTCACGCCTATTCCCACCGATATAGAATTCACGGGTCGCATGCTAGGCGTAGCGTACAGGTTTGGGGCACTGACCACCAAGGTGTCGTTCACCAATTACAAGGTGGCCGGTGCATTTAACTCGAACGTTTATGGTGGGGGAGTCGATTACTTTGCCCGATCGGATCTTGAATTGAACGGCGGCGTTTGGGTAACTAGTGACCGCAACGATACCGCCAATCACTCACTATTGGCAGCGGTGGGTACAACCTACTTCCTCTCGAGACGCACGTCCGTCTATTTGCAATTCGGACGTGTCGACAACCACGGAGCAATGGACACCGGCCTGTCGTTGACGTACAAAGATATTCTTACCGAAATACCGGGGACTACGTACGGTGTAAATATCGGGATGCGTCACTTTTTTTAGTGGCTCGGCGGCGGATGGGCGCCACTGCTGAACAATATCGGCTATGCGAACCTCACGCGGTTCAGCGATACGAGTTACGTATGGTCGTATACGCCTGCTTTCGGCGTTAATGCAGAGGCGCAGGCCATCTCGGCCCTTACACCGGGATACCTGAAGCGGGTTGAACATTCTTGGCCAGACCTGGTAACCTGGCGGGATGCCAGGTCGCAAGCGATACCCAACGCATGTTTCGAATGAGAAATGGAGTTTTGTTGCTCCGTGCCCGACACAGATGAACGAAGGCGCGCCGCCACGCCGATACGAATTGTGCGTGGTGTTCGACGCGCTGCGCTGGAGGGTGCGAGCCGGCGCGCAAATGCTGTCTATCAGCTTTGCGCCGTGGGAACGGGTCTATCAGAAGACGCAACGCTGGTTGACTGCCGACTGTTTCGAGGAGATGGTGAACGATCCGCACTCGGTGTTGCGCGTGGCGCAGGAGCAGTAGTGCGAACGCGGTGCGGTGACGGGGTGCACTTATCGCAGACTTACCACAGCGACAAATAAATGAGAACAAAGCTCGTCAGCTGGCCCCCGCGGACGACAACGAGTTTCGCCCCGGTCCGCTTCGCGCGTCCCCGAAGGGGCATTGGGCCTATTTCTGTAAGTCACTTCTACACGCTATGGCGACGAAGCTTCTCTCTACCCACGTTCGTGCGCCGATCGCCCTACGCCTCTCCGGCTGGGGGGGAATATGTTTCGACGACCTCGTACACTGCGGTCTCGAATTCCGTGAATGCTGCTGCCTGCTCAAAGTAGCTTAAAGGGGTGGGATTCTCACGCATCGCCCGATAGGCCTCAACACTTCGCCACTGCGCGTACATGGTGACCTTGTTGCCATCTATGCCCCGGTGAAGGCTTGATGAGATGAATCCGGGCTCCAGGCGCACGATCTGGGTTGCACGGTCAAGCAAATCGAGGAGTTCCTGTTGCCGGGACGGCTCGACGGTGAATACGTTGATCAACGTAATAAGCTGGTTATGTTTAGAGATTGTAGTCATGATCAGTTTTTCAACAGGCGATAGTGAACTCTCAACATGGGCCTACAGGCTTCGCTTTATCCGCTTTTTTCGCAAATGGAATGTTGGACTTGTTCGACCCGGTGCTCCTTACGTGGTCGATCAGCAGTCCCGATTCGCCTCTAACTCTTTCCTTCAATCTCCTCGTCAGGAACGGCCACTACAGGCGCCCTTGTTGGGAGAGCAGGAGGACGTAGGGGGAGTTTTATGCGACCTCCCTCGGGTTCGCCTGCGCCGGTGCCGTGTTCCTCGCAAACCATCGTTCGAACATGTCGAGCAAGTCACCGTTCAGAACCTGCACGAGAGTTTGAAGTAGCTGGCACGTACTACACCGTATCCAGCACATCTGCCGTTTCCTTACAACGCACTTGCTGACCAGGTAGCCCATGGGCGACTCGACGGAGGCGATGATCTTTAGTCTTCACGCTTTCGCCGTCAGCTACGCCGAACTAGCCCCCAGGTCGCAGTTTTCTGGTCCGAGCGACTCGGGACGATGGGGACCAACAGGCCGTCCGGTTTCTACATGGTTCTTGGAAACAGCTTGCGCCACAAAGTATATATATCTGACTTCACAAATCAATTTGTATATAAAGAGCTGCTGTGTAAAAATAGTCAGCTGACGCTCGCTGGGTTCTACGTTACATATGAAGGAAGTTGTCGAAAACCATCGCTCCAAAAATGCCGACGCCGAAGCTAGGACACCGGGAAGTCTCGGTCTGCAGACCGCCGCTGGAGCCATATATGAGCGGCTTCGCGTGGACATTATTTCCTGTGGACTGCCTCCCGGATTCAAGCTGCGCCTGAACGATATCAGCAAGCGATATGGCTGCGGCCCCATTCCTATCCGCGAGGCGCTTAGTCGACTGGCAGCCGAAGCGCTGGTGGTTTATTCAAATCAGAAGGGGTTCGCGGTAGCACCCGTCAGTACCAAAAGCCTTATGGATCTGGCGCAGGCGCGAGCCTGGACATCGGAAGTTGCCATGCGCGAAGCCGTGCTGCGGGGTGACGACGAATGGGAAGAGCGCGTCCTTCTCAGCTATCATCGACTTTCCAAAGTCCATCGGTATAGTTCAGAGAACCCTCGAGTCGTAAACCCGCTATATGACCGTCCCCACCGCGAATTTCACAAGGCGCTGTTTTCCGGATGTGGGTCAGAATGGATGATCGACGCGTGCATGCATCTTTTCGACCACGCCGAACGATACCGTAATTTGTCACGGCATGCCGTGGTATTGCCGCGCGAAAATGAACACAAGCTCATGGTGGACGCGGCGCTCGCGAGAAACGTTGAAGAGGCTGTTCGCCTTATCCAGCAACACGTTTTGCTGACGGCTCAAATCGTTCGCGAAAATAGCTAATCCATCGGCTGGCCGGTGTCTCGGTTGCTCCTGCCCAAGCAGAGCGTAACTTGTTGATTTGCAAGGAATCGTGACGCAGGACGGCTAAAATCCTGGAGTGGCTTACGCCGTGATTTCAAGACTCTCGCGGTATTCAAGTGGGCTGAGAGAACCGAGTTAGATCTCGATACACTTTGCGTCGTACTACTGGATAAGAGCCAACTACCTTCGATGAATTGATCAACGGTCGTAGCCGTCAGTCACGAGGATAGAACAGTTGCGTCTTGAGCAGACCAAAGAGACCTTCGCAGGCCGCATTATCGGGAGAGCATTCGTTTGATGACCTCATTTTCCGTCTGCGCGCAAGCAGGTTTTGATCGACATCTCGCAGGTCAAAGGTTTAGCGCATTATAAGGTTCGACGCTTGCGGCGAGATCGTAAGGTACGCCCAATTCTTCAAGCATGATGGACACCTTGTATCCACGATGACGCCGTCGAGTGGGTCGTAATTCGAAGCGTGCGCCTTGAGCACCTCGCGCAACACAGCCGCCTCCTTGGCCGCGACCGTCATGCCGTGGGTAAGACCCGGTACAACCTACACACCGAGTCGCCGGGGGGAACAGCCCGCGTGGGAAAGCGGTCAAGCGTTTGAAATGCCGACGGCGGCTTTCGGGGAAACTGTATCGCGAGAGTTCGCGTCGTCGCTTACCCCGGTTGATGAGATATTAAGTAGTGCTTGTCTGGAGGGCTTGCGTGAAGGCGACGAAAGCGTCGTCATTGGCTGGTGACCGGTCCGTCTCCAGACTCACAAGGAGTGCGAACCAGAGGCTGTCCTCGAGCAACACTGTGTAGCTGCAACGGCTATTCTCGGGCGCTTTAGCGAAGTTAACTGTCCCTCGCCAGTGTTAGCAGAACGGTATTCAACGAACAGACCAGCGCGGCTATTGGTCAGTACGTCGCAACCTTGACACAGATGTCGTTGGTGACGAGTTCCGCGGCCTTCAGAACGCTGTATCCAGGCAACGACATGCAGTTAGCGGCACAAAGCGTGAACGGTTTCATGTTCGGCCTTGGTGGATCACCGGGAGTGCTGCAGGCTACATTGACTTCGACCGACATTTCCGGACAGCCAGTCGGTAGCGTTGCCAATGATGTCATTGGCGGCGTTGGGCATACGCTTACGGGGGACACCTCCGCGATGTCCGCCGGCTCGATCCGCTACGCAATGGAGGTGACGACCACGACGCCAATGCTTGTGGTGAACCGAGGTTCGAGCGCGGGCTCGTCATCTCTGGCGCAACTGCAGCAGGATTTCGGCAGCACGATTGCGACGCTGAGCGATGTTTCGTATCTGAGCGGCATGAGCGTGAGCGCCCCCCTTTCGTCTACGCGGAAATCAACGGAGTTGTTTGTCCGGCCACCCCTATGGTGGTGGGCGCACATGGGGAGAGGGAAGTGTTCAGTTATACCAGCTATACCCGTCGCGCCATCATCCATCGGAATCGGTACGTGTTTTTGTCGATATCATCATATTGTTAGCTGGCAGTCCAATGCGAAATCCTCTTCTGGCGGCGGTCCCTCTTGTTACCGCAATCGGTTTGCGCTGCCACCATCGTCGTTCATAGATCTGACTTAAGGGGATCGGAATACAAGCCACACGGAGTCCTCACAAAATGGCTTATGCCATCTTTTACTGGGTGCTGTGCTGAAGAGAGCTGTCCTGGTAGGTCACCGCAAACGATAAGTTCATCAATGCACCAGACCTACCGGTAGTTCGTCTGACGGCTCGAAAATCCCGCATGGGCGGCACGTCAGCTGTTCGTCTGAACATGTCATACCTGTAACCGGTGAAGCAATCGATCAACCGCTTGTTACTCACTGAAGACAGCGCTATCGGCATCCAAACATCAAAGATTCGCTGCCATACGTTCTGCGCGGATTCTTGCAAACCGACGATGGGCATCTATAATTTTTGGACCGAGCAGATTCTGCCGGTCCTGTCTGTGTTGACTGAAGCCTCATACCGCCAGACT